>NZ_CM176700.1:4800000-6531460 GCF_058129505.1 Gordonia sp. LMA484
GCGAGCTCGATCTCGCCGGGCAGCTCGCGGTCGCTCTCGGCGCGACACTGGCGTCCGGTATCGCCGTCGGCGGGACCGTCGCGGCTACGTTCGGCGCGGCGTTCGGTGCCGCACTCGACGGCCTGATCGCCGGTGGATTCGAGGTGGGTACAGGCATGGGCGGCCAGGTCGCCGCAGCCCTCGCCGGCGCGATCGGCGCCGAGGGCGCGCTGATCGAACAGTTCGCGGCCGCCGTCGACGGTGTACTCGCCGTGGCCGGAAGCGTCCAGGGAGGCCTCGCCGCCATCCTGTCATCCGGACTCGAACTCGGCGGCTCCGCGGCCGGGGCCTTCGGCGCGACGCTCGGCGGCCTGCTCGGGGCCACGGTCGGCGCGGGCGGAAGCCTGGGAGCCGACCTCGCTGCGGCGTTGTCGGCCGGGTTGGGCGCGGGCGGTGCCGTCTCGGCCGTCCTCTCGGGCGCACTGGGCCTCGACGCCGCACTGGCCACCCAACTCGGCGCCGCCTTCGACGGAACTCTCGCCGCGGCCGGGGGCGTGGAGGCCGCGCTGTCCGGATTGCTCGACGCCCAAGCCATCAGCTCACTGTCCGGTGAGCTCGGCGCCACCCTGTCGGGTGCGCTGAGCGCCGGCCTCGGCGCCGGCGGCAGCGCGGCCGCAGAACTCGGGACCGCACTGACCGCAGTGCTCTCAGGCGGCGCAGCAGCCGTCGGCGGCATCGCGCTGACCGGCGGCGCAGGACTCGGCGCCGTCATGGGCGGCGCCATCGCCGCGGCACTCGGCGTCGGCGGCGGCGCCCAGGCGGGCCTGTCCGCGGCCCTCGATGCAGCCCTCGGCACCGGTTTGGACGCAGTGCTGAGCGCCGGCGGCGACCTGGAGGCCGCGGTCGGGTCCACACTGTCGTCCGCGCTGGGTGCCGGCGGTGAGATCGCGGCGAATCTCGGCGGCGCATTGGGCGGTGCACTCGGTGTCGCGCTCGACGGTGCCGCGGGCGCGACCCTGGACGGGCTGCTCTCGGCGGGCGCCGGACTGGACACGTCGCTGTCGACGGTGCTCTCTGGCTCCCTCGGCACGGAGGCTGGCGCGGACCTGGGCGCCGCCTTGTCCGGCGTCCTGGACGCAGGCGGTGTTGTCGGCTCGGACCTGGGTGCCCTTCTCGACGGTGGACTGACCGGGGACCTCGCGGCCGGACTGAGCGCCGTCGGCGCGGCCGGCGGCGACGTCGCGGCGGCACTCGGCGCCTCGCTGGGCGGCATGCTCGGCGCCGCGGCCGGGGTGGACGGTCTTCTCGGTGCAGTGTCCGGTGTCAGCGTCGGCCAGCTGCTGGCCGCCGATCTGGGTGCCGCGCTGGGCGTCGATGGCGGCCTGGTCGCGAATCTCGCCGGTGCACTGGACACCGCGCTCGACGGTGACCTCGCCGGTGATGCGGTCACCGGCGCCACCGGCGATCTCGGAGCGGTGTTGTCCACGGCACTGGGTGCGGGGGGCGACGTGGGCGCGCAATTGGGCGGCTCGCTCGGCGCGGTACTGGGCGCCGCGTTCTCCGGGGATCTCGGCGGCGACCTGGCCGGGCAGCTGGCCGCAGGCACCGACCTCGGTGCGGCGGTCACCTCGACGCTGAGCACCGCACTCGATCTGGATACCTCGACCACCGACGGCATCACCGCCACGCTCGACGCCGGTCTGCAGTCGGCCGGCGGGCTGGGCACGCTGGTCACCGGACAGGTCGACGCACTGGTCAACCCGACCCTGGGCATCGGTGAGCACGGCATCTCGGCCACCGGCCCGGTCTCTGTCGGCGGGGCGCTGACGTCGGCGGCGGATCTGCAGTCGGACGGACTGCTCGACACCGGTCTCGGACTCACCGGCGACGCCGGCATCACCAGCGGATTGGGACTCACCGGCGACAGCGGCCTGACCGGTGGACTGGGACTCGACACGGCTACCGGACCCATCGACCACGCGCTCGACATCACCGCACCCGATCACGGCCTGGCCGCGAACCTCGGGCTGAGCGGAGCAGGAGCCGGCGGTGGAGATCTCGGCACCACCGTCACCGGAGCGACCGACGACCTCGGCCTGCACGACGGGCTGGGACTGAACAGCGGGCTGTCCGGGGCAGTCGACCAGTCGAGCGCCCTGACCGGAGAGCTGGGCGGCGATCTGACCGGAACCGGCCACAGCGACGGTTCGGCGGGACTCGGCGCCGCGGTCACCGGGCCGGTGTCGGACCTCACCGGCTCCGGGGCCGTCGACAGCGGCGCGGATGCGTCCGGTGAGGTGACCGACCAGACCGACGTGGACACCGGCGCAGCCGCCGACGGTTCGGTGAGCGGCGCCGCGGGCGGTGCGGTCGACGGTGTCCTCGGCGGCACCGCGGACACCGCCGGCGGGCTCACCTCCGATCTGACCGGAGGTCTGGCCGGTGGCCTGAGCGGTGGACTCGGCGGCGGCCTCGACGATCACACCGACACCCACACAGACGCCACCACGACCGAATCGGCCGACCATCACGGCGGCATCTTCGGCGGCTGAGGCCCACTCACCGATACCGTGAGGACACCATGACGACGAACGTGCCCGAATTGCTCGACCAGATGAGCGCCATGGCCGACGAAAACGGACGCGGTGACCTGGTGGCGCGACTGGCCGGGGCGCGCACACGGCTCATCGATCCACGACTGCGCATCGTCGTGGTCGGGCAACTCAAGCAGGGCAAGAGCCAGTTCGTGAACGCACTGCTCAACCTCGAGGTCTGTTCGGTCGGCGACGACGAGACCACCGCGGTGCCCACGGTGATCAGCCACGCGACCGAACCCACAGCGCATCTCGTCGTCGGCGGAACCGAGGACACGATCGGTATCCCGCTGGCCGAGATCACCTCGGTCACGCCGACAGCGAGTCGGGCCGGCGGGCGGGAGGTGGCCCGGTTGGAGATCGCCGCGCCCGGCCCACTGCTCGCCGACGGTCTCGTCGTGGTCGACACGCCCGGCGTCGGTGGACACGGTCATCCCTATGCCGCAGCGACATTGGGGATGGTCGCAGGCGCCGACGCGGTGTTGTTCGTCTCGGACGCCAGTCAGGAGTTCACCGAGCCGGAGATGCGCTTCCTCGAGCAGGTCGTCGGCCTGTGCCCGACGGTCGCGTGTCTGCTCACCAAGATCGACCTGTATCCGCACTGGCGCGCGATCGAACAGGCGAATCGGGAACATCTGCGGCGCAAGGACCTCGACATCCCCATCCTGCCGTTGTCGTCGACGCTGCGGATTCACGCACTGCGGCTCCAGGACGAGCAACTCAACGCCGAGGCCGGGTTCGTCGAGCTCTACCGATATCTCCGTGAGCACGTGGTGCCGACCGCACAGCAGGCGGCCCGAGGAGCCGTCGCAACCGATCTACGAGTCGTCTCCGAACATCTCGCTCTCACTCTCGGCAGCGAACTCGCCGGCCTGCGCAGCGAGGAGACCGCCAGACGGGCGGTCACCGGACTGCAGGAGGCCAAGGCGAAAGCCGAGGCCATGCGTAAGCAGTCGGCCCAGTGGCAGCAGACCCTGGCCGACGGCATCGGCGACCTCGCCGCCGACATCGATCATGATCTGCGGGATCGACTGCGTGCGGTGACCCGAGAGGCCGAACGCGCCATCGACGACAGCGACCCGGGCACGGACTGGGACCGGTTCGGCGAATGGTTGGCCGAACAGACGGCGAGCGTCGTCGGCGACAACTTCGTCTGGGCGCACGAGCGCTCGGTGTGGCTGGCGCAGCGTGTGGCGGAACATTTCGCCGAGGCGGGCCACGACTGGCTCCCCGACATCGACATCGCCGATCTCGACGGTGTGTTCGACCCCGTCGCCGATCTCGCGGACCTCGACACCGGGCGGACCGGCATCACCCAGAAACTCCTCGTGGGCATGCGCGGGTCCTACGGCGGCGTCCTGATGTTCGGACTCATCTCCACGATGATGGGTATGGCGCTGATCAATCCGGTGTCGATCGGCGCCGGAGTGCTGTTGGGCAGCAAAGCGTACCGAGACGACAAACAGGCGAAGGTGGCCGAACGACGCGCCCGGGCCAAGGTCGCCGTCCGAGGATTCACCGACGACGTCAGCTTCCAGGTCGGCAAGGAATCCCGCGACCGGCTCCGCGTGATCCAGCGGGTGCTGCGCGATCACTTCACCATCGTGGCCGAACAGACGTCGCGATCGATCTCGGAGTCACTGAGCGCGGCGCAATCCGCTGCGGCGCTGGCCGATTCGGAACGTGAATCGCGGGTCACCCAGGTGGAGTCGAAGCTGGGGAACGTCGCCGCACTGCGCCGTGCGGCCGACCGGCTGGACGCGGCGCAGGTGACGGCGCGATGACCGATCTCGAGCAGGCAGCGGCGTTCATCGCTGCGGCCCGCGACGTCGTCTCACCCGATCGCGGCGCCGTCGAGATCCTCGACCGATGCGCCGCACGGCTTGCCGAGCCCATCCGCATCGCTCTGGCCGGATCACTCAAAGCCGGCAAGTCGACACTTCTCAATGCCCTTGTCGGACAAGATATCGCGCCGACCGACGCCACCGAGTGCACGCGTGTCGTCACCTGGTATCACCAGGGTCGGATCGCGTCGGTGACCGCTGCGATCGATGACGGGACGTCGATGCCGATCCCGGTGACCCGCACCGACGGACGCCTCGGATTCGACTTCGGCGGCCTCACCGCCGACCGGGTCGATCACCTCGACGTCGGGTGGCCGGCGAGTGCCCTCGGGTCGCGGACCATCGTGGACACGCCGGGCACGGCGTCGTTGTCGACGGAGTTGTCGGCGTCGACCATCCGGTTACTGGCGCCCGACAACGGCGAATCCGGCGTGGATGCGGTCGTCTACCTCATGCGCGCCCTGACCGCGGCCGACACGGCCATGCTGCGCCGGATCGCCACCTCGATCGGGGGCGGTTCCGGGCCACTCGGCGTGATCGGCGTGGTGTCCCGCGCCGATGAACTCGGCGCGGGACGGATGGACGCCATGCTGTCGGCCCACGAGATCGCCGGACGGTTCGCCGGCGAACTCTCGCGCACCGGACTGTGTCAGGCGGTCGTCCCGGTGGCCGGCCTGCTGGCATTGGGCGCCCGGACCATGCGCGAGATCGAGTTCCGCGCGCTGACCGATCTGGCCGCCGTGCCCGGCCACGACCTGGAGTCGGCCTTGCTGACCGTCGACCGCTTCGTGCGCCCGGACCTGCTGCCGCACATCGATCCCGCCGTCCGACGCAAGCTGGCGGACCGCTTCGGTGTCTTCGGTATCCGCCTGGGCGTCACCCTGATCCGCTTCGGCGCCACGACGTCGACACAGCTGGCCGCCGAGCTCGTCGAACGCAGCGGTCTGCTCGAACTCAGCGAGGTGATCGATGTCGCGTTCGGCCAACGCGCCGATCAGCTCAAGGCGCATTCGGTGCTGGTCACGCTCGATCACGTCCTGGCCCGCACCGGTGGCGCCGGGGCCGCCGACCTACGCGCCTCGGTCCGTCGGGCTCTCGCCGACGTCCACGGGTTCCGGGAATTGCGTCTGCTCAACGCTCTGCGCTCCGGCGGCACGGCACTCCCGGCCGATCAGGTCGACGAGCTGGTCCGAATCCTCGGTGGACACGGGGTCGACCCGGCTTCCCGTCTTCACCTCGACGCCCGTTCGGATCCCATGGATCTGCGGGCCGCAGCGGTGGACGCGGTGGGTCTGTGGCGCGCGCGGGGTGCACATCCGCTGCTGTCCGCCGAGGCCACCTCGGCGTGTGCGGCGGCGGTCCGAAGCGCGGAGGGCATCGTGGCCCGACTCGACGGTCACGTGCGGGTGTCGAGGTAGCCGATCGTCGTCGCGACCGCACCGACTACGCACGCCACGCCCGGCACGAGCCAGTGAAACGGCTGCGACAGTCCGGCGTCGGCCACCGCTTGCGCCGACGGCGCGATCAGGATCGCACTCCCGGCCGTCAGTACGGCGCTGACGATGACCGCGACCAGCAGCCACGCCCGCCCCGATCGCTGACCGTCCCAGATCCGTGCGCACCCGAACACAGCGGTCACGACGACGACTGCGACCAGCACCGCCCCTGCGGCCAACGCGATGTTCACCGCCCGCACGACCTCGTCGCCGGTCGCCTCCGGACGGTCGGCTGACAGATCGACCGCCAGCGCGACGCGGATCTCGGTCAGGTGCAGTGCCACCATCAGTGCGGTGGTGACCAGCAGGACGATCGCACCGATCCACAGTCCGATCACCACCGGAGTTCGACGGCCACGGGCCGGTCGCTCCGGGCGCATCGGCGTGATCTGAATCCCTGGCCGCGGCGGAGGACCGTCACTCAGCACGTCAGCACGCCCTTCGACCGCAGAATCCGCACCACCGACCGGTCGATGCGCTGCTCGGTGAGCCGCTTGGTCGCCACCTGCTGTTCCAATGCGTCGAGCACCGACGACACCCGATCCGTCGACAACCACAGCGCGATGTCACTCCCGGCGCGGATCGCCATCGGCGCTGCCTGCTCGATGGGATATCGCGCACTGATCGCCGCCATGCCGGACAGGTCGTCGGAGAAGACGACCCCGTTGAACGGGGGCCCGCCGTAGGGCCTGCCGGTCCGCAGCATGCCGATCGCCTTCGGGCTGATGCTGGCCGGGGTTTCCGGACCGGTCAGACCGGGCACGATCAGGTGCCCGACCATCACGGCCGCGTTGCCGGGGTCGCGCAGCAGCGTCTTGTACGGCACCAGATCGCTCTGCTCCAGCGACGACAGCGGCGGCGTCACCACCACGCCGAGATGCGAATCGCCGGACCCGTGACCATGTCCCGGAAAGTGCTTGAACACCGGTGTGATGCCGGCCGACTGGAGACCGGCGGAGAACGCCTGTGCGTACTCGGTGACCACGGCCGGATCGTTGCTGAACGACCGGTCGCCGATCACCTCGTCGTCGGGCTCGTTGCTGACGTCCACGTCGGGCGCGAAGTCCACCGTCACACCCAGCCGACGCAGCTGCCGGCCGATCGACGCCGCCAGTTCACGAACCTGTGCGGGTGTCTTGGTCTGCGCCAGGACACGCGCGGACGGACTGTCGATCCCGAGCTCGGACAGCCTCGACACCCGGCCGCCCTCCTGATCGACCGTCACCATCAGCGGGATCTTGCTGCGTCGCGAGATACGTGTCGCCGCACCGCTGGTGAGGATCGATTTGTCGGTCCAGCTGCCGACGAAGATCCCACCGATCTGTTCGGAATCGACGATGGCCTGGGCGTCTGCCGCGCCGGTCACGCCGACGACGATCAGTTGCGCCAGCTTCTGTCGCAGCGTCATCCGGTTGAGTTGGTCTGCGCCGCAAGCCAAAGCGACAGGAACCGCGGACGACGACGCCGGCGAGCCGGATGTGGCCACGCTGTAGACCGACGACGAACTGCTTGTCGAGCCGGATGGTTCCGCGTTCGCGCAGCCCACGGCCGTGAACGCCACGACCGCGACCACCATCATCGACAACACGCCACGAATGCCGCACCCTCGCGCAGTTGAGCCCATGTGACGAGTCTGGCATGTAACCTGGGGCAATGGACGTGGGGTCCGACCCGACCGAACCCGCCACCGCGACGTCCGACGGCAACGGTGGCCGGGGACGCACTGCGCACCAGACCCTGATGATCGCCTACGACGGCTCACCGAACGCCGACCGCGCCATCCGCTACGCGGGCCAATTCCTCCGCGCCGACACCGCCTACGTCGTCACCGCGTGGCAGCCGGGCGAACTGTCACCGACACGTCTGTCCACCCTCGCCGGCGGGATGCAACCCTTCATCGACACCCAACTCGAGGCCGGCGTGGACGAGGCGCTCGAGGAGGAGTCGGAGACCATCAACCGCCGGGGAGTCGAGTTGGCCGCCGCCGCGGGCATGCGCGCACAGGGCTCGCTCGTCGAGGTCGAGTCCACGGTGTGGGGCGCTCTGGTCGCCGCGGCCGACGCGCTCAAGGTGGACCTGCTGGTCACCGGCACGCGAGGCGAGTCCGGCCTAAAAGCCCTGCTGCATTCGAGCGTCGCCGAGCGTGTCCTCAAGCATTGTCACCGCCCGGTGTTCATCGTGCCGGCGCAGTGCGAGAAGTTGCCGCCGGTCACCCCCTGAGCCGACCAGTCCGATCGGCCAGCCACTGAAAACCACCCTGGTCAGGGCTGAGGTCGGCGATCAGCCGACGACGCACCTGTCTCGGGCGGTTTTCAGCGACGACCCGGTCCGGGCCGCCGGTCACGCTCCCCTCAGATGCCGGTTCACGATCCCGAGAACCTGCCCGGTGACCGCGTTCAGCGTCCGCACCTCCGCCCCGGTCAGCACGTCGCACACCCAGTCCCAGTGCAACGACACGTGTTGACCCACCTCCGGTTCGGCGATCATCTCGTAGCCGGGCAGTCGCCAACGCGCGGGCCCGGCCGTCGCATCGCCGAGAGCCAGTCGGCCATCGTCGTACACCAGCTCACGACGGGACACCTCGACGACGTCGCCGGCCACCGACTCGATCCGGCCGGGCCGGATACAGCAGTTGCGCAGGATCGACAGCGGGGTGGTCGCGTCGATGCGCAGCAACGTGATCCAGGGATAGACGGCGAGGACGTGGAAGTTGTGGTGCGCCGGCGGGTTGTCGATGGCCTCGATCGACCCCAGCAAACCGGTCGCCGGACCCCGGATCGCCTGCCGCAGGGTGTGCAGCAACATTTCCGAATCCACCTGCTCGAGAAGAGCATTGCCCACCCAGTAGGCCCGCACCAGCTCCGGGTGCAGCGGTGGGCGATCCCCCATCGCCTCGGCCAGCGTGGCCAGATAGGCCCAGGCGCCCTCGAATTCGTCGGCGCGCTCGGCGAGGCGGCGCGGGTCGCCACGCATGAGTTCGACGAAGTCCTCGGGTCCGCAGTATCCGAGTTCGTTCGGCGCGAACGCGTAGCGCGCGAACGTCTCCACGCCCGACAGGTCGGTCAGCATATCCGCGGAAGCTGTTCACCCGCCGGAAGATCCACCACGCGGGTGCCGCCGAGCGCGGTGCGCGCCACCACCATGCCCGGATGATCACCGACACAGGTGCCGATGACCGCGGCGCCGGCACCCAACGGATGTGCGCGCATGGCCGCCACCACGGTGTCGGCATCCTCGGGCGACACGAAGGCCACCAGCTTGCCCTCGTTCGCCACGTACATGGGATCCAGGCCCAGCAACCCGCATGCGTCACGGACCGCCGCGGGTACCGGGATATCCTTCTCCTGCAGCAGAACCCCGATTCCCGCCGACGACGCGATCTCGTTGAGACTCGCCGCCAGCCCACCGCGCGTCGGGTCACGCAGGGTGTGGATGTCCGAGCCGGTCTCGATCATCGCCGACACCAGACCGGCCAGCGGCGCCGTGTCGCTGCGGATCGACGTCCCGAACCCGAGGCCCTGCCGACAGCTCATCACCGCCATACCGTGCACGCCGATGTCGCCGCTGACCACCACCGCGTCCCCGACTCTCGCCCGATGCGGACCGATGTCGATCCCGGGCCCAATCAGCCCCACGCCCGCGGTGTTGACGAAGATACCGTCGCCACTGCCCGCGTCGACCACCTTGGTGTCTCCGGTCACCAGCGTCACCCCGGCCGCGAGCGCCGCGGCTCCCATCGCCTCGGCGACCCGTGCGATGGTGGCGAGCGGGGTACCCTCCTCGAGGATGAACGCGGTCGACAGCACCACCGGTCGGGCGCCGACCATCGCGAGGTCGTTGACCGTCCCGTTGACCGCGAGATCGCCGATCGATCCGCCCGGGAACTCCATCGGCCGCACGACGTAGGAATCGGTCGAGAAGGCCAGGCGTGCGCCACCGATGTCGACGACGGCCGAGTCTCCCATCCCCGCGTCGGCAGCCGCCCCGAACGACGGCAGGAACAGGTGCTCGATCAGCTGCTGGGACATCGCGCCGCCGCCCCCGTGGCCCATCACGATGGTGGGTGAATCCCGCAGCGGGAGCGGACACACCCAGTTCTCGATGTCCACCTGGGTATCAGCCATGGGAGGCCGCCGCGGGTTTGGGATCGGGCAGATCGAGCCGACGGTAGAGGTAGTACGCGGCGCACGCCCCCTCCGATGACACCATGGTCGCGCCGAGCGGGTGCCGGGGTGTGCATTCCTTGCCGAAGGCGGCGCACTCGTGAGGTTTGATCATGCCCTGGAGGACCTCACCGGATCGGCAGACGGCGGACTCCTCGGCGTGCAGATTGTCCACGTGGAAGCGGTATTCTGCGTCGAAGTCGCGGAACGCCGGCGACAGTCGCCAGCCGCTGTCGGGGATCATCCCGATGCCGCGCCACACGCGGTCGGTGACCTCGAACACCTCGGCCAACATCGCCTGCGCCGCCGGGTTTCCTTCGGGCGGAACCGCACGCCGATAGGCGTTCTCGACCTCGTGACGTCCCTCCTCGAGCTGGCGCACCGCTCGGCGGATGCCCTCGAGGATGTCGAGGGGTTCGAACCCGGTGACCACCATCGGCACCCGATATCGTTCTGCGAGTGGCGGATACTGCGCGGTCCCCATCACACTGCAGACGTGTCCGGCAGCCAGGAACGCCTGCACCCGGCAGGTCGGTGACTCCATGATGGCCGCGATCGCCGGCGGCACGAGGACGTGTGACACCAGCATCGAGAAGTTGGTGAGGCCCTGGCGACGCGCCTGGTAGACGGTCATCGCGTTGGCGGGTGCGGTGGTCTCGAAACCGATGCCGAAGAACACCACCTGGCGATCCGGGTTCGCCTTGGCGATCTTCAACGCATCCAGCGGCGAGTACACGACGCGGACGTCCCCGCCGGAACTCTTCACCGAGAACAGGTCTCGGCTCGTCCCGGGAACCCGGAGCATGTCTCCGAACGAGCAGAAGACCACGCCGGGCGTCGAGGCGATCTCCAACGCCTTGTCGATCACCTCCAGCGGCGTCACGCAGACCGGACAGCCCGGGCCATGGATCATCTCGATCGAGTCGGGCAGCAACTGGTCGATCCCGTGACGGACGATCGAATGGGTCTGGCCGCCGCAGACCTCCATGATCGCCCACCGGTGATCGGTGGTTGCGCGGATCTCGTCGATCAATCGCCTGGCAAGCGTCGGATCACTGAATTCGTCGAGATATTTCATGGGGCCACCTCCGGATCGGTCGTACGTGGATCGGCGACGCCGGCCTGTTTGGCCGCGAGCGCGAAGCCGTCACCGAACTCCTCGTTCAGCACGCCGAGATGCTCGAACTCGGCGAGTGTCGCCAGCGCGGATTCCTCGTCGAGCCGCTGGATGGCGAAGCCCACGTGCACCATCACGTAGTCGCCCACGGCCGCATCCGGAATGTATTGCAGGCACGCCTCTTTGTGGAGTCCGCCGAAGTCGACGACCGCCATGAGCGTGTCGTCCACCCGGTCGATGGACAGAATCCTGCCCGGTACCGCCAGACACATCAGTCCTGCCTCCTTCGCCTCAGCCGGCACTCGCCACGACCAGTTGGCCGAACGCGACACCACCATCGTTCGGTGGTACGAGCCGGTGTGTGATCACCTCGAACCCGTTGTCGAGCAACATCTTCTGCGTCATCGACAGCAAGAGCGCGTTCTGGAAGACCCCTCCGGTCAACGCCACCGTCCCCGACAGTTCACCGAACCGGGTGACGACCTCGAGCACGGCCGCGGCCACGGCGGCATGAAAGCGTGCGCCGATCACCCCGGGATCCACGCCCGAGAGCCGATCGGAGCACGCTGCCGCGATCACCGGTGCGGGATCGATGATCGTGGCGCCGTCGGCCGTCCTCGCATCGTCGGTTGTCACTGCGCTGTCGGTGATCGCGAACCGATACGTCTGCCCGTCGCAGCCCGACGTCCGGGACACAGCTTCGAGTTCGATCGCGGCCTGGGCCTCGTAGTCGACGCCCTGCCGTATCCCGGCGATGGCGGAGACCGCGTCGAACAACCGGCCCATGCTCGACGTCGGCACGCAGCCGTCGCCGGTCTCGAACTGCCGGCGCAACACGCGGCGTTCGACGTCCGGGCACGCCTGCACCGCCGGCAGCCCGTCCGACCACGGAATGCCCGCAGACCACAGATGCGCCAGGGCCATCCGGTACGGACGCAGCACGCTCGCGTCGCCGCCGGCAAGTGGCACGTACTTCAGGTGTGCGACCCGCTGATACGTCTTGTACCGGCAGTGCAGGATCTCGCCACCCCAGATGGCGCCATCGGATCCGTACCCGGTGCCGTCGAATGCGACGCCGAGCACACTGTCGGCCGCGTCGAGACCGTGCTCGGCCATCACCGCCGCGACATGGGCGTGATGGTGTCCGACAGTACGGATCTCGCGCCCGCCCGCATGACGTCGCGCCCACGCGGCGGATCGGTAGCCGGGATGCGCGTCGACGGTCAGCAGGTCCGGCTCGATCCCGGTGACCGCCTCGAGATGCCGCTCCGTGGCGCCGAACGCCTCGATGGTGGCCAGGTCGTCCATGTCGCCGATGTGCTGGCTCAGCCACGCGTAGCGGCCCTGCGCGAGCGCGCAGGTGTTCTTCAGGTCCGCGCCCGTCGCCAGGACGGCCGGCGCGGCCACCGGCAGGGCGAGCGGCATCGGCGCATAGCCGCGAGACCGGCGGATCGGGACCGTCATGTCGCCGACGACCCGCACCACCGAGTCGTCGCAGGGCACGACGATCGGCCGGTCATGCTCCAGGAACCCGTCTGCAAGGCCCGCGAGTCGATCATGGGCGTCGGCGTTTCGGTAGCAGATCGGTTCGCCGCCGAGGTTTCCCGATGTCATGACCAGGACCTGCGGTCCGGGCTCGTCACCGTCGAGCCCGAACAACAGCACGTGCAACGGACTGTAGGCCATCATCACGCCGAGGTCCGGATTCCCCGGCGCGACCGATGGCGCGACCGGCTCACCGGCGCGCGGGACGATCACGATCGGGGCCTGCGGGCCCGCCACGACACGGCAGGAAGCGTCATCGAGCGCGACGAGTCGTCGGGCGGCATCGAGGTCAGCGACCATGAGGGCAAACGGCTTGTCGCCCCGACGCTTCCGTGCCCGCAGGGTGCTCACCGCGTGTTCGTCGGTGGCATCACAGGCCAGGTGATATCCGCCGATGCCCTTGATCGCGACGATACCGCCGGCGCGCAGCAGCGCCCGGGCGGCGCCGACCGGGTCGTCGGACGGATCGCCCGGTCCGGCAAAACCGAGGGTCGGTCCGCAGTCGTGGCACGAGATCGGCTGCGCGTGGAATCGCCGATCGGCCGGGTTGTGGTACTCGGCGGCGCAGGCCGCGCACATCGGGAAGCCGGCCAGTGTCGTGTTCTGCCGGTCGTAGGGCATGCGTTCCACGATGGTGAAGCGAGGGCCACAGTTCGTGCACGTGATGAAGGGATGCCGATGTCTCCGATCGGCCGGGTCGCGGAGTTCGGCAAGACAATCGACGCAGATCGCGACGTCCGGCGACACCAGGGTGCGGCCTGCCGCCCGCACGGTCGTGTCGTCGATACAGAAGCCGGTTCCCCCGCGCACCGGCACGCGGGTCGCGGTGACCTCCTCCACGACTGCCAGGGGTGGCGGTCGGCTGCGGAGGCGTTCGGTGAATTCGTCGGCGGCCGAGATCCTTCCCTCGATCTCGATGACCACACCGGTGGTGTCGTTGTGCACGTGGCCGGCCAGTCCCAGCTCGGTCGCGGTCGCGTAGACGAACGGTCGGAATCCCACGCCCTGCACCAACCCGGTGATCTGCAGCCTGAGTCGAACCCGCGTCTCGTACATCCCGATCATTCGGCCTCACCTCGACCCATCAGGCGTAGTCCGGCCAGTGCCTCGCGCGCGCCGTCGGCATCGGTCTTCTCCACCGCGAAGCCCATGTGGATGATGACCCAGTCCCCGTTGCCGAGCGCCGACCCGTCGTCGAGCAGACCGATGTTGACCTTGCGATGTTCACCGCTCACGTCGACGAGCGCGATCTGACCGGCGTACTCGTCGAGCACCGTGATGACCTGCCCCGGGATACCCAGACACATGACGTCACTCCCGCCGGGTCGAGGCAAGGCGGTCGAGGACGGACACCACCGCGTCCATCGCCGGTTCCACGGCGGCGGCGACCGGCGCCGACAGTCCGATCCCGTCGTCGACACAGCTGACCTGGCATCCGACCACATAGGTCGGTGGCAGGGTGCCGCCCAGGGCACGCACCTCGGCGAACACGGTCAGCGGATCCATCCCGTGCGCGTCGAGGTTCGCCGCGGACAGGTCTGTCGCCGCGGCTGATCCGTTGTCGACGACCATGACCTCGACCTCTCCGGGTCTGCCCCGGTCGGGCACGGCGTCGACGAGCACCAGCGCCTCCCACGGTTCGAGGAGGTCGTAGGCGAGGTGTAGCCCCCGGATGCCGTAGTCGACAACCCGCGCCGCGTCGGCGGGCAGCGCCAATCTCCGGACGACCTCGGGTCCGAACCCGTCGTCGCGGTGAAAGATGTTGCCGATCCCGGCGACCAGGACGGTCGCGGTCGGCACCGTGGCCGCCGTCATCTCACATTCGGCGCATCCGCAGGTACCGCTGCAGGTCGGGCACCGAGCGGATGCCGATGACCACTCCTGCCACGGCCGTGACGACCGCGAGCAGCGTCGCAATCTGTCCGATTCGTCGCATGATGGGTTCCTTTCCGCCTCAGGGGTTGTCGAGAGGCTCGATCTCGTCGGGCGCGAAATAGAAGTAGCGACCGAAGGATTCGTGGAGATCGGCGGCGGGGTCGTCTTCGATCACCACCCCGACGTGGATGTCGCCGTCGACATCGCCGTGCACGGTCATCACGCGGGCGGTCATGCCGGCGAAGAACACGTCGTGGGCATCCGCGCGACGCGACGGCCGCAACCGGACCCGGCTGCCGCGACCGACCGCGACACCACCGACGAGGACCGCGTCTGACTCCGGCGCGACGGCGGCATCGGCTGCGGGGTCCCACCAGTCCATCCCGTCGGGCACCTCCGGAACCAGTTGCGGTGAAGAAGGTTCGGAAAGGTGCGGTTCGCGGAGCACGCCGTGCAGCTGCGCCATCGCCTCGGGGGACATGGCCTCACAACGGTCGATGATCTCGGCGGCCCGGGCATCGGTGGCCCGGGCCTGTTCCTTCTCCGTGTCGGTCATGGTCATCACCCGCAGCGTGAGGATCTCGTCGATCTCGGTGGAGTCGAAGAGTGCCCCCGGGCTCTGTGCGGCCACCTCGGGATGGTCGTAGAGAATGATCGGCGAGATCAGCATCAGATGGTCCTCGCCGTCCGGTCCGGCCACCACCGGGAACGCCCGGTGGTGCACGCAGTCCCGCGCGAGGGGCGCGAACGGTTCCGGTGGGTCGATGACCGATACGAACGAGCCGCCGCGCACCTCGACGATCATGTGCGCGCCGATGAACGAGCGCGCGATCGCATCGTCGGCATCGACGGCCGGGTCGCCGACGTTCTCCGCCGAGACCGTCAGCCGCACGAGGTCGCCCGCATTCACCGCCGATACCCGCAGACACCCACACAGGGGTTGTCGCGTGCGCAGGAGGCTCCCGCCATCGAGCTCCTCGACCTCCGCACCCGCCGCGATGTCCATCCGACCGACGCTCTCCGCACTCATCAGGTCCTGCAGCGCGAGTGGGTCGCCGGTGATCTCGCACGGCACCGCCTCGTCCCAGTTGACGTGACGTCGGCCGTCGACGACGAGTGTCTCCACCGGATTCGCCGACGCGTCGCGAGCCGTGCGGCGCTGCAGCTGCAGGAAGCGGGTGGCGACCGTGACCGTCGTGTCGGTGTCGGTGTCGGTGCGGATCAGACACTGCGCGGACAGGTTCGGCGGCTCGCCCAGGCCGGCGTTCGCCGCTCCCGGCGGGCCCAGCACGCCGAACTGCCAGCGTGCCTGGTTCTTCGCCGACGTCGACCGGTACGGGTAGAGGAGATAGCCCTCGTACAGCACCGCGTCGGCCACCGCCCGCACGTCCGCGATCGTCATCGGATCGCCTCCCTCGAGAGCAGGGTGGTCACGACGTCGTCGTAGCCGAGCAGGCCGTGTGCGGACTTGTAGTCGCGCAGCGCCGCAAGGGTTTCCTCACGCAATCGCACCCAGCCCTGGCCGGGGTAGGAGGTGGCCATCAACTCTCGCCACACCGCGACCGGGAGCTGATGGCGGCTCTCCCGATCCCAGGAGATGTGTTCCACCGAGAATCCCGCGGGGCCGTCGACGAACACGGTGCCGCTGAACAGGAAGAGGAGTGGGACGGATCCGTCGGCCAGGGCATGGAAGTACTTCGACCCGCTCACCTCGAGGTCGTAGGTGCACGGCATCGGCAGGTCCACCTCGATCTGATCGGTGAACGCGGGAACCATCGTCGAGGTGTGCATCCAGAGGAAGGCACGCTGCGTGCCGGCCCAGCGCTCGCGGTCGCCGAACAGGTCGACGAGCCCGGCTGCCTCCGCGTCGTCGTAGGCCCGGCGCGCCGGCTCGATGCGGACCTGTGCGCGCAGCGCGATCGCCTGGACCCGGACACCGTCGAATCTGCTGATCCGGGTGTGCGCGATCAGGGTAGGTGTCGCCGCGTACCGTTCGGGCGCGACCTCGAGCACCTCGAGCCGGAGGGTGCCGCCGCCGACCATCACGCACCTACCGGTGCCGCACGGCGCGACATCGTGGTGAAGAACTCGTCGATGTAGTCGTGCACGTCCGATCCGCCGTCGAAACCGCGCCATCGCGTGCGCACCTGCCCGACGAACTCGTAGCAGACGTCGATGGGCAGGAGCAGGCAGCCGGCGGCCTCGCCCGGTCGGGCCGCACCCGGACTGTCACCGGGCATCCGGATGAGCAGTGCCTCCACGTCGGCCGCGACGATGTCGAGTTCCGGGCACCGCTGCACCAGCGAATCCCACTCCTGCAGAGGCAGGTCCGACTCGATCGCGCCGGCGGGTCCCGGATAGAACGCGACCATCCGGCCGAGCACCGAGTTGCGGAAGAAGAACGCCAGATCCACGGGTATCTCGAGTCCCGCCCAGTCCGCGGGCGCGACGGTGTCGTCGGGGAAGCAGAGGAAACGGTCCGGCACCGCGCGGTAGCGCAGCGACGCGCCCTGGTCGACGAACAGCAGATAGCAGCCACGGCAAACACACATCAGCGCCCGGTCCTCGACGTTGACGACGTGTTGATGTCGTGTGCCCATCGGGTCGGCGCACATCTCGCACACCTCCCCCGACGGAGCCGGGGGCCGAGTGCTCGTGATCCGCCGGATCACGTCGAACGGGCTGCTCACGGTGCCGCGCCCGCCGGTATCGCGACCGACACAAGGCCATCGCGGGTCAACATCGGCAGCGGCTCGAGGTGGCCGTCGCCATCGAGTCGCGCACCGGCGTGCACGGCGTCGAACCGGGCCCCGCAGTTCGGGCACCGCAGGATGGCCGCGCCCTGCGGGGAACTGTGCAGTCCCGCCCCGGCCATCGAGTCGTCGCACCCGGGGCATCGGTCGCGGTAGGCGTACCAGCCCTCGCCGATCCGGCACACCAGGATCACCAGGCCGCCGACCGCGAAGCCCCCGACCTCACCGGGTGCCAGCTCGGCCACCTGCGGGATCGGTTCCCAGCTGCCACGCGACGCCTCGCCGGCGTGCAGATCGTCGGTGTGCACCCGACTGAACAGCGACTCCACCGCGATCACGCCGGGCTGGTCGGGTTCGGCTGCGACGGCCTCGATGGACTCGATCTCGGGCGCCGCCGCCCGGATCGCCTCCTCGACGGCCAGTTCGAGCGTCACCGACGACGACGGACAGCTTCGGCAGCTACCGGACAGTTCCAGTCGTACGACGCCGTCGACGACGTCGAGGACGGTGACGTCGCCGCCGTGCGAGCCGAGGTAGGGCCGCACGGTGTCGATGGCGGTCTCGACGCGGGTGCGCACGTCACGGGGGTGCAACCCGTGTACCAGCAGGAGACTTGCGACGAGGTCGTCGGTGACCAGCGCATCGATTGCGGCCGTGTCGAGCTTGGCGACGATGCGCGTCAGTCCGGCGCCGTAGAGGTCGGCGACCTCCCGTACCAACGCCTCGGCCCGCTCGCGCGCGAGCGCACCGCCCTGCGCCGACGAAGCGTCGAGCAGGTTCTCGATACGGTCCCCGGCACCGCGCCAGCGCCCGTCCTCGGCATCCGGGTCGTCAGTCACCCGTCAACGCCTGCGTCGGCGAATGCAGTTTCTCCAGTGTCTGTCCCTGGCCGAGGTACATGTGCACGCCGCAGGGCAGGCAGGGGTCGAAGCTGCGCACGGTACGCATGATGTCGATGCCCTTGAAGTCGTCGCGGCCGTTCTCCTCGAAGATCGGCTGCCCCTGAACGGCGTCCTCGTACGGCCCCGGCGTCCCGAAACTGTCGCGCGGGTTGGCATTCCAGGGTGTCGGCGGATACGGGTGATAGTTGGCGATCTTGCCGTCGCGGATCACCATGTGATGCGACAGCACACCGCGCACGGCCTCGGTGAAGCCACAGCCGATGCCCTCGTCGGGGACCTCGAACTGCTCCCAGGTCTTGGTTCGTCCGGCCCGGATCTCGGCGAGTGCCTGCTCCGCGAAATGCAGTGCGCAGGCAGCCGCGTACGCCTGGAAGTAGGTGCGCGCCCGATTGCGTTCGATGGTGTTGCTGCCCGCCTCGGGGATCGTCCATTCGAGTTCGGCGGGGCCCTTGAGCGCGGTCTTGGGCAGATTGATCTTCACGCTGTGACCGGTGGATTGCACATAGCCGATGTCGACGAGGCCGGCCAGTGCGGTCGACCACAGCCGCGCCAGCGGTCCGCCGCCGGTGTCGAGCGCGAGGTGGTCGGTGCCGTCGAACCAGCGTGGCGACATCACCCAGCTGTACTTGTCGTCCATGTCGCGCTTGGCGGGTTTGGGATTGGTGTGCTGGTTCCACGGGTGCCGCCGGTCCACCGGGTTGCCCAGCGGATCGGTCTTGACGAACATCTCCTGGTCGGTCCAGTCGTCGTAGTAGGAACTGCCCAAGAGGATTCGGATGCCCAGATTGATGTCGACCAGCGAGGTGGTGACCAGTTTGCCGTCGACCACCACACCGGGTGTGACGAACATCTTGCGGCCCCAGTCCTCCATGTCGCGGTAGGAGAAGTTGCAGACCTCCGGGTCCTGGAACGAGCCCCAGCATCCCAGCAGTGTCCGGCGCAGACCCACCTTGTCGTAGCCGGGCAGCGCCTCGTAGAAGAAGTCGAACAGGTCGTCGTGCATCGGGACGACCTTCTTCATGAACTCCACATACCGCATCAGGCGGGTCATGTAGTCGGTCATCAACTGGATGGTGGCCACCGTGCCCACTCCGCCCGGATACAACGTGGACGGGTGGACGTGTCGACCTTCCATGAGGCAGAACATCTCTCGTGTGTAGCGGCTCACCTGCAATGCCTCGCGGTAGAACTCACCGGTGAACGGGTTCAGCGCCCGCATGATGTCGGCGACGGTGCGGTAGCCGTGGTCGCCGGCATGGGGCGCCTCGGTGTTCTCCGCCTTGGCCAGCACGCCCGGGTTGGTCTCGGAGACCATCTTCTCGCAGAAGTCGACGCCGACCAGGTTCTCCTGAAAGATGTTGTGGTCGAACATGTATTCAGCGGCCTCGCCGAGGTTCACGATCCACTCACCCAGGTGTGGCGGTTTCACCCCGTACGCCATGTTCTGGCAGTAGCACGAGCAGGTGGCGTGGTTGTCACCGCAGATCCCGCAGATTCGGCTGGTGATGAAATGCGCGTCGCGAGGGTCCTTGCCCCGCATGAAGATCGAGTAACCGCGGAAGATCGACGACGTGCTGTGACACTCCACCACCTCCCGGTTCTCGAAGTCGATCTTGGTGTAGATGCCGAGGCTGCCCACGATCCGGGTGATCGGGTCCCACGCCATCTCGACGAGGCTGTCCGGATCGACCTTCTTGTGCGACGGCTCGGGGATGATGGTTGTCATCGTCTGATGCCTCTCCTACCAGGTCCTGGTCGCGCCGGTTTCCAGTCGTTGCCCCTTGTGGCGCCATCGCGGCTCCTTGTCGACGGTCGCACCGGTGATGTGGCGCAGATTGCGGATCACCGTCCCGTAGAGGCCGGAGGCCGTCGAGGAGAGTTTGCCGCCCGGCGGCTCGTCCATGAAGGGCATGAACTTGTCGGGGAAGCCGGGCATGGTGCAACCGATGCAGATGCCGCCCACATTCGGGCAGCCACCGACGCCGTTTATCCAACCTCGCTTGGGCACATTGCATTTCACGACCGGCCCCCAGCAGCCGAGCTTGACGATGCATTTCGGTGAACCGTATTCGGTCGCGAAGTCGCCCTGCTCGTAGTAACCGGCGCGATCGCAGCCCTCGTGCACGGTCGCCGAGAAGAGCCATTTGGGTCGCAGTGCGTCGTCGAGCGGGATCATCGGCGCTTGTCCGGTGGCCATGTAGAGCAGATAGGTCAGGGTCTCCGACAGGTTGTCCGGGTGGATCGGACAGCCGGGAACGCACACGATCGGGATGTCGGCCTTGCTGCGCCAGTCCCAGCCCAGGAAGTCGGGCACCCCCATCGCGCCGGTCGGGTTACCGGCCATCGCGTGGATGCCGCCGTAGGTGGCACAGGTTCCGACGGCGACGACAGCTGTCGCCTTGGGCGCGAGCCGGGTGAGCCACTCGCTGGTCGTCATCGGCTGATCGGTGCCGGGTTTGTTGCCGAAGCCGCACCAGTATCCGCCGCTGTCGTGGAGTTGCTCGTTGGGGATCGAGCCCTCGACCACCAGGACGAACGGATCGAGTTCATCGCGATCGGCTTTGAAGAACCACTCCAGGAAGTCGTCGGCACCACCGGAGGGCCCGCACTCGAAGTCGATCAACGGCCAATGCACGGCCACCTTCGGCAGACCCGGTAAGGCGCCGAGGGCGATCTCCTCCACACTGGGCTGGGTGGCTGCGGTCAGGGCGACCGAGTCGCCGTCGCAACTGAGTCCTGCGTTGATCCACAGAACGTGGATCAGGGTCTCCTCCGCCTTCTGCGCAAGCTCATCGGGCATGAGATGCCGCTTTCCGGGACCCCGCACACGGCCCCTGGCGTCACGGGAGTCGACCGTCGGCACGCTTGTGTGACGCTTGTCACAGCATTACGCCGACGAGTGTGAGTTGTCAATCGCCTCCGGTGGGCACCGGCGTCGGCCCGGAATGTTGATGGATTTCTGAAAGCCATGTGTACCAATGGTTCACACCTTCACCACTGGTGACCGAGAGAGGGATGACCGGTACGCGCGGATTGACCGCTCGCACATGCGCTGTGCAGAGGTCGAGGTCGAAGTCGACGTAGGGCAGCAGATCGACCTTGTTGATGATGACGAGCCCGGCCGCCGCGAACATGTGCGGATACTTCACCGGTTTGTCGTCCCCCTCGGTGACCGAGATGACCACGACCTTCATCCACTCGCCGAGGTCGAACAGTGCCGGGCACACCAGGTTGCCCACGTTCTCGATCAGGAGCAGTGATCCGGTCGCCGGGCTCAGCGAGTCGATGGCGTTACGGACCATCTGCGCGTCGAGGTGGCATCCGGCCCCGGTGTTGATCTGCACCACGTCGCATCCGGTCGCCGAGATTCGTTCGGCGTCGCGCAGCGTGGCCTGGTCTCCTTCGATGACCGCGAAACGCAAGTCCGCCGAGCGCTCCCGGATGGTGCGTTCGATCAACGAGGTCTTCCCGGCACCCGGCGAGCTCGCCATGTTGAGGGCGACGATGCCGCGAGCGGCGAGCCATTCCCGGTTCTCCTGGGCCAGGAGGTCGTTTCGATCCAGCACCTTCTGTTCCAGGGTGATCGTTTCGGTGCGGGGCGCGACGTGCTGCTCGGAGTGGGGGTGCGGATGGTCGTGCGCATGATGGTGCTGCGCATCGTCATGGTGGTGCCGATGGCCATGGTCGTGGTGGTGCGGGTCGTCGTGGTCATGCGGGTCGTCGTGACCGTGCGAGTTCTCGTGTTGGCCGGGTTTCGAGATCACCGGTCCCGAGTCATCGCCGCATCCGCAGGTTGCGCACATTCGTCACTCACCTCCATCGACGTGATCCTCAGTTCTCGGCCGGCGGTGACGTCGAGGTCGGCGCTGCCGCACGGACACAGGAGGATGAAGTCGCGCAGTGTGGTCTCGTTGCCGCAGCTGCGGCAACGCGCACGCCCCGGCGTGATGACGATCTCCAGCACCGCACCCTCGACGAGGGTGTCCTCGGCGGCGAGAGAGAAACAGAACTGCATGGCATCGGGCTCCACGGCGCACAGCGCACCGACCTCGACGGTCACCTGGTGCACTTGCCGACCCGCGGCATGCTCACACACGGCCTCGATCACGCTCTGTGTTATCGCCATCTCGTGCATCGCGCCTCGATTCGCCCTGGCGTGGCCCTGACCATACTCCGTCGCAAGCCGCCGGTTTCGGGGAAACCGCCGCCGAAAACCACCCCGGAGCGGGCATCCGTCGGCGAAATGCCGACCAGCGGCCCCTCCTGGGCGGTTTTCGGAGTTCGGACGGCGGGTCGGGCGGTTTTCAGAGTCGGGTCGGGCGGTTTTCGGACTCGGGTTGGGCGGTTTTCAGAGTTCGGACGGCGGGTCGGGCGGTTTTCAGAGTCGGGTCGGGTTCGAGCGGGTACCTCGACCGGGGGTTTCGAGCGGCGCTTGCCGGGCCGGGTTTCGGCGCGATGGTAGTTTCGTCGCCATGACCAACAACCGCCTCGTCGCCGGAGCTGTGGCCGGGGTCGCCGGCATCCTGGTGGGACTCGGCGCTGTGTTCCTCGGTGGATTCCTCTCCACCGAGACGAGCCCGTCGACGGACGTGAACTCGATCAACCCCAACAACGGTTTCGTGCAGGGCTCGGTGGACTACGGCTCGCGCGGCGATACCGGGGCCGAGAACTGACCTTCGAGCGACGCCTGTCGCGGCGCGGCGTGGCCATTGTGGCCCTCTGCGCGCTCGTCATCTCATTCCTGCAGTCGCCCGGGCGCATCTCCGCCGACACCAAGCTCGACCTGACCGCGAATCCGCTCGGCTTCCTGGCCCGCGCGGCCCATCTGTGGACCCCGAACGCCCCGCTGGGGCAGGTCCAGAACCAGGCATACGGCTACTTCTTCCCGCACGGGGCGTTCTTCGCGCTCGGTGACGTCGCGCATCTGCCGCCATGGGTCGTGCAACGTCTGTGGTGGGCGTTGCTGCTGGTCGTCGGCTTCGTCGGGATCGTGCGGCTGGCCGAGGCGATGCGCATCGGCTCGCCGGGTTCCCGGATGGTCGCGGGCATCATCTTCGTGCTCAGCCCGCGGGTCCTCACGACGATCGGCTCGATCTCATCGGAGACCCTGCCCATGGTGTTGGCGCCGTGGGTGATGGTGCCGCTCGTCCGTGTCCTCGACCGCGACGACGGCCCGATCTGGCGATCGGCGCTGCAGTCGGCCGCCGCGGTGGCCCTGATGGGCGCGGTCAACGCCGTGGCCACCCTCGCCGCCCTCGGGGTTGCCGCGCTGTGGTGGGTTCTGCACGCACCGTTCCTGAGTTCGGTGCCCACCGCGCGCTGGTGGCGGTTCGGTGCGTGGTGGTCGGTGGGCCTGACGATGGCCTGCGCGTGGTGGGTGGTGCCGCTGCTCATCCTGTCGCGGGTCAGTCCGCCGTTCCTCGACTTCATCGAGTCGTCGCGGGTGACCACCGAATGGACCTCACTGACCGAGGTGCTGCGCGGCACGAGCTCCTGGACGCCGTTCGTGTCACCGGAACGGGTGGCGGGCGCGGTGCTGGTGACCCAGCCCGCCGCCGTGGTCGCCACCGGCGTTCTCGCCGCCGCGGGACTCGCCGGCCTGTGTATGCGGCACATCCCGTCCCGCGGACGGTTGGTCACGGTGCTGGTGACGGGTCTGCTGCTGATGTGCGTCGGCTTCGCCGGCGAACTGGGCTCGCCGATCGCCGAACCGGTCCGGGTCTTCCTCGACGGAGCCGGCGCCGCGCTGCGCAACATCCACAAGTTCGAGCCGTTCGTCCGGATCCCGCTCGTTCTCGGCATCGCTCATCTGCTCGGCCGGGTCCCGCTGCCGGGCGCCGCCCCACTCCGGGAGACGGCATCCGCGTTCGCCCACCCGCAACGCTCCCGCCCCGTCGCGGCGGCGATCGTGGTGGTGGTGGCCGCGATCGGCGCGGGTTCCCTGATGTGGACCGGACAACTGGCGCCGGCCGGCACCTACCGCGCGATCCCCGACTACTGGACCAGCGCCGCGAAATGGCTTTCCGCGCACGATGATCCGCCCGGCAGCAGCGCCCCGGTACGCAGTCTGGTGGTCCCCGGCGCACCGTTCGCCGACCAGCTGTGGGGTCTGACCCGCGACGAACCCCTGCAGCCGCTCGCCGACGGCCCCTGGGCGGTCCGCGATGCCATACCCTTGACGCCGCCGGGAGCGATCCGCGCGCTGGACTCGGTGCAACGCGACATCGCCGACGGCCGCGGCTCGCCCGGCCTGGCCGCGACGTTGGCACAGCAGGGCATCGGCTACGTGGTGTTGCGCGCAGACCTGGACCCGGACTCGTCCCGGTCGGCCCGCCCGCTGGTCGCCCAGCAGACCCTCGAGCAGTCACCGGGGCTCGAGCGGGTGGCGGTCTTCGGCCCGGAGGTCGGGCCGGGCAGTGTTCCGGGGGTGGTGCGCGACAACGGGTTACGCCCCACGATGCGCGCCATCCAGATCTACGCGGTCCGCGACGTCACCGGATTCCCAGGGACCGGGCCGGTACTCGTCGACGCCGCCTCGGCGCCGCGCGTCGCCGGCGGACCGGAGGCGCTCGCCGCGGTCCAGGCGCAACGGGCCTGGTCGGGCCTGCCGCCGATGGGTCCCGCGCTCCTCGACGCCGACGCCCGCCGCGCCGGTCTGACGGATGGCCGCGGAGTGCTGATCACCGACACGCCGGCCGACCGCGAGACCGACTTCGGGCGCGTCGACGACCACAGTTCCGCGATCCGCGCCGACGGCGATGCACGGCGCACCCAGAACGCCGTCCCCGACTATCCGGTCGACGGACAACCGCTCGTGCAGGGCGAGTGGCTGCTGAACAACCAACCCGGCCAGATCCGTGTCAGCACCTCCGGATCAGCCTCCGACGCAACCCAATTGGGTCAGACGTCGCCGGCCAACTCGCCGGCCGCGGCGTTCGACGGCGACCCCGACACCGCCTGGGTGTCCAACGATCTCGACTCCGCCGTCGGAAAGTGGCTGCGCCTGGACTTCACCGAGCCCCGCGCAGATCTGGCGCTCACGATCACGACGAGCAAGGCGCTGGGGCCGGATGTGTCGGGCCTGCTCGTCTCCACCGAGGCCGGCAGCGCCGTCGCCCAGGGTGTCCGTCCGGGCAAGCCGGTCACCGTGACCGCGCCGAGCGGGCCGACCCACTGGGTGCAGATCCGGGCGATCAGCACCGCGAACGGGCTGGCGGGCAACCAGTTCGCGCTCGGCGAGGTGTCGCTGACCGATCTGTCCACCCATGCGCCGCTCGTCATCCGCCATCGGGTCACCCTCCCCGACCCGCCGCGAGGCACGCCGGTGTCCGGATGGCTGCTCACCCAGGAGCTCGGCGGCCGCTCGGCATGTGTCGCCGACGGAGCGTCGGTCCGCTGCGCACCGGGTCTCGGTCTGGCGCCGGAGTCACCCGGGATCCTCACCCGCGCACTGTCGGTGCCGTCACCGGTGTCCGTCACGCCGACCATGGTGCTGCGGCCGAGATCCGGTGATGCGTTGCGCTCCTTGATCTCCGGTCCCGGTCAGGTTACCGCCGACGGCCCCACCGCCGTCGACGACCCGCGCGGCAACGCCGCTGCCGCCGTCGACGGCGACATCGGAACCACCTGGACCGCACCGGAACCCGCGGCCGACTCGACCGGCACGAAGGACGACGACCCGGAGTTGGTGATCACCCTTCCGCACCAGCAGCGGGTGACCGGTCTACGGCTCGTCACTCCGCAGCGTTATCCGGCCGCCCCACGGCGGGTGACCGTCGATCTCGGAACCGGTACGCAGGCCCGCGACGTCGGGCGGGATGGGGTGATCGGGCTGGACCCCGCCGTGACCGACCGGATCCGGCTGACCGTCACCAAGACCGCCGACCTGATCGACGTGAACAGCCTCGGTTTCGCCCGGCCGGCGCCGGCCGGGATCAGTGAGGTGCAGATCCTGCCGACGTCACCGCCCACGACCGACGACGACCGGGGCATCGACATCGGCTGCGACGCCGGGATCGGTCTGACCGTGTCGGGGCAGGTGATCGGGATGTCGGTGCACACCACCGCGGGTCACCTGCGGTCCGGGAAACCCGTTGTCGCCCGGCCGTGCGCGTCCGCGCAGTCGGGTGCCGGGCGCGGTGACCCGACAGCGGTGCGCCTCGGCGCCGGTGAGCAGGAGCTGTCGGCCAACCCCGGCGACGCGTTCACCGTCGAGCAGGTGTCGCTGCCGGTGTCCGGCAGTGACACCTCACCTGCGCCCGCTCCGGTGGTCCCCCGGGTCGCCGACTGGTCGGCCACCCATCGGAGCGTGTCCGTCGACGCGGCCGCGGCCGAACGGCTCCTCGTCGTGCCGGAGAGCACCAACCCGGGATGGGAGGCCAGGCTCGACGGCCGGGATCTGACCCCCGTCGTGGTCAACGGCTGGCAGCAGGGATGGGTGGTGCCGGCCGGGACCGCCGGCACGCTGACCCTGACCTACCGCTTCGATTCGGTCTACCGGTGGGCGTTGTGCATCGGATTGGTGCTGGTGGCGCTGCTGTTCGTGGCGGCGTGGTGGCCGAGACCTCGACCTCGAGAATCGCGATCCCGCCGAGAGGTCGGCCCGCAACCGTGGCTGCGGGTCGCCGGCGCCGCGTCGTGGCTCACCGCCTCCTGGCTGCTGGCGGGCTGGTGGGGTCTGGCCGTGTCGGTGGTGCTGGGTGGCGTCGCGTTGTGGGTCCGACCCCGTGTCGGGGTCGTCCTCGTGTTCATCGCCATGCTGCTCGCGACCCTCGGCCTGGCGAGCGGCCCGTGGCACGCGTCGACCGGCTACCACGGCTTCGAGTGGTGGGTTCAGCTGCCGGCGTTGATCGCGGTGTCGCTGACCGTGTGGTCGGCCGTTGTCGGCGACGCATCGCCGGACGACGCGGCATCGTGGCTATCTCGGCGCTCCCGGTCGCGCAGCCACCGCCGGGCCGGTTCCTCGACGAAGGCATAACTCGCCGCCGATACCCCGATGGTCAGCAGCAGCGTGATGGTCCAGACGAGCAGGAAGTCCCCGTTGAATGCGACGATGCCGAAGAGCGGGAAGACGGCCGCGAGCACGGCCAGATGCCAGATGAAGATGCCATAGGACCACCGGCCCAGGGCCAGCATCACCCGCGAGGTCAACAGCCGGAACGGACCGGCACCGAGTACCAGCGGCGCGAGCAGGGCGAAACCGCAGACCGCGCCGAGCACCATCTTGGTGGCGAACTGCAGTGCCGACAGGTCGCCGAGGCCGGTCGGCCCGGCCAGCGCCGTGCAGGCGAGTCCGTAGGCGAGCACCAACGTCGCCGCCATGAGCCGACGTCGCGCACCGAGCCGCACGATCATCCGGACCCAGCGCGCCGGCCGGTGCGTGTCGAGTTCGATCGCCCCGGCCAGCTCGGCGAGCACCAGGCCGGCCAGGAACCAGGGCAGATGGCCGAACACCCAGTTCTTCGGTTCCACTCCGGCCGCCACCGGCAGCACCATCGCGAGCCACGCCCATCCGAGGCTGAGCACGCCGAGTCCGGCCAACGCGGGAATGCGCCACCTCAGCCGCCCGTTGTCCGCCCGCAGACGCGCCAACGCGAACCCGATCACCGGGAGCAGAAGGTAGAAGGCGACCTCGACCGACAGACTCCACATCTGGGTGAGCCCAGCGGTCAGCGACAGCGGCACGAACACCTGGGTGAGCGTCAGATTCGCCAGCCACACGGTGAGGTCGGCGCCCTTCGCATCGGGGACCAGCGTCAGCACCACGATCACCACGACGAGGTAGGCGGGCCAGATACGGACGAGGCGATGCGCCAGATAACGCCGCACGGACGGTCGGGCCGCGTGGGTGGGCGCGGTGGCCGCGGCAACCCACGGCCGCCACAGCAGGAACCCCGACAGCGCGAAGAACAACGCCACCGCGAGGTCGAGGCGACCGAGCAACGGACCGATGACCGGCAGCGAGACGGTCCCGGTCTGGAACGCGACGTGGGTGGTCAGGACACCGATCGCCGCCAACGCGCGCATCCCCTCCAGCTGCGGGAAGAAACGCCGGGTCGCCGTGACGGCGTCGGGTGTGCTCTCGATGGTGGCCATGCTGGTCAACCAGGGTAGCCGCGAAGGGGCCCCGACCGTGATCAGTAGGCTCGCCCCTATGCCTTCAGCCGGTCCGAGTCGTCTGTCGACGAGCGATCTGATCGGGCCGGTCCTCATCTTCGTCGGCGGCTTCCTGCTGGCGGCGGCCATCGCCCTGCCGACCGTCTTCGTCGACAATCTGCGCACCATTCCGCTGAGCACCGACGTCACCACCGCGGCGGCGACCACCGAACCCGCCCGCATCCTCGACCGGTGCTCGCTGGCGACACCGAAGGCCCGTGTCGTCGACGCCGCACTCGTCCACCAACAGCGGTTCGTGGCGGTCCGACCCGCCGATGCCGATCGCGTCACCCTGCAGGCGGGCACCTCGATCCAGGCCGAACACCTCACGATCGACGGCCGTGAGGTGGACCCCGGCGCACCGCGGCCCGGCAGCGAGGTCGCGCGCCCGGCCGGCGAGTCGCCGTGCACCGACCCGACCGTCAACGCGGTGCGTGATCGCGTCACCCTCGACCGGACCACGGCGCTGCCCGACCTCACCCACTCCACCGACGGTCAGCCGGGCAGTTCGGAGATCCAGTACGACAGTGACGCCGCCCCGATCCGGGTGCCCGACCGCCGTGGTTACACCTATCTGCTCCCGTTCGGGGTGTCGACGACCGATCACCTCTTCTTCGACGTCACCACCCGCCGGACGGTGCCCCTGCGCTACACCGGCGACACCACCGTCCACGGCCGTGACGCCGGCCGATTCGTCGCCGACGTCCCCGACACCGACCTGCACCAGATCGGCAACGGCACCGCGCAGAGCACTCCGCCGACCATCATCACCCGCCCCGCATCCTGGTTCGGTCTCGACGGAGTCGACCCGGCACGACCGGTGACGGCCACGCTGCATCACGCCGGCCGATGGGAACTCTCGGTGGACCCCACCACCGGCACCATCCTGGACGCCCGGATCACCGTCGACGAGACCTACCGGTTCATCGACACCAGCCTGCCCGACCAGCGGCTGACCAACCTGTCGGCGACCTTCGCCTACGACGAGCGGACCCGACACCGACTGAGCGAGCGGGCCACGGCGCTGGCCACCCCGATCACGATCTGGGGTCGCGTCATACCGTTGCTGGCCGTCGTCGCCGGTGTCGCCGCCATCGGCGCCGGGCTGGTCATCGTCAATCCGGCGTGGCGCCCGCGACGACGGCGTCCCCGATCGGCACCCGACGCAGACCCGCCAGCGTCGTCGTGACCGCGGCCACCGTGGCGCCCACCGCAGCGGTGACCGCGAGCGCGAGGATGCCGTGGACGACCGTCAGGATCACGATCACCTCGGCACCGACCACCAGCCATGTCACCAGCGAGACCACCGTCTCCCGCCGCGCGATCGCGGACAGCAGGGATACCTGCAGGATGGCGAGCATCGATCCGGTGTAGGCGAACAGCCACAGAATGTGTACCAGCGGCTGATATTCGGGACGGACGACGACCGGCACCAGCGGACCCGCGACACCTGCGCCGATTGTGACGACGACGCCGATCACGGCGACCACGACGACGGCGTGTCTCAGGGACCGCCGCGAGGTGGCCGGATCGGCGAGTCGCGGATAGAAGACCACACCGACGGCCTGCGGGAGCCAGAACGCCACCTTGGTGGCGATGGCACCGAGAGCGTAGATGCCGGCGGCGTCCGGTGACAGGACGGTCCGCGACAGGAGCAGGTCGATGGAGACGGCGACGATCAGCACCAGCTGCACACCGGAGGCACGCACCACGTCGAGCAGGTCGAGGCCGGAGCTGTCCACGGCCGGGACGGTCGGCCGGGACCGATCCGAGAACCGCGTCGCCCACAACACCAGAACCGCGGCGACGGCGGCGCCACCCGCCCCCGCAGCCAATGCCCCGGTGGGGCCCGCACCGGCCGCCAGCGCCCCGATCACCGGGACCGTACGCACGAGTCCGACGCCGGCCAGCACCCAGCCGAGCAACCGGAACTGCCCGCGGCCCTGCAACACCCCCTGCCCGGCGCCGATCACCGTCAGCAGCGGAGCAGCGGCCAGCGCGGCGGCCGAGGTGACCAGCCCCATCGACGCCACCCACGCCACCAGCGGGGTGGCCACGACGACCACGCCGACCATGGCGACCGAGGTCTGCACCGTGACGCGACGAATCCGGGCGGGATCGGCATGGCGGACGACCGCCCGGGCGACGACGGCCTGCAGCGCCAGAGCCGCGACCGTGAGCACCAACATGGCGGTCAGCCCGACCGCCAGCTCGCCGTAGTCGGCGGTGTCGAGCCACCACCGGCTCGCCGTCAGATGGATCACATAGGAACAGACATTGGCGATCATCGACCCCGCGGCCACCCAGCCCAGCGCACCGGCCAGGCCACCACGGTCGGTCTGTTCCATGCGATCAAGTCTGCACGTCGCCGCGTCGGGCGAGGAACGGGGCGCTTTGCGCGGCGCGTCGACGATAGGCAACGATGGTGAGCATTCCTCGAGCAGCATCCCGACCGTGAGAAAGCCACCGATGTACGACCAGAACCCTGACACCGGCGCCGCGACCGGGCCGGATGCCCCCCTCGGCTTCCGCATCGACCCGGTGCTCGCGCGCAGTTGGCTGCTCGTCAACGGCGCCCAGGCCGGCCGATTCCAGACCGCCTCGCACTCCCGCGCCGACATCATCGTCCTCGACATCGAGGATGCCGTCGCACCGAAGGACAAACTGTCCGCCCGCGACAACGTGGTCACCTGGCTCGCCGACGGCCACTCCGACTGGGTCCGGGTCAACGGTTTCGGAACACCCTGGTGGGCCGACGATCTCGCGGCCCTGGCGGAAACCTCCGTCGGCGGGGTGATGCTGGCGATGGTCGAATCGGTCGACCATGTGACCGAGACCGCCAAGCGGCTGCCCGGCGTCCCGATCGTCGCACTCGTCGAAACCGCTCGGGGACTCGAGAGGATCAGCGAGATCGCTTCGGCGAAGGGCACATTCCGGCTGGCGTTCGGTATCGGCGACTTCCGCCGCGACACCGGATTCGGCGACGATCCCGCCACCCTCGCCTACGCGAGATCGCGATTCACCATCGCCGCCAAGGCCGCTCACCTGCCGAGCGCAATCGATGGCCCCACCGTCGGATCGAGTTCGCTGAAACTGTCCGAGGCCACCGCGGTCAGCGCCGAGTTCGGCATGACCGGCAAGATCTGCCTGACGCCCGACCAGTGCCACCCGGTCAACGAGGGACTGTCGCCCTCGCAGGACGAGATCAGCTGGGCCAAGGAATTCTTCGCGGAGTTCGAACGCGACGGAGGCGAGATCCGCAACGGCTCGGACCTGCCGCGCATCGCCCGGGCCACGAAGATCCTCGACCTGGCCCGCGCCTACGGTATCGAGGCCACCGCCTACGACGACGATCCGGTGCACTCACCGGCGCCGTCGGACACCCACCACTACTGAGCCGCTCTTGTAGTGGCTGCCGGACGTGGTGTGCTGCCTCTGCTGTTCGTCGTCAGCGCGAGCAGCAGTGCGGTCATCCTGGCGCCGCTGTTGCGCTCCGGGCATCTCCTGTACCGGGATGCGGTGTCGACCCCACGCTCGTTCGTCACCGACACGACGCTCGGGATCGGCGGTGTGGCCCCGCGTGCCGTGCCCCAGGACTGGGTGGTCGCCGGCCTCAGCCGTGTGGTCGACGGTGGTGTGGTCGTCACCGCGATCACCTTTGCCGCCCTGACCCTCGCCGGAGTCGGGTACGGACGTCTCGCCGGTCGAGTCGTCGGGGCGGCGGGCCGCACCGGCGCGGTGGCCGCGGCGGTGCTCGCGGTGTGGAATCCCTATGTGGCCGAACGTCTCCTGCAGGGCCACTGGAGCCTGCTGGTGTCCTACGCCGCCCTGGGCTGGATCGTGGTCGCCGCCGTCGACATCGTCCGCGGTGGTCCTGACGACGGGGGCCGGGCGCCATGGGCTCCGTGGGCACACCTGGTGGCGGCCTCGGGTCTCGCCGGCTTCACCCCCACCGGGTCGATGTTGTCGGCGATCGTGATGATCGCGGTGCTGGCCATCCCGTTGCTGATCGCCCGACGCCTGCGTGCGTTCGTGATCGCCTGCGGGATCTGGCTGCTCGGTGCACTGCCGTGGTTGACCGCGACGATCGTCGGGAACGCAACCGCCACCGGCGGCTCCGACGGGTTCGCGGTGTTCGGTATCCGTGCCGAGCCGGGCCTGGGCACGCTCGGCACCATCGTCGGTCTCGGCGGTATCTGGAACGCCGACGCGGTGCCGGCGAGCCGGACGATCTGGTGGGCGGCGGTGGCGACCGCGGCGCTTCTGATCGTCGTCGCGCTGGGATCTGTGTGGCTGTGGACACGCCGCGACGAGCAGAGTGGGACGGTCGTGGCACTCGCCGTCCTCGCCGCGGTCACCACGGCGGCCCTGGCGGTCGCCGCCATCGGCCCGGTCGCCGACGGCCTGTCGCAGCTCGCCGCGACGGTCCCCGGATTGGGCCTGTTCCGCGACACCCAGAAGTACTCTGCACTGCTCGTACCGTTCCTCGCCGTGGCGGTTGCCGCCGCTGTCGCAGAGGCCCGCCGCTGGGTGCCCGCCGGATTCGCGCTCGCCGCAGCGATCCTGCTGATCGCGGCGCCTCTTCCGGATCTCGCCTGGGGTGTCGGGGGCAAGATCTCGACCGTCACCTATCCGTCCGATTGGGCTGCGGTCGCGCAACTGGTCCCGGCCGACGCCGGCGCCGTCGCCGTGTGGCCCACCGGCGCGGTGCGGCAGTACTCCTTCACCACTGGACCGTCACTGAACCCGTTGCCGCGCATGGTCCGTGCACCCGTCACCGACTCCGGTGAGCTCACGGTCGATTCGGTGGTCGTCGACCCCGCATCAGGACGTGGCGCGGACGTGGACGCGGCGCTGTCGCACGGCGGATCGACGGCGAGGTTGGCAGCACTCGGGATCGGCTGGGTGGTGGTGGAGAACGACTCGCCGCCAGAGGATCTCGCGCGTGACGGGATCGTCGCGTTCCGCGGGCACGACCTCACGCTCTACCGCGTGCCGGGGCCGGTCGCCGATCTCGGCGCCTCGACGTCCGCGCGGTCGTCGGTCATCATCGCCCACGTCATCTGGTCGGCATCGATTCTCAGCGGTGTCGGCCTCGCGCTGTACGCCGCACGTCGTCGAACACCTCGACGAATCCGTCCGCGGTGACCGACCACGAGTACCCGGCCGCCTTGCGCGCGGCGTTGCCGCCGAGCCGTGCCGCCTCCTCCGGGTTGTCGATGAGTTTGCGTGCCGCACTCACCAATTCGTCGACGCCGTCGACGACGAGCCCGGTCTCGCCGTGTTCGATGGATTCCACCAGACCGACCGAGCTGCGATAGCCGATCGTCGGCACCCGGTGCTGCGCCGCCTCCATGACCGCCAGACCCCACCCCTCCTTGCGGGACGGCAGCAGATGGACATCGGCCTGCGCCAGCAGTTGATGTTTGCGGACCTCACCGACGTGCCCGTGGAAGGTGACGAATCGCTCGACGCCGAGTTGCTCTGCATGCCTGCGCAACTCATCCGACCACCAGCCGCCACCGATCACGTCGAGGCGCACATCGGGTCGCGTGTGCCGCAGCTCGGCCACCACTGCCAGCGCATCCTCGACCTGTTTGTGCGGAACCAGACGGGACAGTACGGCCAGACGCGGTCCGAGATCTTCCCCACGGGGGTCGGAGCCGAAATCGGGCAACGGGTCGACGCCGTTACGGATCACCGTGATCCGGTCGTCGCCGACTCCGAGACCGGCGAGCTCGCCCGCCGACGGACCGGACACCGTGACGTAGCGGTTGTGACGGTGCACCCACGGTGACACCCGCGACTCGAGGAACCAGCCGAGATGTCCGAGTAGCCGCCCGGCCACCGGCCACTGTTCACGATGACAGTGATGGACCAACACCACGGTCGGCGCAGGTGAGACCAGCGCAGCGAAGAACGGGATTCCGTTCTGGGTGTCGACGACGACGTCGGGCGCCGAGCGCCCGAGCCGACCGCGACCGAAGCGGGCCGCCAGGATCGTCGCGAACGCCCGTGGATACACCGACAACCGTCCGCCCGCGCGCAGGATGCGGATCCCGTCACGCATCTCCTCCGCGTGAGCGCCCTCGTAGGCCGCGGTGAGCAATGTGACCCGCAGGCCCCGTTCGACCAGTTCCGCGCCGACCCGCTCGAGGTAACGCTCGCTACCGCCGCCTTGCGGGTGCGCGGTATCACGCCAGCACAGAAGGAGCACGTGGGTGGTCTCGGTCATCGCAGAACAGCGTAGGTGATGTGGGTAAGCGAAGGATGTGTGGACGGAAATCCCAGGGTCGTACGTGGCATCCCCTCCACACCACGTCCGACCTCTGGGAGTCCTTCCGCAAAACGGGCCGTGGCCATCGTTTCGGCTACACTGTAGCCGATAATCCCACGGACGTCTACAACGATAGTTGAGACGTTTCCGCCGTTCCAGTCGTGGGAGCGAACCCACAGAATTGTCGGCCGAAGGACGAGAACACCCCGATGAGCGAACCAGCCCGAGGACGCCCGCCGCTACCGGCCGAGGCGATCCTGACCGACGCGCTCGGGTTGCTGTCTACCGGAGGCGTCGCGACCCTCGGTATGCGGGCGTTGGCCCGCAGCCTCGGCTCGTCGACGTCGACCCTGTACCGACAGTTCCCCGGCGGCAAGGACGAGCTGTGCCGGCGCCTCGCCGAACACGTGCTCACCGAGGTCGTCGCCGAGATCGGCGCTGCTGACCTCGGCGACGAGTGGGGCGCGATCGTGGAGGGATCGGCGGTGATCGCCTTCGACGTCCTGTGCCGGCACCCACACTCCGCGGAACTGTTCGCCGGCCAGCTCGAGTTCGGCCCGATGGGTCTGGTGCGCTACGAGACGTCGCTGCGCCTGCTGATGGGGGCGGGATTGTCGCCCACCGACGCCGCGGCCGCCGATCACGCGCTCGCCCGGTTGATCATCGGTTACGCCCTGCAGTTCACTCAGGACGAGATCGCCGACCGAACGGCCGCCGCGGACTACTACCGTGCGCTCGACACCGACCAGTATCCGGCGATCACGACGGTGGCGCCCGCCCTGCCGAAGGATCTCGGCACTGAGTTCGGCTTCGCACTGCAGACCTTCATGGCCGGGCTGCGTGAACTCGTCGCCACGTCACGGGGCACCCTCGACAGTGATGCGTGATCGACCGATGCCCCGACCGAACACCGCCCCATTCGCGCGGCATGCCACCCTGCGCCGCGCGGCACGGCTGCTCAACGACTTCCGCTATGAACAGTCCGATCCCGCCCGGTTCTACGGCGCGATCGCCGCCGACACCGCGCGGATGACCGCGGACTGGCACGCCGGGTCGACGGACGGGGCGGTGGTCCTCGACGTCGGCGGTGGGCCCGGATACTTCGCCGACGCTTTCGGCCGGGAAGGTGCGCACTACATCTCCGTCGAGCCCGATCCGGCCGAGATGCACGCCGGCGGCATGGACCACCATGCAACGGTCCGCGGTTCCGGCCAACACCTACCGTTCGCCGACTGCTCGATGGACGTGACGTTCTCGTCGAACGTCGTCGAGCACACCTCGCGGCCATGGCAGATGGCCGACGAGATGCTACGGGTCACGCGGCCCGGGGGCACGGTCATCATCAGCTACACACTGTGGTGGGGTCCGTTCGGCGGGCACGAGATGGGGTTGACCCATTACGTCGGCGGGCACCGGGCGGCGCGCTGGTACACGCGCCGGCATGGTCACCCGCCCAAGAATCTGTTCGGCACGTCGCTGTTCCCGGTGACCGCGGGTGAGGGCCTGCGATGGGCCGCAGCCACCCGGTCGCGGGCAGAGCTGGTCGCCGCGTTTCCGCGTTATCTCCCGCACTGGATGTGGTGGGTGATGCGGGTACCGGGACTCCGCGAGGTCGTCGGGACGAATCTCGTCCTGGTGATGCGCAAGCACTGACGACCGGTTGTTCGGCACCGGTCGTCAGCGCACGGTCGTCAGCGCGGTGTCGTCAGCGCACGGTCGTCAGCGCGGTGTCGTCAGCGCACGGTCGTCAGCGCGGTGTCGTCAGCGCACGGTCGTCAGCGCAGTGTCGTCAGCGCAGGGTCGCCGCGCAGCGCAACGGCCCCCCGTTGCTGGTCGACGACGCCAACAGATCCCGTCCGCGGAGGATGTTGCAGGTCACCGGACCGCGGATGACGATCGCGGTGATCTCCGCCGACGATCCGCCGACCGTCGCAGCCTGTGACCACGGTGTGCCCGCGGCCGCGACGACGACGGAACTGCCCTCGTTGAGGTAGCGGATGGCGACGACGTCCCCGTTGCCGGTCAACTGATAGACCACCGCGCCCGGGGCGACGGTCGGTGTGGTTGTGGTCGTGGTCTCGTCGGTGGTGGTCGTGGTGGTCGTCGTCTCGTCACTCGTCGTGGTGTCGCTCGTCGTCGATGATGCCGCCCCGGCGCTGGAACTGTCGTCGCCGCCGGAGCCACGGGCGATCAGCACCGCCACCAGCGCCACCACCACCACGCCGACCAGTGCCGCCAAGATCAATCCGACGGTTCGCCCGGTGTTCTTGGGTCGCGGCGGCTCCCCGTATCCGGGCTGGTCGTAGCCCGGGCCGTACGCGGCCTGGGTGTAGGCCTGCGGCGCGTCGTACTGACCCGGATGCCCCGCTGTGGGTGGCGGGGGCTGATGGGGCGGGGGCTGATGGGGAGGCTGCGGCTGGCCGGGCAGCTCATCGGTCGGCCCATACGCTGCCGTCTCGTCGTACGCCGCGGTGTCGTCAGACGGTTCGAAGCGTCGCGTCTCCGGGGTTTCACGATTCGGATCCCAGGGGTCGTCGGGTGGTCGGGTCATGGCACCGATTGTGTCATTTCGACCCGGTCGGCCCTTCGTGACGCTCGCAAGCCAATGTGCCCTTGGCAGGACGCTCGTTCCGGCGTGAAAATTAGTGGGCGGCTGGCTGGCAACGCCGTCGATCTTTGGCACTGTTGAGGCCGTTCGCAAGCCGGGTGCGGGTCTGTGTCGTGGGCTCTTCACTGTAACGACGCTGTTCGGCGCGAGTCGGGTGGCAGAGAGTACGAGGACTAGATTAGTTCGTGCCCTAACAGACCCCGGTCAGCCGCCCTGAAGTGGGTGCGAGTCGACCGAAGGTGGTGATGGGGTGATGCAAGTAGTTGATGAGGAACAGATCATCGAGCGGGTCGCCGCGCTCGATGTGGGCAAGGCCGAGGTGGTGTGCTGTGTGCGTCTGCCGGGTACTGGCCGTAAACGCCGCGACCAACAGGTCACCAAACATAAAGCGATGGTGCCGTCGTTGATGGCGTTGGGCCATCACTTGCGTGAGTTGGGCGTGACGCGGGTGGTGATGGAAGCGACCAGCGATTATTGGCGAGCGCCGTTCTACCTGTTCGAGGCCTATGAGCTTGATCCGTGGTTGGTCAATGCTCATGACGTCAAGCACGTCCCGGGACGGCCCAAGACCGACACTCTGGATGCGGTGTGGCTGTGCAAACTTGCCGAACGTCAGATGTTGCGTCCAAGTTTTGTTCCGCCACTAGAGCTGCGGCAGTTGCGGCGACTGACTCGCTACCGCATCAGCTTGGTCTCCGAACGCACCGCGGAGAAGAGTCGCGTGGAAAAGCTCCTCGAGGATGCGTGTATCAAACTGTCGGTGGTGGCCTCGGACATCTTCGGGGTATCCGGGCGCGAGATGATGGACGCATTGATCGCTGGTCAGGCCGATCCCGAACGATTGGCCGATCTGGCCCGCACCCGGATGCGGCGCAAGATCCCGCAGTTGACCGAAGCCTTCGCGGGTGTCACGTTGGGCAGTTTCACCGACGATCACCGCTTCCTGCTCACCCGCATGCTTGCACGGATCGATTCCACCGACGAGGAGATCGCGATGCTCGATGATCAGATCACTGAGCACATGGCCCCTTTTGTCCGCGAGGCCGAGCGCCTGTGTGAGATTCCCGGAATCTCTGATGTTTCGGCCGCGGCGTTGATCGCCGAGATCGGTGTGGACATGTCCCGCTTCCCCACACCCGCTCACCTGACGTCGTGGGCCCGATTCGCCCCCGGGGTGAAATCCAGTGCCGGCAAGAACACCGGTAACGGTGCCACCGGCAAGGGCAACAAGTACCTGGCCCGCACCCTGAGCGAGGTCGTCGCCTCGATCACCAAGTCGCGGAGCTTCCTCGGCGCCCGCTACAGACGTATCGCGCGACGCCGAGGTACGAACAAGGCCAACGTCGCCGTCGGCAGATCCATCCTCGTCATCATCTGGCAGCTGCTGTCCGATCCCGACGCCCACTTCGAGGACCTCGGCCCCGACCACTACGACAAGCACCGCAACACCACCCGCGCCACGCGCCACCACATCCAAGCCCTGCAGTCACTGGGCTGGCAGGTCTCGCTCGAACCGGCCGCGTAGCCCGAACCTCACCACACAACAACAGCGCAACGAACCCAACCACTCACCACCCGAACGTGAGCGGGGCACCCTAGCATGCCCCGTCACCTCTATTTTCGGACTAGCTCGCTCCTCAGGGACCGAGGGAGGAACGGTCGCAACCTTCCAACCGGTTACTGAGGAGCCTCGCGAGAAACCAGCCCAACCTTCCAACCGGTTCCTGAGGAGCCTCGCGAGGAACGAGCGATGCGTCACGAAGGACCGCCCTTCGTGACGCTCGCAAGCTCGCTCCTCAGGGACCGGGGAGGAACGGTCGCAACCTTTCAACCGGTTCCTAAGCCTCAGGGACCGGGGAGGAACGGTCGCAACCTTCCAACCGGTTCCTGAGGAGCCTCGCGAGGAACGAGCGATGCGTCACGAAGGACCGCCCTTCGCACGTCCGCGAGCGCTCCTCTACGCCGCCGGAGTTCATGCAGGTCGGAGCGCCGTTCTCGCCCGGATGGCCGGCGCCAGCCAGTCGGTCAGATAGGTGCGCAACTCATCCGGCCGGGCTATCTCGTCGGCGGGACGCTGGATGTAGGCGCTCGTGATGATGAGACACCACTCCAGCAGCTGATCGAACTCGTCGTCATCCAGTCCGAGACCGGTCCAGTCGATGTCGAGTCGCTCGATGATGGTTCGCGCGTGGACGCGCGCCGCCGGGCCGGTCATCGACCCACCGAGCAGACCCGATGTGGCGCCCTGACCGAGCAAGAAGACCAGCACCCGGTCGGTGGTCAGTGCTTCGATACCCGACGCCAAGAGTTCCACCACGGCACCGGGCAGGTCGGTGGTCGATCGGACACGGTCGAGGATGGCCGGCACCATCGCCTCGGCGGACTCGAGTGCAACCGCCTGCACCAGGGCCTGCAGGCTCGGGAAATACCGGTACACGGTCTGTCTGGTGACCTGCAGTTCCTTCGCGACGTGCGTGACGCTCACCCCGACGCCCTCGGATTCGATCACCCGACGCGTCGCCGCGAGGATGCGCGCGACGGCGTCGGCGTCGCTGGCGGGCAGCACGCCACCCCAGCCCGTTCGCCGCACCATGGCGCCACTCTAACCTGAACATACAGAGGTAAATGAGTGTATGGTCACCGAGATGGTGACGGATCACGAGCGGATCGGGGCGCGCGGGATCTGGCTGCTGTGCGTGGCCTGCGCCGCATTGTCGCTGGTGGCGGGCGCGATGACCGCACTGAACGTCGCCCTGCCCGACATCGGACCGTCCATCGGTGCCAGTTCCACCCAGATGACGTGGCTGATCGATGCCTACACCGTCGCGCTGGCCGCACTCCTTCTTCCGTGTGGCGCGCTCGGCGACCGCTACGGCCGCCGCGGCCTCTTGATCGCCGGATTGGCATTGTTCGCCATCGCTTCGCTGCCACCCCTCTGGCTCGACGACCCCACGGCCGTCATCGCGAGCCGTGCTCTGGCCGGGGCCGCCGCCGCGATGATCATGCCGTCCACGTTGTCCCTGTTGACCTCGGAGCTACCCGAGGCGCGACGTCCCCTCGCGGTGGCCATCTGGGCCGGCGTCGCGGGCGCAGGCAGCATCGCGGGCTTCTTCGTCAGCGGATTCCTGCTCGAGCTGTTCAACTGGCGCTCGATCTTCGTGAGCTTCTCGGTCGTGGCGGCGGCGCTGGCGCTGGCGTCATGCACGATCGCGTCGTCGCGGGACGATGAACCGAAACGGTTCGACCTGCCCGGTGCCGTCCTGTCGACATCCGCTGTGTTCCTGTTCGTCCTGGGCCTGTTGGAATCGCCGAGCCGCGGCTGGGATGACCCTCTCGTCATCGCTGCGCTGATCGTCGGGCTGACACTGGCGGCACTCTTCGTCCTCATCGAATACCGCCGCGACGCACCACTTCTCGACGTCCAGCTGTTTGCCAACCGGGCGTTCTCCGCGGGCGCGTTCACGATCCTGGTCCAGTTCTTCGCCTCCCTGGGTCTGTTCTTCGTCGTTCTGCAACGCCTGCAACTCGACTTCGGGATGTCACCGCTGATGGCCGCCACCGCACTGCTGCCGCTCATCGCGGTCATCATGGTCCTGTCGCCGGTGGGCAGTTGGCTGGCCATCCGATACTCACTGCGGACCATCCTCGTGCTGGGCGTCGGACTCACCGGCATCGCACTGATCCTGATGGGCGTGCTGAACTACACCACCTACCTCGGGCTGCTGCCGTTACTGCTGCTCGGCTCGGCGGGGCAGGGTTTCGCGACCGCCCCGCCGACCACCGCGATCATGGCCAACACCCCGTCGGCGAACCAAGGGGTGGGATCTGCCGTCAACGACACCTTCCGCGAGGTCGGCGCCGCCATCGGCATCGCATTGACCGGCAGCATCGTCGCGGCCGGCTACACCGGCAACATCGCGCCGGTCGCCAACCGCGTCGCCTCGGCATCCGGCTCGACCGAACTGGGTGAGCACATCTCCCGCTCGCTCGCCGAGGCCCTGCAGACGATCGATGCGCTCATCGCCCAGAACCCCGGGCAGGCAACCGCATTGGGTCAGATCGCCGCCGAGGCCAGACAGGCCTTCGTCGGGCCGCTGAACACGTCCTGCATCGTCATGGGTGCCATCATGCTGGTCGGGGCGACCATCCTCGTGTTCCTGAGTCCGCGCGCGATGTCGGCCGCCACCGACCCTCGGACGGTGCCGGAGACGCCCGCAGAGATCAGGTCGACGACGAGGAACTGAAGCAGAGACCCGGCGCCGACCGGTCACCTCACGCCTCCGCGATCGCCTCCAGCGGTCGGGTCCGGGCGGCCCGGACAGCCGGCCACAAAGCCGCCAGCACGCCGACCACGGCCGAGGCGATGAGTGTGACGACGATGAGATTCCACGGCACCACCGGTGTGCCGAGGCCCCACTTCGCCAGCGTCCGCACCAGCGCCACCCCGATCACGCTGCCCAGGACCACCCCGATCAGCGCTCCGAAGATCGCGATGAGCACCGACTCCAGGTAGATGCTGCGCCGGACCTGGGCGCGCAACATGCCGACCGCACGCAGCATGCCGATCTCACGCTTGCGCTCCACCACCGACAATGCCAGCGTGTTCACGATCCCGAGCACCGCGATCAGCAGCGCCAGGCCGAGCATCGCGTACAGGGTCGCCAACATCTGATCGATCTGGCTCGACACCGAACTCTTGAACTCGGTGCGGTCCATGACCTGCACGGTCAGATACGAATCGGTGGCATTCTCCAGGCTCGTGCGTAGCGTGTCCGCGCTGACCCCGGCCTTCGGCGTCACGAAGATCGTCGCGCTCACCTGGGCCGTCGCGGGGACCAGTTGGTCGTAGACGTCCGGTCCGACCATCCAGGGCTGTGCGGCCTCGTTGTCCGCATACACCCCGGACACGGTGACCGGAACCTGCTCGCCGGTCGGGCCGGTGAACGTGACCACGTCGCCGCGCTTCCACCCGTTCGCATCGCTGGTCCGTTCGCTGACCATCATGCCGTCGGCCGGCAACTGGTCGGACGCACCGTCTTTCATCGACAGGGCGACGACATCGGCCGGCTGTCCGCCCACAGTGCCGTAACCGGTGACCGTCTCGTTGCCGACCTTCGCACGGATGATCCCGAAACTCACCGCCGAGCCGACCCCGTCGGCCTTCTCCACCGCATCGGACACCGCGCCCGGCACCGGCATCTGATTCGCGCCGGCGACGATGAACTCGGCTGTCATGCCGGTGTCGACGGCATCGTCGACGGTGCCCTTGAACGACGTACCCAATGTCCCGATCACCGCGACCAGCATCAAACCCAACGTCAGCGCGAAAGCCGTCGCCGCGGTACGGCGCGGGTTGCGCACGGCGTTGGTCCGGGCGAGCCTCCCGATCCGCCCGAACGGTGCACCGATCACCGATCCGAGCGCACCGACGATCGGCCGGGACAACGCGGGCCCGGCGAGCACCACCGCCGCGATACCCCCCGCCGCACCGATCCCGACCGCGATCGCCGGACCGGTCCCCACCCCCATCGCGCCGATCACGATGGCCACCAGGGACGCGAGACCGATCACGATCCCGGCGATGGTCCGGGTCGCCAGCGGGGCGGACCCCTCGGCCATCCCCGCCCGCATCGCCTCGACCGGCGGCACCCGTGAAGCACGGACCGCAGGCACCCACGCGCTGACCATCGTGACCACCACGCCGACGAACATCGCGGCCACCACCGCCCAGACTCCCACCTGCAACGGCGCATCGGGGAGTCCCGATGAGGACGTCGTGAGTGCCTTCAGCACTGCTGCCAGGCCGACCCCGATGCCCAGACCGAGGACGCCCCCGAGCAGGCCCACGACGAACGCCTCGAACAGCACCGACCGTGACACCTGGCGCCGGCTCGCGCCGACCGCACGCAGCAGCGCCAACTCCCGGTTCCGCTGCGCGACGATCATCGAGAAGGTGTTGTAGATGATGAACGTTCCGACGATGAGCCCGATTGCCGCGAACGCCAACAGAATTGCCGTGAAGATGGTGAGGAACTGGTTGACCTGGTCTTTCTGATCCTGCCGGACCTGATCACCGGTACGCACCTTGTAGGTGTCGGCAGGCAGCGCCGCCTCCACACGCTGCTGCAACTCGGTCGGGCTGACCCCGTCCACCGCCGACATGTCCACCTGGGCGGCGTGCTGACCGTCGGAGAACAGACTTCGTGCCGTGGCCTGATCGAACTGGACGTTCACGTATCCGCCGGTGGAACCCGGCAGGTCGATCAGCCCGACGACCTTCACCTCGCGTGGCTGCGCCGACCCCTGCCCCAAGACCAGCTGTGTCGTCGATCCGACCTCCAGTCCCGCCTTCTGAGCCGCCGACGCGTTCAAGGCGATCTCACCGGCGTTCGTCGGTCCACGCCCGCCCGGCAGGAGCTTGCTCGCATCCGGCGACAGGGCGGCGTCGGGCGGCAGGTAGGCGGTGCCGATACTGGGCGCACCGCCGGTCTGCAGCGCCTTGCCCTCCGAGTTCGCGATCGTGACCGTACCCGTGTAATTCGGGACGATCCGATCGATCCCCAGCTCGGAACTGCGATTCTGCAGGTCGTCGATGACCGTCTGCGGCACGCCCGGCGACTGATTGTTGTCCGGGGTGATCTCGACCGCGACCCCCGGGGCGGCCGAGTCGAAGATGTCGTTGAACGCCTTCGAGATGGTGGTGGTGAACACGATCGAGCCCGCGACGAACGACGTGCCGAGGACGATCGAGAACACCGTCAGGAACAGACGGAGCTTGTGTGCGCGCAGATTTCGCAGCGAAACCCGGCGCATCACCGATGCGGTTGCCATGGTGTCAGCGGACCTCGTACGGATTCTCTTCCGCGGCAGGCACACCCGGCCCGCTCGCTGCACTCCCGGCGCCCGACACACCCGGCCCGCTCGCTCCGCTCCCGGCGCCCGACACACCCGGCCCGCTCGCTCCGCTCCCGGCGCCGTCGAGATTCCTCATCACCTCGAACACGTCATCGGCCGACGGGCGTGCCAACTCCCGGACGATCTGACCGTCGGCCAGGAACACCACCCGGTCGGCGTAGGAGGCGGCGCGGGGATCGTGCGTGACGATCACGACCGTCTGCCCGAACTCGTCGGTCGCCGCGCGCAGGATCTCCAACACCTCGCCCGACGAACGGGAATCCAGGTTTCCGGTGGGTTCGTCACCGAAGATGATGTCCGGTTGGCCGACCAGCGCCCGGGCGCAGGCGACACGCTGCTGCTGGCCGCCGGACAGTTCGCTCGGCAGGTGACTGAGACGGTCGGTGATGCCCAACCGGTCCACCACCGTGTCGAACCAGGCGGTGTCGACGTCACGGCCGGCGATGTCGACCGGCAACGTGATGTTCTCCCGCGCGGTCAGGGTCGGGACGAGATTGAACGACTGGAACACGAAGCCGATCCGATCGCGCCGCAACATGGTCATCGCCTTGTCCGACAGGCCCGTCAGGTCGACATCACCGATGTGCACCCGGCCGCCGGTCGCGACGTCGAGTCCGGCCAGGCAGTGCATCAAGGTGGACTTACCCGATCCCGAAGGCCCCATGATGGCGGTGAACTCGCCACTGGCGAACTCGATGGTGACACCACGTAGTGCCTCGACGACGGTGTCACCCGTCCCGTAAACCTTGGTCAGATCCGTCGCGCCGGCGGCGACCGTGGGGGTGTGCAACGAAGCGTCGTCCGTTTTAGCCGATGTCATGGCATCAACCGTGCCAAATCTCGGCCCGGTTGGCCATCAGGAATATCCCTGAGTGGCCACCGGAAATCTCAGGGTCGATCACAGGGATGACCCAGACCGACAGATCAGTGCTTCGGCAGATGGACTTCGAGCGCGTGCACGCGGGTCGGTCCGGCGAACATGTCGTTGGTCACGATGTACAGAATCCGTGACCGGTAGGTGAGCCATGGGAGGTCCGGAAGCCAATTGCCCCACGCCAATCCCGACATATTGCCGGTGTCCAGCCGGGTGAGGGGGGCGGTGGAGAAGATCTGCTTCTTCGGCATCGCGGTCTCGTTCCCCGACAGCCGCTTCTTACCCGTCACCCGCTGCGCGCCGCGGGTGGTCGCGAGATAGATGCGGGCGACCCGACCCTTGCCGCGTTCGAGAACCAGGAAGTCGGTGTTGTTCACCGCCAGCACATCCGCGGCGACCTTGTCCCGATCGGTGCGGTAGACGTACTCCGAGGTACCGCGGCCGGCCCATGTGACCAGGCGGGCCGAGTTGGTCGGGTCCTGCTTCAGCCCGCCGGCGGTGATCGCGCTGATCCGGTCGCCGGGCGACACCGCGACGCCGGTCAACCCGCGCTGGCCGTTGAGACCGGATTTCGAGCTGACGCGGTACGCGGCCGGAAGGGGCAGGTCACGAAGATGATTGCCCAGGGGGCCGACGACACGGACGAACTGGTTCGCGCCGCCGCTGGCGACCACGTAGTCGCCGCCGACCCGCCGGATGCCCTCGAACTGCGCACCGCCGGGCAGGATCGGGAGGTTGCCGGGAGCCAGGACCGTGCCGCCACCGGTGATCTGACCGGTACCGGCGAATCCGGTCACCGAGTTGAACGGGATGGATGCGGAGTACGTGCGAGCCGGACCGAATCGACCGACGTCGGTGGAGATCAGGACGTACGTGCCGTTACCGGTGCGGTCCAGACCCGAGATGGCGCCAAAGGTCGGAACACCGCTGATCACCGTGGAATCGCGGTACAGGGCCACCGCGCCCTGCGACGGACTCGGCGGCGCGGCGACGGCCCCACCCGCCGTCGTCGCGGAAAGACCTACAGCACAAGCGGACACAATCGCCGCCCCCCACAAGCGAAGTCTCATAGGGGTGCACCCTACCCGATGCCGCTGGTCTCCCCGTGGTGACGCAAGGGCCACACTGGCCCGATGGGGGCCGAGGGAACCCAAGAATTGGCCGAGAGAACCGAGATTTGCGTCGAGAGAACCCAGCCGCGATGTGGGCTGGGTTCTCTCGACCAATTCTTGGGTTCCCTCGGCTACCGTCGGGCGAGTTCGCGACGTCGGCTCCGCCGAGCCAGGTGCGGCGTCAGGCCAGGCGCTGCTTGAGGTGATCCAGTTCGTCCTGCAGCGAGGTGGGCAGCTTGTCGCCGACGAACTCGAACAGTTCCTCGATCAGCGGGATCTCCTGACGCCACTCGTCGGGGTTGACCGCCAGAGCCGCCGCGATGTCCTCGGAGGCGACATCGTCGAGCCCGTCGACGTCGATCTCCTCCGGCTTCGCGACGATGCCGATCGGGGTCGAGACACCTTCGTGCTGTCCCTCGATCCGGCCGACGATCCATTCGAGGACACGGCTGTTCTCGCCGAATCCGGGCCACAGGAAGCGGCCGTCGTCGCCACGACGGAACCAGTTGACGTAGAAGACCTTCGGCAGCTTGTTCGCGTCGGCGTTCTTGCCCAGGTCGAGCCAGTGGGCGAAGTAATCGCCGATGTGGTAGCCGAGGAACGGCAGCATCGCCATCGGGTCGCGACGCACGGTGCCGACCTTGCCCTCGGCGGCCGCGGTCTGCTCGGAGCCCACCGTGGCGCCCATGAAGACCCCGTGCTGCCAGTCGCGAGCCTCGGTGACCAGAGGAACGGTGGTCTTGCGGCGTCCACCGAACAGGATCGCCGAGATCGGCACGCCCTTGGGGTTGTCCCACTCCGGAGCCAGCGACGGGCACTGGTCCAGCGGAGTGCAGTACCGCGAATTCGGGTGTGCGGCCTTGTGGTCGGAATCGGGCGTCCAGTCGTTGCCGAGCCAGTCGGTGAGGTGCGCCGGCGTCTCGCCGCCGATGCCGTCCCACCAGATGTCGCCGTCGTCGGTGAGTGCGACGTTGGTGTAGAGCGTGTTGCCCGCCTCGATGGTCCGCATCGCGTTCGGGTTGGAGTCGTCGCTGGTCCCCGGCGCCACACCGAAGAACCCGAACTCGGGGTTGATCGCGTACAGGCGGCCGTCGTCGCCGAAGCGCATCCAGGCGATGTCGTCACCGACGGTCTCGGCACTCCAGCCCGGGATCGTCGGCTGGATCATCGCGAGGTTGGTCTTGCCACAGGCACTCGGGAAGGCGGCGGCCACGTAGTAGACCTTCTTCTCCGGGCTGGTGAGCTTGAGGATGAGCATGTGCTCGGCCAGCCAGCCCTCGTCGTGGGCCAGCACCGAGGCGATCCGGAGGGCGTAGCACTTCTTGCCGAGCAGGGCATTGCCGCCGTAACCCGAACCGAACGACCAGATCTCACGGTCCTCGGGGAAGTGCGAGATGTACTTCTCGGAGTTGCAGGGCCACGGCACGTCGGCCTGACCGGGCTCCAGCGGCGCGCCGACCGAATGCAGCGCCTTGACGAAGAAGCCGTCCTCACCGAGAAGTTCGAGAACCTGCGGACCGACCCGGGTCATGATCCGCATCGACAGCACGACGTATTCGGAGTCGGTGATCTCGACGCCGAGCTTGGGGTCGTCGGACCCGAGAGGTCCCATGCAGAAGGGGATGACGAACATCGTGCGACCGCGCATGCACCCGCGGTAGAGCCCGGTCATCGTGGCGCGCATCTCGTCCGGATCGACCCAGTTGTTCGTGGGGCCGGCATCCTCTCGGGTCTTCGAGCAGATGTAGGTCCGGGACTCCACACGGGCGACATCGGCGGGGTCGGACTGGGCGAGGAACGAGTTCGGTTTCTTGTCCTCGTTGAGCTTGATGAGGGTGCCCGACTCGACCAGCTGCTCGGTGAAGCGGTTCCACTCCTCGTCGCTGCCGTCGGACCACACGACCCGCTCCGGCTGCGTCAACTCGGCGACCTCCGCGACCCAGGCCAGGAGGCCGGCGTGTTTCGTCGGGGCGGTGTTCGGGTCCAGGCCGGGAATGGTGGCTGAGGTCATGATGGGGTCTCCTCCGGGGTGACGGCACGGTGCATTGAGCCGTCGCGATGTCGTCGTCACCACAGAATACGTTCACCGAGCGCCCGCTAGGTACCGGGGTGATCCAGATGCGGCAAATCCCACACTATTGAAACGGTCCAACCCCACTGGCCGTCAGATGCGGTCAGCCCAGCCGACCCGTGTCGGTGGCGACCCAAGTTCCGCTGTTCGGGTCCAACACGCGTGAGGAGAAGATGCCGTCGGCGTCGACCTCGGTGATCTTGTCGACCTGGCCGTCGTGGTCGGAGTCGGTGTAGACGGTGACACCACCATCACCGCTGCGGGTCAACGAGTCGGCGATGCCGTCGTTGTCGGTGTCCACGTCGGCCGGTCCGAGGTCCCAGATCCGGCCGTCGGAGTGCATCCAGAGGTGATCTTCCGGGGAGGTGACATCGGCCGTGGGTTCGCCGGCCTGATCGTTCCCGTGTGGATGGTCCCCGCCGAGAAATGACATGTCCATCAACGCTCTCCCTCTTCGAGTGCCCTGCACGTGATCCACCTGCGGCGATGGCCTGCCACATTCCACTTGCCGCATCCCACCGTGATGATAGGACGCATCAGGTCGCGAAACGGTTCCCCGCGAACTCGGCCAGGGCACGACGCGCGTCGCGGACCTGACCGATCCGCTCCCGCTCGGCCTGCTCCGCCGCTCCCGAACGGACGAGGCGTTGGCGGTCCTCCAGCTCGGCGACCTCGGCGGCGACCTGCCGCGCACGCCGCTCGTAGTGTCGGACGATCTGGCTGGTCAGGTGGGGTTCAGCAGCCGCGATGCGCAGTCCGACTCGATGCTCGAGCCGACCCCGCGTCTCCACCAGCGCGTCGGTGCTCCACGCACGCATGTCCGCCCGCAGCGCCGAGGTGCGTCGGACCCGGATGACCAGCGCAGCGACGACGACCCCCAGTACCAGCGTCAGCGGCATGCTCACCCACTGCAACGTCTGCACCGAAGCCATCGGCGCCACCACCAGGCGTCCGACGCCCAGCCCGGTCGATGCCCCGATCAGCACCAGCAACAAATCCTCCCCACCGCGGCGGGAAGCCGGGACCTCACGCCCGAATGGCGGCTCCGCCCCACGGTCCCCGACCTCGGCCGCGTTCTCCGGCGGCGCACCGTCGATGCCCAGCAGTGTCGCGGACCGCACCTCGTCGATGCGGTCATCGGTGTCGGCATCCACACACTCGCGCAGCGCCGTCGCCGACCGCGTGAGCCACCGCACGTGGTCGTCCTTCGAACGTCCGGTCAGCGCCGCCGTGCGTGCCGTCGCCTCTGCAGAGAGGGCGCGGATCTCGGCCGCCACCTCGGCGAACGATTCGCCACGCACCCTGGCCAGGCCCGATCGGGCGGCGGCGAGCCGATCGGCCCGACCACGGTCGCGTGATTCGAGCAGCACCCGCCGACGTCGCGCCAGATCCTCGGTGTCCGCACGGAGATCGCGGTCGGCACTTCGCACGAGTTCGGCCTCGGCCCGTGCCACCGCGCCCAGCGCCGCGGCGACCCGTGCGCGCTCCCGACGGACATCCGTCGGCGCGCCGAGCTGATCGGCCACCCAGGACGTCAGGTCCGGCACACCCGACTCGCCGGTGGCGCCGGACTGCGCGACGACCGAGGACACCGCGAACACCGGCAGATCCTCGTGCGGGTCGAGCAGCTCGCGGTGTGCGCGCAGAACCCGCGGCCATTCCCAGTACGCGTCGATCTTCGAGCAGACGAGTCCCACGACACCGAATCGGGACCTGAGTTCGTCCACCGCGTCACGTTCTTCGTCGCCCACCGAGGACGACGGGTCGACGACCATCAGCGCGACCCCGATGGTGGCGTCGCCGGGTCGGCGATCCCAGCGGCCCTCTCTCACCACGATGCCCGGGTCGGTCGCACGCATGGCCTGGGCCAGGCTCGTCACCCCGGTCCCGCCGATCCCGAACACCGCGACGTCGCTGCCGGCGCCCGACACCGTCATCGGATCGAATCCGGTCAGACGGTGCACCCGGGTGAGGAGGTCGGCAGCCGGCGGGGCGTTTGTCATCGGGAGACCTCCGTGTCCTGCAGAAGATGCTCGATCGCATCGCGCTCGTATCCGCGGGCCGCGATCACCTCCAGCCGGGTCCGCAGTTCCACCAGCCGCCACCGGCGGACGAGTTCGACGCGCTCCCGGATCGGCGGCACCAGATCCCCGATGCGACTCTGCGCCCGCAGCGCGCGGGTGAGCGACTGGGCATCCGCGCCCGCCGGCTCCCCCGCCCGGATCGCGGCGAGCGCGAACCTGATCCCGTACCCGTCGACGTGGCGCAGCAGATCAGCGCGCACGGAACGCTCGTCGTCGGCGCCGGCCAGGAACTGACCCACCATCGCCGGCATGGACTTCCCGTCGTCGGCCAGCCGACACAAGAATCCGAACTCGACGTCGGAGACGTCTGCACAGGCCAGCAACGCCGAGACAGGGTGGACGGGACGATCGAGCTGCGTCGCGCAGTCGGCCGCGACAGCGTCGGCGCGGTCGCGGTTCATGTCCGCCTTGCCGAGCACCACGATCGTCCGGTCCGTCGGCAGCCGATCCAGGATCGCGTGGTCGGCCCGCCGGGGCGGCCCGGTCAGCACCTGAATCCACAGATCCGCGTCCCCGGAGGCCCCGGGGTCCTCAGAACCGGCAGCGGTCACCGACAAACGTTCGCGCAGTGCCCGCGCCAGCGTGACGCGGCCCGTCCCCGGTCGGCCACAGACGCTCACCTGCAGAGGACGCGAGTATCGCCGGGCGGCCGCGTCGAGCTCGGCTCGAGCGGGTGAGGACGGCCCCACGACCTCGACCAACCGACCCGCCTCGGCCGCGGCGGCCAGTGCACTCGGGGGCGCGCTCGTCGAAGCGTTCGGCATGACTGGAGAATCTAGGGCATCACTGGGAATGTCGGCCATGACTGCTGCCCTCGCGCCGCTGACCGGCGCAAAAGCGGTGTCGACTGTCCTCGACGGCACCCGATGCGCAACGATGGTCCGGTGAGCGAGAGTGTCGATCAGTCCCGCCGGTATCCCCGGGTGACCAGTTTCCGGTTCCGCCGCGGCACCCTGACGACGGGTCAGCAGCGGAACTGGGCCGAACTCTGGCCACGTCTGGGCCATGATCTGACGATCGGGGTGGACCGCGTTCCGGAGGAGCCGCTCGACCTGACCGCGTTCTTCGGTCGCGAGGCCCCGACTGTTCTCGAGATCGGCAGTGGGACCGGCGTCTCGACCGCGGCCATGGCGACTGTCGAGCCGGATGTCGACGTTCTCGCGGTGGAGGTCTACAAGCCTGGCCTGGCGCAGTTGCTCGGTCTGGTCGACCGGGGCGGCCTCACCAACGTCCGGATGGTGCGTGGAGACGCGGTGGTGGTGCTGACCGAACTGCTCAGGCCCGAGTCGTTGACCGGAATCCGGGTGTTCTTCCCGGATCCGTGGCCGAAATCACGTCACCACAAACGTCGCCTGATCCAGAGCGGCACGATCGAACTGATGGCCGAGCGACTCAAGCCCGGTGGCGTCCTGCACATCGCCACCGACCATGCGGGCTACGCGGAGTGGATCGCCGAACATCTGGCCACCCAAGACCGCGACCGTCCTCACGTCGTGCAACTGACGACGGACGCCCCGATCCTGTTGGACCGCCCCACCACCAAATTCGAGGGGCGCGCCGAACGGGAGGGGCGCGACGTCAACGAGTTCGTATATGTTCGGCCCCAACCCCCGACTCCTCGACCCACCGAAAGCGGCGGAGCATGAGCGACGATGTGATCGCGTCCCAGTCCTCGGTGGAGGAAAACTCCACGTCAGCGCCGATTTCGGAGACGGACAAGAAATTCTCCGAGACCATCTCCGGACAGGTCGGCTCACCGCGTGTCCTGCTCGTCTGGGACGCCCCGAACATGGACATGGGTCTCGGCGCGATTCTCGGCGGTCGGCCGACGGCCGCTCATCGGCCGCGTTTCGACGCCCTCGGGCGGTGGCTGCTGCGCAGGACCGCGGACCTGTCCGCCCAGCGCACCGACGGCGCGATCGTCGAGCCCGAGGCCACCGTTTTCACCAACATCGTCCCCGGCAGCGCGGACGTGGTGCGCCCCTGGGTGGACGCCTTGCGCAATGTCGGCTATGCGGTGTTCGCGAAGCCGAAACTGTCCGACGACAGTGATGTGGACCCCGACATGCTCGACCACATCGAACTTCGCAGGCACACTGTGGGACTAGCTGGCCTCATCATCGCCTCGGCCGACGGACAGGCGTTCCGGGAGCCGTTGCTCGACGTGGCCGCCGAGGGAATCCCGGTCACCGTGATCGGTTTCCGCGAGCATGCCAGCTGGGCAATGACCACCGAAGAGTTGGAGTTCGTCGATCTAGAAGACATCCCCGCCGTGTTCCGCGAGCCCCTGCCACGCATCGGCCTCGACTCGCTGCCCGATGATGGGGCATGGCTCACACCGTTCCGACCCCTGCAGGCACTGTTGCACTGATGCGTGGTCGTGACGGCTCCCGACTCAGGGATAACTCAGGACGGCTTGTAAGAATCCGCTAGTAAAACGGTCCGGCTCCGGTAGGTATCACCGTCGACCTGCCCGCAGGACCAGCCCGCGAACGAGAAAGGAACGAGGCGTGTTCGGAGCCATCGGCACTTTCGTCTATCGAATGCGCTTCGCCGTCATCGCCGTCCTCATCGCACTGATGGGCGGACTGGGCCTCTACGGGCTCGATCTCGGCAAACACCTCAGTCAGAGCGGCTGGTTCGACCCGACGTCGGAATCGGTGAAGGGATCGGTGGTCGCCGACACCGCACTCGGCCGCGACCATCGCTCGGACATCATCCTGCTCATCACACCCCCGCAGGGCACCACCGTCGACGACCCCGAGTTCGGGACCAAGGTGGAGAACTTCGTCGACGACCTCATCACAGCGCACCCCGATATCGTCAATCGCGAGGATCCGGGCGTTATCGACCCGTTCTACCTGCGCGATCAGACCGCCACCTCTAAGGCGGCGCAGGAGACCATCCGCGCACGGACATTCACCGACGACAAACAGCACGCCTTCATCAGCATCGGCGTCAAGGGTGACGACGACACGACGGTCCTGAACAACTACAAGACGATCGAGCCGTTCTTCGACGACATCGCGTCCAGATACAACCTCGAGGGCACGTCCTTCGAACTCGCCGGGCTGCAACCGGTCGCGGGCAGCATGGCCGACGGGATGGACCAGGACATCCGCCGGGCCGAGGTGATCGCATTGCCGTTGGTGGCGATCATGCTGTTCTTCATCTTCGGTGGCGTCGTCGCCGCCTGCCTGCCGGTCCTGATCGGTGGCCTGACCATCGCCGGGTCGCTCGGCATCATGAAGATCCTCGCGCAGCTGACCGAGCTCAACATCTTCGCGCAGTCGGTCGTGACGCTGATCGGTCTCGGCATCGCCATCGACTACGGGCTGTTCATCGTCAGCCGCTTCCGCGAAGAACTCGCCGAGGGCTACTCGACGAAGGCCGCGGTCCGACGAACGGTGATGACGTCGGGGCAGACCGTGGTGTTCTCGGCGACCATCATCGTGGCCGCCCTCGCGTGCCTGCTGATCATGCCGCAGGGCTTCCTGAAATCGGTGGCCTACGGCGCGATCGCCTCGGTCTCGCTGGCGGCGTTGCTGTCGATCACGGTGTTGCCGGCCATCCTGTCGATCCTCGGGCCCCGCATCGACGCGCTGGGCCTGCCGTTCCTGCGACGCACCAAGACCAAGCAGGAGATCGAGAACGGCTTCTGGGGACGACTGGCCGGCTGGGTGATGAAGCACCCGGTCGCGACCGCGGTGCCCACCGTGCTGCTCCTGCTGGTTCTGACCATCCCGTTCGGCGGGATCAAGTTCGGCGGCATCAGCGAGGCCTACCTGCCGCCGGACAACCCGAACCGGGTCGCGCAGGAGAACTTCGACAAGTACTTCCCCACCGAGCGAACCGAAGAGATCAAGCTGGTCATCGCGTATGACCCGAACGACGCGAACAGCGGCGAGAAGATCCAGCAGGTGGCCGACGAGGCCAACAAGATCCCCGGCTTCACCAAGCAGTTCAGCCCGTCGTCGGACGGGGGTGCACTCACCGGACAGTACGGCGACAACGGTCCACAGGTCATCCAGATGTCGGCCGGACTGGTCGATCGGGACACGGCTGCGGAGGCGATCAAGGATCTCCGGGCCATCGACACCCAGGGGCTGACCATGTGGGTTGCCGGCACTCCGGCGCTGACCCAGGACTCCATCGACGCGTTGCTGTCGCGACTGCCGATCATGGCCGTCCTGCTGGTGCTGGTGACCGGTTTCCTGATGTTCCTGGCGTTCGGTTCCCTGGTGCTACCGATCAAGGCCGCGTTGATGACCGCGCTCGGCCTGGGCGCCACGCTGGGCATCCTGACGTTCGTCTTCGTCGACGGCCACGGCGCCGCGCTCGCCAATTTCACCCCCGGACCGCTGTTCGCCGCGGTCCTCGTGCTGATCATCGCCATCATCTTCGGCTTGTCGACGGACTACGAGATATTCCTGTTGTCGCGCATGGTCGAGGCGAGACAGAAGGGTGCCAGCACCACCGAGGCCGTGCGGGTCGGCACCGCGTACACCGGTCGGATCATCACTGCCGCGGCCGCGATCCTGGTGGTGGTCACCGGCGCGTTCGGTCTGTCCGAGATCGTGATGATGAAGTACATCGCGTACGGCATGATCGCGGCGCTGATCCTCGACGCCACCATCATCCGGATGCTGCTGGTGCCGTCGGTGATGAAGATGCTCGGCGACGACTGCTGGTGGGCACCGCGCTGGATGCGCGTGATGCAGCAGAAGATCGGGCTCGGCGAGACGGTCCTCGACGACGAGCCCGATCAGATGCGAGATGCCGCGGCGGCGGCCCGGGTGCGTTCGGCCGGGACGATCGTCGCCGAGGCCCCCACCTCCGCCATGCGGGCGGCTCCGCGATCCGCACGAGTAGAGGCCTCCGGGCATGGTGAAGCCCGAGGAGCTCAGCCCCGGGGTCCCGCGCGGACCGCCGAGCGACCCCAAGCCCCCCGACCACAACCTCCGCAGACGGGCCGACCGATGGCCGCGCCGCCGCAGCGCGCTCCGCAACCGCGTGCGCCGCAACCGAATCCGGCTCCCCGGGAATCGATCCCGGCACGCGTCGGACCCGCCAACCCGCCGTCGGACGCCCCGTCCCGGACCACTGCGCGGCCGGCACCGGCCTTCAGCCGGCGCGGCCGGTCCCAGTCGAACGGCCCCGACACCGGTGGCTGGCGGTTGGGGGCCGGCGGAATCCGCCTCGGTGACGACGAGGGTCCGGGTCCCTCTACCCCCGCCGCACCCCCGACCCCGAGTGCGCGGCCGGCCACCGCTCCGACCGCGGGCCCGGCGCCGTCGCCGGCGGGACCGCCTCCCGTCCCGCCGCGGCGACCCGAGGACTCGGCCCTCGGCCGCCGCCCAGCGCTGGACACGACGGGCAAACGGCCCCTCGCGGCCTCGCTGGCCCCGGAAGCACACCGGGCCGCCCCGGCGACCTCGAACCGCCCGGCGAGCACCCGGACCGGCGATTCTCCGATGGACCGCGGACTCGGCGACGGCACGCCGCTCACCGAGGACCGCGCGGCTTCGGCACCGGAGGGCCGGCGACGGAGCACGGACCGGCACGCACGCTCGGACGACGAGGGCGACGGCACGCAGATCAGCGTGCAGGAACTGCTCCGGCGCAGCCGGTCGGACAGCTGAGGCTTCTCCGGTTATCAATCGGACGTGTCCGGTTATCAATCGGACCCTTGGTCAAGACTGGGTAAAGACCCGGTGTGATCGACCACACAACCCCGCAGGATTGTCTCCCAGCACACCCACCACGGAGGCAGCCCATGAACGCACCATCGACCTGGACCGGACCGGAGCACCGCAGGAGTGTGCTCTGGATCGTGTCCCTCGCGGCCATCGCGATCGTCTTCGACGGCTATGACCTCGTCGTCTACGGCACGGTCCTACCGACACTGCTCGGCGATCCCACCCAGCTGGGTGAGCTGACACCTGCCACCGCCGGGGCACTGGGTTCCTATGCGCTGGTCGGCATGATGGTCGGCGCCTTCATCGCCGGCACCTTCGGCGACCGCGTCGGCCGTCGGAAGATGATGCTGTTCAACATCGTCTGGTTCTCGATCGGCATGGCCGCAACCGCACTGGCACAGAATCTGGTCGCCTTCGGCATCCTGCGCTGCCTCACGGGTATCGGCATCGGCGGCCTGGTCGCGACGGTCGGCGCCCTGATCGCCGAGTTCGCGCCGACGTCCAAGCGCAACCTCTTCAACGCGATCGTGTACAGCGGTGTGCCGGCCGGCGGCGTCATCGCCGCGGTGCTCGCGATGGCCTTCGCCGACCACATCGGCTGGCGCGGACTGTTCTGGGTCGGCGCGCTGCCGCTCGTCACGCTGCTGCCGCTGGCCGTGCTCAAGATGCCGGAATCGCCGCAGTGGCTGGTCTCGCGTGGCCGGATCGACGAAGCCGTCGCCATCGGGGACCGCACCCGCATCCCGGTCGACACGGCCCCGGCCCGCGCTGCAGATCTGGCACCGGCCGAGGTCGAGAAGATCGGGTTCCGCGCCCTCGCGTCACGGCGGTTCGCAGTTCCGACACTGCTCCTGGGCACAATGAGCTTCGCCGGGCTACTGCTCACCTACGGCCTGAACACCTGGTTGCCCAAGATCATGGAGTCGGCGGGCTTCAACGCCAAGGGCTCGCTGTCGTTCCTGCTGGTCCTCAACGGCGGCGCCATCGTCGGCGGACTGATCGCAGCCCGGCTGGCCGATCGGCGGGGACCTCAGCGGATCGTCGCGACTTCGTTCTGCCTGGCCACCGTGGCCCTGGTGTGCCTGACGCTCGGGTTCGGACTGCCGATCCTGCTGACCGCCGTCGCGGTGGCCGGCACCGGCACCATCGGCACCCAGGTGCTCATCTACGGCTACGTCTCCAACTACTATCCGACGTCGGCGCGGGCTGCCGGTGTCGCCTGGTGCGCCGGCTTCGGCCGTCTCGGCGGAATCGTCGGACCGGTGATCGCCGGACTGCTCATCGGCGCCGGGATCTCGTCGAGCGCGGCCTTCTACCTGTTCGGCGCGATCGCGCTGGCCGGCGCTGCAGCAACCATGCTGGTGCCGCAGAAGAAGATTCAGCCCGCCACCCTGGGCGCACCCGCACCGGCCGCGAATCTGGCCACCGCGGAGTAGTCCACCGCGGCCGGCGGCACCACGACGAACTCCCACATACGCGCGAAACATCGTGTGTATGTGGGAGTTTCGCGTGTTTCAGTCGTCGGTCGACGGCTTCTCGGGTGCACCCGCGGTCCCTGCGTCGGAGCCTGCGTCGGGCTTGGAGCCTTCGTCGGGTTCAGGGCCTGTGTCTGGGGCCTTGTCGACCTCGTCGAGCCGATCCCATCGCGGCTCGTCCGGCTCGGCTGCGTACATGCGTTCGTCGGCCCGGGCGGCCCGCCGTCGCGCGCTGTCGGCGCTCCCGGCCAGATGCCGCACCGCGGTGTTGGCGAAGGCGATCAACGGGACCGCGAGCAGTCCGCCGATGATGCCGGCCGCGACGATGCCCGCACCGATCCCCAGCACCACCGCCACCGGATGCAACCGGACCGAACGGCCCAACAGGAACGGTTGCAACACATGACTCTCCAACTGCATGACGCCGACGACGATGCCGAGCGCGATGACCGCGGCGATCCACCCCTGGGTGACCAGCGCGACCATCACCGCGAGCGTCCCGGTCACCAGGGCACCGACAATCGGGATGAAGGCGCCGAGGAAGACCAGTGACGCCAACGGCAACGCCAGCGGGACCCCGAGGATCGCCAGCCCCACCCCGATGCCCAGCGCGTCGACGAATGCCACCGCGACCGTCGCCCGGACGTATCCGACAAGGGTGCCGAAGCCCGCGGTCCCGGCCGCTCGGACCCGTCCGCGGGTGCCCGTGGGGATGACCTTGGTCACGAACGTCCAGATGTGGCCGCCGCCGTAGAGGAAGAAGATGAGCAGGAAAACCGACAGCAGCGCACCGGTGATGATCTCCGTGGCGGTGGTCGCGGTGGCCAGCGCGCCGCTGGTGACCTTGTCCTGGTTGTGCTGCAAGAAGTCGGTGACATCATTGCCGATGTTCTGGACCTGGTCGCGATTCACCCCGAACGGCCCGTTCACCAGCCAGTCACGGGACCGGTCGACGGTCACCGTGATCTGCCTCGTCAGCTCCGGGAACCCGTTGATGAACTCCTGCACGACGAAGGTCAGCACCGTGGCCAGCAGGCCCAGGGCCACAACCATCGTGATCACGACCGCCAAGGATCGCGGAGAACCGATGCGGTCGAGCCAGTCGACCACCGGCACCAGCATCGCGGCGCCGAGGATCGCGAGCGCCACCGGCACGAGCACTTCCTCGAACCTGTTGAAGATCATCAGCAGCACGTAGACGCCGGCGGCGATGACCAACAGCCGCCACGACCATTCGGCCGTGGCGCGGACCAACGGATGGACTTTTTCGCGGTCCGACGTCGCGATGCCGACGGGACGATTCTCTGACCGCGTTCGTCCCGCGGAGTCGGCATCACTCACGGTTATCAGCGTAGCTGTGGATATGGTGTGCACTATGTCGTCGGAGGGGTCCCGAACCGGGAGCGTCGCCACTCGGCCACGCTTCTGGTGGCTGCGGTGGCTCCTTCTCGCGATCGTGCTCGTCGTGCTGACCGTCGAGATCGTGTTCATCGCGCCGAGCCTCGAGGAGGCGTGGGAGCGGATCGGCGACCTCGACTGGGTCTGGCTGCTCGCGAGCCTGGGCGCCGCGTTGCTCTCGATGGACAGCTTTGCGCAGGTCCAGCGCGCGCTGCTGCGATCCGCGGGCGTGCGGGTGAAGCAGTGGCAGTCGCTCTCGGTGGTCCTGGCGTCGAACTCGGTCAGCCAGACCATGCCCGGCGGCCCCGTGCTCTCCCCCGCCTTCGTCTACCGCGAGACCCGCAAGTGGGGCGCGACACCGGTGGTCGCGTCCTGGCAGGTCGTGATGTCGGGCCTGCTGGCCGGTGTCGGGCTGGCCGTTCTCGGATTCGGCGGAGCACTGCTGGCAGGCGCCAAGACCAGCCCCTTCTCGGTCATCTTCTCGATCGTCGGATTCATCGCGGTCGCAGTCGTCTTCCAGTACTTCGCGAGCCATCCGGAGTCGTTGCAGAGCACGGTGCTGCGCGTCATGGATTGGGTCAACCAGATCCGCAACAAGCCCGCCCGGCATGGACACGACCGGGTGATGGACACCCTCGAGCAGTTGCGGGCGGTGCAGCTGACCCAACGTGACCTGGCGGTGTCCTTCGCGTGGAGCCTGTTCAACTGGATCGCCGACGTCGCCTGCCTCGCGTTCGCCTGCTGGGCGGTCGGCGCGCACCCCAGCATCTCGGGGCTGATGGTCGCCTATGCGGCCGGGAAGGCCGTCGGCACGGCCGTGCCGCTGCTGCCCGGGGGCATCGGGGTCGTCGACGCCGTGTTGGTCCCGGCTCTCACCAGCGCCGGCATGCCGGCCGCCGACGCGATCACCGCCGTGCTGGTCTACCGTCTGATCAGCTACGTGCTGGTTGCGGCGATCGGCTGGGTCGTCGTGGTGGTCATGTTCCGCAACAGCTTCCGCAAGGGCGACACCCTCGAGGAACAACTGGAAACCGACCTCGAATCGGACGAGACGACCGCGCCGGAGCAGGCCGGCGAGCACGACGCGGGCGCCGGAGATAGTCCACGCCCCGACGACCCGCTACCGTAAAGGACCATGTCGAGGTCTCCAACTGTCGCCACGGCCGACCCCCCGACGTCGTCGGGGGTGGCGGTGCCCGTACCGGTGAGCGCGCTGATCGATCTCGTCGCGATCACGGTGTTCGTCCTCATCGGCCGATCGAGTCACACCGAAGGCCTGGCGATCATCGGCGTGCTGCAGACGCTGTGGCCGTTCGCGGTGGGTGCGGCGGCCGGATGGTCGATCGCCTACGTCTTCTCCCATGTCCGTTCGAGTGACTGGTTCGGTCACGATTTCCACCCGGAGCGCATCGTGCCCGCCGGGCTGATGATCTGGTTCTGCGCGGTCGCGGTCGGGATGGTCCTGCGATATCTGCTGCATCAGGGCGTCGCGGTCAGCTTCGTCATCGTGGCGACGATCGTGCTCGGCCTGTTCCTGATCGGTTGGCGTGCTCTGGTCGGCGTCGTCGCGCGACGACGTGCGACCACCCGAAACCGATCGGCTATTTGATCCGGAAGTACTTCTGCGCCACCTGCAACGCGGCCGTACCCGACTTCTCGCCCTCGCAGTAGATCACGATCACCTTGCCGCCCTGCAGGCCGACGAACCAGCCCGGTCCCTGCGGGCCGTTCGTCCCGACCAGCGCCTTCAACCCGGGGGCCTGTGTGAGATCGCTGGCATCGCCGGTCTTGGCGGTGGTGGTCATGGCCTGCAGGATCGGGCCCGTCGTCGCCGGGTCCAGCTCACCGAGTGTGCCCGCCGCGACATTGGTCGGCACCCCCTTGATGACATAGGGCGCCACCGATGTCATCTGTCCCATCGAACTGCGCGCCATCGCCACACCGAGGGCAGCCATGTTCATCATCGACATGCGCATCGCATCCGGCCGGAAGTCCACCGTGGCGACGCCCGGCTGATCCGCCGTCGGCGTGCTCGCCCCCGGCACGGTGAACTGCACGCCCAGCCCCAGCCGATCCATGATGGCGTCGCCGGATTCCTGATTGGCGTTGGCCGTCCGCTCCACCTCGGTGAGCACCGGGTTGAGCGTGCTGCCCACCGGGTATGTGGTGTCGACGTTGACGCCGCGGTCGATCGCATAACTGTTGCGCGCCATACCGAGGATCGCGCCGGTGGCCGCGTCGAGCGTCATGATGGTCGCGGGCTGCCCCACCTCGACGGCCGCGTCTCCCAGGGTGAGCTGCATGTTCTGGTCGACGGTGGTGTTCACGTCCGGCCCCGGAGGCCCCTGGTCACCCGCCAGCTTGCGCGGCTTGATGCCCGGCGCGACCATCTGCACCTGCCAGCCCGCGGTGGCGTCACGGATCGCCTGCCAGTAGTTCGTCAGCCCCGACTCCAGCGGCGACGCGAGTCGCCGGTCGGCCATCACGAGCATGCCGGCCTTCCGGACGATCACGCCCGGCACCGCATTCGGATCGGACTGCAGCACAGCCATGTCGGGGTCGCGCAGCGTGACCGCGGTGATCGGCTTCCCCGACGCCTGGGCCAGCTTCTCCGAGATCACCTGCGTGGTGATCAGCGGTGCGATCGGTTCCAGGGTGCGCGCCAGCGCCCGCGCCGACCGTCCGACGTCCTTCGTCTTCGTGGGATCGAGGATGATGTCGTTGACCGGCTGCAGGTACATGAAGGTCTTGCCGGACCGGCTGCGGACCCGCGGCGCCGGCGTGGCGTCGGTGCGGATCTCCCGCAGCTGCCCGCCGTTCGGCAGCCCGGGGTAGATGATCTTCGGCTCCCAGGTGATCTTCCAGCCCGTCGAGAGGTGGCGTGCGGTACCCGACGTCGTCGTCGCGAAGATCCGGCCCTTCTGCCAGCGCCAGGTGGTCTTCAACGAGAAGGATGCAGTTCCGTCGCTGTATTCGACCGGCTTCTCGACCATCATGTCGACGTGCTCGGCATTCATCGCCTGCAAGGTCTGGGTCAGCGCCTCGCCTGCCTGGCCGGGCGCGGTGGTGTACTTCGCGGCGCCACCGGCATCCTGCCGTTCCATGGCATCGGCGAAATGACGGATCGCCCCGGCAGCGTCGTCGCTGCCGCCGCCGATCCCGCACGCACCGAGCGCGAGCACGAGGCTGCCCACCGCCGCGACGCAAGCCACCTTCGGCGAACGCCTGACCCAGATCTTCATAGTCTCAATTTTCACTCGTGTCACACTGGTTTTCGATGCCGTCAGCTTCCATTCGGGGATCCGACCGGTCACGATCGGGTCTCGCGTCGAAGCCGCGGCATCGGGAAGTGTGAGCAGCATCTCACGCCCCTCCTCAGCCCATAATGGGGCATGGACTTTCGAGTGATGGCGGCCGCCGACCGCGCGGTCACGACAACCGAGTGGCTCACGTCCCGCCATAGCTTCTCCTTCGGCGATCACTACGATCCATCCAACACGCATTACGGATCTCTGTTGGTGAATAACGATGATGTGGTCGCTCCGTTACAGGGCTTTGACCAACATCCGCACCGCGAGTCTGAAATCGTCACCTGGGTCACGTCCGGCTCACTGGTTCATCAGGATTCCGAGGGGCACTCAGGTGTCGTCTATCCCGGTCTCGCACAACGGATGAGCGCCGGCACCGGCGTTTTGCACTCCGAACGAAACGACACCTGGCCGGACCGTCCGGAGGCCGGCTCAACGCCCGTGAATTTCGTGCAGATGTGGGTGATGCCCGATGAGCTGGGACTGCCTCCCTCCTACGCACAGTCCGACGTCGCCGACGAACTGGCCGGTGGAGGTCTGGTCCCCATCGCGTCCGGCGATCCGAAGGTGGATTCGGCGATACGGATCGCCAACAGATCGGCCACGCTGTATGCCGCACGAGTCGGCCCCGGCGGAGCGATCGCCCTCCCGGCCGGGCGTCATGTCCACGTCTACGTGGTCGACGGAACGCTCGATCTGGCGGGCAACACGCTGGACGTCGGCGACGCCGTGCGCGGTGCAGATCTGGGCGGTGAGGAGCTGACCGCCACCGCCGACGCCGAGATGCTGATCTGGGCGATGGACCGCGACCTGGCCGAGCTCATGACGTGAGCCCCAGATCACCCGGTAGGGCTCATCGCAGCGACTCCAGCAGCCGCAGCCACACCTCGCTGACGGTCGGATACGACGGCACAGCGTGCCAGAGGCGCTCGGTGGTGACCTCGCCGACGACCGCGACCGTCGCCGAATGGACGAGTTCGGCCGTGTCCGCACCCACGAACGTCGCGCCGACCAGCACATCACGCCCCCGATCGATGACGAGCTTTGCGTGGCCCGCATAGTCCGGGTCGACGAGGTACGAGCCGGCCACGGAGATGTCGGTCTCGGCGATCACGACGTCGACACCATCGGCGCGGGCCTGCGCCTCGGTCACCCCGACGGCCGCCATCTCCGGCCGGGTGAACACGACCTGTGGGACCGCGTTGCGGTCCGCCGACGCCGTGAACCGGGATCCGTCGATCGGGCGGCCGTCGGAGCGGGCGGCGATCACGTCCCCGGCCACTCGGCCCTGGTATTTGCCCATGTGGGTCAGGGCCACCCGGCCGTTGACGTCGCCGACCGCGTAGAGCCACGGATGACCGGGAACGGTCATGTGGTCATCGACCCGCAGCGGGCCCGACACCTCGATGCCGATCGAGTCCAGCCCGATGTCCGTAGTGGCCGGGGCTCGGCCCGCCGCGACGAGGATCTCGTCGACCTCGAGTTCGCCGGGGCGATCGTCCCCGGTCAGCGTCACCCGTGCCGGACCTCCGTGCACACGGCCGTATCCGGTGTCGGCGACGTCGGGCCGTTCGACACGGTCGATCTGCGTACCGAACCGGATGTCGGCGCCGCGCTCGGTCAACGCGGCGGCGACCCGCTCGGAGACGAACGGTTCGGTCTTGGGTAGCAACCGGCTGCCCCGCACCACCATGGTGAGGTCCCGCACCCCGAGGTCGAGCAACCAGGTGGCGGCCTCACACGCCACGACCCCACCGCCGAGCACCACCATGCGATCCGGCACCTCGACGAGGTTGGTCGCGTCGCGCGATGTCCACGGCAGCGCCGCGCGCAGCCCGGTGATGGGCGGGATCGAGGCGGTGCTGCCGGTGGCGACCACCACTGCCTGCCGCGCGACCACACGGCGTCCGCCGACCTGCACCTCACGCGCGCCGGCGATCCGCCCGTGCCCGCGGATGACGTCGATGCCCGATCGGCGTGCCCACTCGACCTGAGAGGTGTCATCGCGCGACCCGGTGATGGTCTCGCGCCGTTCGAGCGTGGGCTCCCGATCGGGCACCGTGGTGCTCAATCGTTCACGCGCGCCGGGTAACGCGGCGGCGGCGGCCAGCGCCGCCCCCGGTCCCAGCAGACCCTTGCTCGGCATGCATGCCCAATAAGAGCACTCCCCACCGACCAGTTCGTGTTCGATGATCACAGCGGTGCGATCGCTGCCGCGGATGGCGTAGTCCGCCGCGTTCTCCCCGACCGGTCCGCCGCCGATCACGATCACGTCATAGGTGTTGTTCCCGGCCGAGTCATCCATGCCGACCACCGTAGAAGAGATTCAGCCCTCGGCAGAGCCGGCTGACGAATCCCGGATGCGATGACAGGATGAACGGGTGACCGCTTCGCAGACTGACACCCCGCAGGCATCCGGAATCGATCTCAGCTGGGTCGACGACGGTGTCCGCGCCCAGGACGACCTGTTCACCCATGTGAACGGCAAATGGCTCTCCAGTCACGTGATCCCCGACGACCGGCCGCTCGACGGTGCCTTTCATGTGCTGCGTGACCGCGCCGAGGAGAACGTGCGCGACATCATCACCGAGTGCGCCGACGCCGACTCCTCCAGCGGCAGCGATGCCCAGAAGATCGGCGACCTCTACGCGTCCTTCATGGACACCGACCACATCGACGCGCTCGGCATCGGACCGATCCGTGGTGAGCTGGACAAGATCGCCGCGATCGACTCGACCGAGACACTCAGCCTCCGCCTCGGCCGGCTGCAACGACACGGAGTCAGCGGGCTGTTCGGCTTCTACGTCGACACCGATGCCAAACAGTCCGACCGCTACCTGGTGCACGTTGTGCAATCCGGCCTGGGCCTGCCCGACGAGTCCTACTACCGCGAGGACAAGCACGCCGAGACCCGCGACGCCTACGTCGCGCACGTCGGACGAATGTTCACACTCGCCGGACTCGAGGACGCCGAGGCCCGCGCCCGGACTGTGCTGGAACTCGAGACCGCGCTCGCCGGCCACCACTGGGATGTGGTTGCCCGGCGCGACGCCGAGAAGACCTACAACCTGATGACGTTCGCCGATTTCGCCGACACGGCAGGCACTTTCGACGTGACGACGTGGCTCGGCGGGCTGGGGACCACGAGTGACTCGACCTTCGCCGAGGTCGTGGTCGGGCAGCCGTCGTTCGTCGCCGGCGCAGGCGAACTCATCGCTTCCCGGTCTCTCGAGGACTGGAAGACCTGGCTGGCCTGGCGACTGCTGCATTCGGCCGCGCCGTACCTGTCCTCGGAGTTTGTCGACGAGAACTTCGCCTTCTACGGCCGCACCCTCACCGGCACGGAGACCATCCGCGACCGCTGGAAGCGCGGGGTCGGTTTCGTCGAGGGCGCGATGGGATTCGCCGTCGGAAAGCTTTACGTGGACAAGCATTTTCCACCGGAGGCCAAGGCCCGGATGGACGAGCTGATCGACAACCTCGTCGAGGCATACCGTCGCAACATCTCCGATCTGGATTGGATGACGCCGACGACACGCGAGAAGGCGCTGACCAAGCTGGCAAAGTTCACCCCCAAGATCGGCTATCCGGTCCGGTGGCGCGACTACGGCACGCTGACTGTCGACCGCGGCGATCTCATCGGGAACGTCGCCCGCGCTTCGTCTTTCGAGCAGGACCGAGAGTTCGCCAAGATCGGTCAGCCGGTGGACCACGACGAGTGGTTCATGACGCCGCAGACGGTCAATGCCTACTACAACCCGGGCATGAACGAGATCGTGTTCCCGGCCGCCATCCTGCAGCCGCCGTTCTTCGACCCGGACGCCGATGACGCCGCCAACTACGGCGGGATCGGCGCCGTGATCGGCCACGAGATCGGCCACGGCTTCGACGATCAGGGCGCGAAGTACGACGGCGACGGCAATCTGGTGGACTGGTGGACCGACGACGACCGTACCGAGTTCTCCACCCGGACACGCAAACTCATCGACCAGTACAGCGAGTTCACCCCACTCGGGCTGGACGAGAAGTACAAGGTCAACGGCGAGTTCACCATCGGTGAGAACATCGGCGACCTCGGAGGTCTGTCGATCGCGCTCGTCGCCTACCAACTCGCGACCGATTCTCAGACGCCGCCGACGATCGACGGACTGTCCGGCACGCAGCGGGTCTTCTTCAGCTGGGCACAGATCTGGCGCACCAAAACGCGTGACGCCGAGGCGATCCGCCGCCTGTCGATCGACCCGCACTCGCCGCCGGAGTTCCGGTGCAACGGGGTGGTCCGCAACGTCGACGCGTTCTACGACGCGTTCGATGTCGGACCCGGCGATGCGCTCTACCTCGACGAATCCGAACGCGTCCGGATCTGGTAGGCGTCCGGTGGCGCACGAGATCGGGGGACTCGGCGACGCGCGCGCCAACGTCGGCCGCCGACAGGTGGTGAAGGCGATCGTCAGGCCGATCCTGGCGGCGGTGATCCTGCTGGCCTGCTATTTCCTGCTGCCGATCCAGAAGGACAGTTCGGTCAACATCGTCGGACTGTCCCTGGGGGCCATCGTGTTGACCGCCTTCTGCGCCTGGGAGATCCGGCATTTCATCCGGTCGCCGTATCCGGTGGCCACCGCGGTGGAGATGCTGGTCGCGATCGCCGCGTTCTACATCGTGGCGTTCGCGACCGTGTACTACCTGTTCTCGGAGTACTCCGCCGGCAGCATGAACACACACCTCACCAGGATCGATGCGCTCTACTTCTGCCTCACGGTGTTCACCACGACGGGATTCGGGGACATCTCCGCGGTGTCGCAGGGCGCGCGGGTGGCCGTATCGATCCAGATGGTCAGCACCCTGGTCTTGTTGGGCCTGGGCCTGCGGTTCCTCAACCTGCTGGTGAACGCCCGCGTCAAACGCTGACGCCGAATCACGAGCGACAGCCCCCCGCTCCCCGATGAGCGACCTCACCAACCCCGCTCCCCGGGGAGCGAGCGTCACCACCCGCCCCCTGAGGAGCGAGCGTGCGAGCGTCACCACCCGCTCCCTGAGGAGCGAGCGTGCGAGCATCACCACCCGCCCCCTGAGGAGCGAGCTTGCGAGCGTCACGAAGGGCGGGACCGTCCTCATCAGCGACCGCCCCCACCCCGGTCCCTGAGGAGCCTCCGAGCTTGCGAGGATGCGTCACGAAGGGCCGCCCACGACTGGACGGCCCTTCGTGATGATGCGTTAAGCGCTGACGGGCGGTCGTTCCCTCAGTAGTCGTCGTCGCCGTAGACCACCATGCCGCGGATGTTGTTGCCCGCCAGCATGTCGTCATAGGCCTCGTTGATCTGTTCGAGCTTGTAGGTCTGCGTGACCAGATCACTCAGATTGAGCTTGCCGGCACGGAACTCGTTGAGCAGCGTCGGCACCTGGGTGCGCGGGCTCGCGCCACCGAAGATCGCGCCCTGCACCCGCTTCTGCAGCAGCGTCAGCTCGAACAGGTTCATCTGCGCGTCCATCGAGGCGAAATTGCCCATACCGGTCACGATCACCTGCCCACCCTTACCGGTCAGGCTCAGAGCCGGCTGGATCATCGATCCGTCGATCTCGCCGACGGTCAGGATGGTGGTGTTGGCCATCTTGCCCCAGCTGATCTCACCGAGAACCGGCAGCGCCTCCTCCATCGACTCGAAGGTGTGCGTGGCACCCAACTTCTCGGCCATCTGACGCTTGAACGGCACCGGGTCGACGGCGGCGACGATGCGCGCACCCGCCGCCGCGGCGCCCTGCACCGAGTTGATGCCCACACCGCCGACCCCGACCACCACGACGATGTCACCGGCATGCGTTCCGCCGATCTCGACGGCCGAGCCCCATCCGGTCGCCACGCCGCAGCCCAGCAACGCGGCCTGCTGAAGGGGGATGTCGTCTTCGATCTTGACCAGCGACGCCTGGTTGACCGTGATGTACGGCGCGAACGTGCCGAGCAGGCACATCTGGGTCAGCCCCTCGCCGTCGCTGGTGTGCGCACGGTGGGTGTCGTCGGAGATCGACAGGCCGGTGAGCAGACGGGCACCTTCGTCGCAGAAGTTCTGGTCGCCCCGGGAACAGGGGTCGCAGACACCGCACGCCGGGATGAAGGCGGTGACGACGTGGTCACCCTCCTTCAGGTTGGTGACGCCGGGCCCCACCTTGGTGACCACGCCTGCGCCCTCATGGCCGCCGAGGACGGGCATGGGTGCCGGGCTGTCACCGGTGCGCAGGTGATGGTCGGAGTGACACAGACCCGAGCTGACCAGCTTGACCTGGACCTCACCCGCGACCGGGTCGCCGAGTTCGAACTCCTCGATCTGCCACTTCTCGCCCGGATTGCGGAGAATTGCACCCTTGGTCTTCATATAGCGCACCTTTCTATGAGCAACGATGTGCGATCTGACTCACATCGTTGCCGCATATGCACCAGTGCGCATACGAAACCGCTGGACACGTTGGGGCGGTGAGGGTTTGGCAGCCGTCAACGGCGACTCCCTGCTCAGTGCACAGACGCCGCCGATCCGGCACCGCGGAAGTCGCCCGCGGGCGCGAACCGTTCCAGCAGGTCAGGGACGGTCCTGCCGCTCACGGTCTCCAGGAAGGCGACCACATCTGCTCGGCTGGTGATGTCGAGCAGCGGGGTGGGGTCCGACAGCAGTCCGAACAGCGACCGCCCCACCTCTGGACTCTGCGATGCGGCCGGGAAGGCGAGTTCGAGGTGGTCCGCATAATCGGGGTCGCCGAGGTACAGCCGGGTGACCTCCACGGCGGCGCGCCCCCGACGACTCCAGTGCTTCTCCCACTCGTGCTGCAGGAATGCCTCGTCGAACGGCCCCTGGTGGGCGGCGGCAGCCTCCACCAACTCGGCAACCTGGATCAGACCGTTCTGCGCGCCCTGTCCGGCGACCGGATCGACGGCGATCGCGGTGTCCCCGATCGCCAATATCGGCCGGCCGCCGACGGTGCGACCCACCGCGTGTCGCACCGTGGGTGTGACCGCACCGGTCAACCAGCTCTGGGGATCGTCGATGACGTGCAACTTCTCGATCTCCGCGGCATCCTCGGGAAAGAAGTCCCGGAACAGGCCGACGACCGTGTCCCGCGCGGACCGTGCGTCGTTCACCCGGGCGAACCGCTCGGCCCACTGTCCGTCGGGCTTGGCGAAGCCGAGAAACGACCAGGTCGCGCCGGCATCCTTGTGCTGGAACGGCCCGAAGAAGACCTCGCCGTTCGCAGCGTCGAGGTTGAAGAGATTCTCGGCGGCGCCTGGACGCGTCCGATAACCGAGGTCGAGCTCGGGGTCGGCCGCGAGTGTCACCTGTAGCAGGTGACGTTGTGGACGGTCGTAGTGCGTCCGTTCCCTGTCGATCTCGAACGCACCCGAGAGCCCACCCTTGCCGGTGGCGACCAACACCAGATCATGATCTGCCGCAATCTGATCGAGCCGATCGGGATCGACCGATTCCACCTGCAGACGGCCTCCGAGATCGAGGAACTCGCCGATGCGGTCATCGGCGCGCAGTCGGACGTCCACGGCCTGCGCCTGGTATCCGAACTCGGGGTTGAACTCGAGAACCCGTTGCCGCGCACCGTCGTCGTCGGCGTACAGGCGCACGCTGATCCCGGTCGTGTTGCCGATGTCATAGCGGTCCTCGACGATCCGTGCGTCCCACTCCCGCGACGCGCCGAACAGGATCGCCACGCCGGTCGGCGGCACGTCATCGCGCAGCGACCTCCGATCGCGATCGCTGAACAGCGTGACGTCGAAATCCGCCTTGGCCAGGCCCAGAGCCGCAGACGCCCCGGCGATGCCGGCGCCGATCACGGCGGCTGATCTTCTGTCAGACATACAATCTCCTCAATTGTGAATGTGATGTGGCCCGTGGATGTTTCATTCGGGCTCAGACGCCGGGACGCACTCCCGCGCTCCACGCATAGGGCAGGTCGGCGCCGTTGAGCAGGTGGTCGCCGATCGCCCGCAGTTTCTGGTTGATCGGGTTGTGCACTGCGAGGGTGCGTGCGTTGCGCCAATGCCGGTCGAGTGCCAGATCCTCCGCGACGATCGACGCGCCGCCGACCTCGAACAGTTCGGTGGTCGCGGTGAGCACCTGAGCCGCAACACCCGCCTGCGCCTGCCCGGCCGCGAGTTCTACCGCAGCGATCCCATCCGGGTCGTTCGGGTCGCCCGCGAGCAGGTCGTCGAGAAGGTCGGCGACGGACAACACCGCGGCCCGGGTACAGAAGGCCGCCGACGACAGGCGGCCGATCACCTCCTGCACCAACGGGTCGTCGCGCTGCCGATCCGCAACCGAGTGGGTGAAGGTCCGGGTGCGGGCGGCAACCCAGGCGATCGCATCGTCTTGCGCACGACGTGCGATCCCGGCGAGCGCGGCGAGCTGGAACAACTGCAGGTACGACGTGGCATAGGTCGGTCCCGCGGTCCCGTAGCCGGCACCGACGATCTCGGCGTCATCGATGACGGCGTCGGTGAAGATCGTTGTCCCGCTGGCGGTGAGGCGCTGCCCGAACCCGCGCCAATCGTCCACCCGGTCCACACCCTCACGGTCCACCGGCACCAGGACGCTGACCCGCTCGCCGGCCCGGTCCGCGGCGACGAGGATGTGCGTGGCGTACAACGAACCCGTGCTGTAGAACTTCTCCCCGTTGAGCAGCCAGCGGTCGCCCGACCGCGTCAGTCGAGTGCGGTATCCGTCGATGGCGCCGTCGCCCGCCTCGGTGATCGCATTGCCCACGAGGATGCCGTCCGCGATCGCCGCGAGCAGTCGTTCGTCACCGGAGATGATCTGATCCTCCACAAAGGCGAAGTGCACCCGCAACGCCTGGGGAATATTGGAATCGGCGGCCGCGAGATCCACCAGCTCGGCGAACAGCTCGCGCACGGAGACACCCGATCCGCCGACGCCCCCGTTCAGGCGAAGGGAACCGAACCCGTTGTCCCACAGCCGCCTGATCTCGGCGTGCGGCAACGCACGGTCGCGTTCCCGCTGCACCGACCCGTTCGCGATCTCGGCATAGATGTCGGTGAAACGGGCGGGAAGTCGTGACCGTCGTGCAGAGCGCACACGGTGATCGGTGTCAATCGTCATGTGCGGCACCATGCCAAACCCTCGAGACCGACGCACCCATTGGAATCTGGGCGCGCGAAACCGCGTCGGCTCGACATCGGAGCGGCCACGACGCTTCGGCCCAGCGTGAATCCAACCCTTCCCGCGCGGTGCGGAATCCGCGAGGGTTTGGCGTCGAATGTCCATCAAACGTTTTGGAGAAGCCGATGTCCACGGAAAGAATCGCCGACGAGGTCGGGTTCGCCTATTGGGTACCCAATGTGAGCGGCGGACTCGTCACGAGTGATATCGAGCAGCGAACGGACTGGAACTACGACTACAACGTCCGACTCGCCCGAATCGCAGAGAACAACGGGTTCTCCTACGCCCTGTCCCAGGTGCGGTACGAGGCCAGCTACGGTGCCGAATACCAGCACGAGTCCACCAGTTTCAGCCTCGCCCTGCTGCTGGCCACCGAGCGGCTGAAGGTGATCGCGGCGGTTCACCCAGGACTGTGGCACCCGGCCGTCCTGGCCAAGTTCGGCGCAACCGCCGACCACCTGTCCAACGGACGCTTCGCCATCAACGTCGTCAGTGGATGGTTCAAGGACGAGTTCACGCACCTCGGCGAACCGTGGCTCGAGCACGACGAACGGTATCGCCGCAGCGCGGAGTTCCTCCAGGTCATCCGCGAGATCTGGACGCAGGACAACGTCGACTTCCGGGGTGATTTCTACCGCATCCATGATTTCACTCTCAAGCCCAAGCCCCTCAACACCGCTGCGCGGCCGAATCCCGAACTCTTCCAAGGTGGTAACTCCACGGCGGCCCGCAACAACGGCGGTCGCTACGCGGACTGGTACTTCTCCAACGGCAAGGACTTCGACGGGGTCACCGAGCAGATCGACGATCTCCGTGCCGTTGCCCGGGCCCATGACCGCGACGTCAGGTTCGGTCTCAACGCCTTCATCATCGCTCGCGACACCGAGGCCGAGGCGCAGGACACCCTTCGCGAGATCATCGAGAAGGCCAATCGACCTGCGGTCGAAGGCTTCCGGGACGCCGTCCGCCACGCCGGCAGCTCCACATCGGACCACAAGGGCATGTGGGCGGACTCGTCCTTCGAGGACCTGGTGCAATACAACGACGGGTTCCGCAGCCGGCTGATCGGCACGCCGGAGCAGATCGCCGAGCGCATCGTCGCCTACAAACGCCTCGGCGTCGACCTGATCCTCGGCGGATTCCTCCATTTCCAGGAAGAGATCGAGTATTTCGGTAGCCGGGTGTTGCCCCTCGTGCGTGAGCTGGAGGCATCGGAGAGGTCCAGCCGGATCTGATGAGGTCTGTACCCGTACTCGACAGCAACGAGGCGATCGCGGTCGCGGCCGACCTGGGCGAGGTGTTCGCGAAAGGGGCCGCCGACCGGGATCGAGACAAGATCCTGCCCGTCGACGAGATCCGACGCCTCGCAGCTTCCGGGCTCCTGGCGATCACGGTGCCGGCCGAACTCGGTGGTGCCGACCTCCCGGCGAGCAGCGTCGCGGAGGTCTTCCGTCTCATCTCCGAGGGCGACCCCAACATCGGGCAGATCCCGCACAGCCACTTCGTGTTCGTCAATCAGCTGCGGCTGCAGGGGACACCCGAGCAGCAGGCGCGCATCCTCCCCGCGGTGCTGGCCGGCGCGACGCTCGGCAACGCGCAATCCGAACGCGGCACCAGGCACATCCGTCAGTACACGACCACATTGCGGCGCGACGGCGACGCCTGGCGGCTCGACGGCACCAAGTTCTATTGCACTGGAGCGCTCTTCGCCGACTGGATCCCGACCCTGGCCCACCTCGGTGAGGACGGTCCGCTCCATGTCGCGTGGGTGCGACGCGACGCCGACGGCGTCGAGGTGGTCGATGACTGGGATGCGCTGGGCCAGCGGACGACCGCCAGCGGCACCGTGCGGTTGCGCAATGTGCGCGTCGCCGACGACCTGATCACCGACTTCGCGGCAACCTTCACCGGCCCCACCACCTACGGGGCATTCGCGCAGTTGCTCCACTGCGCCATCGACGCGGGGATCGCCCGGGCGGCCCTGCACGACGCCGCGGAGTTCGTGACGACCAAGAGTCGGCCACACCCGGACGCCGGGGTCGATCGCGCCGCCGACGACCCGCTGGTCGTGCACGCGTTCGGCGAGATGGAACTCGCTGTCCGTGGCGCCGAAGCCCTGCTCGTCGAGGCGGGCCGGGCGGTCGATCACGCCGATGCGGATCTCGATGTGGCGACCGCAGCGGCGGCCACACTTGCCGTGGCCGCCGCACGTGCGGCGACCGCAAAGGCCGCGGTCGATGTCGCCAGTCGCCTGTTCGAGGTCGCCGGCACGCGTTCGGCCGTGGCCGGCGAGTCACTCGACCGACATTGGCGCAACGCCCGTACCCACACCCTGCACGACCCCGCATCGTGGAAGGTCCAGCACCTCGGCCGCTGGGCGGTCGACGGCACCCTACCCCCACGCACCGGACAGCTCTGACCACGTTGAAGGAAGTGAACAAGTTCATGAGTGCCTTGAAGTTTCACTGGTTCCTACCGACGAACGGCGGTGACGGCCGTCATGTCGTCGGAGGTGGACACGGTCTCTCCGCCGGAACCGGTGGGCGCCCCGCGTCTGTTCCGTACCTCGGTCAGATCGCCTGCAGCGCAGAGCAACTCGGATTCGAGGCTGCACTCACCCCCACCGGCGCCTGGTGTGAGGACGCGTGGATCTCCACCGCGATGATCAGCAGCCTCTCGGAAAGGCTGAAGTTCCTGGTGGCGTTCCGTCCGGGCGCGATCGCGCCGTATCTCGCCGCCCAGATGTCGGGCACCTTCCAGAATCTCTCCGGTGGAAGGCTTCTCCTGAACGTCGTCACCGGCGGCGAGGATCACGAGCAGCAGATGTTCGGCGACTTCCTCGACAAACGGGAGCGGTACGCGCGCGCCGGCGAATTCCTCGAGATCGTCCGGCGATTGTGGACCGGCGAGACCGTCACGTTCGCGGGCCGCCACCTCTCGGTGAACGATGCCACCCTGCAGCACATCCCGGATCCACTGCCCGAGATCTACTTCGGCGGGTCGTCGGCGGCGGGGATCGCGGTGGCGGCCGAGCACGCAGATGTCTACCTCACCTGGGGCGAGCCGCCGGAGGCGGTGGCCGAGAAGCTGGAGCGGGTGCGCAAGGCGGCCGCCGACGTGGGCCGGGAACTGAAATTCGGTATCCGTCTGCACACCATCGCGCGCGACACCTCCGAGGCGGCGTGGGCCGAGGCGAACCGGCTGCTCGAACACATCACCGACGACGAGATCGACCGCATCCAAGCAGGTCTCAAGCGAAGCGCCTCCGAAGGACAGCAGCGCATGCTCGAACTCAACAAGGGTTCCAAGGACGGCCTGGAGATCTACCCCAACCTCTGGGCCGGGATCGGCCTGGTGCGCGGCGGCGCGGGGACGGCCATGGTCGGTTCCTTCACGGAGATCGCCGATCTCATCGAGGCCTACCACGCGGTGGGAATCGACGAGTTCGTGCTGTCGGGCTATCCGCACCTGGAGGAGTCGTATTGGTTCGGCGAGGGTGTGCTCCCCGAGCTGACCCGACGAGGATTGTGGCAGCATCCGGCGCCGGTAGTCGGTCGGGCCACGGTACCGTTCGGATCCGCTCCGACCGCCCGGGTGGCGGCATCGTGAGCGACTCAACTGCGCCGGGAGCGGCTCGATGACGCTGCGGACCAACCAGGACCTCGATCCGGCCGAGCTGCGTGCCGCGTTCGGAGTGTTCCCCACCGGGGTGGTCGCAGTGGCGGCCGAGGTCGACGGACATCTCCGGGGCCTGGCGGCCAGTTCGTTCACCAGCGTGAGCCTCGATCCGCCTCTGGTGTCGTTCTCGGTCGCGAGCGCATCGAAGACGTGGCCGGACCTGCGCCGTGCCGACCACCTGGGTGTCACCATCCTGGCCGAGCAACACGGCGCCGTCTGCCGGCAGCTCGCGGGCCCGGTCGAGGCGCGCTTCGACGGCATCCCGATCTCGGTGTCCACCGATGGCGCAGTCCTTCTCGACGAGGGGATCGCACGATTCGACACCACGATCTACCGCGAGGTTCAGGCCGGCGACCACATCATCGTCCTACTCCACCTGCAGGCGGTCGAGCACCCGGACTCGGGTAATCCCTTGATCTTTCACCGGAGCAGCTTCAGTCGACTGGTCGGCATCGGGCACATCCCCAGCGCCGGCCGCATCTTGTGACGGTCGAAAAACAATCGCGCTGAACACAACTGGTCTCCAAGTCGGTTCCATCAGGGAGTATCGCAACCGTGACCCGCGTAATCCGTTTCAACGCCTTCGACATGAACTGTGTCGCCCACCAGTCCCCCGGCCTGTGGCGGCACCCCGACGACCAGTCCTGGCGGTACAAGGACCTGAGCTATTGGACCGAGCTGGCCGCGCTGCTGGAGCGGGGGCGGTTCGACGGCCTGTTCATCGCCGACGTGCTGGGCACCTACGACGTGTACGGCGCCAGTGACCAAGCCGCGATCCGCCACGCTGCACAGGTCCCGGTGAACGACCCACTGCTAGTGGTGAGCGCCATGGCCGCGGTCACCGACCACCTGGGGTTCGGGATCACCACCGGAACCGGATTCGAGCATCCGTACCCCTTCGCCCGCCGCATGTCGACGCTGGACCATCTGACCAACGGCCGCGTCGGCTGGAACGTCGTCACCGGCTACCTGCCGTCGGCGGCACGCAACATGGGGCAGGACGATCAACCGGCACACGACGCCCGCTACGACCACGCCGACGAATATCTCGAAGTGCTTTACAAATTGTGGGAGGGATCGTGGGAAGACGATGCGGTGGTGCGTGACCGTGCGCGAGGAGTTTTCACCGAGCCGTCGAAGGTCCACCACATCGGGCACGAGGGAAAGCACTTTCGGGTGCCTGGTATCCACCTGGCCGAGCCGTCTCCCCAACGGACACCGGTGATCTATCAGGCGGGGTCGTCGCCGCGCGGGGTCCGTTTCGCCGCCGAGAACGCCGAGGCGATCTTCACCGCGGCACCCACGAAAGCAATCCTGCGCGAGACAGTTTCGACGATACGCCGGGAGCTCGAGTTGACGGGTCGCGATCCGTACTCCGCCAAGATCTTCAATCTCGCCACCGTGATCACCGCAGCGACCGACGACGAGGCGAGCGCGAAGCACGCCGAGTACGCCGCCTACGGCGACCCCGAGGGTGCGCTGGTGTTCATGTCGGGATGGATGGGCGTCGACCTCGCGCGCCACCAACTCGGCGACCCGGTCGGCAATGTCGACTCCAACGCGATCCTGTCGGCGGTCGCCGCCTTCCAGTCCGCCGACCCGGACGGCCGCGAATGGACCGTGCGCGACATCGCGAAGTGGGGTGAGATCGGCGGACTCGGTCCGCGGATCGTCGGTTCGGGCTCACGGGTCGCCGACACACTCCAGGAATGGGTCGACGAGACCGACGTCGACGGCTTCAACCTCGCCTACGCCATCACCCCCGGGTCGTTCGCGGACTTCGTCGACCATGTGGTTCCGGTGTTGACCGCGCGCGGTGCGTACCAATCGGCATATGCGCCGGGCACGCTGCGCAACAAGTTGCTGGGTGCGGGTGACCGGCTGGCCGCCGACCACCGCGGAGCGCAGTACCGGGTGGGTGGTCCACGATCGACCATCGTCGACCGGCCACTGACGGCGCCCTCCTCGTCCTCATCGGTCGCGTCGCAACCCGCTCGCGGATGACACCGCATGCGAGTGGATCGAGTGTGCCGCGGATGCGTGCCCTCGCGCGGATGGCCAGGTCGCGATCCGTCCAGCAGATCGAGGCCGCCCTCGGCCTGACCCCGGATCAGCCTCGGGATGTGTACTCGATGCTGGTGGGTCCGGTCTCCCGACGCCGTCCGGACACCGCGATCGCGCCGCCGCGGCCGGGATCGTGGACGACGACGTCGGACGAATCCGGGGACGCGTTCCCCATGCTCGTCCGCCCCACCGCCGGCGAGGTCGATGCGCCCGGAGGTGCCGCGTCAACCGACGCCGATCCAGAAGGAGATCGAGATGACAGCTGTTCGCGGTGAGTTCTATGTCGGCATCAGCGGCGGTGGCACCCACCCGGCCATCGATCGGAGGTCGGCCCATGTCGTGTCGCCGACGGTGTCGACGCCCGATCACCCCGGTGCGATCCGATCGGGACTGGTCATCGACGCCGATCACCTCCAGGAGGCACAGACGATCACGCGTCGACGTCGGGTGCCGGATCCCGATGGCGGTCCGGCGGCGACCCGAACAGTGCTTCGGGTGGAGGTCCTGCTCGGCGAGACCGCACATCGCGCCCGGTCGACCCTGCACCGCCTCGACGCTCGGCTGGCGCACCCGCATCCGGCTCGGAGCGTGCGGTTTCTAGGGACGCTCGACGGCCTGAAGCGGTTGATCTCGGACATCCGGGTGACCGATGTCGCGGACGGGGTCATCCTCGATCTGCTGGACCCTCGACAACGCCACATCGTTCGCGACGCCGTCCCGACGTATCGGACCGAGGCCGACAAGTCGGAGGCGACGCTCGCCACCGGATGAGCTCGCCGCGCCGCCGCCACGGGCGTCGTCCGGCGATGCGTCGGAAGGATGCGGCATGTCCGACTCGTGTAGAAATTGGGACATGGCGACGACGAGGCCGCGGCTCCGCTGGCTGCTCCCCGCACTGTTACTGCTGGCCTGGCTCGTCATCGGCGGTATCACGGGCCCCTACGCCGGCAAGCTCGCGTCGGTGTCGACGAACGACAACACCGCCTTCCTGCCGGCATCCGCCGAGTCGACCGAGGTCAACGACCTGCTCGGCGGCTTTTCCGACACCGACACCGTCCCCGCGGTGGTCATCGCCGAGCGCACCGGCGGGCTGACCCCGGCGGACCAATCGTTTCTCACCTCCGCCACCGCCCCGCTCGCCGGCACCGAAGGATTCGGTGCCGAGTTCTCGCCGCCGATCCCGTCGAAGGACGGCGAGGCGGCCCAGATGTTCATCCCGATCGCGACCTCCGGGGAACCCGGCGACACCGTTGAGAAGCTGCGCGACGCGCTGAGCTCTCCCCCGGACGGGCTGACCGTCCTGGTCACCGGTCCCGCCGGTCAGATCGCCGACCTCGGCGAGGCGTTCGCCGGCATCGACGGTCTGTTGTTGCTGGTCGCCGGCACCGTGGTGATCCTCATCCTGTTCGTGGTCTACCGCAGCCCGATCCTGCCGTTCGTGGTGATCATCTCCGCCGTGTTCGCGCTCGGACTGGCCTCCGGCGCCATCTACCTGCTGGCGAACAACGACATCCTCGAGCTGAACGGGCAGAGCCAGGGCATCCTGTTCATCCTGGTGTTCGGCGCCGCCACCGACTACGCGCTGCTGTTGGTGTCCCGGTTCCGTGAAGAACTGACCCACGACGACGACAAGTACCGCGCCGTGCGCGCCGCCTGGCGCGCGACGATCGAACCGGTCAGTGCGTCGGCCGGGACCGTCATCCTCGGCGTTCTGTGTCTGCTGTTCTCCGATCTCAACTCCAACAAGAGTCTCGGGCCGGTCGCCGCGATCGGCATCGCCGCGTCGTTCATCGCATCGATGACATTTCTGCCCGCCGCGCTCGCCCTGCTCGGTCGCACAGCTTTCTGGCCGCTGGCCCCCAAACACACCGACAGCTCGGAGCCGGGAAGCACCCACCGCTTCTGGGCAGGCATCGCCGACCGGGTCGCCGCACGCCCGCGCGCCATCTGGATCGGCACGCTCGTGGTGCTGCTCATCGGCGCCGCCTTTGCGCCGACGTTCAAGTCCGACGGCATCGCCCAGACCGACTACTTCCTGGGGTCGGTCGACTCGGTCCAGGGCGCCGAGATCCAGGCGAAGCACTTCGATGCCGGCAGCGGGTCGCCCACCTGGATCATCGCTGATCAGGCGCAGGGCGAGACCGTGCTCGACGCCGTCCGCGGCGTCGACGGTGTCGCATCCGCCGACCTCGTGGAGCAGGGCGGCAGCCCCGTCGTCGTGGACGGCAAGGTGGCCGTGCAGGCGACGCTCACCGACACCGCCGACTCCCTGGCCGCGCAGGACACCGTGGTGGCGATCCGCGACGCGGTGCATCCCATCGACGACGCCGGCGCGATGGTCGGCGGCACCACCGCCATCGACCTCGACACCCGCACCACAGCGATCCACGACCGCAACCTGATCATCCCGATCGTGCTGGTGGTGGTCCTCGTGGTGTTGATGCTGCTGCTGCGCAGCATCGCGGCGCCGGTGATGCTGCTGGCGACCACCGTGCTGTCCTTTGCCGCCACCCTCGGGGTGGGCGCCCTGCTGTTCAACGGGCCATTCGGCTTCGCCGGAGCCGACCCCGTCGTACCGCTGTTCGCGTTCGTGTTCCTCGTCGCCCTGGGCATCGACTACAACATCTTCTTGATGACGCGCGTCCGCGAGGAGACCAAGACGCACGGCACCCGGGACGGGATGCTGCGGGGGCTGACCGCCACGGGCGGTGTCATCACGTCCGCCGGCGTGGTTCTCGCGGCCACGTTCGCGGCCCTCGCGGTGATCCCGCTGCTGTTCCTGGCGCAGATCGCCTTCCTCGTCGCCTTCGGCGTCCTCGTCGACACGCTGATCGTTCGCACTCTTCTGGTGCCCGCACTGACGCTCGATATCGGCAAACGTGTCTGGTGGCCTAGTTCGTTGTCCCGCTGAGGATCTCGCTTTCCCGGGGTGATCACACACCCGCTGATCCGGACATCTGCCCAGCTCCGATACCAAAAAGCGATCCTGAGAGATCGGTGAAATCAACGCGTTTCATTCGCGCGCAGACTAGCGTCGTCTTATCGCTTCCGAATGATCGTTAGTTGGTGATCCCATGACACTCGCCGAACACAAAGCACATGGCCGTGAAGACTTCGCGTCCCTGCGCAGCGGGGGCCTCAATTGGGAGTCGTTTCCGTTGCGCCTCTTCATCAAAGGCAATGCCCGATTCTGGGATCCGGCAGCCATCGACTTCCGTCGCGACGCCGCGGACTGGACCGAGATCACCGAGGAGCAGCGTCGCAGCACCACCTTCCTCGTCAGTCAGTTCATCGCCGGCGAGGAAGCCGTGACCCAGGACATCCAACCGTTCATGAAGGCGATGGCGGCCGAGGGCCGCTTCGGCGACGAGATGTACCTCACGCAGTTCTGCTTCGAGGAGGCCAAGCACACGCAGGTGTTCCGGATGTGGATGGACGCCGTCGGCCTGACCGGCGACCTGCAGCCGTTCGTCGCCGACAACCCGTACTATCGGCAACTCTTCTACGACGAACTACCCGCGTCGCTGCACAAGCTCGACGAGGACCCGTCACCGGCGAACCAGATCCGCGCCAGCGTCACCTACAACCACGTGATCGAGGGCAGCCTGGCGCTCACCGGCTACCACGCATGGCAGACCGTGTGCTCGCGGCATGGCATCTTCCCCGGGATGCAAAAGCTCATCAAGTTCATCGGCAACGACGAGCGGCGCCACATGGCCTGGGGAACCTTCACCTGCCGACGGCTCGTCGCCGCCGACGACAGCCTCTGGGACGTGGTCACCGCCCGGATGGGCGAACTGATGCCCCTGGCGCTCGGGATGATCAACTGGGTGAACGAGCAGTTCGACGAGCAGCCGTTCGGCCTGGACAACAACGAGTTCATCGCCTACGCCGCCGATCGTGGCCAGCGCCGGATGAGTGCCATCGAGTCTGCCCGCGGCCGCCCCGTCGCCGAGATCGACCTCGACTACTCACCCGAGGTGCTCGAGGACCAGTTCGGCGAGGAGGACATCGCTGCGATCGCCGAGTGAGACCTCCCGACGGCTGGTTGAGTAGCAGCGCGCGAGCCTGCGAGCCCGCCGCCCCTCCGCTGGATGAGTAGCAGCGCGCGAGCCTGCGAGCCCGCTGCCCCAACCGCTGGTTGAGTAGCAGCACGCGAGCCTGCGAGCCCGCCGCGTATCGAAACCCCGCGACCACCCTTCCCAACAAACTAGAACACGTTCTACCCTGGCAAGGTGGATGTCACCTACGACGCGACCAAGCGCGAACTACCGACTGACCAGGGCACGCTTCGCTACCACGAGGCCGGCGACACCGCCGCACCCCCGCTGATCCTGCTGCACGGATCCGGCCCCGGCGTCACCGGCTGGCGTAACTACCGCGGCAACCTGGGCTTCTTCGCTCAAACCCATCACTGTTACGTGTTGGAGTTCCCGGGCTTCGGTGTGAGCGACCCGGTCGAGGGACACCCCGTACTCACCGCCGGGTCGTCGGTGATCCGGTTCATGGACGCCCTCGGCATCGAGACGGCGCCGATGATCGGCAACTCGATGGGCGGCGTCGTCGGCGTGAACCTCGCCATCAAGAAGCCCGACCGCGTCGAGAAGCTGGTGACGATCGGCGGCGTCGGACCCAACGTGTTCAGTCCGAGCCCCAGCGAGGGCCTGCGCCTGCTGCAGGAGTTCACCGACGACCCGAGCCGCGACAAACTCGTGCGCTGGCTGTCGGCGATGGTCTACGACCGCAAGCTCGTCACCGAGGAACTCATCGAGGAACGCTGGGAAGCCGCGATCCATCCGGACGCGCAGAAGACGGCGCAGATGATGTACGGATCGGCCGCCTTCGAGATGCAGCAGCAGTTCATGGCTGCCTCCGACACCCCGCCTTACTGGTCGATGATGCACAAGGTCGCCTGCCCGACGCTGCTCACGTGGGGCCGCGACGACCGCGTGAGCCCGCCCGACATGGCGATGGTGCCCATGCGGCTCATCCCCGACGCCGAGCTGCATGTGTTTCCCAAGTGCGGGCACTGGGTGATGATCGAGGCCAAGGAGGCGTTCGAGGCGACGGTGACGGCCTTCCTCTCCCGCTGAAGCCCGCCCCGATCGTCACCGCCGTAGATCCGAGTCACTATCTGACTCGGATCTACGGCGCAGAGATTTCAGTCGCGCCGATGCACTGTGGGCACGGGGCCACCGAGCCCGGCCAACCGTGGCGATTCAATACCTTTCCGATCTTCACCGCTGTCGAGCACGCTCGCGCATATGCCTGCCCCCAACCAATCCGGAGTGTCTCTCGGTCGGCACCCGCTGCCGCGTCGAGGTCACGCTCCAGATCTCTGTCGCGCGCAACACCGTCGTCGTGTCCCAGCCGCCCGTCCAATTCCACCACCACGTTCCACTCGGGATAGTCGACATCTCGAAACCCCCTCCGCCCCACGCCCGTGGGCGCCTGTCGACGTGGTGTCGGCAGACCATGCGCGCGTTCGACTTTGGCCAGGTATTCGTGCTCGAGTACCGAGCATGTCCCGTCGCGGGCATCACAGAGAACCTGCTCGACAAATACGCGCCAACGCATCCGTGGGCGCGACTGCAACGTAGCGAGGAGTCGCTCGGCAGTGGTCTTTCGAGCTTGTATGACATCAGTGAGAGATGCCACGACGCGCGTCTGGGAGTTCGCCAGCGAGACCAGGTCAAGGACCGCCTCCTCGAGCCGAAGCCGCGGTGGGTGGGCGTCCACGAGTACCTGCTCGTCGAATCCAGCTGCATAGTGCACGACGACACCTGTGCGTCGAGTCACCCGACGGTGGCGGGCGACCGCGATGTGGATCGGGCCGGCGCCCTGATCGTCTGCGTCACCGACCGCCGATGCGTGGCTCAACGCGGCCGGCCACGCATCGAGGACCGCCGCCCACGCCCGCTGCCGCCACGTCAGCGGGCCGGTGTGATCGACGTATGTCCCGGGATAGATGGTGGTCCACTCTCGACGGCGGATCCGACATCGGATATAGGACACGGTGAATCCGCAATCCAGGACCTGCCGGCGTGCGACCACACCGTCTTGGGCGTCGAGCAACTCGTGCAGTCGGGCGGCATCGGCCATGGCATCAGTCTCGCCCCGCACCCGGCCCACCGACCGTTCTCGTCAGCAGCCTGTGGATAACCACTCGCGCCGTACATATGAGTCACTATCCGACTCAGAAATACGGCGCACGTGAAAGCCCCGACCGGAACGCGTCCGGTCGGGGCTTCGACGAATTCAGTTCAGCCTAGAACTTCTCGCCCTTGGCAGCCTTGTCCACCAGGCTCTGCGGCGGCTCGAAGTGCTTGCCGTACTTGCTCGCGAGGTCGCGGGCACGATCGACGAAGCCCTGCAGGCCACCCTCGTACTGGTTGATGTACTGGATGACACCGCCGGTCCACGCCGGGAAGCCGATGCCGAAAATGGAACCGATGTTGGCATCCGGCACCGAGGTGAGCACACCTTCGTCGAAGCACTTCACGGTCTCGAGCGCCTCGGCGAAGAGCATCCGCTCCTGCATGTCCTCGAACGAGATCTGCTTGCTGCCCGACTTGAAGTGCTCGCGCAGTCCGGGCCACAGGCCGGCGCGCTTGCCGTTCTCGTCGTAGTCGTAGAAGCCCTTGCCGTCCTTCTTGGCGGTGCGGCCGTTCTCGACCATCCAGTCGACGACGGCGTTGCTGCCGTGCTGCGGGACGTCCTTGCCCTCGGCCGCCAGAGCCGCTTCGGTCTCCTTGCGGATCTTCTGCGGCAGCGTCAGGGTCAGCTCGTCCATGAGCTGCAGCGGCGCGGCCGGGTAACCGGCCTGGGTGCCCGCATGCTCGATGAATGCCGGCTCCACGCCCTCGCCGACGGCCGCGATGGCCTCGTTGACAAAGGTGCCGATGACACGGCTGGTGAAGAAGCCACGGCTGTCGTTGACGACGATCGGCGTCTTGCGGATCTGCAGCGTGTAGTCGATGACCTTGGCCAGCACCTCGTCGGAGGTCTTCTCACCACGGATGATCTCCACCAGCGGCATCTTGTCGACCGGCGAGAAGAAGTGGATACCGATGAAGTCCTCTTGGCGCTTGACGCCCTGCGCGAGGCTGGTGATCGGCAGCGTCGAGGTGTTCGAACCCAGGATCGCGTCCGGCTCGACGATGTCCTCGATCTCCTGGAACACCTTGTGCTTGACCTCGACCGACTCGAAGGCGGCCTCGATGACGAGGTCGACACCCTTGAAGTCGGCGGCGTCGACGGTCGGCGTGATCCGCGCGAGCAGAGCATCGCTGCGCTCCTGCGTGGTCTTGCCCTTGGCGAGTGCCTTCTCCTCGAGCTTCTCGGAGTACGCCTTGCCCTTCTTCGCGGCGTCGAGGTCGATGTCCTTGAGGACGACCTCCATGCCGGCCTTGGCCGACACGTACGCGATCGCGGCGCCCATCATCCCGGCACCGATCACACCGACCTTCTTGGCGGTGTACTTCTCGATGCCCTCGGGACGCGAGCCGCCACCGTTGATGTGTTGCAGATCGAAGAAGAACGCCTTGATCATGTTCTGCGCGACCTGCCCGGTCACCAGCGAGACGAAGTAGCGGGTCTCGATGATGTCGGCGGTGTCGACGTCGACGTAGGCACCTTCGACTGCGGCGGCCAGGATGGCGCGCGGAGCCGGCATGTTGGCACCCTTGATCTGCTTACGCAGCAGCGCAGGCAGTGCCGGGAGGTTGGCGGCGAAGGCCGGGTTGGTGGGAGCACCACCCGGGATCTTGTAGCCCTTCTTGTCCCACGGCTGCGCGGCTTCCGGGTTCGCGGAGATCCACGCCTTGGCGGCCGGGACCAGTTCCTCGATCGAGCCGACGACCTCGTCGACCAGGCCGGTCTCCTTGGCCTTGGTGGGGTTGAAGCGGGTGCCCTGCAGGAGCACACCCATCAGGGCGTTCTGGATGCCGAGCAGGCGGACGGTGCGGACCACGCCACCGCCGCCGGGGAGCAGACCGAGGGTCGCCTCGGGCAGACCGATCTGTACGCCCTTCACGTCGGCGACGACGCGGTAGTGGGTGTGTAGCGCGATCTCCAGGCCACCACCGAGGGCGGCGCCGTTGATGGCGGAGACGACGGGCTTGCCCAGGGTCTCGAGGCGTCGCAGCACCCGCTTCATCTCGTTGGCGCTGTGCGTGATCTCGGTGGCGACCTCTTCCTTCGACTTGCCACCGTTGCCGCTGGTCATGTCCTTGAGGTCGCCGCCGGCGAAGAAGGTCTTCTTCGCCGAGGTGAGCACGACACCGGTGATGTCGTCCTTCTCGGCCTCCAGTCGCTCGACGGTCGCCGCCATTGACGACCGGTAGAGGTCGTTCATGGTGTTGGCGCCCTGGTTGGGGTCATCCATGGTCAGGACGACGACCCCGTCGGCGTCCTTCTCCCACGCAATCATGTTGTCACTCATGTTGTTTGAAATGTTCTTTCTGTGAAGTTTCGACCTGAGAAGCCAGCCCCCACCCGCGGGGGAGCGAGCACGTCCCCCCGCTCCCTGAGGAGCCTCGCGAAGAACGAGCGCGTCCCTCCGCTCCCTGAGGAGCCTCGCGAGGAACGAGCGCGTCCCTCCGCTCCCTGAGGAGCCTCGCGAAGAACGAGCGCGTCCCTCCGCTCCCTGAGGAGCCTCGCGAGGAACGAGCGAGGCGTCACGAAGGGCCGATGACGACGGTCGGGAAGGTCAGAGACGCTCGATGATGGTCGCGACGCCCATGCCGCCGCCGATGCACAGGGTGACCAGGCCGTAGCGGCCGCCGGTGCGCTCGAGCTCGTCGAGGCAGGTGCCGAAGATCATCGCGCCGGTTGCGCCGAGCGGGTGACCCATGGCGATCGCGCCACCGTTGACGTTGACCTTCTCGTGCGGGATCTTCAGATCCTTCATCCACTTCATGACGACCGACGCGAACGCCTCGTTGAGCTCGAAGACGTCGATGTCGTCGACGGTCAGGCCGGCCTTCTTCAGCGCCAGCTCGGTGGCCGGGGTGGGGCCGGTGAGCATGATGGTCGGCTCGGAACCGATCTCGGCGAAGGTGACGACGCGGCCGCGCGGGGTGAGCCCGTTGCGCTTGCCGGCCTCTTCGCTGCCGAGGAGGACCAGTCCGGAACCGTCGACGATGCCGGAGCTGTTGCCACCGGTGTGGACGTGGTTGATCTTCTCGACCGAGTGGTACTTCTGCAGCGCGACATCATCGAATCCGGCCATGTCGGCCAGCGCCTGGAAGGCGGGCTTGAGCTTGCCGAGCGATTCGACGGTCGAGCCGGGACGACGATGCTCGTCCTGGTCGAGCACGATGACGCCGTTGATGTCCCGGACGGGGACCACGGACTTGGTGAAGTAGCCACTGGTCCAGGCCTTCTCGGCACGTGCCTGTGACTCGGCGGCAAATGCGTCGACGTCCTCGCGGGAAAAGCCCTCGATGGTCGCGATCAGGTCGGCGCCGATGCCCTGCGGAACGATGTAGTTGTCGTAGGCGGTGGCGGGGTCGGTGAACAGTGCGCCGCCGTCGCTGCCCATCGGGACGCGCGACATCGACTCCACACCACCGGCGAGGACCAGGTCGTCGAAGCCCGACGCGACCTTTGCCGCGGCCAGGTTGGTGGCCTCGAGGCCGGATGCGCAGAACCGGTTGATCTGGGTGCCGGGGACGCTCTCGGGCAAGCCGCTGTTCAGCGCGGCGGTACGGGAGATGACCGCACCCTGCTCGCCCACCGGCGAGACGACGCCGAGGACCACGTCGTTGACGTCGGCCGGATCGAGCGATCCGTGCCGGGCGAGAACCTCGTCGATCAGCCCGGAGACCAGATCGACCGGCTTGATGCTGTGCAGCGAACCGCCGCGCTGCTTGCCACGGGGCGTACGGATCGCCTCGTAGATGAATGCTTGCTCAGCCACGTTGAGTGTTCCTTTCGCATGAACCATGTGTGGTTACCCTCCCAGGCTAACGCGGAATAACTTGTTTGGCCATACCGGGTGGTCAGGGACTCACTTGCACCGCTAATTATGCGCTATGGTCGATTCACCATGGCTACTCCGAAACCGACCCGGCGCGCGCGACCGACCGACCGCAAAGGTCAGCTGGTCCAGCACGCTGCGGCACTGTTCGCCGAGCGGGGCTACACGCAGGTGTCGTTGGCCGACATAGCACGCGCGGCCGGGGTCACCGCACCGTCGGTGTACCGGCATTTCGACGACAAGCAGGCCTTGCTCGCGGCCGCCGTGCTGGCGGGTGTCGACGATCTGCAGATCTGCACCGACCGCGCCCTGAGCGGTCAATCGCCGACCGCCGATCTCATCGAGGCCGCCTGCACCCTCGGCGTGCGACGCCCCGAATCGACGTCGCTGTGGCGGTGGGCCAGCCAACACCTCACCGACGAACAGAACCGCGAGGTGGTGCTGCGCACCCGAGCGATCCTGCACCGGTGGGGAGCGGCGCTGGCCGATGGAACCGACCTGGGTGAGCGGGAGGCCGTCACCCTGGCGTGGGCGACGCTCAGCGTCGCGGGCAGCCTGTCGGTGCACAACACCCGGATGTCGACCACACGCGCACTCGAGGAGATCGACCTCCTGGTGCGTCGGGTGGTCGCTCTCCGGCCGAGCACCGCGCCCCCGCTGCCGCCGATGCCACCGACGGGGGTCGGCGAACCCACCCGTCGCGACCAGATCCTCGATGCGGCAGCAACCCTGTTCGCCGATCGGGGATACGCCGGCGTCGGCGTCGACGACATCGGCGCTGCCGTGGGCATCACCGGCCCGAGTGTCTACAAACACTTCAGCTCCAAGCTGGCGATCCTGCTCGGCATCGGCCAACGCAGTGCGACGCGCCTGGAAGCCGGAGTGATGGCCGCCTATGGCTCGACCTCCGACCCGGCGAAACTTCTCGCATTGCTGGTGGATTCGTACGTCAATGTCATCACCACGACGCCCGACCTCTCGGTGGCCTTCAACAACTCCTACGCCCTGTCCGGCCAGCCCAACGCATCCGACCTCATCGACATCCAACGGCGTTACGTCGCCCGATGGGTGGACCTGCTGATGGACGCCGACCCTGCGCTGACCCGCGAACGAGCGACCGTCGCCGTGCATGCGGCCCTGTCCGTGGTGAACGACGCCATCCGGATGCGTCGCGGCACCACTCGACCTGAATTCGGTGCACAGATGGCGTATCTGATGAAGGGCGTGCTGGGGGTGTGAGACGAGGTCGATGCCCCGCTCGACGTGACTCGATCAGCGGTTGAGACTCGGTCGGAGGTTTGTATCACTATGCTCAGACCGTGACCGGATCCAGCGGCGGAAACGAACCCCGCTACACCCGTGACGAGTTGATCGCCGAACTCGGCCTGAGTCCCGAGTATGCGGAGAAGATCTGGAACGCTTTCGGTTTCGCTCGGACATCGACGCCGGAGAAGATCTTCACCGAGACCGACCTCGACGCTCTGCGCCTGTTTGCCGATTCCGAGCGCACGATGCCGCAGAATGCGCAGGTTGCCATCGCACGCGCCATCGGGCAGACGATGGCCCGCCTCGCCGACTGGCAGGCCGACCAGCTCCGCGACCTCGATCGGAACCCCGATGTGCCCTGGTCCGTCGGCCAGATGAGTGGCGCACTCGGCCAGGTCCAGCAACTCATCTGGCGACGACACCTCGCACTCGCGCTGGAGCACCACATCGCGCACGAGACCGATGAGAGTCACGACCTGGTGGTCGGGTTCGCCGACATCGTCGGCTACACCAGCTTGTCGCGCCGCATCGCTCTGGATGAACTCGAGTCCTTGCTCGAGTCGTTCGAGGAGGACAGTTTCGAGATCGTCGCGGCCAACGGCGGTCACGTGGTGAAGACCCTCGGCGACGCGGTCATGTTCACCTGCCACGAACCGGTCGCGGCCGCGGCGATCGCCCTGGCGCTGCACACCCTGTCCACCGATGAGCGCATTCCGCCGCTTCGGGTCGGCCTCGCGCGCGGTCATGTGCTCAGCCGGCTCGGCGACGTGTTCGGCGAGCCGGTGAACATCGCGGCCCGACTGGCCGGATCTGCCCGCCCCGGAACGACTCTCGTCGATGAGTCGATGGCCGACAGCCTTGTCGACGACGAGCGGTTCTACGTCAAATCCATACCGTCGCTGAGCGTCCGCGGCTATCGCCGGCTGAAGGCAAAGACCCTCGAGGCCAACAAATACTATGACGGTCCGATCGAGTCCGATCCCGTTGCCCCGGCCACCGACGACGCGACGCCGTAGATCCGCACCTCGCTCGCCTTGACCACCAGCATCACCTCCAACCCGGGCGCCATCGCGAGATCGGCGACCGCATCCCAGGTGACCTCCGCATCAACGACCTGCTCGCCGCAGAGCGTGCGCACCACCGCGTGGTCGCCGCGCGGCAGCACCTCGGAAACCCTGGCGCGCATCGCGGTACGTGGACTCCCGTGCGGCGCTTCGAGGTAGACCGCAACCGCACGCGGGGAGAACGCCGCCGCGCAGGGTGCACCGGCGGCCAGCACGTCCTCGGCGATCCCGACGACCCGATGTCCGGCTCCGTCGTCGACGCCGTGATCGACATGGTTGCCGACGAACAGGTTGAGTCCCGACAACGAGGCGGTGAACGGGTGCCCGGGCGACGTGAGGACCTCACGTGTCGGGCCGCCGTCGACCACCCGCCCATGATCCATCACGAGCACATCCGACGCCAGACTCACCGCGTCGATCAGGTCGTGGGTGACCAGGATTGTCACACCGGCCCGTCCCGCGAGGAGATCACGTAACAATGATCGGATCTGCTGCGCCACAGACACATCGAGCGCGGCGAACGGCTCGTCGAGCAACAACACGTCGGGTTCGGCGGCCAGCGCACGGGCCACCGCGACACGCTGAGCCTGCCCACCCGACAATTGATTCGGCATGCGGTCAGCGAGATCGGCGACTCCGACCGCATCCAGCCAGTGGTCGGTGCGCGCGACGATCTCGCTTCGGCCGAGGCGGGCCGCGCCTGGTCCGAAGGCGACGTTGCGACGCACGTTCAGGTGCGGGAACAATCGCGCTCGCTGGGCCAGCAGGACGATCGATCGTCGGTGCGGCGCGACAAAATGTCGTCCCTGCTGCAGGACGGTGTCGCCTACTCTGATCGTCGACCCGGGCGTTCGCCGCAGCCCGGCCAGCACAGCCAGTGTCGTGCTCTTGCCGGCCCCGTTCGGACCCATGATCGCGAGTGTCGTGCCGTTTCCGACATCGAGATCAACAGTGACGTATGGCCTTTCGGATCTGACCTGCGCCGCCAATCCACTCATGTCGCGACCGCGCGGCTCGGTCGAAGATGTACGGCGACGACCACCACGAGCGCAACCGCCATCAGCAACAGCGCCAACGGCAGCGCCTGGGCAGGGTCGGTGATCGAGTCCAGGTAGATCTTCAGCGGCGCGGTCTGCGTTGTTCCGGGCAGATTCCCGGCGAAGGTGATCGTCGCACCGAACTCCCCCAGGGCACGCGCAAACGCCAGCACGGTGCCTGCCAGCAGCGACGGGACCACCAGCGGCAGTGTCACTTTCCACAGCGTGCGAGTGGGTCCGGCACCTAGGGTGGCGGCCACCTGCTCGTATTCCGCATCGGTCGACCGCAGCGCACCCTCGACGCTGATCACCAGGAACGGCAGGGCGACGAAGGTCTGTGCAAGAATCACCGCAGTCGTGGTGAAGGCGATGGTGATACCCGCGTCGTCGAGGTACTCGCCGACGATGCCCCGACGTCCGAGTGCATAGAGCAGGGCGAGGCCGCCCACGACCGGCGGTAACACCAACGGCAACAACACCAGTGCGCGGACGATTCGCACCACGACACCATTCGATCGGGCGAACACCATCGCCATCGGAACCCCGAACAGCAGACACAACACGGTACTCACCAACGCGGTCAGCAGCGACAGCCGCAGCGCATCCAGCGATTCCGGTGACGTCACCGACGACACGAACTCCGCCCACGGCATACGCACGATCACCGCGACCGGACCGATCAGGATGAACCCGATCCCGATCAGCGCCGGAATGTGCAGCCACAGCGGGACGCGGCGCATCTCAGGCCGGCGCGGGACTGAACCCGGCCTTGCTCAACACCTCTGCCCCCGTCTCCCCGAGCACCATGTCGACGAACATCTGCGCATCCTGTTCGTGCTGGGTCCCTTTCACCGTCGCGATCGGATAGGAGTTGACGACCTTGGCGAACGCGGCGTCACCCACCGACGACACCTTGTCGCCCGCGCTCTCGGCGTCGGTGACATAGACCAGACCGGCGTCGGCCTGACCGGAGGTCACCTTGGCCAGGACCGCACTGACCGACGACTCTTCGCTGACGGGTGTGACGTCGATACCCGTGTTCTTCTCGACCGTCGCGGTCGCCGCGCCGCACGGCACCTGAACCGCACACACGACGGTCTTCACCTCGCGATTGCCCAGGTCCGCGAAGGCCCTGATGTTCTTCGGATTGCCCGGTGTGGTCACGATGGTCAGCGTGTTGGTGGCGAAGACCTTCGGATCGACGGCGGTGTCACCGAGTTTGGCCATCGTCGCCTGGTCGGCGGTCGCGATGACATCGGCGGTTGCGCCTTGCTGGATCTGGTTCACCAGCGCCGACGAGCCCGCGAAGTTGAGCCGGACGTCGACGTCGGTGTGTGCCTTCTCGTAGTACCCGGCGATCTCGGTGAATGTATCCCGCAGCGATGCCGCGGCGTAGACGTCGAGGACCTCCTTGCCGCTGCCGTCGCCGTTGCCCGAACATCCCACCGCCCCGACCGCCACGGTCAGAACGGCCACCATCACGGCCGGCCCTCGCCGCATTCTCACTCGCACGACCTTGTCGCCTCCTCGTCATCACGAACTCTGTGTCTCACGAAACATCGGATCTCACGGAAACTGGTCGGTCAGCCGGCCGAGCGCTCCACGATCACCGTGGTGGCCTTGACCACCGCGGTGGCGATCACCCCGGGCTCGAGCGCCAGGTCACGCGCCGACTGTGAACTCATCAAGGACGTGACCTCGAACGGCCCGCACTGCATCGTCACCTGAGCCATGACGCCGTCGGCGATGACCTCGGTGACGAGCCCGGTGAATCGGTTGCGAGCAGATCTCAGGACGCCGCTGCCGTCATCCGGCTGCCGTCCCGCACGCTCGGATGCCAGAGCCGCCAGTTGAGCACCATCCACCGTGGTGACGGCATGCTCCGCCGTGGTCGCCTCGAGTCGTCCCGCGGCAACCCACCGCCGCACGGTGTCGTCACTGACCCCGAGCAGCGTCGCCGCATCTCGAATCCGAACCTCTGTCATTCAACGAGAGTATCCGCAGTTGCTGATATTTCTCCGTATTTTCGACGCATGTGCGCACTTCTACCTGGATCTTGACCTCAACCCGACTTGAGGTTCTAGCCTGGTCAGGCAAATCGGACATCGACCGGCGATCACCCGATGATTTCCGGCGGCCGATCGGGTCTGACGAAACGAGGACGATGACCCGGTTCCCGCCGAAAAATCGCTCGCCAATTGTCCAACCCCATCGATAGCGTGGAGAAACATGAGCTCACCTACCGTCCCAGCAGTGGCAGCCGCGGACCCGGCAACGCGCGACGTCGCCATCGAGGCCATCGATCTGGTGAAACGGTTCGGTGACTTCACCGCGGTCGACGGAGTCAGCTTCACCGTGCCGCAGGGCTCCGTCCTCGGATTGCTCGGGCCCAACGGCGCCGGCAAGACCACCATCGTGCGGATGATGACCACGCTGTCACCGCCCACCAGCGGTTCGGCTCGCATCGCCGGGTACGACGTGGCGACCCAACCCGAAATGGTCCGCCGGAGCATGGGGTTGACCGGCCAGGCCGCCACCGTCGACGAGATCCTGACCGGCCGGGAGAACATCCGGATGATCGGCGGTCTGTACGGGATCGGGCGCAAGGAGCTTGCGCGCCGTGCCGATCGCCTGCTCGAGCAGTTCTCGCTCACCGACGCCGGGAACAAACAGGTCAAGTCATACTCGGGTGGCATGCGTAGGCGACTCGACCTCGCGGTCAGCCTGCTGGCGGCGCCACCTGTGCTCTTCCTGGACGAGCCGACCACCGGCCTCGATCCGCGCAGCCGATCCGAGCTGTGGGAGGTACTGCGGAATCTGGTTGCCGACGGCACCACCCTGTTGCTGACCACCCAGTACCTCGAAGAGGCCGATCAACTCGCCGACGACATCGTGGTGATCGACAAAGGCAAGATCATCGCGCACGGCACCCCGCTGCAACTCAAGCAGCAGGCGGGCGCGGCGAGTCTGGTTCTCACCGTGTCCGACCCTCACGACATCCCCGAGGCCGAGGCACTCCTGCGCAAGACCGGCACCGACGTCTTCATCGACCACGGTGCCCGACGACTCACCGCACCCGCCGACGGACTCGGCGATCTGACCCGGGTCGTCGCCTGGTTCGACGAGAGCGGCATCGCCGTGGACGACCTCGGTCTCGCCCGACCCAGCCTGGACGACGTGTTCCTGTCACTCACCGGTCACCGTGCCGAGGACGACTCGGCCTCCGAAGAGGAGCAATCCGCATGACCAGCACGATCACCACCACCGACTCGGTGACCCAGCGTCCCGAGATACATCAGACCAGCATCTGGCAACAGTCCTGGATCATGGTGAAACGCAACATGATCCACACCAGACGCATGCCGGAGATGCTCTCCGACGTGACCATCCAGCCGATCATGTTCGTGCTGTTGTTCGCGTACGTGTTCGGCGCATCCATCACCAACACCGGAGGTGTCTCCTACAAGGAGTTCCTGCTGCCGGGCATCATGGGCCAGACCATCGTGTTCACCGCGTTCATCGTGGCGACCGGTATCACCGCCGACCTCGAGAAGGGGATCATCGACCGGTTCCGCTCGCTGCCGATCCGCCGCTCGTCGGTGTTGATCGGCCGCAGCATCGCCAGTCTGCTGCATTCGTCGATCGGGATCGTGGTCATGGCGATCACCGGCCTGGCCATCGGGTGGCGAATCCACAACGGTTTCGGTGAGGCGGTGCTCGGCTTCGCGCTCGTTCTGCTGTTCGGTTTCGCGATGATCTGGTTCGGCATCCTCGTCGGCTCGTGGCTGACCTCGGTGGAGGCGGTCAACGGCTTCATGTTCACCACGCTGTTCCCGCTGACGTTCCTGTCGAACGCCTTCGTGCCCACGGCCCCGATGCCCACCTGGCTGCGGACGATAGCGGAGTGGAACCCGATCTCCGCGCTCGTCCAAGCGATGCGAGTGCTGTGGGGCAACGGACCCGCGGCCGGCCCGGACGCGCCGTGGCCGCTGCAGCACCCCGAGATCGCGACGATCATCTGGGCGATCGCGCTGACGATCGTGTTCGCACCGTTCGCACTGCGCGCCTACACCAAGCGCACCTCCGATTGAGCTGCCCCGATACCCCGAAGTTCGTCCGCCGGTGCCCCATTCGTCCCCTGTTATTTCGCACGGACGAGCGGAGAACCGGCGGACGAACGATCGGCCGCTCACGCCGTGATGGCGAGCGCCTCCAGTGGATCGGCGTAGATGGCGTCGAGCGAGACCGCGCCGGCGGCCTGTTGCTGCACCGTCGACCCGGAATGTGAGACGCGCACATCCCGGTTGGCAACCACCGAAGTGGTCTTGAGAGCCTTGGCCACGGTCGGCAGCGTCGCCGGGAAATCGGTGAACGCCTGCCCACCGAGGACGACGTGGTCCGGGTTGAAGATGTCGGCGATCAACGCGACGGTGCGTCCGAGCACCTCGGCCCGCTCCTCCAGCAGCGCTCGTGCGGTCGCGTCCCCGCCACGGGCGAGTTCGTGCACTCCTTCGATGTCGCTCACCGACAGTCCGGCGGCCTGCGCCGCATCGACGACTCCGGTGTCGCTGGTCGCCGGCTCCAGCCTGCCGGTGTTCCCGGGATCGAGCAGTTTGGTGGGTCCGGTCGGAAAATGGCCGATCACCGGCGGACCGGCCGCAGGCGTGTGCACCATGCCGTCGACGCAGAACGCGGTACCGACCATCTCGCGCGCATAGAAGTACAGGAAGCTCGATTTCTTCTGCTCCGGATTGACGACGAGCTCGGCGGCGGCCATGGCCTCGACGTGCGAGGCGACCGAGACCGGCAGGCCGACGCGTTCGGCGATGATCCGGCCGACCGGGGCGCCGGACCAGCCCAGTCGCGGATGGTCCACGAAGCCGCCCGCTGTGACGCGGCCACCGAGGGCGACACCGGCCCACAGCACCCGCCGCCCCGTCCAGCGGGACACGAACCGCCGCGCGCTCTCTCCGATGGCGGACAGCGTCTGCTCGGGCGTGTCGGCGACCGGGGTGGGGATCTGGATGGCGCCGACGACCCGGTGCAACAGATCGTGGGTGGTGATCGAGGTGACCTTGTAGCCGATGTGGATGCCGAGGGTCAGGAAGTCGGCGACGTTGAGCTCGAACGGCAGCCGCGGGCGACCGATCGCACCGGCCGGCGCGAGATCCGCGCGTTCGCGGATGAGCCCTGCCTTCAGCAAGGCGCCGACCTGACGGTTGACGGTGGAGATACTCAGCCCGGTCTGCTCTGCGGCGACATCACGGAACACCGGGCCGGAGAGACGAGCGGTGCGCAGCACCAGGGCGGCCGGCTTCGACGACAGCTGTAATTGCGGGGTGGCGACGTGAATCTCGGTTACCCCCTTCCGGACCGGCGCCTTCGCGGGTGACGCCAACCGAACGTGAGGTCGAAGGGGTGCGGAGGTGATCGAACGGGTGTGATGGTCGAGCGTGGCGGTCATCTGTGTGTCCTCATCGAATGTGCCACATCCGGACCGGCTCCGCGCCTGATGCGGCGCAGGCCACCCGGATGGGCGGGAAGATCTGGGCCGACGACGGCCCGAGGGATCGAATGCTGGGGTCAGCGCATTCGGCGACAACACAGGACGCGAGCAAACGGCAACCGACAGCCCAGAGCAGTTGTCACATACGTGACCTCTGGGACGTAGGGCTGGCGGCTCGTCATGACGATCAAGCTAGCAACGGATCGACCGGGGTGGCAACCCGTGATGAGCCCGCGCCGCAGCCTTGGGCGTGCGGTGGATATGGGCGCTCACCGGCGACGATAGGCCGACGCGGCATCGCTCGCGCGGTTTGCGCGCACGCTGATTCAAACGGCCGGCACCGAGGAAACCGTCGTCGGCCCGGCGATCCCCCTCACGATCGCCGGGCCGACGAGTACTTCTTGGACGCACCGACGCACGGATCGGTTCCATAGATGACGCCGACCTTTTCGGGGCTGAACCTGTCGGTGGGTTCCAGTAACCTTGGTCACATGTCCACCGCGACCACCCGCACCGCCTCCGACGAAGAGTTTCTCCAGGTCTCCGAGCCGTTTCGGCGTGAGATCCTGGCGCACTGTTACCGCATGATGGGGTCCCACCACGACGCCGAGGACCTCATGCAGGAGACCTATCTGCGGGCGTGGCGTGGCTACGAGAAATTCGATCGTCGGGCATCGGTCCGCACCTGGCTGCACAAGATCGCCACCAATACGTGCCTCACCGCATTGCAGAGCCGACAGCGGCGTCCGCTGCCATCCGGTCTCGGCGGGGACGCATACGACCCGACCGACGACCTCTTGCAGGACCACGAGGTCCCGTGGCTCGAGCCGTTCGCAGGAACGGTCGACGAGATCGCTCCCGGCGACGACGCCGACCCCGCGTTCGTGGTGGGTGCCCGCGAATCCATCCGGCTCGCCTTCATCGCGGCCCTGCAGCATCTGCCCGAACGTCAGCGGGCCGTGCTCATCCTGCGGGACGTGCTCCAGTGGAAGGCCGCCGAGGTGGCCGACACCATCGGCGTGACCACCGCGACGGTGAACAGCTTGCTCCAGCGCGCACGCGAACAGCTCAAGAACGTCCCGGCGCGCGATGAGTCTCCGAGCGAGCTCGACGACGCCACGAAGCGTGAGTTGCTGGCCAAGTACGTCTCGGCGTTCGAACGCTACGACGTCGACGCCATCGTCGAGATGTTCACCGACAAGTCCATCTGGGAGATGCCGCCGTTCACCGGTTGGTATCAGGGCGCCGACGCGATCGGTACCCTGATCCGTCGCAACTGCCCGGCCGAGAAGGACGGCGACCAGATCCTGCTGCCGACCACGGCGAACGGGCAACCTGCGTTCGGGCTGTACATGTTGGAGCCCGACGGGGTGCACCGACCGTTCCAGCTGCAGGTACTCGAGCTCGACAGCGACGGCGCGGTCGATCACGTGGTGGCATTCTTCAGCTCGACGATGGAAGAGGACTTCGCGCGGTTCGGCCTGCCCGCCACGCCGTATGAGGCGCCGGCGCGCACGGCGCCGAGCCCATTCCACTGACCCGGACGGGTCTGTACCGAGAGATCAGTCAGTCGTCGTCCTGGGGGATCTGGGTGGGATCCATCCACACCAGTTCCCAGGCATGTCCGTCCAGATCGCAGAAGCTTCGGCAGTACATGAAGCCGAGGTCCTCGGGATCGCGTAGCGCCGTTCCGCCGTGGGCCAGGGCGGCATCCACGCATCGGTCGACCTCGCGGCGTGATGACGCCGACACCGCCACCAACGTCTCCCGCCCTCCGCTGTGGGGATCGGCGACCGCACCGGCGGCGTAACCGGCGAACCGCGCCGTCCGGTGGAGCACGACGCGACAGTTCTCGTTGATCTCCAGACAGAGGGTGCCGCGGTCGCAGAACATGACGTCGAGCCGGAAACCCAGCCGTGTGAAGAAGGCCCGCGACCTCGCCACATCGGCCACGGGCAGATTGACGAACATCATCGTCGACAAATCGCACACTCCTTCGGTGCCCGACCACGCCACGCGGGACACACGAATACCGACTGTGCGGGCAACCCGAACTCATCGCGGACGTCGCCGACGCCATAGGGTGTGAGTCATGGGCGTGATCTACCTGGTCCGGCACGGACAAGCGGACCCGAACGCGTACGGCATCTACGATTCCGACGACCCGGCTCCCAACGGTCCCGGCGGGCTGACCGACACGGGTGTTATGCAGGCGCGACTCAGCGGCGCGCTGCTGGCGAGTCTGACCGACGGGGTGACCACTGCGGTCAGTGGCGATCTGGCCCGCCAGTCGCAGACGCTCACCGGCGTTCTCGGCCAGTTCGACAACGCCCCGGCCGCCCAGACCGACCCCGACTGGAACGAGTACGCGCTCCCCGCCTTGGTCGGCTCGGCGAGCGCCGAGGAGTACCGGGACGGGCGCGACTATCAACGACGGCTCGACCAAGGTCTCGCGGAGTGGATCTCCGGCAACACCGAGCACGGCACGGGTGAGACCTACGCGGACTTCGCCAAGCGTGTGTCCGCGGCTGCCGAGCGGGCAACAGCGATGGCCGGTTCCGGACAGACCGTCGTGGTGGTCTCCTCGGCCGGCACCATCACCCAGTGGCTCGCCCAGTTGTGGCAGATCCCGCCGTTGGCCTGGCCCGCTCTGTCGCGGACGATGGTCAACGCGTCGGTGTCCAAACTGCTCGTCGGCCGCAGCGGAGTGTCGGTGGTGTCGTTCAACGAGCACGCCCACCTCGCCGACCGTGACGGGGGCGTCGCCACCTTCCGGTGACGCGCCCTTCGTGACGCACGCTCACTCCGTTCGCGGGCTCCTCAGGGAGCGGGTTGGGCGGCCGCCCCGTTCGCGGGCTCCTCAGGGAGCGGGGTTGGCCGCCACTCCGTTCGCGGGCTCCTCAGGGAGCGGGTTTGGCCGCCACTCCGTTCGCGGGCTCCTCAGGGAGCGGGTTTGTCGGCCACTCCGTTCGCGGGCATCACCCCACTCACCGAAAAAGCGAACCTCACCTCACCACCCGGAAAGCCACCCGTCCGCAGGCATGCGAACGCCACCTCACCACCCGGGAAGCCACGCGTCCGCAGGCGTGCAAACGCCACCCGGTCCCTGAGGAGCCTCGCGAGGAACGAGCGAAGCGTCACGAAGGGCACCGGTCACGCACGGTGCAGGTTCGTCCCCGGCCGGGTCAGGATCACGTTGGGCAGCACCGCATACCGCGACAGCTGGGTGACCGAGTACGCCATGGTCGCCACGTCGGCGACGGTGATCATCTCGCTGCCGGGGATCTCGTCCTTGAGCCAGTCCGACATGTCGGTGTCCACGTATCCGGGCGCGATCGTCGTGGCGCTGACACCATTACCCGACTCCTCGAGATTGAACGTCTCACACAGCGAGATCAGCGCGGCCTTGGTGGAGCCGTATGCGGAGAGTTCCGGCTCCGGATAGACGCCGGTGATCGATGCGACCGCGATCACCTTCGCCGCGCCGTTGGCCTCCGCGGTCGACCGCAGCGTCGGGATCAGCGACTGCAAAAGGATGTACGGCGCACGCACATTGACCTGATACAAGCGGTCGAAGCGACGCACCGGCAGATCCGCGACGCGACCCTTCTGACCCATGCCCGCGTTGATGACGAGCGCATCGCAACGACCGAACGCATCACGGTGAGCGGTGGCCAGCGCCTCGACGGCGTCGGCATCGGTCATGTCAGCGGGAATCACCTCGACCCGACCGGCGCCGAGCTCGTCGAGTTCACTCGCCTTGCTCTCCAACGCCTCCCGGCCACGCGAGGAGATCGTCAGATCCCAGCCGTCGGCGGCGAATCGCTCGGCGATCGCCGCACCGATGCCGCGGGATGCACCGGTGACCAGTGCAACTTTGTTGTCAGACACGATTCTTCCCCCTCAACGTGGTCAAACCCGCGGCGATGAAATCGCCGGTCGACTCGGCGGCGCGCTCCGCACCGTCCGACGCCGCCCCGGACAGCGCCCGATGCGTGATGCCCTCGGCGATGACGCCGAGTTTCAGATTCGCCAGCGCCAGGTAGAAGTCCCAGTCGCCGAGATCCTGACCCGCGCGCACGGCGTATCGCTGCGCGATCTCGTCGGCCGACGGATAGCGGTCACTGGTCCAGGCCGCCTCGAACCCGACCACGCGGTCGAACACAGGACGCCGATACACACACATCAACGCAACGTCGGTGATCGGGTCGCCCAATGTGGACATCTCCCAATCCACCACCGCGCGAACAACACCCGGGTCCTCGGCGGACAGGATTGTGTTGTCGACCCGGTAGTCACCGTGCACGATCGTGCTGCGCGCCTGCGTCGGCACCCGATCGCTCAACTCCGCGACCAGCCGGTCGACGTCGTCGAGCTCGCGCGTCTTCACGTGGCCCCACTGCCGGGCCCACAGTTTCACCTGACGAGCCGCAAAACCTTCGGGGCGGCCGAAATCGCCCAGACCCACTGCCTGGTAGTCGACTTCGTGCAGGCGGGCCAATGTCTCCACGAGACCGTCGAGGTTGCGTGCCACGTCGTCATCAGACAGTGCCGACAGATCTTCCGCGGTCCGTACCACGCGGCCGTCGACGAACTCCACCACCGTGAAGGGTGCGCCCAGAACGTCGCCGTCCGCGTCGATCGCCACGGTCGTCGCGACCGGGACGTCGGTGGCTTGTAGCGCACTGGTCACCGCCCACTCCCGGTTCATGTCGTGTGCAGACGGAGTCAGCCCACTCATCGGCGGACGTCGCACCACCCAGCGGGTTTCGTCGTCACGGACGCTGAACGTCAGGTTGGACTTGCCGCCGCTGATCAGGTCCACGCGCAGATCGCCGACGACGGCCACGCCACGATTCACCAGGAAGTCGCGCAGCAGTGCGGAATTCAGGGCCGGATGGTCGCTCATCCGTTGGACTCCGCCTGGGCGGCCTTCTTGGCCCGGCCAACCGCACGCCGGGCGATCGCCCAGCGATGTACCTCGGATGGGCCGTCGTAGATCCGGAACGGCCGGAGTTCACGCTGCAGCCGCGCCAACGGGAGGTCGTCGGAGACACCCATCCCGCCACACATCTGCATGCTGCGGTCAACGATCCGGGTGTAGGCCTCGGCCGCAAAGGTTTTCGCGATCGATGTCTCGTTGGACGCGTGGCTGCCGGCATCGAGTTCATGGCATGCCTTGACCAGCAGCGCCATACTCGCGGCGAGGTCGATCTCGTTGTCCGCGACCATCTGCTGGATCATGCCGAGGTCACCCAGCTTGCCGCCGAAGCCGTCGCGGCGCGCCACGTAGTCGACGGCGACGTCGTGGCAGCGCTGCGCCGAACCGAACCACCGCATGACATGGGTCATCCGGGCCGGGCCCAGGCGGACCTGCGCGTATCGGTAGCCTTCGTCGACCTCACCCAGGATGTCCTCATCGGGCACGAAGACGTCGGTGAAGTTGACCTCGCAGTGCCCGCCGATCATCGACCGATCGGTGGTCACGATGTGGCGGTCCACCGATATGCCGGGGGTGTCGGCGGGGGCGAGAAACATCGTCGCGCCGCCGCGGTCACCGGGCGAGCCCGCGGTGCGGGCCATGATGATGAAGAATCCCGCGCCTTCCGCGCCCGTGATGAATCGCTTCTCCCCGTTGATCTTCCAGCCACCATCGACCTTTGTCGCGAGGGTGCTCAGCGCGTTGGGGTCCGACCCGGCACCGGGTGAGGGTTCGGTCATCGCGAATGCCGAACGGACATCACCGGCTGCCAGCGGGGCCAGATACTTGTGCTTCTGCTCATCGCTGGCGATATGGGCGAGCATGTGCACGTTGCCCTCGTCGGGGGCTCCGATGTGCAGGGCGATCGGGCCGAAGGTCGAGTAGCCGGCGGCTGCGAACACGGGCACCCGGTCGGACATGTTCAGTCCGAGACCACCGAACTCGATCGGCGCGTGCGGCGCGAAGATTCCTTCGGCCTTCGCCTTCGCATTCATCTCACGCCGGAGTTCGTCACCGACGGCGGCGTTGATGTCTCCCCCGTGCTCATCCTCGATCGGCAGGACGTACTCGCGCACGAACCGGCTCGTCTTGTCGACGACCTCCGAGACCTCGGGGTCGTATCGCAGATTCACGGGCATCGCATCTCCTCATCAGGTTCGCCGACCGAGCGATCGTTCGGCGACCGTCACGATGCCAGCTGCGACCTCGATGGTCAAGTCCAGGCGCCGATGGCGGCGATGCGCTCAGTCGGCGACAGTGGCCGGCCGATAGCCCACGGTGTCGCGGGCGAGCTGCAGATTCCGGGCGATCAACTCGTCCGCGCCGAGTTCACCCTCGAGCTTGAACCAGGTGGAGACGCCGACACACATCGTCGCCACCGCACGCGAGGCGTCCTTGGGATAGCGCGTGGCGAAGTCCCCGGCCGCGACGCCGGCGAAGACGATCTCGTCGACCATGCGTTGCTGCCTGTCGCGGTGACCGATGTAGGTCTGCTTGTAGCTGTCATCGAGGCTGCGGATCTCCGTCGAGCCGACAAACGCCTGTTCACGCCGATACATGTGGAAACGCAGCAACGACTCGACGACCGCGTCGAACTGGTCGACGGGCTGATCACCAGCCTCGGCGATGGCCATCTCCGAGCGGTGCAGCAGGTCGGTCATGGTGCGTTCGAGCAGCCCCTGCAACAGTGATTGCTTGGACGGGTAGTGGTGGTAGAGACCTGGCACCGACAGGTTCGCCCGCGCGGCGATCTCCCGCACCGACGTCCCGTGATAGCCATGCTCGGCAAATGCGGCAAGCGCTGCCGCCAACGGAACGGGCAGCTCGGCCTCGCCGTAGTCTCGCCATTCGCCGAGGGACTCTGGACGGACATCCGTGTCGCCGGCCCCACTACTCATGGCTTCCAACATAGTCGTTGCCATCCACCGGTCCGCCATCGGAGCATCGGGGCACGCCTAGTCGGCAAAGCGGGCGACACCGTCGGCGAGTGCCATCAGCAGCCCCACGCTGACATCGACCACCCCGGCACGGTCCAGGTCGAGGTGCCCTTCGAGCCACGCACCGAGCACCCGGGCGAGGCCGCCCACCTGGAACTGCGCCGCCGCGACACTCTTCGGACCGGACCGAACCTCGATGACCCCGGACGCCGACTGCAGTGTCAGCCCGGCGAACAGCGCGGTGGATTCCATCCGCTTCTCGGCGATCGTCGGACTCAGCAGGGACTGCGAGAACAGCAGCCTGCCTTTGCGGCGGTCCTCGTCGATGATGCGGACGATGGCGCCGATCGCGGCGGTGACCTTGCCTTCGACGTCGTCGCCGGCCGCGAACGCGGCCAGGCCGTCGGCCGAGATCTCGGCGATGACCTCGTCGAACGTCGCACCCACCAGCGCCTCGATCGAGTCGAAGCTCTCGTAGAAGTAGCGCGTGGTCAGTCCGGCCTCCCGGCACACTCCGCGGACCGTCACCGACCCACCGTCCGAGGCTCCCAACAGTTCCAGGGCAGCGTCGATCAGCGTCGCCCGCCGACGAGCCACCCGACTCTCGCCGTCCTCGCCCCCGTAGGCACGCAGGTTGTCACCGACGGTGGTGCCGCCGACGGACTTGGTCACCGAGGTCTCACTGTCCGTGCTCGCCACCCACCTATCTTGACATCGATGATCTTGACATCGTTGAATGTAAGAGAAAACGTCTGTTGTCAGAATTTGGTTCTGGCGAGTCAAGGGGGTCACGATGAGCACCGAGCCCATCATCTACGACGACATCGATCTGCCGCCGGCATTCACCGCCGTCGAGCCCGATACCGAGTACCTACCGCCGAAGGCGAGGATGACCCGGGGGGAACTCGACGCTCTGCCGACGCGCATGAACGAGATGAAGGGCATCTCCACGCTCGCCGGACCCGCCAACGTCATCATGCAACTCGCGATGCCCGCCGTCGGCTATGGCGTCTACGAGAGCCGCGTCGACACCGGCAACCTGTTCAAGCATCCCGTCAAGCGGACTCGCACAACGCTGAGCTATCTCGCGGTCGCGATGATGGGCAGCCCGAAGGATCGCAAGGCCTATCGCCATGCGGTCGGCAAGGCCCACGCCAAGGTTCGGTCCACCGAGACCAGCCCGGTGAAGTACAACGCCTTCGATCCGCAACTGCAGCTGTGGGTCGCCGCCTGCCTCTACAAGGGGTGGGAAGACATGCAGCGCATCTACGGCGACCCCGCAGACATCACCGAGGAGGCCTACCAGAACGGTGCGGTGCTGGGCACCACATTGCAGGTGCCGCGCGAGATGTGGCCGGCGACGCGGGCCGAGTTCGAGACCTACTGGAACGAGACGGTCGAGACCTTCGAGATCGACCCGATCATCCGTGAGCACCTCATGTCCATCACCCGCGCCGAGTTCCTGCCCCGGTGGGTCAGCACCATTTTCGGCTGGTGGTTCGAGCTGCTCACCATCGGCTTCCTGCCGGAGAACTTCCGCGACAAGATGGGTCTCGAGTTCACGCCGTGGCAGCGCCGACTCTTCGACGCACACAACACTCTGGCCAAGGCGATCTGCGACCGTCTGCCGAAACCGTTGCGCGAGTTCCCCTTCAACGTGCTGCTGTGGGACGTCCGGTGGCGCATCCGGACGGGTCGGCCGCTGGTCTGATCCCCGTGCAGTGACCGGCACGCCGTCGCTGCCGGTCACTGCCACGAAATCCGCGGGCATTCCTGTGCTCGCGGTCACATCGCCCGGTCCGTTCGCGCGACTACCCTGGTTCACACACTCAAGGGGAGGTTGCCGTGGCGTTGTGGTTGTACCGGCTCGGACGATTCGCGTTCCGGCACAAGTGGTGGTTCGTCGGTTGTTGGCTCGCGATAGTGATCGCCCTCGGTGCGATCGTCGGGGCCGTGGCACCGAAGTTCTCCACGGATTTCGAACTCCCGGGTACCGACTCCGATCGCGCCATGTCGGTGATGAAGTCCGACTTCCCTGCGATCAACGAACAACAACTCGAGGCGTCGACGAGCATCGTGGTCGCCGCCGACGACGGCTTGGCGAACCACACGGACCAGATCGACGCTCTGGTCGCCAAGGCTCGCACGCTCCCGAAGGTGCTGGAGCCGCAAACGATCGTCAACCCCGTCACGGCGGCGCAAGCCAACCCGGCGATCGCGTCGGCGGTTCTCGGTGACGACGGAAAAGTCGGCCTGATCCAGATCCACCAGGACATCCCCCGCCAGGATCTGACGGCCGCGGAGATGGATCAGTTCAAAGATCTCCTCGCCGAGTTCCGAGGCAACGGACTCGAAGTCGAGGGCACCGGCTCGCTGATGCAGGTCTTCGAGCAGGGCGGTGTGTCCGAACTGTTGGGCTTCGCGGTCGCCTTCGTGATCATGATCGTGGCGTTCGGCGCGTTGATCGCCGCCTTCATCCCCATCATCACCGGCATCCTCGGCGTCGGCATCACCATTCTTCTGGTCACGTTGAGCGCCAAGATCATCGACGTCCAGCAGAGCGCGACCACGATCATCACGATGCTCGGTATCGCGGTGTCGATCGACTATGCACTGTTCATCGTGTCCCGATACCGGTCCGAACTGAACCTGGACGGCAACCGTGAGGCGGCCGTCGGGCGGGCCGTCGGCACCGCGGGGTCGGCGGTCGTGTTCGCCGGGCTGACCGTGATGATCGCGGTCGCGGGACTGGGCGTGGTGGGCATCCCGTTCATCACGCAGATGGGTATCGCTGCCGCGGTCGCCGTGTTCATCGCGGTTCTGGGCGCGATCACGCTGATCCCGGCCCTGCTGGGTGCCTTCGGCCGATTCGCGTTCAGTCCGCGGATTCCGGGCATCCGGCACGGCGACGAGCCGGACACACAACCCTCCAACGGTCTTCGGGTCGCACGGTTCATCACGCGCTACCCGTTGCCCGTCGCGATCGTCGGCTTGGTGTTGCTCGCCATCGCAGCGATTCCGATGACCAAGATGGAACTGGGCATGTCGTCGACGACCGACAGCGAGTATGCCGCGACCCAGCTTCTGCAGCGTGGGTTCGGCGAGGGTGTGAACGGTCCACTGCTGGTGGTGGTCAGCGATGCAAACGGCGGCGACGTCGCCGGCGCGGCCAACGATGTCGTCGCTCACGTCAAGACCCTCGACAACGTCGCCAACCCGACGCAGATCACCTGGATCGGCAACGGTCCTGATCCGGCGAATCCTCAGGCCGGCGCGAGTGCCGCGCTGATCTCGGTCACTCCGGAGCAGTCCCCGAGCGGCCCGGAGACGCACGCGCTGATGGAGCAGATCCGCGACTATGCCGCGACGAGTCCGGATGGGGCGACAGTCAACGTCGGCGGTCAGACCGCGATCATGTCCGACATCTCGTCGAAGTTGAGTTCGGCGCTGATCCCGTTCCTCATCGTCGTTGTCGGGCTGGCGTTCATCATCCTGACCATCGTCTTCCGGTCGTTGCTCGTGCCGCTGATCGCCACGATCGGATTCTTGTTCTCCGTGTGCGCGACGTTCGGTGCAACCGTCGCGATCTTCCAGGAGGGCGATTTCGGGTTGATCGACCACACGAAACCGATCATCTCCTTCATGCCGATATTCCTGGTGGGAGTGGTCTTCGGGCTGGCGATGGACTACCAGGTGTTCCTGGTGACCCGAATGCGCGAGGAATACGTACACGGCGTCTCCGCCAAGGACTCGGTGATCATCGGCTACCAGCACGGCGCCCGGGTGGTCGCGTCCGCTGCGGTCATCATGATCTCGGTGTTCTCGGCCTTCATGCTCGCCCCGGACACCACCGCCAAGATGATGGGCTTCGCTCTGGCCGCAGCGGTGTTCTTCGACGCCTTCATCGTCCGAATGGTGGTCGTGCCGGCGATCATCACCCTGCTCGGCGACGCCGCGTGGAAGCTTCCGAAGTGGCTCGACCGCATCCTGCCCAACGTCGACGTCGAGGGCACCGCGATCCGCGAGATCCCGCTCGAGAACGAGGTCGACCCTGATCTGTGGGAGTCGGAGGCCAGCCGGGTCTGAGCGCTGTGTGAGATCGGCCGATCAGACCGACGCGATCAGCATCGTGCCCATCGCGAGCATCACGACCGCGACGATCGCGTCGAGCACGCGCCACGCGCGGGGTGAGGCGAAGAATCGGGACAACTTGCTGGCGCCACCGCCGAGCGACGCGAACCAGAGCAGGCTCGCTATGCAGGCGCCGATGGCGAACGCCCATTTGGCGCTGCCGTGGCTGTTGGCGATCGCGCCCATGGTGAGCACGGTGTCGAGGTAGACGTGCGGGTTCAGCCAGGTCAGCGCCAGCGTCATGCCGATCGCCGCCCATCGGGTCGCCGTGGAGGCCTCACCGGGGTTGGTGACGATCGCCTCGTTGCTGCGCAGGCAGCGCCGGGCAGCCATCAACCCCAGCACGATCACGTATCCGCCCCCGAGGACTTTCGCGACGGTCACCACGGCCGGATGCGCGGCGACCAGCGCACCCAGGCCGGCGACGCCGGCGATGATCAAGATGACGTCGGAGACCGCGCACACCACGACGACCGGCACCACATGGGCTCGTGCCACTCCTTGTCGGAGCACGAACACATTCTGTGGGCCGATAGCGATGATCAGACCGGCACCGGTCAGCAAACCCGCGATCGCCGCGAGCACATACGTCGTCATGTCCACAAACGTTAAAGACGACCTCGCCAACAATCCAGCGAATGTTTTTCATGAATCATCAGAAGAACTTAAGATCACTGGGTGGAGATCAGCCAAGAAGGTCTGCAGACCCTGTCGGCCGTGCTCCGGGAAGGCACGTTCGACGCGGCCGCGGCGGCGTTGCACATCACGCCGTCCGCGGTGAGTCAGCGGATCAAGGCATTGGAGGCCTCGGTCGGAAGGGTGGTGGTGCGCCGCACGAAACCCGCTACCGCCACCCCCGACGGTGAAACCCTGGTTCGACTCGCCAAACAATGGGAGTTGTTGGTTGCCGAAGCACGTGCCGAACTACTCGGCGGAGGGACCACCGACGCCGATAGTTCGCGGATTAATCTGCCGATCGCCGCCAATGCCGACTCGCTGGCCACGTGGTTCCTTCCGGTGCTGGCGCGGATGCATGCCGAGTATCCGGTGGCCATCGAAGTGCTGCGCGACGACGAGAGTCAGAACAGCCGCTTCTTACAGTCGGGAGAAGTACTGGGCGCCATCACCTCTGACCCTCTCGGCGTTCGTGGGTGTACCACCCGCGCGCTCGGCGCCATGCGCTATCTGCCGGTCGCCACGCCCGAGTTCATCGAACGCTGGATGCCCGATGGGCCGTCGCCGGAAGCACTGTCCAACGCCCCCATGGTCTTGTTCGACCGCAACGACTACATCCAACGCAACGTGCTGACCCGACTCGCCGACAGGCCGGTGTCGCCGCCGATCAGCTACATCCCGGCATCGACCGAGTTCCATCGGGCGATCGAACTCGGGATCGGTTGGGGCGCTGTGCCCGAAGTCCAGATATCCGACGCCCTGCACGCCGGCCGCGTGACACCGATCGTGGACGATCACGTCGACGTGCCCCTGTTCTGGCAGTACTGGAAACTCAGTTCACCGCTTCTCGCTTCGTTGACCGAACTGACGGTCGCGGCGGCCGCCGAGCATCTGGTGCCCACACCTACAGCACCGCACTGGTCCTGATACCGCCGACAAGTTCGTCGAGCACCTTGGTGACCGAATGGGTGTGTGCCCGCGCGATGGGGTGCCGCATCAGCAAAATACCCAGCACCGACTTCGTCGTCCTCACGCCCTGAGCCCGAGATGCGGTGCGCCGCCGCACTCCCCCGGTTCAGCGCAGCGGCGCAACTTCGTGCATCTCCAACCGCAGCGGATGCTCGGTCTCGTCGCGCCACAGACGTGCGGCGAGGTAGAAGCATCCGGCGACCGGCACCGGCAGCAACCCGGCCAGCACGAATGTCGCCGACAGTCCGATGGCATGACTCACCGGTGCGGCGAGTGCCATCGACACCGGCATCAGCGCCACCGAGACGAAGAAGTCGAGGCTCGCCACGCGCCCGAGCAGTGCGGGCGGCACGCGACGCTGTAGGAGAGTGCCCCACAGGACCATCGGGCCGTCGAACATCACTCCCATCAGGAAACCCGCGACCACGAACATCCAGGTGCTCTCGGCAAGACCCATGAAGACCAGCGGAACGCTGGAGAAGCCCCAGATCCCGAACATGACGCTGAGATACCGCCGCGGCATGGGGATCGATGCGAACACCAACGACGCCGACGCTGCGCCGAGCCCGAATCCGGCCAGCACGAGGCTGTGATCGCCGGCGCCCCCGTGCGCACGTTCCTGCAATGCGAACGGCACCAACACCTCGATGGGCCCCATGACGGCGAGGACCAGGATGCAGGCGAAGAACAACGTCGCCCACAGCCACGGCGTTCGCCACATGTACGCGAACCCCTCTGCGATGTCGGTGAGGACATCACGAACGGGATGCCCCGACGGTGCCGCCTCACGGCGAACCGCAACCGGCTGCATCGCGAGATAGGTGAGCGCCGACGCCGCGCTGGCGAATCCTGCGAGCACGATCGCCATGGCCGGGGACGCGATCGAGATGACCCCGCCTGCCACCATCGGACCGAACGCCTGGAATATCACCGGCCGCAGAAAACCCTCGATTCCGTTGGCCGCCTGCAATTGAGCGGCCTCCACCACACTGGGCAGCAATGCCGAGTAGGCCGGGTAGTACATGCCCATGGTGATGCCACCGAGCAGCGAGGCGACGAGCAGTGTCGGCTGATTCAGCATGCCGAGCATGCCGGCGACGCCGACGACGACGAACGCGAGGAGCTTGACGATCTCGAGTCCGATCATGATGCGCCGTTGCGAGACGCGGTCGGCCAGGACTCCCCCACCGAGGGTGGAGATCACCATGCCCACCGCAGCAACGCCGGTGACCATCGACAGTTGCCCAGGGCCACCGCCCATCTGGATGACCTGCCAGACCACGCCGACGGTCCACACACCATCGGCGAACATCGCCAGCACCAATCCGATTGCGAGCAAACGGTACTGCCGCAGCGCAAACGGTTTCAACGCCGCGGGCAGGCGGGTATCGACCGACGTGCTCACGGTACGAGTTTCTCGCATGTCCTCTGGTATCGGCCACTGATTTTTCCGGCGGCCCCCTGGTGGTCGAGTCGCGTCGAGCCCCAGGCTGAGCAGCGTGAGGAGTGCCAAGCGCGATCCTCCACGATCCGGAGCACAGCGGGATGGCCACCCCGATCCCTGAGGAGATCCGGAGCGCCAGCGGGATGGCCACCCCGATCCCTGAGGAGATCCGGAGCGCTAGCGGAGGATCGTCACGAAGGGTCGCCCTTCGTGACGCATCGCTCGTTCCTCGCGAGGCTCCTCAGGGACCGGGTGGTGACGCATCGCTCGTTCCTCGCGAGGCTCCTCAGGGAGCGGGTGGCGACGCATCGCTCGTTCCTCGCGAGGCTCCTCAGAGACCGAGTGGGAACGCTTCGCTCGCTCCTCGGGGACCGAGTGGGGCCGCTTCGCTCGTTCCTCGCGACGCTCCTCAGGGACCGACTGGGCCGCGGCCCGGGGACGTACTGATCCCTACGCCGACTTCTTCGCCGCCGACTTCTTGGCGGTGGTCTTCTTGGCCGCGGTGGACTTGGACGCCGACTTCTTGGCCGCCGTCTTCCTGGCAGCGGCCTTCTTCGCCGGAGCCTTTTTGGCGGGGGCTTTCTTGGCGGTGGTCTTCTTCGCCGACTCGGATTCCTCGGCGTCGTCGGACTTCCCGGCGGAATCGCTCGACCCACCCTTGTCTTTCACCGACGCGCGCAACGCGGCCAGCAGGTCGGCGACCTCGGAGTCCTCGTCTTCGGCCGGTTCTTCGTCACTTTCCGGGAACGCCTCGGCGCCTTCGGCTTTCGCCTCGACGAGCTTGGACAGCTCGTTCTGATAGGTGTCCTCGAATTCAGACGGGTCAAAATCCTTGGCCATGGTCTCGATCAGCGAGGCCGCCATGTCGAGCTCTTGGGGACGGATCTCCGTCTCTTCGCCGAGGAAGCCGAAGTCCGCAGCACGCACCTCGTCGGGCCAGAGCAGCGTCTGCAAGGTCATCACACCGTCGACCACCCGCAGCGCGGCAAGGCGGGTCCGGTTCCGCAGTGTGAAGGTCGCAATGGCCAGACGGTCGGTCTTCTCCAATGCCTGCGCCATCAGCGTGTACGCCTTGGGCGACTTCGATGCCGGCTCCAGGTAATAGGGCTTGTCGAAGTAGATCGGATCGACCTGTTCGGTTGGCACGAACTCCAGGATCGAGATCTCCGGACTCTTGTGCACCGGCAGCGTCGCGAGATCCTCCTTGGTGAGAATCACCGTCTCGCCGGAGTCGGTTTCGTAGGCGTTGGCGATGTCGGCGTAGTCCACCTCGGTGTCGGTGCCCTCGCGGACACGCCGATAGCGAATGCGTGTCCCGTCCTTCGAGTCGACCTGAAAGGACTTCCGGTCGTGACTTTCCGTCGCCGAGTACACCTTGACCGGCACGTTGACCAGGCCAAAGCTCAGATCGCCCTTCCAGATCGAGCGCATGGCGTTCATTGTGCCACCGGTTTGGGAAATCCTCGGCACACAATGCGGCACACACCGTGGACAATGGTCGTCATGGGTGGTGGTGAGAGCCTCGACGTGGACGGTCGTCGCATCCCGATCACCAATCTCGACAAAGTGCTCTACCCGGCCGCCGGCACGCGGAAGTACGAGGTCATCGACTACTACACCCGCATCGCCGATGTCATGCTGCCGCATCTAGCGGGGCGCCCGGTCACCCGCAAGCGATGGCCCAACGGTGTGGAGTCGATGCCGTTCTTCGAGAAGGACCTGCCATCGTCGGCACCCGATTGGCTCGCACGGTTCGGTGAACAGCACAGCAAACGAGTGATCACCTACCCGCTCGCCACCTCGCGCGCCGACCTCGTGTGGTTCGGCCAGATGGCGGCGCTCGAATTGCACACTCCGCAATGGCGGGTGCCGGAGCACGAAGGCACCAGGCCCAAGGCCGACCGCCTGGTCCTCGACCTCGATCCCGGCCCCGACGTCCCCCTGTCGCAATGCGCCGAGGTGGCACTGATGATCCGGGACATGTTGTCGGCGGCGGGACTGACCTCCTACCCGGTCACCAGCGGCGGTAAGGGACTGCACATGTACGCCCGCTTCGACCGGCCCGTGTCACCCGAGGCCGCCCGGACCGTGGCGAAACAGATCGCCACCAGCCTGGCCTCATCGCACCCCGATACCATCACCGCGACGATGGCCAAAGCGGTACGCAGCGGCAAGGTCTTCATCGACTGGAGCCAGAACAGCGGTTCGAAGACGACCCTCGCTCCGTACTCGATGCGAGGTCGTGAGCAACCCTGGGTGGCCGCGCCGCGTAGCTGGGAGGAACTCGCCGACCCCGACATCGGACAGCTCCTGTTCCACGAGGTCCTCGACCGTGTCGACGCTGACGGAGATCTGCTGTCGGGCCTGGATGCCCCGCATCACCTCGACGGCACCGACGGTGACGAGGGCGAGCTCGACGACGAGGCCGCGCCGTCGGCTCGCGAGTTGATCGAGGTGACCGGTAACCCTGTCGTCAGTCTCGGCGAATACCGCCGCAAGCGCGATTCCGCCAAGACCCCGGAACCCTTCGGCGACGACGCCCACCGTGACCGGCAACGCGCCGACGAGGAGCAGACCGACCCCATCTTCGTCATCCAAGAACACCACGCCCGCCGGTTGCACTACGACTTCCGGCTCGAACGTGACGGTGTCCTCGTGTCGTGGGCCGTCCCCAAGAATCTGCCCGACGACCCGGACCAGAACCGGCTCGCCGTCCACACCGAGGATCACCCGATGGATTACGCCGACTTCTCCGGCGACATCCCGGCGGGCGAGTACGGCGGAGGACACGTAGAGATCTGGGATCGCGGCACGTACGAGACGGAGAAATGGCGCGACAACGAGGTGATCGTGCGGCTTCACGGCGAACGCGTGCAAGGCCGCTACGCATTGATCAAGACGGGCGACAAGAACTGGCTCGCCCATCTCATGAGCGACGAGCCGCGCCCGATTCTGCCCGACAGTCTGCGCGATCCTCGACCGATGCTGGCGACCGATGAGTCGATCGAGAACCTCGACGGACGCGACTGGGCCTTCGAGGGCAAGTGGGACGGTTATCGAATTCTGTTGCGCTACATCGATGGCGATTTCCGTCTGACCTCACGCTCGGGAATCGACATGACCGCCGATTTTCCGGAACTGCGCGCCATCGCCGACGACCTCGGGCTCATCGACGTGGTCCTCGATGGCGAGGTCGTGGCCCTCGATGCGAGTGGCCGTACCAATTTCACCTTGCTCTCCGCGCGGAGGAACAGCGACGAGGACCTCACTCTCAAGCTCTACGTCTTCGACATCCTGTATCTGAACGGGACGTCGCTGCTGCGGCGACCGTGGTCGCAGCGACGCGAACTGCTCGAGGAACTCGCGCCGGCCTTCGCGGGCTCCCCATTCGCGGAGGTACCCGCGCTGCTACCGGGCCCGGGCCGCGCAGCGATCGAACAAAGCCGCGAGCAAGGTTGGGAAGGTGTTGTCGCGAAACGTCGTTCGTCGACCTACCAACAGGGCCGTCGCACCACGAAATGGCTCAAGCACAAGAACTGGAGCGACATCGAGGTGGTCGTCGGCGGATACCGACCCGGCCGCGGAAACCGTTCGGACACCATCGGATCGCTACTGCTCGGCCTGCCCGAGGAAACCGGGCTCCGATACGTCGGCCGGGTGGGGACGGGATTCAGTGACGCCCAGTTACGTTCACTGGCAGCCGAACTCGAACCGCTGCGCATCAACCGCTGTCCCTTCGTCGACAAGCTCGACCGTCCGGTCGCGTCGAGTGCGATCTGGGTGCTGCCGAAGATCGTGGGCGAGGTCAGATTCATGGACTGGACCAGTACCGGGCACCTGCGCCACCCGAGTTGGCGCGGAATCCGCCGGGACAAACTTCCCGGCGACCTGTGAGAGAGAGGTTGTGCACTGTGACCGACGAGATGATCAGCATCGACACCGCAGACGGGGTCGCGGAGGCCTACGTCACCAGACCCGACGACGCTTCCGGTCCGCTCCCGGGCGTGCTGTTCATCATGGACGCGATCGGCCTACGGCCACAGACCAAGAGGATGGCCGACCGGATCGCCTCGTGGGGCTACGTCGTGATGGCACCCAACGTGTTCTATCGCAACGGCACCGCCACCGAGCTCGAGCCGACCGTCGACCTCACCGATCCGGACAGTCGTGGTGCCTTCTTCGCCGACGCGATGCCCCGGGTGAAGGCCCTCACCGATCCCCTGGCCACGACGGACTTGTCGACCTACCTGGACACGTTGCGCGGGCTCGAGGGAGTCGGGAAGGGTGACGTCGGCGTGACCGGCTACTGCATGGGAGGTCTACTCGCGCTGCTGGCCGCGGCGACTCGCCCCGACGTCGTCGGCGCGGTCGGCATGTTCCACACCGGCGGTCTGGTCACCGACGATCCCGACAGTCCTCATCGGCGCCTGCCGGACGTTCGCGCCGACGTCGTGGCAATCCACGCCGACCAGGACCGGTCGCTGCCGCCGGAGGCGGTTGCGGCGTTCGAGCACGCGTTGACCTCGTGTGGCGTGACCCATTCGGCGTCGGTGTTCCCGGGCGCCTTGCACGGGTACACGATGGCCGACACCGCGGTCTTCCATCCGGAGGCGACCGAACGCCACTTCGAGGAACTCGAAGCGCTGTTCAAGCGCACCCTGCACTGAGCGCGACTACAGACCCTGCGCGACCCGCTGCCGCTCGACGAACCTCGTCGTCACCGCCTGCATGAGTCCGGGTGCGAACCGCGAGATCCGCCACGCGAATCGCGCCTGGGCCGGGACGACGAGCAACGCCTTGTTGCGGTCGACGGCCTCGAGCGCCTCGGCCGCCAGGCGGTCGGGGCCGTAGGCCGTCCGCACGCCCTGCCCCGACAGATAATACGAACGGCCGGTGAAACCGCCGACCCCTTCGCCGTCGAGCAGGGGCGTCTCGACGGCAGCCGGACACAGCGCGGTGACACCGACGCCGTGGGCGGCCGCCTCCGATCGCAATGCCAGCGTCAACCCGACGACGGCATGTTTGGTCATCACGTAGCTCGTGAGGAGACCCGCCGCGGCCAGACCCGCCATCGACGCCGTGTTGATGATGTGTCCGGAACCTTGCCGGATCATGTGCGGATACGCCGCGGTGACCCCGTGCACCACACCGCGGATGTTCACGTCGATGATGGAGTCCCACTGTCGGGCGGTGAGTAGTTCGGTGTTGCCGCCCAGCGCGATACCCGCGTTGTTGAACATCAGATCGAGGCGTCCGCGATCGCTGACCACGGCATCGACCGTCGCGCGCACGGCCTCGCCGTCGGTCACGTCGAGGGCCGCGGCGCGCACCGTCCCCCGACCGTCGGCCAGTTCGGCGGCGACCCGACCCGCCGCATCGACATCGACATCAGTGCAGACCACGTCCGCGCCGACCTCGACCAACGCCCGGGTGAGCGCCGCGCCGATACCGGATCCACCACCGGTCACGATCGCGGTATGACCCGCGAAGCGATCCGACGCAATGCGGGGTAGAACACGTTTCATTCGCCAAACCTGACACGCACGGTGATGCGTGTCAACCAACGACGTTGCGCCCACGCGGATCACCATCGGTGCCCCTCGGCGCGCCGATACCGTGTCGCTTGACTAGCCTCAGATCAGTCAGTGATCAAGGAGCGTGTGTGTTCGTCGTCGCCCACATCAGCGACCTGCATTTCAACGGCACGCGGTACAGCCGCCGCCGGATCGAAGCGACGCTGGACTACATTCACGCCCGGGCGCACGGCATCGACGCGCTGCTGGTGACCGGTGATATCACCGACGAGGGCACCGAGTCCGAATACCGTGAGGCCTTCGGTGTCCTCTACAGTCCGCTGCCCATGATGATCACCGCCGGCAACCACGACCACCGCGAACGATTCAACGCCGGCCTGTTGGGAAAGCCCGGCAGCGATCCGATCAACAGCGCCGAGATCATCAACGGAGTGCTGTTCGTCGTCTGCGACAGTTCCATCCCAGGGCGCAACGACGGATACCTCACCGACGAGACGCTGGCGTGGATGTCGGAGCAGATCGTCTCCGCAGGTCCGCAGACGCCGGTGGTGGTCGCCTTCCACCATCCGCCGGTGATCTTGGACATGCCGTTCATGGATTCCATCCGGCAGACCGAGGAGCAGCGCCTGGCCGCACTGGTGGACCGGCACCCCAACATCGTCGGCTTCGTGTGCGGCCACGCTCATACCCCTGCCGTCACCACGTTCGCCGGCCGCCACCTCGCCGTCGCACCCGGGGTCGCCTCCACTCTCAATCTGCCCTTCGAGGGCACCGAGATCGTCAACCGCGGGCAGCCGCCGGGCATCGCCTTCCACATGCTGCACGGGCTCGACGGTGGCCCGGACGATTGGCGACTCATCACCCATTTTCGTTCGGTGATGTTCTGAGGGTCGGCGTCACCCGCCGCCCATCACCCGCAACGCCTCATCCTCGGCGACAGGCCCCTGCACCACGATCACACTGTCGGACGCCCCGACGACATCAGCACACCCCAATCCGAAATGCGGTCCCTCCGGCAGGATGACCGAGAATGCCGCGGTGGACGCCGCGAACACGATCCGGCCGACCCCGGCCCACACGCACGCAGCGGCGCACATCGGACACGGCTCACCGCTGGCATACACTGTCGCACCTGCGAGACGCTCTCCCTGACCCGCGTCGATGGCGGCCCGGATGGCGACCAACTCGGCGTGCGCGGTGATGTCGCCGGACGACGAGGCACTGTTGCGCCCTTCCCCGAGCACATCTCCGTCCGCGGCCACGACGACCGCACCGAACGGTCGATCACCGTGACCGGCGGCGTCCCGAGCCAGAGCAATGGCCCGCGAGATACACCGCTCGTCCGGGCTCATCCGGCGATCTCCACTCGCGTACCGACACCGCGTTCCCGCGCCGCGTCCAGCAGCAGGCGGGCGGTCACGAGGTCCTGCAGCCCGATGCCGACGGAATTGAACAGTGTCACATCGTCATCGTCACGACGTCCCTTGGCGGCATCGATGATCACCTCGCCCAGTTCCAGCTCGACGTCACCCGTGCCGAGATGCCCCTCGGCCAGGGCGAGCACCACGTCCCCCGACTTCGCCAGGGCGGTCGGCGTGCTGTCGACCACAAGACGAGCCGAACCCATCGCCATCCCGTCGATCTCGCGATGGTCGGGGCGCGGCGGTGCGCCCACCGCATTGATGTGCATCCCCGGCCGGAACCACGCACCCGAGACGATCGGATCTCGTGACGGCGTGAGCGTACACACGATGTCGGATGCGGCGACCACCTGCCGCGGCGATTCCACCGACTCGATCTGCACATCGATATCTTCTGTGCGACGACGGAATTCGTCTGTGGTTCGTTGACTCCTCGACCACACGAACACCTTCTCGATCGCCCGGATGCGGGAGATCGCGCGGGTGTGCTCGACGGCGAGCGTTCCCGCTCCGACCAATCCGAGCGATGTACTCGATGCACGCGCGAGGTGGGCGGTGGCAACGGCGCTTGCGGCGGCCGTGCGGATGGCGGTGATCAGCCGACCGTCGAGCACCGCCTCACATTCGCCGGTCTCCGCCGACACCAGCAGGATGGTCGACCGTTGGGCCGCAAGCCCCGCGTCACGGTGCAGCGGCATGTCCGACAGCAGTTTCACCGCGCTGCACCGTTGGCGCCGAGCGGTCGCTGCCATCGGCAACACGGAGCCCGCATCGATCGGAAGTACCTGTGGCGCGGGGTTGGACGCGTCGCCGGTCGACAGATCGATGTGCGCCTGTTCGACCGCGCGGTAGACAGCCGGCCGGTCGATCAGCTCGGCTATGTCGTGGTGGGTCAGGATGATGGCCATGAACGGCACCTTTCAAGAATCGGGTCAGACTCGACCCACGTAGGGAACGGTCAAGCACGACGGCGCTTTTCGTCCACCGACGAAACCTGCCACCGCGATGATCGCGATGACGTACGGCAGGATGACCAGGAGGGCGTAGGGAATGTCGACGCCGACCGCCGGCAGGGCGAACTGCAGCGCACGGGCCACGCCGAAGAAGAACGTCGCGACCAGGATGCCGGAGGCCCGCCAGCGCCCGGCGATCACCGCGACCACCGCGAGATAGCCCATGCCGGCGGTCATGTTCTCGCTGAACGAACGCACCTCCGACAGGGCGAGTTGCGCACCGGCCAGCCCACCGGCGCCCGCCGCGACCAGCACCCCGAGCACCCGGATCCGGTTGACCGGCAGACCCGTCCATCCCGACGATGTCGCATCCTCGCCGACGGCGTCGACGCGGACACCGGCCATGGTCCGGCCGGAGAATGCGACCGCGAGCAATCCCACGATCACGACACACAGATAGCCGAGAAGGGTCTGCCCGAACAGAGCTGGTCCGATCACCGGTAGGTCACTGAGGACCGGGATGTGCACATCGTGGAAGGCCGGCACACCGTTTCCCTTCCCGTCGGCCAGCAGGATGCGCGAACCGAACGTGGTCAGCCCGAGCGCCAGGGCGTTGGCGGCGATGCCGATGACGATCTGATCGGCGCGAAACCGCACGCAGAGCAGCGCATTACCCAGACCGAAGAGCAGGCCGGCGACAATTGCGGCCGCCACACCTACGAGCGCAGAACCGGTGGTGACCGCAGCCAGCACACTGGCGAAGGCGCCACAGAGCATCATCCCCTCCATGCTGAGATTGAGGACTCCGGCCCGTTCGCTGATCGATTCGCCGGTTGCTGCCAGCAGTAGCGGAATGGCGAAGGCGACTCCGCTGGAGAGGATTTCGGTGATCATGGCGACATTCATGCCGACACCTCCTCGGTCATGGATTTCGTCGTCGGTGAGGGGTCGTCGAGGGGTTCGGGGCGTGGGCGTTTCCGAGCGGAGGCCGCCCACCACGCGCTACCGGCGATGAGGATGATCAGTACGCTCTGCACCACGGTGACGGTGGAGGACGGTACACCGGCCTCGAGTTGCAGATTGATACCGCCGGAGACCAACAGTCCGAACAACAGTGAGACCGCGCCGACCGCTGTCATCGACCCACGGGCCAGCAGACCGACCACCAGTCCGCTGAACCCGAAGCCCGACGAGAAGCCATCGGCGAGCACGAACGGCGCGGTGCAGACCAGCACGCCCCCGGCCAACCCGGAGAACCCACCGGCGGCCGCCAGACCGAGAAAGGCCGTCCGACCGACGGGTACACCCAAGCGGGCCGACGCGCCGGGCGACAATCCCACCGCGCGCAGGCGGAGCCCGACCGCACTGTGCCGCAGAATGATACCGACGATGCATGCGAGGAGTACGGCCAGCACCACCGCGACCGTGGCCGGGTTCTTGGGCAGCCCGAGGAGCGGTAGATGGGCCGATGCGACGAGCGACTCCGATTGCGGCAACGTCTCCGACGACGTCATCGGCTGCCGCAGCAGTGCAGGCTCGTGCACCACGAGCACGACCAACCCCAGGCCGACGAAGTTCAGCAGCAGCGTCGTGATGATCTCACTCGTACCGCGCCGCACCCGCAGCCACGCGGCTATCGCCGCCCAGGCAGCGCCGCCGACGACGGCGGCCGACAGCGTGGCCGGAAGAGCGATGACCGGCGGCAGCGACGTCGGCAAGGACACGCCGACAGCTGTGGCGGCGATTCCACCGAGGCAGATCTGGCCCTCGCCACCGACATTCACCAGCCCCGCACGGTAGGCGATCGTGAATCCCATCGCCACGAGCATGAGGATGGCCGCGTTGTTCATCGAGGTGCCTATCGCGAACGGCGAACCCAACGTGCCGTCGACGAGTGCGTCGATCACCTCGGCGGGATCGGCTCCGGCGGCGGCCGCGAGTGCCAATCCGACTGCTGCGGATATGATCAGCGCACCGACTGCCATCACTGCCGGATGTCGGGGGTGCAGGGCGGCGCGGTTTCCGCCGGATCGGATCCGTGGTTGGGGGAGACTCACACCGCCACTCCTGTCAAGAGATTGCCGATCTCGCGTGCAGCATCGGGTGACCGGGTGTCGACTGACCCGTTCAACGCACCGCGGTAGGCGACCACGACGCGGTCGCACACGGCGAGGAGTTCGTCGATCTCGCTGGAGGTGACCAGCACGGCTGCCCCGTCGTCGGCTGCCTCCCGTAGTCGGTCGAGGACGAACGCGACGGCGCCGACATCGAGCCCCCGGGTCGGTTGCGCCGCGATGACGACGCGCAAGCCCGGAGTGGCCAATTCGCGCGCGAGTACGACCTTTTGCTGGTTACCGCCGGACAGTTCGCCGATCGTCGCATCCGGTCCCGATGCCCGGATCGAGAAAGCCGCGATGGCATCGTCGGCCGCCGCACGCATCCGGGAACGGTCGAGCAGTCCCCAGCGGCGGCGGTACTGCTTCAGCCGTGGCATGGCAAGATTTTCCGTGATGGTCATCTCGGCGATGATCCCCTCGGCGTGGCGGTCCTCCGGGATGACCGCCAACCCGGCATCGGTGCGCCGGCCCGGCGTGGAGACGGTGATGTCGGCACCGTCGAGGCGCACCGACCCGCGCTCCGGCGTCAACGCACCAGAGAGCACCCCGGTCAACTCTGACTGCCCGTTGCCCTCCACACCGGCGATCCCGACGATCTCGCCGGACCGAATGTCGAGGTCGACGCCCGAGAGCGCTTGACGGCCGTCGTCGTGAGTGACCCCTATCCCCCTGACCTGCAGGCAGATCGGCGCATCCGACGGCATCGCGCGAGGAGGCCGGACCGCACGCTCGAGTGGTCGTGTGCCGCCCAGCATCAGCTCGAGCAGGTTCTCCGGCGTGACGTCGGAGAGCTTGCCGCCGCCGACGACGGTACCCGCCCGAAGCACCGTGGCTTCGTCGGCAACCCGCGCCACCTCGCCGAGCTTATGGGTGATCAGAACTACCGACTTGCCGGTATCGGTGAGCGCCACACAGGTTTCGATGAGTGCGTCGATCTCGGCCGGATCGAGAACCGCCGTCGGCTCGTCGAGCAGGATCAGCCGTGGATCACCGAGTAGGGACTTGACGATCTCGACACGTTGGCGTGCGCCCACGCTCAGATCCTTCACCGTCGCTTTCGGATCGATCCTCAATCCATAGAGGTCGGCTATGCGGTCGAGGTCGGCGCCGAGCCGTCGGCGTGGTGGCCGGAGCCCGTCGGATGACAGCAGGAGGTTGTCGGCGACGGACATCGTCGAGATCAGCGAGAAATGTTGATGCACCATGGCGACCCCCGCGGTGAGTGCTTCTCTGGGGTTCTGCGGGCGGTAGTGTGCCCCGCTCAGTCTCATCGCGCCGGCATCCGACGACACCGTGCCGAAGATGGTGTTGCACAGGGTCGACTTGCCGGCACCGTTCTCACCCAGGATGCAGTGCACCGACCCGGAGCCAACCGACAGGCTCACGTCGTGAAGTGCCTGCACCGTTCCGAACGATTTCGCGATGCCGTCGAGGGTGAGCAGCGGAGAATCGTTTCGCGCCATCACGTCCGTGGTGATCGTCATCGTGGCCCGCCGTCAGTACGGGGTGATGGAGCCGTCGGCGATGCCGGCCTTGGCCCGATCGACCGTGTCCTTCACCGCAGGATCGGTGGAGCAGACGACGTAGTCGGTACCGGCCTTGTCGCTGGTCAACCCGAATGGAACCTGCTGGGCCTGCCACGATCCGTCGAGCGTCGAGGTGACGGCATACTCGACCTCGGTGCCGATGTCGGTCTTGACGTATCCGCTGTAGACGGAATTCGTGCAGTCACCGGGGATCGGGCCGCCGCTCATCTGTTTCCCGGTCTCCTGCGCGGCCTGCTCCATGCCCTGCTTACCGAGGTTGACGATCTGGCTCAGCACGTCGGCGCCACCGGCATAGGCTGTGGCAGCAGCCTGTTTTGCCTTTGCCGGGTCGTTGAAGTCGCCGACGTACTGCGGTGCCAGCACCTTCACGTCCGGCCTGGCGAACTTGGCACCGTTGGCAAAAGCCTTGGCCGAGTTCACAATGGCGGGAAGCTCGACGCCACCCACGAATCCCACGGTGCCGGACTTCGAGCCTGCTGCCGTCGCTGCGCCTGCGACGAACTCGGCCTCGGCCTGCTGCGGATCGTAGTACGCCAGGTTCGGCATCGGTTCGGCATCGGACGGCCCGCCGATCTCGACGAACTTCACGTCGGGGAACTGGGGTGCGACCTTACGGAGGTCGGCATCGGTCTGTCCGCCGACGGAGATCACCAGATCGTTCTCCGAGGCGAACCGCTGCAGGGCCTGCTGGTAGTCGGCCGCGGCAACCTGTTCCACGTAGCTTGCATCCACCTTGTCGCCCATCTGTTCCTTCACCCGCTGATATCCGGCATAGGCCGACTGCATGAAGCCGGTGTCGTTGACCGAGCCGGGTAGGAAGACTCCGACCGACAGCGTGTCGCCGCCCCCGCCGGAATCGGATGATCCGCAGCCGGTGACGCCGAGAGCAAGTGCACCGGCCACTGCCAGCGCGATGGGAAGTGTGCGTTTCATGGACAGCCCCTCCTGAATCCTTCGGCACCATTAGCGGTATACCGTTATGAATGAGAGTGCGCCCGGCTCATTTCCGCCGCATTACGCGACCGTAAGAGAGCAGTTAACGGTATACCGTTAACTTTCGGCCGGTTAAGCTGTCCCTCAACGCCCTACAGAGGAGACCCCGGTGACGAGTGCCGCTTCCGATTCGACAAAGAAGTCGTTGCGCGAGCAGGTGTACGACGAATTGCGTGCGCGCATCGTCGGCCTCGACCTGCCACCGGGAACGCGGCTGGTGGAGCGTGACCTGGCCGACGAACTGAAGGTGTCACGAATACCGCTCCGCGAAGCGATGCAGTTGCTGCAGCAGGACGGGCTGGTGGTCGTGGTACCTCGACAGGGAGCGATCGTCGCACCCTTCACCGCCGACGATGTTCGCGATCTCTTCGACGTCCGCGAAAGCCTCGAAGTACTCTCGGCCCGGTTGGCAGCCGAGCGCGCCGACGAACAGGGGCTCGCGTCCCTGGCTGCTCAGCTCGAGATCGCCCGCGACGCCACCGCCCGTGACGACAAACCTGCCATCGCTGCCGCGAACGCACACTTTCATACGATCATCGTCGATCTGGCGGCAAACCCACTGCTGGAGAACATCCTGCGCCCACTCGAGGCGCGCACGCAGTGGCTGTTCCATCTGACCCGCGACCGTGACCCCGGAGTGCAGTGCCGCGAGCACGAAGAGCTCCTTGCCGCCATTTCTGCACACGACCCCGACCGCGCGGCACGTTCGGCGTTTCATCATGTCCACTCCGGGCGCGACGCGAGTCTGTCGATGGCAGCGGAATGGTCACGTACAGCCCTGGATCCGGTTGCGCTCACCAAGAGCCGACGGCGCTAGGTGCGCAAGAGCGGGATACACGAGACAAGGGCCGAACCCAGGCATCAAGGGTTCCGCTGCTCGAGCGGGTGATGAGCGGCGCGGAGACCCATCCACTGATCGTTGGTCGATAAGCGAACGCGGAAACCCCCTCCCGCTGATCGAGTAGACGACGCAGCCCTTCCGCTGATCGAGTAGTCGACGAGCGGCAGTGAGGAGGCCCCTCCCGCTGATCGAGTAGTCGACGAGCGGCAGCGACGCGGCCCCTCCCGCTGATCGAGTAGTCGACGAGCGCGCGAGGAGACGTATCGAGATCCCCTGCCACACAACCATTCAGCCACGACACCAACAAACCCCGACCGCCCCGAAAAATTCTCTGCACCTTCCTCCACAAACCCCTTGACGTCGAACGCCAGTTCGAATACTTTGGATGGCATGAGAACTTCGGGGGAACTCTCACCGCTTGTCGATACACTCCGTGACCTACCCATCGCCCACGATGAGCTGGCCAAACAGTCGGCCTTCGACACGACCCAGGCACTGATCGTGATGGGCAACCTGATCGCCCACCACCTGGCGATCATGGTCGGCCACCTCGACCGCCTCGGTGTGGCGAAAGACCACGGCCGCACAATGACCGAACTCTTGATCGTGATGGGCCTGGCACCCGCGGTCGCGGCTCGCCTACAGCGCATCGCCGCCACGACGTCCTCGCTGCCCACCCTGCACGCCCATGCCGCCGACGGTGCGATCTCCAGCGAACACGCCGACGCGGTGGTCAAAGGGATTGATCATATTGCCAAGAGATCAGCGGAACCGATCGACGACGCAGCGCGTCTAAGATTTGTGACAGATCTTCTCGGACAATTCTTCTCCGGCGCCACCCCCGCCGACATCACCAAACACGCCCGCGCGTTAGGCAATAAGCACGCCGACGACACCGGCGGCCTACCCGCCTCGGAAGACCGCAACCTCAACACCCTGTCCAAAGCGTTGACCAGCGACGGACGACTCGAAGTGCACGCCGACCTCAACACCGACGTCGGCGAAAAGTTCCACGCCGCCATCGAAGAACTAGCCAAACCCCGTCCCGAACCCGACGGCTCCCCCGACGCCCGGTCCACTGAACGTCGCCAAGCCGACGCATTGGAAACGTTGCTGGACATCGCCGCCCGCGGCGGCGATGCCGCCTCCGCACCGCGCACCCAAACCCTGATCACGGTACCCGCCGAACGACCCGAAGACGCCGAACTCGAGTTCATGGGGTCGATCACCGAAGCCACCCTGCGCACCCTGACCTGCGACGGCACCATCACCACCATGATCGTCGACGACGAAGCCGTCCCCCTCGACATCAGCCACGACAAACGCCTGTTCCCCGCACAACTGAGAAGAGCACTGCACCAACGCGATCGGGGCTGCATCAAATGCGGGGCACCCGCCACCCGCTGCCACGCACACCACATCAAACATTGGGCCGACGGAGGCAAAACCTACCTGGAAAACGGCTGCCTGTTCTGCCCCTCATGTCACCACGACGTCCACCACAACGGCTGGGACGTCGTCATGGGACTCGACAAACACCCCTGGCTCATCCCGCCGGCATCCGTCGACCCGCAACGACGCCCGATCCCCGCCCACAACCGGCGCACCCTCAACCTCGACAACCTGCCCACCGCCGCCTGAACCGAGACCCGGTGACCACAACCGCCAGACCACCGCCGCTGACCCCACCCGACCAACCAGCCTGACTGACCCGCCGTCGCTCTTCCGCTGATCGAGTAGGTTCCGAGCCGCTAGGCGAGGCACCGTATCGAGATCACCCAACCCCGGTCTCGATACGCAACTCACTTCGTTCGCCGCTACTCGACCAGCAGAGAGCGACCCCTGGCCGGGACCGCATCTGATCCTTGAGAACTCCAAAGAGTGAAACACACACGGCACCACACGGTGTCGCGTACCCGACGGCCACCCAAACCCGGTCACCACAACCGGACCACCGTGGTGCGCGGTACGCGACACCGGGCGCCGTGTGTCGGCCGGCGTTGGCCTCACCCTGTCGCCGACGACCCCGTGCCGAGGAGTGTTTCCAGCAGCTTTCCACCGAACTCGGTGATGAGCCCGGGTCCGGTGTCTGGCAGGTTCTCGGGGACGGGCAGTCCCGCCTCACGGGTTGCCGGAATCTTCGCGGTACGTGTCGCCTCGAGCCGAATGCCTCGCTGCTGATCCTTCGTCAGGGGAGTCTGATACTTCGCGAGATCGGTCGCGGTCGTCACGGTCGCGACGGTGCGCAACCCTGCGGCCGCGAAATCTGCTGCCCCGCGGCGAATATGGTTGGGAGACGTGACCAGGATGATGGTGCTGATGCCCTGGGTACGCAAGATGTCTGCTGTGTTCTGGGCATTGGCGACCGTCGACCCGGACTTGCCCTCCTCGGTGATGCGGGTGGCGTCGACCCCACTGGAAACCAGCCATTTCTTCATCGCCGCGGCCTCGGTGACACCCGCTTTCGGTGCGCCACCGGTGACGACGATCGGTGCCGTCGTGGTGGTCTCGGCCTGCGCCTTGCCGGCGGTGACCCGTCGGACGAGTTCGGGTGCCATCGTTCCGTTGCGGTTCAGGCCGTACCCGAGCACGACGATCGCGGTCCGCCCCGACACGGTCTTGGGCGTGGTGTCCGGAACGATGTGGGCTGCGGCGGCGACGCCGTCGATGACGTTGCGTGCCGTGGTGGACAGCGCCGGGTTGATCACCCCGAGGCGGGACAGCGCCGCACGCCCGGTCGTGGGGTCGTCGGCCTGGTCCGACCAGATCGCCTGCAACGCAAGTGCGTAGGCGTCGGCCGGTGCCACGGTCAGCATCTGCTTCAGCGCGTCGAGTCCACCCGGGACATCCCCGGCCGCGAACTTCTGTTGCGCCGAATTGTAGAGTCCTGCCGGGTCGACCGCGGTCACCGCCGGCGCCACGTCGACATGGACCGACCGATCGACGGGGAGCGTGCCGACCACCACACCGCCGACCGCGGAGGCAGCGATCACCGCCACGGCAGCAAGCTTGGTCCGCTTCACTTTGGACACATGAGTCACTTGCGTAACAGTATCGGCAAGCGGCTACAGGCCCGCACCTGTCCGGTCGCAAGTCGATAACACCCACCACAGCAGAAATCCCGTTTCCGTCCGAGAGTTCGGACGGAAACGGGCAGCTCCTGCCTGCGAACAACGACAGCTCAGCGCCGAATCCCGGCCACCTTCAACAGCTCCGGCCGCCGGAGGATCAGCCCGATCCACATCAGCACACCGAGGTACACCGCGAACAAGGTGGTGCTGACGAGTGGCGATTCGATCCGCATGTTCGCTGTCACCGCACCACCCAGGTATGCGGTGATCCCGACCGCCCCGAGAACGGCGGTCCGGGGAATCGCGTACACGACAAGGCAGACCAGCAGAACGGTGCCCATCACATAGGCCTGGTCGATCGGGAACCCGAGCTTCGCGGTGCCCTCGATGACGGCCTCGGGCTGTGTCAGCTTCCCGACGATGTCGAAGACGAGGAAGGCGCCGATCAGCACGCTGATCGCGACTCCCGTTGTGTGACGCCAACTCCGGGCACGTACCCGGTCGGTGGCGTGCGACGTTGTGTCGATGGTTGATGCGGTCATGATGCCCTCCGGTGTGTGGTGTGTGGTTCTGCCGGGATAGACACACCACTGCCGGAAAACTCATCGGCCCAAACGAGAACTGCCTCCGTTCCCCCGATGTCGGGGCAAACGGAGGCAGGCCTCGGAGGGGGTTTACAGCGCCTTGAGTTCTTCGATGACGCTGTCGACGCTCTTCTTCGCGTCGCCGAAGAGCATGCTGGTGGCGTCGGCGTAGAACAGCGGGTTCTCGATACCGGCGTAGCCCGAGCTCATCGATCGTTTGAGCACGATCGTGGAGCGGGCCTCGTCGACGTTGAGGATCGGCATGCCGTGAATCGGTGAGCCGGGATCGTTACGCGCGGCCGGGTTGGTGACGTCGTTGGCGCCGATGACGATGGCGACGTCAGTGCGGTTGAACTCACCGTTGATGTCGTCCATCTCCTTCATGGCGTCGTATTCGACATCGGCCTCGGCCAGCAGCACGTTCATGTGCCCGGGCATCCGACCGGCAACCGGGTGGATCGCGTATTTGACCTCGACACCCTTCTCCTCCAGCAGCGCCGCCATCTCCTTGACCGCGTGCTGGGCCTGGGCAACCGCAAGACCGTAGCCGGGCACCACGATGACCTGGTTGGCATAGGCCATCTGGATCGCGGCGTCGGCGGCCGAGGTCGCCTTGACCGTGCCACCCGCAGCGCCGGTCGGACCGCCGCCGGCATCGCCGCCGCCGCCGAACGAGCCGAACACGATCGCCGGGATCGACCGGTTCATCGCCTTGGCCATCAGGTTGGTCAGGATCGAACCCGAGGCGCCGACGATCATGCCGGCAACGATCATCGCCTGGTTGTTCAGTGCCAGACCCGCGGCGGCCGCCGACAGACCGGTCATCGCATTGAGCAGCGAGATGACCACGGGCATGTCCGCGCCACCGATCGGGAACACCACGAACAGACCCATCAGACCCGCGACCACCAACAGCAGCACGATCCAGAACCACGCCGTCGCATCGAGCGAATCAGCCGACACACCGATGTAGATGGCGATCGCCACGGCCGCGATGGCCAGCACCATGTTCGCGAACTGGAAGCCCTTGGCGTTCTTGACAAACGCCTTCTCCAGCCCCTTCGGCATGATCTCTTGCAGCTTGGCGAACGCCACCAACGAACCCCAGAACGACACCGACCCGACGATCGCCGCGAACAGCGACCCGACGATCACATGCACGTCCGGGGTCTCCGCGATCGCGGTGAAGCCATCGGACTCGATGTACTCCGCCCACGCGATCAACGCGACCGTGCCGCCACCGACCCCGTTGAACAGCGCCACCAGCTGCGGCATCGCCGTCATCTTCGTTTTCAACGCCGGCGGAATACCCAGCACCACACCGACCGCCAGGCCGAGCGCGATGAGCACCCAGTTGATGCCGGGCACCCCGACGTCACCGGCATTGTTGTAGACACCCAACAGCGTGGCGATCACCGCGATCCCCATACCGGTGGCCGCGATCCAGTTGCCGCGCACCGCGGTCTTCGGGCCGGTCAAACCCATCAGACCGTAGATGAACATGGAGAACGCGACGATGTAGAGAACCGTGACCCCGTAACCGAGGCCCGCCGACACCTGACCGCTCGACTCGGCGGCGAGATTCACCACGCCAAGACTCTCAACACGGGGGCTCATTTCGCGGTCTCCTTGCTCACAGTCTCCTTCTTGCCCTTGAACATCCCGAGCATGCGGTCGGTGACCAGGAAGCCACCCACCACATTCAGGGTTCCGAAGACCAACGCGACGAACGCGATGACCCGAACACCCCACGACGCATCAGCCGGCAACGAACCCATCACCACCAGCGCACCGAGCACCACGATGCCGTGGATCGCGTTGGTGCCCGACATCAACGGGGTATGCAAGGTGTTGGGAACCTTGGAGATCACCGCGAACCCCACGAACCCGGCCAACACCAGGATCGCGACATTCGCGAGCAGTTCGTTGTACATCAGGCCACCGCCTCTTCGCGTGTCACACACGACGCGGCGAGCACCTCGTCGTCGAAGTTCGAGTTGATCGCACCGTCGTCGCCGAGCATCAGCTCGATCAACGCGAGCAGGTTCTTCGCATACAGCTCGCTGGAATGCTCGGGCATCGTCGCCGGCAGGTTCAGCGGCGAACAGATCGTCACATCGTGTTTGACGACGGTCTGCCCCGGCTCGGTCAACTCACAGTTGCCGCCGGTCTCACCCGCCAGATCGATCACCACGCTGCCGGCCTTCATGCCCTCCACCGCGGCCGCGGTCACCAGCCGCGGCGCCGGACGACCCGGCACCAGCGCGGTGGTGATCACCACGTCGAAACCCTTGATCGCGTTCTCGAGCGCCTGCTGCTGCTGCGCACGCTCCTCATCGGTGAGTTCGCGGGCATACCCGCCCTCACCGGCCGCGTCGATACCCAGATCCAGCCACTGCGCACCCACCGAACGGACCTGCTCGGCCACCTCCGGGCGCACGTCATATCCGGTCGTCCGACCGCCGAGGCGCTTGGCCGTGGCGAGCGCCTGCAGCCCGGCCACACCCACACCGAGGACCAGCACCGTCGCCGGCTTCACCGTGCCCGCAGCAGTGGTCATCATCGGGAAGTACCGGGTCGACAGATCGGCCGCCACGATCACCGACTTGTAGCCGGACACGTTGGCCTGCGAACTCAACGCATCCATCACCTGCGCACGCGAGATACGCGGGATCGCCTCGACCGCATAGGCCTCCACACCCGCCGCCTTGAGCGCATCGATCTGGTTGTCGGCGTTACGCGGCGCCAGGAAACCGATCAGTTTCTGTCCGCTCCGCAGCTTGCCGATCTCCTCATCGGTCGGTGGCGCAACCCGCACCACCACATCCGCGGAATACGGGTCGCCGATCGTCGCGCCGGCCTCCACGTAATGTTCGTCAGGGATCAACGCCCCCAACCCGGCACCCGACTCGACGACCACCGGGACACCCTTTCCGACCAGCGAGCCGACCACCTTCGGGACCAACGCCACCCGACGTTCGCCCGCGGCAGACTCGCGCACGACACCCACACTCATAGTTCTCACCCTTAGTTCTGGTCAGGTACGCACCTGGCAGACCGGACCCCGGCGGTCGCCCTTCCATCGCATTCGGATCGCGGCTGCGATGGGCCGGAACAGTGCATTGTCACCCGGCTCACAAAAACGTGCGACGAACATAGCATGGGGACAACCGCAAGGGGCGTGTCAGTCAGATTGGTCACTCAGCCCTTGACGGAACACGTTCTACCAGAATTGGACACTTGTCCAATACATCACTCGTCAGCTGCGGAGACACCGTCGTTCGAGGACGTGGCCGAGGATGAATTCGATACTTCGTCGGCGGCGGGTTCGGAGGCGGTCGCGTCGCTCGACGCACCACCCTCCCCCAGGTCGGCGGACGAATCGTTCGGTGATGGCGAATCGTGAGACCCGGAGTCCTCGCCCGGCCCGTCGCCCGGGTCGTCGCCGGCGTTCGCCCCGTCGGCCCCGCCGTCCGCGGCGGTGGTCGACTGCGACGGCGCCTGCGGGGTCATCGGCGTTGCCGGCGCCTCGGGTGCGGCCGGGGTCTCCGGAATGGCGGGCGCCTCAGGTGCTGTCAGAGCGGCAGGCGGTCCTTCCGGTTCCTCCGCGGCGACCGCCCCGCTCATCGACTCGACATCCGGCGGACCGGTCGACTCCGCACTCGATGTCCTGAGCATCGTGGAGTAGCCCGACGCAGCGGCCTGCTTGTCGAGCGCATCAGGATCGGTGACCGGTACGGTCCAACCCAGTGCGTCGTAGAGGTCCTGCTGGATCTCGCGCGGCGTCGGGACCGGATACCCGGCAATGGTGCTGGCCTCGCCCGGCATGGGGACCGGCACGACAGTGCTCAACACGGTGTCGAACTCCGGCGCCACCGGAATCCCCAGTCCACGCAGCATCATCCCCCACGGGTTGCCCCCGTCGAGTACGACGTAGGTCGTGTTGCCGTCGTCGCTCTGCCACTCTTTGATGACCGTGTACTGGTTCACGTAATCCCCGTTGGCCCCATGGATGTAGGCGCCCGGAAGCAGGTAGAACAGGGTGGTGAACGGGTGTACGAGCGGGTTGCCGAGCCCGCAGGCGGAGTCGCCGCGGACGCAATACGAGATGACCTGGATGTCACCGGTATCGGATTCGTCACGCGGACCGTTCATGTAGAGGCCCGGTATGAAGCTGGGGATCACCGTCTCCACACCGGTGTTCGGGAAGCGGGTGTCGGCCCCCAACAACACGACGATGTTCTCGTCGGGAATGTTGCCGCTCTGGTGCAGGAGGTATGCAGCGTTCCACGCCACCGGCCCGCTCTGGGAGTATCCGTTGATGATGATGACCTGGCTGGGATCCGCGGCGTTCGCCCATGCCTGCTCGGCTGCCGCCACCGTGGCCGATGTCCCGGCATCGACCGAGTCGTTGTAGGTCGCGTCGCCGACCAGATAGATCGGCTGCCCGAACAAGGAGAAACCGAAGGCGGCCGGATATCCGACGATGACGACACGTGTGGGATCGATGTTCCCACTGGCGTCCGTGCCGAGATCATAGAAGCCGATGGCCACGGTTCGGCCCCACTGGTCGGCGCCGTCGAAGTCGTCGGTTCCGGGCACGAGGATGACTGTGGCATCGTCGCCGAGGTTCGTCGGCAGCCAGACGGGCTTGGAGCGCACCGGTTGCGCCTGTGTCCAGTCCGCCGGGACCGAGACCTCCGGCAGGGTGATCCCGCCGATCGTGGCGCCCGTCGCCGAACCGGGCTGCAGGAACAGGGACACCGTCAGAAAGACGGTGAGTGACAACAGAACTCGACGCACGCGGACCCTCGATTCCGGCGGAATGGTGAGGTGAGTCTAACGGCGATTAATCTGCGATGTAGGACAGCGAAACCGGTGCGGCCGTCAATTCGTCGATTTGGATGAATGATGCGGCGTGCGCACATGCGTAGCGCCGCGATTTGGTACTGCCATCGTGAGGCGTCCGACCCCGGGATGAGACCGTCCGAGGTAGCGCTCGACGATGTCGCGGACCAGCGTCGGGGGCGGCGGTGGCGATGGGGGCGGCTGCTGCTTCTTCTTCGTCGCCGGTGGGGCCACCGACGAGTCGTCGACAGTGCGATCGGCCCGAAGGCGATCGTTCACTTGGGGGTTCGTGTCGGGATCGGTCACCGGGACCGGCCAGCCGAGCCTGGCGTAGATGGTGTCCTGTAGTTCGCGTGGCGTCGGAACGGCGTGACCGGCGTTCGTCGCCTCGCGGCCGGGCATCGGGACCGGAACGAGCGCACTCACCACGTCGTCGGCGTCCTTCGGCACGGGGACGCCGAGGTCACGCAGCATCATGCCCCACGGATTTCCGCCGTCATAGACGACGTAGTGGGTGTTCCCCTCGGGACTGTCCCATTCCTTGGCGATGTCGTATTCGTTGATGCGATACGTCAAGAACCCGTGCACATAGAAGCCAGGAACCAGGTAGAAGAACGTGGACAGCGGGTTGGCGAAAGGATTGCCGACGCCGCAGGTCGCGTCACCGCGGACACAGTACGAGTACACCGGGATGTCACCGGTGTCCGACGGGTCGCGGTCACCATTGGTGTACATGCCGGGAATGACGCTGGGCACCACGTTCTCGACTCCGGTGGTGGGGAATCGGGAATCGGCACCGACCACGACGACGATCCGATCGTCCGGGATCGTCCCGCGCTGGCGCAGCACGTGGGCGATGTTCATCGCGACCGGCGCGCTCTGCGAATAACCGTTGATCACCACCGTCTGATCCGGGTGGGCGGCATAGGCGGCCTCGGCGGCGGCGACCCCCTTCGCGGTGCCGACTTCGACGGAGTCGTTGAATGTGCCCTCGCCGGCCAGGTAGATCGGGAAGTCGCCGATGGTCAGACCGAACGCAGCCGGATAGTTCACCACCCGTACCGGCGGCCGTGTCGCGGGTGCGACGCCGAACATGCCGATGTCGCGGGTGCGCCCGAGTTGATCTGCGCCGTCGTAGTCGGTGGTACCCGGCACCAGGATCACGGTGTCACGGCTGCTCAGCGCCGGCATCCAGTCCGGCTTCGCCACCACCGTCGGCTTCTGCTCGATCAGGTCGGGCGAGTCCGAGTCCGGAAACGTGATCGGCCCGATCCTCAGTGCGTCGGCGGGACCCGATCCGAAACCCGGCTGGAGAAGCACCACAACGGAGAGAAAAATGCTCAGCGACAGAAGAACTCGGCGCATGATCCCTCTCCCGCACGAAATGCCACGAAGTCAGCAGAGTGTATCGCCCGGCGGACTGGATGTGTCGTAGTCGACGATTCAGTCAGACCGTGGGTCTGTGTTCGATCAAATGGACTACGTGATCGTGTACCGACGGGAGTCGAGTCCGGTCGCACCGTCGGGAATGGGCGACGCGTGCTCCTCGATCTGATGTTTGCCGTTCTTGTCGATCGCGCGGCAGTAGACGGTGTGTTCTCCGGGAGTGGCGACCCAGGTGAACCGCCATTGGCGCCACGTGTCGATCGAATACTCGGTGGCCAGCTCGGCGGGCTGCCACACACCGTCGTCGACGCGCACCTCGACGGCCTCGATCCCGGTGTGTTGTGCCCACGCGGTACCGGCAACGACGACTTCGCCGCGCCGCTGCGTGGAGCCCACCGGGCGGTCGATCCGCGAGGCGAGTTTGATCGGGCCCAGCGCCGACCATCCGCGGCTCGTCCAGTAGGCCTTCGCATCAGAGAAGCGGGTCAGTTCCCAGTCCACGACCCACTTGGTGGCGGAGACATACCCGTAGAGGCCGGGCACGACTTGCCGGACCGGATAACCGTGCTCCACGGGCAGCGGCTCCCCGTTCATCCCGATCGCGAGCAGGGCGTCGCGGCCGTCGGTGACCGCGGAGACGGGCGTGCCGCAGGTGAATCCATCCGAGCTCGTCGACAGCAGCATGTCCGCCTGCGGATGCACACCCGCCCGGTCGAGGAGAGTTCTCATCGGCACACCCAGCCATCGCGCATTGCCGATCAGGTCGCCGCCGATCACGTTCGACACACAAGTCAGGGTGACGAGCCGCTCGGTCATCGGCATCGCGATCAGTTCGTCCCACCCGATCCGTACCTCGTTGTCGACCATGCCGTGGATGCGCAACGACCACCCCGACGTCGTCAGGTTCGGCACCTGCAGGGCCGTGTCGATCCGATAGAAGTCGGCGTTCGACGTGACGAATGGAGTCGCCCCGGGGACATCGAGATCGGCCGTCGGGGGAATGGGCGGCGCAGGCGTTCGCGGAGTCGGCAGGACGACCTTTGTGCGGTCGGCGACCGTACGCGCGGTGTCGGCGAGCATGCGCCGTCCGACTGCGCCGACGGCGACGGCCAGCGCGGCGATGCCCGCCGCCGTCAAGACGAACCGCCGGTCGATCCCGCGTGCGGTCGACTCGTCGTCGGATGCGTCGCCGGCGGGCTCGGTGGTACGGGAGGCCAGCATGCCGATCAGCACCCGCAGCACGATCACGGCGACCACCGCACCGAAGACCGACGGGATCGCGAAGGTCCACCGGGAATCCGGGCGGTCCAGTGCCGCGAGGACACCGACCAGACCGAACACACCGACGATGACTGTCCCGACCGGCGGCCGAAGCCGTTCGGCCACACCGCAGATCGCGGCGATGAGCACGATGAGGATGGTCATGCCGACATACAGCGCGGACTTGTCGGAGGTGCCGAAGGTGCCGATCGCGAACTCCCGACCGGACGTCGGTGTGTGGTCGACGACGGCCGCGCCGACCGCGAAGTAGGGCGATGCAGCAGGATCGACCGTGACGGCGACGAGTTCGCCGAACGCGAGGCCTGATCCGACGGCGACGACACCGGCCAGGGCGGCCGCCGCGAGATGTCCGGCCGCGCGCGATGTGGAGGTCACATCCTTTGATACCTCAGTAATCGCGCCGATGGTTCTGCCCGGGCCAGGCCGTCATCCTTCGGTCACAAACTGGTCAGCGGCGCGCGGCGGCGTGCCGTCCGGCACGTCGGCCGAAGTAGGAGCCTTCACCCAGTTGGGTGCCGCTCGCATAGCCCTTGCCGTCCTGCGCGAGGTTGGCCGCGCAGGCTCCGGCGGCATAGAGGCCTCCGATCGGTTTGCCGTCGGCATCGAGTACCTCGGCGTCGAGGCTCGTCGCCATTCCGCCGATGGTGAAACACGAGTACATCGCCTTGCCGAGGCTGAGGTCGAACGCTCCCCACGGCCCGTGATCCTGTGCCGCGAGAAACTCCGGCGCCTTGTGGAAGTCGGGGTCCCGGCCCTCGGCGGCGTTGGCGTTGTAGTCGGCGAGCGTCTTCTGCAGCCGGCCTTCGGGGATTCCCAGGTCGGATTCCATCTCGGCGACCGTCTCCCAGCCGTCGATGAGGTGGATCAGCGGCACCTCGGGACGCTGCATGTGCGCTTCGTCGACGATCAGGAAAGCGGCCGAATCCGGCTGATCCATCACGAAGCCCGATGTCCGCGAATGATAGGAGTCCTCCGCGACGAACCGGTCGCCGTTCTTGTTGACGACGATGCCGGTGAGCAGGATGCTCGGCGGGTAGATCGGGGCGGTCACGAACGCCTGATCCATGTGTTTGAGGGCGGCTCCCACCGATTCACCCAACCGGATGCCGAGGCCGTCGTCGTAGGTGCTGCCGAGGGTGAACGGCTTCTCCGCGACGTGCGGCACGTGGCGGGCGACCATGTCCTCGTTCATCACGAACCCGCCGGCCGCGATGATCACCGACTTCGCGCGGATGACTCCTTCGGCCCCCGGCGTTCGCCATGCCGCACCGACGACCGCACCCTCGTCGTCGACGACGAGGTGGCGGGCGCCGGTCTCGTAGCGGATCTCGGCACCGAGTTCGGTGAGGCGTTTGACCAGCAGGTCGACGACCATCGACGCTCCGCCGGTGTCACCGGGAACCGGGACCTTGTGGCCGCGAGGGGCGGGTTTCGCGATGTTCTTGAACGGCCACACCTTCTCGTTGCCGGTGAACATCAGCCCTTGGGTCTGCGGCTGGATGACCGCCTTCTCCGGGTAGAAGCTGCGCTCGAAGCTGAAGCCGAGTCCTTCGAGCCAGTTGAAGTGCTCGACACTGTCAGTGCAGTAGGCGTGGATCTTGTCCGGCTCGGGCTCCCGGGACACCGCCGTGAGGTACTTCTCCATCTCCTCGGGGCTGTCGTCGTGACCGGTCGCCTGCTGCACCGCGGTACCGCCGCCGAGGTAGAAGTGCCCGCCGGCCATGCAACTGGTGCCGCCGGCCGCCGCCGCACGTTCCAGGACGAGCACCCGTGCACCCGCGGCTGCCGCCTCGACCGCGGCGCTGCCACCGGCCACGCCACACCCGATGACCAGGACGTCCACGTCGTCGGAGAAGGACTCCACCGTGTCCAATGCGATCGTGTCCGGGATCTCAGTTCCAGCCATGCCCACAGGGTAGACGATCGACTAGAACATGTTCTAGTTCTGGCTCCGATCCGAGGAGTTCCCACCCGCCCCCCCCTGAGCAGCCCCGCGAGGAACGAGCGATGCGTCACCACCCGCCCCCGACGAACGAGCGAAGCGTTCCCACCCGCTCCCTGAGGAGCCTCGCGAGGATCGAGCAAAACCTCACCACCCGATCCCTGAGGAGCCTCGCGAGGAACGAGCGATGCGACGGTCCTATAGTTTGTCAAGCCGTGCGAGGTCTTTTTTGAGGGCGTGGAACACTTCTCGGGCGATGTAGCGTTTCTGGCATCGGATGATGTCTTTGTGGGTGAGTTTTTCCTGTTCGCGGCGTTCGCGGTAGGCCCGTGAGGGCTGGTGGTGTTTGAGGCGTCCGACCGCGATCATGTGCAGGGCACTGTTGGCTTGGCGGTCACCGCCCTTGTTGATGCGGTGCCGGTTGGTTTTGCCTGAGGAGGCCGGTAGCGGGGCCACGCCACAGAGTTTGGCGAAGCTGGCTTCGCTGTGCATCCGGTCGACGTTTTCGCCCGCGGTGACCAGCAGTTGTGCCGTGCAGACCGTACCGATCTGGGGTGCAGCGATCAGCGTGGGCGCCGCGGTGGTCACCAGCCTGCGCAGGTGGCGGTCCAGCGCGGCGATCTCGGTGTCGAGCTCGCGGTGGCGACGTACCAGCGACTGGGCGGCACAGACGAACGCGGTGCCCGGATCGGCCATCTGAGTCGCGTCGGGTTCGGGCAGCGACTCGATCAGCGCCATCCGGCGGGCTTTGCTCAGCCCGCGCAACCGATCAGCCATCACCGCCGGCGCGGTGGTGCACAGATCGCGCAGTTGGTTGGTGATGGTGGTACGTGAATGGACTGCGGACTTGCGGGTCAGGTGCAGCATGCGGATCGACTCGACGATGCCGGTGGTGTCTTTGGCCGCGGCGCTGGCCCGACCCGAGAGCACCGCGCGGGCCGCGTTGTAGGCATCGATCGCATCGGATTTGCCGTCGCGGTGGCGCACCGCCTCATCCGGGGCGTTGACCTCGATGACCTCGACACCGGCCGCACGCGCCGCCCGAGTCAACCCGGCCCCATAGGAGGCGCTGGACTCGATGCCGGCCGCCTCGATCCGACCGAACCCACCAGCCCACCGCAGCAACTGCTGATAGCCCTGCGCGGTGGCCGCGAACGGCTGATCGGCCACCGCCTGGCCGGTAGCGGCGCCAACCACCGCAGCATGATGGGTGTGCTGATGAGTATCGACGCCGAGAACTATTTGCATGTCAGGCGTAATCACAGTCATGGTGGGAATGTCTCCTTCACTCAACGTGATGGATGACCTCGCCGGGGCGGGTGGACAGGACAGTGAAGAGCCACGACTCGCAGTGGTCGGGCAAGGTCCTTATCAGGTCACACCCGCCCCGGTTCCTAGCAAGGTCTCCAGTTGTTCACGAGCAGCCGAACAGACATCCCTGATGCCGACAAGTCGCGGTCAAAGACCAACCCATCCAACCGATGAGAAGTCAGTCACGAAGAAGGTCAGACCCCAACGACGCCTCCTCGACTACCCACCATCATCCTCACTGTCACGAAGGGCGACCCTTCGTGACGATCCTCCGCTAGCGCTCCGGATCTCCTCAGGGATCGGGTGACGGACCCACGCAGGCGCTGCTCCTCAAGGATCGGGTGACCCACGCAGGCGCTGCTCCTCAAGGATCGGGTGACGGACCCACGCAGGCGCTGCTCCTCAAGGATCGGGTGACGGACCCACGCAGGCGCTGCTCCTCAAGGATCGGGTGACGGACCCACGCAGGCGCTGCTCCTCAAGGATCGGGGAGATTGTGCGACTTCGGTTCTGTCAGCGGGGATGGGCTCGGAAGCGCCGCAATCGGAGGCTGTTGGCGACCACGAACACCGACGACAGTGCCATCGCAGCACCGGCGAGCATCGGATTGAGCAGGCCGGCCGCGGCGATCGGAAGTGCGGCGACGTTGTAGGCGAACGCCCAGAACAGGTTGCCCTTGATGGTGCCCAGGGTGCGGCGGGCGAGCCGAATGGCATCGACCACGGCCCACAGGTCGCCACTGACGACGGTGAGGTCGCCGGCCTGGATGGCCACATCGGTGCCGGTGCCCATCGCGATCCCGAGGTCCGCCTGGGCGAGCGCAGCGGCGTCGTTGATGCCGTCACCGGCCATCGCCACCACATGGCCGTCCCGCTGCAGGTCTGTGATGGCCGACAGCTTCTCGCCCGGCGTGACGTCGGCGATGACGGAGTCGATGCCCACGGCCTGGGCGACGTGCGCAGCCGCGCCGGCGTTGTCACCGGTCAGCAGCACCGGTGTCAGGCCCATCCGGCGGAGTTCGGCGATCGCATCCGCCGACGTCTCCTTGATCCGGTCCCCGACGACGACCACACCGACCGGCCGCTCGTCGAACGACACGACCACCGCGGTGGCGCCTTCGCCCTGAGCCCGGGTGACGGCGTCGGCCAACGATCCCGGCAACGAACCGCCCAGCGCACCAGGCTTCTGGACCGCTACGTGAACCCCGTCCACGGTGCCGGTGACGCCTGCCCCCTCGACCGCGCGGAAGTCGGTGACCTTCGCCGGAGAACCCTGGAATCGACGCGCTACGCCGTCGACGAGCGCCTTCCCGATCGGATGTTCGGAACCCGCCTCGACCGCGGCCGCCGACGTCACGACCCGTTTCTCGTCGGGTCCGTCGGCCACGATGACGCTGGACTGCAACGTCATCTCACCGGTCGTCACGGTGCCCGTCTTGTCGAGCACGATGGTGTCGACGCGGCGCGTGTTCTCCAGGACCTCCGGCCCCTTCAGCAGCACGCCGAGCTGGGCGCCACGACCGGTGCCGACCATCAAGGCCGTCGGTGTGGCGAGTCCGAGCGCGCAGGGGCACGCGATGATCAGGACGGCGACGGCCGCCGTGAAGGCGAACGTCACACCACCCGACACGTTCGCATCAGCCCCTGCGCCGAGCCAGAAACCCAGTGTCGCAACGGCGATCGTGATGACCGCGGGTACGAACCACGCCGAGATCCGGTCGGCGAGGCGCTGCACCTGGGCCTTGCCGGCCTGGGCGTCGGCGACCATCTTCGCCATCTGGGCCAGCGCGGTATCGGCGCCGACACGGTTGGCGCGCACCACCAGCCGGCCGCCGGCGTTCACGGTGGCGCCGATGACCTCATCGCCTTCGGCGACCTCGGTGGGCACCGATTCTCCGGTGATCATCGACGCGTCCACCGCGGACACGCCGTCGACCACGACGCCGTCGGTCGCGATCCGCTCGCCCGGCCGGACGACGAACTCGTCGCCGACAGCGAGCTCGGACACCGGAACCCGGCGCTCGACACCGTCGACGATCACCGCGACGTCCTTGGCACCCAGATCCATCAACGCCCGCAACGCGTCGCCTGCGCGCCGCTTGGATCTCTTCTCGAAGTACCGTCCGGCCAGCAGGAAGGTGGTCACACCGGCCGCGGCCTCGAGATAGATGTTGGCGGTGCCGTCGCCGCGCGAGGCGACGAGGTCGAACCCGTGACGCATTCCGGGCTCGCCGGCGGTGCCGAAGAACAGCGCGTACACCGACCATGCGAAGGCGGCCAGTGTGCCCATCGACACCAGGGTGTCCATCGTGGTCGCACCATGTCGGAGGTTGATCCACGCCGCCCGATGGAAGGGGTAGGCACCCCACACCACCACGGGCGCCGCCAGCGTCAACGACAGCCACTGCCAGTAGGTGAACTGCCAGGCCGGAACCATGGCCAGCACGATCACCGGCAGTGTCAGCAGCGCCGACACGATCACCCGCTGCCGCAAACCGTCGAGTTCGCGATCCTCACGGTCGCGTGTGGACGGGGCACCGGTGTCCTCATCGCCGGCCGCTCGGACCGGGGAGGCGTCGTACCCGGCGTCGCGGACCACGGTGATCAGGTCCGTCGCGTCGAGGCCCGTCGGAAATTCGACGTGCGCCTGTTCGGTGGCATAGTTGACCGACGCGCTGACGCCATCGAGGCGGTTGAGCTTGCGCTCGATGCGCCCGGCGCAGGATGCGCAGGTCATTCCCTCGATGTCGAAGTCGATATGGTCGATGCTGTTGGTCGTCACGATCCCGATTGCCGCCTATCCGCCGTGCTGTTGGTGCATGCCCGGTGGTTGGGTCGGAGCGTCGTCGCCCCACGGGTCGACGGCACGGCCGATACCGAAGGCCATGCCGAAGACCGCCGCGAGCGCGACGACGAAACCGACGATCCGGTAGCCGGGGTTCATGCCAGTTGGTAGCCCGCCTCGGTCACCGCGGCCTCCACCGCGGCCCGGTCGAGCTCGTGGTCGCTGGTGACCTCCACCGAGCCGGTGTCGAGTGACACGTCCACGTTCTCGACGCCGGCGATCTCGCCGATCTCCTCGCGGACCGAGGACACGCAGTGTTCGCAGGTCATTCCTGTCACCGTGTAGGTCGCCGTTGCCATCCGTACCTCCTCATAGTCTCGACGCCGTCTGTCGACGCCGCTGTCAACACGTTGCCGTGCAGTGGTTCTCGTCGATTCAGGACCGGACCAGGCGGGTGATCGCGGCCATGGCCTCGTCGACCTTCTCCTGCCCCGCGGCATCACTCTCCTGCGCCGCGTGCACGACGCAATGGTTCATGTGCTCCTCGAGCAACCCGAGGCCGACGGCCTGCAGCGCCTTGGTCATCGCCGAGACCTGCGTCAGGATGTCGATGCAGTAAGCCTCTTCGTCGACCATGCGCTGCAGACCCCGCGCCTGACCTTCGATCCGACGCAAGCGTCGGAGGTAGTCGTCCTTGCGGCCGATGTAGCCGTGCTGCGCCTGTTCCATGGGTCCGCCCTGTCTCCCGAAATACCGGTACCCCCCTAGGGTACACACCGGGCGCAACCCTGCCCACCGCCGGCGACGCCGGTCAGAAGAGGTCTGGATCAGTCCTCGCGCGAGGGGCGCAACGCCGCGGCCAGCGTCTCGAGCGCTGCCGCCACCTCGCGGAGAGCGGCCGCGACGTCGGTGCCGTCCCGATCTCCCGGCTGCGCACGCGGGGCCGCGGGCTCGGGGCGCTCCATGCCCGCCGACGGCGCACCGCCGTCCGCGTCGGGGAGCCGATGACGATTGGTCGGTCGCACCGCCGTATCAGCGGGCGGCTCCGCCCCGGTGGAACGGCGTCCCGGGCGGTAACCGAGCTGCCCTGACCCGGTGCGGCCGCCGGCCGTGGCGGTTGCAAAGGACGTGCGAGGGTCCGAGCCCGACGGCCGCGGCTGCGCGGATGTCGGCGGCGCGGATGTCGGCGGCGCGGATGTCGGCGGCGCGGTCGACGACGCCCGGGTGTCAGGGCGCTGTGAGTCGGCGGTCATGTGTGCGGGTTGTGGCGCCGGTCCCGCCGGCGGTCCGGGCGGGGTCGGCCGGTTCGGTGGTGCGACTCGATGCGGCCCGGTCGGCGGCGGCATGGGTCCGGTCTGTCCCGGCGCGCGCGAAGGTGGGGTCTGCCGGCCCGACCCCTGCGGCGGCGCAGGTTGTGCCGGGGCCTGCGGCGGACGCGCGGCCGGCGGCATGGGTGGCATCATGTGCTGCCCGGGTGCCTGCTCGGGGCGCGGACGGTGCGGCGCCACGGGCGCGGACCCCGGCACCTGCGTGTTGTTCATCGACGGCGGCCCGGGCCGGGAGTTCGGCATCGGGGGCGATCCCGGCACCGCCGTCGGTGCATGACCGTTGGACGGCGCGAAGAGATGAGCACCGCCATGTCCTTCGTAGTAGAGGCAGGCGGCGCTCTGCGGCGAGCGTGTCGAGCACGGATTGCGTTCGATCAGCGACTGGGCGTGATCGTCGAAGTCGTTCCACTCCAGCCAGAGACGACGGTCGACACGCGGGCGCGTGCTCGCATCGGTGGCGTGGTTGCCGCGGTGGCCTGCGGTGAGCCGACAATGCAGCAGCCATTCCGACTGCCCGGTCAACCCCAGGGCGCTGCGCTCGTCCGGGGTGCAGACGACCGTCGACCAGCAGCCCTCACCGTTCATACGGTCACTCCTTCGCGCGTCACGCGCATGCGCAACGAATAGATCAATCGGCCCGGGCACTCGAGATCACGCGGCGCACGACAACACACCTACCCGACATCCGGTGCGATCGCAGTACCTCCCCGGCGGCAAGTGTACGAAGGAATCGGCCGAAGACGCCATAGACGCGGCGGGAGTGTCGGTGACGGTGGTCGTACTAGGGCTGTTGGTTCACGCCGATGAAGTCGAGGACCACGTCGGTGAACGCGTCGTTGTCGTCCGCGGCCGCGGTGTGCGCCGCATCGGACAGTTCGACGACCTGCGCATCCGGGACGACCCGGCGGAACCCGTCGACGGCGTCGGCGGGAACGACGTCGGACAATTTCCCCCGGATCAGCAGGATGGGAATCGTCAATGATGCGAGTTGAGCCTCGAGCCGGGTGGCCGGGATGAAGTTCGCGCCATCCGGCGCCGACGTCACGAACGCCGGGTCCCAGTGCCAGTACCAGCGACCGTCGTCGCCTTCGCGCAGATTGCGTTTGAGCCCTTCCGGATTGAAGGCCCTGGGCCGATGTGGCAGGTAGTCGGAGATGGCGTCGGCCGCCTCCTCGAGCGAGTCGAAACCGCCGACGTTGCCAGCCATGAAACCCCGCACCCGCTCACCACCGCCGTGGCTGAAACGCGGTACGACGTCGACGAGCACCAACGTCGGCACCGTGTGCGCACCGAGTTCGGCGGCCGCGCCGATACTGCTGAGGCCTCCCATGCTGGCGCCCACGAGCGTGGTGGGTCGGCCGATCTGCCGGACGACCTCGACCACGTCGCCGGTCAGCAGTTCCATGCTGTATTCGCCGCCCGGTGACCAGTCGCTGCGTCCGTGACCGCGGGTGTCCACGGAGACGGCGTGCAGACCGGCGGCCGCGAGGAAGCCGCCCGTCCGCTTCCAGGAGTGGCGGGTCTGCCCACCACCGTGCAACAGCAGGATCGACGGACTGACGGGATCGGAGGCCGGTCGCCATTCGTCGGCACGCAACGTGATGCCGTCGACACCGGTGAACGAGATCTCGCGCGGCGCGATCGTGGAGGTCGGCATGAGTCCGATTGTGCCGCACGTGCGCGGATGCCTAGCCGCCGTTCGGGTCGTCGGCGGTGAGGAATCCGATGATGTGCCGATGGACGGCGTCGGGTCGGTCGAGGTGGAGGAAATGTCCGGCGCCGGCCACGCGGGCGACGTCGCTGCCCGCGGGTAGGTGCTCGGCGAGCCCGTCGACGAACCCGACCTGCATACAACCGTCGTGCGTGCCGTGCAGATAGAGCATGGGGGCGGTGGGTGGTCGCAGCCACGAACCGCCGTCGTGGGCATATCGCGGATGGATCCGGGGCCGCAGCATCGCCCGGTAGTAGCCGAGGACGGCCCGGCGGTGTGGGGTCGTCGGGACCGCGGCGAGTGCGTTGGCGACATCGTCGGGGTCCGGCGCCGGCCCCCATCGACGCCACAGGAACGGGATGAGTCGGTCGAGACTGCGTTCGGGAATCGTCGGTAGTTGATTGAAGCCGATGTACCAGCTCATCCCGATCTGCCGGAGGGCGAGACGGATCTGTGACCAGCCGGAACGTTCGCGGATGGATGCGATCGGGGGGACCGCCATCGCGACCATGCTTCGGAAGGGGTTGTCGGCGCGGGACGCGATGCCGTGCACGGTGAGGGCACCCCAGTCGTGCCCGATCAGGACCGCACGGTCGTCGCCGCCGAGCGCCTCGTGCAACGCGAGCGCGTCGTGGGCGAGGGCGGAGACGTGGAAGTCATGATCAGCGGGGATGGTCGACGGTGCGTATCCGCGCGTGAACGGCGCGACGACCCGGTGACCCGCCGCGGCCAGCGTCGGTCCCAGATGCCGCCAGGTCCAGGCGGAATCGGGAAATCCGTGCAGGCAGAGAGCCAGGGGCGCGCGCGGGTCCCCCCAGGTGAGCGCATGCAGGCGGACGTGACCGAGATCGACGACGATCCGCTCCGGCGCAGTCATGGTCGCCGACGTTACCGCGGATCAGGGCCCGCAAGGTCCCGGAATCGGAGGCCCGACCGCTCTCAGGGCACGAGCACCCCGATCTCGGCGATCGCATCGGTGCCGTGACATTCGGTGATCTCGTCGTCGATCAACCCGAAACAGCGGGCCCGGGCGACGGTGTCGGTTTCCGGATGATCGGTGCGGGTGTGGCAGCCGCGGGATTCGGTCCGGGCCAGTGCCGCGGCGACGACGACGCGCGCGGTCAGGGTGAGCGCGGCATCCTCGACGTCGGACACGGTATCCGGGGATCGGGTCGACGCCCGCCGCAGCTCGTCTCCTACGGCGGCCAGCCCGTCCGCGTCGCGGCGCAGCGCGACCGACGCGGACATCAGGTTCTGCAGGTCTCGCCGGGTGAGCGCCGGACGCTTCGGCGGTGTCGACGGCGCGGCGTCGACCACCGCCTTGTCGCGGCGGGCGGCGGCAACCTCCGCGGCCCGCCGTCCCATCACCAGGCCTTCGAGCAGGCTGTTGGACGCCAACCGATTGGCACCGTGCAACCCGGTTCGGGCCACTTCACCCGCCGCGAGCAGCCCCGGGATGGTGGTGCGCCCGTCGACGTCGGTCAGCACTCCCCCGCACAGATAGTGTGCGCCCGGTACCACGGGGATCAGGCCGCTCGCGATGTCGAGTCCGGCGGCCGCCACCCCGGCGGTCACCGTCGGGAAGCGCGTGACGAAGTCGGGGATGGACGTGACGTCGAGGAAGACACACGGATCGCCGGTCGCGCCGAGCCGTTCTTCGACGGCGTTGGCGACCACGTCGCGGGGTGCGAGGTCACCCAACGGATGTACCCCGTCGGTCACCGACCGGCCGGCGGCGTCGACGAGCTGGCCACCCTCACCGCGCACGGCCTCGCTGATCAGCGTGCGCCGGCCGCGCGCTCCGGCGATGTGGAGCATCGTCGGGTGGAACTGGATGAACTCCATGTCCGCGACCACGGCTCCGGCGCGCAGCGCCAGCGCGATCCCGTCGGCGGTGGCGCCCGCCGGGTTGGTCGTCGCGGCATAGAGATGTCCGGCACCGCCGGTGGCGAGCAGCACGGTGGGCGCGAGGACGACTCGCTGCCGTCCGGAGGTCCGGAAGGCCACGCCCGAGGTCTGTCCGTCCGGGCGTAGGACCTCGGTGACGATCGCGTCGTCGATGTTCGTGATCGGCAGATGACGGGCTGCCTCGCGCAGGCGACGACTCAGCGTTTGCTGCACCTGGGCGCCGGTGGCGTCGCCGCCGGCGTGGATGATCCGGCGCACCGAGTGTCCGCCCTCACGAGTTCGGGCCAGCGAGCCGTCGGCCGCGCGGTCGAAGTCGGCACCCCATCCGATCAGGCCGGATACCGCCGACCACCCGTCGGCCAGGATCGGCCGCGTGGTCTGGGGGTCGGTGAGCCCGGCTCCCGCGGCGAGTGTGTCGGCCAGGTGCAGGTCGACGGAGTCGTCGGGATACTGCGGCGCCACCACCGCGATCCCGCCCTGCGCATAGAAGGTCGCCGTCGATTGCTCCGCCAGGTCCGCGCGCCAGCCCGGTCCTTTGTTGAGCACCACCACGCGCAGTCCGGCCTCTGCCGCGCACAGCGCGGCGGTCAATCCGGCGACACCGGCGCCGACCACGACGAGGTCGGCCCGGGACTCGGCTCCGGGCACCGTGCGGGATAGCCGCCTGTGGGTGGGCCGCCTGTGGCTCATTCTCGCTCCCCTCGCGAAGAGGTCGGTCATCAGTGGACAACCACGACGACCTGTTTTCGATTCCCAGTCGAAAACTCTAGCGCGAGATCCGCAACATGCCCACCGTGCGTCGTCGGCGCTCTGCGGCCCCGGCAGCCAGGACGCGCGTCAGCCGGCCACCAGATCCCATACGGGTCCCGCACCGACACCGATCGCGATGCTCGCTGCAGCGGCGATGACCGCGGTGGCTGCCGCCCAGATCTCGGGTCGTGTCGACACCGTCTCGCCGCCCACCGGGATTCGTCCGAACACCGGCGCCAGCCAGCGCAGATAGAAGAACAGGCTCAGGACTGTGGTGACCACGACGGCCACCGCCAGCCACGCCCGACCTCCGTCCCACGCAGCCGTCGCCGTGGTGAGTTTGCCGACGAACACCGCGGTGGGTGGCGTGCCGACCAACCCGAGCAACGCGACCACCAGACTCCCGGCGAGGACGGGACTGCGACGTCCGAGACCCCGGAATCCCTCGAGATCCCGGATCGTCGGCACGGCCGCCGACACCGCGAACGCAGCGACGTTGGTGACCGTGTAACCGACGAGATAGAACAGCATCGACGGCAGGGCCAGATCGGTGTCGGAGATGACCACCACCGGCACCAGCAGGAAACCCACCTGTGCCACCGTCGACCAGCCGAGCAACCGTCGGGGATCGCGCTGCCAGTAGGCGGCCAGCGTGGCCAACACCATGCCCGCCACCGCGAACGCGGACAGCACCGCAGGCCAGGCGACGGTGTCCGGCACGACGAGCGCCAGCCGGTAGATGGCGACCAACGCCCCGACCTTGGGGACCGTGGTGACGAACGTGGCGACGGCTGCGCCGGAACCCTGCGCGGCGTCGGGGACCCAGAAGTGTGCCGGGACACCGCCCGCCTTGAACAGCAGGGCCGCAGTGACCGCGAGTAGACCGGCGGCGACGATGGCGCTGGGCGCGTCGGGCAGTCGGCGCGCCAGTTCCGCATAGTCGGTGACGGCGGTGACCGCGTAGAGCAGGGTGATCCCGGCGAGCAACACGATCCCGAACAACGCCCCGAGCAGGTATGTCTTCATCGCGGCCTCGGCGCTCTCGGCGGTGCGACGCAACCCGATGAGTCCGTAGACCGGGATGCTCGCGAGCAGAAACCCGGGGGCCAGGACCAACAGGTCCTCGGCGCCCGCGACGACGAGCGTGCCCGCGGTGGCGAACAGGATCAACGCGTACGTCTCGCTCTCGCGGTCCGAACCGGAGATCTCGCCGCCGGCGATCGCGAGTACTGCAAGCGCGCCGATCGCGGCCGCGATCCGCACCACGTCGGTGGCCGTGTCGGCCACGAAGGCACCCTCGAACGCGGTCGTCGTGGCACCGGCCATCGCGATCGCCGCGAGCACAGCGCTACCCAGCAGCGCTACCGCGGCACCGATGCGGGCCCACCATTGCCGGGAGCGCGGCAGGAACGATCCACCGATCAGCACCAGCAGCCCACCGCCGAACAGCAGGATCTCCGGCAGCATCGCCAGTGGGCGCATCCCGTCCATCGGCTACCGTCCCACCAGGCCGACGAGGGCCGACGCCGCCGGCTCGATCACGTCGAGCAGCCAGCGCGGGACGACACCGATGAGGACGGACAGGGCCAGCAGCGCACCGACCGAGGCCACCTCGGTGACCGTCAGGTCGGCGAATCCGGTCGAGTGACCGGACGTCGGGCCGGTGAACACGCGCTGCAGCGCCCACAGGAACAGCCCGGCGACGATCAGGATGCCGACGAGCGCGATCGCCGTCACCGGCACCGCGGCGATGCTGCCGGTGAAGATCTGGAACTCGGCGATGAACCCGGAGAAGCCGGGCAGGCCCAGCGAGGCGAAGGCGCCCAGGGCGAACAGCGTCGCCAGCCGCGGCGCCGACGACGCCAACCCGCCGTAGGAGTCGAGGTCGTAGCTGCCGGCGCGGTCGAAGAACACTCCCGCGAGCAGGAACAGCGCGCCGGTGATCAACCCGTGGCTCACCATCTGCGTGACCGCACCGGTGACCGCGACCGATCGGGCGTCGGCGGTACCGCTCGCGAGAACTCCGGCCGCTCCGAGACCCACCAGGACGTAACCCATGTGGTTGACCGAGGTGTAGGCGATCATCCGTTTCAGGTCGGTCTGGGCGAGCGCGACCAGCGCGCCGTAGATCACCGAGATGACCCCGATGGTGATGATCACCGGCGCCCAGTCCTGCCAGGAGGACGGCAGCATGGGCATCGCCACCCGGACGAATCCGTAGGTGCCCATCTTCAGGAGCACACCGGCGAGCACCGCCGAACCGATCGCGGGTGCATCGGTGTGCGCGGGTGGCAGCCAGGTGTGGAACGGGACGGTCGGGGTCTTGATCGCCAACCCGAGCAGAAGTGCTGCGAGGATGAGGCCGCCGGTCACCGTGCCATCCGCCGAAGGCGGGGACGCGGCGAGTTCGACCATGTCGAACGTGTGCGGGTCGGCGACCACATAGAGGCCGATGAATCCGAGCAGCAACACCAACGACCCGACGAAGGTGTAGAGGAAGAACTTGAGCGCGGACCGCCGGGCGTCGCCGTGGCCCCAACCCGCGATCACGAAGTACATCGCGACGATCGACAGATCGAAGAAGACGAAGAACAGGATGAGGTCGGCGGCGACGAACAGACCGAGACTGACCGACTGCAGGAACAGGAACAGGGCCACCTTGGCACGGGACCGTTCGTCGTCGGTGCGCATCGAGTACACGGCGCACGCGAGAAAGATCACCGCCGTCATCGCGACCAGCGGCAACGACAGTCCGTCGACCCCCACGTGATAGCTGCTGTGCACGCCCGGAATCCAGGGGACCTGTTCGGTGAGCGCGAGGCGGCCCGGTGCGGGTGTGTCGTAGACGATCCATGCCCACACCACGAGCGCCACGTCGGCCGCGGCGATGGCCACCCACCACCGACGGGCGGCTGCGGCCGTCCAGCCCGGCACCAGCAACGCCAGCGCCGCGGCCAGAGGTCCGAACACGATCAGACTGAGCACGATCACCTCACGAGGACGAGAACGAGAACGGCAAGGGCGAGGACGACGACGATCTGCAGGTAGTACTCGTGCAGTTGTCCGGTCTGCGGGCGCCGGGCGAGCGCACCGAGGCGCCCGGTGAGGCCGGCGGTGGCCTCCACCGCGCCGTCGACGTCGCGGGTATCGATCCGGGCCGCGACGCGCGCCACCCGGGTGGTACCGATCGCAGCGGTGTCGACGGCGTGGTCGAGGCGGTCGTCGATGCGGGCGAGCGCTGCTGCCGCCCACCGGATCGGCTCGACGATGGCGACCCGCACGACGTTCTCCATGCCGAACCACGCCGCCCCCCAGCGCGGTTCGGGAACGCCGCGCCACCACACCAGCGCCAGCACAATGACGGTCAGCAGCGCAGACGCGGTCAGTTCGAGGGCGGTGGGCTCGACGGTTGGACCTTCGTCGAGGGCGCGGGCCAGAGCCGCCCCCGCCGGCGGCAGGGCCAGGACACCGGCCACCGCCGCGCCGGTCGCAAGAATCGCAACCGGCAGTACCTCCCCGAGTCCCGGCGAGATCGCCGACCGCGTCGATCGATCGGGTCCGGACCGACGCAACACCACCATCACCACCTTCCCCGCATAGGCGGCCGAGAGCGCCGCCGCGAGCAACCCGAGGCCATACAGCCACGGCGACTCGTCTGCGGCGGCCGCCAGGATCGTGTCCTTGGTCGCCCACAGCGACAGCGGCGCAAGGCCCGCCAGCGCGAGCGCGGCGACGACGGCCGCGGCCCCGAGCACACGCCACCGGCCGGCCACCCCACCGAGACGGCCGAGGTCCTTGGTGCCCAGCGCGGACAACCAGGCCCCGGCGGCGAGGAAGAGCGCGGCCTTGGTGAAGGCGTGCGCGATCAGCTGCGCCGACCCACCGGCCACAGCGCCGAGTCCGGCTGCGGCGACGACGAATCCGAGTTGCGCCGACGTGGACGCCGCGAGGAGCTGCTTGAGGTCGCGCTGGGCGATCGCGACGACCCCGAGCACGACTGCGGTGGTCAGTCCGACCCACGCCGCGGCCGGGCCCGCCCAGCCGGTCACGGCGAGCAGCGGAGCGGTCCGCAGGAGCAGGTAACCACCCATCGCGACCATCGCCGCGGAGTGCAGCAGTGCGCTGACCGGGCTCGGCCCCTCCATCGCCCGCGAGATCCAGAACGAGAACGGGAGTTGCGCCGCCTTGCCCAGTGCGGCCACCAGCACACCGAGCGCGATGACGTCTCGCCACCCACTGCTCGCCGCGGACAGATCCGAGAGCGCCAGTCCCGCCCCGCCGGCCAGCGCGGCACCGGCCGCGACGTAGAGACCCAGATCGGCGGTGCGGGTGGTGACGAACGCGACCAGACCGGCGGACATCTTTCCGTCCGTGCGCCAATCGAATCCGATCAACGCATACGACGCCGCCCCCATCAGCTCCCAGGCGAACAGCAGGGCCGGCAACGTGGCCGCGGTCGCCGTGATCATGACCGCGGCGAGAAACAGCAGCATCAGACCGTGGAACCGGCCCGGCGCGTCGGTGATGTCGGCCGCCGCGAACACGAGCACCAGCAACGCGACCACGGCAACCGACGGAACCACCAGCGCGGCAAGGTCATCGAGCTCCAGTGTGAAGTCGCTGCCGGCCATGAACGGCATCGACACGCTCGGTCGGCCCGCCGCCACCACCGCCGCGAGGCCGGCCACGATTGCGGCGGTCGTGACGCTCACCGGGGCGGCGGCACGACCGGCCCGCGGGGTCAGCGCAAGGAACGCTCCGACGACGGCGGGTACCAGAACGAGGGCAGCCAGGGCTGCATCGGCGACGGTGGTCATCGGTATCACTGCGCGAGATCGTCAGCCATGTCGGTCATGTCGGCACGACGGTGGCGGTGCAGCAACGTGGCCACCGCGAACCCCATCGCCATCTCGACCGTCATGGCCGCGATGATGACGAGGAGCAACACCTGCCCGGTGGGATGCGGCGCCAGAAACCACCACACCCCCGCGGCAGCGAGGATCACGCCGTTGATCATGAGTTCGAGCCCCATCATGACCATCACCACGACCTGCTGAGACAGGGCGCCGTACAGGCCGACGCAGAAGAGTGCGGCCGCGACGAGGAGAACGGTCTGCAGCGTCATCGGCCCACACCTCCGGGTTGCGGATCCTCGGCCGGTCGGGTCTTGAGGTCGTCACCGAAGCGGTCGTAGCGGGTTCGCTTCATGGCGAGCACGATCCCGGCGACCATGGTCGCGACCATCACCGGGCTGATCACCACCATCGCCAGCATCTTCGGACCCATCAGCGCTTCGCCGAGCGCCCGGGTCACGTCCGGTGACTCGGCGCCTCGGCGTTCCGGCCAGTCCGCCAACAGGATTCCCGCAGCGAGAAGTGCGAACGTGCCGACCGACACCGCGAGGGCCCAACGTTTGTCGTGCACCATGCTCATCGGCATGAGCGCCGGGTTCATGCCCATGAACATGACCATGTAGACGGCCATCACCGCCATCTCCATCACCATCATCAGGATGGTGACCACCCCGACATAGTTCTGCTGCAGCAACAGGATCGCCACGCCGACCGCCACGAACGATATCGCCAGCGCATAGGTGGCCCGCGCCATCGAGTCGACCCAGAACACCGCGGCGCCGGCCGCGACAGCGAGCACCGCACACACCCAGAACACGATGCCGACGAGCATGATTCATCCCCTCCAGACTGCGATGACGGCGACGATCAGATCTTGCACGAGCACGAGTGGCAACAGGACCACCCAGCCGACCTCCATGAACTTGTCCGGCCGCAACACCGGTAGGCGACGGCGCAGCAACACCAGAACGGTGAGCAGCACAAGCGTTTTCAGACCGACCCAGGCCCAGTCGGGCAGGAACGGTCCGGCACCGCCGCCCAGGAACATCGGTACGGCGAATGCCGCGCCCGCGGATAGCAGTGCGAGCCGACCGACTTGAAAGGCGAGTCGGTCCACGCCGGACAGTTCGGCGAGCACGCCGCCGGCGACATCGGCGCCGACCGCCGCGGAGAACGGACCCCACACCGAGAATGCGGTCACGCCAAGGCTGTAGACGATGAAAGCGACCGGCATCCACACCACGTACCACAGCCCGGTCTGCGCGGCCTCGACGTCGGCGACCCGTAGACTCTCCGCGGCGATCGCAGGGGCGACGAGGGCGAACATCAGCGGGAGCTCGTAGCCGAGACCGTGAGCGAGGAAGCGGTATCCGCCGACGAGCGCGTGCGCCGAGTTGACGCCCCACCCGGTCAGCCACACCAGGGCCCAGATCATCACGTCCATCGCGTTGAACCACACGACGCCCACATCGAGGTCGAACAGTGTCCACCTGCCCACCGGGATGACCGTGATCATCAGCAGCGCCACGACACCCAAGCCGTAGGCCCCGGCCCGCCACAGCAGCGTGTCCGCCGCCACGGTGACGCGGCGACGCTGCCGCATCAGCCGCGCGCCTTCACGCAGCGGGATCAGCGCCGCACCCGTGCCGTGTCGCCGACCCTCGGCGAGCAGGCCGTCGAGGGTCGCAGCGTAGAGGGCGAAGATGCCGAGCAGCGCCGCGGCCACAAGCGTCCATACGGCAGGAGCGGTGCCGACCATCGAGTCATCCATCGCGGTCCTCGACCTCTCCACCGGGATGCGCCCCACCGGGAAGCAGGGCGGCGGGATCGATTCCGAGCCCGGCGATGACCAACCGTGCCGTGGCGAGATCCAGACCGGCGATCAGACCACCGACCGCCTCGAGCCCGGTCGGCATGGGGGGCGTCGGCTCCGATGTCGACTCCGGATCGATGAGCTCGCAGACGTAGTCGATTCGGCGCAGCAGTCGATCGTAGATGTCGCCCTCACCTGATCGGTCGCCGCGAGCGGCGCGGGCGCCCAGGTCTCGTAACGACCAACGCAGGATCGCCGAGCGCCGAACGGTACGCCGCACGGTGCGCAGCGCCGCGACGACGTCGGCGTCCTCGGGATTCATCAACAATGCGTCGCGGCAGTCGCGGGCCCTCTGTGCAGGCGCCGGCCATCCGGCGAGGTCGAGCAGGTCGGCGATGACGTCGCACTGACGTGCCGCCTGCTGCGTGGTGTCGAGGGATGCCGGTTGCGGCGCCACGTCATCCGCGTCGAGCAGGTGGGCGTGCGCCTCGGTGACGACGTCACCCTGCAGCGTGCACCGCACGACGACCCCGGCCGGCCAGTACTTCAGGACCGGACCGAGCGTCACGTGGAGGACGTCCATTTCGAGTTCGTCACGATCGTCGCCGCCCTCGGCAAGAGCGATGCCGGCAGGCGCCATCGAGCCGTGGTCCATGTGCTCGTGGTCCATGTGCTCGTGATCCGTGTGCTCGTGGTCCATCGAGCCGTGATCCATGCCCTCATGGCCGGCCTCCTCAGCCGCCTGGCCGTCGCGGTCGAGGGCATCACGACGCTGCTCACCGACATCGGCGAGCCGAGCCGCAGCGTCGTCCAAGGTGTCATCGATCGCGTCGATCGCGTCGATGTCGATGCGCACCCGAGGACCCGGAAGCTGTTGCCAGACAAGGTCGATCGCTTCACTCAGCGCAGGCCCCGGCGTGCCGCAGACCGCGAGGACATCGGCATCGGCGGGCGAGGCCGCGAGCACCCATCCGCGGGCGCGCAGCCGGGCGTCGAAAGTGGCCTGCAGATGCCATCGGCCCGGCACACCCACCAGCAACACGTGGGCCCGTCGTGCCGCGGATCTCCCCAGCAGCTTCCTCACACCCATCGCAGCGCACCTTCACGCCAGGCCCATGCGATGACGACGAACAGCGCCGCGAGGAAGACGAACATCTCGACAATCGCAGAAACCCCGAGATCGGCGACGACGACCGCCCACGGATACATGAAGAGCATCTCGACGTCGAAAGCGAGAAACAAGAGCGTCGCCGGATACCACCGCACGTGAAACCTGGAGAGAGCGTGTTCCTCCGGCGTCCATCCCGACTGAAACGGGAGCGATGTGAGCAGGGTGGGCGACACTGCCGTGAACCGGTGGATCGTGAGTACCGCCACGATCACCGCGGCGGCCACCATGAGCATTGCTCCCACACCGGCGTAGATGTCAGACCTCCTTCGGAAGCACACGGCGCCGCCATTGCTGGAGGCACCCGTAATCCGATCCGCTCTGCGTCAAACCTCTGCACAGTTTTATACCCCTTAGGGGTATCGGTCAAGCGCAATTCATGAGTTGTCAACACAGCGGTACGAGTTCAAGCGGCGGGAGCTGCCGATATCAGGCCAGGAAGTCGGCCACCATCCGCGGCCAGTCGCGCAGTTGCGCCGGCGTCGCAGCCACCGACAAGACAGCCTCGGGGATTGCCTCGGCCAACTGTTCCCCACTGGACACCGGATGCGCGTCGTCACCGGTCCAGCACAGTACGAGTGCCGGGAGTTTCAGTGCAGCAAAAGCTTCCGGAGTCGGCAGATCGGTAATCGCCGATCCACGTAACACCCAGGGATAGATCGACGACCGCACCGAGATCGGACCCACATGACGTCTCACGTCCGCGAGTGCAGGGGATGCGGGCTCGTCCGGCGCAGCACGCAGATACGCGGCCAGGCCATCGCGTTCGATCTCCGCGGCATCGGCCGACCGCAGTGCGGCCATCGCGGCCCGGGTGACCCAGATCGTCGGCGGCGTGGTCAGGACGATCCGATCGAACCGATCCGGTTGCGCGAGAGCCGCATACAAGATCGTTGCCGTGCCCATCGAAGAGCCGATCGCGGCGACCCGCTCATTCGGAGCCGCGACGTCGAGCAACGCGAGCAGATCACGCCCGAGTTCAGGCCAAGTGTACTCGTGCGCGGTCATACCACCGGTGGATCGACCATGGCCCCGCGCGTCGTAGCGAATGAGACGGTGCCCCGAACTCACTGCCCGCCAATCGAACTGGCCCGCCAACTCCTGACCGTAAGCGCTCGACGTCATGCCATGCGCCCAGATCGCCGTGGGCCCGCGACCGGTCTGATTCCACGCGATCCGGGCGCCACGGATGTCAGCGTGGTGAAACGACGGGGTCATGTCGTCGATTCAACTCCCTACGGTGAGGGGTGACGTCGCCGGCCCTTCGTGACGCATCCTCGCGAGCGTCCCCCCGGTCCCTGAGGAGCGAGCTTGCGAACGCCCCCCGGTCCCTGAGGAGCGAGCTTGCGAGCGTCACGAAGGGCCTACCAGCGAGTCCCGATCAGAGCGTCGCCGTGTCGATGACGAAGCGGTAGCGCACATCACTGGCGACCACCCGGTCGTAGGCCTCGTTGATCTGCTCCGCGCCGATGACCTCGATCTCGGAGCCGATGCCGTGCTCGGCGCAGAAGTTCAGCATCTCCTGGGTCTCCGCGATGCCGCCGATCATCGAGCCGGCGAAGCTGCGTCGGTTGGCGGTGACGGCGAATGCCGGGATCTCGATGGGATGTTCGGGCAGACCCAGCTCCACCAGCGTGCCGTTGATGGCGAGCATGCCGAGGTACTTCTGGATGGGTAGGTTCGCCGACACTGTGTTGATGATCAGGTCGAACTCGTTGCGCAGCGTGTCGAAGGTGTCCGGGTCGCTGGTCGCGTAGTAGTGATCGGCGCCGAGACGCAACCCGTCCTCCATCTTCTTGAGCGACTGCGACAGCACGGTCACCTCGGCACCCATCGCGTGGGCGATCTTGACGCCCATGTGGCCCAGCCCGCCGAGTCCGACGATGGCGACCTTCTTGCCGGGGCCCGCGTTCCAGTGCCGCAGCGGCGAGAAGAGCGTGATCCCGGCGCAGAGCAGAGGCGCGGCCTCGTCGAGACCGATGCCCTCGGGAATGCCGCAGACATAGTTCTCGTCGACGACGATGGCCGTGCTGTAGCCACCGTGGGTGGGCTCGCCATATCGGTCGACGGCGTTGTAGGTGCCGGTCATGCCGCGCTCGCAGTACTGCTCGTCGCCTGCCTTGCAGGGCTCGCATTCACGGCACGAGTCGACGAAGCAGCCGACGCCGACGCGGTCGCCAACGGCGTAGCGCGTCACGTCGGAGCCGACGGCGGACACGATGCCGGCGATCTCGTGGCCGGGCACCACCGGAAACGCGGTCCGGCCCCACTCACCGCGGGCGGTGTGGATGTCGGAGTGACAGATACCCGCATAGGCGATGTCGATGACCACGTCGTGCGGTTTCGGGTCCCGGCGCTCGATGGTCGAGGCCTCGAGCGGCCGGTCGGAGGCGGTGGCGATGTAGGCGTTGACGGTGGTGGGCATGGGTACTCCCTCTCTTCGACGTCAGATGTGTGCGTGGGACTTGTGGTCCGGGCACGGCGCTGCGGGGCTGGCCCGCACTCGTTCCAGTGTTCCGGAGAAGTGCCGACGCGTGGGACGACGAGCGAATAGATCACAGTCAGGAATATTCATGTGCGCATATGCGCACACATGCTTACCATCTAGGGGTGGCAGCGCTGTTCCGTATCCCGACGTTCCGTCGCCTTTATGCCGCACAGGTGGTGTCGCTGCTGGGTACGGGATTGATGACGGTGGCGCTCGGTCTGCTGGCGTTCGATCTGGCCGGCAGTCAGGCGGGCGTTGTCCTCGGCACCGCCCTGGCGATCAAGATGATCGCCTACGTCGTCATGGCACCTGTGATGCGCGCGGTCTGCGCCCGATGGTCCGCGAGATCGGTGCTCGTGGGCGCCGATCTCGTCCGCTTGTCGATGGCGGTCGCGCTGCCGTGGATCGGCGAGATCTGGCAGGTCTATCTACTGGTCTTCGCGCTGCAGTCGGCGTCGGCCACCTTCACCCCGACCTTCCAATCCGTGATTCCGTCGGTGGTGACCGACCCCGACGACTACACGCGCGCGGTGTCTGCCTCGCGGATCGCCTACGACCTCGAGTCCGTGGTCAGCCCCATGATCGCCGCCGCACTGCTGACGGTGATCGGGTACTCGTTCCTCTTCGTGGGGACCGCCGCCGGGTTCGCCGGGTCGGCCGTCCTGGTGCTGTCGTCGGGCCTGCACGGTGCTCCCGGCAAATGTGAAAGTGCGGGTTCGGTCGGCGACTTCTGGCACCGAGCCACATCCGGACTGCGGGCCATGGTGAATCGCCCCGTCCTCCGCGGGCTCCTCTGGGCCAATGTGGCCACCGCCGCGGCGACTGCCGTCGTGGTGGTCGGTTCGGTTGGTTACGTCCGTACGATGCTGGGACTCGACCCCTCGATGCTCGCCGTCGTGCTGGGCGTGTTCGGCACCGGGTCGATCACTGCGGCCATCGCACTACCGTGGCTGGTGGGGCGGCTCGGCACGGTGCGCGTCGTGTGTGGTGCGGCGATGGTGTGCGCGATGACCCTGGCCGGACTGAGCGCGATGCTCGCACTGACCCCGGGGCTCGCGGCGCTGCTGGTCCTCTGGTTCGTCCTCGGCATGGGGACGTCGTTCATCAACACGGCCTCCACCCGCCTGCTGCGCGATCACACAGGAGACGCCGACCGGGATGCGGTGTTCACCGCGCAGTTCTCCGCATCGCACGCCGCGTTCCTGGTGACCTATCCGGTCGCGGGGTGGGGGCCGGCCCTTGTCGGCCCCTGGGCGACACCGTTGGTTCTGGCGACCCTCGCCGCGACGGCGGGAGTCACCGCGCGGCGGATCTGGCGTCGCGCCGCGTCGTCGAACCCGGCTCACGGACGCGGGTCACCTACGATGGCAGGCGAGGCCCTGACCGCCTGCGAGCGGGTTGGCCCGGTGCAGGCGGCACTGTCGATCTCGCGAGGAGGCTCGGCCAGATGATGGACGACACGGCGCCGGCGCGCGAGTCCGACAGCCTGCACCACGCGATCGAGCCCGACCCCGCGCTGCTCGGCGCGGCGACGTCGGTGTTCGCCATGCTGGCCGAGCCCACGCGACTGCACATCGTATGGTTGCTGTCCGCCGGCGAGGCCGACGTGGGTGCGTTGACCGAGGCGACCGGTGCCTCACGGACCGCGGTCAGCCAGCACCTGGCCAAACTCCGTTTCACCGGCTTGGTCGACACACGCAAAGACGGCCGCCGCGTCATCTACCGAATACGCGACGGCCATCTGAGCCGATTGATCACCGAGGCCCTCAACCATGCCGATCACCAGATCACCGGTGAACCGACACATTCGTGAGGCCCGGACCACGTCTTACTGCCACTCCGACAGGTAAGCGGGGTCTGTCCCGTCGGCCCCTGCACGTAGCGCTTCATGTAGGCCTGCTGCCAGCGATTGTTCCACTGCGGCAACGGCAGCGGGAACCAGTAGCCACTGTCGAGCCACATCTGACCGAGCAGCGGGACCGGCTGCCCCGAGATGTCACGCCAGGTACCGATCGGCGGGTTTCGGTCGTATCTGTCTCGCGCATCGGCGCCCCCGAACGCCAGGTGTGACGAGATCCCCATCACCGAACCGCGCGCCCAAATCGGCGGCTTGACCGGGTACGTCGTCCGGGATCAGGCATTGTCCGACCCCACCCGACCGGGTCGTCACCTGGGATGAGGGGGTCCGGATCGTTACACTTGCCGATGGTGACAACGCAGAACTCCGCAGATGCAGGCCGCCCGAACGTGCGGCCCGACCTCCGCGCGCAACTGCCCACGGTGTCGGCGCTCACCGAGATCACGCGGTTCGGTGCGGCGACCGCCCACACGGCGGCGGGTGTCGGACGCTTCTTGTTCCACACCGCACGCGACGCGATCGGCGGCCAACCGCCGACGGCCCGCCGGGTCGCGCACGAGATCCGCACCACGTTCGAACATCTCGGTCCGACGTATGTGAAGCTCGGCCAGCTCATCGCGTCGAGCCCCGGGGTCTTCACCGACACGCTCTCCACCGAATTCGAGTCGCTGCTCGATCGGGTGCCGCCCGCCGAACCCGCCGTCGTCCGCGCGCTGTTCATCGAGGAGCTCGGACGGCCGCCGGAGGAGGTCTTCGCGACGTTCGACGTCGTTCCGATCGCCTCCGCATCGATCGCACAGGTGCACACCGCCACCCTGCATTCGGGCGAAGAAGTCGTGGTCAAGATCCAGCGCCCCGGCATCGTCGACCGACTCGCTCCCGACATCGCGCTGCTGGAGCGATTCGCGGGTCTCGCAGAGATCTCCGAGTACGGCCGCATGCTCAGCGCGCGGCACGTCGTCGAGGACTTCGCCGACGGCCTCGATGCCGAACTCGACTTCCGCAACGAGGCGAACACGATGCGCGAGTGGTACGAGTGTCTGCGACCCGGCCCGTTCGGCGACCGGGTGCGCGTGCCCGAGGTCTACGACGCCTACACCACCTCCCGTGTGCTCACGATGGAGCGCATCTACGCGATCCGCATCGACGATGTGGAGTCGGTCCGGGCGGCCGGGCACGACGGTGTGGCATTGTGCCGCAACCTGCTGCTCTCGCTGCTCGAATCGGCATTTCACGGTGGGCTCTTCCACGGCGACCTGCATGCGGGCAACGTCCTCGTCGACGCCGACGGCACGCTCGTACTCCTCGACTTCGGCATCGTCGGTCGGTTCACCCCGCGTACCCGCCGCATCCTGCGGCAGCTGGTCGTCGACCTGCTCGTACGGGGCGACTACGAGTCGGCGGGGCGGGCCATCTTCCTTCTCGGCGCGGTTCATCGGCCGGGTTCGACGACCAAAGGCGCCGAGGACATCAAGAACGTCGCGATGCCGTTGTCTTCGACCGACCTCGGTTCGATGTCCTACACGGACCTCGGCCGGCAGCTGGCCGCGGTCGCGAAAGCCCACGACGCACGACTACCGCGGGAACTGGTGCTCGTCGGCAAGCAGCTACTCTACGTCGAAAAGTACATGAAGTTGTTGGCTCCGCGATGGAAAGCCATGTCCGACAAAGAGATCTACGGCTACATGGCCGGCATCATGAAGGAGGCCGAGCGGGATCGGCGTACCGATCGCGCTCAGATCCGGTGACGGAATGATGGTCCGCGGGGCCATCACACCGACCTGTATCGGCCCTCCGCTGTCAGAAATGCCCATGAGGTTCGCAGCCTCCGGACTCCTCGCCGCTAGGGTTGGGGCGTTGAGTCCTGACACGGGAGTGGAGAATGAGACGACTTTGGCTGGCGTTGCCGGCGTTCCTCGGCGCCGCATGCATCGCCGCTGCCATAGCCATACCGCTGTTCCTGGTGCCACAGCTGCGTGTGGTGCCCCTCGACCTGGACATCACGTCGGTGTCGACGACGGTGCCCGAGGACGGTTCCAGCGGCGACCGCTTCCCCGCCCAGATCTTCGATCGGTGCTCGGTGACCCAGCGCAAGGCGCAGGTGCTCGACGCCCATCTCACCCAGCAGCGGCGGTCGGTCATCGTGGACCCGTCGGATCGGCGCCAGGCCACGCTGCAGTCCGCCCAGACCGTCGAGATCGACCGGTATCGGAACTCGCAGGGCGACGAGACGGAGCCGACGATGGCGGCCGCCGACGCCGACCGTAAGTGTGACGACGGGTTGCTCACCGCGAACATCGACCGGGTCTCGGTGAACCGCAAGACGTCAGTGCCGAACGGGACCGTGAGTTCCCTGCAGTTGGAGGCCGCACCGGAGGGCGTCAATCCCAAGGACGTCTCGGTGGACCTGCCGGACCGCAAGGGCTTCCAGTACAAGTTCGGCTTCGACGTCAAGAAGCGCTCGTATCTCTACTACGACACCAACACCCGCCAGGACATCCCGATGAACTTCGTCGGGGAGAAGACGATCAACGGTCTGACGACCTACGAGTTCGCCGGCGACGTCCCGGAGACCGATGTCTCCAGCCTGCCCAACGCGCAGGGTGAGGCGGCGCTGGGCACCATGTTGACCATGCCCGCCAGCTGGTGGGGCATCTCGGGTCCCGGCGTGAAGCCGAGCGACAAGGTGACGATGCACCGCTACGCCACCGCAAACCGACACGTCTGGGTCGAGCCGCAGACGGGCACCATCGTCGACGGCCTGGAGGATCAGCACCAGTACTTCCGGTCACCCGACCAGAGCAGCGACACCCCCGCACCGATCCGGGACTTCCGTATGGACGTCCTCAAGGGCCGGTTCAAGTGGTCGGATCAAACCGTGGAGCATCAGACCACCAAGGCTCAGGGCTATGTGGATCAGCTCCGTCTCGGTGGCTTCTGGTTGCCGCTGATCCTCGGCATCGTCGGCGTGCTGCTGCTGGCCCTGTGGGGCTTCATGTGGTGGCGGGGACGTCGGCGTGGAGACGACACACCTGACGACGTTCCGCCGCCCACCGATGAGGATGCTGCGACGACTCGGCTCGACGAGCCGCAGGACGGCCAGGGCACCCACGCGGCCGCCGGCGCCGCGGCGGGCACCGCCGCCGGGGCAGCGACCACCACGCGAGCGGATCCGTGGGATCAGCCGACGGAGAAGATCCCGCGCGTGGAGTCCGCACCGGAGACGGACGCCGGTTCGCCCGCCGACGACTCGGCAACCCGGTCGTTTGGCCAGCCCACGGATGAGAGCGCAACGCGGTCGTCCCCCTCTCCAGCCGACGACGACACCCACCGATTCCGTCGCCCGTCGTCGGAGTAGGCGGGCGAAGTCGGCTCGGCACCTTAGGAAACCCCGGCGCGGGCAGCTATCCCCCGCTCCGTGAGACTGACGGACCCCGGTGCTGCCCCCGCTCCCTGAGACTGACGAACCCTCGAGCGGTGCCCCGCTCCCTGAGGAGGCCCCGCGCCGGAGCCCTACCCGCCCCCTGAGCCTGGATCCACCGGTTTGTGGAGGGTTTGTGTGTTTTGGGTGTTTTGGAGACGCGAAATGCCTTGCTGCAGTGAAAGGATGGGATTTGTCGAAGATCTCATCAGTCACACAGGAAGGCATCTCGCAGATGCAATTGTCGCATACCGTTGGGATTGGGTCCGCGCAGTTCGATGACGGCAATTTGGTGGCCTCGGCCGGGGTGGTCCCGGTGATGGCGCTGGCGCGTGCGGCCGGGTTGGACCGTCTGGCCGATGAGCATGTGCGTCTGGGTGGTGACACCGGCGCGCACGCCGGGGACAAGGTGGCCTCGCTGGTGGCGGGCATGGTGATGGGCGCCGACAGTATCGACGACATGGCTGTGCTGCGTCACGGCGCGATGGGCGCGGTCTATGACCGCTTGTACGCGCCGTCGACGTTGGGATCGTTTCTGCGGTCATTCAGTTACGGGCATTCGCGGCAGTTGAGTGCGGTCGCCACCCGCCTGCTCGGTGAACTGTGCCAGGGCAGCGGACTGCTCGACGGGATCGACGACTCGATGGTGATGGTCGATATCGACGACACGGTGATCGGGGTGTACGGGCAGGCCAAACAGGGTGCCGCGGTCGGCTACACCGGCGTCCGCGGCCTCAACGGGTTGTTCGCCACGATCACCCCGGCCCACGGTGGTGGGCAGGGCATCGGGCAAGGCATCGCGGCGCCGATCCTCGCTGGCGGCTGCCTGCGTCGGGGCTCGGCGGCCTCGGCCGCCGGCGCCCCACGACTGCTGCGCGAAACGTTGGCCACGGTGGGTCGGCTGCGCACCTGCCACACCACCACCACCACCACGGCCAGCACCGCCAGCACGGCCAGCACGGCCAGCACCGGCAGTACCGGCAGTACCGGCACGGACGTGACCAGTACCGATGCGGCTGGTGAGCAGGCCACTAGGACGGCGAGGCGCACCGCGAGCGCTGGTGAGGTCAGTCGGTCGGTGGTGGTGCGCGGCGATTCGGGGTTCTATTCGCACAAAGTGGTCGCCGCCGCCGTCGACCACGGCGCGTATGTGTCGATCGGGGTGAGTTTGTTCCCGGCGATCCGACGCAAGATCGACTTCATCGCCGAGGACCAATGGACGACGATCACCTACACCCAACCGGTCCTCGACCCCGACACCAACACCTGGATTCACCGTGCTCAGGTCGCCGAGACCGAGCATGTCGCCTTCACCAAAGCCGGCGCCAAACATCCCGTCACCGGCCGCCTGGTGGTGCGGCGGGTGCCCGCCGAAAAACCGACCAACCAGCAGGAGTTGCTCACCGGCTGGCGCTACCACGCGTTCTTCACCACCCTGCCCGCCGAGCACGTCGACACCGTGGCCGCCGACAAACTCCACCGCCGCCACGCAGTCATCGAACAAGTCCACGCCGACCTCAAAGCATCAGCACTGGCCCACCTGCCCTCGGGCGTGTTCGCCGCCAACGCCGCCTGGCTGCACTGCGCAGTGATCGCGTTCAACCTGACCCGCGCAGCGGCCACACTGACCAGATCACCACGATTGGCGCGCGCGACCACCGCCACCATCCGCCGTACCCTGATCACCGTGCCCGCCCGTATCGCCCGCTCCGCGCGGCGCCTGACATTACATCTGCCCCAACACTGGCCATGGGAAAACGAGTGGAACGAACTGTTCGACAACACCGTCCGCCGAAAACCCGCCTGATACCCTACCCACTCGCCACCCCCGGCCCGACCAACGAAAACCAGTGAAACAAGCCGAATTCAGAGATCGGCGACTCCCGCACACCCACCACACCCCCCAACAGCGACAACACCACTCACCCCACACCACAAACACGATCGGTGGATTCAGGCTGAGGAGGCCCGGCGGCGGAGCTCCACCCGCTCCCTGAGGAGGCCCGGCGGCGGAGCTCCACCCGCTCCCTGAGGAGGCCCGGAGCGCTAGCGGAGGACCGTCACGAAGGGGCGCCCTTCGTGACACTCGGCTAGCGCCTCGTTCCTCAGGGACCGAGTGGTGACGCCCGCAGGCTCGGAGGCTCCTCAACCGAGTGGTGGCGCACGCGGAACTCGGAAGCGACGGAATTCAACACTCACGACGCTCATCCACCCCCGGTGACGCTCGCCCTGATAGCCCCGCGGTTAGGCCCCTCAGCCCTCGACACAACGCAGATGCGGCCGGTGACCCGAAGGTCACCGGCCGCATCTGCGTGATTCAGTCTGCTGCGATCAGAAGAACGCCGGGCGGAAGGTCGTGGCCCAGGACTGCTTGAAGTCGTTCTGCCAGTAATCCCACCAGTGGACACCGTCCGGGGTGATGTGGGTGGTCAGCTTGACTCCCGGCACCAGCGCCACACGGCCGATGTAGATCTGGCTGCTGGTCGAGGCCGCGACCTCGAGCGGAACCATCTGCGCGAACTTGACCGGGTCGAAGTTCGAGCTGGCCGGGTTCACCGAGGTGTCGTACTTGCTGCCGACACCGGTGCCGGACGAGACGTAGACGTACTTGCCGGCGAGGTTGCCTGCGCTCAGGAACGGGTCGTTGGCAAACCACTCACCTGCGGGATAGAAGCCCCACATGTTGATCGGGTTGCCGCCCATCTCGGCGACTGCCGCCTGGATGCCCTGGGTGAAGCCGGGCATGGTGACGGTCGGGTAGCCGCTGTAGGACGCGACCGCCTTGTAGAAGCCGGGGTGGCGCGATGCGAGGTTCAGCGCCGAGGTGCCCGACATCGAGAGTCCGGCGATGCCGTTACGACGGTTGTCGCTGTTGTGCTTGCGCGCCATGTAGGCGGGCAGCTCGCGGGTCAGGAAGGTCTCCCACTTGTTGACACCCAACTTGGGGTCGGTGCGCTCCCAGTCGGTGTAGAAGCTGCCGCCGCCACCGAACGGAATCGCGACGTTGGTGCCCTTGCCGACCATGAAGTCGTCGACGTTGGTGTTCTGCAGCCAGCCGCTGGTGTTGTTCGGCGCACGGAGACCGTCGAGCACATACAGGGTCGGCTTCGGGCCGCCGCCACCTCCGTCGACGATGCGCACCGGGATGTTGCGGTGCATGGCCGCGGAGTACACGTACTCGGTGGTTCCGGCTGCGTGAGCCGTCGGAGCAGCAACCATGGTCACGCCCGTTGCGGCGATGACGGCCACAAGTCCGGCGACCAGGCGCTTACGGGCGCGTGTCAGCATTCACTAGTCCTTCTCGATCTCGACCTCGATGACGGGCCACATCAAAACTCTTAAGTCATTCTCACGGGATTCTATGGCTCCACGGCCGTGCCGCCACCCGTCGTGAGGCAGTGTAACGGATCGATAACACTCCGGCAAAAGCACGAACGACGGTCCTGACTTGCGATTTCGGCGCCCGGGACTCACCCTGCCACGGCGGACCTGCACAAACGTAAATCCAACTGAGAAGCGAAGATCCACCACGTTCAGGTTCCGTCCCCCCGACGCTATCGGGGTGTTATCGGTTTGCTCAACAAACGGTGACCATTCCCCGGCCTACAGGCATGCCCGTAGGGTTTGGCCGTGGACCTCAGTGAGTACCTCCGCCAGGACGCCACCGCGCTCGCCGACCTCGTCGCGAAAGGGGAGGTCACCCCGGCCGAGCTGCTCGACCTCGCGCGGCAACGCGCTGACCAGGTCAATCCGACTCTCAACGCCATCGTGCTGCGGATGGACGACGAGGCCGGCACCCGAGCTCGGCGTGCCGATCTGGCCGGGCCGTTCGCGGGTGTCCCGTTCCTGATCAAGGACCTCGCCCAGGAGTACCGGGGCTATCCGACGTCCTACGGTTCGCGCGCGCTGTCCCGCCACATCGCCACCGAGCACTCCAACGTCGTGTCCCGGTTCCTGGACGCGGGGCTGGTGATCTTCGGCAAGACCAACACACCCGAGTTCGGCGCGAAGGGTGTGACCGAACCCGACTTCTGGGGCGCCGCACGCAACCCGTGGAACCCCGGCCACACGCCCGGCGGATCGTCGGGTGGTTCCGGGGCAGCGGTGGCGGCCGGCATCGTGCCTGCCGCCGGCGCCAATGACGGCGGCGGATCGATCCGCATCCCGGCCGCGTGCAACGGTCTCGTCGGCCTCAAGCCGACCCGCGGGCTGTCGCCGTTCGGCCCGTCGACGGGCGAATCGATGTTCGGGATGGCGGTTCAGGGTGTCGTGTCCCGGACGGTGCGCGAAGCCGCCGCACTCTACGACGCGATCGTCGGCCCCACGCCGGGCTCGGTCTACCCCACCCCCACCGCCGACACCCCGTTCACCGACCAGATCGCGACCCCGCCGTCACGGTTGCGGATCGGGTACTCGTCGTCATCGGCGATCAACCCGAGACCCGATCCCGAGGCGGTCGCCGCCCTCGACCACGCCGCACAGGTGCTCGATGGCCTCGGACATCACGTCGAGGAGGTGACCCCGCCCTACGACGACGGCGCGCTGGCCCGCGACTTCTTGACCATCTGGTTCGCTGTGCTGGCCACCGAGGTCGACGAGGCCCGCGCCCAGACCGGCGCCACCGACCGCGACTTCGAGGCCGACACCCTGGCCCTCGCCGAACTCGGCCGGTCCTCGGGAGTCGTCGCCGCGATGTCCGCCCTCAACAAGGTCAACGACTACGTGCTCTCCCTCGAGCGGTTCCACCGGTCCTTCGACTACTTCATGACCCCGACGCTGGCCACCCCTCCCCTGCCGGTCGGCGCGACCACGACGCCACCTCTGCTGCAACGGGCGTCCCGTGTCATCTCGAAGGTCCGTGCGGGCAACCTGTTGGCTCGCACCGGAATCCTCGACGACCTCATCGAGCAGAGCCTCGGTTGGGTGCCCTACACCCAGCTCGCCAACCTGACCGGCCGCCCGGCGATCAGCGTCCCACTGCACTGGACCGCCAAGGGGCTGCCGCTCGGCGTCCAGTTCGTCGGCCGGCTCGGTGCCGACGGCGCCCTGCTGAAGCTCGCCGCCCAGCTCGAGCAGGCCGCACCGTGGGCACATCGGTACGCCGACATCGCACTCTGACCGACTGCTGCCGACAGCCCCGTCGCTGGCGCTATGGTCGACCTCAACCGAGGATTCGTAGGAGGGTGGCGTGAGCCAGCAACAAGCCGACGCGGTGGTCGTCGGATCGGGTTTGGCGGGACTGGTCGCGACCTACGAACTCACTCGTGCCGGCCGCAAGGTCGTCGTCGTGGATCAGGAGAACCGCAACAACCTGGGCGGCCAGGCGTTCTGGTCGCTCGGTGGCCTGTTCCTAGTCGACAGCCCGGAACAGCGACGCCTCGGCATCAAGGACTCGGCGGAACTGGCACTGCAGGACTGGATGGGATCGGCCGGTTTCGACCGTGAGGACGAGGACTTCTGGCCCCGGCAATGGGCGCGCGCGTATGTGGATTTCGCCGCCACCATCAAACGGCAGTACCTCCACGACCTGGGGCTGCGCATCACACCGATCGTCGGGTGGGCCGAGCGCGGCGGTGGCTTCGCGGACGGCCACGGCAACTCCGTGCCCCGGTTCCATCTGACCTGGGGCACCGGCCCCGAGGTGGTGCGCGTCTTCGTCGAACCGGTGTTGGAGGCGGAGAAGCGAGGCCTGGTGGAGTTCCGGTTCCGTCACCGGGTCGACGAGATCGTCGTCGAGGACGGGGCCGCGGTCGGCGTCCGCGGCAGCGTGCTCGCGCCGACCGATCTCGACCGCGGTGTCGCATCGTCGCGGGAGGTGACCGGTGACTTCGAGATCCGGGCCGGCGCCGTCGTCGTCACCACCGGCGGTATCGGCCACAACCATGATCTGATCCGGGCCAATTGGCCGACGGAGCGCCTGGGTCCGGCCCCGAAGACGATGATCTCCGGTGTCCCCGCCTACGTCGACGGGCGGATGCTCGGCATCGCCGAGGAGGCGGGCGCCAGTCTGGTCAACCGCGACCGGATGTGGCACTACACCGAGGGCATCCACAACTGGGATCCGATCTGGCCCGACCACGCGATCCGCATCATCCCGGGACCGTCGTCGCTGTGGCTGGACGCCAACGGCAATCGCCTGGCGCCGCCGAATTTCCCCGGCTTCGACACCAACGCGACGATGAAGGAGATCCTCGCCACCGGACACGACTACTCGTGGTTCATCCTGACCCAGAGCATCATCGAGAAGGAGTTCGCGCTGTCCGGGTCCGAACAGAACCCCGACATCACCAGCAAGGATCTCAAGTTCGCGGCGAAGAGCCGATTCGCGAAAGGCGCGCCGGGGCCGGTCGACGCGTTCACCAAGCACGGGGTGGACTTCGTTGTGAAGGACAACCTTCCCGAGCTGGTGGCCGGAATGAATGAGATCGCGCGCGGCCCGAAACTGGACCTCCAGCACGTCGAACGGTTGATCTCCGCGCGCGACGCCGAGATCGACAACAAGTTCTCCAAGGACGCGCAGCTGATGGCGATCACCAACGCACGCCAATACCTCGGCGACAAACTCGTGCGCGTCGCCAAGCCGCATCGCCTGCTCGACCCCGCCCACGGGCCGCTGATCGCTGTGCGGCTCAACATCCTGACCCGAAAGACTCTGGGCGGCTTGGAGACCAACCTCGATTCGGAGGTGATGCACCCCGACGGCACCGCGTTCGACGGCCTGTTCGCGGCCGGTGAGGTCGCCGGTTTCGGCGGCGGTGGCGTGCACGGCTACAACGCTCTGGAGGGGACTTTCCTGGGTGGGTGCATCTTCTCCGGTCGTGCCGCGGGTCGGGCCATCGCGCGCAGCTGACGCCGCGGTCGCCGAGTCTCGGGCACCGATCGACCGTCGGTTACAGTGAGTCTGTGCCGGTCCCGCAGACGATCCTCACGCGCAAGACGACATCGGCGCTCTTCCTGGTCCTGACGATCGACGACGGCGGGGAAGACGCTGTCCGCGACCTGTTGTCGGATCTACCGACCCTGACCAGGGCAGTCTCGTCGCGGGCGCCCGAGGCCGCGCTGGCGGCCATCGTCTCGATCGGTTCGCAGGCCTGGGATCGACTGTTCGACGGGCCACGTCCCCGCGCGCTGCGGCCTTTCGTCGTCTACGAGGGCGAGGTGCACACGGCACCGGCCACGCCGGCCGACCTGCTCCTGCACATCAAGGCCGATCGCATGGATCTGTGCTTCGAGGTGGCGAGACTGGCCATGGACGCCCTCGGCGATGCGGTCACGGTCGTCGACGAGGTGCACGGCTTCCGGTACTTCGATCTGCGCGACATCATCGGCTTCGTCGACGGCACCGAGAACCCGATCGGGCAGGCGGCCATCGACGCGATCACCGTCGGCGACGACGACCCCGCATTCGCGGGCGGCAGCTATGTGGCGATCCAGCGTTATGTCACCGACCTCGAATCGTGGAACGGGCTGAGTGTCGCCGAGCAGGAGGACGCGATCGGGCGCACGAAGTTCGACAACGTCGAGATGGACGACGATGTGAAGCCCACGAACTCGCACATCGCCCTGAACGTCGTCGAGGATGCCGACGGCGAGGAGATCGACGTCGTCCGCGACAACATGCCCTACGGTGACGCCTCCGGGTCCGGTGAGCGGGGCACCTTCTACATCGCCTACTCGGCCGGACCCGACGTCACCGAGGAGATGCTGCGCAAGATGTTCATCGGCGACCCGCCCGGCAACTACGACCGGTTGCTCGACTTCACCACCGCGGTCAGTGGCGCGCAGTTCTTCACCCCGACCGTCGACTTCCTCGAGGACCTGCCCGACCCGCCGACGGCGCCCGCCGAGGAGGTCGATGGCGACACCGCTACCTTCCCCGATGATCGAGTAGCCACGAGCGAGCGCAGCGAGCCCGAGGCGTATCGAGATCCCACCGACGGCTCCCTAGGCATCGGCTCTCTGCACTGACTCATCCGATCACGCCCCCCGACCACGACCTCCAGGAGACAGCATGAACAACCTGCATCGCGAACTCGCACCGATCTCCGATTCCGCGTGGGCGGAGATCGAGGAAGAGGCGACTCGTTCGTTCAAACGCAACAGCGCAGCGCGTCGACTCGTCGACGTCAACGGCCCGCTCGGCCTCGAGATCGCCTCGGTGACGCTCGGTCATCGGAGCAAGATCGACCCACCCGCCGACGGCATCATCGCGCACCAGCGGCGCGCACAGCCACTGGTCGAGCTGAGGGTTCCGTTCACCGTCAGCCGCGAGGCCATCGACGACGTCGATCGCGGCGCGCAGGATTCCGACTGGGACCCCGTCCGCGACGCCGCCGCCGAACTCGCCCGCGCGGAGGACCGGGCGATCTTCGAGGGCTACCCCGCCGGCGGGATCACCGGTATCCGCCCCACCGCATCGGTGAAGCCGATCGCCCTGCCCAGTGACGTACGCGACTACGCCGAGGCGTTGTCGCAGGCCACCACCGCCCTGCGGCTGGCCTCGGTCGAGGGCCCGTATTCGCTGGCACTGTCGAAGGACGTCTACACACTCGTCAACGAGACGTCGAACCACGGTGTCCCGATCCGCGATCACCTGCAGCGGCTGTTGGTCGGGGGCGGTGAGATCGTCTGGGCGCCCGCGATCTCGGGTGCGTTCCTGCTGAGCACCCGCGGCGGCGACTTCGAGATGAGCATCGGCCAGGATGTTTCGATCGGCTACGACAGTCACGACGCCGACACCGTGACGCTCTACTTCCAGGAGACCTTCACCTACCTCACCTACACCCCCGAGGCCGTGGTCCCGTTCACCTTCTCCGGGTGAGGCCGGTCCCGCGCCCCGCACCCCTGGCTTGTCGAGCAGTCCGAGGCGCCCCGCACCCCTCGCCCCTCGCCCCTCGCTGGTCGAGTAGTCCCAGCCGCCCCGCGCCCCGCGCCCCTCGCTGGTCGAGTAGTCCCAGCCGCCCCGCACCCCTCTCCCCTCGCTGGTCGAGTAGTCCCAGCCGCCCTGCGCCCCTCGCACCTCGCCCCTCGCTGGTCGAGTAGTCCGAGGCGCTAGCCGAGGACGTATCGAGACCAGGCGACTCGCGAGGTCTCGATACACCCTCGGCTAGCGCCTCGGGTTACTCGACCAGCGAATTGGACACCCACGATGCGGCCACCCCGGGTCACTCGACCAGCGAATTGGACACCCACGATGCGGCCACCCCGGGTCACTCGACCAGCGAATTAGACACCCACGATGCGGCCACCCCGGGTCACTCGACCAGCGAGTTGGACACCCCACACGCGGCCACCCCGGACTACCCGACCAGCGAACTGGACACCCCACACGCGGCCACCCCGAGCCACCCGATCGCCCGACGGGTTACCAGCATGGTCGACGGAACAGAAACACTGTCGCGCACCGTCGGTGCCGGTTGCTAGCGTCTTCTGAGTGATCACCTCATGCTGACCCGACTCATCCGCACCTACCTGTCGGGCTATCGCTCCTACATGGTGGTCGTGGTGGCCCTGCAGGCCGTCGCGACCGCGGCGATGCTGTACCTGCCCACGCTCAACGCCGACATCATCGACAAGGGCGTGGCCGAAGGCGACACCGACTACATCCTGCGCATCGGCGGCTGGATGCTGGTGGTGACCGTCGCCCAGGTGATCTGTACCGTGTCCGCCCAGTATTTCGGCGCCCGCGCGGCGCTCGGTGTGGGCCGAGACATCCGCGGCGACCTGCTGCACCGGGTGAACACCTTCTCCGCCCGCGAGGTCGGCGGTTTCGGCGCGCCGTCGCTGATCACCCGAACCACCAACGATGTGCAGCAGGTGCAGCTGCTGGTGGTGATGAGCACCGCGATCCTGGTGATGGCGCCGATCATGTGTGTCGGCGGCATCGTGATGGGTATCCATGTCGCACCCGGGCTCGCGTGGTTGCTGGCGATCGCGGTACCCGTCCTCGGCATCACCATGTCGCTGATCATCAGCCGCATGATCCCCGGATTCCGGGCCATGCAGGAACGCATCGACTCGGTCAACCGGGTACTGCGCGAACAGATCACCGGCATCCGGGTGGTCCGCGCATTCGTGCGTGAACGGCACGAGATCACGCGCTTCTCCGGCGCCAACGACAACCTCGCCGACGCCACCCTGCGCGTGGGCCGGTTGATGGCGCTGATGTTCCCCCTGGTCATGCTCATCACCAACGTCACCATCGTCGCGATCATCTGGTTCGGCGGGCACGCGGTCGCCGACGGCAGCGTCGAGATCGGCGCCCTGACCGCGATGATGAGCTACGCCATGCAGATCATGATGTCGGTGATGATGGCGTCCTTCCTGGCGATGATGGCGCCGCGCGCCGCGGTCTGCGCCGAGCGGATCTGCGAGGTGCTCGACACCGAGACGTCGGTGGTGCCGCCGTCGTCTCCGATCGGCTTCGCCGGCGATCCCGGCACGGTCGAGTTCCGTGGCGCCGAGTTCCGCTACCCGGGCGCCGACGACCCCGTCCTGCGCGACATCGGTTTCAGGGTCGAACCCGGCACCACAACGGCGATCGTCGGATCGACCGGATCCGGTAAGACCACCGTCCTCGGACTCATCCCCCGGCTCATCGACGCCACCGGCGGTGAGGTCCGCGTCGGCGGAACCGATGTACGACGCCTCGATCCGGACGAACTGCGCTCGGCGATCGGTCTCGTGCCCCAACGCCCGTACCTGTTCTCCGGGACCATCGCCTCCAACATCCGTCACGGCAAGGCCGACGCCACCGACGAGGAGATCTGGGCGGCGTTGCGGATCGCACAGGCCGACGACTTCGTCGCCCGGATGCCCGACGGACTCGAGACCAAGGTCGCCCAGGGCGGCACCACCGTCTCCGGCGGTCAGCGTCAGCGGCTCGCGATCGCGCGCGCACTGATCCGCCGACCCTCGGTCTATCTCTTCGACGACTCGTTCTCCGCTCTCGACCTGTCCACCGACGCCCGCCTGCGAGCCGCACTGCGCCCGGCCACCCGCGAATCGGCGGTCATCGTCGTCGCCCAGCGGGTGTCCACCATCGTCGACGCCGACCAGATCGTCGTCCTCAACCAAGGTCGCGTGGTGGGGCTCGGACGCCACGACGACCTCGTCGGGACCTGCGAGACCTACGCCGAGATCGTCGAATCCCAGCTCGCGATCCAGGAGGCGTCATGACACGGCCCGGTGGCGGTGGCCCGCCGATGATGGCCGGTCCGGCGGAGAAGGCACGCTCGTTCGGGCCGTCGGTGAAACGACTCATCCGTCTGCTGCTCGCCTACCGCGTCTTCACCGTGACCGTCGTCGGTTCGATCGTCGTGTCGGTCATCTTGTCGGCGGTCGCGCCGCGGGTGCTCGGCCATGCCACCGACCTCGTCTTCGACGGCATCATCGGGTCGCAACTGCCCGCCGGTCTCACCAAGGACCAGGCGATCGCCGGAATGCGCGAGCAGGGTCAGAACACCTTCGCCGACATGGTCAGCTCGATGGACGTCACCCCCGGCGTGGGCGTCGACTTCACCGCCGTGGGCCGGGTGCTGCTGATCGTGCTGGTCCTCTACGTGCTGTCGTCGGCGCTGGCGTGGCTGTCGGCGTATCTGCTGAACATCGTGGTCGTCGGCACCATCCGACGCCTGCGCGCCGACGTCGAGGCCAAAGTCCACCGCCTACCGCTGAGCTACTACGACGCCTCCGCCCGCGGCGACCTGCTCAGCCGCGTCACCAACGACCTCGACAATCTGTCGCAGAGCCTGCAGCAGACCATCGCTCAGTTCCTCAACTCGGTGCTGATGGTGATCGCGCTGCTGGTGATGATGATCTGGATCTCCCCGCTGCTCGCGCTCATCGCGATCCTCACCGTGCCGTGCGCGTTCATCGCGACCGCGCAGATCGCCAAACGGTCCAAGCCGCATTTCATGGCGCAGTGGGCGTCGACCGGTGCGCTCAACGCGCAGGTCGAGGAGGCGTTCACCGGACACGAACTGGTGAAGGCGTTCGGTCGGCAGGCCGAGATCGAGGCGACGTTCGACGAGCGCAACCAGAAGCTCTACGAATCGAGTTGGCGCGCCCAGTTCATCTCCGGGATCATCATGCCGACCATCATGTTCCTGGGAAACCTGAACTATGTGGCGGTCGCGGTCGTCGGCGGACTGCGGGTGGCGTCGGGTTCGCTGAGCCTCGGCGAGGTGCAGGCCTTCATCCAGTACTCGCGGCAGTTCACCCAGCCGCTCACCCAGATCGGGTCGATGTTCAACCTGATGCAGAGCGGCGTGGCGTCGGCGGAACGGATCTTCGATGTCCTCGACGCCGAGGAGGAGACGCCCGACCCGTCGACCCCCGACACCCCGTCGCACGATCACGGACTCATCGCATTCGAAGACGTGTCGTTCCGGTACGTCGAGGAGCGGCCACTCATCGAGAACCTATCGCTGGTGGCCCAACCCGGCCACATGGTGGCGATCGTGGGACCCACCGGCGCCGGCAAGACGACGCTGGTGAACCTCATCATGCGGTTCTACGACGTCGACGACGGCACGATCCGTGTCGACGGCGTCGACTCGCGCCGAATGACCCGCGACGACCTGCGCGAACGGACCGGCATGGTCTTGCAGGACTCATGGCTGTTCGGCGGGACGATCTACGAGAACATCCACTACGGTGACCCGACCGCGACACGAGCCGAGGTCATCGAGGCCGCCGAACTCAGTCACGTCGACCACTTCGTGCGGACGCTGCCCGACGGGTACGACACGGTTCTGGACGAAGAGGGCGGCGGTGTCAGCGCCGGTGAACGGCAGCTGATCACGATCGCCCGCGCCTTCCTGGCCAAGCCCACGATCCTGATTCTCGACGAGGCGACGAGTTCGGTGGACACCCGCACCGAGCTGCTCATCCAGCAGGCGATGGCGAACCTCCGTACCGACCGCACGAGTTTCGTGATCGCCCACCGGCTCTCGACTGTCCGCGACGCCGACGTCATCGTGGTGATGGAAGACGGCCGGATCGTCGAGCAGGGCAGCCACGACGAACTCCTCGCCGCCCGCGGCGCCTACTGCCGGCTCTACAACAGCCAGTTCGCCGGGCCGGCCGACACCGAGGTCACCGAAGTCAGCGAAGTCGGCGAACCGGTGCGGTAATACACGCAGAACTCCCACACCCACGCAAGGCATCGCGTGTTTGTGGGAGTTTTGGGTGTTCGAAGGTTCGGCGGAGCCGATTGGCGCTGCGCGACGTCCAAGACCCATGGACAACTTCCCCACCAACGACCACGGCCTCATCCTCCGCCGCGACGCGCTCGATCGCGGATTCACCGACAATCACCTCGCACGCGCGACTCGTGCCGGCACCATCAGGCGTATCTGGCCGGGAGCCTTTGTGCCGGCAACATCTATCCCCACCAAGCCCGAAGACCTGCACCGCCTCCGATCGCTCGCTGCCGTCGAATTGAGCGAAGGCGGGTTCGCCTTGAGCCACGAGTCCGCAGCGCTCCAGCACGGCTTGTCGCTCCTCCACCCGCGCCTGGAGCGGGTGCACTTCGCCACCGGGGCGCACACGGGTGGCCGGATCGAAAAGCACCGGCACCTTCATTCCGGTCCGCTCGACACACGCGACATCACCGCGATCGGCGATCTCACGGTCACCTCGCTCGAACGAACTGTCATCGACGTCGCCTGCAGCAACGGCTTCGCCCAGGCCCTGGCGGTGCTGGACTCGGGGCTTCGCCGTGGCGCCGACGCCGAGGTACTCGCGGATCTCTTGGCGGATCGACGGCGCGGCGTCACACACGCACGTCGGGCCCTGTCGTTCGCCGACCCCGGCGCCGAGAACGCGGGCGAGTCCTGGGGCCGAGCCCAGATGATCAACGCCGGGTTGCCGGTCCCACGGCTGCAGCACGAGTTCTACGACCCCTACCGGATCTTCATCGCGCGCACCGATTACGACTGGATGGGCAAGCTCGTCGGCGAGTTCGACGGGATGACGAAATACCAGAAGCATCTGAGAGACGGTGACAGTCCGTTCGACGTGATGCAGCGCGAAAAGGCGCGCGAGGATGCACTGCGCCGGCTGGGTATCCAGGTAGTCCGGTGGATCTGGGACGATCTGCGCCACGGGCGGGTCGTCCCGATGGTCCGTGGATGGCTTGAGCGACTGGGCATCACGGCCTGAACACGCAGAACTCCCACACCCACGCAATGCATCGCGTGTTTGTGGGAGGTGTGCGTGTTCGAACCGGGAACACGAACGCTCAGCCCTCGCGGCCCGGCTCCAATGCGGCCGCGATCCGGCCCTCGAGCTGCTCGCTGGCAGCCGGTGGTACCACGATGAGGCCTTCGAGTTCGTCGCGCGCCTTGCGGTAGGCGGCCTGCCGTTCGGCGGGTGTGGCCGCCGAATCCGCCGCCACCGCCACCAACCGACGCGCCCGCTCGAGACGTTCCCGCTCGATCGGTGAGAAGTCGGCCTGCTTGCGACGACGGGCCTCCCGTTCGGCGGCGTCGAAGGCGGTCGCGAACTCGCCGACGGCATCGCGGTATTCGGAGAACACGGCCGGATCGAGCAGTTCGTCGGGGTTGTCGGGCCGGAGATCGTCGGCCCGCACCTTGGCGCGGTGAAAGGTCAGTGTCAGCGGCTCACGAAGGTCGGTCATCATCGGGAACTGGATGAGGGTGGCCAGGTCGAGTTCGTAGCCGAACCAGCGCGCGTTTACGTCATCATGGCGTGCCAGCGCCTTGGCTATCGCGGTCCGGCTCGTCTGGGTGATGCGTAGCTGTTCGGTCTTGGCGGATGCGCGGATGCGTTCGAGCTCGATCTTGTCGCGACGCCGTTTCTCGTTATAGCTCGCAATCCGGGCACCCCAGCCCCCGACGATGCCGCCGATCGGGAAGATCAGCCACCAGAAATCGCCGATAGAGCCCATGAAACCGCCCACATCTCAACTGTACCGAGACCGACCACCTCGACGGCTACTCTCATTCAGGTGGCCGACCCGAGCGCCGAACATCTGCACCCCGTTTCCCTCGACGAGTGGCACGACTGGCTCCGCAACCACCACGACAGATCCGACGGCGTGTGGTTCGTCTTCTGGCGCAAGGAGTCCGGCAACGCGCCTCTCGACTACGACGAGGTCGTGCGAGAAGCACTGTGCTGGGGCTGGGTCGATGGTCACACCCGCACCATCGACGACGAGCGCCGCGGCATGTGGTTCACCCGTCGAGGACGCAACAGCGCGTGGGCCGCGTCGAACAAGGCACGCGTCGCCGATCTGCTCGCCGAGGGACGGATGCAGCCGGCCGGTCAGGCCATCATCGACGACGCCAAGGCCCGTGGCCTCTGGAATCTGCTCGACGACGCGGAGGCGCTGATCGAATCGCCCGAACTCGCCGCCGCGCTGGACGCCGACCCGCAGGCCCGGGCGAATTGGGATGCCTTCCCGCCGAGCGCTCGCAAGTTCGGGTTGAGTCAGATCGCCTTCGCCAAGCAGCCGGCGACGAAGACCAGACGGATTGCGACCATCGTCGAAAAGGCCGCCCGCAACGAACGGCCTTCGTGATCGACGAAGCCACCCTTCACCCCGGTCCCTGAGGAGCCTCCGAGGATGCGGAACTTGTCAAGGGGTTTGAGGCCAGTGGGTGTTAGGCGACTGTCGGTTTTTGCTCCTCTTGGGGTTTGTTGATCCAGGCTGCCTCGGGCAGTGCGAGGATCTTCGGGGCGGGATCGCTGGGTCCGAAGCGTTCGGGGTGGGCGCGGTGGGCCGCGGCGAGAGTGCGGGTGCGTTCGGCGGCGATGGTGGCGGCGTGGCCGTAGTGCACATCGGCGGGTGTGTGCAGGCCGATGCCGCTGTGGCGGTGGGTGTGGTTGTACCAGTCGGTGAAGGTGGCCATGAACTCGCGGGCCTGTTGGATGGACCCGAACCGGGTGGGGAACACCGGCGCGTATTTCAGTGTCTTGAACCAGGATTCGCTGTACGGGTTGTCGTTGGAGACGTGTGGGCGTGAATGTGAGCGGGTCACCGACAGGTCGGCGAGCAGTTCGGTGACGGTCTTCGAGGTCATCGAGGTCCCCCGATCGGCGTGTACGACCTCGGGGATGCCGTGGACCCCGAACACCTCACGCATCATGGCGGTGGCCAGCGGCCCGGATTCGCGGGTCTGCACGTGTACCCCGACGATGTAGCGCGAGTAGATGTCGATCATCACGTACGCCTCGTAGTACACCCCCCGCTGCGGGCCGGCGAGTTTGGTGATGTCCCAGGTGTAGACCTGGCGGGGGCCGGTGGCCACCAACTCCGGTATCGCGGTGGCGCGATGGGTGGCCTGTCGGCGACGCTCCCGGACCTGGTCGTGGGCGCCCAGGATGCGATACATCGTGGAGATCGAACACAGGTAGCAGTCCTCATCGAGCAACGTGGCGTACACCTGGGCCGGTGCGCAATCCACGAACCGGTCACTGGCGAGCACCGCCAGCACCTGGTCACGTTCGCTCTGGTCGAGCTTGTTGGCCGGCTCCACCCGCGCCGCAGCAGCGCGCCGGCCAGTCGCCGGGGTCCGGGCACCACCGTCACCTTCGGCCTCAGCGATCTCGGTGGCGGTGCGTCGTGCCATGGTGGCCCGCGACATCCCGGTCAGCAGCGCCGCGGTGCGCTGGGGGGTTCCGGCCGCGGTCAACGCCGTAAACGTCGTCATCAACGCTGTCCGCGCGGGTCCTCGGAATCCGCGCTCTTGGAGATCTGCTCCAAGAGCGCGTGTGCTTTTCCCATGATCTCCAGCGCGGTTTGGGTTGTTTCCAACCTGCTGGTGGCCTGAGCCAGTTCCTTTTTCAACCGGGCGATCTCAGCCTGCTCGGCGCTCAACCCCGACCGGGGCACCCGACCGGCCGCGGCCTCATCGGCGTGCAGGACACCACCATCACGCAACCGACGCCACTCACTCATAAACGACGAATACAAGCCCTCACGCCGCAGATAGGCGCCGCCCTCACCGGTCTCACACGCCTTCTCATAGGCCGCGAGGTACCTCAACTTGTCCTCGGCGGTGAAACTGCGGCGCCGCCGCGGCCCCTGACCACCAGTGTGCTGCTCACTACCACTGTCCATCACCCCATTATCGGAGCTACTGACACTCACAACAGACATCGATACTCATCCTGATCTCGCCCTGCCAAACGGGGGGGGTGCTACGACGCGCTGGTCTCAACTCACCCTGACAGACAGGGATGCGTCAACCCCCCGGCCCCTGAGGAGCCTCCGAGCCTGCGAGGATGCGTCACCCCCGCTCCCTGAGGAGCCTCCGAGCCTGCGAGGATGCGTCCCCCCGATCCCTGAGGAGCCTCCGAGCCTGCGAGGATGCGTCACCCCCGCTCCCTGAGGAGCCTCCGAGCCTGCGAGGATGCGTCCCCCCGATCCCTGAGGAGCCTCCGAGCCTGCGAGGATGCGTCACGAAGGGCCCTTCGTGACGGTCCTCCGCTAGCGCTCCGGGCCTCCTCAGGGACCGGTAGAACTCGTCTCCACCAGCGCCGAAGGCCCCCACCCGGCCCCTGAGGAGCCTCCGAGCCTGCGAGGATGCGTCACCCCGGTCCCTGAGGAGCCTCCGAGCCTGCGAGGATGCGACGGTCCTATAGTTTGTCAAGCCGTGCGAGGTCTTTTTTGAGGGCGTGGAACACTTCTCGGGCGATGTAGCGTTTCTGGCATCGGATGATGTCTTTGTGGGTGAGTTTTTCCTGTTCGCGGCGTTCGCGGTAGGCCCGTGAGGGCTGGTGGTGTTTGAGGCGTCCGACCGCGATCATGTGCAGGGCACTGTTGGCTTGGCGGTCACCGCCCTTGTTGATGCGGTGCCGGTTGGTTTTGCCTGAGGAGGCCGGTAGCGGGGCCACGCCACAGAGTTTGGCGAAGCTGGCTTCGCTGTGCATCCGGTCGACGTTTTCGCCCGCGGTGACCAGCAGTTGTGCCGTGCAGACCGTACCGATCTGGGGTGCAGCGATCAGCGTGGGCGCCGCGGTGGTCACCAGCCTGCGCAGGTGGCGGTCCAGCGCGGCGATCTCGGTGTCGAGCTCGCGGTGGCGACGTACCAGCGACTGGGCGGCACAGACGAACGCGGTGCCCGGATCGGCCATCTGAGTCGCGTCGGGTTCGGGCAGCGACTCGATCAGCGCCATCCGGCGGGCTTTGCTCAGCCCGCGCAACCGATCAGCCATCACCGCCGGCGCGGTGGTGCACAGATCGCGCAGTTGGTTGGTGATGGTGGTACGTGAATGGACTGCGGACTTGCGGGTCAGGTGCAGCATGCGGATCGACTCGACGATGCCGGTGGTGTCTTTGGCCGCGGCGCTGGCCCGACCCGAGAGCACCGCGCGGGCCGCGTTGTAGGCATCGATCGCATCGGATTTGCCGTCGCGGTGGCGCACCGCCTCATCCGGGGCGTTGACCTCGATGACCTCGACACCGGCCGCACGCGCCGCCCGAGTCAACCCGGCCCCATAGGAGGCGCTGGACTCGATGCCGGCCGCCTCGATCCGACCGAACCCACCAGCCCACCGCAGCAACTGCTGATAGCCCTGCGCGGTGGCCGCGAACGGCTGATCGGCCACCGCCTGGCCGGTAGCGGCGCCAACCACCGCAGCATGATGGGTGTGCTGATGAGTATCGACGCCGAGAACTATTTGCATGTCAGGCGTAATCACAGTCATGGTGGGAATGTCTCCTTCACTCAACGTGATGGATGACCTCGCCGGGGCGGGTGGACAGGACAGTGAAGAGCCACGACTCGCAGTGGTCGGGCAAGGTCCTTATCAGGTCACACCCGCCCCGGTTCCTAGCAAGGTCTCCAGTTGTTCACGAGCAGCCGAACAGACATCCCTGATGCCGACAAGTCGCTGTCAAAGACCAACCCATCCAACCGATGAGAAGTCAGTCACGAAGAAGGTCAGACCCCAACGACGCCTCCTCGACTACCCACCATCATCCTCACTGTCACGAAGGGCCGAATTCTTAAGGGACCAGGGACCAGGGACCCGGGGCGCGAAAACCTACAGGTCCGGGATCGGCAGATCCAGGTTGGGCGCGATGATGCCGCCGTCGATCTCGAGGATCTTGCCGGTGACGTAGGAGCCGGCGGGCGAAGCCAGGTAGAGCGCCGCGGCCGCGATGTCCTCGGGATCGCCGAGGCGATGTAGCGGGGTCGCGGTTTCCACCTCCGTGCGCATGCCCTCGTCGGCGGCGACGACGTCGAGCGCCGAGGTGCGGATCGCTCCCGGCGCGATGCCGTTGACCCGAATCTTCGGGTTGAGGTCCATCGCGGCGAGGCGCGTGTACTGGGCGAGGGCACCCTTGGCGGTTCCGTAGGCCGCATACGCGCGACCCGGCGTGCGACCGACGGCCGAGGTGACGTTGATGACCGCTCCGCCATCCTTGCTGGCGAGTAGGTGCGGCACCGCGGCCACGATCAGCGCGTGCGCGTTCGTCACGTTGAAGTCGAAGGCCTGTGTCAGGTGCTTGGGTTTGGTGTCCATCAGGGGTCGGGGCAGCGCGCCGCCGACGTTGTTGACGACGATGTCGAGCCGACCGAACTCGTCGACGGCCGTCTGGGCGAGCCCGGCGACGGCGTCGAGATCACTGAGGTCGGCGACCACCACCTTGGCCCGACGACCCGCCTCGCGGACGCGGGCCGCGACCTTGTCGAGTTCGTCCTCACTGCGCGCGGAGATCACCACGTCGGCCCCGGCCTCGGCGAAGGCGACCGCAATGGCCGCCCCCAGTCCACGTCCGGCGCCCGTGACGATCGCCACCTTGTCATCGATACGAAATCTGTCCAGGATCACGCCTGCCAGAATGCCATCGATTCGACCAAAACTGAAACATGTTCTAGTTGCTTGGTTCGAGCCGGCGCACTGCACCCCTCGTCCACACCCCCCGTCTGGGGGATGGTCACCCCCGGGACCTGCGACGAGACTGGGGTATGGGTCCATCAAACGGACCGCGGAGGTGAGAATCATGGATGAGGTACTCGTGATCGGCAGCGGGCCATCCGGGTTGGCCACCGGCGCCGAACTGGTGAAGCGCGGCGTCCCGGTGACCGTGCTGGAACGCGGTGAGCGGACCGGGGCCGCCTGGGCGGGCCGATATGACGGTCTTCGGTTCAACACGAGCCGATGGTGGTCGGCGCTGCCCGGCTCCCCGTTCCCCCGTTCCTACGGCTGGTTTCCGACCCGCGACCAGTACGTCGACTACCTCGACGGTTACGCCGCCGCCCGACATGTCCCGGTGCGGCATGGCGTCGGAGTGCAGCGCCTGGACCCGAGCCCGGGCGGCGGCTGGGACGTCACCACCGACGACGGGACGGTCCACGCGCCTCACGTCGTGGTGGCCACCGGCATCTTCAACGTGCCCTCGCTCCCGGCGTGGGCGACCGGTCCGCACACCCCGGCCAGGGTCGTGCACTCTGCCGCGTACCGCAATGCCGCACCGTACCGAGGGGATCGGGTCCTCGTCGTCGGCGCGGGATCGACGGGGATGGAGATCGCGCGAGAGCTGGCCGACGAAGGTGCCGCCGAGGTGCTGCTGTCGGTTCGGACGCCGCCGAACATCTTGCTGCGGAGCAGCGCCGGTATACCCGGCGACCTTCCCGTGCCGATCCTCGTCCGGATGCCGACCCGCTCGGTCGACACCTTGCTGGCCCGAATCCAGCGCGCGACCGTCGGAGACCTCTCCGCATACGGCCTCGGTACACCGCCGGCCGGGGTGTTCGCGCAGCTGCTCGAACGCGGCGCCGGCACCGCCATCGTCGACAAAGAGGTGATCGACGCCATCCGCAGCGGTGCGATCCACGTCGTGGCCGCGGTGGATCGACTGGACGAGCGCGGCGCCCACCTCGGCGACGGCTCACACGTCGACGTCGACACCGTGATCGCCGCGACCGGCTACACCAGCGGCCTACCCACCCTCGCCGGGCACCTGGGCGTCCTCGACGATCGCGGTCTGCCGCGCGTCGTCGACGGCGGTGAGGCGCGGCCCGGACTGCGCTTCGTCGGCTACGTCCTGCGCCCCGGACTCACCGGCTACACCGGCAAGCTCGCCCGACAAGCCGCCCGTGGAATCGCTGCCGCCGGAGCCACCCCGACACCCCTCGCGTCCCGAACCGATCAGCCCGACGCCGAGTGCACCGGCGGTTGATGCTGGAGCCGGGCCAGCAGCTCTGGCCGGCTGCCCACCCCAAGCTTGGCGAACACCGACTTCACATGCCCGCGCAGCGTCTCCGGCGTGATCCACAGTTCACGGGCGATGTCGGTGGTGTCCATCCCGGTCAGCAACAACTGGGTGACCTCGCGCTCTCGCGGCGTCAACTCATGTAGCCGGAGCAGAACGGGTGCGACGTCGGCGCGGCGTGCCGGTTCCAGCACGACCGCCGTGCTGACGCTGTCGAGGCGCAGCCCGCGCACGAGCAACCATTCACCGGAGACAGCGCGGGCCCGAGCGACCGCCGGCGGCCCGACGCGCTCGCCATCGGCGAGGGCGCGTGCCTGGGCGGCCACCTCGTGCACCACGATCGAGGCATCGAGCCGGGAGGACTCGATGGGGCCCAGCCAGTCACGTGCACGCTGCGTCGCGGTCCGGACCCGACCGTCGTCGTCCAGGACGATCATCGCGGGCGGACCATCCGTCCGCAGGGTATCCACCTGATGCACCAGCAGACCGGCCCGAAGACCGTGCGCGACATGCGCCGACAGCCGGGCCACCAGCTCGACCTCGCGGCGGGTGAACCAGGGATCGTCGGCGGTTCTGGTCAAGCAGGCGTGCCCCCAGGTGACCTGGCCCGCCCGGAACACCGCCCGCAGCTCATCGCCGAAGCCGCCCGGCTGGTAGATCCGGGTCCAGCGGGCGCTGCGGTCGAGGTGTCCACCGGTCGCCGCGCTCAACGCCGCCGCCGTTTCCGAACCCCGGGCGATGTCGACGAACTTGGTGAAGTCCGGGACGGTGAGTTCGAGCTCGATGAGCGCGAGGTGCGCGTCCCTCGGCACGCCCTCTTCGTAGACCCCGGTGATGAGGAGCGTGTCCGGGTCGACGAGCAGCCAACCGGCCACCGCATACGGAATGTGCCGGCGCACGGCGTGTGCTACGTGTTCGAGGAGGATGAGCGGCTCCTCGGCACGAGCACAGATCCGGGCGACCTGCTCGAGCAGCCGGTCGTCATCCGCACCTGTGTGGCTGACCATGGTCATTCCATGATGGACCCCGCCGGGTGCCGATCGCATCACCGCGGCACCGCGAGAGCAGCTCACTGCTGTCCGATCAGATCGCAACACCCTAGGCGCCGATCACTGCCTCGGGTCTAGTAATCGCGCCCCGGCGTCACCCGCGACAGCAGGTCGTCCCCGGCCAGATACCGCCGGATGTTCTCGGCCATCCACGGCGCCATCGTGCGGGTCAGCCCCGACGACGGGTTCGCGACGTGCGGAGTGATGATCACGTTGTCCATCGACCACAGCGGATCGTCGGCAGCGGGTGGTTCGGGATCGGTGACGTCGAGCGCGGCGCCCGCGATCTGCCCGTCGCGCAGTGCGCTCACCAGCGCCTCCTGATCGACCAGCGGTCCACGCGCGACGTTGACCACCCAGGCGTGCGACGGCAGCGCGGCCAACGTGCGGGCGTTGATCATGTGCCGGGTCTCGGCGGTGGCCGGTGCGGCGAGCACCACGTGGTCGGTCTGGGCCCACATCTCGTCGGTTCGCTCGGCGGGCAGCGTCAACGACGCCCCCTCGACGGGCCGCCCCGATCGGTTGACCGCGATGACCTGCGCACCGCATGCGCGCAGTCGCGGGATCAGTGATGCGGCGATGCCGCCGGCGCCGACGATCGCCACGGTCGAACCGTGCAACGATCGGACCGCGGTGTCGATCGGCTGCTTGTCCCAGTGCCGCAACACGGCCGTGTTGATCTGGCGCAGCCCGGCCAGCAGGAGGCCCAACGCATGCTCGGCGACGTTCTCGGCGTAGAAGCCCGACGCGTTGGTCCAGATCCGCCGGTCGTCGATCAGGCCTGCCCCGACGTACTCTTCGATTCCCGCGGTCTTCAGCGCCACCCATTCGACCTGATCAGGGACCTGCGGAAACTCGGCGACCACACCGATCCAGACCAGGACGCGGGCCTCGTCGAGACCGACGACCCGGGCACCCGCGGCCTCGACGGCGGCGACCAGGTGCTCGTCGCGGTTCGGCTCGATCGCAACCGGCAGCGGACCCGCGGTCATCGGCGCGTCCCGGCGATCTCTCGTGCGGCGGTGGTCGCGAGCTCGTCGGCGATCTCGTTGTAGTGGTCGCCGGCGTGACCCTTGACCCATTTCCAGGTCACCTCGTGCCGCTTCTCCTCCTCGATCAGCCGCCGCCAGAGGTCGGCGTTCTTGACCGGCTTCTTGTCCGAGGTCTTCCAGCCGTTGCGCTGCCATCCGGCGACCCATTTCATGATGCCGTTGCGGACATAGCTCGAATCGGTGTAGAGCACCACCGTCGACGGTTTCGTCAGCGCGGCCAGTCCCTCGATCGCGCCGGTCAGTTCCATCTTGTTGTTGGTGGTGTCGGGGTCGGCCCCCGAGATGCGCTTCTCGTGACGTCCGAACCGCAGTACCGCTCCCCAACCGCCCGGCCCCGGGTTACCCAGGCACGCACCATCGGTCGAGATCTCCACGACGTCGGTGGCGGTCGTCGAGCCGGGATCAGCGATGTCGGCGTCTGGGGCGATCTGAGGGTCGAAGGCAGCGTCGGTCACGCAAGGAAGGTTACTGCAACCCCCTCGGCGCCCATGCCGAGTACTTTCGACGCCTTACGACCCTCCGGAAATCGCTGCGACCGCACTACTGTAGGAGCTATGCAGACCTGGGATCCGGACCGTTACCTGCAATTCGCCGACGCCCGTGCCCGCCCGTACATCGACCTCATCGCACAGGTGCCGACGGCGCCCAACCTGATCGTCGACCTCGGCTGCGGCCCCGGCCACCTCACCCGACATCTTCGTGCGCTCTGGCCGGAGGCGACGGTCCTCGGGATCGATTCGTCGCCGACGATGATCGATCAGGCCATTCGCGACAACACCGACCCGCACGCCAACTATGACTTCGCCGATGTGACGACCTGGGCGCCCAACCAACCCGTCGACCTCATCGTCTCCAGCGCGATGTTCCAGTGGGTCCCCGAACAATTCTCGGTCATCGACCGCTTGCTCGGCCATCTCAACGACGGCGGTGTGTTCGCGCTGCAGGTACCGGACAACCGCGACGCTCCGACACACCAGACGCTCATGGAGCTCTCCGACGACCCACGCTTCGCCGACGCACTCGCCGGTGTCCGCCACGTTCCCCGCTTCGACGCGAGGGACTATCTGTCGTTCTTCTCCGAACGCGGATTCACCACCAATGCCTGGTCCACCACGTATCTGCATGTGCTGCAAGGCCACGATCCGGTCTACGACTGGATCTCCGGGACCGCGGCACGCCCGTTCTTCCTGGCACTCGAGAACGACGGCGATGCGCTCGAGGCCTTCACCGCCGAGCTCAAACAACGGCTGCGCGACGCCTACCCACCCGAGCCGTCGGGCGTGACGGTGTTGCCGTTCCGGCGGACGTTTGCCGTCGCCACGCCGTTCTGAGCGGTGGCGCCCTTCGTGACGCATCCTCGCACGCTCGGAGGCTCCTCAGGGACCGAAGGAAACGCTGCCCCCGATCACTGAGGAGCCTCGCGAGGAACGAGCGAAGCGTCCACCCCCCCGATCCCTGAGGAGCCTCGCGAGGAACGAGCGAAGCGTCCGCCCCCCGATCCCTGAGGAGCCTCGCGAGGAACGAGCGACGCGTCACGAAGGGTCCGCCGACACCCCGCACACCCGGCCACTCACCGGGTACCCGGCCGGACCCCCGTGTAGACGCCTTCCGGCCGGAATCGGAGTTGCCGCTCGCCGTACTCCTCGAGTGCATGCGCGGTCCAGCCCGCCATCCGGGCGATCGCGAAGATCGTTTCCGCAGCGTCGGGCCGCATCCGGTGGCGCAGCGCCAGGGCGGCGAGCGCGAAGTCTGAGTTGACGAAGGTCGAGTTCGGCACCTGCCGGCGGATCTCGTCGACGACGCCCACGACGCGGCGATCACCGCCGCCTGATGATCGCAGCAGCTCCAGGAGCACTTCTGCCCGCGGATCGTGCCGCTGGTACACCACGTGGCCGGTCCCCGGGATCGCATTTCCCAGATAGAGCTGCTCGGCGATGGCGGCGCGGGGATCGTCGAGTGCACCCGCGAGCAGGCGGTAGGCCAGAGTGGTGGCGCCACCGTGCACCGGACCGTCGAACGCACCCAGGCCGGCGACGAGCACCGCGTAGATGCTCCCGCGGGCGCTCGCGGCCACCCGCGCGGCCACGGTCCCGGCCGCCAGATCGTGATCGGCGAGCGCGACCAGCGCGGCGTTGAGGAGAGCCACCTTGCGCGGCGTCGGCGGTTCGTCGGTCAGGCACGGCCACAGACGCTCGGCGATCGTCCCCGACCGAGCTCCGCCGCCACCCAGCACATCGACACAGCCCCTGATGATCCGCGCAGCGGTCGCCGCGACCGCACCCGGCTCCCGCTGATGTCGACCCGGATCCCGGGCCCCGAGAGCATCCACGGTCAGACGGATCAGATCGAGTCCGCGCGCCGACCGGCCGGCGACACCTCGAATCGCCGCCCGCAGCGATGCCTCGATCGGCGCCGAATCCCACGACACGTCGTTGTCCCACAACAGGTTCGCCACATCTTCGAACGTGCGCCGACGGGCCAGCTCGCCGACGTCACGTCCGCGGTAGTACAGGCGGTCGTCCTGTAACAGCGTCAGCCGTGTGTGAATGCGCTCGACGACCCCGGCCGGGGCTCGTCTGGTCCGGTCGGAGACGAAGGACTCGACGTCGTCGACGGCGAACACACTCCCGTCCACTCCGTCGATCCGCACGCTCGTCATCCGCCCGCGACTCACGTAGGCGTACACGGTCGCGACCTTGACACCGAGCATCCGCGCGACCTGTTCGGTGGTCAGGTAATCGCGTCCGTCGTGATGGATCGGCTTCGGGAACCGCCGGGTGTGCACACGCTCCATACATTGATGAAATCAACATTGACGCCATTGATCAATACGACGCATCGTGGAGTCACCCCACACCGATCCGGTTGTGGCCGAGCAAGAGTGGAGATCGGAATGGAGCAGCTGATCGCGCCGGAGGGGCTGGCGAACGTGGTCGTCGCCGACACCGAGATCGGAGACGTCCGCGGCGACGAGGGTTTCTATCACTACCGCGAGTACTCGGCCATCGAGCTCGCCCGCACCCGTTCGTTCGAGGAGGTCTGGTACCTCTTCGTCCACGGGGAACTGCCCACGTCCGCACAGCTCGCCGAATTCCGCACCGCCACCGCACAACTGCGGGACCTCCCGGACGAGTTGGGTGGCGTTCTGCGAACCGTCGCACTCTTGGGCGACGAACGCGACACCCTGGCCGGGCTACGCACCGTCCTGTCGGCGGCCGGCCCGGCCGCCCATGCCGCGCCGCTGTGGGAGAGCACACCCGAGACCGTCCGGGCCGATTCGATGCGGGTGGCGGCGCTGACCCCGACAATCCTGTCCGCGCTGCACCGCATCCGGATCGGCGAGGAGCCGATCGCCCCCGACCCCGACCTGCCGGTGGCCGCGAACTGGCTCTATCAGCTGACCGGCCGCCGCCCGGAGACCGCGCATGTGCGCGCCGTCGAGCAGTACCTCATCGCGACCATCGATCACGGGTTCAATGCCTCCACCTTCACCGCACGTGTCATCGCCTCCACCGGCGCCGACGTCTACGCCGCGGTGTGCGGCGCCTTGGGCGCCTTCTCCGGCCCCCTGCACGGCGGTGCCCCGGACCGCGCCCTGGAGGCACTCGACGACATCGCCCGACACGGCGATGCGACCGCCTGGGCCCGCGATCAGGTGGCCGCCCGCCGCCGGATCATGGGCTTCGGGCACGCCGTGTACCGGACGACCGACCCCCGCTCGGAGTTGCTGCGATCGATTGCCGTCGAGCTGGGTGGGCCGACGGTCGAGCGGGCGGTCGACGTCGAACGAGCGGTGGTGGAAGTACTCCGCGAAGCCCATCCCGACCAGCCGCGGTACGCCAACGTGGAGTTCTATGCCGGCGTCGTGATGGATGCCTGCGCGATCCCCCGGTCGATGTTCACCCCGACCTTCGCGGTGAGCCGCGTCGTCGGGTGGTGCGCCAACATCGCCGAACAGGCGCGGTCACGCAAGATCATCCGGCCGCGTGCCCGCTATGTCGGACCTGCCCCACACTGATGCCCGATCCCCGCGACCGATGGGGTCACCTGCGGTAGCGTGACCGACACGGCCCACCCGGGACCATCGCCACCCGACCGGGTCACGCCAGGATCTCGGTTCGCACCAGGACCTGTGATCGATGTGCCACTTCTGCAACACTGGCACCACAGTCACGGTCCGCACAGGGGGGAACACCCATGTCCAGACGGCGTGCGCTCATCACCGGAGCCGCCATCGTCGCACTCACGGTCGGCGGCGCGGTGGCCGTGGACTCTCCGGCACAGGCATCGATCTGCAGCGCGATCGGCTTCAACGGCGCCGATGTCGGCAGCACCGGCAGCTCCGGGTCGAGCGAGATCGGCCTCGGCAGCGCCGACTTCGGCAGTTATCGGCCGAATGGCAAGAAACCGCAGATGCCCCTGGTCAAACTGCACGGCGCCAGCACCGCGATCCAATGGGTGACCGGCCCACGCAGCCCGAACAAAACCGACAAACGCTTCTCCATCACGTCCGCCGACGTCGGGGTGCCGTGGGACAACGGCTCCGGACAGGTGCTGATGGCGTTCGGCGACACATGGGGCCCGTGTGCGGGTCAGATGGTGTGGCGCAACAACACCATGCTGCGCAGCAACGGCAATTCGAACCTCGACAAGGGCATGACCTTCCCGAACGCCATACCCGGCGCCATCCGGTCGGGCGCGTCGGTGACACCGCAGCATCCGACATTCGCGCAACCGATGCTCAACGCGGTAGGCGTCCGCAACATCGAGGTCGGCAAGATCCCGACCGGCGGGATCTCGATCAACGGCACCCAGTACATGAGCTACATGTCGATCCGCCGCTGGCTGTCGCCGGGCCGCTGGGCGACCGGCTACTCCGCGATCGCCGTCTCGCACGACAACGGTCAGACCTGGGCCACCGACAACAACACCATCCGAATGAATCTCGAGGTGACCGTGCCCGGGGTCAGCCAGGTCGCGCAGGGCCACGACCGGTTCCAGATGGGCGCCTTCCTGCGGTCGGGGGACTATGTCTACGAGTACGGCACACCCGCCGGCCGGTACGGGTCGGCGTACGTCTCGCGCGTGCGGCCGGGGGAGATCCTGAATCTGAACGCCTATCAGTACTACCGCGGCGGCGGCGCATGGTCCCCGCGGCCGGGCGACGCGGTGCCGGTCGTCGGTCAGCCGGTCAGCGAGATGTCGGTGGCGTACAACGACTACCTCAAGCGCTACATCATGCTGACCGAGAGTGGCGGCAACATCATGATGCGCACCTCCCCCTCCCCGGTCGGTCCGTGGAGCGGGCAGAAGGTGATCGTCCCGGTGGCCCAGACCCAGGGTCTGTACGCGCCGTACATCCATCCCCGCGCCACCGGCCGATCGCTCTACTTCGTGGCCTCTCGATGGGATGACTACAACGTCATGCTCATCCGCACCGATCTGTCAAAGGTGCGTTGACGCCGCGCCGATGATTTTGTCGCGGTGGGCGAGTCAACCAGGCTGAACAGCCCGGACCGCCAGGAGGACGCGACATGCCCATCGTCACCGCCGACATCACGATGTCCCTGGACGGTTACGGCGCCGGCCCCGATCAGTCGCTGGATGCGCCGCTCGGTGTCGGGTTCGAAGAAGGTGGCGGGCACCGGTGGATGTTCGACGCAGCGGAGGAGAACGCCGCCGAGATCGCCGCGATCACCGGCCACAGCGCGTACATCATGGGTCGCAACATGTTCGGTCCCGTCCGCGGCACCTGGCCCGACGACAGCTGGCAGGGCTGGTGGGGGCCGAACCCGCCGTATCACGCACCCGTCTTCGTGCTGACCCACCACGCCCGCGCCTCGGTCGAGATGGCCGGCGGGACATCGTTTCATTTCGTCACCGGCGGGATCGAGGAGGCATACGCCCACGCGGTCGAGGCCGCCGGGCCCGACGGCTCGATCGCCGTCGCGGGCGGCCCGTCGACGCTGCGTCAGTGCCTCGGCGCAGGGTTTGTCGACGAATTGCGTTTGCATATCGCGCCGTTCGTGTTGGGTCGCGGGGAGAAGGTGTTCGACGGACTCGACGATCTGCGGCTCGTCCCGCGAGCGGCGCGGGCGACGTCGATGGTCACCCACCTGACCTACGACGTGGCCGGTCGGAGACCATCGGCGTAACGTCGGTCGAAGGGGTCGATCCACCACGACGAGCAGCAGAGTGACGAGCACCCGAGTGACGAGCACCAGAGCTCAGTGAGGAGTGATCCGCATGAGTCGGCCTGTCCCACCTCCACCGCCACCACCCGAACCGGTTCCCGCGCCGGAACCGATTCCGGAGCCGACCCCGGAGCCACCCATTCCGGTTCCTGAGCCGGACCCGATCCCGAACCCGAATCCCGGTCCTCCCGAACCGGATCCGCCGCCACGCCCGGTGGTGATCTGAACGCACAGACGGAAGCCCGGCGACACAGGAGAGTAGATGGCGCTACGTGTGGTCTTGATCCGCGCGGTCAACGTCGGCGGCACAAAGCTCCCGATGGCCGACCTCCGTGAGATCGCCGCGGAACTCGGCGCCACCGACGTGTCGACCTACATCGCCTCCGGCAATCTCATCTGCGAACCACCCGGTGCGCCCGACGAATTCGACCGCGCCCTCGAGACGGCGATGGCCGACCGGTTCGGCTGGTTTCGCGAGGTGATCAGCCGGTCGGTCGATGAGCTGGAGGCGGCGCTGGCCGCACATCCGTTCGAGGTCATCGATCCGAAATTCTCCTATGTGTACTGCCTGACGTCGAAACCCGCTGCCGCGAAGGCCACGGAGTTCGCCGAACGGGAGTTCGGTGACGACGAGTTCGCGGTGATCGGCGAGGATCTGCACATCCGCTACGCCGGCGGCGCCGGGGTGTCGAAGCTGACCGCACCGGTGATCGCCAAGGGGCTCGGGGTGCAGGGCACGGGCCGCAACCTCAAGACGGTACGCAAGCTGATCGAGCTCGCCTCCGATTGAGCGGCACTCATCCCGACGGCTGATGCTCCTCCTCGGCGTGTTTGCGCAACATCCGCACCCGCAGGGCGTCGTAGATCGGTGGTGACCGCAGCAGCGAGGCGATCACCACCGACATCGCCCCCGCCACCAGCATGGGGACGGTGACCGAGGTGACCGCGGTCATCTCGATGACGAGGACCAGACCGGTGAACGGCGCACGCACGATGGACGCGAACAGACACGACATCCCGACCAGCGCGAACGCGATGGTCAGGTCCTCGTTCAGTCCCGGCACCACCACCTGGGTGATCCGACCCGCCGCCAGCCCGATGAGCGCGCCGAGCGCGAGGATCGGCGCGAAGATACCGCCGGGTGTGCCCGCGGCGTACGACAACGGACCGGCGACGAAGCGCACCGCGACGTAGAGGATCACGACGGGCAAGGCGTAGTGCTGACCGGCCAGGATGAGGCTGGCGAGCACCTCACCGCCGCCGCCCATCACCGGATCGGCGATCAGCAGACCACCAACCACGGCGCCGATCACCGCGGCCTTCACCACCGCGGGCACACGACGGATCATGTCGAACCACTCGAGACATTCCAGGATCAGCCGGTTGTAGATGACCCCCAGGAATCCGACCATGAGACCGAACACCACAAAGATCGGCAATGTCGTGATCGACGGCGCGGAGACGGACACGACGTGCCGGAAGTCCGGTTCGTCGCCCAGCACCAATCGCGAGGCCCCCAGACCGATCGCCACCGCCACCATCGTGACGAGAGCCTCGCGGAGCCGGAACTTCTTGGTGATCTCCTCGAAGATGAAGAAGACAGCACTGATCGGCGCATTGAACGCCACCGCGAGACCGGTACCCGACAGCACCGTCTGCAACAACCGGATCTCGTCGAGAGGCAGCTTGGCGAGTCGGCCCGCCGCCGCCCCGATCGCCGCCGCCATGTGCACCGTCGGACCCTCGCGGCCCACGACCATGCCGGCCGCGCCGATCGTCAGCAGGCCGCCGACGAACCGTGCCGGCACCACCGACAACGGCGGCGGATCGGCCTCACCGCGGTCGACGGCCTCCACATGCTGGATACCGCTGCCCGACGAAAGCGGCTGCCACCGCGCGATGCCGGCGGCCGCCGCCGCGGCCACTGCGGAGATGGCGACCGGTATCAACCACCCCCACGCGGGGTGTGTGTGCGCCCAGTCGACGACGTCCCCGCGCCAGCGATCGGTGCGTTCGAGGAGCCATCGGAATGCGCCGCCGACAAACCCGGCGACGGCACCGGCGCCGGCAGCCAACAGCAGGATGATCCACAATGTCCGCCCGGTGAGCATGGCGTCGTCGACGCCGGCATCGCCGTGCGGTTCCTCGGGAACCTGATCGTCGGGAACCTGATCGTCGGGAATCTGATCCTCGGGCATCTGATCGTCGGACGCGTGCCCGTCGGCGCCCTGACCTTCGGCCCCCGTCATGCCGACCGCCCTGTCGTGGGCGTCATGAGCGCACGAGCGCGGTCGTCACCTTCTCCAGATCCGCGAGTTGGGTCTCCTCGGGCGCCTCCCACAGCTTCTTCGGCAGTTCCTCGAGCACCACCACAGCCGACTCCGCCGACGACAGGCGCGCCGTCTTCTCCTCGTCGTCGGGCATCTCGGACATCGCGATCAGTTTGTCGTCGAGATCGAACACCGCGTCGTCGAGGCGGTCGCGGGCGGCCACCAGGTCGGGGAAGTGGGGGATGGCCGGATTGGCGTGCACGTCGGCGATGGCATAGCGAATTCGCTGATGCAACAGAGCTTCCTTGCTCGTCGCCGTGGTCCACGACGCCGGCGCCCGTCCGGGCTTCCCCGGGACCAGGTCGGTGGAGCGCGCGAACTTCTTGACCCGTTTGTCCGAATCCCAGGCGAACCAGGCGGCACCGCCGAGGACGAAGAGCGCCACCACGACGGTGACGACGATGACCAATACCGCGATCATGTTCCGAACCTCGACTCTGCCGTCGTCAGCTCCACCATTCTTCGACCATAGCCGCGACCGGTTCCCGACGGGTCAACGGCCGGGTATCGGGCGGCTGCACCACAGCAGGCACTCGCCGGTCAGCCTAGCGCGGGGACTGGAACTCCGGCTGATCGATGACCCGCACCCACGAACCGTCGTCCTGTCGCATGACGACTTGGGCGCGCGCACCGGCGCCATCCCGGGGCGGTGTCGATGTCAGGGCCATGTCATCGCCGAAATACAGTGTCGGTAAGGGCTTTTCGGGAACAAAAGTGGGGCGGTGCACCAACACCGAGGCCCACAGGTCACGGATGGCGGCACGGCCACGCGTCACCTCCCCGGGCGGGTAGGCCATCACCGCGTCCGGGTGATAGAGCGATGCGACGGCGTCGGCGTCGCCGGCATTGGAGAACTCGACAAACAGTTTGGTGATGTCCTCGGGGACCGAGGCTGTTGGGACGGTGGGCTTGTCGGACATGGTTGCTCCTGGGGTTGTCGTCGGTCGGTGATTCCACCATCCCGCTTCTGATGTCGAGAAGTCCAACTGATTCCAATGATCCGAAGTATCGTTGACAGTTATGGATCTACGTCAGCTCGAGTATTTCGTGGCGGTGGCCTCCGAGGCGAGTTTCACCGCGGCGGCCGCCCGTGTACACACGACGCAGCCGAACATCAGCGCGCAGATCCGTGGGCTGGAACGCGAGCTGGGTGCCGACCTCTTCGATCGGTCCGGGCGTCGCGTCGGTCTGACCGATGCCGGCCGGGCCGCATTGGCCGCCGCGCACGACACGCTGAACGCGGCCGAATCGGTGCGGCACGCGGTCGCCGAGGTCAATCAGGTCCTGCGTGGGCACCTCTCGGTGGGGATGGTCGACGGCTGTACCGTGCGACCACTGTTCACCACCCTCGGCGCCTTCCGCGATCGTCACCCCGGAGTGGGACTCTCCCTGACCGAGGGTCCCTCCGACCGGCTCGTCGGAGCCGTGCTGCGGGGCTCGCTCGACGTCGCCCTGGTGGGCTACGCCGACGATCTGCCCGAGGGCATCGAGGAGCTGAACGTGGTCCGGGAGCGAGTCGTCGCGGTCCTCCCCCGCGACCACCCGCTGGCCTCGCGGACCACGGTCACGATCCGCGATCTCCGTCAGCACGAGCTGATCGGCCTCCCGCCGGGCGCGGGTATCCGGACGGCTTTCGACCGGGTGGGCGGCGACGCCCGCATCATGCTGGAGGCGTCGTCGCCGGATGCGGTCATCGAACTCGTCGCGAGCGGCCTGGGAATCGGTGTGCTGAGCCAGTCGATGGTCGCCGATCGTGCCGATGTCGTCGTCGGTCGCCCGATCCGCGGCGTGGATCACCGGGCGTCACTCGGCCTGGTGTGGCGGGCCCCGGGCGGCCCTGCGGTCCGGGCGTTCCGCGGTCTCGCGGCCGAGAGTTTCGGTCTGCGTCACGAGGGTGGGGCCACCGCGGCGTCCTGAGCATCATGCTCGGTCGGCTTGCCGGCCACCAGATCCTCGATGTCGAGTCCCCAATTGCCGTACCGGGAATCGAACGTGTCGGCGCGTTTCTCGGCCCGCCCGAGCTTGTCCGGCCGGTAGCGTCGGTGGGCCCATCGCGAGCGCGGACGGGCGAGCCGGATCGCCCCGACCCAGGCGACCGGTGGGATGAACGCGCCGATGGCCGCCGTCGAATACTTGCCCTTGGCAACGCATATCAGGACGCAGGCGATGTGGATCGGCAGGTTCACCGACAACGCGATCGGCCCGATCCGGACAGTGTCCTCGTGTTCGACGGCCAGCGGGGTGATCCCCAGGACGGCCATGCCCAGACCCGCGATGGTCAGGCAGGCGACCTGCACCGACAGTTGACCCTCCCGCGACCAGTAGACGTCCTCGAGGTGCAGGATGAGAGCGAACTCGTCGAGCACCAGCGATGTTCCGATGCCGATTGCCACGGCACTGATCTCGGCGCCTGGCGACGATCCGTCGACGGCCACCGACCCGAACGCGCCCGCGACGGTCAGGACGATCCCCGGCACGGCATGGTGGATGTGGACACCGCCCCGGACGTTGTTGCGGAACGGTCCCCTGCCCGCGCGGATCAGCCGGGTGATGACACGCGTGACGATGAAGGTCGCGGCGAACGAGCAGAAGAGCAGGAACAGTGGCAGTCGACTGCCGTCGGTGACGTTGTGGATGTCGAGATGCACTGTGTGTCAAGCCCGGTCAGGTCAGGACGGCGCCCGGTCGGCAGTTCTTCGGGTCAGGACCGCGCCGGCGCCAACCCGGTGCGGCGTTGTTCGATGATCAGGCATCGATCTTCGACGTAGAGCAGGCCGGCGTCCTCGGCGATCGCGCGCGCCTCCGGCGAGCTGATACCCAGTTGCAGCCACAGAGCGGTGGCCCCGGCGGCGACCGCCTGCCGGGCCACCTCGGGTGTGTCCTCCGAAGGGCGGAACACGTCGACCAGCCCGACCTGTTCCGGGATGTCGGCCAGCGACCGGTACACCTTCTCGCCGACGATCTCGTCGGCGTGCGGATTGACCGGGATGATCCGCCAGCCGCGCTCGGCCATGTACGCCGGGACCTCGTTGGCGGCCTTGGCCGGGTTGGCACTCGCGCCGACGACCGTGATGGTGTCGTAGGTGCGCAGGATCTGTTCGACGACCTCGTCGGTGGTGCTCATGACTCGAGTCTAGGGAAGACGACGACCGGGCACCCGGCGTCGGACCCAACTCGGGGCCCGTGCACCCTCGAGGGGTGACGACGTGGGAACTGGTGGCCGTACTGCTCGCGGGGGTCGGCGCCGGAGCGATCAACGCAGTCGTCGGCAGCGGCACGCTGATCACCTTCCCGACGCTGGTCACGTTCGGGGTGCCTCCGGTGAGCGCGACGATGTCGAACGCGATCGGGCTGGTCGCCGGCGGGGTCTCGGGAACGTGGGGATACCGGCGCGAGCTGGAGGGCCAGTGGCCGCGGCTGCGGTGGCAGATCCCGGCGTCGTTCGCGGGGGCACTCGTCGGGTGCTGGCTGCTCCTGCATCTCCCCGAGACCGTGTTCGAGTCGGTGGTGCCCGTGCTGCTGGTGCTGGCGCTGATCCTGGTGGTCGCGCAGCCTCGAATTCAGGGGTGGGTGGGGCATCGGTCGATCGGACCGGCACACCATCCGGCTCCGTTGAGCGCGCCGCGGATCGCGGCGATGGTGGCCGCGACGTTCGCGGTGGGCGTGTACGGCGGCTATTTCACTGCGGCTCAGGGAATCTTGCTGATGGGCGTGCTGGGGGTGATCGTCCCCGACCATCTCCAGCGGATGAACGCCGCAAAGAACCTACTGGCGCTGGTGGTGAACATCGTCGCCGCGATCACCTACACCACAGTCGCTTTCGATCGCATCGACTGGGCGGCGGCCGGCGTCATCGCCATCGGGTCCTTGCTGGGTGGGGTCATCGGCGCGCGGTACGGCCGACGGCTCTCGCCGACGGCCCTACGCATCACGATCGTCATCGTCGGCATGATCGGCCTGTGGCGGCTGCTGGCGTAGCCGATTCTCACTCGCCGGCCGGGTGATCGGCCGGCGGCGAATCCCGCCCCAGCAGCGACCACCAGTACTCCTCGGAGATCTCCTCGCCCGCACGGAGAACCTTCGCCAGTCCGATCGCCATGAAGATGCCGAGGACGCCGAGCCACAATCCGCTCAACGAGATCAGGGTCCACGCCACCACGACCGCCCCGGACCAGGGGTCCAGCACGAGCAGTGCCGGGGCGAAGAAGAATCCCGCGGCCACATACCAATACGAGCCCCAGCGATCGCAGCGCATCACGATGGTCAACCAGCGGGGACTCGAGGGGGTGGGGGCCGTAGCCGGAACTCGTACGGACCGTGATCGCGACATCTGGTGCCTCCTCTACCGACACCTCCATCGTCGTACCGAGGACATCGTGAATCCACTACCTGGGAGGTAGTGGAATCGATACGCCTACGCCCGGGCGAACCGCTCAGCGGTAGGGCTGCCGCGCGGTCTCCGGATCGCCGTAGGTGATGGCGCGTTCGCGTCGGGAGTCCGTGAGCAATGTCGCGCCCCAGTTCACCACGGTGCCCAGGCGATTCCGGATGCCGGCGAGGAACGCGATGTGGATGACACCCCAGGCGAGCCAGCCGGGGTAGCCGTAGAGGTGGAGCTTGCCCGCCTCCACCACGGCGTGACGCCGGGCGATGTAGGCCGCGCTGCCGAGATCGTGGTAGCGGAACGGCGCCCGTTCAGTGCCGCCGTCGGCGAGATGCGCGATGACCGCTCCGACATGCCGGCCACCCTGCATCGCGACCTCCGCGACGCCGGGCAGGTTGTCGCGCGAACTCATGTCGCCGACGACCCAGACGTCCGGATGGCCCGGGACGGACAGATCGGCATCGACCGGAATCCGCCCGCCATGACCCTGCTCGATGCCGAGCGCACGTGCCAGCGCCCCCGCGAACGGAACCGCCTCGACACCGGCGGTCCACAGCGTCGTCCGCACCGGATAGCGGATGACCTCGTGCGGTTCGGCCTTGCCGGTGGTCTCGACCTCTTCCGCGGTCACGTCGGTCACATGGACCCCGAGGTGGGTCTCGACGCCGAGTTCGTCGAGGATCTTCTGCGCCCGCCGCGACAGGCCGGGACTGAACGAGGGCAGCACCCGATCGCCGCCGTGCAGCAACAGGACCCGCGCTTCGGCGGGATCGATGGTGCGGAACTCGTGTTCCAACGCCAGCGTCGCCAACTCCCGGATCTGCCCGGCCAGTTCCACCCCGGTCGGCCCTCCCCCGGAGATCGCGAAGGTCAGCCACGGCCGCCGCTGATCCGCGTCGGGCAGGGTCTCGGCGACCTCGAAGGCCCCGATGATCCTGCGCCGGATGGCCAGCGCATCATCGAGGGTCTTCATACCGGGCGCGAACTGCGCGAACTCGTCATTGCCGTGATAGGCGGTACGCATGCCGGTGGCGACGACGAGGTGATCGTAGGCGATCGACATCGAGGTCCCGTCGGGCCGACAGACCCTCAGCGTGTGCGCGACCGGATCGACATCCTCGGCCTCCCCCAGAACGATCTTGACGTTGCGTTGCCGTCGCAGCAGGTGCCGGATCGGACTGGAGATCGCCCCCTCGGACAACAGTCCGGTGGCGCACTGGTAGAGCAGCGGCTGGAAGAGATGGCTGGTACCCCGGTCGACCATGGTCACCTGCACCGGAGCGTGCTTGAGGCGTCGCGCCGCATGCATGCCGCCGAAGCCGGCACCGACGATGACGACATGAGGCCGACCGGACGCGCTGTGGGTTGCCACGCCTGCCGATTGTTCCAGACCCGGCGGGCTCCGGCCCCCCGATCAGGCCGAGCGTGTCACCGCATAGGCGGCACCTGCCGTCGCCGCGGTCACCGCGAACACCGACGGCCAGGCCCCGATCTTCTTAGCGAGCGGATGCGACAGGCCGAACGCCCCGAGGTAGGTGGTGAGGAGTCCGGCCGCTGCGGCGGGTCCCTGCCGCGCCCATTCGCGTGTGCACCATGCGCCCGCGGCGGCGAGAACGACGCCGCCGAGTTCTCGACGACCCGAGAAGCGCGCGGCGGCGTACCCGCCGACCAGGCCGACGGACGAAACCGGAACCGTGGGATTGATCTGCATGGTGTCGAGACTAGGACCGGAAGCTGAGGTCACCATGAGCCGGGAACAGGCAGTTGCCGCGGACCACCCGCACCGCGGCGGTCGTGGCGCAGAATATTGGTCATGACCGAGGTACACGATCCCGACCCGCTCAGCGCCCGGGACATACCCGACGACCGCAAACGCCTCGCCGTGATGTACCTCAAGGAGCGCGTCTACGCGACCTTCACCGGACTGGCGATTGTGCTCGTCCTCTACAACAGCGGCGGCCACCACAGTGCGGCGTACGCCTTCGAGATCCTGCTGCTCGGAGTTCTCGCGGTCATTCTGGCCGGGTTCGCCTCCGACGGCATCGCACATCTGGCCGTACACCGGCACTTCCCCCACGGCAGGGAGCTTCGCGATCTGGCCCGAATCTCTGCGCACGCCCTCGGAACCCTGGTGTTCCCGTTGGGTCTGATCGTCGTGGCCTGGGTCGGGGTCCTCAAACTCGACACCGCGCTCCTGATCGCCGGGTGGATCTACATCGCCACGCTCGGACTGATCGCCTGGCTCGCAGTCCGCAGGGCCGAGATCAGTTGGCTGCAGAAGATCGCAGCGCTGGTGACCCTCGTGGTGATCGGGCTTGTGGTGCTGTCGATTCAGGTTCTCGCCCATAGCCACTGACGCGGGCCGTTCCGATCAGACCGCGGCGCGCTCCCGGGCTCGGTCCTTCGCGCCGGAGAATCTCAGATTCTCGTCCGCGACGTCACCGCGGAGCAGGCGACGATCCGCGTAATAGCTCATCGACATCACCCACGGCGCCTTCGGTCCCTGCTTCGGCAGTGTGTCCAGGGCCCGTTGGACGTATCCGGCACCGAAGTCGAGCAGCGGGCGCGTGGGCATGTCCGGATCGGCGACGGCGACCACGGTGTCGTCGCCGAGTTCGTCCATGTGGCGCAACAGCTTGCAGAAGTACTCGCACAGCAGCCCGATCTTCAGCGTCCACGAGGCGTTGGTGTAGCCGATCGCGAGCGAGAAGTTGGGCACCCCGGACAGCATCATCCCGCGGTAGACGACCGTCTCCGGCAGCGACACCGCGCGGCCGTCGACGCTGAGGTCGATGCCGCCGACCACCTTGATGTTCAGACCGGTTGCGGTGACGATGATGTCAGCCTCGAGTTCCTCGCCGCTCTCGAGCAGGATGCCGTTCTCGGTGAAGGACGTGATCCGGTCGGTGACGATCGAGGCCTTGCCCTTGCGGATCGTGCGGAACAGGTCCGAGTCGGGCACCACGCACAGCCGCTGATCCCACGGGTTGTACGGCGGATTGAAATGCTTGTCGACCGGATATCCCTCGGGAAGTTGAGATACGTTGATACGACGGATCATTCGACGCGCCGCCTTCGGGAACCGCTGGCAGAAATCGAACAGCAGGCGCTGCTGCGCGATGTTCTTCTGCCGGGTCAGCGCGTAGCCCCGCTCGTCACCCAGCCACCGCCGGAGCGCGTTGGCGATCGCGTCTTCACGCGGCAGCGGAATGATGTAGGTGGGGGTGCGCTGCAGCATCGTCACGTGTTCGGCGTCGTCGGCCAGCGCGGGTAGCAGCGTCACCGCGGTGGCGCCACTACCGATCACCACCACACGCTTTCCGTGGCAGTCGAAGTCGTCGGGCCAGTGCTGCGGATGGATGATCTGCCCACCGAAACGCTCGGTGCCGGTGAACGCCGGGGTGAAGCCTTCGTCGTAGTCGTAGTACCCCGATCCGCAGAAGATCCAGCCGGCGCTGATCTGGACGCGTTCGCCGGTATCGGTCCGATCGATCTCGACGAGCCACCGCGCATCGTCCGACGACCACGCCGCCGACACCACCTTGTGGTGATACCGGATGTGCTCGGCGAGCCCGTTCTCGTCGATGGTCTCGTGCAGATAGTTCAGGATCCTGGGCGCGTCGGCGATGGCTTCCTTGTCGCGCCACGGTTTGAAGGCGTAGCCGAAGGTCTGCAGATCGGAGTCCGACCGGATACCGGGATACCGGAAGAGATCCCACGTTCCGCCGGAGACGGAACGGCCCTCGACGATCGTGAACGATCGGGCGGGATGCTCGGTGGTCAGGTAGCGCGCGGCGCCGATTCCCGAGATGCCGGCGCCGACGATCAACACGTCAACGGTGTCAGTGGTGGTCGAAGTGGTCACCCAAACGCTCCTGTGATCGACGACATTCGTGAGGTGCTTCCAGCATGAAGAATCGCCAGCGCCGAATCCAGGGGCAAAATGCCTCGCCAGCCGTGTATTGGTGGTGCAGAATGTGCACATGGCGGATTGGCCGACACCTTCGGTTCGGATTCGGGAGCTTCTGCGTCGCGGCGCCGAGATCGCCTTGAATCCCCCGGAGGAATGGATCGACGAGATGCACGAGGCCGCGCTGGGCGGCGTGCGGATGTCCGTGGTCGCCGACGATCCGGTGCTCGCCGAGGGCACCCGCCGCACCAACATCGCCAATCTGCTGCATTGGGCGGCGGCCAACGTCCGGGAACCCGGGCAGCGGGTACCGGTGAATCTGTCCGGCGAGATCCTCGACACCGCACGCGATCTGGTGCGTCGAGGACTGGGTGAGTCCTCGCTGGACTCCTATCGCACGGCGCAGAGCGTGGCGTGGCGCCGCTGGATGGACATCTGCTTCCGACTCACCGACGACCCGGCCGAACTCCGGGAACTCCTGGATATCTCGTCGTTGTCGATCTCGACCTTCATCGACGACACCGTCTCGACGATGTCCGAACGGATGGAGGCCGAGCGCGCCGACCTGACCCGTGGCACCCACGCGGAACGTCGTGCCACCGTTGCCCTGTTGTTGGAGGGCGCACCCATCCCCATCGCCCGGGCGGAGGCCCAGCTCGGCTACCGGCTCCACGGGTCCCACGCGGCCGCGGTGATCTGGACCGACACCGGCGCCGCGACCGCGCGAGAACTCGAGGCCGTCGTCGATGTGCTGAGCAAGGCCACCGGGAGCCGGGACCGACTCGTCGTGGTGGCCAGTGCGGCGGCATTGTGGGTCTGGCTGCCGACGACCGCGGTGCCGACGATGACACAGCTCATCGATCACCCCCACGTCCACGTCGCCTTCGGCCGTCCGGGCCACGATCTGGATGGATTCCGCCGCAGCCACTTCCAGGCGCTCGCCACCCAGCGCCTGATGGCGCAACTGATCTCACCGCAGCAGATCGCGCGGCACGAGGACATCCGGCTCGTCGCGCTGCTCACGGCCGACCCGGCCGCAAGCGAGGAGTTCGTCGACGACACGCTCGGCGCCCTGGGTACCGCGGACCCGGACACGATCGACACCGTGCGCACCTGGATCGCCGAACAATGCAACACGTCACGGACGGCAGAGCGCCTCTACACCCACCGCAACACGGTCATCCGACGACTCGCCCGCGCCGACGAGCTGCTGCCACGTCCCGTCGCCGAGAACCTCGTCGACGTCGCGGCCGCGTTGGAGATCCTGCGGTGGCGCGCCCCCGACACCGCCCGCTGACCCAGACGCCGACAGAACCCGAAAAGCCGCCGACAGAACCCTGATTCACGCCGACAGCACCCGAAATCTTCTCGACGGCATCCTCACGGGGCTGCACCGAACTCACCGCGCCGCACCGAGCCGGGCATCAGGTGCGAACTCTGCGGGGACCCGACCGGTCGTCACCGACGTCGCGAGCGCCTCCCCGAGCACCGGCGCATGCTTGAAGAGGTTGTGGCCCGCGAGCGCGAAGATCCTCTCCGACTGCCAGATCCCGACGCCGTCGTCTCCCCACGGCAGGGCTGTGACCCAGCAGTGCACGACGTCCCGCGGGGTCGGGTCCAGGCCGGGCAGCGCTGTCGCGACGTAGTCCGCCGCCGCATCGGCGAACGAGGCGAGCCGCGGTCCGTCGTCGATGGCGCCGTCGTCGTGGGCGTCGACGCTCTCGGACAGTCCGAGTCCGTAGCCCGACCGATCGGGGTAGGCCGCCGCGTACACGCCCGTCGCGCCGAACGCACCGCTCCCGTCCTGCAGTGTGGGCAGCCGGTCGACGCGATGGCGCAACGCGAACGACACGCGCACATGCGCACCGAGTCGGACCGGCACCGCGAGGCCGGCGCCCCGCGCGAGTGCGGCGCTGCCACGGCCGGCGCAGATGATCGCCGCACCGTGGCGACCGAGCGTCGTCGGCGAGCGGACTGCGACGCCGTCTCCGTCGGGATACAGCGTGATCACCTGCTCGCCGACGATGCGGTCGGCGAAGCGCGCCGACAACGCGTCGATCGCGGCGCGCGTGTGGATCGAACCGCCGCCCGGATCGAACACCGCGGGACCGTCGTAGTCCGCGATCACCGGCAGCAGATCTCGCACGGTGGTCGGGCCCACCTCCTCGACGGCCACGCCTGCTTCCCGGAGCAGCGGGAGCCGACGCCGCGCGGCGTCGCCCAACGCGATCGCCCCGTCGTCGGAGACCAACGACGTCCCGAACTCCTCAGTCCACCGGTTCCACCGGTCGCGCGCGCGGACCGCCAGCCGTATCAGCCGCGGATCGTCATGGGCGTGACGAAAGATTCGCGACTGTCCGGCAGACTGACCGAACCCGGGAACGCCCTGCTCGTAGACGGTGACCGAAAGGCCCTGTTCGGCTGCGTGATACGCAGCGGACAGCCCGACGATCCCGGCCCCGATGACCGCGACGTCGGACCGGGTGACATCGGTGGTGGGCGACATCTGGCCCACGCTACGCCCGCATCGCCGTCGCGTCCGCGATCTGCTGGACAGTTCGCCCGACGCGGGTACCGTCGGACACAGACTTCTCGAGCAGAGGGGGGTTGATCGTTGTCCGAGCGCTGAAAGGACTCGACATGCCCGACGAACTCAACGGAATCACCGTCGCCTTCCTGGTCGCACCCGAGGGTGCTGAACAGGTGGAGCTCACCGAGCCATGGAAGACCATCGAGGCGACCGGCGGTACACCCACACTGGTCTCGACCGAGAGCGGCACCGTGCAGGCCTTCAACCATCTCGACCGAGCCGACACGTTCCCGGTCGACGTCACGACCGAGAACGCACGTGTCGACGACTTCGATGCACTCGTCCTGCCGGGCGGCGTCGCGAACCCCGATTTTCTTCGCGCCGACGACGGTGCCGTCGCCTTCGTGAAAGCCTTCGTCGACGCCGGCAAACCGGTGGCCGCGATCTGCCATGCGCCGTGGACGCTGATCGAGGCCGGAGTGGTCGACGGCCGGACACTCACGTCCTATCCGAGCCTGCAGACCGACATCCGCAACGCCGGCGCCACCTGGGTGGACGAGGAGGTCGTGGTGGACTCCTCGGGTCCGAGCACGCTGATCACCAGCAGAAACCCGCATGATCTGCCGGCGTTCAACGCGAGCCTGGTCGTCGAGTTCGGCAAGGCGCGGGTCTGACGGTGGCCCGCCGGGCGGTTCAGGCGTCCTGGGCGTCGAGCCGCTCGGCGACCTCGGCCGGGAACCCGCCGGTGGCGATCGGGCCCCACCGGGTGGGTGTGATCCGGATCAGCGACTTGCCCTGCAGTCGCATCGCCGCGCGGTACTCGTCCCAGTCCGGGTGCTCGCCGGAGATGCTGCGGAAGTAGTCGACGAGAGCCTCCTCGGCGTCGGGCATGTCCAGCACCTCGGCGTCGCCGTCGACCTGCACCCACGCGCCGTTCCACTCGTCGGACAGGATGCAGACACTGGCTACAGGGGTGTTGCGGACATTCGCGGCCTTGGCTCGATCCGGGTAGGTGGAGATCACGATCCGGCCCGCGTCATCGACTCCACCGGACACGGGCGACAACTGCGGACTCCCGTTGGAACGCACCGTACTCAGGATCATGTGATGCCGAGGGCGGATGAAGTCGAGGAGTTCGGATCGTCCCACCGCATCGGCTTTCGCAACTGTTCTGGCCATGGTGCCGACCTTACGCCCGCCTCACGACACCCGGAACCGACCTGCGAACCCGCGCAGCGGCAGGTCGGCGCTGGTGAGAATCCCCGGCCGAGCCGCCACCACGGATCGGATCGCGTTCAGTGCGGGCATGCCGGTGACCGTCATGCCGATCGAGGCGAACGAGTCGGGGTCGGACAGGTCGACCCCGGCCTTGGGGAAGATCATGTGCTTGCTGTAGATGGACGGGTCACCCGTGATGTGAGTGATGTAGCAGCCCTTGATGTCCCACGACGGGTCGGTGTACGGGGTCATCTGCCATTCCAGATGCGACTCGACGCGGGCCACACCGTCGACCATGCCCTGATATTTGATGTAGCTTCCGCCGAGCGATCCCTGCGGCAGGTGGTACCAGCCCAGGTCGATGTCCTTGGTGCACGCACCGAGCTCGTAGCTGAAGGCCACCTCGTCGAGCGCGAGGCCGAAACAGTCGGCCATCAGATAGACGGAGTCGGCGAACACCTCGGTGTACTTGCGCAGTGATTCCGGGATCGTCGGGTCGTCGACGGGCCGTCCGTATCCGACGGCCTGCCAGGTCTCGGCCGAGTGGTGGCACGACACGTCGACGGATTCGGTGACGGTGACGTTCTCGATGTCGGCGACGTCCATGGACTGCACCACCCCGATGACCTGGCACGCGCCGGGATTCATCCCGGTCCCGTAGAAGGTGGACCCGCCTGTGCGGCAGGCCTCTTCGAGGATCTCGGTGGTCTTGCGGCCACTGGGGTGCGGATGATTGGTGTTGCGGTGGAAGCCGGTGATCCAGTCGGCGGTGGTGACGATGTCGATGCCCGCCTCGAGGATCTGCACATACAGGTCCTCGTCGGGGAACACGCCGTGGAAGGTGAGCACGTCGGGACGGGCCGCGATGATCTCGTCCACAGTGCCGGTCGCGATCACACCGATCGGGTCGCCGCCGATGATCTCGCCGGCGTCACGGCCGATCTTGTCCGGCGAATAGCAATGCAGGCCAACCAGTTCCAAATCCGGATGGTTCCGGATACGCCCGATCATCTCGGAGCCGACGTTGCCGGTCGCCACCTGGAAGACGCGGATCGGTTGTGCGGACGTCGTCATGACAGAACCTTTCGCTCAGCGGCGCCGACATCACCCGTCGCGCCGTCCGGGTAGAACTGTGTCGCCCACTTCCGTAGAGCGGTGAACCCCTCATACTCCTTGCGGGACAGGGCCGGCGGATCGGAGTAGCGTTGATGCGCCCAGATGGTGATGTCGGCCTCGAACTGTTCGATGACGAAGTCGGCCATCGCTTTTCCGTAGTCGGTCATGCCGTCGAAGTCATCCCCGGGCTTGCGGCCGATCCACACGGTGAACCGCACGTCGGAGGTGTGGTCGTCGACCGGGGTGACCGCGGGCATCGTGCGGTTGTCGACCATACCCCAGCTCTTGGTGACGGAACATCCGAGACCCGCATTGATGGATTCGACACCACTCGTGGCGTTCTCGAGCGTCGCACCCTCCTCGAAGGCGATGGTGAAGTCCACATGGGACACCGGACCGTCGAAGTCGTGACGGGTGAACTCCGGCATGAAGGGTGTCTTGTGCACGAACTTGAAATGCGCGAAGTCGACGCCGTTCTCCATGATGTACTGCGGGTGGATCTCCAGGCCCGGGCGGAACAGCGTGGCGGCCGGATACGGCGGGTAGTAGTCGTCGGCGGTCGTGTCGTCGCCGAAGTCGGTGAAGATGTCCGGGACGTCGAAGTACGGTGGCCGGTTCTCGACGTCGTACCAGATCCAGATCGCCTCGTTGCGTTCGACGACGGGATAGCTGCGGATGCGGCGTCCCTTGTTCGGGTGATTCTCGTACGGGATGCAGACATTGCGTCCCTCGACGTTCCATTCCCATCCATGGAACGGGCAGACCAGGTGCTCGCCCTGGACGTGACCGCCGTAGCCGAGATGCGCACCGAGGTGTTCGCAGTAGGCGTCGAACACCGAGACCTGTCCCGACGACGCCCTCCAGGCGACCATCTCGCGGCCGAAGTAGTGCATCGTGTGCACCGCCCGGACCGGCAGCTCCGCCGACCAGGCGACCTGGAACCAGCCGGTCGGCTCCATCGACAGCGGGGTTCTGGCCATGCACCAGAACCATAGTGGGTTCTACGAAAAAATAACAGTGGGTTCTACGAAACTTCCCGGGGCGGGGATAGGATCGGTACCCATGACCGCCGACGCCCCCGTCACAGGCAGGCGCACCAATCGCCGGGGCACCGCGACCCGGGAGGCGATTCTCGACGCGGCACTGGTCGCGCTGGCGTCCGGCGAGCCCGGCTCGGTGTCCGCCAACCGCATCGCGAAGAAGATCGGCGCCACCTGGGGAACGGTGAAATACCAGTTCGGCGACGTCGACGGGCTGTGGTCCGCAGTGCTGCGCCGCACCGCCGAACGCCGCGGCGAGCTTCCCTTCCGGGAGAACAACAGCGCTGCGCTACCGGAACGGGTCGCCGACATCGTGGAGATGCTCTTCCTCGGACTGACCTCCGTGGATTCGCGCGCCATCGAGAATCTCCGGGCCGCCCTGCCGCGTGATCACGACGAACTCGAACGGTCCTACCCGCAGACCGCGGCGGAGTTCGCCTCCTGGAACGACACCTGGACCAGGGCGTGCCAGAAGGCCTTCGCCGACCTCGACGTCGATCCCGAACGGGTCCGCGAGGTCGCGGCCTTCATTCCGGGGGCGATGCGCGGGCTCGTCTCCGAGGCACAGCTCGGCAGTTACCAGGACGAGTACCTGGCTCGCCGCGGGTTCGCGAAAGCCATTGTCGCGTATCTGGAACAGTACGAGAGGAAATCACCTACCGTCGGTCGGTGATCGGACCACACGAAGTCGAACCAGGAGTCAACACGCATGTCTGAAGTGATCGTCGTCGCCACCATCTCGCCGAAAGCAGGCGAGGAAGCCGCCGTCAAGGAAGCCATCCTGACCGCCATCCCGAAGGTTCATGCCGAACCGGGTTGCATCGAGTACGCGCTGCACGAGGCCACGGGTGACTCGACCGATTTCGTGATGATCGAGAAGTGGGAATCGATGGATGCTCTGGCCACCCACGGCAGCGCCCCCGCCCTGGCCGAACTCGGCGCGGCGATCGGATCCCTGCTCGCGGGTCCGCTCGACGTCAAGACGTTCACCGCGGTCCCGGCCGGCGAGGCCGACAAGGGCGCCATCTAGGCCCCTCGCCCTCCAGACGGAACCCGCAGAGCTGTTGATTCTGCGGGTTCCGTCGTGCTAGACAAGTAGAACGAGCGTTAGATCGGCGCGCGTTTGCGCTTGTCATCCGCAGATTCCGATCAGCACATCACTTGGAGGAACCACATGCCCGAAGCCGTCATCGTCGACGTCGCCCGCCTCGCCGTCGGCAAGGGAAAGCCGGGTGGCGCCCTGTCGGAGACCCAGCCTGTCGAGCTGCTGGCGCACATCCTGAAAGCGCTGGTCGAGCGCAACGATCTCGATCCCGCCCTCGTCGACGACGTCATCGGCGGCTGCGTCGGACAGGCCGGCGAGCAGGCACTCAACATCTCCCGCACCGCGCTGCTGTCGGCCGGGTTCCCCGAGTCGGTCCCGGCCACCACCGTCGACCGCCAGTGCGGTTCCAGCCAGCAGGCGGCCCACTTCGCGGCGCAGGGCGTCATCGCCGGCGCCTACGACATCGTCATCGCCGCCGGTGTCGAGTCGATGAGCCGCGTGCCGATGGGCTTCACCACCGTCGGCCGCAGCCCCTACGGCCCGAGCATCGCCGCCCGCTACCCCGACGGCCTGGTGGGCCAGGGCATCTCCGCCGAGCTCATCGCGGCGAAGTGGAAGTTCGATCGCGACGCCCTCGACGCCTTCGCGGCGCAGTCTCATCAGCGCGCGGCACAGGCCGCCGCCGACGGCTTCTTCGACAAGGAGATCGTCCCGATCGAGGTCGCCAACGCCGACGGCGAGCGGTTCACCCACACCGTCGACGAGACCGTGCGGGCCTCCACCACCGCCGAGGGACTCGGCGGCCTGAAGTCGTCCTTCTACTCCGAGGAGTACGCGCAGCGCTTCCCGGAGATCAACTGGCACATCACGCCCGGCAACTCCTCGCCCCTGACCGACGGCGCATCCGGCGCCCTGATCATGAGCGACACGATGGCCTCGAAGCTCGGCCTGACGCCCCGCGCCCGCTTCCATTCGTTCTCGGTGGCCGGCGACGACCCGGTGTTCATGCTCACCGCGCCGATCCCGGCAACCCGCAAGATCCTCGAGCGCTCCGGGCTGTCGATCGACGACATCGACACCTACGAGGTCAACGAGGCGTTCGCGCCCGTCCCGCTCGCCTGGGCGCACGAGTTCGGCGCCGACCCGGCCAAGTTGAACCCCCGCGGTGGTGCCATCTCGCTGGGCCACGCGCTCGGATCGTCGGGCACCCGGCTGCTCAGCACGATGGTCAATCACCTCGAGGCGACCGGCGGCCGCTACGGCCTGCAGACCATGTGTGAGGGTGCGGGCATGGCGAACGCCACCATCATCGAACGTGTCTGATACGACAACGGTGTTCCCGACCGGCGAATCCGAGCCGGTCGGGAATCCTCCGGGTGATTGGCGGCGGGTCGCCCCGCTCGAATTGCCCGTCACCCTCGCCGCCGCCAAGGACGCCTTTCACGATCGCGGCTTCCACGGCACCTCGATCCGCGACATCGCCTCCCGTGCAGGGGTTTCACTGCCGACGCTGTACTACCATCACGACAACAAACAGGGCATCCTCGTCGCACTGCTCGAAGCGGGTATGGGCGCCGTGCTGAACCGGGTCCGGTCGGCGATCGCCGACGGGAAAACCCCACGCGAGCAACTATCATATTCGATCGAGACGATCGTCCTGCACATGACCGCCGATCTCGAGTTGGCCAGCGTCGGAAGAGAACTCCGCTATCTCGACACCGACAACCCGCATCGCCAGCACTACGTGGGCATGCGGACCGAGATGGAAGAGCTACTCGAGGACGTCCTGCGCCGCGGCGTCACCTCCGGCGATTTCGAGATCCCCGGTGATCTGAAAGAGGTGTTGCGATACCTGCTCGGCGCCTGCCAGGAGGTCACGACCTGGTACCGCCCGGACGGCCCGAGGTCACCGGCGGAGGTCGCGGAATCGTATGCGGCAACCTCGCTTCGCGCGGTCGGCGGCACACCACTCACCGACGGCTGATCGATCACATCAACAACATCCTCACCACGAACAAGGAGTTGACGAACCACCATGAAACGCACCGTCTTCGAACCCGAACACGAGCAGCTGCGCGCCACCGCCCGTGAGTTCCTGCAGCGCGAATGCGCACCCTACGTCGAGGAGTGGGAGCGCAACGGCGTGGTCGACCGCGAGGTCTACAAGAAGGCCGGCGACGTCGGCCTGCTGGGCTTCAACATGCCCGAGGAGTACGGCGGCGGTGGGACCGACGACTTCCGGTTCAACGCCGTCATCGTCGAGGAGTTCGCGCGTTTCGGTGGAGCGGCACCCGGGCTGTCCCTGCAGAACGACGTCGTCGGACCGTATTTCATGCATCTGGCCAACGACGAGCAGAAGAAGCGCTGGATGCCCGGGATCGCCACCGGCGAGACCATCCTCGCCGTCGCGATGACCGAACCCGGCGCCGGCAGCGACCTCGCGGGTATCAAGACGTCGGCCAAGCGCGACGGCGACCACTACATCGTCAACGGCAACAAGACCTTCATCTCTGCCGGCATCAACTCCGACCTGGTGGTCGTGGTGTGCCGCACCAACCCGGACCCCGCCGCCGGTCACAAGGCGTTCTCGCTGCTCGTCGTCGAGCGCGGCATGGAGGGTTTCGAGCGCGGACGCAAGCTGGACAAGATGGGCCTGGCCGCGGCAGACACCGCGGAACTGCACTTCAACGACGTGCGGGTGCCCGCCGAGAACCTCCTCGGCGAGGAGGGCAAGGGCTTCTACCACCTGATGCACAACCTGCCGTCGGAGCGACTGTCCATCGGCATCGGTGCCATCGCCGGCGCGCGTGCCGTCTTCGAGGAGACACTGCAGTACGTCAAGGACCGCAAGGCCTTCGGCAAGCCGATCGGCACCTTCCAGCACAACCGTTTCGTGATGGCCGAGATGTCCACCGAGCTCGACATCGCCGAGCAGTACATCGACCGCTGCCTGCGCGCCGTGGTCGACGGCGAGCTCACCGCCGTGGATGCCTCCAAGAACAAGTGGTGGTGCACCGAACTGGCCAAGAAGGTCATCGACCAGTGTGTCCAGCTGCACGGCGGCTACGGCTACATGAACGAATACCGGGTCGCGCGCGCCTACAAGGACTCTCGCATCCAGACCATCTTCGGCGGCACCACCGAGATCATGAAGGATCTCATCGGCCGCGACATGGGTCTGTAGGACAGAAACCCTGACGACTGACCACAATCGGCCCCGTGACGCAGGCCCGAGGGAGCATTCCCTTGGACTGTGCTCACGGGGCCGATTGTGGTCATCGCCTTCATCACTCGCCCGTCGAGTAGCCCAAACCACCAGACCACTACATCCCACTCGCTGGTCGAGTAGTCCGAGCCGCCAGACCACGACATCCCACTCGCCGGTCGAGTAGCCCAAACCACCAGACCACTACATCCCACTCGCTGGTCGAGTAGTCCGAGCCACTAGGCGAGGACGTATCGAGACCCCGCAACCACCCGCTCAGTCGTCGTTCCAGACAAGAAGAACGATCAGCCCATCATGCTTTCCTTGTGAAGGAGTCCTCCGTGACGACGAGCGGGCGGCATCTTCTCGCGCGCTATCCTGTAAGTCGTTGACATCGAAACTACATTTCGATCTCGAATCAGGAGCGTGCGATCGATGGCTACCGAAACCGAGCGGGCACAACAATTTACCGCCCAACGCGATCGACTGCGGGCCACCTACCTCCAGCCAGAGACGAGTCGCCCGACGTCTGCCGCTCGCGGGCTGCACCATACCGCGCTTCTCAGCAGCGATGTCGAACGAACCATACGCTTCTACCAGCAGCTACTGGAATTCCCGCTGACCGAACTGATCGAGAATCGGGACTACCCGGGGTCGTCACATTTCTTCTTCGACATCGGCAACCACAACTTGTTGGCGTTCTTCGACTTTCCCGGCCTTGACGTCGGCCCATATCAGGAGGTACTCGGCGGCCTACACCACGTCGCGATCAGCGTTGAACCCCAACGGTGGCAGCATCTGCGTGACAAGCTCGTCGCCGCCGGGATCGAGCTGATCGAACACAGCGAGGTCTCGCTGTATTTCCGCGACCCCGACGGCGCACGGCTCGAACTGATCGCCGATCCCCTCGGCGAGATGTACGGGAACAAGGTGTTGTGACACCGCCTGGCTCCACCGGACACTCCGATCACTCGGACCCCGCGGTGTGGGAGGCTGCCGTCGTCGGCGAGCTGCCGAAGACGGTTACCGGCAGGATCCTGCGCCGGGAACTGCGCGACGCCCGGTAGTCCGGGCACCGGTTGTGGTTTGTACCGATTTCCGGCGCAAACCACAACCGGACCGTCGTGCCATGTTCTACGGTCGGCCGAGGGGCGGCATCGGCGTCGCCCGGCGAGGAGTTCGACATGTCCGACACACCCGAGATCCACGGCCACACCGATCCCCGGTTCGCGCGGGTCCGCGACGAACTCTCCACCCAGTTGGGCTCCGGCGAAGAACTCGGCGCGGCCATCGCCCTCGACATCGACGGTGAGGTCGTCGTGGACATCTGGGGTGGACATCGAGACGCCGCCGCCACCCTGCCGTGGGAGCGCGACACCATCGTGAACGTGTGGTCCACGACCAAGGAGATCACGGCGCTGTCGGTGCTCATGCTGGTCGACCGCGGACTCGTCGACCTGCATGCCCCGGTCGCCACCTACTGGCCCGAGTTCGCCCAGAACGGCAAGGACGCCATCGAGGTGCGTCACATCATGGCCCACACCTCCGGCGTCTCCGGTTGGGATCAACCGTTCACCGTCCCCGACATGTACGACTGGGACAAGGCCGTCGAACACCTCGCCCGGCAGGCCCCGTGGTGGGAACCGGGCACCGCATCGGGCTATCACGCGCAGAACCAGGGCCACCTGCTGGGTGAGATCGTCCGACGGGTCACCGGCAAACACCTCAAGCAATTCGTCGCCGACGAGATCGCCGGTCCACTGGGGACCGACCTGCAGATCGGCGCCACCGAGGCCGACGACGACCGGATCGCCGAACTCATCCCGCCGCCACCGTTGCCGATCGACTTCGCTTCGCTACCCACCGATTCCCCGATGTTCAAGACCTTCACCGGCCCTGCCGCGAGGGCCGATGCGGCGAACACCATCGAGTGGCGGCGCGCCGACATGGGCGCCCTCAACGGGCACACCAACGCCCGCGCACTCGTACGCACCATGTCGGCCATCTCGCGGGGTGGAAGCGTCGACGGCGTGACGCTGTTGTCGGAGAAGACGATCGACCAGATCTTCGACGAACAGATGCACGGCGTCGACCTGGTCCTCGGCGTCCCGTTGCGGTGGGGCATCGGCTTCGGACTGCCGGAGCCCGAGACGGTGCCGTCGCTGCCCGACGAACGGATCTGCTTCTGGGGCGGCTGGGGCGGCTCGATGACGGTCATGTTCCCGCTGCAGAAGATGACCTTCTCCTACGTGATGAACAAGATGGCGCCGGGGATCATCGGGTCCGATCGTTCCGATGCCTACCTGCGGGCGGTCCTGTCGTCACTCGCGGACTGACCACCCTCGGGTCCGGACGTCTCGACACGTCGGAACAACGGCTCCGCGATCACCGCGACGACAGCGAACACCGTCGCTGCGACCGGGCTCACCTGCCACAGCGCATACGCTGCGGCCAGGTAGATGATCGCTTTGGCGACGTAATACGGCACGGTGCTCAGCCGTCGCCGCGCCTTCGGCGCCATGAACACGCTCCAGAAGGCGATCACCAGAATCAGCAGCACCGCCGCGAGAACCCAGCCGGCCACGCTGTTGCCGAGCCAGATCAGGCCGAACGATGCGATCGCACCCCACGCCACCAGCTCGAGCGCAAAGACCACGAGTCCCACGATGTAGAACATATCGGTCTCCTCCACGGGCGTCCGTCATCGGTGAACATCGGCTACCCGTAGGATCGCACGTCGTGAACACGACGAGCACAGGTGCCGACGATGTTTGACGGCGTACGCACGCTGTACCGCATCACCCGGGGTGAACGGATGGTCGAGGATCAGCCGACCGGCGACGTGACTATCGCCGACGGCCCGCACCGTACCCTGCGGCGATACGGCACCGACGCCGACGTCACCACGGCCCGGTCGGCCGGACACACGCCGGTGCTGCTGGTGCCGCCGCTCGCGGTTCCGGCCCGCTGCTACGACCTGTCACCGGACATGTCGTTGGTGGCCTTTCTGCGGTCCACGGGGCGCATTCCGTATGTCGTCGACTTCGGCGAGATGGGTTACGCCGACCGTCATCTCGGCTTCGCGAACTTCTTCGACGACATCGTGCCCGAGGCGATCGGCCGCGTGATCACCGACTACTTCGCCGACGACACCACTGTGGCCGGTCAGGTCGACCTCGCCGCGTGGAGCCTGGGCGGGACGGTGGCGTTCCTGACCGTCGGCGCCCATCCCGAATTGCCGGTCCGATCGATCACCGCCGTCGGCACACCGTTGAATTACTCTCTGGTGCAGCCATATCCGCTGGTGAAACGAATTGTCCGCCCGATCGGTCCGGCACCGGTCAGGTATACGTTGAAGGCGATGGGCGGTATCCCGGCGCCGCTGGTACGTGTCGCCTATCGAGCGACCGCGTGGGAACGCGAGATCAAGAAGCCCGGTTACATACTCCGCAACGCCGACAACACCGAGGCGCTTGCACGGATGCAGGTCATCGACTGGTTCCAGGACGCGCTGCCCGGCTACCCCGGCAAACTGTCCGAACAGATGTGGGAGAACCTGGTCTACCGGGATGAAATCGCCCACGGTGTACTCGATTTCGATGGCCGACAGGTGGATCTGACGTCGGTCGCGGTGCCGATCCAATTGTTCGGCAGTCACCGGGACGCGATCGTCAGCTGGGCCGCGGCACGTCACGGCGTGGAGATCTTCGCGGATTCGCCGGAAGTCCACTTCACCACCGTCGAGACCAGTCACCTCGGCTTGATCGCCGGCAGCGACGCGGCCGCGCACACCTGGCCGCGGATCGATGGGTTCCTGAGTGCGCTGGACGACCGGAGCCGACAGTAGCGTCTGTCACCTACTCGAAGAACCGATAGACGGCCTCGACCACCACCGCCGGCCGGTCGCTGTTCTCGAGTTCGATGACGCCGTCGACGGTGACCTGGACACCACCCTTTGGCAACTGTTCGACGGACTTCAGCGTCGCATTCAGACGTACCCGCCCACCGGCGGGCACAGGACTGGTGAAGCGCACCTTGTTCAGCCCGTAGTTGACCGCCATCGTGACGCTGTCGATGGTGAGCACCTCGCCCCACATCGGGATGATCAGCGACAGGGTCAGATACCCGTGGGCGATGGGTCCGCCGAACGGGCTCTCCGCGGCGGCCCGCTCCGGCTCGACATGGATCCATTGGTGGTCGCCGGTGGCGTCGGCGAAGGTGTTGATCCGTTCCTGCTCGACGGCGATCCATGAGCTGACGCCAATGGTCGTGCCGACGAGTCCGTCGAGATCGGCGAGCGTGGCGACATGCGTGGCGGTGGCTGTGGTCATGACAATCTCCTGAGTCGTTACGGTTTTCAGCTCTTGATTCCGAGCACGCGCTTGGCGTTCTCCTTGAAGATCAGTGGCACGACCTCGGGTTTGATGTCGAGCTTCTCGAAGTCGGAGCGCCAGCGGTCCACCTGGATCACCGGGAAGTCCGATCCGAACAGGACCTTGTGGCGCAACATCGAATTCGCGGCCTTCACCAACTGGGCCGGGAAGTATTTCGGCGACCATCCGGACAGATCGATGTAGACGTTGGCCTTGTGGGTGGCGATGGAGATCTGCGCGTCCACCCACGGCACCGCGGGATGGGCCATGACGACGGTGAGGTCCGGGAAGTCGGCGGCGACGTCGTCGAGCAGCATCGGGTCCGAGTACCTCAGCTTGATGCCGTGCCCACCCGGGAGTCCGGCACCGATCCCGGTCTGTCCGGTGTGAAACAGTGCCGGCACGCCACATTCGACGATGGCCTCGTACAGCGGGTAGAACTGCCGATCGTTGGGTTCGAACCCCTGCATACTCGGATGGAATTTGAAACCCTTGACCCCGAACTCGTCGACGAGCCGATGGACGCGTTTGACCGCCGCCTTGCCCTGCAGCGGGTCGACCGATCCGAACGGGATCAACACATCGTTGAATTCCGCTGCACGCTCGGCGATCTCCTCCACATTGTTCGGCGCGTGGCCGGACGCCGATGCCGCGTCGACGGTGAACACCACCGCCGCCATGTTGCGGTCCCGGTAGTGCTGTGCGATCGATTCGATCGCCGGCGTGCGTTCCTCGCCGGACTTGAAGTATTTCTCCGACGCGGCCATCAGCTCGTCGTCCATGGAGCGGTGCCCGCAGCCGTCGATCTCCACGTGCGTGTGGATGTCGATCGCATCGATGGCGTCGAAATCTACGCCGTACTCATACCTGGTCATCGTGCCATCGCCTCGGCGGGAAATTCTTCGCCCACGGATTCGAGCCGATCGGCGAACGTCGTGGGCCATTCGGCGGCGACATCATCGGCGCCGAAGCCCCCGTCGTGGAACGCAGTTGCGGTCAGCTGCGGATGCGACCACAGCGCAAGCCGGTCACCGCCGACCGAGATGGCCTGCCCGGTGACACCGGCAGCGTCATCGGAGGCCAGGAAGGCGACGACTCCGGCGGCATCTTCGGGTGTACCCATACCGACCTCTCGGCGGATGATGTCGGGGAGGGGTTCTCCGTTCTTCATGCCCTCGATGTGCGGGGCGAGGAACGGGATCGTCTCGGTCATCGCGGTGGCCGCGACCGGGCAGACCGCGTTTGCGGTGATGCCGGCCTTGGCCAGTTCCATCGCCCAGGTGCGGACCATCCCGACGATGGCCGCCTTCGCCGCCGAGTAGTTGGTCTGGCCGAAGTTGCCGCGCTGACCCGCCGGCGAACCGATGCAGATGACGCGCCCGCCCTCGCCCTGTTCCCGGAACCGGTTCACCGCCTCACGCACACACGTGAACGTCCCGCGCAGATGGACGTCGATGACCGCATCGAAGTCCTCGTCGGACATCTTCCACAGCACCTTGTCACGCAGGATGCCGGCGTTGGTGACGAGCACGTCGAGACGGCCGAACTTCTCCACGGCGGCCGCGACCAGCGCGCGTGCCGTCTCGGCGCTGCCCACCGGCGCGACGACGCCGACCGCTCGACCTCCCGTAGCGGTGATCGCGGCAACGGCGGCGTCGGCTGCCTCCTGCCGGACGTCGTTGACCACCACCGCCGCTCCGCAGCGCGCGAGTTCACGTGCGTACGCCAGACCCAGCCCTTGGCCGCTGCCGGTGACGATGGCGACCTTGCCGCTCAGATCCATGTGTTCCTCCTGATGCCGGGTGTCGATCTCAAATTGAAGTACAACAACAATAATTGAGTTTGTCAATCATTGTGTCACTGGTACTCTTCGGCTGATGAAAGGACAGCGCATGGCACAACGGCGGACACTCGAGGACGACCTCGGATTCCTCCTGGCCCGCGCATCCGCCGTGCTGGTGAAGACAACCAATCGCGCGCTCGCACCACTGGGGCTCAAGGTGCGCGCCTACAGCGTCCTGGCGGCGGTCTGTGATCGGGCCGACGGGATCACACAGCGACGTCTTGCCGCCGACGTCGGACTCGATCCGAGTCAGATCGTGGCCCTGGTCGACGACCTCGAGAGCCGCAAGTTGGTCGTCCGCACAACCGATCCCGGTGATCGACGCAACAAACTCATCCTGGCCACCGACGCCGGGCGTGACCTCTGCCGCAGGGCGCGCGCGATCAGTGACGACGTCGCCGCAGAGTACTTCCCCGAATCCGCCGATTCCGATGCACTACGCGCCCTGTTGTCCCGGGTCACGTTCCCCGGCAACTGATCCGAAAGCCTCAGCCGACCGGCGCGAACATCGACCGCAGGCGGTCCTTACGAATCTTGCCCGTGGCGTTACGTGGGATCTCGTCGAGCACGACCATCGACCGGGGGATCTTGTAGCGCGCCAGCCGTGTCTCCAGGAACTCGCGGAGTTCGTCGTAGGTGAGCTCGACCCCATCCGCAAAAGTGATCGCGGCGCAGCCCACCTCACCCCATTTCTCGTCGGCGACGCCGAAGACGCCGCATCCGACGACGCCGGGGATCTCCAGGATCACGGCCTCGATCTCGGCGGGATAGATGTTCTCCCCGCCGGAGATGATCATGTCCTTGAGCCGGTCGACGATCGTGACGCAGCCGTCGTCATCGCGTACGCCGACGTCGCCGGAGCGGAACCAGCCGTCGTCGGTGAACGCGGCCGCCGTCGCATCCGGCCGACCCCAGTACTCCCGCATGACATTCGGCCCCTGGATCTGGATCTCGCCCCGCTCACCCGACTCCGCCTCGGCACCGTCGGGTCCGACGACGCGGACGTCGGTGAAGAAATGTGCGATGCCGGCGGACCCGAGTTTCTCCTCGACCCGATCAGGCGTGAGAACCAATGCACCGGGACCGGTTTCGGTGAGACCGTAAGCCTGACACAACTTGACACCCCGCTCGGCGAAGGTACGAAGCGTACGCGGCGGCACCGGTGCCGCCGCGACGATCCACCGTCGGATCGATGTGAGATCGCTTCGCGCCCAGTCGGGATGGGCACTCATCGCGTCCAGCATGGTCGGCACCCCGAAGGAATAGGTGACCCCACGCTCGGCGACCAGCCGCAACGCACGACCAGGATCGAATCCTTCGTCGATCACCAGCGTGCCACCCTTGAGGATCGTCGGCAGCGAGACGAAGTTCAGTGCAGCCGTGTGAAACAGCGGCGCGGCGACCAGCGAGACCTCGTCGCTGCACAGGTCGAGGTCGAGGACCGGGTTGAGCGCGGCGAAGGTGACGCCGCCGTGGGTGAGGACCACGCCTTTGGGGTTCCCGGTCGTCCCCGACGTGTACATGATGAAGCAGGGATCGTCGGTGCCCACCGGTTCATCGATGCGCTCGGAACCTGCCGAGGCGATGATGGCCTCGTACCCGACCGCGCCCGCATCGGGTTCCCCATCGACGACAACCCGCATCGGATTCTGCTCGTCGCCCACCGCCGCGATCGCGGTGGCACCGAGCTGCGCCGAGTGGATCAGCACCCGTGCGCCGGAATCGCGCAGTGCGTAGGCGACCTCGGGCGCGGTCAGCCGTGCGTTCAAGGGCACGAGGATCGCGCCCAGCAGGCCTGCCGCGAACAGCCCTTCGAGGTAGGCGGGATGGTTGGCACTCAGCAGCGCCACCCGGTCACCGCGTCCGACACCGAGATCGGCGAGCGCGTGAGCCAGGCGAGTCGTGCGTTCCGACAGTTCCCGATAGGTGAGTTCCTCGTCCCGAAAGATGATGGCGGTGGCGTCCGGGCGCTGCCGGGAGGTGCGAAAGGGCCAGGTGCCCACACCCATGTTGCGCATTGGAACTCCTCGTCGATCACGAATGTGTCGCCGATCACCGTATTTGACAATGATTGAGTTTGTCAATCATTTAGACTCTTGCGCCTCACGCCCCCGCAGCCGGTGCGATCCCGTACAGCGTGCGTCCCACGCCCTGCGCGGCCACCTGGGCCGCGGCCACCAGCGATGCCCGATTGCGCCCCAGCGACGGGACCACCACGCCGAGGGCGGCCACCACGTCGTCACCGTTGCGGACGGGAACCGCGATCGAGCAGGCGCCGAGCGTCATCTCCTCGGAGGTGGTGGCGTATCCCTGCTGGCGGATCTGGCGAAGCTGGCGGTCGAGCACGCCCGGCGCGACGATCGTGTAGCGCGTCATCGGACGCAGGTCGGCCATCGCCGCACGCCGGATGTCATCGGGTGCGTGCGCGAGCAGGACCTTTCCGACCCCGGTGCAGTGCAGCGGCAGTCGACTGCCGACGCGGCTGACGACCGGAACCGATGCGCGACCCGACAACCGATCCAGGTAGAGCACCTGGTTTCCGTCGCGGACCGCGAGGTGGACCGTCGCAAAGGTTGCCGCGTAGAGGTCCTGCAGGAACGGCGCCGCCACCTCCCGGATACCGGACTGGATGGGCGCGAGCAGACCCAGATCCCACATCCGGCGGCCGACGACGAATCTGTTGTCGGGCCGGCGGGTGAGCGCTCCCCACGACTCGAGTTCGCGGGCCAACCGGTGGGCGGTCGGCAACGGGAGGTCGGCGCGCTCGGCGATCTCGGTCAGGGTGAGCGCGCGGTGGGATCGATCGAAGGCCCCGAGAACCGCGAGCACCCGGGACGCCACGGATTGGCCGGGAGTGCTCGTGTTACCCGCCATCACCATCACCCGATCTTTCACTCAGTGGAATCGAGTGTAGTGGGCCGATATGTCTTACATCGATCGGTTGACCGTCAGCGGCAGGGTGCGCAGTCGACGCACCAGCAGGCTGCGTTCCCACTGCGGGTTCTCGTGATCGACCGTGAAGTCGGCCGTGGAATCCAGGAGAAAGTCGATCGCCGAGCGCGCCTCGAGGCGGGCAAGCGCCGCGCCGACACACAGGTGCAGCCCCTTGCCGAACGCGACGTGGGATCGGCGCAGCGTCGGATCGAGGATCACGGTGCCCGGCTCGTCGAAGTGCGCGGGGTCGCGGTTGGCCGCACCCCACAGCAGGTAAAGGTGTGAGCCGGCCGGCAGTTCGACGTCACCCAGCGTGGTATCGCGGACGACGTGGCGATAGTGGCCGCGGAACGGCGACTCCAGGCGCAGCGCCTCCTCGACGAATGTCGGTACGAGACTGCGATCCTCACGCAGCCGGCCGACGAGTCCTGGTTGCTCGCCGAGCAGCCACACAGCGCTGCCGAGCAGGCTGACCGTCGATTCCGCACCGGCGGCGACGAGTTGGACAAGGATGAAGGTGGCCTCGGCCCGGTCGAGCCGGCCCTGCTCCACCAAGGCCGCGAGGTCGGCCATGATGCCGTCACCGTGGTTGTCGAGAGCCGAGCTGAACGCTTTGTCGATGTGCGCGGTGAGCTCGCCCGCCGCCGCTGTCGCTGCCTCGAGTTGTTCGGTGGTCACCACGCCATCGAGCAGGATGGTGGTTGCGAAGGACCATCGGATCAGGTCGTCGATGTCGCACTGCGGAAATCCGCACAGGTCCGCAACGACGGTCATCGGCAGCCGTTGTGCGATCGCCGTCATCCAATCGATGTGGCCGTCCTCGACCCCGTTGTCCCAGAGCCGTTTCAACGTGTGGGCGATGAACGGTTCGAGCTCCCGGATGCGCTTGGCCACCAGTGACGGCATCACCACCGTGCGATGCTCACGATGCACCGGGTCGTCCGCGGTGGCCAGCACATGCAGCGGCGAACCCAGCTCGAGCATCGGAAACGCTGACACCGTGCCGTCGGCATTCCACACCATGGTGGCGGTGAGATTCGATGAGAAATCCTCCGGCCGCGCGATCGCCTCGGTGACGAGTTCCCAGCTCGTCACCAGATAGAACGGCGATCCGTCGAGGCGGGCGACGGGCGACTCGGCTCGCAGTTGGTCGAAGTACGGATACGGGTTGTCGAGGTCATGCACCTGACCAGCGTCGACCCCGGGCTGCGTTCAGTTCAACCCGCTGCGGCGAAGTCGACACAACCGCGTTTGAGCCGGTATCGGTCAAGTCTCACTCCGCCTGTGCGACCTCGGGAAATCGGTGCAACATATCGCTGAGATGTCTCAGACTGAGAACATGACCGAAGATTGGTTGGTGAGTGGTGACCGCAGCGAAGCTGCGCGGGATCGGCTCTACGCCATCGCCACGGAGATGATCGGCCGGCACGGGGTCGATCGGTTCGAACTCAACGAGCTTGCTCGCCGAGCACATTGTTCGAGAGCCACCGTCTACCGCCACGTCGGCGGCAAGGCGAGGTTGCTGGAGTCCGTGTGGGCGTTGTCGTCGGCCGGCGTCGTCGCCGAGGTCGAGAAGGCAGTCGACGGGTTAGCGGGTCCGCGTCGCGCGGAGGTCGCGATCACGGTCGCCTTGCGGGAGATCCGGTCCGATCGTGTGATCCGACAGTTTGTCCGATCACGGCACGCCCTCACCGCCGAGGCCGCCGACACCGTCATCGGTTCCGCCACGATCAACCGCATCGCCGCCGACCTCATGGGACTCGACCCCACCGAAGTGACCACCATCCGATTCGCGATCCGCACCTTCCTCGCGATGTTGCTCTTTCCCCCGAAGGATCCGAAGGAAGAGTCGGAGCTCATCGAGATTTTTGTGCGCGCGATTCATCAGGCTGCGTAAGTCTGCGGCGGGCGGACCACTCGGCTCCCGGTGATCTCGATACGGCTCCTCGCTGCCGCTCGTCACCTACTCGATCAGCAGATGGGAAGGCACCCCCCTTTTTCGCTGGGTGAGGGGCACCACTCCGCTGGTCGTCGGGCACGCCCTCTTCCGCTGGTCGTCGGGCACGCCCTCTTCCGCTGGTCGTCGGGCACGCCCTCTTCCGCTGGTCGTCGGGCACGCCCTCTTCCGCTGGTCGTCGGGCACGCCCTCTTCCGCTGGTCGTCGGGCACGCCCTTTTCCGCTGCCGTTTCGCTGGTCGCGGGCACCGTTTCGCTGGTCGAGTAGCCTCCGAGCCGCTAGGCGAGGATGCGTATCGAGACCCGGTGATACCCCGATACCCGCCCTGAGCTGCGTCGATCATTCTTGTCGGACCGATGTCGTAGATTGAAACCCAGCGAAATCGAAGCAGTGATGTGATGCCGGATCGGCCCTGTAGGGGGCCGGTCACTTTTCAGAGATATGTGGGACGTGTGGTTTCGCCGTGTCCATCTCTCTGAAAGGTGTTGTGTGGTGTCGGGTTCGGGTTCGGATTGGGCGTTGTCGTCGTGGTGGGGTGAGGCCTCCCCCTGGCCCGACCTCGCGCCGATCTTCACCGGCGGTCTGCATGCCGACCAGATCGCCGCCGCCGACACCAACGACCTGCTCGGGTCGATGGCCGCCACCCAGCGCGGTGTGGCGTATCTGGCCTGGCACAACTATCAGCTGGCCGCTGAACTACACCAGCGTGTGGTCGGTGAACAGCCGCGCCCCGAGGATCTGTTGGTGGTCGACGGGTTCGCCGACTGTGCCGCCCGGATCGCGTTGGCGTTGAGCATCTCCCAGTCGAAAGCCGAACAGCTGGTGCGCGACGCACTGGCCCTGCGTGATCGGCTCCCCCAGGTGGCCGAACGGCTGCGCCACGGCCAGATCTCGCCGGCGCGGGTGGCCTCGATCATCGCCCGCACCGACCTGTTGACCGGGCATGACGCCATGCCCGATGTGGATGCCGAGATCGCCGCCGAACTCGATCTGCATCGCGGGGCGTGGTCGGCCGAACGGCTGCGCGACATGGTCGATCGGATCGTGTTTCGCCACGACCCGGATGCGGTGCGCGAACACCGCCGCCGCGCCCTGGCCCAGCGCCGCATGTGGACCACCCCTCAACCCGACGGCATGGCAACCATCACCGCCTCGATGGCGGCGGAGAATGTGCGCATCGCCGCCGCCGCGGTCACCGCGTTGGCTGCCGCAGTATGTGAACACGATCCGCGCTCGAAGCAGCAACGGGCCTCGGATGCGATGTTCGCGTTGCTGTCCGGAACCCGGTTCGAATGCGCGTGTGGGCGTGAGGACTGTGCCGCGCAGATCCCGGAACCGGCCACGGTGCCGCCGGTGGACGCGAAGATCGTCATCCACGTCGTCTGCGACGTGGATGGCCGGGCACGGAGTCATCTGCGATGAGCACGTCCGCGAGTTGGCGGCCCGCCCGGACGCGATCGTCAAACCTCTGATACCGAAGGGCACGCCGCAGAATCCGGACGGCACCTACACCCTGCCCGCGCATCTACCGTCGAACCCGTACCGGCCGAGCACCGCCCTGGACACCTACATCCGGATCCGGGATGGCTACAGCGTGGTGCCCGGCACCGACACCGCGGCGTTCGCTCCGGGGGCTGATGTGGAGCATGTCGCCGAATACGACCACACGCACCCCGCCGCCGGTGGGCAAACCAGGCCGGAGAATCTGAACATCAAAGACCGGTTCTTCCACCTCATCAAAACCTTCGGCACCTGGGTCGATGACCAGTACCGCGACCGGCGTGGCCGGCTACGCACCGAGTTCACCACCCCCGAAGGCCTGATCATCGAGGGCGACCCCAACACCATGGAAGCGTTGTTCCCCGGGCTACTCCGGGGCCTTGACCCCGGATCTTGGACACTGGGTGGGATTCATGCAGCGGTCAATAGTGTAGCACTAGAGTGCTTTTCGTAGTTGATGGGTGACATGAAGCCGCACCAGGAGTGGCGGCGGCGCGTGTTGTACCGCACCAGCCAGCCGAACACTTCGCGATGGCACGTCACCGCATCCGGCCAGAAGCGGTCATCTTGCAGGACCTCCCGCTTGAGAGTCGCATTGAATGATTCGGCCAACGCGTTGTCGGCACTTGTCCCCACCGCTCCCATCGACTGGGTCACCCCCAGCCTGGCGCAGTGTTTCGCGAAATCCCTACTGGTATAGACACTTCCATGGTCACTGTGGAAGATCGCGCCAGCCAAACTACCCCGGGTCAACGCGGCATTGGTCAGCGCCTCGGTGACCAGTTCGGTGCGCATGTGATCAGCGATCGCCCAGCCGGCCAGACGCCGCGAATAGCAGTCGATGACCGTGGCCAGGTACAGATTCGTCCCATCTTCCAACGGCAGGTAGGTGATGTCTCCGACATACTTTTCGTTGGGCGCATCTGCGGTGAAGTCCCGTTCGACCAGGTCAGCGACCTTGGCATCGGATGGCTCGGGGATCGTGGTGACCACCCGCCGGCGTCGGCGATAGCCGGCGATGCCGTGCTCGGCCATCACCCGCGCCACCCGCTTGTGATTGACCCGCTCCTGCGGTGGCACACCATCATTGAGCTCGGCAGTGATCCGCGGCGCACCACAGGTGCGGTCCTCATCGTGAATCTCGCGGATACGATGTGCCAGCACAGCATCAGACTCCTCACGAGCCGCCCGGGTCGGCGCAGCTTTACGCCAGGCATAAAACGACGAACATGCGATCTCGAGGAGTTCACAGAGCCACTTCACCGGGTAGGTGTCGAGGTGGTCGGCGACGAACTGGAAGCGGCTCACCAGTTCGTCTCCCCGGCGAAATATTTGGCCGCCTGACGCAGGATCTCGCGTTCGGTGGTCAACTTCGTCCGCTCGCTGCGCAGCGCGGCGTTTTCAGCCTCCAGACGCTTCACCTTGGCCTCCACAGTCTCCGGGCCATCCTCGGTGACCACCGGCTCCTGACGGGGTTTGAGCGGGCTCTGCGTCGCGCTGCCGTCCGCGGCCCTCTTGCGGCCGGTGCCGTAGATGGTCAACCACCCACGCAACGTGCCGCGCTCGACGCCGAGATCGGCGGCGATGCCGCGGACCGTGGCGCCCGGCGTGGACTCGTACAACTCGACCGCGTCTCTGCGGAACTCTTCGGAGTAGTGCTTTCGGGCCATCTCTTGATCATCTCGCTTCCTCCCGCACAGATGCGGGATTCAACGTGTCCACGAACCGGGGTCAACTCCCCCGCATCGGATTCGCCACACCCAACCCACCCGGCGCACCGGCGGCCCCGGCGGACGCCCCGACCCCACCACCAACCCCACCCACCCGACCGATCACCCGACTGGCAGCCAAACACAACCGCAGACGACAAGAACGGATGCGCAACCGCCGACGACGGGAGGCCGATCAGGATTGAGCGTCGGGAGCATCAACCTCGGCGAACACACCGTTCGCGATACGGAACGCGGTGTTCGCATCCGGCACACCGCAATAGATCGCCGACTGCAGCAGCACCTCTTTGATCTCGTCACGGGTGAGGCCGTTGCGCAGTGCTGCTCGCAGGTGCATGGCGAGTTCCTCGTGGTGGCCTCGTGCGATCAGTGCGGTCAGCGTGATCATCGACCGACTGCGACGATCCAGGCCCGGGCGGGTCCAGATGCTGCCCCACGCATACTCGGTGATGAGCTCCTGGAAGTCGCGGGTGAGGTCGGTGATGGCGTCGGTCGCCCGGTCGACGTGGGCGTCACCGAGGACCTCGCGCCGTACCCTCATACCGTCGTCGTATCGACTCATCTGCCCTCTCCTGTCGATGATGAACGTGTCGCTGTCATCGCACGCGCCCGTTCGAGTTGTGTGTCGATGTAATAGCCTGTCGCGCCGAGGTACTCCGCGCCCGGTGCGTGTCCGGCGATCGTGGCCATCGAGGCCTGTTCGGATCGCACCGCCTCGCCGGCCGCGGCGAGATTGCCGGCCATCCGGTCGGTGTGCACGCGCAGATCCTCGACGAGCCGCGTGGTCTGGCGCGCCGCCACGACGCTTCGCCGAATGAGACTCCGGAGCGCCTCCCATTCCGCATGCCAACCACCTGGCGTTCGTTCTTCGACGGAATCGGCCGCGGCCAGATGGAGGGTCGCGCCGAGTTGCGGTGTCGAGATCGCCGCGCGCCGGATCATCACGGACAACACCGGATTGGCCTTGTGGGGCATCGTCGACGACGATCCCCCCGCTCCCTCGGTCAACTCGCCGATCTCGGGCCGCGACAGCGTGAGTACATCATTGGCGATGTGACCCCAGGCGTCGGTGCAGCCCACCGCGGCATCGCCGATGCGGGTGACTGCGGTGCGCACCGAGTGCCACGGCGTCGCGGGCTCGAGCCCGAGTTCCCGCGCGGCGACGGTCGCGGTTTCCGCGACCAGGTGCCCGGGATCGACGCCGGCACCGGCGAGTTCGACGACGGCGGCCGACGTACCTGCCGCGCCGCCCAGTTGTACCGGAAAGCGCAACGCGTCGACCTGCTCCCGCGCGTCGAGGACGCCGCGCAACCACAGTGCGGCCTTGAGCCCGAACGTCAATGGGACGGCCTGCTGCGTCAGCGTTCTGGCGACCATCGGGGTCTCGCGATGCGCCGCAGCATGCTGCGCGAGGATCGCGATCTGTCGGTCGAGCTCGCCGGTGATGGCAACGAAAGCCTCGGCGACACAAACCATCAGCGCCGTGTCGACGACGTCCTGGCTGGTCAAACCCCGGTGCAGCCAGCTGGCCGCATCCGACGATCCGAGGCCGTCACGCAGCGCGCGGACCAGCGGGATCACCGGGTTGCCGCCCGACTCCGCATCAATGGAGATCTGTTCCGCGTCACCCTCGCCCACCAGCCCACGGACGTTCTCGATCGACAACGCGGCAGGTTGGGGCGCGACCCCGGCCTTCACCAACGCCGTCGTCCACGCCGCCTCCACACGCAGCATCGCGTCGAGAAATGCCGCATCTGTGAGAATGTCACCGGCGTGGTGGTCCCCCGGCCAGAGCAGATCGCTCATCGGCCACCGCTTGTCATCGTCCACCGTGATCGAGGAAGACCGTCTCGCCCTCACCCTGCAGATGGATGTCGAACCGGTAGCCGTCGTCCTCCTTGGTAGCGGTCAACGTGGCGCGACGATCCTCCGGCAGCGAGTTCAGCAGCGCATCCGAGGCCAGCGCGTCCCCGGGGAGATAGGCGCGGGTGAGCAATCGATCGAGCAGGCCGCGGGCGAACACGCAGACGGCGAAGAACGGGGCCGCCCCCTCGGTCATCGCACCAGGTGCAACGGTCGCGAAGGTGTAATGCCCGGTGCGATCGGTCTGTACGCGTCCGAAGCCGGTGAACGTGAAACCATCCCGACGCAACGACCCGGGCTCCTGGCTGACGTTGCCGTCGCCGTCGGCCTGCCAGATCTCGATCAGCGCGTCGGGAATCGGGTCGCCGGCCCCATCGAACACCGTGCCGTGCAGCCTGATCCGATCGGGATGTCCGGCGGGCACGAGCTCGGCGCCACGGTCGAACGGGAGTGCGTAGTGGAAGAACGGGCCGACGGTCTGGCCCGGGGTGGGTGCGAGAGTCACTGCTGCTCCTCCATCGGGGTCTGGCCGGTGCCGTTGAGGACGATGTCCCAACGGTATCCGGTGCACCACTCGTGCTGGGTCAGCTCGTGGTCATAGTTCGCAACCAGCCGATCGCGGGCCTTCTGATCGACGATCGCCTGATAGATCGGGTCGAAGGCGAACAGCGGGTCACCCGGGAAGTACATCTGGGTGACCAGTCGCTGGGTGAACGCCGTGCCGAAGACCGAGAAGTGGATGTGGGCAGGCCGCCACGCGTTGTGGTGGTTCTTCCACGGGTACGGGCCCGGCTTGATGGTGGTGAACTTGTACCAGCCGTCGTCATCGGTGATGCAGCGACCGACGCCGGTGAAGTTCGGGTCGATCGGCGCCGGATGCTGATCGCGCTTGTGGATGTAACGCCCGGCGGCGTTGGCCTGCCACACCTCGACGAGTTGCTTGCGCACGGGCCGCCCCGAGCTGTCGAGCACGCGACCTGTGACGATCATCCGCTCGCCGACGGGGTCACCACCGTGCTGGATCGTCAGGTCCGCCTCGAGCGGGTCGACGTCACGATGCCCGAACGCAGGCGTCCAGAGTTCGATCCCCTCGGGATCGCTGTGATGAAAGTTCTTGGTGGGGTGTCGAAGCAGGCTCGACCGGTAGGGCGCGTAGTTCAGTCGCGGTGCCGTTTCCGGTGCCGCACCAGCCGATTGGGCCGCAGCGTACTCGGCGCCGATCCGCGCGATCTCGTCGCTGATCTGCGCTTGTGTGCCCGCCGCGGCATCCGAGGAGACATGGCCGTGTTCGGTGAACACCTCCGACTCCTCCTCCTTGCCGGTGATCAGTGGTGTGGCCATCCTGTGTACCCTTCTGCGAGATAGGTGGAGCCGGCCTCCGAGGAGACCAGGGTCTGTAGTTCGCCGAGCTGGCGTTGTTCGTCGAAATCGGATGCGCCAGAGACATTGTGGAGCATCGTGGTCATCCAGTAGGAGAAGTGCTGGGCCTTCCACACGCGTGCGAGCGCACGATCGGTGTAGGTGTCGAGCGCATCGTCGTCGTTCTTGTTCACTGCCGCTTCGATGACCTCGGCCAGCACCCGCACATCGGAGAGGGCGAGGTTCAGACCTTTGGCACCGGTCGGTGGAACCGTGTGCGCGGCATCGCCGGCCAACAGGAGGCGGCCGTGACGCATCGGCGACTGCACGAAGCTGCGGAAGGGCAGCACCGTGCGTTCGATCACCGGGCCGTCCTTCAGACGGAAGCCGTCCGACCCGGACAGGCGGGTGTGCAGCTGCTCCCAGATCCGGTCGTCGGACCAGGTGTCCGGGTCTTCGGTCGGGTCGCACTGAAAGTACATGCGCTGCACGGTGTCGGTGCGTTGGCTGATCAGGGCGAAACCCTGCGGCGACCGGTTGTAGATCAGTTCCGGCGCGCTCGGTGGCGCCTGCACCATCACACCGAACCAGGCGAACGGGTACTCACGGAAGTACATGTGCGGGTCGGCGACGAGTTTGCGGCAGATGCTGCGGGAACCGTCGGCGCCGACGACGAGGTCGGCAGTGATCTCGTGGCGTGCGCCGTCGGCGTCGGTGTAACGGACGGTCGGTGAATCGAGGACGCCGCTCACCTCGGTGTCGGTGATTCCGTAGCGCAGATCGCCACCGTCGCGGGTCCGTGCCCGATGGAGGTCGATGAACACCTCGGTCTGCGGGTACAGCCAGCACGAGGCACCGGCGAGCTTCTGGAAGTCGATGCGATGGCTGACACCACCGAAACGAAGCGAGATGCCCTCGTGCTCGTGCCCGTCGGTGAGCACCCGGTCGGAGACCCCGGAGTCGACCAGCAGCCGGACACTGTCGCGCTCGAGGATCCCGGCGCGATGGGTGGTCTCGATCTGATGCACCGTCCGGTTGTCGACAACGACGCTGTCGATACCTGCGACATGCAGCAGATGCGACAACATGAGACCGGCCGGGCCACCGCCGACGATGGCCACCTGTGTCCGGGTGGAGGCTGTACTCATCTACCGGCTCCGTTTTCTGTGAGGTGATGCGATGCGTTGACGGTAGGAGGTCGGGATCACAGAAGTCGATCTCCTGCTTTCACTCAGTGAAAGCGCCTACGATGTGAACGAACTCATGGACATCACGACGCAACAACTCCGATGCTTTGTCGCCGTGGCCGAGAATCTGCACTTCGGGCGCGCGGCCGCAGCGTTGCACCTCAGTCCGTCGACGCTCAGCGAGAACGTCGCCACCTTGGAGAAGCGCTCCGGACGGCCACTGCTCGTACGGTCGCCCCGTGTGGCCCTGACGGCCGCCGGCGAGGAACTCCTGCCATTGGCCCGCCGCGCGCTGGCGTCGATGGACGAGGTGAGTGACTGGGGATCCGCGCGGCCGGACGAGTCGCGGATCCGAGTCGGACTGATGGTGTCCAGTCGGCGGTTTCGCACCGTGATGGCCGCCGCGACGGCGGCGCTACCGGGCGTCGACTGGGAGATCAAGCATCTCGGCTTCGACGGTAGCTACCGCGCGCTCGCCGACGGGGAGGTCGACTGCGCGTTTGTGACCGAGGCAGGTTCGACACCCGACGATGTGCGTGCGGTGCCGCTCTGGGACGAGGGCTGCGTCCTGGTCCTGCGCGACGATCACCCGCTGGCGCGCCGGAAGTCCGTCGACCGGGAGCACATGACGGGCGAGACCCTCATCGTCGGTCGCACCGCCGAGTCGTCGGCCGGATGGTTGACCGCGCTTCTCGGCGATACGGCGGATGTCCGGGTGAGTCCGATCGCGCACAACTTCGAGGAGATCCTCGAACTCTGCGGCGTCGGGGCAGGCATCAACATCGCCGGCGAATCGGCGGCCGAAGCGTATGCACGTCCCGGACTGGCTTTCGTCCCGATCGTCGACGTGCCGCGCCTGACCACGTATCTGTGTCTGACCAGCCGTCCGACGTCGACAATCCGCGAGTTCGTCGACGTGGTCATCTACGAGGCCCGCACAGTCGACGTCTGAGATGTTCGGGTTTCCCGAATGCCTGTTCATCGATTCCTGATGGACTCCACTGTGACCTGGACCGCACGATGGTCGGGTGAATCCGACCACTCCGATGCATGTACGCCCGCGCACGATGACTTACATCGAACGCGAGTCCGGCCCGCTGTTGCTCGATCTCTACCTGCCTGACAGCGCATCGACGTCGGCGCCGGTGCCGGTGGTGTTGTGGCTGCACGGTGGCGGCTGGTTCACCGGTGACCGCACCCTCGCACCTGACCTGTGGACCCACTTCGTTTCTCGTCGCATCGCCATGGCGGCCATCGACTACCGCCTCAGCGGCGACGCGCTGTTTCCGGCCCAACTCCACGATGTGCGCGCCGCGATCCGTTTCCTGCGAGTCCGGGGCTCCGGATTCGGGCTGGACGGCCGCCGCATCGGGCTCTGGGGTGCGTCGGCGGGCGGACATCTCGCCGCGCTCGCCGGCGTTACCGGACACGTGGCGCGACTGGCGGGAGAGATGGTGGACGCCGACGTCGCGAGCGCCGCCGTCCAGGCGGTCGCCGAGTCGTACGCTCCGGTGGACCTGGCGCAGGAGAGCATCGGACCCGGAGCCGCACTCCCGGGCACAGATCCGCGTACCTCGCCGGAGTCGAGATTGCTGGGTGGCCTGCCGGGTGACGATCCCGATCTCGCCCGAATGGCGAGCCCGCACATGCGCGTGACGGCGTCCGCACCGCCGTTCCAGATCTCGCACGGCACTGGCGACGTGCTGGTCCCGTCCTCCCACAGCGCGCTGTTGTTCGACTCTCTTCTCGCTCACGATGTCCCAGCCGAGTTGTACCTCGTCGACGACTACCGGCACGGCTTCCTCAACCCGGCCGGTCGCCTCGACGTCGCGATGGCGACGGTGATGGACGACGGCCGCCTCGCCGCGGCGGGATCGGCTTCGGCAACCCTGCGGTCATCCGCCCCCGCGAGCACGCGCGACGTCGGCTTCGGTTTCGACACCGTCGGCCGATTCTTCGAGCGCCACCTCGACCCGACCTCCGTCACACCCATCGATTCCACTGCCACACAGGAGAACGCATGACCGTCAACGACCTCGACGCAATCCACCGCCTGACACCCGTCGTCGGCGCCCTGCCCGGCGAGCAGGTCCCTTACCTGATGCCCAGCGGGGACGGTGAACGCCATGAGATCGGCGGTCAACTGTGGACCGTCGTGGCCCGATCATCGGACAGCGGAGGCGATTTCGATGCGGCCTTCGTCCTCGGACCCCGCGGTTCGGGCGCGCCGTTCCACCGTCTCGCGCATCAGCGGTCGTACTACGTCTTCGACGGGTCGATCCAGTTCTGGCTGCCGGGCGAGAGTCGGGTGCTCGGCCCCGGCGACTCCGTGCATGTACCCGCCGGCACGCCCGTGGCCTACCGATTCCTGCACCACATGTCGCGGTTCCTGCTGTTCTCCGCCCCGGGCGGAGCACTCGATGCGCTCGGTGACACCGACGGCGCTGCGGCCCAGCATATCTACCGCGCGACCGGCGCCGTCGAAGCACCCGGCATACCCGCCGCCTGGACTGTCGCCGACATCGACTTCACCGAACCGTCGGACGTCTGGGACGACGCCCTACCCGCCGGCACCGAGGCCTATTTCCAGCGCGCGCACACCGGCGACCACCGGGCCTGGCCGGACGCGATCAACACGTTCTCGGCCCGGGGCGTCAACACCGACCGGCGCTACTTCTCGGTGACCACCCTCGGCAACCGGCAGCCCTACATCCCGCAGCACTTCCACCAGCTCCACACCGAGAACTTCTTCTGCCTCTCCGGCCGGATCTGGCTGTGGGTGAACGGCACCGAGGTCTTGCTCACCCCCGGAGACTTCGTCCACGCACCGCCCGGCACCATCCACAGCTATGCCCTCGGCGCGCACAACACCCGCATGCTCGGCGTCCTCACCACCGACGTGTTCGAGCCCTTCTTCGACCGGACCGGCGAGCCGACCGCCGACAACGTCTACACCGAAGGTCTGATCAACCCGGCCTCGCTGATGGCGAAGCTCGGTCAGATCTCCGACCTCGATGTGACGATGGTCGGCCCGCCGCCGGAGACTGCGTACGGGCACCTGTGACAGGGCTACCCCTGAGCCACTGGGCCTGCGGCCCACCCGCTGGCCTCCGGCCCGCCCGTAACGAAAACCGCCGGTCAGTGTCGGGGAGATTCCGACCCTTTCACGGACCCGAGGCCGGTCCCGGGGATGCTTTCTGGTGCTGTGGATTGAGCACTCCCGCAAAAGCCGGCCCGCCGCCTCGAGCGCACCCGGCTCAGAACCCGGCTCAGAACCCCGCGCCCGGAATCCAACTGGTGCCGGCCAGCGGAACCCGCGCCATCGCCGACGCCTCGATGGAGATCGCCACCAGGTCCTCGGGTTCGAGGTGCTGCAGGTGCGCCTTGCCGCACGCGCGGGCGATGGTCTGCGCCTCCATGGTCATCACGCGCAGGAAGTTCGCCAGCCGACGACCGCCCTCGACCGGGTCGAACCGTGCCGACAGTTCGGGGTCCTGCGTGGTGATACCGGCCGGGTCCTTGCCCTCCTGGAAATCGTCGTAATAACCGGCTGCCGAGCCCAGGGCCTCGTACTCCTTGGCATAGCGAGGGTCGTTGTCGCCCAGAGCGATCAGGGCCGCGGTGCCGATGGCAACCGCATCGGCACCCAGCGCCATCGCCTTCGCCACGTCGGCTCCATTGCGGATGCCGCCCGAGACGATGAGTTGGACCTCACGATGAACACCCAACTCCTGCAACGCCTGAACGGCTTGCGGGATCGCGGCCAGCGTCGGGATGCCGACGTGCTCGATGAACACGTCCTGGGTGGCCGCGGTGCCGCCCTGCATACCGTCGACGACGACGACGTCAGCGCCGGAATGTACTGCCAGCTTCACGTCGTAGTAGGTGCGGGTGGCGCCGACCTTGACGTAGATCGGCTTCTCCCAGTCGGTGATCTCACGCAGCTCGTTGATCTTGATCGCGAGGTCGTCGGGTCCGGTCCAGTCGGGATGGCGCGACGCGCTGCGCTGGTCGATCCCCTCGGGCAGGGTACGCATCGCTGCGACCCGCTCAGAGATCTTCTGGCCCAGCAACATTCCGCCGCCACCCGGCTTGGCGCCCTGACCGAGGACGATCTCGATGGCGTCGGCCTTGCGCAGGTCGTCGGGATTCATCCCGTAGCGCGACGGCAGGTACTGGTAGACGAGATTCTTGGACTGCCCGCGCTCTTCCGGGGTCATACCGCCGTCGCCGGTGGTCGTCGACGTGCCGACCTCCGACGCACCGCGCCCCAGTGCTTCCTTGGCGCCGGCGGACAGCGCGCCGAAGCTCATCCCGGCGATTGTCACCGGGGTGTCGAGGTGCAACGGGTACTTCGCATTTCGGCTGCCGAGGACGACGTCGGTGTCACACTTCTCGCGATAGCCCTCCAGCGGGTAGCGCGACATCGACGCACCGAGGAACAGCAGGTCGTCGAAGTGCGGCAGCTTACGCTTGGCGCCCCAGCCGCGGATGTCGTAGATCCCGGTCTCGGCGGCCCGCTGGATGGCGGCGATGGTGGTGCGGTCGAAGGTGGCGGACTCGCGGAGCCCTCGCTGCTCGATGCTTGGGTTGGTCATGGTGTTCTCCGTTGCAATTAGGGTGTGGCAACGCATCTGCTCGCGGGTTGAGTAGCGACGAGCGAGCTTGCGAGCCCGACGCGTATCGAAGCCTGGTGCGCGATCTCGATACGCCTCCTCACTTCGTTCGTCGGCTACTCGATCAGCGAAGAGCGTCAGTACGCCGAGGTGTTGTCGACGTGGAAGTGGTAGAGCTCGCGGGCCGAGCCGTAACGGGTGTAGTCCTTGGGGTCGTCGCCCTTGAAGCCGGCGGCCTTGAGCAGTCCGGCAAGCTCCTCGAGGTGCTCGGGGCGCATCGGCTTGGCGACGCAGTCCGCGCCGAGCGAGCCGACCTGACCGCGCACGTAGATCCGGGTCTCGTAGATCGAATCCCCTAGGCCGTCACCGGCATCGCCGCGGATGACCAGCCGGCCGGCCTGGGCCATGAAGGCGCTGTTGTGGCCGACGTTGCCGCCGACGACGATGTCGACACCCTTCATCGAGATGCCGCAGCGCGCAGCCGCATCCCCCTCGACGACCAGCAACCCGCCATGTGCGGTTGCCCCGGCCGACTGCGATGCGTTGCCCTTCACGACGACGGTGCCGCTCATCATGTTCTCGGCCACACCGGTGCCGGCGTTGCCGTTGATGGTGACCTCGGCCCGCTGGTTCATGCCGGCGGCGTAGTAGCCGACGTGCCCGTTGACGGTGATCTTGACCGGCGCATTCACACCGGCGGCCACGCTGTGCGCTCCTGACGGGTGATCGATGACGATCTCACCGGAGATGTCGTCACTGTGCAGCGCGGCGTTCACCTCGCGCAGAGACGTCGTCGCGAGATCGAAGGTGTGGTTGGGGTTCAGCGTGTCCATGCGTAGACCACCTCAGGCTCGGGTTCCCAGATACGTGCGTTCTCGACGCCGGGCAGGTGGGCCAGGGCACGGTATTCGCTGGCCATGGCGACCCAGTCGTCGGTTTCGGCGATGACCGCCGGCTTGCAGGCGATGGCGTCGCGCACCACCGCGAAGGAGTCGTGGTTGGACACCAGCAGGGTGTAGAAGCCGTCGAAGGTGGCGCACACCTCTTTCAGCGCGGTCTCCACGTCCTTGCCCTGGGCGAGCTGATGTGCGACGAAGCGTGCACCGACCTCGGTGTCGTTCTCGGAGTCGAAATGCACACCCTCGGCGCGCAACTCACGCCGGATCGTCGCGTGGTTGGCGAACGAACCGTTGTGCACCAGACACTGTTCGGGCCCGACGGCGAACGGATGTGCCCCCGATGGGGTCACCGCGGATTCGGTGGCCATCCGGGTGTGGCCGACGCCCTGCCAGCCGCTGGCGTTCGGAAGTCCCCACGCCTGCACCAGGTCTCGCGGCGCACCGACGCCCTTGAGGACGGTGAGGTCGGCGCCGAAGCCGGCGACCAGCGCCTGCGGGTACACCGCCGTGGCGGCGGCGAGCAGTGTTTCCGACTCGACCGCCGCGCTGAGCACCAGGGTGTCGTCGACGAGCTGTCCGCTGACCTCGCTGCCCAGTTCTGCGCCGACAGTTGCCGCGGCCGCGTCGAGTTGGTCTGCGGTGACGCCGGTTTCGAGCAGCGAAACGCAGCCCTGCCCGGCCGGTGACCAGGTCGGGTCACCGTAGATGGCGATGCCGGCCGAGTCGGCGCCGCGGTCCTGCATCTCGCCGAGCATCTGGCCGAGCAGCTCACCGAGGCGGGGGTGGAGTTCGGGGTTGCGCAGATGCAACCCGACGATTCCGCACATGTCGTCTGTCCTTGTCTGTCTGTCTGTCTGGGTCGGTCCGGAAGGGTTAGAAGGCGGTCAGGTAGTTGTCGATCTCCCACGGGGACACCGCGGAGTGCCACGCGAAGAACTCTTCGCGCTTGAGCCGGGAGAAGTAGTCGGAGACGAGTCCGGCATCACCGGCTCCGGTCTCGGGAACCGCGGCGTTGAGTACGCCGGTGACGACAGCGTCAGCGTCCATGGCCTCGACGGCGTGCAGCAGGGTCAGCGGCAACGAGTCGATATGCGATGGACAGCTGCCGATCTCGCCCGGGTCGAGGCTGCGCTTGATGCCGTCGAGTCCCGCACCGAGTGCGGCCGCGATCGCCAGATACGGGTTGGCCGAGCCGTCGCCGCCACGCAGTTCGACGCGCTGGTCGTCGGGGACGCGGACGAAGTGGGTGCGGTCGTTGCCGCCGTAGGTGGGGCGACGCGGCGCCCACGAAGCACCCGAGCGGGTGGCGGTGGCACCGGTTCGCTTGTACGAGTTGACCGTCGGCGCCATCACCGCCTGCAACGCACAGGCGTGCTCGAGCACGCCGCCGACGAATCCGTAAGCGGTCGGCGACAATCCGAGCCCACGCTGGTCTTCCTCGGCCGACTCGGGGAACACCGGGGCGCCGCCGGAGGTCAGGGACAGGTGGAAGTGCAGACCGGAACCGGTGCGCTCGGCGAACGGCTTGGGCATGAAGGTGGCGACCATGCCACGCTCGGCCGCCATCGTGGAGAGCAGGTAGCGCAGCGTGATGACCCGATCCGCTGTGGTGAGCGCCTCGGCGTACTTGAAGTTCTGCTCGAACTGGCCGTTCCCGTCCTCATGGTCGTTGGCGTAATTGCTCCAGCCGAGCTGGTTCATCGCGGTGGACACCGCGGTCAGATGGTCGTACATGCGGGTCAGGCCGCGGACGTCGTAGCAGGGTTGATTGGAGTCGTCGGCATCGTCGGCGGTGACCAACTCGCCGTTGGCGTCCCGCTTGAGCAGGAAGTACTCGACCTCCGCGCCCACCCACGGCTCGAACCCGGCGTCGGCGGCCTGCGCGATCAGCGACTTGAGGATGTTGCGCGGTGCGAACGGCCACGGCTTGCCCTCGACGTGCGGATCGCAGTGCACGATCGCGAGTCCCTCTTTGATGAACGGGATCGGCGTGAACGACGCTGGGTCAGGGATCGCGATGAGGTCGGGGTCCTTCGGCTCCTGGCCGATGGCACCCACCGCGTAGCCGGCGAAGCCGACACCGTCGGTGGCCAGTTCGTCGACGGCTTCGACGGGTACGAGCTTGGCGCAGGGCTTACCGCGCAGGTCGACGAACAGGGCGAGGATGAACTTGGTTCCCGAGGCCGCGCACAGGTCGGCGAGTTCGGTGCGGTCGGTCATGGTGGTTCTCCGTCAGTGGGGTGTCGAGATCAGTATGTCTGCTGTTGGGAAACTTTGTCTACAACGAGTAGACGCTTTGGATATTTCCGCCCTGTTACGGAGTCGTGAGTGCTGTGTGTCGATCGCCGCGAGATGGGGCGCTTCAGTCGTCCACCCGCTGCGCCGCGCGCAAACATTCCACGAAGCCGTCGACCGCCGGGTTCGACGACTCTTCGACTCGTGCGATCAGCAGTGCTGTCGTCGGCGCACCCTCGATGGGGCGGATCACGACGTCGGCCGGGCGAAACCGCGACACCGACGCGGGGAGGATCGAAATCCCCACCCCCGCCGATACCAGCCCGACGACCGTCTCATGATGGATCGCCTCCTGCACCACCTGCGGTTGCGCCCCGACGGTGGCGAACAGCGCCCAAATCTGCGCCACATAGGCGGGCATCAGGTCGTTAGGGAAAAGGATCAGGCGCTCGTCGACCAGGTCGGAGACCCCGAGCGCGGAATGGGACGCGAGAGGATGTTCGACCGGGAGGACGGCCACCATCTCCTCGGCGAGCAACGGCTCCACCACCAGCCCCGGCTCGGCGCCGCCGGAGCGGATGAGTCCGACGTCAAGGGCCCCCGCCGCGAGTGCGTCCAACTGCTCGCGCGTCGTCAACGGCGACAGGTCGACACGCACATCGGGATGGATCTCACGGAAGATCCGCAGTCCGGGTGGCAGCACGGTGCCACCGGCCGAACTGACGAATCCGACCCGAATCCGGCCGCGCCGGCCTTCGGCGTGATCGCGCGCCTCGACGACGGCATCGTCGAGTTGGTCGAGTAGCTCCCCCACCCGCTCCGCAAAGATCTCGCCCGCGCCGGTCAGATCGACGCGCCGCGTGGTCCGGTCGAACAGCCGCGCACCGACCTCCCGCTCGAGGTCCTTGATGTGCGCGGTGAGTGGCGGCTGCGAGATGTGCAGTCGCGCGGCCGCCCGTCCGAAGTGAAGCTCCTCGGCCAGGACATGGAAATAGCGCAGATGACGGAGCTCCATGCAGATTATTCTGCTTGTAAGAATAATCTGCGTCAAATACATATTGGAGTTTTGGCAATGATCGTCGTCTACTGAGACACATGACGATTGACCACGCGGCTCCCGTATATCCCCTCGCCGCGGATGCGGTGGGCGGAATCATCCGTGCGGCAGAACTCCCGCCGACACCGTGGCGCAACGGCGCAGGCGTGACCCGGCGCATCGCCGTCGGTGGGACCGACTCCGCCACTCCCGACTGGACGCTCAGCCTCGCCGACATCGAAACCGGATGCCGGTTCTCGACTTTCCCGGCGATGCTGCGGACCGCAGTCGTCGTCGGCGACGACCCGGTGGATCTCACCATCAACGGGTCCACCCGCACCCTCGCGTTGCTGGACCGCGCCACCTTCGACGGGGTGGATGACGTACGCGCCACCCCCACCCGAGGCGCGACCAGACTGCTGAACCTGATGACCCACCGCAATGTCTGCGACGGCACGCTGAGCCTGCGCAATCTGCGCGGCACGCACACGATCGGCGCGGATGACGGCGTCGCGGTAACGGTCCTCGCCGGCTCTCTCACCGTCGACCATCAGGAGTTACGCCGCTGGGACACAGTCCTTCTGATGGGCGAGCCGTGCGAGGTCTCCGGCGCCGCGACCGTCGTGGTAGCCCACATCCACCCACCGACAGAGCAGACCCAGCCGACAGAGGAGAGCCACTCGTGACCGAGTCCACCACCACCCGAACCACATCGGTGAGCCGACTGCTCGCCGAGATCGCCGACATCGGAACCGACACCGCCCGAGGCGGTTACAGCCGCCCCATCTATTCATCCGCCGAACTCGAACTGCGCGAGTGGTTCATCGCGGCCGCGCGAGAGCGTTCACTCGAGATCGAGATGGACCGCAACGGCATCATCTGGGCATGGTGGAACCCGGCACGGCTGGCCCTCGTCGACGCGGTGGTCACGGGTAGCCATCTCGACTCCGTCCCCGGCGGCGGCGCGTTCGACGGTCCGCTGGGCGTCGCGTCGGCGCTGGCCGCCATCGATGCGCTGCAGGCAAGCGGGATTCGCCCCACCCGACCGCTCGCCCTGGCCGTGTTTCCCGAGGAAGAGGGCTCACGCTACGGGCTCGCCTGCCTCGGTTCGCAATTGATGACCGGCGCGGTAACCCCCGAACGCGCCGCAGCACTCGTCGACGCCGACGGCACGACCTTCGCGGATCTGGCGGCCCGCAACGGCCTCGATCCCCGTGGGATGGGCCGCGACGACGAGCGCCTGGCGCAGCTCGGCTGTTTCGTCGAACTCCACGTGGAACAGGGCCGTGGGCTGATCGATCAGGATCGTGCCATCGCGATCGGGTCGTCGATCCTCGGACACGGGCGCTGGCGCCTGTCGTTCAGCGGCCAGGGCAATCACGCCGGCACCACCCTGATGGATGACCGGCGTGATCCGATGCTGGCCGCAGCCGCAACGGTTCTCGACGTCCGCCGTCTCGGACGCGCCGTCGATGGCGCCCGCGCGACCGTCGGGAAGCTCGATCCGGTCCCGGGTGGCAGCAATGTGATCGCCTCGCGGGTCGACGTCTGGCTCGACGTCCGCCATGAAGACGATGCCGTGGTCGCCTCACTGGTGGCCGACATCGCCGCCGCTGCCCGCGAACACGCTGTGGCCGAGAACTGTTCGATGACCCTGACCGAAGCATCGATGAGTCCCCGCGTGGACTTCCATCCCGGGCTGCGCGGTCGGCTGTCGACGATCCTGCCTGATGCGCCCATCCTGCCCACCGGTGCCGGCCATGACGCGGGCGTCCTCAAGGAGGAGATCCCGACGGCCATGCTGTTCGTCCGCAATCCCACCGGCGTCTCCCACTCTCCCGACGAGTACGTCGAGGATCCGGACGCCGACGCCGGCGGCGACGCCCTCGCCACAGTCCTCGCAGACCTGATCACCCAACCGTCCAACCAGCCCTCCACTCACTGAAAGCGAACCCTGACATGACCTCCACCACCACCCGTTTCCTCATCGTCGGCGGCGGCCTCGAAGGCCTGGCCATCGCCTGGTCGCTGGCCGACCAGGGCGAGACCGACGTCCTCGTCGTCGAACGCGACACTCTGTGCTCGGGTATGACCGGCAAGTCGAGCGGCGTCGTCCGCTGCCACTACGGCAACCCGTCGCTGGCCGCGATGTCCTGGTACGGCGTCGACATCTTCACCCGCGCCACCGAACTGTTCGGCGATGACATGGCCTTCCAGCAATGCGGCTATGTCGTCGGCGTCGGCGAGAACAACGTGGCCCCGTTGCACGCCAACGTCGAGATGATGCAGGGTCTCGGCATCGACGTCGACCTGATCGGCCACGACAAGATGGCCGAGCTCTGGCCGGGCCTGCATCTCGACGACTTCGCGGCGTTCGCCTATGAGCCTCTCGGCGGCCGGGGCGAGGCGTACATGGCGGGCATGGCTTTTGCCGCTGCGGCACGCAAACTCGGCGTGAAGGTGCGTCAGTCGACGACCGTCACGAAGCTGCTCCAGGGCGCGGACGGCCGCGTCATCGGCGCGGAGCTCGCCGACGGCGACACCATCCATGCCGACACCGTGATCGTCGCCGCCGGTCCGTGGACCCCTGCACTGACCGAACCGGTGGGAGCACCGGTCGACGTTCGCGCCCAGCGGGCCCAACTCGTGCTGATCGACCAGGGTGAACCCACCCCGGTGGTGCCGGTGCTCTCGGACCTCGCCGGTCTGTCGTACGTTTGCCGCGAACCCAACGGCGAACTGCTGGTGGGCAACTCCGACCACGCCGCGCCGCAGTACATCGACCCGGACAACTACATCAACCGCGCCGACGAGAGCACCATCGACAAGATCATCATGAAGATAGGTCACCGCCTGCCCGACATGCCCGATCCGCGCATCACCAGCAGCTACGTCGGCGCCTACGACGTGACACCGGACTACAACCCGATCATCGGCCGCGCGCCCGTCGACGGGCTGTTCCTGGCGACCGGATTCTCCGGCCACGGCTTCAAGATCTCCCCGGCCGTCGGCAAGCTGGTCGCCGACCTGCTGCTCAGCGGTTCGACGACGCTGAAGAACGTTGATCCGCACGACTTCCGGTACTCGCGATTCGCGGAGAACGATCTCCTGCTGAGCCTCAACCCGTATGAGGGGGCCGGCGAGATGCGCTGAGATCGACCGGCGCACATACGAGAAGGGCACCCCGTCAGCGGCGGGGTGCCCTTCTATGTGTGCGTCGTGACCGTCGAGCCCTGAGGTGATGAGCTTGCAAGCGTCACCCCCGGCCCCCCCGAGGAGCCTCCGAGCTTGCGAGCGTCGCCACCTCGGTCCCTGAGGAGCCTCCGAGCTTGCGAGCATCACCACCCCGGTCCCTGAGGAGCCTCCGAGCTTGCGAGCGTCACCACCCCGGTCCCTGAGGAGCCTCCGAGCTTCCGAGCATCACCACCTCGGTCCCTGAGGAGCCTCCGAGCTTGCGAGCGTCGCCACCTCGGTCCCTGAGGAGCCTCCGAGCTTGCGAGGATGCGTCACGAAGGGCCGCCCCTTCGTGACGCTCCTCCGCTAGCGCTCCGGAGCTCCTCAGGGAGCGTGGTGACAGCGCATCTCCCGCTAGCGCTCCGGAGCTCCTCAGGCTCAGGGAGCGTGGTGGCAGACTGCGGTAAATGACAGCGCCACAACGAAATACCCAAGCCCCGCCTCATCGTGCTCGACAGGTCACCACCTCGGTCCCTGAGGAGCGAGCTTGCGAGCGTCACGAAGGGCCGCCCACCGCACACCACAACGGGGGCCCACCGCCATGGTGGACCCCCGCAGGACGGAATAGATCAGCTGGATACCGGGATCGGCTCCGACGATCCGGTCGCGGCCGTACCAACCCGCGGCGGCACGGTCGCCGACAGCCCCGGTGCATGTCCCACCCCGGCAGCCGGGATCTCGTACGCCGACTCCGCGTGCACGGTCGAGTCCAGGCCGGCCACCTCGGTTTCCTCGTCGACCCGCAGCCCGATCGTCTTGTCCAGAGCCTTGGCGATCAGATAGGTGGCGACGAACGAGAACGTGCAGGTGATCACGATGCCGGCGAGTTCACGCCACAGGATGCCGAAGTCACCGCCGAGCAGGATGCCCTCCACGCCGGCGGGGGCCGACTCGGTGGCGAACAGCACGATGCACAGGGTGCCCACGATGCCGCCGATACCGTGGACGACAAACGCGTCGAGGGTGTCGTCGACCTGGAACTTGTTCTTGAAGCTCAGGCAGAAGGCCACCACACCACTCGCGAGGATGCCGACACCGAGCGCGCCGACCGGGCTCATCGTGTTCGCGGACGGAGTGATTCCCACCAATCCGGCGATGGCACCGGTCATCATGCCGAGCGATGTGACATGTCCCTCGCGGATGCGTTCGATGATGGCGAAGCCGATCATGCCCGCGCCACCGGCGAGCAGCGTGTTGAGGATGACCACCTGGGTCACGAAGTTCGCGCCACCGGCGCAACTGCCGTTGAACCCGAACCAGCCGAACCACAGGATGCCGCCGCCGAGCAGGGCAAGCGGGACATTGTGCGGCCGTTCCATCCGACGGCGTCGGGCACCCAGCACGAGAGCCAGAGCCAGCGCGGCCACACCGGAGTTCATGTGCACCGCCGTACCGCCGGCGAAGTCATGGATACCGACGTCGTTCAGCAGGAAGCCACCACTGAAGCCGTCACCGTCTGCCGTGAACACCCAGTGCGCCACCGGGAAATACACCAGGGTCAGCCAGATCGGCGCAAACACCAACCATGCCGAGAACTTCATCCGGCCGGCGGCGCCGCTCGCCACGATCGCGACGGTGATGGCGGCGAACAGGATGAACCAGGCCGCGACGTAGAGCACCTGGATTCCCCCGGACGCGTCGTCGGACATCCACTTCCCGAGCCCGAGGTAGTCGGCCGGGTTCCCGATGATCCCCCAGCCCTTCACCGACGGTCCGGAGACCAACCCATAGCCGAACAGGACGTACAGCACACAGGTGATGCCGAGGGTGGCCAGCACCATCGTCATCATGTTGAGGACGTTCTTGGAGCCGACCATGCCACCGTAATAGAGGGCGAGGCCGGGAAACATGAGCAGGACGAAGACGAATGCCGCCAACATCCAGGACAGGTCCGCGTGCGCGGAGAGTACGGATTCCATGGGAGAACTTTCGGTGAGGTGGGAATGGATCGCGGAATTGAGAACGGGTGGTGTGTGATTCGACGGACTCAGGGTTCGCGCAGGTATGCGACGGCATCGTCGCGGTAGTCCAGGAATCCTTTGTACGATGCGATGGGTTCGCTGAGTGTCTCGATGACCGTGGCCAGTTGTTCCGACCACGCCGGGATGCGCCTGACCTCCTCCAACGAGGCCATGAAGGTGCGGATGTTGAAGGTGACCGCACCGGTCATCGGCAGGCGGATGAAGTGCTCGAGCTCGATTCGCAGCTGCGCGCGCCCGAAGTCGCCTTCGCGCACCATCCGCCCGATATCGCCCGCCCATTCGGGGAGCTCTTCGAGGCTGACATCCAGCTTCGGCGAATCCGATGCCGACAGTGTCCAGTTGACCCGCCGGTAGACCTGATCGGCAGGCAGTCGCCGCAGGAACTGTTCGGCCCGCGACACGATGCCCTGGCGGATGAGTCCCGGTACCGGCGCATGGATCTCGTCCATGTCCATGCCGACATCGAACGACACCGACCAGGCGGCTGCGAAGGTGACCGCCCCGGCGTCGAAGTAGAGGCGGCCGTCACGCTCGATGACCAGCAGGAGATCGTCGGGTATCTCCCGGGCCAGGAAGTCCAGCGGGCCGTGCGGCAAGGTGTCGTCGGAGCCCGGGACGAAGTACTGGTCGGTTCCGAGAAGGTCATTGCGCCACTGGAACCGACCGTCGTCGTGCTCGGTCAGACGCATCACGTCCGGGTAGGTCAGGGCCAGGTCCCGCAGGTAGTAGAGCAGCAGGTCCCAGCACGCCAATTCCATTCCGGGCCGTACCTTCACGCGGTGCGGATCGGCGTCGAGTATCCGACGGCGCTCGGCCATGATCGTCGTGTACTCGGCGCCGCCGAGGTCGACGATGTGCCGACCCCATTCACCGCCGCGGGTGGCCCGGGGAATGCGTGCCGGTTCGACGTTGACGCTGTAGCGGAACTCGTCGAGTTCGTCGGGGAAGGGCCACGGGAGGTTGGCCAGATGGTCGACGGATTCGATACGCCCGGTGGTGATCGTCATAGGTCCACCTCGATGTCCTGGCCGCGCGAGACGCAGCAGAGCATGCTGTCGCCGGCGGCACGTTCGTCGTCGGAGAGTACGAAGTCGCGGTGCTCCATCGTCCCGGAGCGGACCGGAATCCGGCATTCGCCGCAGACTCCTTGCCGGCACAGGTTCGGCACCGGTAGACCCGCGTCGAGCAGGCGCTGTAGCAACGACACACCTGCCGGGACCTCGATCACTTCTCCGGTGGATGCCACGGTGGCCGAGAAGGGCTCTCCCGGTTCCTGTTCCGGTGCGGTGAAGCGTTCGAGATGGATGCGTGCCGACGGCCAGCCGGCGGCACGCGCGGCAACCGTGTAGGCCTCCAGCATCGGCCCGGGACCACACGCGTAGGCGTGGGCGCCCAGCGGTTGCACGGCGAAGCGCTCGGCGAGCACCGCCGCCGTTTGGTCGACACCGGAGACCTCGTACAGCGTGATGCCCGGGTTCGCGGCGAGGCCGCGGAGTTCGTCGAGGTGTGCTGCGTGTCCGGGCCGATACGAGTAGATGATCTCGGCGGTGCCACCCTGCCGGAGCACGGACCGGGCGTGGGACAAAATCGGCGTGACACCGATTCCACCTGCCACCAGCAGCGCATGCCGTTGGTTCCAGATCGGGGCGAACATCGATCGCGGGCCCTCGATCTCGAGCAGGTCACCTTCGGACACATTGTCGTGCAACCAGTCCGACCCTCCGCCCTGACCGCGCCGCAGCACCGAGATGCCGTAGCTCGTCGGCAGAAAGCCGTCGTCGACGAGCGAATAGGCGTTGCGATGCTCACCCGCGGTGACGATGAGGTGGCTGCCCGGCTGGTACGGCGCGAGTCTACCGCCGTCGACGGGCAGCAAGCGGAAGTGCGTGATGTCGGCGGTGACGGAGACCACTGCCGCCACGCGAACGAATCGTACTCCGTTGTCGTACACGGTGTGTCGTGAGCCTGTCAGCCCCGGCTCGGAAGTGACGGTCATGATGACTCTGCGCTTCCGGCCGACGAGGCGAGGAAGCTGCCCCGCGTCGCCGAGTGATGCGCGTGAACCTCGAGCCGTCGGGCACAGCCGGGACAGTCGACCTCGCCACCCGGGGTTCCCTCGACCCGGAAGGTGTCGCGACAGTGCGCGCAGTAGACCGGCAGGTCGCGGGTGTGGACGACGAACGCGGACAGTTCCTCTGCGAGCGCTCCGCCGCCCCGCGCGGCGGCGAGCGCGGTGAGCACGTCGTACTGGCCACCGACCACATACACCCGGACGCCGGTGAGCGCGTCGGCGAGCGCAGCGGTCAAGGTGTCCCGATCATGCTGGACGCTCAGCGAGTCGAGCACGAGCATCCGTGTGGGGCCGGCGGCCTCGGCAGCGGCAACCCACTTGCGCGAGACCTCGGCGATTCGCCGCTCGGTACCGATCGCGATCACCAGGAACGATGTTCCGACGGGATCGATCGGATCCGGGGTCGAGGGCCAGACCGGCAACCCGTTGCCCGGACGGTCGTCTGCGTCGCTGGTCATGGGTACGGCACCCGCAACGTGGGGTGACACCTGCCGGAGCCACTGTGCCGCTCGCGCCTTGTATTTGATGACTCCTTTGTAATCGGCCATGTCGTCGGGGAGTTCGTCGAAGACCTCGGCGGCCCGTCGCCGCCAGGGTTCGACGGTGGCCAGGGTTTCCAGCGGCAGCATGTAGGTGCGGATGAGGAACATCACCGCGCCGGAGTCGGGCAGACGGATCAGGTGCTGGACCTCGACGCGCAGGTGGACGAGCCGACCGAATGTCTCATCGTCGACGTGTTGGATCATCTCGCGGTCGGGTCCCCACTCGGGGTAACGCTCGGTGGACACGTCGAGTCGCCGTCCGATGGTCATCGTCCAGTTGGTCCGGCGATAGGGCTGATGTGGTTGTAGGCGCTTGAGGAATTCGTGTGCGCGGGTGATCACCCCTTCGTTGCGCACGCGCGGGACCGGTCCGTGGATCTCGAGAAAGCTCATACCGACGTCGAATCCGAAGCTCCAGTCCGCGGCGAAGGTCACCACGCCGGCGTCGGCGAACAGTTGGCCGTCGCGTTGGTCGAGCAGGACCACGTCTTCCTGGATCTGTGCGCAGATGTATCCCAGCGGGTCGTCGGGCAGAGTCGCGTCGTCGCCATAGGTGAACGTCTGCGTGATGTCGAGCAGCCCGTTCTCCCAGTGCCATTCGTCACCGGAGCATTGGTCGCCGGAGCGACGCAGCGCGAAGTCCTCCGGGTAGGCGGTGGCCAGTTCGCGCATGATCGTCAACATGGCGTCCCAGCTCGCCGGCCGCATGTGCGGCAACACCGCGTGTCGCGAGTCGTCCACGGCGAGGACGGCTTCGCGTTCGGAGATCTCGTGGTGATAGTCGGCGTCGATGTCGATGATCCGGTCGCCCCACTGGCCTGCCGCGGTCGCGACCACGCCGGCGGCGGGTTCGACATTGGTGCTGTAGCGATAGTGGTCGTCGACGAACGGGAAGGGGAAGCCGGCCACGAATGCCGCTTCGGACAGGGCGGTGCTCACAGGGGTACCTCCAGCGTGGTGCCTTCGTCGGCGCGGGTCACACAGGGCATGAACGTGTCCCCGGCCTGCTTCTCGTCATCGGTCAGGTACAGATCCCGGTGCACCGGGTTGCCACCGGACAGCGGTATGCGACATTCGCCGCACACCCCCTGACGGCAGCGATTCGGGATCGCCAGCCCGTGCTCCTCCAGTGCCTCGAGCACCGAGGTGCCGGCCGGGATATTCAGCGTCGCATCGGATTCGGTGAGGCGAACGACGAACGGGTCGCCGGCGTCGAGGGCATCCGCGCCGAACCGTTCGAAGTGGATCCTCGATTCCGGCCAGCCGAGCTCGCGCGCGGTCTCCAGGACGTGGTCGATCATCGGGGCCGGCCCGCACACATAGAGATGCGTGCCGATCGGTTGGTCCGCGAGCGTCGTGGCGAGCCGCTCGGTGAAGTCATCTTGTTCGGTGAACAGCTCGGCTCGCCGCCCGGCCACGTCGATGATGTCATCGACGTGGGCGGCGCGGCCTTCACGGAACGTGTAGAGCACCTGGACTTCTCGCTCCCAACGACGTGCGGCGCGCAGGTGCGAGAGGATCGGTGTCACGCCGATACCGCCCGCGACGAGAAGATGCTTTGTCGCGCGGGCGGCCGGGGCGAACGCGCTGCGCGGGATCTCGACGGCGACCACGTCGCCGACCGCCAGCGTGTCGTGCATCCAGCGTGACCCGCCGTTGCCGTCACCGATCCGCAACACCGAGATGGCGTAGTGGGTCGGCGCGACGCCTTCCGAAGTCAGGCTGTAGGCGTTGGCACGGTCGCCCGCCGTGATCACGAGGTGGCTTCCCGGAACGAATCCGGGCAGTACCGAGCCGTCGGGTGCGGCGAAGGTGAAGCTACGAATTCCCGGTGCGGCATCGTCGATCTCGGTGACAACGAGCTTGCGGCTCGTGCTCTGCGACCGATCGTCGCGAGCGGTCTGTCCGGGGATGGTGACGGTCACTGTGTGGACTCTCCTGCGATCGCCGACGTCTCGGCGTCGACCATGAAGCCCAGATATCGGCCGGAACGACGTGAGACGTGATGGTAGATGAGTAGGTGCCGTCGGCAGCCGACGCAGTCGATGACGTCGTCCACCCCGGACTCCGTCGAGGTCACCGCGCGACAGTGCGAACAGAAGACCTCGATGGGACCGTCCGACGACGCCACGACGTGGATCTCGTCATCCTCGAGCCCTGCCGAGGTGGCCACGCCCCGCAATGCGAGTGCCGCACCGGGTGACGCGACGATGACCACCCGGATACCCACACGGGCGCCGGTGATCTCGTCGCGCAACGCGTCGGCCGCGAGGTCGACGTCGTCGAAGGTCAGGGTCCGCAGCGCGACGTCGGCGGGTAGGGCATCCACCCAACGCCGCATGCCGTCGCCGGCGTCGGGCCCGACGCCGATCACGACGTGGAGACGACCCGACGGATCGGGCGACGCCTCCACCGTCGCGTGCGGCCGCGCCCAGACCGGGATGCTCGAGAATGCGATCTGCGACATGGTGCTTCAGAGCAGGTCGGCGTCGCGGTGTCCGGCGTAGAAGGCCAGCGCGTAGCTCGGGGTGCTGAAGTAGATCTTCGAGCCCTTGGGGAAGAAGATGGCGTCCTTGGCCTTGGCGACCTGCTTCTGGCCGGTCTCCTTGTTCTCCAGCAAGAACTCGCCCTCGAGGACGACCTTCATCTCGTCGTACTCGTACTCGTAGTACAGCGGCTCGCCGGTGTGGCGCAGCTCGAAGTAGCCGGAGCACATCACACTGTTCTGCGGGTTCTCGTAGACGTCCCCGATGAAGCCCTCGGTCCCGGGGTACTCTGACTCGGGCATTTTGGGCAGGTTCTCCCAGGCCCCGCTGGTCACCAGGAACGGGGTGGCGGTGTCGGTGCTCTCGACGGTCATGTTGGGTCCTCCGGATCGTTGGTCGTGAACCACAGATTCACTGAGTAACATCAGTGGACTCTGTTCGATCTCATGAAACGGGTCCGGTGTTACGGCGGTGTGACGCGACCGTTTATTGATGTAAAACATGGTTCACTGCAGGTAGACGCGGCATGCTCGGTCGCCCCGGAGCCACCGCCATGGTGGATACCCTTCTCACATGGACGCGTCGGAACCTGTTCACGTCGCTGTCGTCGGCACGCTGAACATGGATGTGATCGTCGGTGTCGAGCGAATGCCCGACGTCGGCGAAACCGTCATGGGACGGTCGATGTCGGAGCGGCCCGGCGGCAAGGGTGGTAATCAGGCGCTCGCCTCTGCGACGGTCACACGAACCGCCCTCATCGCTGCCGCCGGCCGCGACGACGCCGGCACACGGCTCGTCGAGAACCAGCGAACCGGAGGCGTCGACACCTCGTATGTCCTCCGCGCCGAAGGGCGCAGCGGCCAGGCGATCATTGAGGTCGACGACGCGGGCGACAATCGGATCGTCGTGCTGTCGGGAGCCAACGCGCTGCTGACCGGCGCGGACACCCTCCGAGGACTCGACTCGCTCCAGCCGTCGATCGTCCTGACGCAGCTGGAATCTCCACCCGAGGTCACCGTGGCGGTCGCCGAGTGGTGCGCCGGCAACGGGAAACGCCTGCTGCTCAACCCGAGTCCGGTCACCGAACTCGATGACCGGGTGCTCGCGACCGCCGATCCGCTGGTGGTCAACGAGGGTGAGGCCGCGTTCTATGCGCAGGCGAGCCCCGACGATGACCCGATGGATCTGGCACGTCGACTGCTCGCCGTGTCACGTTCGATCGTGATCACCCTCGGTGCCGACGGTGTCGTGGCGGCCACGCACGACGCCATGCGCCGCATCGACGTCGCCCGTGTCGACGCCGTCGACACCACCGGCGCCGGGGATCTGTTCGCCGGGTCGCTGGCCGGACATCTGGCGCGCGGTGTGGACTTCTTCGACGCTGCCGGACAATCTGCCGGGGCTGCAACAGATTTCGTCTCGCGGCCACGCGGGCAATAGGTCAGCCGGTCGACACCGGTTCGAAGACCGGATGACGATCGGCCTCAGCCCGGAATTCCTCGACCGGCCACGCCGCCGTCACCGTTTGGCCCAGCGCGCCACCCGCTCCTTGTGATCGCTGGTCTGATGGGCGAGCGGCTGCATCGCTGCGGCCAGACTGAGGGCCGAGTCGAGGGAACTGGTCCGTGACTCGGTGAGCAGTCGCTTGGCCATCCGCAGCGCATGCGGCGGATTCTTGGCGATCCGCGCGGCGAGGGCCATGGCCTCGTCGATGAGTTCGCCCTCGGGCACCACGCGACTGACCAGTCCCCACTCACGCGCTGTCGCGGCGTCCACCCGATCGCCGGTGAAGGTCATCTCCGCCGCCCGCTCATAGCCGATCGCGCGCTGCAGGAGCCACGACCCACCGTCGCCCGGGATCAGGCCGAGTTGAACGAAGCTCTCTGCGAAGAAGGCCTTTTCGGAGGCGATCCGAATGTCGCACATCATCGCGAGGTCGCATCCGGCGCCGATGGCGGCACCGTTGACCGCGGCGATCACCGGCACCTCGCAGCGCTGCATCGACCGCGGAATCCGTTGAATCCCATCGGCGTAGCCGTGTCGCTGTTCGACGGCGTCGAGCCCGAAGAGCCCCTCCTCGTCGGCCATCTCGCGCACATTGCCCCCGGCGGAGAAGATATGTCCGGCACCGGTGAGGATCACCACGCGGACATCGGCGTCGGAGTTCGCCGAGTCGACGGCAGCCTCGAACGCCGCGATCACCTCGGCATTGGTGATCGCGTTGCCGACCTGCGGGAGATTGAGGGTCCACACGGCGATGCCTTCGTGGATGCTGATGTCGAAGGGTTCGTTCACGAGCTCTCGCCTTTCTCGAAGAATGGACTCCCCTGCACACTACGACCACCCCGGCGACGGATGATCGCCGAGTTGCCCGACGCCCGAGCACCCGTACCGTGGGACCATGACGAGCAGCGACGATCCGGAACGTCACCTCATCCGCTACGGCGGAACCTTCTCCCCCGAGCTCATCGGGAGTGCGGCCGGCAGTTATGTGTACACGGTGTCGGGCCGGCCGCTGCTCGACTTCACCTCGGGCCAGATGTCGGCGATCCTGGGTCACTCGCATCCCGACATCGTCGCCACCGTGCAGCGCCAGATCGGCACCCTCGACCACCTCTTCAGCGGCATGTTGTCCGAGCCCGTCGTGGAACTCGCCCGACGCCTCGCCGACTCGCTGCCCGACCCGCTGGACAAGGTGCTGCTGCTCACCACGGGCGCCGAGTCCAATGAGGCCGCGATCCGGATGGCCAAGCTCGTCACCGGCAAACACGAGATCGTGTCCTTTGCGCGGTCGTGGCACGGGATGACCCACGCCGCGGCGGCCGCCACCTACAGTTCGGGTCGCAAAGGCTACGGCCCGGTGGCCGCCGGCAACCTGGCGCTGCCGACACCCAACGCCTACCGCCCCGACTTCGTGACCGCCGACGGCACCCTTGATTGGCGGCGCCAGCTGGACTTCGGGTTCGAGATGATCGACGCCCAATCGGTCGGTTCGCTGGCGGCGTGCATCGTCGAACCGATCCTGTCCTCGGGAGGGGTCATCGAACCGCCGCCGGGGTACCTTCGCGCGCTGAGGGACAAGTGCGACGAACGCGAGATGCTGCTGATCCTCGACGAGGCGCAGACCGGCTTGTGCCGGACCGGCACCTGGTACGCCTTCGAACGTGACGGCGTGGTGCCCGACATCCTGACGCTGTCGAAGACATTGGGCGCCGGACTGCCACTGGCGGCGACGATCACGTCGACCGCGATCGAGCAGATCGCCCACGACCGCGGTTTCCTCTTCTTCACAACCCATGTCTCCGACCCGCTCGTCGCGGCCGTCGGCAACACCGTGCTCGACGTCCTGATCCGGGACCGGCTCGACGAGCGTGCGCGGCAGGCGGGCACGGTCCTGCGCGACGGACTACTCGACATCGCCGGACGTCACGAGGTCGTCGGCGACGTCCGCGGCCGAGGTCTCATGCAGGGCATCGAACTCGTCACGGACCGCGAAACCAAAGCCGGAGCAGATGAACTCGGTGCAGCGGTGACCCGGAGATGCTTCGAGCTGGGCCTGCACATGAACGTCGTACAGCTGCCCGGTATGGGCGGCATCTTCCGTATCGCCCCGCCGCTCACAGCTTCCGACGACGAGTTACGACTGGGTCTCGAGATGCTCGATCAGGCCATCGGGGAGTGCTCGGCCGCAGAAGGTTTCGGCGCAGAAGGTTTCGGCGCTACCGTGCGTTAGCGCGGCGGCTGCTCGGGCACGGGGTCGCCGCCCGTCGTCGTCTCCTTCGACGCCCATTTCCGGGTCCAGCGGTACAGCCAGGCGGTCACCGCGACGAACAGGACAACGCCGAGGATCTCGGAGCCCGTCTCCCAGCCGTCGCCGATGAACGGCAGATTGAGCACGCCGTCGTTGCCGGTCGACGCCACGATCGCGGCGAACACCACGTTCCAGAGGCTCTCACCGACGATGAGGCCGGTGGCCAGCAGCACGCCCATCCGCTTCTTGCGTTCCACGTCCTTGCCGGTCTTCTCGGCCCACTTGTTGTACGCACGTCCGATGAAGGCGCCGATCGGGATGATGAGGGTCACCGACATCGGGAGGTACATGCCCATGCCGACCGCCAGCGGTGGCACCCGCCACTTGGTACTCGTCCGGGCGAGCACCTCGTCGACGAGGATCACCACGGCGCCGATCAGCACGCCCAGGCCGATCAGCGCCCAGTCCAGATCCCCGCCGAAGACACCTTCGGCCAGCGACGAGATCAGGCCGGCCTGCGGTGCGGGCAGCGCATCTTCGCCTGCGCCGGGTGCGCCGACGAACCCGAAGGCGGTCTGCATCAGCTGCAGCACCGGCGGGATGACGACCGAGCCGAAGATGACGCCGATGACCAGCGCCACCTGCTGCTTCCAGGGAGTCGCTCCCACCAATTGGCCGGTCTTGAGATCCTGCAGGTTGTCGTTGGAGATCGTCGCGACACCGAACACGATGGCGGCGGTGAACAGCGTGTAGGCGACCAACGCCGTCGACTGGGAGTCGTCGGCAGAACCGAAGGTGATCTTGATGAGGACGGCGGCCACCAATACGACGACGATCCCGACACCGGAGATCGGACTGTTGGACGAGCCGATGAGGCCGGCCATGTAGCCGCAGACGGATGCGACGACGAGCCCGATCACGAAGACGAAGACAACGCTGACGGTGATGATCCCGGCGGCGCTGCCGTGCAGGACGGTGCCCGAGGCGAAGTCCCACAACATGAATCCGATCGGGATGAGCGAGGCGAGTACGACTCCCGCGACGATCGTGATCGGGATGTCCTGCTCGGTGAGGTCGACGGTCGACCCCGCCTTCCGGGCCCGTGCGGATACGAGCGCGTCCTTGATGCCGCGCACGATCGGTCCGATGATCTTGATCAGGGTCCAGATCGCGGCGATCGCGATGGCACCGGCGCCGATGAATCGCACGTCGTTGGTGAAGACATCACTGACCACCTCGTCGATCGAACCCGTGGCCGGTACGTCTCCCCAGGTCCGGATCGGCAGCAGGATCCCGTATGAGATGACGAGGCCGATCAGCATCGAGATACCGACCGTGATGCCGACGAGGTGTCCGACACCGATCAGCGAGAACAAGAGTCCGGCACCGAACATCGTTCCGCCCGAGCCGACCCGGATCGTCCCGGAGATCGTCCCGGCGATGAGTTTGGTCTGGGTGAGGATCGAGAAGACTGCGGAGACAACACTTCCCACGATGATCACGCGGAGTCCGCGGCGGTTCTCCTCGGCGCCCTGCGCGGTGTCGCCGACCTTGAGAACCTCTGCTGCCGCGGCGCCTTCCGGATACGGCAGATCCGATCCGGTGACGAGGGCTCGGCGCAACGGGATCGAGTACATCACGCCGAGGATGCCGCCGATGAGGCACACCGCCACCGTCGTCCAATACGGGAATCCGGTCCACCACCCGATCATGATGAGGCCCGGGAGCACGAAGATGATCGCCGACAGCGTTCCGGCCGCCGACGCGATCGTCTGAACGATGTTGTTCTCCACGACCGAGTGGTCGGCGAAATACCGCAGCAGGCTCATCGAGATCACCGCGGCGGGGATCGCGGTGGCGAACGTGAGTCCGACCTTGAGGCCGAGGTAGACGTTGGCGGCGGTGAACACCAACGTGATCAGGCCACCTAGGATGATTCCCCGGATGGTGAGTTCCCGGAGTCCGGCGGACGAGGAACCCTTGATCGTGGAGCCTGACATGGACATGACGGCGACCCCTTACCCGAACGAATCCGGTGCGTTGGCAACTCCACATAACTGTAGGAGTGGGGTACCGGTTCCGCAGGGATTCGTCATCCGCGGATCACATCGTGTCCCAACGGGCCCGAAATGCCCGTTTCAGTCGGGGGTCTCGATCAGCAGGTGCCGTCCGGGCCGCATACCTCGGCCGAATCCGCGGCGACCGGGACGACCTGCTCGCCCCAGGCGAGTTGCAGTGCCCGCGCGAAGGTCTCGGTGGGCTGTGCACCGGAGACCGCGTACTTACCTGCGAAGACGAAGAACGGCACGCCGGTCGCCCCGAGCGCCGCCGCCTGCTGTTCGTCACGACGAACCGCGTCGGCGTAGGCATTCGGATCATCGACGACGGCTCGGACTTCGTCCTCGTCGAGCCCGGCGCGCACGCTCACCTCGACGAGTCGGTCGCGGTCACCGAACAGGGGTTTGTCGTCGGCGAAGTTCCCGGCGTACAGCGCGTCGATCAGGGCTCCCTGCTTGCCGCGGGACAGAGCGAAATGCAGTAGCCGATGCATGTCGAAGCTGTTGCCGTAGTCACGGCCCTCGGTCTGATATGCCAGTCCGATCTCGGCAGCCTGCGCTGCGATACCTCGTTCGTTCGCCTGCGCCTGGTCTACGGAGATTCCGTACTTCTCGGCGATGTGTTCGGCCACCGAACCGGTCGTGTCCGCGGGCACGTTGGGATCGAGCTCGAAGGATCGATGCACCACCGTCACATCGTCCCGGTACGCGAACTCGTCGAGCGCCATCTCGAAGCGCTTCTTGCCGAGGTAGCAGAACGGACAATTGATATCGGTCCAGATATCGACGGTGACACTCATCCCAGATCCTCTCCGTCGGCTCCGGAGGGCGCCGACCAGCCGGATCAACGTCTCATACGTCGAAGATGTTCCGACCGACCATTCGCCACCGACCCCGAGCGGCCATCCGCCTCGGTAACCTGGGTGGGTTCAGTCGGCGACTTCGCCGATCACGGAGCGTGGGAAGGGATGCAGCCGACGATGGGCCCGGATCCGATCACCGACCTGGAGGCCGAGCTCGTCGACATCTGGCGACGCGCCCGGATCCAGATCCGTGAGCGCTCACGCATGATCCATCCCCGACTCGACCCCACCTGCTACGCGTTGCTCGTCCTGCTCTCCCGCCATGACGCCGTGCCGATGTCGGATCTGCTGGTCGAACTGGGGCTGGAGAAGTCGACACTCACCCGCCAGATCGATTCGGTTGTCCGCCTCGGGCTCGTCGAACGTCATGCCGACCCGGATGACGCCCGCGCACGGCTCGTCGCGCTGACCGAGGACGGGCGCCGCCGCCTGGACGAGGTCACCACCACCGCACTGGCCGATTGGCGTGACCGACTCTCCCGCTGGGACCCGGACGAGGTCCGTCGGCTCGCCGATCTCCTCCGGCGGCTCGCCGAGACCACCGCGTAGAGAATGGAAGCGCCTGCCCGCATAGCCCCCGGTCCCTGGGGAGCCTCCGAGCCTGCCCGCATACCCCCGGTCCCTGAGGAGCCTCCGAGCCTGCCCGCGTACCCCCGATCCCTGAGGAGCCTCCGAGCCTGCCCGCGTACCCCCGGGTCCCTGAGGAGCCTCCGAGCCTGCGAGGATGCGTCACGAAGGGCGTCACGAAGGGCGTCTCGAGGGTAGCGAGCGTCACCCCAACATGTCCCTGAGGAGCGTTCTTGCGCAATGCCGCCGACAGGACTGCACCATCAGCTCGTCATCACAACCAGAGCCCGCGTGTGGGATTCAACTGACACCAGACCAACCAAGAATCGACCGCCAGTGTCGACTCGGATTCGACTTGGAATCAACAGATCTCGATGACATCCTCTCGCCTGGCACCAAACGTCACTCAGCCGACGTGTCGTACTGCATGGCTCCGATCATGTTGCCCGCCGGGTCGGAGAAGAACAGAACGTGACCCACGCCCGCGATGGTATGGGGAGGCAACACGATCTGTCCGCCGGCGGCTTCCACCGACGCGGCAATCCGGTCGACATCATCAACGGCGAACGTGGCCTCGATCCCGTTGACCGCCACACCGCCGAGTTGGCGCCGCTGCTGCAGTGCGCCCTCGACGCCGTCGGAGCCGGTGGTCACCTTGTAGAACCCCGGCGGCCCCCACGCGGTGAACGTCCAGCCGAACACCGATTCGTAGAAGGACCGGCTGGTCGAGACATCGTCGGCGTTGATCGCGAAATGCGAGAGATTGGTGTCCATGGATTTCAGAGTGCGCCGACGCCCGGTGGCGCGCAGCGCATATTCTGACGAGAAATGTCGAAATCACGCCATGATGAACCGATGGTTCGCGGCTACGCGGTCACGCATCCGCCTGGCCGGGCCGGCATCCCGGTGGAACCCGGATGGCACCAGCTGCTCTACACAGCCCGCGGCGTTCTCACGGTCCGTGCCCTGGACGTGCTGTGGACCGTGCCACCGGACAAGGTGATCTGGATTCCGTCGGGCCGGCAGGCGGTCATCGACAACCACCGCCATGTCGCCGTTCGGGCGTTGTACGTCGACGAGCGGCAGATGCCCGGCAACGACCGGGCGCGGACGATGCACGTGCCCGCCTTCGGTCGGGCGCTACTGCATCACATCGTCCGGGTCGCTCCGCTCTATTCGACGAGGCCCGTCGACGCCGCGCTCGCCACCGTGCTGCTCGACCAGGTGGCGCAGTGGGAATCCGCCGACCTCGCGCTGCCGATCCCGACGCGCCACCCCGCACGCGCATTCGCCGACGCCGCGCTCGCCGACCCCGCTGCCACCACCGACGAACTCGCTCACCGCGTCGGCGTGTCTCGCCGCACGCTCGAGCGGATGATGCGCTCCGAGACCGCCATCAGCGTCGGGGCCTGGCGCCGCCGCGCCCGGATTCTCGCGTCATTGACGGTCCTGAACGATTTCGGTTCGGTCACCCGAGCCGCGGTGGACTGCGGCTACTCGACGCCGTCCGGCTACGTCGCCGCCTTCGCCCAGGAGATGGGCGCCAGTCCGCGCAGGTACATCTCGTCGGGACAGCCCCGCAGCTGAGGGCGCCTGAGTAATCGCGACACACCGCGAGATTTTGGGGTAGCCCACTACGCATGGCCGGCCGGCATTTCGGAACTAGCGTTTTCTCATGAACATCCTCTCGACCTCACACGCGAACGGAGTGTGCTGGGCACCAGGAAGATCGCACTCCGCGGCAGGTTGGCGAATGGTGGCGACGGCCGGAGTGGTCACACTCGGCGTCGCGGCATGCTCTCCCTGGAGCACCTCCGATGTGCCCGCGGACGGACACCTGCCCATCACCGAGGTGGCCCACACGCGCACAACCGAAACCCGCTGCAACGACGGACTTGTCGGAGCACCGACCGCCCTCCTGGTGCGCGTGCTTCACGCACTCGAGGCCGCCGGAGGGTACCCACATCAGGCGATCGATCCACAACCGCTGATCCCCATCGACACACGCGAGTTGTGCACCGGGTGAGACGCGCTCGCCCCGTCATTCGGGTTCGATACGGACCTCGTGCCGACCGGTCACGGTGACCCCGAGAAGAACCTCTCCGGCTGCGTCCGCGACGACCTCGGCACCGTCCGCGCCGATCACTCGATACCGGCCGCCCGGTATCAGTCGCGAGACCCGCACAGCGGTGTGCCGTCCCCCATTGCCCGGCCGGAGAACAAGTTCCAACGCTCGTCCGTCCGTGACGGCCTTCGCGACGAGTACATCCGGATACGGCGCCTCGGACAGGATCGGTCCGCTCCGCCATTCGTCGGGTACGTCACCGTTGGCCAGGCCACGCAGAGAGTTCTCCGCGATGAACCGAGAGAAGGCGAAAGCGCAATTGGCCCAGGTGGATACACCAGAGAGCTTCCGGGCGCCGCTGTCGCTGTACTCGGAGTCGAATCGGTCGTCGATGCTCGACGAGACGGCATCGGCGACCTCGGTGTCACCCATCTCACGTGCCGCGCATGCCACGTTGACCCAGGCCCACGCGTCCCCCATGCGATAGGACCCGACATCGAGATTGTCGATCGGTGCCGTGACCAGGTGCGCCCGGCCGTTGCGCACCCAGACACGACGTTCCCGCAGCGTCTCCCAGGTTTCGTGGGCGAGGTCGGGCATCACGCAATTGAGCCAGTAGGTCATGACCGCGTCGTTGGAGAGCGTCGGAGGCAATTTGAGTCCGGCCGGGCCCAGACCGAAGCGGAAGCGCCCGCTGGGCAACAGATAGCCGTTGCGGTGAAAGGAGTCACGGATCCGGTCGACCAGATCACCCGTCAGATCCGTGCCGTGCAGCCGGTCGTAGCCGGCCAGCCCGGTGACCGCGATGGTGTTGCACATCGGATAGACCAGGTGCGGCTCACACGGCTACAGCGTGTGCTTGCTTGCGCGCATGTTCCGCTCGATGGCGGCGGCGACGGAGCCGAAACCGTAGTCGTACGTGGTGTTCCGACTCCACACCAACGGCAGAGCGCCGTCGTCGTCGAACCCGCGGTCGTCGTTCATGGTCTCGTAGAAGGAGAGCATCGCGGCGAAGAACCCGGTGTACATGACGTTGGCGAACACCATCGGGTCCGGATTCCAGCGCAGATAGCCGGCGAGTCGCTCTGCCGCCCAATACCCCCAGACGCGCTTGTCGCACATCTTGCGGATCATGTTTGCCTGTGCCTCGGCGAGATACCCGGTGAACGCCGGCGTGCGAGTGTATTGCGCCATCGACAGGGCATAGCCGACGTAGTTCAGCTGATACCGCAGCGCGCTGCCGCCGATCTGCTCGAGCCGGGTGAATCCGTCGAAACGGTCGATCGGCTGCAAGGCGAGATCGAGCAGATACCGCTGCGAGGCGAGGTCGTCGACGCTCGATTCGATCACGGCGATACTGGGAGAAGTTCTGTCGGACAAGGTCATCCTAAGGTCGGCGCGCCTCCGCGAGTGCGCGGGATCGGCGTGGCGGGCAGTCTGGGCCGTGCGACGAGAAGCATGCCGGCGAAGACAGCGACGAGCGGTAGTCCCTGCATCGCCGTGTGCAGTGATGCGATGTGGACGTGATAGAGGTGCACGACGTGCATGTCGATGATCATCAGCGCAAGGAACGTGACGCCGGCTGCGAGGCAGGCATATCCGGCGATCTCACGCCTCGTCGACGGGTCACAACCGCTACGCCGGACGCGGATCGAGACGCGCAACAGGAGCAACGCCAGCACGGCGAGCACGGCGGACCGCAGCACCCAGAAACCCGTGGCTCCGGTGTCCGCGGCAGCGTCGCTCACCAACAGGATTCCGGCGGCCAGGAGGTAGGCGGCGATGGCAAAAGCGGCGAACCGTGCCGTCCACGAGCGCGCCGCATCTCGCCGGGTGAGCCACGGAACTGACTGTCCACTGCCGACATGACGTCGCCGCTCGCCGGGCGCCGGGCGCACAGCCATCGGCGCGAATCCGCCGTCGTCGGAGCCGACTCGCCAAGGCATCAATCGGTGGATGACCAGCACCATCAAGGCCGCGACCACGCAACAGACCATGGGACCTCCTCGTCCCCGTCTCGGGATTGAGACAAACTTACACTATCGTCCCAAGCTCACCGCCGGAATCGCGAGATCGCCGCATCGGAACTATCGCGACTCCGACGTCGCGTCGAGGGCCCGATCGGTGCGCGGCATGGCCGTGGTGGCCCTGACCACCAGTTTCGGCATCAGCGTGGATGCGCTGCGTTCGGTCCGATTGCCGTCGAGTCGTCCCACCACATCGTCGATCGCCTGGAAGGCCTGCGCCCTCGGCTGCTGACTCACCGTCGTCAGATCCACATTGCTCATCCGCGCCAGCACGCTGTCGTCGTATCCGGTCACCGACACCTCGCCTGGCACATCCAGCCCCGCCCGGCGCAACACGTCGAGCACACCGACGGCCTGGCGATCGTTGGCGCAGACGATCGCGGTCGGGCCGGCCGACGATCCGCCGAGGATGGAGCGGGCAGCCCGCATCCCGGCCTCCTCGGTGAAATCGCCGCCGTCGACGACAGCGCCATCGGCCTGTAGGCCGTTGCGCTCCATGGCGCGGACAAACCCGTTGCGACGGTCCGCGGCGATCACGCCCGGACCGGCGGCGACATGCACGACGCGCCGGTGGCCGAGCCCCGCGAGGTAGTCGACGACCCCACCGATCCCCCGGCCGTCATTGCTGCGGACGACGTCGACCGACGCCGCGCCGATACGTCGCCCGACGACCACCGTGGGCACCCGCTCGCCCAGCTGCGAGATCGCCTTGGTCTCCAATTCAGGTCCGATGAGAAGCATTCCTTCACAACGAAAGTCGATCAGGGTCTCGATGACCCGGGCCTCATCATGGGTGGGCGTGACCGCTCCCAGCACGATCTCGTAGCCCGCGATATCCGCTGCCGCGACCATGCTTTCGACGATCTCCGAGTGAAAACTGTTGCGGATCTGTGCGACCACGCCGATGAGATGCGTTCGCCGGGCGGTCATCAGGGCGGCGGCCCGGTTCATCCGGTACCCGAGGTCCTCGGCCGCCTGGAGCACCGCGTGCCGGGTCGCGTCTCCGACGCCGGGGGCCTTGCGGAACACCAGCGACACGGTGGCCTTGGACACGCCGACCTTGTCCGCGACGTCCTGCATGGTCGGTCGACTCGACGCGTTCACCAACGTTCCTCTCGTGTGCACTGATCGATCCGGCGAGGGCTTGACAGACCCCTGTGACTCGGCTCATAGTAGCTGAACTAGACCGGTTTAGTAGACCGGACAAGTTGAGACATCGACCACGCCGGTATCGCCGGCACAGCAGAAGGAGCCGACCCAGTGACCCAGAAATCGATCGGAGTCGCCGTGATCGGTGGCGGAATGGCAGGCCGCGCCCACGCAGCGGGCTACCGGATGGCGAGCACCCTGTTCGGCACCGACCGACCCGACGTGCGACTTGTCGCCATCGCCGACGCCAATCCGGCCGTCGCCGACGACACCGCCAAACGCTACGGCTACGAGCGGGCCGAGTACGACTGGAAGGCGATCGCCGGCGCAGCAGACATCGACGTCGTGAGCGTCGTCGTCGCCAATCACCTGCACCGCGAGATGGTCGAGGGACTGCTTGCCGCAGGCAAACACGTTCTGTGCGAGAAGCCACTGGCCGGCTCCGCCTCGGACGCCGAGGCGATGCTCGCGGCCGCGGAGGTAGCCGATACCGTCGCCGGCGTCGGCTACACCTACCGCCGCTCACCCGCCGTGGAACAGATCCGCCGTGAACTGGCTACCGGAACCGTCGGCGATCTCGTGCACTTCAACGGCCACTACTGGTGCGACTACGGGCTGGACCCGACCTCGCCGATCACCTGGCGTTACCGCGGCGGACCCGGCACCGGTGCTCTCGCCGACGTCGGCAGTCACCTGATCGATCTGTCGGAGTTCGTGTGCGGACCGATCACCGAGGTCAGCGGGGCCACCTTCGGCACCGTGATCACCGAACGTCCCGTTCCCGTCGGCACCACGTACGGGCACACGAAGGCCGAGGTCACCGGTGAGATGGCGCCCGTCGAGAACGAGGACGTCGCAACCTTCACGGCAACCTTCGCCAACGGCGCCGTCGGCACCTTCTCTGCCTCGCGCGTCGCCCACGCGCTGCCCGACGGCCTCGGTTTCGAACTCTTCGGCTCACAGGGGTCTGCGTCGTGGCAGCTGTTCCGCGCGAGCGAGTACGAGATCTCCGTGGTCGGCGACCGCCCCGAGCTGTCCGGTCCGCGCCGCGTCATCATCGGACCCGACCACCCCTACATCCGCAGCGGTCTACCCATGGATGCCGGCGGCGTCGGCCACGGCAAGGCGGAGTTCTTCGCCTATCAGGCACGCGCCTTCCTCGACCAGGTCGCCGGCATCGACGGCGGTCTCTCCCCGGTCCCCGATTTCGCCACCGGCGTGCACAGCATGCGCACCGTCGCGGCGATCACCGAATCGGCCCTCGGTGGTGGCGCCACCGTGAAGATCTCCTGAAAACCCTCCCAGCACACACTTCGAAAGGTCTACGAACAATGAAACTCGGCGTCTACACCGCGATCCTGCACGACAAGCCACTGCGTGAGGCCCTGGAGATCATCGGCTCCCTCGGCCTGACCGGTGCGGAGATCAATGCCGGCGGATTCCTGCCCACCCCACACCTGCCGGTCGACGATCTGTTGTCCGGCGCGGTCACCGCGGCCGCCTACCTGGCCAACTTCGACGGCACCGGCGTCTCGATCGCCGGGCTGAACTGCAACGGCAACCCGCTGCATCCCGACCCCGAGGTCGGCCCCGAGGATGCCGACGACCTGCGCAAGGCGATCCGCGTGGCCGCGCTGCTCGGTGTGGACCGCGTGGTCACCATGTCCGGCCTGCCGCAGGCACATCCGGGTGGTCAGTGGCCCGCCTGGCACGTCAACACCTGGGACTCGGGGTACCTGGATTCGCTGGACTACCAGTGGGATGAGATCGCGGTGCCGTTCTGGCGGGAGATCGACGCGCTGGCCCGGGAGCACGGGGTGAAGGTCGCGATCGAGATGCACCCGCAGAACCTGGTGTTCAACCCGCCCACGCTCAAGCGATTGGTCGACAAGGTCGGCGCCACCAACGTGGGCGCGGAGATGGACCCGTCGCACCTCTTCTGGCAGGGCATCGACCCGGTCGCCGCCATCGAATGGCTGGGGCCCCTGGTCTTCCACGCCGCGGCAAAGGACACCCGGATCAACGACAACTGCAAGATCTACGGCGTCCTCGACGAGCGTTTCACTCGTATCCCGTTGTCGGAGAACCCGACCGGCCTGGGCGGCAAGCATGTCGTCAACAAGTGGCCGGAGGATTCGGCGTGGGACTTCGTCGCCGTCGGACGCGGTCACGACGTCGACTTCTGGGGCCGGTTCCTGCAAGCACTGGAGAAGGTCGACCCGAACATGTGGGTCAACATCGAACACGAGGACGTCGAGTTCGACGCGCTCGAGGGGCTGCGGGTCGCGGCCGACAGTCTGCAGTCCGCCAATTCCACCCTGGTCCACTGAGACCGGGCACCCGAAAGAGACAACGATGAAGACCAGCCGCTCACAGATGCGTGGCAGACTGCTGCGCGTATCCGGTTCCGCAATCGCCGCTCTGGCCCTGATCACCGCCTGCTCGTCCACCGGTGGCAAACCGGATTCCAGTGGCGGGGGGATGAACGCCGGCTCTGCCGACACCCCCCGTTTCACCGTTGCGATGATCACCCACGGCCCGCCCGGCGACACCTTCTGGGACCTCATCCGCAAAGGTGCCGAGACCGCTGCGGCCAAGGACAACATCGATCTCAAGTACTCGTCGGAGTTGGAGGCGCCCAATCAGGCGAACCTCGTCCAGAACGCCTTGGACAGCAAGGTCGATGCGTTGGCGGTGACGCTGGCCAAGCCGGAGGCGTTGGCGCCCAACGTCAAGAAGGCTGCCGATGCAGGCCTGCCGGTCGTCACCTTCAACGCCGGCATCGACAGTTGGAAGGCCATGGGCGCGAAGTCCTTCTTCGGCCAGGATGAACAGGTCTCCGGCGAGGCGGCCGGTCAGCGGCTTAAGCAGGAGGGTGCCGAGAAGGTGATCTGCGTGATCCAGGACCAGGGCAATGTCGCGCTCGAGTCCCGTTGCGCGGGAGTGAAGAAGGGCATGTCCGGTGCCGGTGATGTACAGAACCTGAATGTCAACGGGACCGATCTGCCCAGCGTCCAGTCCACCATTGCCGCCAAGCTGCAGGAGGACCCGAGTATCGATCACATCATCACCCTGGGCGCACCGATCGCGCTGACGGCGGTCACGTCCGCCGACAACGCCGGCAGTGACGCGAAGATCGCCACCTTCGACACCAACGCGGCCCTGGTCACCGCCATCAAGGATGGCTCGGTGCAGTGGGCGGTGGATCAGCAGCCCTTCCTGCAGGGTTACCTGGCCATTGATTCGCTGTGGCTGTATCTCAACAACCGCAATGTGATCGGTGGTGGACTTCCCACGCTGACCGGGCCGGCATTCATCGACAAGAGCAACATCGACGCCATCGCCGACTACGCCGAGAAGGGCACCCGCTGATGAAGATCGCGTTGGACCCCACCCCTTTCCACCACAGCCACGACTTGCTGGAGTTTCCTGCTCTCGTTGCCGATCTCGGCTACGACTACCTTCAGCTGACCCCGCACCGGGACTTCATCCCGTTCTTCAATCACCCCCGCGCCGACGACGACCTCGTCGCCCGATTCCGCAAGGCCTGCGCCGACGCCGGCGTCGGCATCGCGTCGGTGTTGCCGGTGCTGCGCTGGTCGGGGCCGGACGAGGATGCGCGCGAAGCCGCGGTGCGTAACTGGAAGCGCGTCATCCAGATCACCGTCGACCTGGGTGTCAACGTCATCAACACCGAATTCTCCGGCCGGCCCGAACTTCCCGAGGAATCCGAGCGCGCGTTCTTCCGGTCGATGGAGGAGTTGATGCCGATCATCGAGCGGGAGGGCATCGACGTCCGGATCGATCCGCACCCCGACGATTTCGTCGAGGACGGTCTCGAAGCACTCCGGATCATCCGAGGAGTGAACTCGCCGAATCTCGGCATGGTCTACGTGGCCTGTCACACCTTCCACATGGGAGGCAACATGTCCGAGATCATGGCGGCCGCCGGCGACCGGCTCCGCCTCGTCCACGTGGCCGACTCGATGGATCATCATCGGTCACATGGTTTGCGCTACATCACCAATCCGCCTGGGAACGCGGTACGCGTGCATCAGCACCTCAAGATCGGTGATGGCGACGTCGACTGGGATGAGTTCTTCGGCGGGCTCGCCTCGCTCGGCTTCTACGACCGCGACGACACCGTGATGGTGTCGTCGGTGTTCGCGGAGAACGAGAACGCCGCGGAGGTGTCGCGGTATCAGCGCGAGACGATGGCGGCGTACGTCGACAAGTACGCGTAGCGCCGATGTAGATCGTGCTGTTTAGCCGTCCTCACCAGCATGTACAGGTAACGCACCGACGGGCATACTGGCACGGTCCGACGATTCTCCGCGAGGAGCCGACCATGCCCGTGCTGCGCAAACATTCGTCGACGGCCGCGCTGGCCTCGTTGTCCGGGAAGGTCGCGCTGATCACCGGCGCGGCGAGCGGCATCGGCCGGGCCACCGCGCTGTCCCTCGCCCAGCGCGGCACGGATCTCATCCTGTTGGACATCGATGACGAACCGCTGCGCGAACTCGCGGACGAGATCGGCGCGGATCACGCGGTGGCCCACCGCGCCGATGTCACCGACTTCGATGAGGTGCGCGACGCCGTCGAACAGGGCATCGCACGATTCGGTGGGATCGACCTGGTGCTCGCCAACGCCAGCATCGCGTCGTACGGTTCTCTGCAACAGGTGGATCCGGCGGTCTTCGCGCGCGTCGTCGATGTCAACCTGAAGGGTGTCTTCCACACCTTCCGCGCCGCGCTGCCGTCGGTGATCGAACGTCAGGGGTACATCCTCATCGTCTCCTCCGCTGCCGCGTTCATTCCGCTGTTGGGCCAGTCCCCGTACAACGCAACCAAGGCGGCGACGGAGCATCTCGCCACCTCGTTGCGCGCCGAGATCGGGCATCGAGGCGTCGCCGTGGGGTCGGCTCACATGCTGATGATCGATACACCACTCGTCGCGGACATCGCCGCGGATCTGCCGTCGTATTTCGCCATTCTCGACGAACTTCCGACGTCGATGCGCAAGATCGTCTCCCTCGATGACTGTGCGGCCGCGATGACGAAGGGACTGGCGCAGCGCAGTCGCCGCGTCTATGTCCCGCGGTGGATTGCGGTCACGGCCTGGCTCAAACCCGTCCTGGCGTCCCGCATCATGGACCGGCAGCTCGCCGATGTCGCCGCTCGCCACCTCGGTCGCGTCGACGCCGAGGTCGCCGCGTTGCATCGCTCCACCAGCGCCCGCAACGTGGCGAGCGGGCATCTGCCGGCCACAACAGCGTCCGCAGCCGACGGGTGATACCGCCGGCCCGACCGACAGTGTGGGCCGGTGGTCTGTTCAGCCGTGTGTGCCGACGGGGAGCGCTCCGATCTCGGCGCCACCTTCCCCGAAGTGCCGGAAACGGGCTCGCTGGCGCGCCTTCTGTCCCCGCCACTCGAGATAGCGGCCACCCACCGGCGTGTGGCCGATGAGTCGATAGCTGATCGTGTTGCGCACCCACGCCACCCCGAACGCCCACGGAAGGCGTTGCGGCAGGCGAAGATCACGCATGCCATGACTGCCCAGAAAGCCCTCTAACATGCTCAGCAGCCGCTCGCGCGTGTAGCCCGCCGACAGCGCCGGCAGATGGCGATAGTGCAGATCCTTCTGAACGTCGACGAGCGCGTTCGCGAGTTGCGCACCGGCATCGGTCACGTCGGTCTGCGACAGCAGGATCGCGTAGCTCAGTTGGTGTTGATCGCGTTCGTCGTCGAACAGCCAGTCGTCGTCGACGCCGATCAGCCACCCCACGTATTTCCACAGATGCATCAAAGCCCGTGAATCGTCGTGCGAGATCGGCACGCCGAGCGCCCGTACACCCATCATGAGCGCACCACTGAACAGATTGAGTGTCGACGCCAGGTCGGTCTGGTTGATCGGGAGCCCCCACTCGGAGCTGTCCCACCGGCCGTTGCGTTCGAAGGCCTCGTTGACCAGCGCGTGCATCAGGCGGACGTGCACCGTCAGTTTCCAACCATCGCTGTGTCGCCGCATACTTCCCGGTTGCCCGACCGCGATCGCCCACGTCTGGGTCTCGCCCAGGCGCCGTTTGGTGGTGCCTCCGGACAGTCCGCCGGTCTCGGCGAGCAGATCGACCGGCCCGCCGAAGCGGTAGCCACCGATCAACGACAGCTGGAGCAGGACGTCGTCGGCGTTCTGGCCGAATCGGCGGAACACGGTGGCCCCGCGTTCGCACAGCTCGGCGTCGACCCAGGCCGGTGTGTCCTCGATGAGATCGAAGAAGGTCCGCAGCGCCGGCGGGCTGTCGTCGGACACCCCCGACTCGAGCGCCTCCTGGAACTGGGCCATTGTGACCCGGCCCGGGTCGTCTGTGGGCAGCCGCATTGCCCGCACGAGCGCGGCGGCCGGTTCGTCGCGCATCAACAGGCGACGCCCGAGTAGATCGAATTCTGCTTCGGTCGGCTCGGTCAGACGCCAATACATCCGGAGCAGTCGTCCCATCCTGCGTCCCCGTTCGTCGGCGGCGCGATGCCGTCGGGGTGGTGTGGGCACCGGTGCAGATGTGGCAGCCTCCGTCGTGGTGGACATGAGACTAATTTACCAATTCGTCTCACAGGCGACAACGGTGCACTGTCAGAGCGCCGTCGTAGCGTGATGAGGAGCCGAGCAAGGAGAGCGTGATGGGCCCGAGACGACACGCGACGATCCTCACCGTCCTCGGTGATCTCACGCTGGTCGCCGATGGCGCCGAACTGGTCGGATGCCGCTTCCCACCCACTGACACCTCCTCACTCGGCGACGCCGTGGAGGCCCGTCACGACACCGTTCTGGGCCCGGCCGTTGACCAGCTGCAGGAGTATCTCGCCGGCGACCGTTCGACCTTCGATCTGCCGATGCGTACCGACGGCGACGACTTCCAGGAACAGGTGTGGGCCGTATTGCGTCAGATTCCGTTCGGACACACGGTCAGCTACGGCGAGATCGCAGCACGACTCGGCGATCCCGCGCTGGCCCGACGGGTGGGCCGCGCTGTCGGACAGAACCCGATCGGCGTGATCATCCCCTGCCATCGGGTCATCGGTGCCGACGGTTCCCTCACCGGATTCGGCGGCGGACTCGAGCGCAAACGACACCTGCTGGAGCTCGAGGAACCGGCCGAGGTACGCGAGTCCCGGCTGTTCTGACAGAACGAACTCGCGAACCACCCTCGACCCTGGGTCTGAGGAGCCCCGAGCCCGCGAGGATGCCTCCCCCGATCCCTGAGGAGCCTCCGAGCCCGCGAGGATGCCTCCCCCGATCCCTGACGAGCCTCCGAGCCCGCGGGCGTCACTACTCGCTCCCTGAGGAGCCTCCGAGCCTGCGAGGATGCGTCACGAAGGGCGGCGCCTCGCGAGACTCCTCGGGGAGCGAGTCGTGACGGTTGTGTCCTGTCGCCAATACCCTCGTGTCATGGATGACCGACTGACAGCCCTCGCCGGCCGACGCGCCGTCGTCACCGGAGCGACCAACGGCCTGGGCTTGGCGACGGCCCGCGCCATGGCCCGGGCAGGCCTCCGCGTTGTGTTGGCCGTACGCAACGTCGAGCTCGGCGAGCAACGAGCCCGCGAGTTCGGCGGCGACTGCGAAGTCCTCCCACTCGACCTCGCCGACCTGTCGTCTGTGCGCGCCTTCGCCGAGAGGCTCGACGGTTCAATCGACTACCTCATCAACAATGCCGGCGTCTTCCCGCATCAGCACCGACAGACCACCGACGGTTTCGAACTCGGCATCGGCACGAATTTCCTCGGGCCCTTCGCGCTGACGAACCTGCTGCTGCCGCGCATCGAACGTCAGATCGTCTGCGTGGCCTCCGACGCCCACCGTGGCGCCAAGGAACTCGACCCCGACGATCTCGACCTCAGCAGGGCGCGCTGGAGCCCGCCGCGGTCCTATGCACGATCGAAACTCGCGGTGATGCTGTGGGGCCTCGAACTCGATCGCCGTCTGCGTACAGCCGGTTCGCCGGTGACGGCGATGCTCACGACGCCGGGCTGGGTGGCCTCCAACATCTCGAACAAGCCACACCTGGGAATCGCTCACAAGGTGGTGCAGGGTGCCGCAACACGATTCGCCAACGACATCGACGCCGGCGCCGCGACCACTCTGTATTGCCTGACACACCCCATCGCCCCCGGCAGCTATGTTGGCGTCGACGGGATCTGGGCCTTGCGCGGTGAACCGGTGCTGTTCGGACGATCCACGGCGGCATGCGATTTCGAGAACGCCGCGCGTCTGTGGGCCGCGGCCGAGAAGCTCACCGGCACCAGCTGGCCGGTGGGGTAGTTCGGGCGGGACGATGCCCTTCGTGACGCATCCTCGCGAGCTCGGAGGCTCCTCAGGGAGCGGGGGGACGCGTGCGGGCTCGGGGCCACCACCCGATCCCTGAGGAGGCCCGAAGCGCTAGCGAAGGGCCGTCACGAAGGGGCGGGACACTCAGCCGGGGTCAGAGGTTGAATGCGGCACGGTAGCGGGCGTACACCGCATTGACCTCGTCCTCGGTGAGGCCGAAGTCGGAAAGCGCATAGGTGTGTACGCCGTGGGCATTCTGGGCGTGCCCGGCACGATGCTCGTCCATGCGAGTGCGGATGGTGTCGGTGAGATCGAATCCGGCGGCGTCGTAGATGCGTTTCACCTGGGCCATCGGATCGTCGATGAGATCCTCATAGTGAATGTCGACGAACACGTCGGGTCGTGCAGCACGCACGTCGAGCGCACGGTCGACCATCGCGCCGTTGCGGTCAAGCCAATGCCGGGCAACGGATTCTGCGTCGACGTGGTCGCTGAACATGGAATGACCGTGTGCGAGCATGCTGGAGAACGACGCGGTGGTGCGCAGCGGATCACGGTGGGTCTGCACGATGACGGCCTCGGGAAACACGTCGAGCACGGTGTCGAGATGCTCCAGGTGTGCCGGGGTCTTGAGCACCCAGCGGGGTCGGGGATTCTGCGCGTGCAGGATCTGCAGCAGCGTCTTGAGGTATTCGTACGATGCCCGCATGTCCTGCTGCTGCAGCCACAAGGCATAGGACGGCACGTCGAGCATGGCCTCCGGCACCTGCGACAGCAGCGAATACTCCTGCAGCAGAACGTCTTCCTCCGGGCCGTCGGCCTCCACCGCGTGGATCGCGAAGAACTGCGGATTCAGATAGCGCAGCGACCATTCGGCCAGTTTCGTCTGTGCCACCCGAACTGTCGGTTTGCCGGCCTTCTCCCGCTTCCGCGGCAGCGGATGAATGACCTCCCACGATCCGACCGCGCGCATCTCCGGGTCGGCGGCGATGAGCCGATGCAGCATCGTCGTTCCGCTGCGCTGGAGGCCGGCGATCACGATCGGCGGGGAGATGTCCGTCCGCAGGATCGACGGTTCCCGTCGGATCAGATCAGCGACCCGCAGGCGAGTGGTGAGAAGGCCGTGCAGACGCGCGCGGATCACCAGCGCCCCGAACAGGCTCAGCTCCGATTCCTCGACGATCGACGCGCACAACACATCGAGCGCCTCGTCGGCCTGCGCATCGTCGACCCACGGCAGTCCGGTGGCCCTCTGCGCCCGTCGCCGCAGGCAGTCGGCAGACAGGTCCATGACCGACACACCACGCGTATCGAGCATCCGGCCGACGCGGTTGATCGCGCGCACCGGCCGACGCCGGAACGGTGTGAACGAGGCACTCATCGCGACCGGCCCGGTCAATCCAGCTGTGCGAGTTCGCTGGTCGTGACCACGCGGGTGTGCGGCTGCGGGTGTCGCGCGGCGCGGATCCACCGGAACGTCATGGCGCCGCAGTCGTGTCCGGTGGTGTCGATCCAGTTCGGCACACCCGGATCCTTGTGGGCGACCACGATCCGTACCGAGCCGTCGTCGCGGTAGGTCGCGGTGTGCTTGTTGACGTGGATCGTGTGATAGCGGTAGTCGAGCGACTCCAGCCAGTGGTTGTCCAGCTGGAAGTTCCAGCCGTCGCAGTCCGGGATCTCGCTGTCGATGACCAACGCTTCGTCGGGGCCCAGCCGCCAATAGCTGTGGTAGTAGATGATGTTCGGGTCGCCGCCGGCCTTGGTCGAGCGCTCCGGGTCGAACATCGGCAGCTCGTTGGTGTGCCGGGAGAAGTCGCGCGCCCACTTGGCGAACAACATCGAGGCTCCGGCAACCAGCAGGCTCGCCTTGCCCAGACCGGCATCCAGCTGCGCCGGGGTGAGCGGGGCAGGCAGGGCCGAGCCGGTCAGCAGTTCGATCCGCAGATCCGCCGGGACCTCGGTGCTGCGGTCGGCGAACGTCTGCCGCACGATCAACAGGCCGGTCTGCGGTGTCATCGACAACCAGTTGCCGTCGTGCTCGGTGGCGCTCAGGATGAGTTCGAAGTGGCCGTCCGGCCCGATCTCGAGGTCGGCGGCCTCCACGTAGCCGGTGGTCGGCATCTGCCCACCCTCGCCGTAATTGCCCTCCTGCGTACCGAAGCCCAGATAGTCGACGGTTCCGCGGGTCCCGGTGATGCGGTACTCGAGAGATCCGTCGATGGTGGCGTTCATGTAGTAGTTGTCCGGGTTGTCCGACCCCATCTTCGCCGTCTCGTGGATCATGCGGCGCAGGACCGGGGCCTTCGGGTCGGCGTATTCGACGAAGGCCTCGAGGCCGGCACGGGTGAGTCGACTGAGGTAGCGGTAGCCCTCGGCCTGGGTGAGCGGGTCGGTCGGGGTGCCGGGGAAGACGATCGCCGCCCCGGCCGACTTGAGCGTGTCGCAGAACTCGTCCCACGACGTCCCGCTCACCACCCGCTGCTCGGCGACACTGTCGGGTGTCTGTCCCCGCAGCTTCAGGTACGCCACCCGCGCCCTCTTGAACTGTCCCAATGCCGCCGTCGCGATCGTCCGCCCGTTCATCGCCCGCCTTTCGTGTCACGTCATCCCATGATCGCCGGTATCGAGGACGACTGCCCGGATATCGGCGATCGCCACCCTGACCCGTCCTGCCGCGTCGTCCCGACCTTGCTCCTCCGTTGCGGATCTGCTCCCTCGATCGAAGGAGCGCATCCGGAACGGGGGAGCGACGATGCCGGCACGGATCGCGGCTCGGGTTATCGTCCAAGACATGTCCGAACTCCGTCTGGTCCCACAGACCGTCGACGATCCGTCCGAGTTCCATTCCCTACGCCTCGAGGTCCGCGACTTCGTCGACGAGCAGCGCGCCGCCGGTCGCATCGGGCGCCGGGTCGACAGCTGGCTGACGGGGTGGGATGAGGAGTTCACCGCGGCCCTCGCGGAACGCGGCTGGTTGGGCATGACGGTCCCCGTCGACTACGGCGGGCGCGGGCGCGGCTTCGTGGAGCGTTTCGTCGTCACCGAAGAACTCCTGGCCGCCGGTGCACCCGTCGCCGCGCACTGGATCGCCGACCGTCAGATCGTGCCCTCCCTCCTCAAGTACGGCACCGAGGCGCAGAAGCAGCGGTACCTGCCCCGCATCGCCGCCGGCACCTGCTTCTTCGGCATCGGCATGAGCGAACCCGACTCGGGCTCCGACCTCGCGAGCGTGCGCACCCGGGCCACCAGGGTCGATGGCGGGTGGTCGATCACCGGCACCAAGGTCTGGACCTCCGGCGCCCACCGGGCCGAGGCATTCATCTGCCTGACCCGGTCCGAGCCGCTCGACCCGGCTCATCGCCACAGCGGTCTGAGCCAGTTCATCGTCGACCTGCGCGGGCCCGGGATCGACATCCGCCCGATCCGGTCGATGGACGGCAGCCATCACTTCAACGAGGTGATCCTCGACGACGTGTTCGTGCCCGACGACATGGTGTTCGGCACCATCGGCGAGGGCTGGACGCAGGTGACCTCCGAGTTGGCATTCGAACGCAGTGGGCCGGAACGATTTCTGTCCACCTTTCCGCTGCTCGCCGAGACGGTCGACGAGATGCGGACAGGCGCGGTGCCATCGCATCCCGACCTGGGCAGGCACGTCGCCCACATCGCCGCACTGCATCAGATGTCGAGCGCGGTGGCCGGTGCGCTCGCCCGTCACGAACCCGCGGACACCGCCGCGGCCGTCGTGAAAGTCCTGGGCACCACCGGTGAGGGCGACATCGCCGACTTCGCCGACCGGCTCCGCGACGCCGCGGCGCCTGGAAGTGACGATTTCGCCCGCATGGTCGACGCCGCGGTGGTGCAACGCCCGGGATTCACGTTGCGCGGCGGCACGAACGAGGTGCTGCGCGGTGTGATCGCGCGCGGATTGGGGTTGCGCTGATGACCGCCGTCGACCGTGACCTCGTCGACATGATGTCGGCGGTGTTCGCCTCGCATCGCGAGAAGACCTCCGGCGCCGACACCGAAACCGGCTCGGCCGCATGGGACCTCGAACTGTGGGAGCAGTTGTCCGAGCTGGGCCTCGCCCGGCTGACCGGCAGTGAGGACACCGGCGGCAGTGGCGCCGACTGGTTCGCCTCCGCCGAATTGTTGTCCGCCGCCGCCACGCACGGGGTGTCGGCGCCCATCGTCGAACACGATCTGCTCGCCGGCTGGCTCCTGGAGACGGCCGGCCTACCGATCGACAACCGACGACGCACCGCTTGCATCCTCGACCAGCACGGAGTCGCACGCGACGTCGGCTGGGCGGCGAGCGCGGAACGAGTCGTGGTCATCTGGCGATCCGGTGACACCTCTCTTCTCGCCGATGTGCCGGCCGCGGATCTCACGATCAGGCCCGGAACCAATGTCGCCGGCGAACCACGCGACACCGTCACCGCCGACATCGCCGCGTTGACAGGGACACACCTCGACGAATCGATCGCCGGCCAGTTCGTGCTCCGCGGCGCGCTGGCGCGGGCCGTCCAGATCTGCGCAGCGCTCGAACGCACCCTGGAGCTGACGGTGGTTCATGCCACCGAGCGCCACCAGTTCGGTCGGCCGTTGGCACGGTTCCAGGCCGTCACGAATCTGATCGCCGACATCGCGGCCGAGACCTCACTCGCACGGGCCGCGACCGAGGCCGCACTCGCTTCGGCCGTGCACGGCGACTGGACCGGCGAGAACCTGGAGTTCGCTGTTGCCGTGGCGCGTTCGTGTGTCGGTCAGGCCACGTCGGTGGCGGTCCGCAATGCCCACCAGGTGCATGGCGCGATCGGGACGACCCGCGAGCATCGCCTCCACGAGTTCACGCTGGCCGCACTCGCCTGGCGATCGGAGTTCGGTTCGACACACCACTGGGATGAGATCGTCGCGTCGGCCGCGCTGGACGTGGGCGCCGACGGACTGTGGGCCCTGATCACCGGCTGACGGTGGCGCGCGGGAACGCTCTCGCCCCCACAACGGCGACGCCCAGTCCCAGGACCACCAGCGCCGACCCGAACCACGCCAGTGCCGACGTGCCCGCGGCCGTCGTCAGGAGCGCACCACCGATCACCGCACCCAGAGCGATGCCGACGTTGGAGGTCGAGTTGATCCAGGCCCCGGCGATCTCCGGGGCGTCGGGCATGGCCCGGACCGCGGCGGACTGGTACATCGAGGGCACACCACCGAACACCCCGTTCCACAGCGCAACCGCGAGCACGAGTGCCGGCAGCCACTCGTGGGTCACCCAGACACCGAGCATTGCGGCCGCCAGCAACCCCAGAACGGCCAGCACCGTCGAGCGGGGATGGCGATCGATCGTGCGGCCGAGGCACGCGAGTCCGACGAGACCGCACACCCCGCACAGCAGCAGGATCGGGCCGATCGACGCCTCGTGTGCGCCGGCGGTCAGGAACACCACCGTCACGTAGGTGTACAGCGTGTACTGCCCGACGAAAGTCAGGGTGTTGGACGCGACGACGACAGCGAGATCGGTTCGTGTCCCAGGAGGAAGAATTCGCCGGCCGGCCGGCGACCCGGCCACCGCGGGCAGCGTCCGCGCGACCAGCACTAGGGTGATCGCCGCGAACACCGCCAGGATCGCGAACGCCACCCGCCATCCCACCAACGAGCCGAGAGTCGTCGACACCGGGACGCCGAGCACGAAACCGGCGGTGGCCCCACCGGACACGAGCGCCAGGCCGCGACCCACCTGGCCACGTTCGACGAGCAGCGGCACAAAACCGATACAGACCGAGAAGAACAGCGCGTGCGAGAGCCCCCCGACCATTCGCCCTGCGGCGACGAACGCGAACGTCGGCGCCACCGCGATCATGAGGTTGCTCAGGAGGTAGGCACACACCGTGGCCAGGATCAGCGGTTTGCGCGGGAGCCGTCGGGTCGCGATCGTGAGCGGCACCGAGAAGAACGCGACCATCGCGGCATAGACCATGACGAGCAGACCGGTGGTCTGCTCGTCGACGTCGAAGGCGTCGCCGATGGCCGGCAGCAGACCCACCGGGAGCATCTCCGTGGTGACGGCGAGGCACCCGGCGAGGGCAAGCGCCATCAACGCGGGCAGGTTCTGACGAACACCGCGCCGGGTCGAGGTCGAGTCGGTGGAGATGGCCACGCGCCGAATATACTCGTGATCAGAGTTTAATGAAAATGGGGGGATGACCCGGTGACCTCACAGCCGAGCAGCGCGACACCGGCGCGCTGGTTCACCGCCGCGCGGCTGATCGATCTGGTCCGCACGCAGCCGGGTATCACCCGCGCCTCGGCGGCCCAGGAGCTGGGCATCGGCAGTGGCGCGGCGACCGAACTGCTGAGCCGGATGCGCCGCATCGAACTCCTCGATGAGAGTCCCGCCCCCGCCCACGGACGCGGCCGGCCCTCCACCGTTCTTCGTCCCCACCCGAACGGACCGGTCGTCGTCGCCGCGGACCTGACGACGACCGGCTGGCGGGTCGCGACCGCCGACATCACCGGGGCCCCGATCATCGAGGCGAGCACCCCGGACCTGGGTCGCGACCCGCAGCGGGTACTCGCCGACATGGCCGAGGCGATCCGGGCGATCCATGTGCGCGAGGCCGACCGGGTGCGGGCGGTGTCGGTGTCGGTCGCCGGCACCGTCCGAGACGATCGCCTCGTGCAGTTCACCCGGCGCGGGTGGCGGGACGTGGACCTGTCGCGGTTGACGTCGGATCTGCCCGCCGACGTCGAGCTGCCGGTCCTCGTCGGCAATGACGCGACACTCGCGGGTCTGGCCGAGGCGCGGACCGGCTCGGCCCGTGGCGTCGGCACCGCCCTGCATCTGATCATCACCACCGGGATCGGCGGGGCGCTCATCGTCGACGGCGTACCCGCCACCGGGGCGCACGGCAGCGCCGGCGAGTACGGCCATGTGCCGTTCGGCGATCCGTCTCGACTGTGCCCCTGTGGCGCCCACGGATGTTGGGATCTCACGCTGGACGGGCGTGCCCTCGCCGAACATCGCGGCGACCCACCACCGGAGAACGCACCCGGCTACATGCACACGGTCCTCGACGAGTACCGCGGCTCATCCGTGGCCGACACCCGCACCGGCGCGGCCCTCGCCGCAGTCGCCGCCTCACTCGGTCGAGGCGTCGCCGGACTGGTCAACATCCACGACCCCGACGTCGTCACGCTCGGCGGGCTGGCCGCACCGCTGCGGGCCGCTGCGCGCGAATCCTTCGACGAAGCCTACCGGGCCGGTCTCATGTCGTATCGAAAAGACTCTCCCCCAGCAGTTTTGGACGGGATATATGGGGACGACGGACCGTTGTACGGCGCCGCGGCCTTCGGCGTCGATCACATCACCACCGTGGAATCGCTGGCGCGATGGGGCAGCCGGTGACCGCTCGGGCATTACCTGGAGACAACCGTGCCGCGGCGTGCACCCGAGTAAGGTGAGACACGATCCCAACAGCGCAGGCAGAACAGAGATCTGCCCCGAAGCACGAGGGAGGCGACGCTCATGACAACCATGGTGATCGTGGGAGGCGGCCTGGCCGGCGCGAAAGCCGCTCAGGAACTGCGTGAACACGACTTCGACGGACATGTGATCCTCTTCGGTTCCGAGGAACACCTGCCGTACGAACGACCGCCGTTGTCCAAGGAATTCCTGGCCGGCAAGAAGAAACTCGCCGACTTCACCGTCCACGACGGGGAGTGGTACCGCGACAACAGGATCGACCTACGCCCCGGTACCACGATCGAGAAGATCGACCCGTCCGCGAAGACCGTGCAGCTGCCCGACGGCTCCACCGTGAGCTACGACAAGCTGTTGCTCGCCACCGGCTCTCGCTCACGGCATCTCGATCTCGCCGGGGCGGACGCCGACAACGTTCACCACCTCCGCACGATCGACGACGCCCAGAAGCTGAACGCGGCGATCCATGACGGTTCCCGCGTCGCGATCGTCGGCGGCGGCTGGATCGGCCTCGAGGTCGCGGCAGGTGCCCGCGAGCGTGGCGCACAGGTGACGGTCGCCGAGGCCGCACCACAGCCGCTGCTCGGCGCACTGGGTGCCGAGGTGGCGCAGGTGTTCGCCGACCTCCATCGCGCCCACGACGTCGACCTGCGGACCGGGGTCGAGGTCGAGGCCGTGATGACCGACGACGGCGGCGGCCACGCGCAGGGCCTGCGACTCGCCGGAGGCGACACGGTCGACGCCGACCTGGTGTTGGTCGCGGCGGGCGCGATACCGAATCTCGAACTGGCCGAGACGGCCGGCCTCGAAACCGGCGGCGGCGGTGTCCTCGTCACCGCCGGTCTGCGCAGCAGCGACCCGGACATCTACGCCGTCGGTGACATCGCCAATGCCGAGCATCCGACTCTGGGGACCCGGGTGCGCACCGAGCATTGGGCGAACGCCCTGAACCAGCCGGCGATCGCGGTCGTGAACATGCTGGGCGGCGACGCCGAATACACCAATCTGCCCTACTTCTTCACCGATCAATACGACCTCGGCATGGAGTTCACCGGCAGTACGTCCGGGTACGAGAAGGTCGTGTTCCGCGGTGACGTCGAGGGACGTGAGTTCGTGGTGTTCTGGCTCGACGACGACGCGCACGTCCAGGCGGGCATGCAGGTGAACGTCTGGGATCAGCTCGAGGACATCAAGTCACTGATCTCGTCGGGCCGGCCGGTCGACACCGCGCGCCTGGGTGATCCCGACGTCGCGCTGGCAACGCTGATCTCGTGAGGGACCGCGTCACAACACCTTCGTGATCGCGCCCGTCAGCTTCTCCGGCTTGGTGGTCGGCGCGAAGCGGTCGACGACCTTGCCGTCGCGGCCGATGAGGAACTTGGTGAAGTTCCACTGGATTCGTCCGCCCAGCAGTCCGCGCTTCTCGGATCGCAACCAGGCATACAGCGGGTGTGCGTCGGGTCCGTTCACGTCGATCTTGGCGAACATCGGGAAGCTGACGTCGTAGGTCAGCGAGCAGAAGTTCTTGATCTCCTCCGCGTCACCGGGTTCTTGATGGGCGAACTGGTCACACGGGAAGCCGAGCACGCGCAGCCCTTGGTCGCCGTATTGCCGGTTGAGCGCCTCCAGACCCTCGTACTGCGGCGTGAACCCGCACTTCGACGCGGTGTTGACGATGAGTAGCGGTAGCCCGGCAAAGGTCGACAGCGGAACGGTGTTGCCGTCGATGTCGGCTGCGGTGAATTCGTAAGCGGTGGTCATGTCTCCCTCTGCGGATGCGCGGGTGTCGTCGTCGAGCTAAGTGTAGACACGCGTACTCAGAATCTGATCGCAGGCCGCCGGGCCTTCGGCGATGCCCCGCGTGAACGCCTGCCCACGGTCGTCGCCGTTTCCGTGCGTGGCGTTGTCGGGCAGCGCGTACATGAACGCGGTCGCCTCGGCGAGGTCGGCGGCGCCGAGGCGACCATCGGTGACCAGCCAGGCCATGCCCGCACCCGACCAGCAGTCGCTCGCCAGTTCCAGTCGCCGCAGCTCGTCGGTGGGACCGAAAATGGTGGTGGACACCGGTTTCAGACCCGCCGCCTCCTGGACGCCGTGACTCGATTCGTGCAGGAAGGTGGCGATCGCCCGAGTGCGGGTCGAGATCAGGTCCGCGTCGGTCTCCGGGTTGACGAAGGTGATCCGATCACAGTGGTGCAGCCCGAGGTTGAGCAGCTTGCCGAGTTCGGCGTAGACGCAGATGTCGCGGTTCTGCGGATTCCACGACAGCCCGAACGCCGGGTTGTCGACCCGCACGGTCTCGCGGACCACGCCGGACCTGCCCCGGTGCGCGAGCCACAACTGGGTCATCGCCGCCGCGCACGCCGTGTTCCTCGACGGTTTCTGGTCGGCCGTGCACGCCGCGAGATCAGGCGCGATCGCAGTGGTCCGAAACGGCGCCGCGAGCACATCAGTGGTCGGTGCGACGAGCATCAGCGCGGCGGAGGTCAGGGCGATGACGGCCATCGAGCAGATTCGCCTGTGTGTCATCTCGCCTCGTCCCGTGGCCGGTTCAGCGAGGCATCGACGGACCGGAATCCAGCATGGGGACGAGATATCGACGGGCGATGTCGGCCAGTTGTTCGTCGTCGTGCACATCGATCAGTTGGCTGGGCACCGTCAGGAACGAGTTCGAGATACGAACCATCATCTCGGCGGTCAACTCGGTGTCGAGGTCGGGGTCGATGTTCCCGGCGTCCTGCTCCCGGCGGAGTTGCTGTGCGACGAATTGGCGCACGGCCACCAGCATTCGGCCGTCGTCGGCTCCGATCGACCCGGCCAACAGGGTCGGCTCGGTCTCGAGAAGACCGCCGATGAGGGGGTTGCTCAGGATCGAGCGCAGGGAGCTGACGAAGCCGAGCACGACCCGTTCCGCCGCCGTGTCGGCCTTCTCGATGTCGGCGAGAAACCGGAGGAAGTAGCGTCGGAACTCGCGGAGGATCACCTGCTCGACGAGCGCGTCCTTGGTGTCGAACTTCCGGTAGATGGTGATCCGGGACAGTCCGGCGCGACGGGCCACCTCTTCCATCGACGAGCGCTGGATACCCATCCGACAGAACTGCTCGAACGCAGCGTCGAGCAATCGGGTCCGGGTCGGATCGTCGTCGGGTTCGTGCAGGTCTCCCCCGACCACGGCCACGTATGCCCGCTGCAGCAACGACTGCGGCTGCGGCGATGGAGATTGCAGCTCCAGCGGCGTGGCGGCCTGGCCAGGTTTCACTCGATCTCCTCCGCCCCTCGTTGGCGAAGCATACCGCGCATCGCTCCAATCATCCGAAAACGTGTGTATCCAGAATCACTCCGTGCTACACCTATGAAACAGCGATACAGCGATTGTTACATCGCGTCATCGAGTCGGGTGGCGATAGACGGGAGTGAGAAAGATGGAGAACGTCAACAGGAGAACTCTGTTGAAGGCAGGCGGCACGGTAGGTGCGGTGGGCGCTTTGGCCACCGTCACACAGGCGTCACCCTGGACATGGTCGCCGGCCGAATCGTTGCCGGGGCGCGGCAGCGGCGCGGACCCCAAAGGTGTCTGGGATGACGACGCCGACCCCGTGGTCGCCAGACTGCTGGACCGGGGACAGGTGCCCGAGGTCAACCGGCTGCTCCGATCGTGGACGAAGAACGGGCAGCCGCTGCCGGCCGGGCTGCCCAAGGAACTGCGCGATTTCATGGAGCATGCGCGTCAGCTTCCGTCGTGGACCGATCGTGGCAAGTTGGCGACCGCAGTGAAGTTCAACGAGAAACGCGGCACCTATCTCGGCGTGCTCTACGGGTTCGCCAGCGGCATGATGAGCACCGTCATCCCGAAAGAGGCGCGCGCGGTCTACTACTCCAAGGGCGGCGCGGACATGAAAGACCGCATCACCAAGACCGCGAAACTCGGCTACGACATCGGCTCACTCAACGCCTATCAGTCCGACGGCGAGATGGTCGTGACCTGCGTGAAAACCCGCCTGGCCCATGCCGCGGTGCGCCACCTCCTGCCGCAATCCCCGTGGTGGGAACACGCGGCTCCGGAGAAGACGCCGATCAGCCAGGCCGACATCATGGTCACCTGGCACAGCCTGCCCACCACGGTGATGCGCAACCTGCAGAAGTGGAATGTGCCGATCGCGCCGGACGAGTCGGAGGGCTTCCTGCATTCCTGGCAGGTCAGCGCCCACATGCTCGGTGTGCAGGATCAGTACATCCCCAAGTCGTGGGCGGCGGCCGACTCACAGGCCAAGCACGTACTCGACCCGATCCTGGCGCCGACGCCGGAAGGCAAGAAGCTCGCCGACATCCTGCTCGGCCTCGGTTACAACCTCGACCTCTCGCTGCTGTCCCGCGGAGTCCTCGGGGCGTTGACCCGATTCATGTTGGGCGACAAGATCGCCGACTGGCTCGACATCCCCCGGGAGCCCGTGTGGACCCCGCTGCTGGAGACCGCCTGGGGCCCCTATGTGGCCGTACGGGAGGGCGCTCTCAATGTCGGCGTGCCCAAAGAGGCGTACTGGCTCTTCGACGAGTTCCTGCGACAGTTCGTGCTCTTCTACATGTCCGAACTGCACATGCCGATCAACATCCAGATGCCGGTCATCAACAACCCGCACTACCCCGGCAACAGCGGCGGCAAGCAGTCGGGCGGCTATCGCTGAACACCTACCGGTCCAACCGGTTCGGATGTCGGGGGCAGGGATGAGGCGCCGGATGCGTGGCGCCGTCGGACCTGCGCCGCGGTGGTGGGGATCGGTGGTGTGGCGGGCGCGTCGGACGCGGCCGCCACACCGTCCGGTCCCGCAGTCGCACCGGATGATTCACGTCGAGGAGTGAGGAGAACGACATGGGGGCATTGCAACCCTGGCACATCGTCCTGGTGGGAGTGGCGTTCGTCGTGCTCTTCGGCGCCGGCCGCCTTCCCGATGCCGCCCGCGGCCTCGGGCGGTCATTGCGGGTGTTCAAGAGTGAGATGGCCGAACTGCACGAGCCCTCCGAACGGCAGCAGCCGATCGGGCACGACCACGAGAAGCCCTGAGCCGTGGACAACAAGGTTCTCGAAGACAGCCTCGCCCTGGTGGATCTGCCCGACAACGGGCTGACCATCCGGTTCTACGACATCCTGTTCGAGCGCTATCCCTCGGTGCAGCCGATGTTCGGGCGCGACACACGGGTTCAAGCGGCGATGTTGCGCACCGCCATCGTCTCGGTACTCGATCATCTCGACGACGGTGACTGGCTGACATCGGAACTCGGCTCACTGGGACGGCGCCACGCCGAACTCGGGGTCACCGCACCCATGTTCGACGCCGTCGGCGAGTGCATGATCTCGGCGATGGCCGAGATCGGCGGGGACGCCTGGACACCTGCGATGGCCGCGGCGTGGACCGAGGCATTGACCGCGGTGAGCACACTGATGCTGGAGGGGTATCCGCGCGACCGGTAGCGTGCCACCATGCGTTTCGGAATCTGCATCCTGCCCGACCAGCGGTGGTCCCGGTCGCGACCCCTGTGGCAACGAGCCGAGGAGATGGGTTTCGACCACGCGTGGACCTACGACCACCTCGTCTGGGGCGGGCTCCCCGATTCCCGATGGTTTTCCTGCATCCCGACGCTGACCGCGGCCGCCGGGGTGACCGAGCGGATCGCGTTGGGCGCGTTCGTGGTGTCACCGAATTTTCGCCATCCGGTGTCGTTCTCCCGCGAAGTGCAGACGCTCGCCGACATCTCCGACGGCCGCTTCCTGCTCGGGCTCGGCGTCGGCGGCACCCCCGACGACACGCTGCTCGCCCAGCCGGAACTCACCGTCGGGCAACGCGTCGATCGTTTCCGGGAATTCACTCATGTGCTCGACCGGACGCTGCGCGACGACCATGTGACGTTCGACGGCGAGTACTACAGCTCACGTGACATGCGCCTGGTCGGCGGCAGTGTCCGGGAGCGCGTGCCGCTGCTGCTGGCCGGCAACGGCCCGCGCAACGTCCGTTTCGCCGCACGCAACGGGGACGGCTGGGTCACCACCGGAACCGCGGCATCGTCGTTGGAGGACTGGTTCGCCGGCATCGCCCGGAACTGCGCGGTGTTCGACGACGCGTTGGCCGTCGGCGGTCGTGGCCCGATGGACCGCTATCTCAGCCTCGACGCCTCACCCCGCAACGCGCTCGAGAGCGTCGAACTCTTCGACGAGATGGTGGGCCGCGCCATCGAGCTCGGCTTCACCGACGTCATCGTGCACTGGCCGCGCGCCGATGAACCGTACAAGGCGCCGATGGCGGTACTCGAGGCGGTGGCGGCGCGCGGGCTGCACTGATCGACCATTCCTCAACGCACGTTGTGATCCACGGCACTTCCGCGCTAGGCTCCGGATCAGTCAGTTGACTCACCATCATTGTGGCTCTCGGGGGAGGACGAACCATCATGACGAAAGAGCATCTGGTGTCGCTGGTCAGAGAGGCGATCGCGGACGTGCTGTGGCTGCCACCCACCGCTCTCGACGCGTATACCGAGCTGTCGGAGTACGGGCTGGACTCGATCTCCGCGATCGACCTGACCGTCCAGCTCGAAGAGGTCTTCGACATCCGCATCCCGCATCGGGACACCCGCGAACTGATCAGCGTCGATCGCATCGTCACCTACATCCAAAAGGTCGCGTGATCGTCGACGAGCACACCTGAGTGGGCGACTCACCGGTGATCGATGGATAGAGTCGACCGGGTGAGCGTGCGCGCGGGGATCGTGGTCACCGGGACCGAGGTGTTGTCGGGGCGGGTCACCGACCGGAACGGTCCGTGGGTGGCCGGACAGCTACTGGATGCCGGGGTCGACGTCGCACACATCACCATCTGCGGTGATCGGCCCGCCGACCTGATCGCGCAGCTGCAGTTCCTGACCGATGAGCATGTCGATCTCATCGTCACCACCGGCGGTCTCGGACCGACGGCCGACGATCTCACCGTTGCCGCGGTCGCCGAGTTCTGTGGTCGTCCGCTCGAACTCGACACCGACCTCGAGGCCCACATCGCCGACATCATCGGGGCGTGGATGCGCCGCCGGAACGCCGACCCGGATTCGGAGAATCTGCGTGCGGGAACCCGCAAGCAGGCGCTCGTTCCCGTCGGCGCCACACCGATCCCGCCGACCGGTACCGCCCCCGGAGTCGCCGTGCCGGCCACCACCGGCGACGCCCGGTCGACGCCGGCCATCCTCGTTCTCCCCGGGCCGCCCCGCGAGTTGCGCGCGATGTGGCCCGCGGCGATGGCCGCCGCGCCCGTGGCCGACGCGTTGGCGGGCCGCATCGAGCTACAGCAGGAGATCATCCGCGGGTACGGCTTGTCCGAGCCCGACCTCGCGGCGACGCTGCGACTGGCCGAACAGCAGGTGACCGGATTCGCCGAGCTCGAGATCACCACCTGCCTGCGCATGGGTGAACTGGAGATGGTCACGCGCTTCCCAGACGCCGCCGCGGGCGCCTACCGCGACCTGTCCGACGTGATCCGCGAACATCATGGGAACCAGGTCTTCTCGACCGACGGCTCGACGATCGACGATCTCGTCGCCGCGGCCCTGTCCGGCCGCACCGTCGCCACCGCGGAATCGTGCACCGGCGGGATGGTCGCGGCTCGCCTCACCGATCGCCCCGGATCGTCGGCCTACGTCGTGGGCGGGGTGGTTGCCTACGCGAACGAGACGAAGACCGGTCAGCTCGATGTCCCCGCCGAGCTGATCGCCGAACACGGTGCCGTGAGCGAACAGGTGGCCGCGGCGATGGCCGACGGTGCCGTGCGTCGACTCGGCGCCGACGTCGCGGTCTCCACGACAGGTGTGGCCGGCCCGGGTGGTGGCACCGATGCGAAGCCGGTCGGCACCGTCTGTTTCGGTGTGGCCGTCGCCGGACGACCGACCACCACGCGGACGCGCTACTTCCCCGGGGACCGGGCCAACGTCCGCAGCCTCTCCACCGTCGCCGCCATGCACATGCTCGCCGAGATACTCGCGGACTGAGTTGGGCGCGACACCGCCGGCCACCGATCTCCCCGCATACGGTCATCCATTTGGCCGTCGGCTCCGAACACCTGCCGTGACGCCGATCCATACCCAGCATCCGCGTGCGCAAACAGGCACGGTGGCCGCCGCCCCGGACGCCGGAGAGCGCCGCGACAGTACGATCCGCGCGCTCGGTGAACGCGACCTGGCGCAGGTCAACGCCCTGTTGCGCGAGCAGTTGGACGGTCATGCCGCCGTCCTCACCGGCGTGCACGGCGACCTCACGGAGGTGACCGCAGCCCTCGAGCGGGCCGCCTCGCGCGGCAAGCGTCTGCGCGCGTCCTTCTGCCTGTGGGGTGCGCGAGGCGCCGCTGCGGGCGAGTTGCCGCCGGGCGCCGTCGAGACGGCAGCCGCCATCGAACTGTTTCACCTCGCCGCACTCGTCCACGACGACGTCATGGACCACAGTGATCACCGCCGAGGACTGCGCACCGTGCACGGCCACTTCGCAGATCTCCACCACCACGGCCGGCGGTCCGGCGACGCCGCAGCCTACGGCGAGGCCGTGGCCATCCTGGTCGGCGACCTCTGCCTCACCTGGTCCGACGATGTCCTCACCGACGGTGTTGCCGGCCTCGAGCGTCCGACCCGCGACGCACTACGCCGGATGTGGTCGACGATGCGCGACGAAGCGATCGCCGGGCAGTTTCTCGACGTCGACGCCCAGACCCGCGCGTGGACGTCGGTCACGACTGCACGGCTGGTCCTGCGGTTCAAGAGCGCCAAGTACACCGTCTCGCACCCGCTGCGCATGGGTGGTGCGCTGGCCGGCGCCGATGCCGACATTCTCGCCGCCTACGACGACATCGGCCTGGCCGCCGGCGAGGCCTTTCAATTGCGCGACGACCTCCTCGGCGTCCTCGGGGACCCGCAGGTGACCGGCAAGCCCACGATCGATGACATCCGAGAAGGCAAACGCACCTTGCTGATCGGCCTCGCCGAAGAACACGCCGGACGGGTGCAGCGGCGGATCCTCGATGACAGCCTGGGCAATCCCGACGTCACCGATTGCCAGGTGGCGCAAGTATGCGAGGTGCTTCGTGACACCGGAGCGGTCGACATGGTGGAGGACCGGATCACCCAGCTCGCCGGCGAAGCCTTCGATCGCATCGACCGGGTCGAGATCGACGAGGTGGCCCGTCACGCACTGACCGCCCTGGTCACCCGGTGCGTGTGGCGTTCGGCATGACCGCACCGGCGGTGGAGTTACGGGTCTGGGGTGTGGACCGTGTCGGGCCGGCACTTCGTCGTATGGCCATGGATCGTCGGCGGATGCGCGACCTACCGGGTCTGCGCTTCGCCAAACTCCTGGGGACGGGGTCGGCACGCAGCTTCACCCCGCGCGATGCCGATCCGCGGCACTGGGCGCTGCTCACTGTCTGGGACGACGACGCCGCCGCCGATGCGGGCGGGCAGAGTGCCGTCATCGACGACTGGCGGATGGCGAGCCGCGAGGAACTGCGGGTCCGTATGCGACCGTTGCGATCCCGTGGACGTTGGGCGGGTGTCGAACCGTTCGGCGACCATCCGACCGACACCACCTGGTCGGGTCCGGTCGCGGCCATCACCCGTGCCAGGCTGCGGCCCACCCGGATGGTCTCCTTCTGGCGTTCGGTCCCGCCGGTGGTGTCCGAGTTGAGCAACGCGCCGGGACTGATGTTCGCGCTGGGCGTCGGCGAGGCACCGATCGGCCTGCAGGGCACGTTCTCGATCTGGGATTCCACCGCCGATCTCACCGACTTCGCCTACCGGTCACGCGCACACAGGTCGGCGGTGCGGCGGACCGAGCCCGCGCGCTGGTACGCCGAGGAGTTCTTCGCGCGCCTGGCGGTGATCGACATGACCGGCGAGTATGAGAGCGACAAGCGGTGAGTCCGTTCATGTTCCGGACGGCGAGCAGTCCGGCGAGCGCACCCGCGAGGGGTTCGGCCCGACCACGGATGTGGGCCGGATGGATGCTGTTCGGATGTGCGTTCGTCGTGCAGGCCGCGTTCCCGTACACCGACGGGGGGACCTCGCTCCTCACGGCGGCGAGCGTGCTGTTCCTGACCGGCGCCGTGCTCGCCCATGTCGTCGTCAGCCGCGGAGTGCGGTCGGCGATCGCCCTGGCGGTCGTCGCGGGCGGCGGCGGCCTCCTGGCGGAAACCGTGGGCGTCCACACCGGAATCCCCTTCGGCCAGTACACCTACACCGGCACGCTGGGCCTCGAGGTGGCCGGGGTGCCGGCGCTGGTTCCGCTCGCCTGGATCATGATGGCCTGGCCGGCACTGGCCGTCGCACGTCGTCTCGTCGGCCGAAACGGTCGCCTGCTCACCGCCGTGGTCGGGGCATGGGCGCTGACCGCGTGGGATGTGTTCCTCGATCCGCAGATGGTGGACCAGGGCCACTGGATCTGGGCGAGCCCGCATCCCGCACTCCCCGGCGTGGCCGGCATTCCGGTGACCAACTTCCTGGGCTGGCTGCTGGTGTCGTTTCTGATGATGGTCGCGTTGGACCGACTGATCAGTGCCCCGGCACCCACCGACATCGGCGCGGACACGCTGCCGATCACCATCTATCTGTGGACGTATGTGTCGTCGGTGATCGCCCACGCGCTGTTCTTCGGGCGGCCCCCGGTGGCGATCGTCGGTGGTGTGCTGATGGGTGTCGTCGCGGTTCCGTTGGCGATCAAGCTGTTCCGAGGTGACACCCGTGCAACGAACTGATCTGTGGCGCAGCCTGGTTCACGTGGGCACCTGGGGTGCACTCGCATCGCTGGCGCTGACCCTCGACAACACACGACGCATCCGACGACCCGACCCGCGGGCAGTACCGGCACCGGAACCGCTCACCGTCCTCGTGCCGATGCGCAACGAATCCGCCAATGTCGTCGCCTGTCTCACGGCCATCTCCGCTGCCGTCGCCCGGTGGCCGGGACCCGCCCGGGTCGTGGTGATCGACGACGAATCCACCGACGGCACCGGCGCCGCGCTCGCGGCGCTCGCCGCTGCCGACCCGCGCATCGAGGTACACGGTGGGCGCCCGACCCCGGCTGGCTGGCTCGGCAAACCATGGGCCTGCCACCAACTGTCCGAGCATGCGACGAGCACCGGAATCCTGGCCTTCGTCGACGCTGACGTTCGGGTTGCGCCGCAGGCGTTCGTCGCGTCGGCGGCCGTCCTGCGTGAGAGCGGACTCGACCTGCTGTCCCCGTATCCGCGCCAGCATGTCGACGGTCTCGTCGAGTGTCTGGTGCAGCCGCTGCTGCAGTGGTCGTTCATGAGTACGCTGCCCCTCGGGCCAGCCGAGACGTCGGCGCGGCCGTCGCTGGCGGCCGCGAACGGCCAACTGCTGCTGGTCGACGCGGACGCGTATCGGCGTGCGGGTGGCCATGCCGCTGTCCGCGCCGAGGTCCTCGAGGACATCGCTCTGCTGCGCACGCTCAAACGATCCGGTGGTCGCGGGGTGGTCGCCGAGGGCAGCGACGTCGCCACCTGCCGGATGTATGACGGGTGGCGCGAAGTCCGTGCCGGCTACCGGAAGTCGCTGTGGTCGGCATTCGGATCGCTACCCGGGACCGTCGCCGTGACGGCCCTGCTGAACATCGTGTACGTACTGCCCGCGCTGGCGGCGCTGCGCGGTTCGCGGATCGGATTGCTCGGGTACGTCGCCGGTGTCGCGTCGCGGGGAGTCGTGGCCCGACAAACCGGGGGACGATGCTGGCCCGACGTGCTCGCCCACCCTGCCTCGATCATCGCGTTCAGTGTGCTCACCGCCGATTCCGTGGTGGCACGTCAGCGGGGATCGCTGCGATGGAAGGGCCGAGACCTCGAGGTTCACGCATGACGGATGTCGTCGTTGTCGGCGCCGGGGTCGGCGGTCTCGCCGCGGCGGTGCGGTTGCAGGCCCTCGGCCATCGGGTGACCGTGCTGGAGCAGGCACCCGAGGTCGGCGGAAAGCTGGGCGTGGTGCGGCACGACGGATTCGTGTTCGACACCGGGCCGTCCCTGGTGACGATGCCCCACATCCTCGCGGATCTGCTGGCCGCCACCGGGGCCCCGCTCGACGAGGTGTTGCCGTTGGAGCGGCTCGATGTGGCGGCACGCTACCGGTTTCCGGACGGCACCCGACTCGATCTCCCGGGCACTCTCGACGAGATACCGAGTGCACTGGACGCCGCACTCGGACCCGGCTCCGGGGCACAGTGGTCGACGTTTCTCGGTCGGGCACAGGCCATCTGGTCGGCGACGCACGGTCCGTTCCTGGAATCCCCGCTCGGGGTGCGGTCGATGCTGCGTCACGCGCGCCCGACCGATATCGCGACCATCGCACCCTGGCGAACGTTGCGGGGACTGGGCCGGCAGTACCTGCGCGATCCCAGGTTGCGCATGCTGCTGGATCGCTATGCGACCTACACCGGATCCGATCCCCGACGGGCGCCTGCGGCGCTCGCATCGGTGCCGTGGACCGAACAGGCCTGGGGATCCTGGTATGTGCCCGGCGGCCTCGGACGTATCGCAACGGTGTTGCAGGACAGACTGATCGAGCTGGGCGGCAGCGTCGAGGTCGAGACCGGCGTCCGGGAGATCACCGTGGACGGTGGCGGTCGGGTCGATGGTGTGGTGCTCGATGACGGTGCGCACCGGTCCGCCGACCTGGTGGTCGCCAACGCCGATGCTCAGCAGATCTACGAGCGTCTCGTCCGCGCCAAGGCTGCGGCCCGCCCGGCGGCGCGTATCCGGCGGTCCACCGCGTCGCTGTCCGGATTCGTCCTGCTGCTCGCGCTCGACGCCCCGCCCGCCGACCAACCCCATCACCACGTGCTGTTCGCCGAGGACTACGACGCCGAGTTCGATGCGGTGTTCGGCTTCGACGGCCCGCCACGTCCCGTCGAGCGGCCGACCGTCTACATCTCGGCCCCCGACGATCCGGCGATCGTCCCCGGCCCTGGAACGGGCTCGTGGTTCGTCTTGGTCAATGCACCACGCCACGACCCGGCCGCCGGCGTCGACTGGGATCGCGCGGGTCTGGCGGACAGCTACGCGGACCTCGTGCTGCGCGTGATGGCCGAACGCGGCCTCGACATTCGAACCTCGGTGCGCCACCGCATGATCCTGACTCCAGCCGACCTCGAGCGTCGGACCCTCACGCCGGGCGGCTCCATCTACGGAACCTCATCGAACGGCGCCCGGGCGGCATTCCTGCGACCCCGCAACGCTTCCCCGGTGCCGGGCCTCTACCTCGTCGGCGGGTCGGCACACCCCGGCGGTGGGCTGCCTCTGGTGATGCTGTCGGCGCGGATCGTCGCCGAGCTGATCGGGCGTGCGTGAGCGCTGTGGCGAGCGAGCGATGCGTCACCACTCGCTCCCTGAGGAGCCTCGCGAGGAACGAGCGATGCGTCACGAAGGGCGACCCTTCGTGACGATCCTCCGCTAGCGCTCCAGATCTCCTCAGGGACCGGGAAACTCACCCTCCGCAAGCACTTCCGCCCTCAGAGATCGGAAACTCACCCCGGCCACAACCTCCAGCGAATTCGCAACTGCCCCGCTCCCTGAGGAGCCTCGCGAGGAACGAGCGACGCGTCACGAAGGGCGACCCTTCGTGACGATCCTCCGCTAGCGCTCCAGATCTCCTCAGGGACCGGGAAACTCACCCTCCGCAAGCACTTCCGCCCTCAGAGATCGGAAACTCACCCCGGCCACAACCTCCAGCGAATTCGCAACCGCCCCGCTCCCTGAGGAGCCTCGCGAGGAACGAGCGACGCGTCCCCCCTTTTTCGCCCCCTGAGGAGCCTCGCGAGGAACGAGCGACGCGTCACGAAGGGCGACCCTTCGTGACGATCCTCCGCTAGCGCTCCGGATCTCCTCAGGGATCGAGAAACTCACCTTCCGCTAGCGCTCCGGATCTCCTCAGGGATCGAGAAACTCACCTTCCGCTAGCACTTCCGTCCTCAGGGACCGGGAACTCCTTCTCCGCAGCAACTTCCAGCGAACGAGCGAAGGGTCACCGACGCGACGGCCCGACAGATCGGTCTCCGCGCAGTCGCTTGCGCACGAGTTCCGCGCTGATCAGGCACATCGGCAGCCCGATCCCGGGAGTCGTGCTCGCGCCCGCGTAGAACAAGCCGTCCACCTTGCGCGACCGGTTGGTCGCCCGGAAGAACGCACTCTGGCGCAGCGTGTGAGCGGGCCCCAATGCTCCCCCGCACCAGGCGTTGAAGTCGCGGTCGAAGTCGGCCGGCCCCATGGTCTTTCGGACCATGATCCGATCGCGCAGGTCGGGGATGTCGGCCCACTTCGCGACCAGGTCGATCGCACGGTCGGCGGTCTGCTCGACCACCTCAGAGCCCGCGCCGTCGACTCCCCCGCCGCCGAGTCCGGGGTCGGGCGGAACGGGCACGAGGATGAACAGGTTCTCGTGGCCCGGTGGGGCAACCGTCTCGTCGGTCGCCGACGGACGGCACACATAGATCGAGGCAGGATCGGGTACACGCGTGGGGCTTTCGAAGATCGCGTCGAAGTTCGTGGTCCAGTCCCTGGTGAAGAACAACGAATGATGGGCGAGTTCATCCATACCGCCACGCACACCGAGGAACACCAACACGGCACCGGGACCGGAAACGGCGCGATCCCACCACTTCTGGTCGAATGTCTGTTGCTCGGGCGGCAGCAACCGGGTCTCGATGTGATGCAGATCCGCCGCACCGATCACCACGTCCGCCGGCAGCACCCGCGCCTGCCCTGCACCGTCACGGACTGCGACGCCGGCCACCGTTGCACGACGGCGGCCGATCTTCGCCCGGCCGTCTGGGCGTGCGGTGTGGATCGCGGTGGCGGTGGTATCGGTGTGAATCCGCACGCCACGTTCCACTGCGAGCTTCTCCAACGCCTCGGCCAGTCGGACGAATCCACCGTCGGGGTAGCGCACGCCGTCGGCGAGATCGAGCCAACTCATCAGGTGGTACATCGCGGGTGTGCGTTCCGGCGACGACCCGAGGAACACCGAGGGGTATCCGAGGATCTGCCGGATGCGATGGTCGGTGAAGCGAGATGCGATGTGCTCGTCCAGTGTTCGGGTCAGCAGGCCCACGAGCTCGCGAGCGTTCACCAGCACATCGCGGCCCAGAAAGGCCTTCGCGGAGTCGAAGTTGGTGTAGAGGAAGCGTTTCACCGCCAGGTCGTAGGCACGCCGAGCCGACGCGAGATACTCGGCGAACGCCGCCCCGGCACCCGGCTGCAGATCGTCGAACACCGCCCGGTTACGCGCCTCATCGTCGGTGATGTCGACACTTTCCTCGATACCCTCGAAGAACACCCGGTAGCCCGGGTCGAGCCGGATGAGGTCGATCTGTTCGTCGGTGGAAGTGCCGAGCAGTTCGAAGAAGTGATCGAACACCTCCGGCATCAGCCACCATGACGGTCCGGTGTCGAAACGGAAGCCGTCGTATTCCCACGATCCGGCGCGGCCACCCAGATTCGAGTTTTTCTCGACGAGTTCCACGTCGTGGCCATCCGCCGCGAGGAGCGCCGCGGTCGCCAGTCCGGCCACGCCGCCCCCGATCACGACCACTCGCTTCGGACCCGCCCTCACGCGCCCACCGCCGATGCCGGGGCCGCCTGCGCTCGCCGAGGCATTCCGCGTCGTAGTGCTGCCGCCGCCGCGATTCGTGCCTTGCCGGGCTTGGGCACTCGAATCCGATTGCGACATGCCATATCCGGCGGTGTTTCGCGTAGTCGTCGAGCAAGTTCGGCAAACAGGTCGTGCGCGGTGCAGACGGCGATCCGGGTTCCGCTCGGCAAGAGTGGGATGGCGCGAGCGGCGACCGCGAGGTCGCGGTCGATGTCGTCGAGCCAGTACTGCCAGGCCTCGTCGGACGGGTGGTCGGGGTCCAGACCGAACAGGTATCGGCGCCCCAGGTCGTGGCTGTCTTCCCCGAGGTCGCGAAGGAAGTTGATCTTCTGGAATGCCGCGCCGAGTCGGCGGGCGCCCGGCGCCAGCTGGTCGTAGCGCGCTTTCCGGTGGGGCTCGTCGGCGAGGAACGCGTGCACGCACATCAGGCCGACGACCTCCGCGGACCCGTAGATGTAGGTGCCCAGGCTTTCCGCATCGTGCACGGACTGGTCGAGGTCGGCTCGCATCGACGCGAAGAACGGCGCGGTGAGCGCCGTATCGATACCGGCCCTTGACGCGGTTCGCGCAAACGCGTGCACCACGAGGTTGGTGCTGGACCCGGTGGACATGGCCGCGTGGGTCTCGTCCTCCAATGCGTCCAGTGCCGCCCGCCGCTGTGTGACACTCTGACCGGGCCGCGGCGCGTCGACGATTTCGTCGGCCAGCCGCACGAGGGCATAGATGTTGTGCACATCACGACGGATCGGTGCGGCGAGCAGTCGAGACGCGAGCCCGAACGACGAGGAGTAGGACCGGATGACGAGCGCCGCGCTCTCTTCGGCGACGACGTCATAGTGGCGGTAGGGCAACGAATGCACATCGGGCGTGGTGCGACGCACGGATGAGGTCATGGCGATCACCCCGCGAGCCCGCGATACGAATCGGGCCCGAGCACCCGCATCTGGTCGACAAACCACGGAGAAAACGCCCACGGTGTTCGCTCTGCTGCCACACGCACGTCGTCGATGGACGCCCAGATGAAATCCATCACCTCATCGGGGTTGGGCTTGGGCGGTCCGGTCGGTTGGGCGACGAAGACCGGACAGACCTCGTTCTCCACGACTCCGCCGGCGTCGACGGCTCGGTACCGGAAGTCCGGCAGGATGCAGGTCAGCGACCTGACCTGCATCCCCAGCTCGCGTGGCGCGTAGCGACGCACCGCGTCCTCGACTGCCTCACCCGGACGTGGGTGGCCGCAGTACGAGTTGGTCCAGACACCTGGCCACGTGCGTTTGCTGAGCGCGCGGCGAGTCATCAGGATCTGGCCCGCACCATCGACGATGTGACACGAAAATGCCAGGTGAAGCGGGGTGTCCGGCCCGTGCACGCTGATGCGTGACGCCGTCCCGCGCGGCCGCTTCTCGGCGTCTACGAGTACCACGAGATCTTCGGCCATCAACCCGTCCTCCATTCACCGCACCGCGTCTGTGATCCGCGGCTGCGCCGCGGTCACACAGTTCTTCGTTGCCGACGGCGAAGTGGATGGACGGGTTCGATCAGGAGTAACGGTATCCGAGCGGCGCCTGCTCAGTAAAAGTGCTTGCGCCCGCCGACCGCGCGCCCGGTGGCCCCGAGTATGGCCAGGATCGCGCCGACCACCAGCAGGATGATGCCGAGTATCCACAGGATTTGGATGCTAAAGATGAAGCCGAGAACAAGAAGGATGATGCCAAGGATGATCAAGGTAAGCCTCCGATGGCCGGTGTATGTTCTGCTCGACGCTGCTGCAAGCAATTTCACCGTACGCGTCGATTGCCGGATACACCCTCATTCGCCTGAATCTTGGCCGTAACGCAATTCGACGATGGCCAGCGGACGTGACGTTTTTCGCTGATAGCCGCGGTATCGGCCCTTGTTCACCCGATCGACGATGTCCCATCGACGCGCGTAGTCCGGATCGTCGGGGAAGGTCGGCCGAGCGGTCACCGAGAGATGCCGACGACCGACCTGGATCTCACACGCGGGATGCGCGGTGAGATTCCCCAACCAGGCCGGTGGGCGCGGAGAGCCCCCGTTCGACGCGACGACCAAGTAAGTGTCGCCATCCTTGGCGTAGGTGAGAGCCGAACACCGCGTTTGACCCGTGCGTCGGCCCGTATGACGCAGCAGCAGGGTCGGGTTGCCAAGCAGGAGTCGGTGACCGACCCAGCCACCCGAATGCTCATAGATCCACTGATGCGTTTGCAGGGCGCGGATGAACAGGCTCGGCATACCGCAACACTAGTGGTCAACATGCGCGGCCACGATCCCCCAGTCCAGTGGATCCTCGGACGCCGGCGGCGATCTCGATACGGCTCCTCGCCTAGCGGCTCGCAACCTACTCGATCAACGATTGGCCCCGCTGGTCGAGTAGCGGCAAACGAAGTAAGTCGCCAACCGATCAACGGATAGGCCCCCGCTGATCGAGTAGCAGCGAACGTAGTGAGTCGCGTATCGAGACCTCAGAGAGGCCCCGCCGGCCGGATAGCAGCAAACGAAGTCAGTCGCCAACCGACCAACGGATGGACCCCCGCTGGTCGAGTAGCAGCGAACGTAGTGAGTCGCGCATCGAGACCACAGAGAGACCCCGCCGGTCGAATAGCAGCAAACGAAGTCAGTCGCCAACCGACCAACGATTGGCCCCGCTGGTCGAGTAGCAGCGAACGTAGTGAGTCGCGCATCGAGACCACAGAGAGACCCCGCCGGTCGAATAGCAGCAAACGAAGTCAGTCGCCAACCGACCAACGAATGGACCCCGCTGGTCGAGTAGCAGCGAACGTAGTGAGTCGCGCATCGAGACCACAGAGAGACCCCGCCGGTCGAATAGCAGCAAACGAAGTCAGTCGCCAACCGACCAACGATTGGCCCCGCTGGTCGAGTAGCAGCGAACGTAGTGAGTCGCGCATCGAGACCACAGAGAGACCCCGCCGGTCGAATAGCAGCAAACGAAGTCAGTCGCCAACCGACCAACGAATGGACCCCGCTGGTCGAGTAGCAGCGAACGTAGTGAGTCGCGTATCGAGACCACGGATGCGGGCAGATCATTGAGCGCCGGCGGCTACCTCCATCGAACGACCTTCGGCCGCACCGAGTTCGGCGAAGGTGTCGGCCACCCAGTCGGCGACGAAGCTGCTGACATGCCCGAGGTCGTCGAGACCGATGTGCTCGGCGCCGCCTTCCTCGGGAGTGAAGATCCGCAGCTCCCGCTTCGGGCTGTTGACCGCCTGATCGTAGGAACGCTGGGCCATCTCGAGTGGAATCTGTCGGTCGTTGGCGCCGTGCGCGATCAGGAACGGCACGGTGATGTTCTCGACGACACCGTCGAGGTGGACGTCGTCGGCCTTGTCGAGGAAGGTCTCGAGATCGGTCTCGCCCCACACCCACATGACGTGGTCCCAGTAGTGCGGCACCGGACGCTCGCCCTCACGCTCGACACGCCGACGCTGCACCTTGCCCCAGTTGTGGTTGGCGCCCCAGGCGACGCACAGCGCGAGACGCTTCTCGAACGCCGCCGCACGCGGCGCGTAGTAGCCGCCGAGCGACCAGCCGACGATACCGATCCGTGACGCGTCGATCGTCGGGTCGTTCTCGAGGAAATCCACGCATGCAGCGGCCCATTCCTCGGTGTTCACCTGCGAGGTCAGGCCCTGCTCACGCAACGCCTCTCCCGATCCCGGGGTGTCGACCATCAACGTCGCGATGCCGCGCGCGGCGAGTTCGAGGCTGTGCTCGGACAGGTACTGGTGCTCCTTGGTGCTGTCCAGGCCGTTCCACATGATCATCGCCGGTGTCGGACGACCATCGGCGGTGGCCGGCCGGGTGTAGTAGGCCGGGAGTGTGGTGTCGCCGAAGGGGATCTGGACCCGACGGGTCAGCGGATCGTTGAGCTCGAAGGAGCGTTCCAGCAAGGCCATACAGCGCTGATAGGTGCCTTCTCGCTCCGGAGTTCCCGCCTTCTGCATCCGCTCCGCCGAGATCAGATAGCTGGCCGCGCGGGCGTAGGCCTGACCGGCGGTCCGGTTGTGGCCCTTGCGCTCGTCCTCCTCGGCGGCCGCGACCAGCCGGTCGACCATGTCGGTCCAGGTCCGCAGGAAGTCATCCGTACCCGCGTCCTCGTTACCGGAAGCGATGTCGAGCAGCGGACGGCAGGCCCGGTCGACCTCGTCGATGCGGCCCATGCTGTTCAACGTGCCGACGACGGCGAAGTTCCAGACGTAGTTGTTGTCTTTGAAGTATTCGAACATTTCACTTGCTCCTGTTGTGGTGAATCGAAAATCGTTGCTGGGGTGAGCCGGTCCGCTCAGCGGATGGCGATCGGGTTGATCGGCGAGCCCACGGCGCCGGTGATGGGTAGTGGCGGTGCGGCGAGCATGAACTCGTACCGGCCGTCTGCGGCACAGGCGGAGGCGAGGGCGTCGAGGTTCCACATCTCACCGATGTAAAGCCCGATATGCGGGATCACCACCTGGTGCAGCGGCTGGAAGGCGACGTCGAACTCGTTCGGACGAACCTCGAATCCCCAGGTGTCGGTGGCGATCCCGGCGATCTCATGATCGTGCAACCAGTCGGCGGTGGTGAACGAGAGACCGGGCGCGGCTCCGCCGGCGTAGTCTCCCCACCCGTCGCGGAGGGCGCGGGTGAGCTGACCGGTCCGCACGCATACGAAGTCGGCACGTCCAATTGACGCAGTCGCTCCCTGAACGGCGATCGCCTGCTCGAGATGCTCGGTGGTGATCGCGAAACCGTCAGGGAGTTCGCCGTCGTCGCCGATCACCCGACCGACGTCGAGGAGCACACCGCGACCCACCATGCGCTCTGCCGCGGTCTCGATGCCGGTCACCTGATCACCTTCCGACGTCACCACGGCACCCGAGCGGCGACCGTTCCAGGCCCGCCCGTGATCGAAGATGTGTCCCAGCCCATCCCACTGTGTCGAGCACTGCAGGGGCATGGCGATCACGTCGTCGGCGCCACCGATGCCGTGTGGGAACCCCTGCAACCCGGCTTCGGCGTCGACTCCGGTGTCGAGCATGGTGTGCACCGGGTTGGTACGTCTACGCCATCCCTTCTGCGGACCATTCATGTCGAACGGCAATGCAAGGCTGAGTGTCTCGCCGGTACGGACCAATCCGGCGGCGCGAATCCGATCGGCCGCGGTGACATGGTTGAGCGTGCCGTGGACGTCGTCGTCGCCCCAGCGTCCCCAGTTGGAGCATCGTTGCGCCGCCGCGGCGATGGCGCCCTCCGGATCGGTCCGGTCGAGCGCGGTGGTCGACGAGGTCGTGATGTCAGCGGTCATGAGCTTCTCCTGCAATGGCGGACGCCGCGAGTTCGCGCGGAGCATGCTCGGCGCGACGACGGTCCTGGTCGGTCATCCGGGGGGCGGGCAGTCCGGCAGATGCCGGCCTCGGCTCGCCGACGACGTTGCGCAACGTACCGATGCCCTCCACGGTCAATTCCACGACGTCCCCGTCCTGTAGCGGTGCCGGGTCGAGAGTTCCACGCCGACCCCACAATTCGGCGAGGCATCCACCGTTTCCGACTGTGCCCGAACCGAGGACGTCGCCGGGGCGGACGGCGCTGTTGCGGGAGGCGAACGCGATCATCGACGGGAACGACCAGCCCATGTTAGCGGTGACGTCGGTACCGATCGTCTCGCCGTTGATCCGCACTGTGCATGCCAGGTCCAGGAAGCCTTCGGCATCAACGTGGTCGGCGAACTCGTCGGCGGTGACAATGACCGGACCGAGTGAGTTCGCGAAGTCCTTCCCCTTGGCCGGGCCGAGCCCTATCTCCATCTCACGTCGTTGCAGGTCACGGGCCGACCAGTCGTTGAGGATCGTGTAACCGAAGATGAGGTCCCCGGCCGCCTCCACGGTCACATCGCTGCCCGCGCTGCCGACGACGGCCGCCACCTCGAGTTCGATGTCGAGCTGTACCGAACCGCCCGGCGCACGCACGACCGCGTCGGGCCCGGTGACGGTGTAGGGGTTGGTGAAGTAGAAGTGCGGCGCGTCGGTCCAGGCGTCCGGGACGTCGTTCTGACCCTCCATCGAGGCCCGCACACCCTCGACGTGTTCGGCGAACGTGACGAAGTCGCGGATCGTGGGGGGCTGCAACGGTGCCTCGAATGTCGCGTCTGCCAACGCGATGACCTGGCCGTCGTCGACGGCGCGCGCCCCTTCGGCCAACGCCGCGTCGAGTCCGCCGCGGATGACGTCGAGCATCGCCCGGCCCCGGTGCAGCAGGTGGACGGCGTCGTCGGCGACGACCGCGGCACGTGATGCACCGTCGACGGTGACGGTTGCGAACTTCATGATGTTCCTTTCTGGGGTCCGGCCCTTCGTGACGCAGCCTCGCAAGCTCGGCGGCTCCTCAGGGACCGGGGGAAACGACGCCCGCCGGCGCCGTGCTCCTCGGGGAGCGGGGGGAAACGACGCCCGCCGGCGCCGTGTTCCTCAGGGACCGGGGGCGGCGACGCCCGGCTGGCGCCGCGCTCCTCAGCGAGCGACTTCGGTCGGGAGGGTCGTCCCCGTCTCCGGTCCCTGAGGAGACCCGGAGCGCTAGCGGGGTCGTACCCATCCCGGTCCCTGAGGAGACCCGGAGCGCTAGCGGGGTTGTACCCATCCCGGTCCCTGAGGAGACCCGGAGCGCTAGCGGAGGGTCGTCACGAAGGGCGGCCCTTCGTGACGCAGCCTCGCAAGCTCGGCGGCTCCTCAGGGACCGGGGGGACGACGCAGCCTCGCAAGCTCGGCGGCTCCTCAGGGACCGGGGGACGACGCAGCCGCGCAAGCTCGGCCTCCTCAGGGACCGAGGGGACGACGCAGCCTCGCAAGCTCGGCGGCTCCTCAGGGACCGGGGGGACGACGACGCCCCGGCTGCCGTCTCGCTCCTCGGGGAGCGCCGCCGTTCACACGGGCGGGGCGACGAAGAGTCCCTTGTCGGGGTCATTGAACGACTTGCTGGCAACGAATTCGTTCATGGCGTTCGCGGTTCCCCACTGATCGGCGACCTCCGGGTTGCTGAAGTCGTACAGGTGCGGGTGCCAGGTGTCCTCGTCGAGGGTTTCGAGCTCGGTCGTGTACTCCATCGTGTTCCCGTTGGGATCGAGGAAGTACGAGAAGGTGTTGTTGCCGGCCATGTGTCGGCCGGGCCCCCAGATCTTCTCCGCGCCCGATCGCAGGAGCCGGCCGGTGCCGCGCATGTACTCGTCGAGTCCACGCAGTTCGAACGAGGCATGGTGCAGTGCAGCGTGTGGGCCGCGCGCGATCGCCAGCGAGTGGTGAGCGACGTTGGTGCGCATGAACCACATCATCCGGCCCATCCGGGGGTGCATGAGAATGTCGGAGACGCGGAATCCGAAGTGGCGTTCGTAGAACGCAACAGTCTTCTCCGGGTCCGGGCTGTTGATGACGACGTGCGACAGCTTGACCGGGATCGATTCCCCCTCTTCGATTTTCCGGTGTGTTCGCACGCCGACGTCAGCGGAGACCTCGATGGTGCGGCCATCGGCATCGAAGAAGCGGAATCCGTAACCGCCGCCGGGTGTCTGGAGTGTGTCCGGTTCGCCGATCAGGTCGACGCCGTCGCGGCCCAGGCGCACGGCGAGGTCGTCGACAGCGTCGGCGTCGGCCGCACCGAACGAGATGAGGTCCAGGCGTTTGTCGGCCGATTTACGGACGCGCACCGCGTAGCGTTCCGGTGAGCCCTCTGCGGCGAGGTAGGTGACATCACCGTCGGTGCCGATCTCGGTGAGACCCCAGTTGTTCGTGTAGAAGTCGATCTGCTGCTGGTAATCGGGCACGGCGATGCCGACGTGGCGCAGGTGGGTGAACGCGTAGTCGGTCGGCGCGCCTGGTGCGGATTCGTGAACCGTTTCGGTGGTCATGATCTCCTCCGGGTGGGATGTTTGTGCGGAATCAGGCTGGGACGGTGAGCATGGCGGCGATACGACCCATGAGGCCGGGGACATCGCCTTGCTCGTGGTCGAGCATCCAGCGGCCGAGCTGGACCGAGGCGTCGACGACGGCCTTGGCGCGGTCGAAGCGTCGCGCATGGAATTCCGCCCACATGGAGCCGTCGATCGCGTCGTACCTGCCGATGACATCGGCCAGCACCGACGCATCCTCCAGCGCTTGCGCGGCACCTTGCGCGAGCGTGGGAGGACAACTGTGTGCCGCGTCGCCGATGAGCACCACGCGGCCGCGATGCCACGGTCCCTCGACCACGTGGGATTCGAAGCGCGTGTAGTTGATTCGAGACGGATCGGTCATCCCTGCACGGATGTCGTCCCACGGGCCGTGATACTCGGCGGCCAACAACCGCATCTCGGCGAGTGCTTCGTCCGGGCTCAGAGCACTGTGATCCTGAACGTCTTCGACGAGGTAGGCGTACAGACTGTCGTGACCGGTCGGACAGTAACCGGCGATGTAGCAGGCGCCACCGTAGGTGAGCTCGGTCCGGGTCACCGACTCCGGGCGAGGCGCGAACACGCGCCAGATTCCCATCCCGGTCGGCTGCGGCGTCGCGTCGATCCCGATCTGGGCACGCGTCGCCGAGCGCAGGCCGTCGGCGCCGACGACGAGGTCGTACCGGGCGCTGGTCCCATCGTCGAACGTGGCCGCCACCTCGCGATCACTTTGGTCGAGCGCGGTGACGGTGACACCGAACCGGGCCTTGACCCCGACGGATGCGGCGCGCTCCACGAGAATGCGCGCGAGCGTGGGCCGGTACATGCCCATCGTGGCCGGCAGATCGTTGCCGCCGGTGTGCGAGTCGGGCAGTTCGGCGAGCAGGGTGCCATCGGGCGTTCGGAAGCCGAGCGTGTCGAAGGCGTAGCCCTCGGCTCGAACCTCCGCCCACACGCCGATTTCACGAAGGACACGCAATGCGTTGCCCTGCAGAGTGATCCCGGAGCCGAGCGTGGATACGTCGGGCTTGACGTCGACCAGGTCGACGGCGACACCCTGCTCGGCGAGCAGGATCGCCGTGGCGGTCCCGGCGACACCGGCGCCGATGACGAGAACGTTCAGAGATGACATCGTGAGAACTCCTGTTGATGTGGTCCCACCCACAATGAGTCGCCGATCACTATTAGGGAATACCGAATCACCGATAGTCTCTATAGTCATGACTGATAGTTCGAAGCCGGCCGGCGGGGCCCGTCAGCTGCGCAACCTCGACCTGAACCTGCTGGTCGCGCTGGATGCGTTGCTGGACGAGCGCAATGTGTCCAGAGCCGCCGAGCGTCTCGGGGTCAGCCAGCCGAGCACCAGCGCCTCACTGGGCCGACTGCGCCGACACTTCGACGACGAACTGTTGCGGCGCACCGGCAATCGCTACGAACTGACGCCCCTGGCCGCCAATTTGCGGCCACTGACCGCCAGCGCGATCCAGTCCGTCCAGCGGGTGTTCGAGGCCGCCCCGACCTTCGATCCCGCCTCCGCCGACCGAACCTTCACACTCGTCGTGACCGACTACGGGGCACTGCGGGTCGGCGAGCCGCTGGCGAGGATATTGCACGAACGAGCGCCGGGAGCACGACTTCGACTCGAGCAGAACACACCGTACGCAGTCGATCACGCCGACGACACCCTTCGCGCGGTCGACGGAATCGTGATGCCACATGGTTTCATCACCGGAACCCCGTCGATCGACTTCCCGACCGACGAGTGGGTCGTGATCTGCTCGGTCGACAACCCCGACCTCGGAGACCAACTCACCCTCGACGATCTCCGCCGATCCCCGTGGGTGGTGACCTTTCACGGGCCCACCGCGTTCACCCCGGCCCTGCGCCAGCTGCAGATCCTCGGCGTCGAGCCCACCATCGAGGTGGTGGTCGAATCGTTTCTCGCGATTCCCTTCCTCGTCACCGGAACCCGGCGGATCGCTCTGCTGCAGCAGTCGCTCGCCGACAGGCTGAGCCCACTGGCCGGTATTCGCGTCATGGAATGCCCGGGCGATGTCGCGCCGCTGCGAGAAGCATTGTGGTGGCATCCGATTCACTCGACAGATCCCGCCCATCAATGGATGCGCGGGGTCGTCGAGGAGATCGCGTCGACTTGAGACACCCGGTGAGCAGCGACCACCGAAGCTCCACAACCCTGATGCATCCACCTCACCATAGGTGTGATCAATAGCGACTATCGGCAATCGACTGTTCCCAAATGGGTCGGCGTGCACGCACTCTGAGCGTGATCGAGGAGGTGTTCGATGTCCGACCGCGAACGAACCGGCGTCCGAACCGTCGTGGTGACCGGCGCCGGAGGAGGAATCGGAGCTGCGATCGCCGATCGTCTGGCCGCAGCGGGATTACAGGTTGTCGGTCTCGACCGCTCACCGGGCACTGGAGTTCGCCCCTTCGACGTGACCGACCCCGACCGGTGGGCGTCGCTGGCCGACGAGTTGCGTACCGCCGGCATCCACGGCCTGGTCAACTGCGCCGGGATCACCCGCCGCGCTCGCCTGGACACCGTGACGGTCGAGGACATGTCAGCCGCCTACACCGTCAACGTCATCGGGCCGACGCTGGCGATCCAGGCGTTGTCGCCGGTCATGCCGGCGGGTGGATCGATCGTCAACATCGGGTCGATCGCCGCCCTCACCGGGCACTACCCCGTCGCCTACACGACCAGTAAGTGGGCGCTGCGTGGGCTGACGCACACGGCCGCACTTGCACTCGGCGACAGAGGGATACGCGTGAACATCGTCCACCCCGGGTTCATCGACACCCCGATGACGGCCGCCGCCGCCCCCGAGTTCCGTGCTTCGTCGGTGGCCGAGACCACCCTCGGCCGCGCCGGGAGCCGCGATGAGGTCGCCGGTACCGTCGAATACCTGCTCAGCGATGCCGCCGCCTACACCACCGGAGCCGAGATCACCGTCGACGGGGGCGCCACGTCACACGGTGGCGTCAAGTCCATCTCCGACGCATTGCTCGCCGGGAGCACCCGATGAGCGCCGCCTCACCAGCACGGGGCCGCCTCGACGGCAAGGTCGCCGTCATCACCGGAACCGCCGGCGGCCAGGGGCGGGAGGCCGCATCGCGATTCGCGGCCGAAGGCGCCACCGTCTACGGCTGCGACGTCGACATTGCCGGCGGCGCCGAGACCGTCGAACTGGTCACCGCGGCCGGTGGGCGGATGGTAGGCACCCATCCGGTCGATCTGACCGACGACGACGCGGTGCGCCGCTGGATCGACGACGTCGGCGCGGCGGCCGGACACATCGACATCCTGTACGCCAACGCGGGTCTCTGTACGTTCGCGCCGGTGCCCGAGATCGATCTCGAGGACTGGCAGTTCGTCATGTCCCACGAGATCGACCTGGTGTTCCTGCCGATCAAGCACGCGTGGAAATACCTGAGCGCCGCGGAGTCGAGTTCGATCATCCTGGTCGGTTCAACCGCCGGAGTGACCGGATCGGTCACCAACACCCGTCTCGCACACACCGCGTCGAAGGGCGCCGTCATCGCGATGACCAAGCAACTCGCCGCCGAGGGCGCCGCCGTCGGCATCCGCGCCAACTGCATCAGCCCCGGGATGATCCGTACCCCGCAGTCGGAGTCGACCCTGCTCGACGACCGCCACCCGATGCGTGAGATCGCCTCGGCCATCCCACTGGGCCGAATCGGCACACCCACCGACGTCGTCAACTATGCCGTCTTCCTCGCCTCCGACGAATCGGGCTACGTCACCGGCACCAACCTGATGATCGACGGCGGCTGGTCCGCTGTGCTGCCGCACTGAGACTTGCCTCAGCCGAGGCCTTCTGGAGCCGCGGCGCACTCTCGACGCGGTGACGGTCGTGCCGACGCTGGCCAGGATCACCAACGTGATCGCAGCCAGTCGCAAGGCCCCGATCGGCTGGTGCAGCAGCACCCAGCCCGCGAATGCCGCGACGATCGGTTCGAGACTGAGCAGCACGCCGAAGACATGTTTCGGCAGACGACGTAGCGCGGCGAGCTCAAGCGTGTAGGGGATGACCGACGCCAGGAGTGCAACGCCGAGTGCGAAAACGATGATCGTCGGATCGGTCAATGCCGCGGCGGCCCCCGAGATACCCATCGGGGCGACGACCACCGCCGATACCACCAACGCCACCGCGAGGCCGTCGGTGCCCGAAATGCTCTGCCCCACCCGTGAACTGGCAAGGACGTAGCCTGCCCAGAACGTTCCCGCCACCAGCGCCAGTCCGACGCCGACCACATCGAGCGACTCCGCGCTCGTGAAACTCTCGAGTCCGAGCATGCCCATGCCGATGAGGGCGAGCGACACCCAGGCGAAATCAACCGGTCGGCGCGACAGCACGGCGGCCAGGACCAACGGCCCGAGGAACTCGATCGAGACGGCGACCCCGAGTGGCAGTCGGTCGATGGCCGCATAGAACGCGCCGTTCATACCGCCGATCACGACGCCGAACAGGATCACCGAGCGCCATTGGCGAGCGGTCCAGTCACGCACCGACGGCCGGATCACGGCCAGCAGGATGATCGCGGCGAACGCCAACCGCAAGAATGTGGCTCCCCACGAACCGACGGCCGGGAACAGGTGCACCGCCAGCGCGGCACCGAACTGCAACGACACGCAGGAACCCAGGATCAGCCCGACCGCCGGCCCGGTGCGGTCACCAACGCGCGACGCCACTGCCGCACGCGAGGCCATCACGACCACCTCCACCGAAAACTCATCTTGTCAGGATCCCCCGGTGGTTATCATCAGTCCAGTGAATGTTTCTTCCCATTCATCATCAGTTCTACTTACCTATTGGGGAGGAAGTCGATGCTCAATGTCTCGCGCCTACGCATCCTGCGTGAGCTGCACCTGCGGGGAACCCTTGCCCAGGTCGCCGAAGCCCTCTCCTACAGTCCCTCGGCCATCTCCCAGCAACTGACCTTGCTCGAACGCGAGACGGGGGTGACGCTGCTCGAGCACGTGGGACGCCGGGTACGGCTCACCGACGACGCGATCGCCCTCGTCGGCCATACCGATGTCGTGCTGGCACGCCTCGAAGAGGCGGAAGCAGAACTTGCCGCCGCCCTCCCGGCGGTGCGCGGCACACTGCGAATCGCGTCGTTTCAGTCCGTGGTCCTGGAGATCGCTCCGCCGGTCCTGACGCTCCTGGGCCGACGACACCCGGACCTGCAGGTGGAGATCACCCAGCGGCAGGTCGACGCGGCCTACAGCGGGCTGCTGTCGCATGACTTCGACGTGATCCTCGGGGAGGAGTACCCGGGCCTGCCGGACCCGGTGCGCGCCGGCACCGATCGCACAGATCTGGTGCGCGATCCCATCCATCTCGCGATCCCGGCGCACGGACCGCATGCTCGGCAGCCGACCACGATCGCCGAGCTCGGCGACGCGCCGTGGGCGCTGGACCCGCCCGGTACGGCCAGCGGCGATTGGGCTCGCGCGACCTGTCGGGCCGCCGGCTTCGAGCCGCATGTCCGGTTCGAGGGTCCGGACCCGGTGCTGCATGCCCACCTGGTACGGACCGGGCACGCCCTGGCGTTCACCACCGGACTGATGGAGGGTGAGCGGCTGGCGGGGACGCTGTTGGTCGCGCTGCCCGGTGATCCGCAGCGCATCCTCTACACGGCCGTTCGTGCTGGCCGGGCGCGGCATCCCGCGGTCGTCGCGTTCCGCGAGGCGCTGGCCGAGGTCGCGGCCGAACGTCAGCCTCCGACGCCCACGGTGCGGGTACGGTTCGGAGAAGTGTGAGTTGGCCGATCGGCCGATGATTGCGGACTGAACGAATCCCCTTGCCCCTTCTAACTTATAGCGTGGATGGGGGCTTGCGGCAAGGCCCCCGTGGCGGTGCAGAATCGTGTCCTCGCAGCTGAACACCTACTTCTGACCATTGCCTGGAGCCGCATACATGACCCCTGACACCACCGGTGTGTTCAATCTCCTCGATCACCCCGCCAAGGCGGACCCGGCGTTTGTCGTCGACGATGAACGCCATTTCCGTGCCATGAGCCGGCGGATGGCGGAGTCGATCGCCGAACTGTCCGAGCGCCTCGATGTCCTGCTGAAGGCCCCCGGCCGCAAGGGCAAGCAAGCCATCGAACGTGACCTGGAGATCCATGAGGTCACCAAGCGCCTACGGACCCTGCGGCGCTTCAGCCTCGACCTCTGCTTGGGCCGGATGGTCGGCGAGGACGGTGCATCCCGCTACATCGGCCGACTCGGCCTGACCGATCCGAGCGGCGAGCAGCTGCTGATCGACTGGCGCACGCCGGCGGCGGAGCCCTTCTTCGCGGCGACTTCCGCCAACCCGATGGGGTTGGCAAGCCGCCGCCGCTACCGCTGGGCGCACGGACGGATCAGAGATTTCTGGGACGAGGTGTTCACGCCGGGTGGGCTGAACGGGCACGTCGCGCTCGACGACGATTCCGCGTTCATCGCCAGTCTCGGGACCAGCCGTTCGCCGCGCATGCGCGATGTGCTGGGCACCATCGCGGCCGATCAGGATGCCATCATCCGCGCCGGATCGCGTGGCGCGCTCGTCGTCGACGGCGGTCCCGGAACCGGCAAGACCGTGGTCGCCCTGCATCGCGCCGCCTACCTGCTCTACGCCGATCCACGACTTGCCGGGAACCGGGGTGGAGTGCTCGTCGTCGGTCCACACGACCCGTATCTCGCCTACGTTGCCGACGTCCTGCCCAGCCTGGGCGAGGAAGGCGTGCAGACATGCACTTTGCGCGACATGCTGCCCGAAGGCGACAGCGCGACGATTGACTCCGATCCCTTGGTCGTGCAACTGAAGTCGGACGCCCGGATGGTGGACGCCGTCGAAACCGCAGCGAGATGGTACGAGGAGCCCCCGAACGAGAGCTTCGTCGTCGAGACCTACTGGGATGAGGTGACACTCCGCGCGACGGACTGGCGCGCCATCTTCGACGTCGTCGAACCGGGCACACCGCACAACGAGGCCCGCGATCAGATCTGGGACGAGTTGGTCACCACCGTGCTCGACAGGCACCGCAACCCGGACGTGTCTGTCACCATGCTACGAAAGTCGTTGGGGCAGAACGCTGAACTGTCCAAGGCGGTCAACCGGGCATGGCCACTTCTCGAATCGACGGACCTCATCGCGGACCTGTGGTCGGTGCCGGCATTTCTCAGGATGTGCGCTCCGTGGCTGTCTCGCGAAGAAGTGACCGCACTGCAACGAGATGCCCCCTACGAGTGGACCATGTCGGACCTCCCTCTGCTGGACGCAGCGCGCCGGCGGCTGGGCGATCCGGAGTCGTCACGTCGTCGACGTCGGCGCGACGCCGTGCTGGCCGCCGAGCGCGAACGCATGGATGACGTGGTGTCGGACCTCATCGACTCGAACACCTACGACGACGGCGAGGGCCTGATGAGCATGTTGCGCCAGGGCGATCTGCGCGACAGCCTCGTCGACGAATCGGCTGTCGCACACCCGGAACCGGACCTGCTCGCCGGGCCCTTCGCGCACATCATCGTCGATGAGGCGCAGGAGCTGACAGATGCGGAATGGCAGATGTTGTTGTCGCGCTGCCCCTCGCGAAGTTTCACCATCGTCGGCGACCGGGCTCAGTCGCGACGCGGATTCACCGAATCGTGGCGCGAGCGACTCGAGCGCGTCGGACTCCGCCACGTCACGATGGCATCGCTGAGCGTCAATTACCGGACGCCGGAGGAGGTGATGGTCGAGGCGGAGCCGGTGATCCGCGCGGCACTTCCCGACGCGAACGTGCCGACCTCCATCCGGAGCAGCGGAATCCCTGTCGCACAACGGGACACGTCCGACCTGCGGGCGGTCGTCGACGCGTGGCTGGCCGACAATGACGAGGGAATCGGTTGCGTCATCGGCGATCCGGAATTCGCGGGCACGTCGCGAATTCGATCGCTGTCACCCGAGCACGCCAAGGGCCTCGAGTTCGACCTCGTCGTCCTCGTGAATCCGGAGCGTTTCGGTTCCGGGATCACCGGCGCGGTGGACCGATATGTGGCGATGACCCGTGCCACGCGGGAGCTGGTGATCCTGCAGGATTGACTCGCCGGACAGTTCTTCCCCCGTGTATCTCCTCTTGCGAACCTCACCGCGGTCCCCGAGGAGCGAGCCTGCGAACCCCACCCCGGTCCCTGAGGAGCGAGCCTGCGAACCTCACCCCGGTCCCTGAGGACCGAGCTTGCGAACCTCACCCCGGTCCCTGAGGAGCGAGCCTGCGAACCTCACCCCGGTCCCCGACGAGCGAGCCTGCGAACCCCACCCCGGTCCCTGAGGAGCGAGCCTGCGAGCGTCACGAAGGGCGCCCCTTCGTGACGCCTCGCTCGTACCTCGCGACGCTCCTCAGGGAGCGGTGGTGACGCCTCGCTCGTACCTCGCGACGCTCCTCAGGGAGCGGTGGTGACGCCTCGCTCGTACCTCGCGACGCTCCTCAGGGAGCGGTGGTGACGCCTCGCTCGTACCTCGCGACGCTCCTCAGGGAGCGGTGGTGACGCCTCGCTCGTATCTCGTGACGCTCCTCAGGGAGCGAGAAGGATGTCAGTACGCCGAGTTGACGTTGTCCATCGAGCCGTAGTTGTGTGCCGCGTAGTTGCAGGCGGCGACGATGTTGGCGACCGGGTCCCAGACGTCGAACTTGGTGCCGGCGACGTGATAGGCGGCGAAAGTCGGGTCGATGACCTGCAGCAGACCCTTCGAGGGGATGCCGGCGGCAGCGTTGGAGTCGTAGAGATTGATGGCCCGCGGGTTGCCGGTCGACTCCCGCATGACATTGCGGTAGATGCCGTCGTAGCTGCCCGGGATGCCGTTCGCCCGCATGATGTCGAGCGACTGCCGAATCCAGCCGTCCAGGTTGTTCGCATACACCGGGGCCGGCGGGGGTGGCGGCGCGATGATGGGCGCAGGCGCCGGGGCCGGCTTGGCCACAGGCTTGGCGGCAGGCTTCGGAGCCGGCTTGGGAGCGGTCGAGGCGGCAGCCGTCACCGCGACCCGCTTGATGGGCCCCTGGACCGGTGAGATGACCTGGTGCTCGGCGTGGGCGGCCTCGGTGGTGCTGATCGACCCCGCGGTCACCATCGTGGCCACAGCCAGAGTGGTGGCGCCGACGGCATAGGTGAGGTGACGGGATCGGGACGTGCGGCGCGGGGCGCGTTTGAGCTTGGTGGAGACGACGTTCATGTGTGTGGGTTCCTGAATGGTTTCGGCCGGACGTTCGACCGGCAGCAGACAACCTCCGAGGCGCGCAGACGCGCTCCCGGCGTGTGGGGCTATCGCTGTGGGATGGACTTGTTGACGAAGAGCGGCGTTGGCGCTCTCTGCGCATGGCGCAACCGACCCAACCGGTTCAGGGTCTGCCCGAGAGTTCCTCAGGCGGCCGCGGTGGCAATGCCGGCCTCGATGGCCGGGGCGAGACCGCGGGTTGCGCATGCGGGACGGATCCGCATGGCTAACTCGACTTTCTCGTTACTGCGCAGACTCAGCGTCTGGCTCATGTAGGTAACAGATTGATATACATCCCTGAGAGATGTCCAAGTCGAATGCGGCCGCGAACCCCGTTTTCGCGGTGATCAGCCGGCACGAATCGCAGAGAAATACCCTGTGCCCTGGATCTATGCGTGAATCCGCATAAGTGAGCCGTTTCACAAAGATTGTCAAGTCGAAACGGGCTTTGGTGTCGATTTGTTACGAAACGGCGACGCTTGCGACACCTTCGGGGGATCTCGCGTACCCGTCGCCGTGTCTGATCTGTTGCCGTTTCTTCGCCGATCCGGTGCATGGCGACGACCCGTGGATCGACCGGCGGGTCCTATCCTGCAGTCAACCTGTCTGCGGGGGGCCGCCGAAGGGGATGACCGCTGTTGGACCGAGGGCGTTCTGCTCGAGCCGCCGCGGTGATCGCGGCGTTCCTCACCGTACTCACAATCGGCGGGTGTGATGCAACTGCACCCCCACCGGCCGAACCGTCGACCCCGGCGCTCACCGACCGCGTCCCGAAGGCCTTCGACGAGACGTTTCGCTGGATACCCGGAACCGTCTTCGACGTCTCGGGCCAGGAGGGAACGTTCGTCCGCGCATTCGTCGAATCGTTCGAACTGGCGAATGCAGGACAATCAGTGGATTGGGGCTATCGAGGCTTCGTCGGTGCCGCGCCGTCGAACATCCGTCAGATGATCGGGATCTACCCGCCCGAGGAGTCCACCGCCCATCCTGGCGTGGGAACGGCGTTCTTCACCGGTCTGCGTCGCATGGACGACGGCGACTGGACGCGTATCATCTTGTGCCGCTACGGGTATCGCTCAGTGAAGGTCGGCGACCACGAATGGTCGTCGAGGATCGACACTCCACGTCCGGTCGAGATCGACTTCCGTCGCGGCGGCAGCGTTCCGCCCACCAACACCCGCGGCACGTCGCGCACGCCGAGCGGCAACGTGTTCGGCGACTGGTATGTCAGCCGTTACGACTTCTCCGCCGTCTACCCCACCCCTACCGCCGACGAACGCGCCTGCGCGTCGTCGGTACCCGGCGAGGTGCCGCGACGCGCGTCCGCCCACGGACGCTCGCCATGGCCTGCCATGGCACCGAGTCCGGGATGGTCGACGACGTCGGCACTGTGAGCGTGCCGAAGCGGTGGCCATCCCGGGCCGCGGACAGCACACCGACGGCCGAACGGCCGATTTCCCGCGCACCCTTCTGACCGCGGGTGGACCGGTTCGCTTGTGTAGGCTCAGGGGCAACACTGACCGACGAAAGACTCCCAAACTATGCAGGCCACGGTCACCCCAGAAGCCGAATCCGCCATCGCCGACATCGCCCAACGTCACGGACTCTCCCGCGACGCCGTCCTCGCCATGCTGTTCGCCGTCAACAACGGTGGCGGCACGATGGCCCAGTTCTCCATCCCCGAGCTCGGCGGCTCCGGGCAATGGATGCGGGGCGGGATGACGATGGTCGGCAACATGTTCGACAACGCGCTGAAGGCGCGCGTCGATTCGTTGTGCGCCGAACTGTCCCAGTTGCTGGCCACGATGACGGTGTTTCCCCCGGTCTCGTCGAATGTCCAGGGTGGTTTCACCTCGAACAACTGGTGGCCGGGTGACCTCGGCGTCCCGAGCTCGTCGGGCGGCCAGAACAATGCGCGCTACGCCATCTTCCCGAGCACGCGGCGACTCGCCATCCAGGTCGACGGGCACACAAGGATTTTCGACACCGGTGAGCACAACATCGGCGGTGTCCAGCAGCAGCAGGGCGGTGCGTACGGTTCGGTGACCTTCACCAGCCAGTTCGGCACGTTCGACGTGTCGAGCCTGACCGAGCTGGGCACGCAACAGGTCGCCGACACCCCGGTGGCCGCACCGGCCCCGGAGTACCAGTCCGACCCGGCACCGACGTACTCGCCGCCGCAGACGAACGCGCCCGACTTCGCGGCGACGTCGGCGGGCGGGACCGAACCCGTGGGCGGCGCATCCGACAACGATCCAGGCGCCATCGTCGCCGCGATCGAGTCGTTGGCCGGACTGCATCAACGCGGCATCCTCACCGACGACGAGTTCGCCACGAAGAAAGCCGAACTGCTCGCGCGGTTGTGACGCCTGGTGCCGCGCGTCGGGGCACCAGCCTCCGCAGAAACCCGGATTTCAGGAAATCCTGCCGACCCCTTGTGACATACAACCGATCGGTTGTATGTTGATGGTGTGTCCACGACCGGAGAGGACAGTGAGCAGGAGGACCGGGCAGACGCCTTGTTCCATGCGCTCTCCGACCGCACCCGACGCGACATCATGCGTCGGGTGCTGGCCGGCGAACATTCGGTCTCGACGCTGGCCGCGAAGTACGACATGTCCTTCGCGGCCGTACAGAAGCACGTCGCCGTGCTCGAAAAGGCTGGATTGCTCGTCAAACGACGCAGCGGGCGAGAGCAACTGGCGACCGGCGACGTTGCGGGCGTGCGGGCGGTGTCCACGATGCTCATGGAGCTCGAACAGGTGTGGCGTGGACGCATCGCCCGTATCGACGAACTGATCGAATTCGAACCGCACCAGGAGGAATGACCGATGCCTGTCACCGACGTCACCCATGATTTCGATGCACTGACACTGACCATCAAGGCCGAGTTCGCTGCTCCCCGGACGCGGATCTGGCAGATCTACGCCGATCCGCGACAACTCGAAAAGGTCTGGGGCCCACCGACCTACCCGGCGACCGTGGTCGATCACGACCTCACCCCGGGCGGGCGGGTCAACTATTACATGACCAGTCCGGAAGGCGAGAAGCACGCCGGATACTGGCAGATCATCTCCGTCGAGGAACCGTCCCGGCTCACCTTCACCGACGGATTCGCGCGCGAGGACTTCACCCCGATCGATGAGATGCCGGCGTCGAGAAACGACTACACCTTCGAGGAACAGGGCGGGCGCACGATCGCCACCTATCTGAGTACCTATGCGACCGCCGAGGCGCTGCAGCAGGTACTGGACATGGGCATCGTCGAAGGTGCGACCGGGGCCATCAACCAGATCGACGACCTCGTGCTCTAGTGGGTCACCGGAATCCGCATCAGATCGTTCCCGACGATCACCTTTCCGCGAAATCCCTTCTGCGCCTGTAGCTGCCATGTCGCATCGGGTAGCTGCTTCGTTCCCGGTGCCAGGTGGCTGAGCACGAGGGTGTGCACGCCTGCCCCGGCGGCGACCTCCGATCCGATCCGGGTGACGTCCGAGTGACTGCGCTCGTGATGCTGCACCTGCTCGGCCGAGAGGTTGCCCAGGCCACGGACCACGTTGAGATCGATGGCCTCGTGAACGAGGATGTCGGCTCCCTTGGCAAGGGTCACCATGTTCGGCGTGATTGTGGTGTCGCCGCTGATCACCACCGATCCGTACCGGGTGTCGAATCGGAAAGCGTAGGAGGGGAACACCGGTGGGTGTTCCACCAGGATGGCGCTGACGCGCACCCGGTTGTCGGACATCACCGGGAAGGGTTTCATCGGCGGCGCCATCGTTCCGCGGGCCGATGCGCCGACGTCCGGTGTCGGGATCTCGTGCGCGGTGAACATCGACCGGATGTCAGGCCAGCCTTCGTCACGCATGCGGATGTTGATGTCGTAGGCGGTGGCGGCGATGCTGTTGTCGAGAAAGTCGGCGAGGCCCGGTGTGGGGTTGCCCGGATTGATGGTCGCGCCGGCGCGTCCGATGAAATCCGGTAGTGCGCCGGCGGATTGGGGTCCGTGCAGGTGTACCGGATCCGTCATCGGATCCACCCCACCAAACCGCAGCCACAACAGGGTGAAGAGATCCGCGAGGTGATCGGAGTGCATGTGCGTCACGAACACCCTATCCAGGTTCGCGATGGACAGACCATATCGCTGGAACTGATCGAAGGCACCGTGGCCGAAGTCGATCAGATAGACGCGGCCATCCACCACGAGTGCGGTGGAGATGCCGGTACGACCCGGCATCGGCACCGGCCCGGCGGCCGTACCGAGCAGCACGATGTGCGCTCCGATCGGCGGTATCGGAAGTGCTTGCGCCACTCCGGAACTCCCACGCACGGCGGTCGCCCCGGCGACTGCGGCACCGCCGGCGGCCACCATTGCCGACCGCAGCGCCGTACGGCGACTGAATCTCATTGACTGTCCTGTCTCATCGGTTGTGAAGTGACTCGGCTGTCCGAAACGCCGGCAGATACGTGTAGACCGCGGACACCGACGTTCCGGCGACCATCACTACCCGGTCGGGCCGCACCACCGCGACTCGCGCACCGCCGGCGCGCAGCCACTCCCCCAGCGCCGAGTTCGGTGTCACCTCGAGGACGGTAGCGCCGCGGCGGGCGACCTCGGCGCGCTGCGACGGGGTGGGTGCCGTTGTGGTGACCAACAGAAAGCCCGGCGGCGTCACTTCGTCGAGTCGCCGATCCCCCTCCTCGACAACGGCGTTGGGGATCAGTGTGCCCGCGAGGGAGCGCGGATCGAGCGACGCCACCGGCGTGCCCGCGACGCGGCCTCGCGACCACCCGCGCTGCACGAACGCCGACGCCGACAGCGCCGGGGTGGCACCGTCCACGGTCTGCTTCGCCAGGCCCGGGACACGTGGCAGCAGTGGTGCGACGATCCGACGGGTGACGTCGCCGGCCCGCCCACCGCCGGTCATCGTGATACCGATGGTCATCGCGAGCTTGATGAGCGCGGTCGCATGCGGCCTGCGTTCCTGTTCGTAACTGTCGAGGGCGGATTCGGGCAGCGTGCCGTTCAGCACGCCGGCGAGTTTCCACGCCAGGTTCATCGCATCACGCTGGCCTGCTCCCATTCCTTGACCGATGAACGGCGGGGTCAGGTGCGCGGCGTCGCCGAGGAGGAAGATGCCGCGATCCCGCCACCGCTGCGCGACGTGGGCCCGGAAGGTGTACTCCCGCGACCGAACCAGAGTGAGCTCATCGAGCTCGACACGGGTCAGCCACGGAGCCAGCAACGGTTCCAGTGCTCGCAAATCGGGGAGGTCATCGGCGCTCTCACCGTCGAGGAGCTGAAACTCCCAGCGATATCGCATGTCACCGACCCGCATGAAGGTAGCGGCCCGACGGGCGTCGCACACCTGCAGGACGCCGTCCCATTGCCCGAGGTCTGCGGCGGTGTCGATGTCGACGACGAGCCACCGTTGGGTGAATCCGAGATCGCGCCAGCGCACGCCCATCGATGCGCGGACCACGCTGTTCGCGCCATCGCACCCCAACACGTGACGCGTTCGCAGTAGATGTCTCTCGCCGGTCGTCCGGTCGGACGTCTCGACACGGACCTCATCGCCTTCGTTGACGACGAGATCCACCTGGGTGTCGGTGCGCAGCGCAACCAGAGCACGGCTCTGGACGGCGCGCCGCAGAATCTGTTCGAGATCGGGCTGATCGAACATGGACGCACCGGGAAAGCCATGCCTGCCCACGGCGGTATCGCGCCCGAACTCGGACAGCACGCGCAATGACCCGTCGAGAAGCCGCAGGCCACACGCCGGACGCGAATGTTTGGCGAACTCGTCGCCCACCCCGATGACCGAGAGGATGCGGTAGACCTCGTCGTCGAGGTGGACCGCCCGCGGCTGCGGATAGGGATCGGCCCAACGCTCCAGGATCGTGGAACGCACGCCGAGGTCGGCCAGCAGGGCTGCAGCCGTGAGTCCGGTCGGTCCTGCGCCGACGATGACGACCGGTGTCTCCGGATGGTCCGCGACTGCATGGTTCTCATCGGTCATCGCGCAGCGCTCCGCTCCTCGGTCGACCACTCCCAGCGCAGTGGCAGCCGGTCGAGGGCCACATCAGCGAATCGGTGGGCATCGGCGCCAAACCCAATTCACCTGTGGTCATTGGTACCTCACAACCGTTCGCTGCACACCGAGATCCAGCTTTCCGTCGTCGGTGGCGATGGCCAGTTCCATCACGTCACCGTCGCGCAAGTACTTGGGATTCTTGGCCTGGCGTGCGAAGAATGACTTCCACTTGACCGCGGGTGGCAGCAACGAACCGATGATCTCGATGGGCTTCGGCGGCGCCTTGAGCGCCGTACCTCCGGGTGTTCCGGTCAACACCAGATCGCCGGTCTCGAGTCGTTGGAACCGCGACAGTGCCTGCAACGCCGCCAACGGCGGATAGATCATGTCGTCCAGGGTGGAGTTCTGGCGCACCTCGCCGTTCACGCGTGTCGTCAGTCGCAGATTGTTGACCTGCTCGAGATCGCCGGGCTCCAGAATGACCAGGACGGGACCCACCGGGGTGAAGGTTGGATACGACTTCGCTTCGTAGAACTGGGTTTTGGGCAACTGAACGTCGCGTGCCGACACATCGTTGGTCACCACCAGAGCCGCGATGTAGCGGTCCAGGTCGGCGCCGGTCACGGTCGTCCCCACCGGGATCGTCTCACCGATGACCAGCCCCAACTCCACCTCGTAGTCGAGCAGTTGCACGTGCGCGGGTTTGCGCACATCGGCGGTCGGTCCGCTGATCGACCCGGAGGTCTTGCGGAAGAACGTCATCGGCACGGAGTCGGGATTCATGCCCGAGTCACGCACGTGGGAGGCGTAATTGGTCATCTGGGCGACCACTCGGCACGGCGTGGTGACCGGTGACACCAACGCCAACGTCGCGGTGTCCACGGCCTCGCCGGCGGCGGCAGCCGCGATGGCCGCTCGATCCGCGAGAAGCTCGGCGGTGGTGATGGCAGTGGTGTCGATGCGGCGGGCCTCGGTGCCCGATGCGACCCACCAGGCGTCGGCGGTGCGCAGAACGGAAATACTCATGAGGAGGCAACTTTCAGTAGGCCCAGCAGCCGCTGGACGTCGAACTCGTTGTCGGATTTGCGAAGTGCGCCGAGCATGGCGGCGACCTCGCGAATGGACTCACGTCCCGGCTTGACGCCGAGAAAGTCTGCCGTCGCCGGCGGTCCCCACTGGTTGAGGCCGGACGCCGTCATGGGCGCCCACCCGGACTCGAGGGTGCAGTCGAACATGTCGCCGTCGGCGAAGTGCTCCACGAGAAAGCCGTCGGGGTCGCGCCAGTAGTCGAAGATCTGGCTGCCCTGGATGTGGCGGCCGATTCCCCAGGACCTGAAATGGCCGCGCTCGAGCAGGTATTCCCCACCTTGTGCGAGGGAGTCGAGATCGCAGACCTGATAAGCCGAATGCACATAGCGGTTAGCGGGACCCAGCATCATCGCCAGGGTGTGGTGATCGGCCGGGGTCGAGCCACGGTCACAGCGGATGAAGCTCATCACCGGCCCCCGCTGACGTTGCCCGGGATAGAACAGGAAGTCGCTCACGATGAGTCCGAGCGTCTCCAGATACCAGTTGAGCGTCTCGAGGTACCGGTTCGACTGCAGGACCACGTGACCGAGGCGTTCGACGACGGCCGGTTCCCGGGGCGGTCGCTGTGCCACATTCGGGCGGGCCATGAGGCCGGCGATGTTGTAGGGCCGCCCGTGCTGGGTCGGCAGCGCCGACAGCACGGTGACGTCGGAGACAACCTGCACCCGGGCCCCGCTCGGATCTCTGGTGGTTGCGACGATGCCGCCCAGGGTCTCCGGAAGGCGTTCGACGCGTGCGTCCACGTGAGAGGCGAACGCGTGCACATCCTCGTCACAGGCCGCCAGGAAGGTCGGGCCGATGAACCTCGACTGCTCGCCCCGACGGACCAGGACACACGGGGGGCCCGCCAGCGCACCACGCAACTGCAGTTCGTCGGTGGAGTGCAGCGAGGTCGCGAACCCGAAGTCGGTGGCGAACGCAGCCGTCCGCATGAGGTCGGGTTTCTCGAACTCGAGCCACGCCAGGTCCTCGACCTTGATGACCGGATTCGGATGGCGGCCAGGGTGCTCTCCCGGCAGCGCACCCTGGTCCACGTGCAGATCGTGATGCCCATCGTGCGGTGTCTCGAGATTCATTGCGAAAGTCCCTTCACGAGCACTTGATGACGATATCGTCACATATGCTGATTAATTCAGTCAACCCTTTCTGACGAAATCGTCACAGTTGAGATGGAGCGGTAAGATCAGCGCTGACGAGGAAGGGGCGCGGTGCGATGACAACAGACACGAACGAGACGCTCAGCCGTTCGGAGCGTCGTAAGTTGCGGACCCGCTCCGCGCTGATCGGCGCGGCGCAGCAGTTCCTCGCCGACGGCCGCGAGAATGCGTCGGTGCTCGACCTGACGAATGCGGCCGACGTCGGGATGGGATCGTTCTACAACCACTTCGACAGCAAGGAAGCGCTGTATCAAGCGGCCGTCGACGCGGCGCTCGAGGCGCACGGTGCGTTGATGGACCGCTTCACCGCGGACATGGCCGATCCGGCGGAAGCCTTCACACAGAGCTTTCGACTCACCGGACGGCTACACCGCCTACGTCCGGCATTGAGCCGCGTCCTGCTCCAACGCGGCAATGCACTACTGCTGGCCGATGACGGACTTGCCCCCCGCGCCCGCCGCGACATTCTCGCCGCTGCCGAAGCCGGAAGGTTCACTGTGGACGATGTGGAGACAGCGATGGTCCCTGTTGCCGGCGCGGCGATCGCGCTCGGCGCCTTGCTGCACGCGCAGCCCGACCGCGAGGACGGACCAGCCACCGATGCCGTCACCCACCGAGTCCTGCTCTCGTTGGGGATGACTCCCGACAATGCCGCCGATCTGTGCCGAAAGCCGTTGCCCGATCTCCGGTTCACGGAACCATGAGCGTGTGCCTGTGATGGGCACCCTGGACAACCCGACAAACGTGGTGATGTTGACCGTCACCCTGGCCCTGGGCGTCGCCGCAACCGGCTGTGCGGTCACGGCCGCATACGTCTACCTGCGCCCGAATCCGGTCCGCGATCGCGAAGCGCGTGACCGCCTCGCCCGCCGCTGGCTGTTGGCCACCGCGGTCCTCGGCTTCACGATCATCGCCCTGCGATTCGTATGGGTGTTCCTGATCTGACTTCCGGCGAAATGTGATGTTGGTCCCGGCTGGCGGGAGAAAACTGGCAACCGGCCGTATCTGGTGCCACCATGGAAAGGTGCGTCGTGCAACTAATCGAGATGGTCGGCTCCGGTCGTCATTCGTGGGTTCGCCACGCCGTTGGCCGGTTGTCCGGCTGTTCAGTCGCAACCCGCTGATTCGCCGGAGCGATCGCGTTGAGGCTCTCACCATCTGTATCGCCACCATTCTGGCGCTGCTCGCGATCCCGCTCGCGGTACTGATCGAAGGCCAGGTTCATACCTCGCAGAATGCGGCGATCGCACACCAGGCGGCGACCATCCATCCCGTCAAGGCAACCGCCGTGGACGACGCCACCGCCGTCGTCTCCGAAGGAGTGAGCGGGTCGGTCGTCACCGCGCGATGGACGTACCAATCCGTGTCACACACCGACACCGTGAACGTCGATGACGGCACCATCAACGCCGGCGACCCGGTCAACGTGTGGGTCGATCCCGAGGGCAACCCCACTCACGCGCCTCTGACCGCAGCCGGCGCCGCACTGAACGCCGCCGTCACGGCCACCGCGTTCTACCTCGCCGCGGTCGCGATGCTGGTCCTGATCGCCCTGGTCGTGCGGGGAATGCTCGGACGGTTCCGTGGGCGCGGGTGGGACATGGATCTGGCGTTGCTCACCGGCGGCGGCGACGGCCGCGTCCCGCGGCACTGGTAGAGGCCCGGCGCGCCTGCGAGCGCTACCATTTCGCCTGAGCATCGCCGAAGTCTGCGACGTCGCCCCCGGGTCCAAGCATCCCCGAAATCTGCGCGCCCCCCCGGTTCCTGAGGAGCCTCCGAGCCTGCGACGTCCCCCATCGGCACGAGCATCGCCAAGCATGCGACGTCACCATCGGCATGAGCATCGCCAAGCCTGCGACGTCACCCCCGGTCCCTGAGGAGCCTCCGAGCCCGCGACGTCCCCCGGTCCCTGAGGAGCCTCCGAGCCTGCGAGGATGCGTCACGAAGGGCCACCCTTCGTGACGCTCGCACACTCGCTCCCCAAGGATCGGGTGGTCACGCACACTCGCTCCCCAAGGATCGGGTGGTCACGCACGCACGCTCCTCACGGATCGAATGGCTCGCTCCCCAAAGACCGAGTGCTCACCCTCGCACGTACGCTTCTCAGGGATCATGTGGTGACGTTCGCAAGCAACCACTCTCAGGAGCACCCATGTCGCCCACGCCGCACGCGGAAGGTTCGCCCGACGTCCTCGTCGAACACGACGGCGGTATCACCACCATCGTGCTCAACCGCCCGGACCGTCGCAACGCCGTCGACGGGCCGATGGCCGCTCAGCTGCGGACGGCGTTCGAGCAGTTCGAGGCCGACGAGACCCAGCGCGTCGCGATCCTGTGGGGAGCCGGCGGAACATTCTGCGCCGGGGCCGATCTCACATCCGTGAACGACCCGCCGCGGCGGCACGAACTCGACCCACTCGGCGGCGGTACCGGACCGATGGGCCCGACGCGGATGGCATTGACCAAACCCTTGATCGCCGCCGTCAGCGGGTACGCGGTGGCCGGAGGGCTGGAACTCGCCCTCCTCGCCGACCTGCGGGTCTGCGACGACGACGCCACGTTCGGGGTGTTCTGCCGACGCTGGGGTGTGCCACTCATCGACGGGGGCACGGTCCGCTTGCCCCGCCTCATCGGCCAGGGCCGCGCGTTGGACATGATCCTCACCGGCCGTCCGGTGCGGGCGGCCGAGGCGTTGACTTTCGGCCTGGTCAACCGGGTCGTGGCGTCCGGCACCGCGCTCGACGCGGCACGCGAGATGGCCGCCCAACTGCTGCAGTTCCCGCAGGAATGCATGCTGGTCGACCGCGCCTCCGCGTTCCGATCCTTCGACCTACCCCTCGATGCGGCACTGCGAGCCGAGGGCACGGCGGGGGTACCCGTCGTCGCCCGTGAGGGCGCGGCCGGTGCAGCGCGATTCGCGGGCGGCGCGGGTCGTCACGGGAGCTTCGGCTGACGTCTGTCCCCGTGCCCGAGGATTGCCTCTGGGTACGAGGCGGCTACTGCACCGCGTTGGCCAGGCTCTCGAGCGTGCTGGTGGCGTCGATGTATTCCTGTACCCACCGTTCGATCACGGCTGCCGACCGTTCCACCTTCTGGAACTGGCCCACGACCTGACCGACCGGGTTGAAGGCGACGTCGATGCTCTCGTCGGGGAACTTGTGGGTGGCCGCCACCGCCATCCCGGAAACCATGTACTGCAGCGGCATTCCGAGGGGATCGGGGTTGTTCGGGTTCTCCCACGCCTCGGTCCAGTCATTGCGCAACATCCGGCACGGCTTGCCGGTGAACGACCGGCTGCGCACGGTGTCGCGACTGCCGGCGTTGATGTAGGCGGCCTGCTGGACCGGCGTGTTCTCGGACTCCTCGACCATCAGCCACTGCGACCCGGTCCACGCGCCCTGCGCACCGAGGGCCAGGGCCGCGGCGATCTGTTGGCCGCTGCCGATGCCGCCGGCAGCCAGCACCGGAACCGGCGCGACCTCCTTGACCACCTGCGGCCACAAGACGATCGACCCCACCTCACCGCAGTGGCCTCCACCTTCACCCCCCTGGGCGATGATGATGTCCACACCCGCGTCGGCGTGCTTGCGCGCCTGTTTGGGCGAGCCGCACAGCGCGGCGACCTTGCGCCCCGCGTCGTGGATCTTCTCGATCATGTCGACGGGCGGGGTGCCGAGCGCGTTGGCGATGAGGCTGACCTTGGGATGCTGCAGCGCGATCTCCACCTGCGGGGTCGCCGTCGCCTCGGTCCAGCCGAGAAGCTGCAGCGAGTTGTCGTCATCCTCGTTGAGCGGGACACCGTGGTCGACGAGCAGCTTGCGTCCGAAGTCGAGCGTCTCGGCCGGCACCATGTCCTGGAGCATTTTCGTCAGCTCCTCGGTGGACATGCCGTTGGCATCCATCCCCTCGTATTTGTTGGGGATGACGATGTCGACACCGTAGGGATGGTCGCCGATGTGCTCGTCGATCCAGTTCAGCTCGATCTCGAGCTGCTCGGGGGTGAACCCGACAGCACCGAGAACACCGAAACCGCCCGCCTTGCTGACCGCCACAACCACGTCGCGGCAGTGAGTGAAGGCGAAGATGGGAAACTCGATGCCGATTTCATCGCAGATCGGTGTGTGCATGCGGACTCCTTCAGCACGGACGAGACCATAAGTAGAACGTGTTCTACTCTGGATACCCGAAGACCGCGTCAGGGACAAGTCCGGCGCAGCGCCCGTTCACCGCCAGCGCAGGGCGCGAGCCGGACACAGCCGGATCGCCTGCGCACCGTCTCGCGATGCGATCGGGACGTCGTCGAGAATCGGATACCCCCACTCGTCGAGAGTGACCGCCGGGTCGAGGAGTTCGGCACAGACACCCTGGCCGGTGCATGCGATTCGGTCGACGGCCAGTCGGGTCTGGTCCGCCCCGGGCGCCACACCGACGATTCGGTCACGCAGAGACATGGGCACCCTCCTGATACGCGCGGTACCGGCCGGGTAGCCGGTGACCGTACATCCGCAGTGCGGACGAGAGGAAGTTCGCGACGCCGTCGGGGTGACGGCAGCTACCCCGCCCCGGAAGGAGCTGCAGCCGTCGTTGGAAGCGGCGCCAGTCCTCGTCCGACGCTCCCCCGGAGGTCAGACGCACCAGGTCGTCGGCGACCGCTGGAAGGCCGAACATGCACGGTCCGCATTGCCCCGCCGATTCCGCTGCGGCGTACTCGATCGTCTGCACGATGAGCGACCACGGATCGACCCGGGCATCGACGGCTCGGACGATGGCCGGGCCGAGCCGTAGTCCATAGCGGCGCAGACCTTCTCGTGACCACATCACCGCGGTGGCGCGCGGTATCGGGAGAAATCCGCCACCGATCCCGTTCAGCCACAGCGATTCCGACCTCACCGAAAGTCCACCGGCCAGGTCGATGAGGAATCCCACCGGAACCCCCGCGTGCGTCTCGAACACACCGGGGTGGGCGACCGCTCCGTCGACGGTGACCAGACGCGGACCGGGTTCGTCGGCGGTGCCGACCGATCGGAACCACCGCGGGCCCAGTCGGACGATCTGTTCGATTCGCCAGACCGTCTCGGCGTTGAGGACAAGCGTCGGGGGGAGCGTTCGACCGTCCGGCGAGTTGATGCCGGAGGTGATCGGCGCCGTGCGGGACAGCGGCCGGGCCAGCCCGCCGTTGGCCAGGTTGACCAGCGCCGATTCCTCACTGGACACATAGCGGTGCGGCACGCAGATGTACGGCACACCGGTGTCGTGGAGCATCCGCATTGCGGCGGAATCCTGGTGCGCAGCAATCCGGAATCGGTCGCCGGCGATCCGTTGTGCCGCTGCCACGACCTCGTCCAGGCGTCGGACGATGACCCATTCGTCCTTGGCGGCGCCGAGTTCGCCATCGCACGCATTGATGATCAGTTCGGCATTGTTGCGTTGCGCCGCATCGAGTTTGACAGCGGTGGGAAACTCGGCGCCGCCACGCCCGTTGAGCCCGGCGTCGGCGATCAGATCTACGAGATTGTTCACGACCACTCCTGCGAAAGTGCCATCCGTCGACGACGTCGGTCAGGGGAGACATGGGCGACGCGCCACACCGCGGCTGTTGCCATGACGGCCCCGCACACGATGGTGATGCCTCGGAGGATGGGCTGGTCGCCGCCCGCCATGAGCAAACCGTGCAGCACGGCCAGCACCGCCATGACGTAACCGGCCCAATGGATCACGCGCCAGCGGTGCTCGGGGATCCGGTGCCGGAGCAGGGACGTGATCACGATGGCCGCGATCACGTCGAGCGCCAACGTTCCGAGCGCCACCGCCATGGGCTGGTAGTTGGACGCGAACGGAACGACGGCGGCGACCCAGCTGATGTCGACGTAGGTGTCGACGATGGCGGTGACCACGTGCAGGGCGAGGAACACAACCGCGCCGAGCGCCAGCGTGCGATGCAGAGCGGTGATCGTCAGGGACGTCGATGCCTGCATTCGACGGGGGCTGGCGGTGGCGACGCCCAGCACGACGACCGACGTGAACAGCACGAGGGTGGCGACGCCTGCGCCCCGCGAGATGTACCACAACCAGATGCTGCTCATCGGCACGTCTCGGTCGTCGTCAGGCGTTCATCGTCGGCCGGCCATCCGCAGGTTCGATACTCGTCTCCGGTCGTCGCGATCAACAGTGCGGGGATGTGCCGCGCGGTCAGCCAATCGATCGCTCCGTCGGCCAGGATGATGGCCGCCGTCGATGCGGCGTTGGCCTGCAGCGCGTTCGGACCGGCACACGTCACCTGCGCCCAGGAGGTCTCGGCAGGCGTTCCCGTGCGGGGATCGATGATGTGGTGGCGGCGTCGTCCATCGTGAATCCACGTGCGGAGCTGGGTGGAGGAGGTGGCGAAGGCCTGATTGCGGGTGGCGGTCACCGTGTGCCGGGTGACTCCGTCGCGGTCGGTCACTCCGACCCGCCAGCCACCGGGTGGTGGCGTGCCGGCTGAGGCGAGGTCACCACCCAGGTCGACGAGGACGCCGCCGCCGACGCGCGCCGTGATCGCGCGCGCCCACTCGTCCGCGGCGAACGCCTTGGCACTGGCACCGAGGTCGAGGATCGTGCCGGCGTGGATGGTCAAGGAGAGGTCCGCCAACCGGAGACCATCGCGATGAGCCGCGTGGGGTGTCTGACGTCCCCAGCGTGGGGCCCGCGACCGTACGAGGTCCAGATCGTCGTCGTACCCTGCGTCGAACAACGCCCGGCCGACGGTCGGTGTCACGAGTCCGTCGGTCAGCAGGTCCGTGCGGATGGCCGCGCGGACACAGGCAGCGAGCAGCGGCGACACCCGGACGGTCAGTGTCTCGTCCCCGCGATCCCGCGCAGCCGTGCTGGCCGCGTTGATCCGACTCACCTGGGCATCCGAACGGAATCGGGATGCGGCGCGATCGAGGTCGTCGAGTCGCTCGACGAGCATCGCGCGGGCTTCGGGCAATGCCGCGGCATCAGTCGTGACCAGGCGGATGTGGGTGCCGATCGCCGACAGCTCCACCGCGTAGGTGGCGTCACGCTCGATGAGGTCGGGCATCAGGATGCCCCGGTGTTCGCGTGCGAACTCGTGCCACCGCTCTGGATCGGCGGGGTGCCGGCCCATCCGGGGGCAGAGTCGTCTGAGCTGCTCGACGACGATCCGGACTCCACGCCCGATCCGTAGGTCGTGCTGGTCGTGGTCGCGGCGGGCGTTGGGCTGGTGTCGGCGGCGAGCGCCAGGCCGCCCGCGATACCGGCGGTGGTGATGACGCCGGCGGCACATGCGCCGGCCGTCATCCACCTGACTCTGACGAGGTTGGGGTTGCCGGCCATTCGGACTCCTCGGGGGAAGGCCCGTAGGTCACGACCTCAGGGCCTCGGGCTGATGTTGATCCCCATGGTCCACACGCATCCTGAAGATTCGCTGTAAGTCGACTGCAGATCCCATGCGGGCAGGTCAGACCCTGTGTCCGCCCTTCGAATGCGTTCGCCCCGGGAGCTCACGACACCCATGATGCCGATGGTGACGGGGTGAAGGGCTCGACCACTTCCCGCAACGCGATCAGGTCCTGGGCATGGCGGTCGAGCCGGGCATCCTCCGCGGATACCGGGTGCCATTGCGGCACGGGTTGCGCCTTACCCGAGTCGTCGAGAGTGACGAACACGGTGAGCGCGTGTGCGGCCAGAGCCTTCGTCGCCGAACCGGTGGCGGATGTCATGACGTGCACGCTGCAGTGGATACTGCGCGGCCCGGTGTGGATCAGACGAGCGGTCACCTCGATCGTGTGCCCGATGATGATCGGCCGGTAGAAACGGATGCCGCCGATGTAGGAACCGATCACCTGGGCGCCTGCCCATCGGGCGCCGCACGCGTAGCCCGCGTCGTCGATCCAGTGCATGATGCGCCCGCCGTGGACCTTGCCACCCCAGTTGACGTCGGTCGGTGACGCCAGGAAGCGGAGGGTGGCATCCGGCGCGGTGCCCTCGTCGGAGTAGGTTTGCTCAGCCATAGCCGTTTCGATCTTGTGGCGCAACGAGATTCGAGACCGTGCTTGACGGTGGCGTTGTAGCTCACGCATGGTTCCGGGTGTCCACGGGGGAATCGTGGTCGGCTGCCCGCCGTCGTCGACGGCGACGAAGATGGTCAGGCACTGCGCCGACTGCACGGGCCTGACGCAGGTCGGATCGGTCGAATACACACTGACCAGGATGTGCATCGAGGTGCGCCCGGTGTAGACGAGGGTCGCGTGCAGTTCGACGAGTTCGCCGACCGCGATGGGCCGCTCGAGATGGATGTTGCCCACGTAGGCGGTCACGCAATAGCGGCCGCTCCACTGGGCGGCGGCCGCGTAGGCGGCCTTGTCGATCCATTCCAGGAGCTTGCCGCCGTCCACCGCGCCGATGATGCCGGCGTCGGACGGCTGCACGAGGAAACGGTGGACCATCTCATGGCGGCCCGGGTCGAGATCGGTCGAGTTGCTCGTGCCGGTCTGCTTGCTCGTGTCGGTCTGCGCGGACGAGGAAGTCGCCATGATGGTTTCGCGATCTGCTGGTGGGTACATGATTCGCCGAGTGGCGTGGGGGTTTGGCCCACGCCACTCGGCGGCAGCGATTACCGGGCGGCCTAGCGGCCGAAGTCCGCGGTCGCCACGGTCCAGGCGCGCGCCTGCTCGCTGAGGGTGAATCCAAGTCCCGGACGATGGGAGAGATGCATACGCCCGCCGCTGATCTCGAGATGTTCGTTGAACAGCGGGTCGAGCCAGTCGAAGTGTTCCACCCACGCTTCGAGGGGGTAGGCGGCGGCGAGGTGCAGGTGGATCTCCATGGCGAAGTGCGGGGCGAGCTGGAGATGGTTGTGCTCGGCCAGCGCGGCGAGCTTCATGAACTGGGTGAAGCCGCCGATCCGGGGGGCGTCCGGCTGGATGATGTCGACCGAACCGGCCTCGATGAGCCGGACGTGTTCTCCGACACTGGCCAACATCTCACCGGTCGCGATCGAGGTGTCGAGGCTGCGCGCAAGCATCGCGTGACCCTCGGCGTCGTAGGCATCGAGCGGCTCCTCGATCCAGACGAGATTGAACTGCTCGAAGATGCGGCCCATCCGTTGTGCGGTGGGGCGATCCCACTGCTGGTTCGCGTCGACCATCAGCGGCACGTCGTCACCGAGATGCTCGCGCACGGCGGTGACTCGCGCGATGTCGACCTTCCAGTCCGGCTGACCGACCTTGATCTTGATCCCGCCGATCCCCTGTTCCAGGGAGCGGGTGGCGTTGTCGATGACCTGCTCGATCGGAGTGTGCAGGAAGCCGCCCGAGGTGTTGTAGGTCTGCACCGAATCACGGTGTGCGCCGAACAGTTTGGCCATCGGCAGTCCCGCGCGCTTGGCCTTCAGATCCCACAGGGCGATGTCGATCGCGGCGATCGCCTGCGTCGCGACTCCGCTGCGTCCGACAGAAGCACCGGCCCAGACGAGCTTGGTCCAGATCTTGGCGATGTCGTTGGGATCCTCACCGATCAGGACGGGAGCGATCTCCTTGGCGTGGGCGAACTGCGCGGGGCCGCCGGCACGCTTGGAGTAGCTGAATCCGATGCCCTCGTGGCCGTCCTCGGTGCGGATCTCGGCGAAGAGGAACACCACCTCGGTCATCGGCTTCTGCCGGCCGGTCAGCACCTTCGCGTCACTGATCGGGGTCGCCAGCGGAAGCACGATCGAGGAGAGCTTCACCGAGGCGATCGCGTCGGCAGTCGCTGCCCCGGCGGAGAGCGGATCGACCTTGGCCGCCTGGTTCTGCGTACGGGTCACGGTGGGGGTGCTCATGGTGTTCTCCTTGATGGCGTCAATGCCGGTGTGTTCAGTGTGGATCGATGGCCACGTCGTGTCAGCCGACATGGTCAGCTGACCTTCTTCACGAGGTCGGCCAGTTCGGCCAGCTCGATGTCGTCGAGGTCGGTGAGCGGGGACCGCACCGGCCCGGCATCGCGGCCGATGACCTTCATGCCGCCCTTGATGATGCTCACCGCATATCCCTGCTTGCGATTGCGAAGATTGCAGTACGGGATGACGAAGTCGTTGAGCGCAGTGATGACGAAGGTGGTGTCCCCGCGGCGGAGCGCATCGTAGAAGGACAGCGCGAACTTCGGGACGAAGTTGTAGATCGCCGACGAATACGTCGTGACACCCAGCGCGAGGTACGGCAGTGCGAACATCTCCGCGGTGGGCAAACCGCCGACGTAGATGAGCCGTTCGCCGATGCCGGCGTAGATCCGGGTCATCTGCTCGATGTTGCCGACGCCGTCTTTGAAGCCGATCAGATTCGGACAGCTGTCGGCCAGTTCGGCGACCGCCGCCTCGGTGTAGACCGCGTTCGCACGGCTGTAGATGATCACGCCCAGGTCGGTGGCGGCGCACACGGCCTTGACGTGCGAGACCAGACCTTCCTGGCTGGCCTCCGTCAGGTACGGGGGGAGCAGCAGAACGCCGTCGGCGCCCACCTGTTCCGCGGACCGGGCCATCTCCACCGCGGTGGATGTGCCGTACCCCGCCGGGGCGATCACCGGGGTGCCGGCGGAGGCCTCCCGCACCGCGGCGGTGACAACCTGCTCGACCTCGGCCGGGCTCAGCGAGAAGAACTCGCCGGTGCCGCCGGCGGCGAACAGGCCCGCGGCCGGGAACTGGCTCAACCACCCGATGTGCTCGCGGTAGCCGGTTTCGTCGAAGGAATGATCGGACGCCAGGTGGGTGACCGGGAACGACAACAGGCCTGAACCCAATTGGCGGGCGACGTCGTCGGGCGACTGGCTTGGCATGATGTTCGGTCTCCTTGCGCGTGTGCATGTCTGCGTGTCCAACGGCTTGTGCGTTGTGTCACAAGGCTACGAACCCCTACGATTCAAGTCCAACACTCTTTCTGGATGATCTGATACTCGAAAGGTATCCGTTGTATACGTTGGTGCAGTTGAAGCAGTTCGTCGCCGTAGCCGAAGAGATGCACTTCGGGCGTGCCGCCGAGCGGCTTCACATGACCCAGCCACCCCTGAGCCGTCAGATGCAACTGCTGGAGAAGGAGTTGCAGGTGGATCTGTTCGACCGGTCGAGCCGCTCGATTCGGCTCACCCCGGCGGGTAAGGCGTTCCACGCCGACGCTCAGCGCCTCTTGCAGCAGGCCGAACGCACCGCACTGTCGGTTCGCAAGGCATATGCGGGCACGTCCGGGCTGCTGCGGGTCGGGTTCACCGGCGGAAGTGTGCACTCAGGCCTGGCGGCGGTATTGCATGCCGCCCGAGGGGCGATCGAGGATGTCGAACTGGAACTGCGCGAGCTGGTGACCATGGCTCAACTCGAGGCACTGTCGACCGGCGCACTCGACATCGCATTGGTGCGGCCGCCGGTCACCAGGCCGGATCTGGTGGCGAGGACACTGATCCGCGAGCCCCTCATCGCCGCCCTGCCGAGCGGTCACCCCCTGGCCCAGACGGGCGACCCGGTACAGGCCACCGATCTGCACGGCGTCGACCTCATCATGTACAGCCCGATCGAGTCCCGGTACTTCAACGAACTGTTGTCATCTGTGCTGCATGCCGCCTCGGTGGCCCCGGTCGTCGTGCAGTACATGGTCCAGATCCACAGCATCGTCGCGTTGGTCAATCTCGAATGGGGCATGGCCGTGGTCCCCGAATCGGCAAGTCGCATGCAGTTCGACAACGTCGTCTATCGACCACTCGTCCTCGCCCAGCCGGCCCAGGCCGAGCTGGACCTGGTGTGGCGCGTGAACGACGACAACCCGATTCTCGAGCGGTTGCTGCCCGCGCTGGACCTGCACTGAGCCCGCTCTCGGCGAGGAACGACGACGCCTCTGACACATACCCAGAAGGTATTACTTCATCCGAAAACGGGCTTGGACTCGCATGGGTTGGCGACCGTACTGTCACTTTCACCGGCCGATGTGATGCGGGACACCCGCAGACCTGGCATCGGAGACACTGAGCACAGGAGAATTGCCCGATGAGTACCATCCCCGCGGTCGCCAAGCCGACCGCCATCTCGATCATGAAGACGGGAAAAGTACGCTTCACCATTCTCGCGATGGTGTTCGCGGTGACGGTCATCAACTACGCCGACCGCGCCACCATCTCGATCGCCGGCGACGCCATCCAGAACGAGTTCGGGATCTCGTCGGTCACACTCGGTTACATCTTCTCGGCATTCGGCTGGTCCTACCTGATCGGTCAGATCCCCGGCGGATGGCTGCTCGACCGGTTCGGCTCCAAGAAGGTCTACGGAATCGCGATTCTGACGTGGTCGCTGTTCACGATGTTCCAGGGGTTCATCGGCAACTTCAGCATGGGCACCGCGGTGGGCCTGCTGTTCATCCTTCGTTTCATGGTCGGTCTCAGCGAGGCACCGGCCTTCCCGGGCAACGCCCGCATCGTCGCCGCCTGGTTCCCCACCTCTGAGCGCGGCACCGCATCCGCGGTGTTCAACTCGGCCCAGTACTTCTCGACCGTCGTGTTCGCACCGCTGATGGGCTGGCTGGTCAGCGCACTGGGCTGGGAGCACGTCTTCACCGTCATCGGCGGTATCGGTGTGGTGCTCGCACTGCTGTGGATCAAGGTCATCTACAGCCCCCGTCAACACCCTCGACTGTCGCAGGGCGAGTTCGATTACATCGAGGACGGCGGAGCCCTCGTCGACATGGACCACGCAGACACCAAGCCCCGTGAGTCGGGCAAGGTGCAACTGCACTACATGGCGATGCTGCTGCGCAACCGGATGACATTCGGCGTCTTCCTCGGCCAGTTCGCCATCACCACCATCACCTGGTTCTTCTTGACCTGGTTCCCGGTGTATCTCGTTCAGGACCGCGGCATGTCGATCCTCAAGGCCGGCATCATCGCCGTCCTGCCCGCCATCTGCGCCTTCGTCGGCGGCATCGGCGGCGGGTTGTTCTCGGACCTGCTGATCCGCCGAGGATGGTCACTGACAGCCGCCCGCAAGACCCCGATCGTCGCCGGTCTGCTGCTGGCCAGCACCATCATGATCTGCAACTACGTCGGCAGCTCTTGGATGATCGTCGTCCTGATGTCGCTGGCATTCTTCGGCAAGGGATTCGGCGCCCTCGGTTGGGCGGTGATGTCGGACATGTCGCCGAAGGAGATCTCCGGCCTCGGCGGCGGTGTCTTCAACACCTTCGGAGCGGTCGCCGCGATCACCACCCCGATCGTGATCGGTTACCTCGTCGGCGACAGCGGATCGTTCGACCTGGCCCTGATCTTCGTCGGCGCGTGCGCCCTGCTGGCGGTCTTCTCCTACGTGGTCATCGTCGGCCCCATCAAGCGGCTCACCCTCGAGGAGATGGAAGCAGACCACGCGGCGCGAAAGGCCAAGAGCCACAGCTGATATCGATCGGATCAGCCACGACACCCCTTGTCTCGCCCGACCACGGCGATGCGAGGGGTTTCGTTTGTCCGGCGCGTTCGGCGTTCACCTCCGGCGCGGTACATGGCTACATACCCGCCATGTCGCTCATCGGCGCAACACCCGGGATCGTCAGTCCTGGTATGGATTCCGGGGAGACGATGATCAGAACTCCGAGGACCAGCAGGAGCGCGGTGGTGCCGTAGATGGCGACGCGTCGCCACGGCAGCAGCTTCTCGACGGTGATCAGCACGGTCACGAACGCCATCCAGACGATGCTCATGATGCCCAGCGCGAACAGCGAGGCCATCAGCGCCCAGCAGCAGCCCAGACACCATGCGCCGTGGGAGACACCCATCCGCACGGCGCCCGTCGTGCCGTCGCGCCAATGTCCGAGGAGGAACCCCAGCGGGCTGCGGCAGTGACGCAGGCACACCGTCTTGGCCGGGGTGAGTTCGTAGACCGCCGCCACGATCAGTACGCCACCGGCCAGCCATCGGCCGGCGTGATCCCAGGACACGCTGTCACCGAGGAGACGCCGACCGGCTTCCGAGATGGCGAACGCCAGCACTCCGGCAGCGGTCCATGTCAGGAGGTAGCCCGATACGAAGACCAGCGGCGCGACCGGGGAGCGGGTCTTGGTCATCCGCGAGTACAGCGCCACCGTGGGCCAGACCGACGGCAGCATCATCGCCGCCATCATCACCAGCCAGACACCGACGAACCAACCGAGTGCCCCCAGGGCTGTGCCGGGGCCGTTGTCCATGCCCCGCATCGCGTCGACCGTGAACCACCACGCGCCGATGGCCAGCGCGAACAGCAGCACGACCAGCCCGGTGCGGGTCCGCGCCGCCAGATACATCGACCGTGGCAGCGCCGGACCGGCGTCGCGATGTTGGACCGTCACCGGCTCAGGCAGCCCAGGCGAACTCCGCGGCCGACAACCCCGACTTCCCCTCGATTTCGATTCCGAAAGCGTTGATGTTGCTGCGCTTGGTCTCGGCGACCACGAACTCCGAGCCGGCCGGATGGAACATACCGGTGATGCGGACGGGTTCGCCTGTCTCGATACCGAACGGCACGACGTCCTCGATCTCGAAGTCGACCGCGTCGCCGATGCGCACCGAGTGGTTCAGGCCGTCCTCGACCACGTCGATCGGGGCTCGCTCGACACCCAGATGTTCGCCGACCAACGGACCCAACGCCGCCATCGGACCGCCGAGTTGGCCGCTGAAGACACCCGCGAGTTTCTCAGCCTGTTCGGCGGACGCCTTGTCGTCGATGAACACACCTACCCGCCAGTTGCCCTCGGTCATGACCTTCGGGGTATCGGCCACGAGAGCCACCACTGACCCGGCGACCTCGGTCCCGTCGACCTCACCGCTCGTGACGTTGAAGACAAACGCCACTCGGCAGAAGTCGTAATCGGCACCGTGCGCGAGGTTGAAATTGCAGGGACACACGAAATCACACGAACACGTTTCGATGTAGGTTCCCGCTACTTTCCATGACATTATGGCTGCCTCCTCAATTGGTGGTTGGCTGCCTAGACCCATCCTCCACGCATCGTCCGACGATCGGAAGGGGTTTGCCGCAATCGTTTCGCAACCGCCGCTCCGGGGAACGGTCACGATGATTGGCACCATCACAATCACGGGTTTCGATACCAGGAAAGCCGTTGTCCCAAAATCTATTCAGGGAATCACCACATATCGCACCTTTTCCGCCTTCGATTAGTGGCGCGAACTAACGGTGCTGAAATACCAAGAGTTGCGCCCAAAGTCCGACGACGCATGGCAGTAAGCCTCGGAACACATGTCATGTCAACGACTTACGTTTCGGGCGCCGGTGACCGCGACGGCGCCACGATGGTCACGGATGACCAGGGCCGCCAACGACTCGGCGCACCTCGACATCGGGAAGGTGGCGGGCAGCCAGGTCGTAGTCGGAATCATCATGGAGGACCACCAGACCAGTCACGGCTGCGGTGGCACAGATCAGCAGATCAACGACCGACAGGGCGCGGGCCGCACCCACGCTCGAGAGCCGATACTGCGCCGAATCGATCCACCGCCAAACAGATTTCGGGACGAGAACATCGGGGTAGACATCGCGGAACATCTGGTTCATCTCATCGAACTCGCGCACGTTGCGGGCCGATCTGCGGAATTCGGTGCGTTGGGGTTCGCACGACCCGACTGCTCCGCTCACCAGCGAGGGGTACCAGGCCTCGGTGACTTCCGGTTGCCGTTGGATTCGCCATATCGCCGAAGAGTCCGCGAGGAAGGCGATCAAGGTCCGGTGGCCTTCTCGTCGGCCCGGGCTTCGAGCCATCCTTCATGGTCCCAACTTGCTGCCTGTTGCCGAGTCCGGGCGAGAGCTTCGACGCGCCGGAACCGCTCGACATAGTCACGCATCGCGAGGTTCACGGCTTCTTTCTTGGTATGGACCCCGGCGAGTCTCATCACTTCGGCCAAGGCGTCGTCATCGAGGTCGATCTGAGTCACCGCCACAACGGCCTCCCTTGTTGGTGATGTGTGTGATCATGATACATCGCCAACACGTGAGCCCCGGATTGGCTACGTCTCGGTGGCAACCGGAACAACTCCCCGTCGGGCGAGGAGCACTCCGAGCAATCCATAACCGAGGATGGTCTGGACCGCACCGCCCCAGAACCCGATACCGGGGATGGCACTGAGAGGCAGCGCCCAGAAGAACCAGCTCTGGGCGAACAGCGTGTGCCAGCGCAAGGCGCCGGTCCACCTGCCGGCGACTGCGATGCGGATACCGATGATCACCATGCCGAGCATGGACAGCGGCCAGCACACGTCGAAGATCGCCCACACCACCGATCCGTGGATGAGCCAGAACGTGTCGAGGATCGTGGACACGACAGCGCCTGCCATCAGCGTGAGCTGGATGCGATAGCCGATCCGGGCGACTCGGCCCGGTCCCATCGCGCGCGTGCGGTACTGGACCCTGAGCAGGGCGATGATCGCGCACTGGAAGACGAGAGCGGTGATGCCGAGGAGGACCGACTGCCTGTCGAACCCTTCGTGGTCGCCGACGGCGGACATCGTCGGGCCCCACGCCGTGGCGCCGATCGCCAGCGCGATTCCGGTGGCGCGGGTGGACACCGACGTAGGGGACGCAGATCGGGTTGTGAACGGATCAAGCGTGGTCATGGCTCTCCTCTTCGACGGACTGACGTCTGGGAAAAGAGTCGCGCACCGCACTTGGAGTCGACTTGGGACTCCGAGCGACGTGCGACGGTGGCCGAGAACTGGGGCGTTCGTGGCCGTCCTTCCCCTTGTCCTGCGACGGCGCCGGCGATTCAATGCTCTGTGCGGCGACCGGTTCGCCCAATGCCCTCGCATGGAAGTGATGACGATGGATGTGTTCGCGGGTGTGCCGGTCGGCGACCTGGCGCGGTCGGTGGAGTGGTTCGGGCGCTTGTTCGGCGATGTCGAGTCGTTCGAACCCAACGACGTCGAACGGGTGTGGACGCTGACCGAGCACGGCCACGTGTACGTCGTGGTGGCGCCCGATGATGCCGGGCATGGCCACCTCACCCTGTTCGTCGATCATCTGGCCAACTTCCTCGCGTCGGCGGCCGAGCGCGGCGTCGAACCCGAATCGCGCGAGACCTACGGAAACGGGATCACCAAGGTGGTATTTCGCGACCCGGACGGCAACGAGATCGGGGTCGGCGGGCAGACCTGACCCTTCGCGGCGCGGACCGGGTCACGAACCCCGAGGCACGAGGGCAAGGGCCGGACGGTGGAGGTCGAGCGGGAAGGCGCGGGCCGGCTGGGAGAACGCGGGTCGTCGACCGCCCGCGCCGCCCGAACCGAACCGCGCCATCCAAGAAGACCCGCGTCGGGGTGCTACCGGTCCTCAGGCCCCCGCGTCGGAACGGGCCGTCCGGACTGCTGTGACCACAGCGCCGGGTCGTCGCGGAGCAGCCGGGCACGACCCTTGCGGCGATACCGCCAGATCTGCGTCGCGCCGAGTCCCCACAGCAGGAACTGGGCCGACATCGCCCAGGTGAACGCCTCGGCGGGATAGCCGGAGACGCCGTCGGGAGTGCGCCAGTCGAGCAGCAACCCGATCAACGCCACCGTGGTGAGGCTGGCGATGAACCCACCCTGATTGATGATTCCGGTGGCGGTGCTCACCCGGAACACGGGATTCGACGTGCGGCCGAGGTCGAAACCGACCATCGAAGCCGGACCACCCATGCCGCAGATCACCACCAGCACGACGAGCAACCAGAACGGCGCTTCACCCGGCCAGGCCAGCACCACGGCCCATGCGGTCGCGATGGTGGCGATCACCAGCAGCACCAGCGTCGACCGATGCCACGGCCATCGGGTGATCAGCCACGCGAACGTCGGGCCGAATCCCATGATCGAGAGCACCATGATCGTGAGCAACAGACCGGCCGACGCCGCGCTCAAACCCTCCCCCTCCACGAAGAACGGGTAGCCCCACAAGAGCCCGAGCACCGTCGCGCTGAACTGGGAGGAGAAGTGCATCCAGAACCCGAGCCGGGTACCCGGATGTTCCCACGACGCCGCCAGGCTGTTCTTGATGCCGGTCAACCCGAGCATCGGGCCTGAGGTGGTCCGCATCTCCGCCGAATCGCGCACCACCACGAGTGTCGCCACCAGCAGGACCGCACCGAGCCCGGCGGTGGCCAGATAGGCGTGCGTCCAACCCCACGCCGACAACGCCAGCGTCATCGGCACCGCTGCCGCCACGGCGCCGAGCTGCCCGAGCACACCGGTCAGCTGGGTCATCAGCGGGATGCGACGCACCGGGAACCACGAGTTCACCAGGCGCAGGACACACACGAAGGTCATCGCGTCACCGACACCGACGAAGAACCGTGACGACAGCGCCCAGCCGTAGTTGTCGGCGAACGCGAAGCTCAGCTGCGCGCACGTGAGGATGAACGTGCCCGACAGGAGCACGCGTCGGGGCCCGAACCGGTCGACCAGCAGTCCGACCGGCACCTGCATCAGCGCGTAGACCAGCAACTGCAGCACGACGAACGTCGACAACTGCGATGCGCTGATATCGAAGCGTTGCGCCGCGAGCAGACCGGCGACGGCCAGGGACGAGCGGTGCAGGACCGCGACGAAGTACACCGACAGCCCCACGAGCCAGATCGCCATCGCCTGGGTGGAGCGGGGTCGGGCGGTCATCGTCGAAGATCCGGGGCGGGGCGTGCGGGCTGCAGACTGTCGAACACTCGGTTCATTGTCCGGCATCGGCCGGAGGTGCCGGACGGGGGTCTACGCGGCACGGTGAGTGCGCGCGTGCGGGGCTGAGGACTACGCGATGGTTCTTCGGTCGGCCTGCCCACGGTGTGTTGCGCCCTTGTCCGCCCTGTTGCCTACCCTTGACCCCGTGGACTTCGAGGCCTTCGGCAGCATGTGGGATCGCCATCCCGCGTGGCGGCTGCTGCGTGCCCACAACTCGCCGCTCATCCTGGCGTTCCTGGGGAACTTCTTCGTCGAGGGCAATCGTGGCGCCAGCTCGGCAAGTGCCCTGGCCGCGGCGTTGGACGACCTGATCTACGACCTCAATGCCGACGCGCCGACCGAGGACGGGCAGCCCCGGTTCCCGAAGGAACCACGCGCCTACCTGGAGGACTGGTCGGCCACCGACGCCGGCTACCTGCGGCGTTTCTATCCGCCCGGCGACGACGAGGTCCACTACGAGGTCACGCCGGCGTTCGAGAAGGCCTACGCATGGGTGGTCTCGCTGCAGGGACGCTCGTTCGTCGGCACCGAATCCCGGCTGCACACCGTCGTCGAGCTGCTGCGTCAGATCGTGCACGGCACCGAGGCCGACCCGGAGATCCGCTTGACCGAGCTGCGACGCCGCCGCGCCGAGATCGACGCCGAGATCGCGGCGGTCGAGTCCGGTGACGTCGCGGTGCTCGACTCGACCGGGGTCCGTGACCGCTATCAACAGTTGGCCTCGACCGCCCGTGAGCTGCTGTCGGACTTCCGCGAGGTCGAGGACAATTTTCGCCTCCTCGATCGCGCCGCCCGCGAGAAGATCGCCTCCTGGGACGGGCCGAAGGGCGAGCTGCTCGCCGACCTGGTCGGGAGCCGGTCGGAGATCTCGGGGTCCGATCAGGGTCGCAGCTTCGCGTCGTTCTACGAATTCCTGCTGTCCGACGCCCGCCAGACCGAATTGTCGGAGCTGCTGGCCAAGGTGTCCTCGCTCGACATCGTCGACGCCGACCAACGCATCCGCGGCATCCACCATGACTGGTCAGAGGCTGCCGACCGCACCCAGCGCACAGTTCGGCAGATCTCCGAACAGCTGCGCCGCTTCCTCGACGATCAGGTCTGGCTGGAGAACCGTCGCGTCCTCGACCTGGTCCGCACCGTGGAGAGTGCAGCCATCGACGTACGTGGCAGAGCACCCTCATTCGGGCTCGAGGTGGATCAGCCCGGGATCGAGATCACCCTCCCGTTCGAACGGCCGCTCTATCAGCAGCCTGCCGCGGTCACCGTCGAGAGCCAGATCGACGATGCGACCGAGCAGGTCGATGCCGATCTCCTGTTCACCCAGACGTATGTCGACCAGGCCCGACTGGCGGCCAACATCCGCCACATCCTGCCGGAGCGGTCGTCGGCGTTGCTGACCGACGTGGTGAGCATGTATCCGATCGAGCAGGGCGCCGCGGAGATCGTCGGCTACCTCGCGCTCGATGACGACGACGTGAGCGTCGACATCGACGACACCGACGAGACCCTGCTGGAATACCCCGACCCTGACGATCCGGACACCACGAAACGTGCCCGGTTGCCGAGAGTCACGGTGAGGCGACGATGACCGACGAACGCGCGATCGCACACGCCATCATCCGGCTGATGCAGGGTGTGGTGTACCGCGAATCCGACGAGGACACCTGGGCCACGCTCGAACGTTCCGGTGCGGGCGTGCGCGATCACTTCGCCACCATCGGCGTCGACGTGGTGGTCGATGACTCCGAGGGCTACGCCTATCTCCGATCGCGTCCGGATGAGGAAGGCGACGAACCACTTCCGCGTCTGGTGCGCCGACGCGCGTTGACCTACAACGTGAGTCTGCTGCTGGTGCTGTTGCGCAAGCGGCTACTGGAATTCGAGATCACCGGCGGCGAAGGACGACTCGTGCTGTCGACCGATCAGATCGTGGAGATGCTGCGACTGTTCCAGGCCGAGTCGACCAACGAGGCACGCCTGGTCGACCAGGCGGAGTCGACGATCAAGAAGGCGGTCGAACTGGGGTTCGTCCGTCAGTTGCGTGGGCAGACCGATCAGTGGGAGGTCCGGCGGATCATCAAGGCGTACGTCGACGCGCAGACACTGTCGGACTTCGCGAGCAAGCTACGCGAGTATGCCGGGACGGTGACCTCGGATGACTGAGGGCTTGTTCTCGGCGGTCGAACTCGCCGCGCCGAGTGGCGGCGCAGGATTCCGGCTCCAGCACGTCGAGGTCCTGAACTGGGGCACCTTCGACCGGCAGGTGTGGCGGCTGAGCCCCAACACCGATACCGCACTGTTGACCGGCGACATCGGCTCCGGCAAGTCGACCCTGGTCGACGCGGTGACGACCCTGCTGATGCCCGCGCACAAGATCGCCTACAACAAGGCCGCCGGCGCCGAGGCCAAGGAACGCACGCTGCGCTCCTACGTGGAGGGCCACTACAAGTCCGAGCGCCAAGAGGCCACCGGACGTTCGCGCGCCAAGGGGCTGCGTCAGGACCGTGGCACCTATTCGGTGATCCTCGGCGTCTTCAACAATCCCGGCTACGACGAGACGGTCACCCTCGCGCAGGTCTTCCAGCAGCGCGACAGCGCCGGACAGCCGTATCGCTTCTACGTCACCGCGACCAAACAGCTCGCCATCGCCACCGACTTCGCCGACTTCGGCTCCGACCTGCGGGATCTGCGCAAACGCCTGCGGTCCGCCGGCGCGGATGTGGTCGACGAGTTCCCCAAGTACTCGACGTCGTTGCGGCGTCTGCTCGGCATCCGCTCGGAGCAGGCACTCGAGTTGCTGCATCAGACCGTGTCGATGAAGTCGGTCGGCAACCTCAACGACTTCGTTCGCGACCACATGCTCGAACCCAGCGACTCGACCGATCGGGTCCGCGACATCATCGGCCACTTCGAGGACCTCACCAAGGCCCATGATGCGGTCAAACGGGCCCGGGAACAACTCGAGGCACTTGATCCCATCGTGACGACCGCCGCGAAATACGATGCTGCCCTTGCCGAACGCGATCAACTCGACCTCCAGCGCGCGGCCGTACGACTGTTCATCGCCGAGCACCGCTCCGGGCTGCTCGCCGACGAGATCGCCACGCTGAACGCCGAGGGCGAACGGCTGTTGCGGGAACAGGATGCGGCCAAGGCGCAGCAACGGAATCTGAACCGCGAACGTGAATCGCTGATCGAGGAACGTGCCCGCGCCGGTGGTGATCGGGTCGGCGAGCTGGAACGGCTCGCCGCCACCGCCCGCGACGATGTGGACAAACGCCGCCACGGGCGGACCCTGTTCGACGTCACCGTCGCCGACGCCGCATTCGAACAGGTCACCACTGCAGGGCAGTTCACCGCACTGCGCGGCCTCATCGCTGACGAGCGGCCGCGCTTGGCCGAGATCAAACGTACCCTCGACGCCTCCACCGCCGACGCCATCGGGCGCGAAAAGGAGGCCGTTCGGCGCTGCGACGCCATCCGCGACGAGCTCGACGACTTGGCCAACCGCACCAGCAATCTGCCGCCCGACCAGGTGCAGTTGCGCGATCAGCTATGTACCGCTCTGGGTCTCACGCACGAGGAGCTGCCTTATGCCGGTGAGCTTCTCGACGTCGACGAGGATCATGCGCAGTGGCGGGGCGCGGCCGAACGGGTGTTGCGTGGGTTCGCGCTGTCGTTACTGGTGCCGCAGGAGCATTATGAGGCGGTGACCGGCTGGGTCAACGGGCGTCGGCTCACGTTCCACGGCGCGGGTGGGCGGACCGTCGGCGCGAAGCTGGTCTACGAACGCGTCCCGGCCCGGCGGGTTCCGTTGCAGCGCCAGGATTCCGGTGTCATGACGCTCGCGGACTGCCTGGAGATCAAAGAGGGTCCGTTCACCGATTACCTGCGGGACGAACTCATCAAGCGTGCCGATCACCAGTGCGCCACGACCCTCGAGGAGTTCCGGGCCGCACGGCGCGCGGTGACCCGCGAAGGTCAGGTCCGTTCCGGCGGGCGGCATGAGAAAGACGACCGGCACCGCGTCGACGATCCGCGTCGATGGGTGCTCGGCTGGGCCAATGAGCGCAAGATCGCCGCGCTGCGTGAGGATTTCGAGGATCTCGAGCGCCAACGTGCGGTGGCCGCTGCCGATGTGGCGGCCCTGTCGGACGAGCGTGATGCGTTGCAGACACGGCGCGAGGCGCTCGCCCGCCTCGACGGCTTTCACTCCTGGGCCGATCTCGACGTCGCGGAAGCCCAGCGTCGGGCCGACGAGTACGAGGCCGAGCGGGCCCGGCTGGAGGCGGGTTCCTCACGCCTGCAGGAGATCACCACCGCGCTGGAACGCAACGCCGAACTCGCGACGGCCGTGGCGCAGTCCATCGACGAACTCACCGGCACACTCGCCACCACCGCCGCGACCACCCATCAGGCCGAGCAGCACAAGAAGCGCGACGATGAGTTCGTCGCGCAACACTCCGAAGCCGATATCGTGACCGCTCGCGCTTCCTATGACGCGCTGACGCAGCGAGTCACCGGATCGCTGCCGGCCCGGGCCGCCGATTGTGCGGCCGCGGAGAATTCACTCTCTTCGAGTCTGCATCAGCGCATCGAGCGACTCACCCGCGAGCTCGGTGGTTTCGGGCAGAGCCTCGCCCAGTACATGGCCGAGGTGTTGCGACGCTGGCCGGACCTGCGCGCCGATATGGACGCCGACGTCGACGCCCGCGCCGATTTCGTCGCGTTCCGCGATCGGGTCGCCACCGACGACCTGCCGCGCTTCGAGTTCGAGTTCAAGGAGCAGTTGAACAAGAACGCCATCCAGGAACTCGCCGGGTTCAACAACTGGCTCAACCGCCAGGCCGCGTCGATCGACGAGCGCGTCGCGCGGATCAACGAGGCGTTGGGTGCGGTGCCCTACAACCCGGGCCGCTACATCCGTCTGGAACGCGAGTCCACCACGAATCAGGATGTGGCGCAGTTCCGTTCCGATCTGCGGAACCTGACCAACGACAGTCTCGCCGTCGACGGCGACCAGTATTCGGAGCAGCGGTTCCTCGATGTCAAGCGCATCATCGAACGGTTCCGCGGCCGCGATGGACACGCCGACTCCGACAAGAACTGGACCCGCCGGGTCACCGACGTGCGCAATTGGTTCGTGTTCTCCGCCTCCGAACGCGACGTCGACACCGACGTCGAGTGGGAGCACTACAGCGATTCCGACGGCAAGTCCGGTGGGCAGAAGGAGAAGCTGGCCTACACGATCCTGGCGGCGTCCCTGGCCTATCAGTTCGGGCTGGAGTGGGGTGTGGAGAAGTCCCGCGACTTCCGGTTCGCGGTGATCGACGAGGCGTTCGGACGCGGATCGGACGTGTCGACGCGGTATGCGCTGGACCTGTTCGCCAAGCTCGGCCTGCAGCTGCTTATCGTCACACCGTTGCAGAAGGTGCACGTCATCGAGCCGTACGTGAAGGCCATCGGCTTCGTCGACAACCCCACCGGCACCTTCTCGCGGCTGCAGACCATGACGATCGAGGAGTATCGCTCACGCCGCGACGGGCGGCTGAAGTGACCCGTCGGTGGACCTCCTCCGACGACATCGCGGCAAAGGTGAAGCGGCGCTGGGACGATGGGTCGCTGTTGCGTGCCCATGCGACCGGTGAGCCGTTCGAGCCCATCGAAGTAGCGCTACGTGGTCCGTCGGCGTCGGAGATCGGTGAGGATCTCGGCGCCGCCCGAGAGTGGGTGGCCGCGCTCGACACCGGCCGCCGCGACGACCGACGCTATGGGTTGCGATGGCAATCGGTGGGTGGACGACACGTCGGACGCAACCAACTCCCTGCGCGAGCCGTGGTGACATCGTTCGATCAGGCGTGGGCGCTGCTGGGCGTGGCGAGTTCGGTCCGACAATTCGACGAGCTGCTGGATCTCGCCGTCGACCACCCTGCCATACGCACCTGGCTGCTCCGATATCCCTTGCGCGCACTCGAATTGGCACCGGAGATGCCCCGGTTGATCGCCGCCTACGCCTGGCTGGACAAGCACCGAGACTCGCACCGCTACCTTCGTGAGATCAGCGCGCCCGGTGTCGACACCAAGTTCGCCGAGCGGCACCGCCCGGTGTTGGCGGCGATGCTCGGGGTGTCGACGACGGCGTCCGGTTTCCTCTCTGGCCTCGGCCTGCAGTCGAAACCGGAGTTCGTTCGGCTGCGGCCGTCGTCGGCGCTGGGACTCCCCACGCCGCTGACCGAGCTCACCGTCCGCGCCGATGAACTCGCACATCTGGACCTGCGGCCACACAGTGCACTCGTGATCGAGAACGAGATCACCTACCTGAGCGTGGACGTCCCCGACCATGAAGTGGTGCTGTGGGGCAAGGGGTTCGAGGTGGATCGGATCGGCCGTCTGCCCTGGCTGGCCGGCGCGCCGATCCGCTACTGGGGTGACCTGGACACCCACGGCTTCGCCATCCTCGACCGGCTGCGGGCCTGGCTTCCACAAACCCGGTCGATCCTGATGGATCGGGAAACCCTTGTTGCGCATCGCGATCGTTGGGTCACCGAGGACCGTCCGGCGACGTCGGAGCTGACCCGGCTCACGTCCGCCGAGCGTGACCTCTACGACGACCTCGTCGCCGACGCGCTCGGCGAGAAGGTTCGTCTCGAGCAGGAACGGATCGATTGGACCTGGGTCCAGCAGCGACTGTCGGCCAACACATGAGCGTTCCTCCCCCGGGCAATAGGATGAGGCCGTGTCCGATTCCTCCGTAGACCCCGAACGTCGCACGAGCACGTCGCCGCCCACCAGGCGCGTGGCCGATGTCCTCGACGTCCTGGTTCAGCGTCAAGGAGAACACCTGGGCCTGTCAGAACTGGCGCGGTCGTGCGGCATCAGCAAACCGACGTGCCTGGCGATCCTCACCGAGCTGACCGCACGCGGATACCTCCGACTCGACGCGCGGACCAAGACCTACGGGCTCGGCCCGTCTCTGGTCGCCGCGGGACGGGCCGCCGAACGCGACTTCGCCCTCGACCCCGTCGTTGCCAGCCAACTGCAGCGACTCAGCGACCGGTACGCAACCATGTGCATCGCATCCGGCCGCGTCGGCGAGCAGTTCATGGTCTTCGAAGCGACCACCCCGCCCGGCGTCCAACCGCTGGCCAGCCGCGGCCAGACCTTCCCCTTCGCCCTCCCCACCGGGCTGATGTACATCCTGTGGCAGCCCGACGACGTGCTCGCCCGCTGGGTCGACGAGCACCACTCGTGGGGTATCGATGTCGACGAACTGCACCGCATGGCGGTCGAGTGCCGCACGACCGGTTATCTGGTGGAGAACCTCTCCCCCACCCTCGAACGCGTCTATCGCATTCTCGGCAGCGCCGGACAAGACCTTTCCGCCGACGTCCGCGCGTTGATAGCCGAACTACTTGCCGGCATGCGCGAACAACGAATTCTGTACCGCGACGAACTCGACGCCGCCGCCCCTGCCACCTCCCATCGCGTCGGGGTCATCTCGGCGCCCACCTTCGACGAGCAGGGCGAGCAGTCGCTCCTGCTGGCCGTCTATGTGCTCGACGCCCTCAGCGTTTCCGAAATCGCCGAGCGTGGAGACGATCTCACGGCGGCCGCCGACACCATCACCAGCGCCCTAGGCGGCCGCCGCCCCAGCTAGACGACTCCCCCCGTCGACCTCGGCGTCGGTTGGACCTCGCGGTTGACTCCGCGGCATACCCCGGTATAGCGTGACGCCGAACACAATCTACCGACTCGGTCGATTATTCGACCGATCATGGGGTGCACATATGACAGATTTCACCGGCAGGGTCGCCCTGATCACCGGCGGTGCCCGCGGTCAGGGCCGCAGCCACGCGCTCGCGCTGGCGGAGCAGGGCGCCGACATCGCCCTCGTGGACCGCTGCGCCGACAGCGATGCGGTGCCCTACGCCCTGGCGTCGCGCGCCGACCTCGACGAAACGGCCGGCCTGGTGACCGCCCGCGGCCGTCGGTGTATCACCGCCTACGCCGACGTCGGCGACCGAGCGGCGATGGACGAGGTCGCGGCTCGTGCTGTCGCCGAACTCGGCCGCATCGATGTGGTCATCGCCAACGCGGGTGTGTCTGTCGCCGCAGCCATCGGCGACCTCTCGCAGGCCGCATGGCATGAGGTGATCTCGACGAACCTGACGGGCGTGTTCAACACCATCGCGGCCACCGCACCGACGATGGTCGCGGGCGGCTACGGACGGATCGTGACGATCAGTTCGATGATGGGCCGGTCCGCGGCACCCGGCATGACTGCCTACAGCGCCTCGAAATGGGGGGTCATCGGGATGAGCAAGAGCGCCGCACTCGAGTTGGCCGGTACCGGCGTGACCGTCAATGTCGTTGCCCCCGGCAATATCTCGACACCGATGGTGCACAACGAGATACTGTATGCCCGGATGCGTCCAGATCTGCCGAATCCGGAACGCGCCGATGTCGAGCCCATCTTCGCGTCGCTGCACGCCCAGCCCGTGGCCTTCCTCGAGCCGGAAGAGGTGACCCGCGCGGTGCTGTTCCTCGCCGACGAACGCAGCGCACACATCACCGGCACGGTGGTCCCGGTCGACGCCGGCGCCGCCGCCCGCGTCACCGCCTGACAGCACCGCTCACCTACCGATCATCGAGTTCCACGACCTCTGAGGACCAGCCATGCCCCTCGCCCATGCGCCCACGATTTTCGAGCCGGCCCAGCTCGGACCGATCACGTTGCGCAATCACATCATTCGTTCGGCCACCTTCGAGGGACGCACCCCCAAGGCGTTGGTCACCGATGACCTCATCGACTTCCACCGCCGCCCGGCCGCGGGCGGGGTCGGCATGACGACCGTTGCCTACCTCGCGGTGCAGCCGGAGGGTCGCACCCAGCGCGGCCAGATCTGGATGCGGCCGGAAGCGGTAGCCGGACTGCGTGATCTGACCGATGCGATCCATGTCGAGGGTGCGGCGGCCTCGGCGCAGATCGGGCACGCGGGACCGGTGGCCAACGCCCAGTCCACCAAGCTTCCGGCGTTGTCCCCGTCGGCGATGTTCAGCCCGATGAGCATGGGCCGTACCAAGGCGGCCACCGAGGACGACCTGACCCGGATCGTGCGTGCCCACGCCGAGTCTGCCCGGTTGGCACTCGAGAGTGGATTCGATGCTGTCGAACTGCATTTCGGCCACAACTATCTTGCCAGCGCGTTCCTCAGCCCACGCCTCAACAAGCGAACCGACCGGTATGGCGGATCGCTGGAGAACCGGGCCCGACTCGTACTCGAATGCGCGCGAGCGGTCCGCGATGCGGTGGGCGGTCGCATGGCCATCACCGCGAAGCTGAACATGGACGACGGTGTCGCAGGAGGGTTCTGGGTCGACGAGGCGATTGCCGTGGCGCGATGGCTGGAATCCGATGGGAGCCTGGACGCGCTCGCACTGACGATGGGCAGCTCCTTGCTCAACCCGATGTATCTGTTCAAGGGGGACGCGCCGATCCGGGATTTCGCCGCAACCATGCCGCAGCCGGTCCGCACCGGGGTGAAGGCACTCGGCCGGTTCTTCATCAAGGAGTACCCCTACACCCCGCTGTTCATGTTGCCCGAGGCGCGGCAGATCCGTGCCGCGGTCGACATGCCGCTCATCCTGCTCGGCGGCGTCACCGACAACCAGGACATGGACCGGGCTCTCGCCGAGGGATTCGAGTTCGTCGCGATGGCCCGCGCCCTGCTGCGCGAGCCGGACCTCGTGCACCGCCTGCAGAAGGAATCGCACGCACAGTCGCTGTGCATCCACTGCAACAAGTGCATGCCGACCATCTTCACCGGCGCGCGATGCGTGCTGGCAGATGCCGTCTGACAACCACTCTCACCCGAACCGATCAGATCGGAGACCTCCGTGGCCGACACGATGCAAGAACTCCTCGGGCAGTACGCCGACCGCGATAGTCTCGCGCTGGTCCACAACAGCGACACCATTTCCGTGCGCTTGACCTGGCGCGAGTACGTGACGCGTGCGCGACGGCATGCCGCGGCCGTGCTGGCCGTCGCCGATCGGGCGCGCCCGATGCACGTCGGTGCGCTCCTGGGCAATACCCCGCAGATGCTGTCGGCGATCGCCGCCTCCGCGCTGGGCGGTTACGTGCTGTGCGGGGTCAACGCCACCCGCCGCGGATCGGCGCTGCTGGCGGACCTGCGCACCGCCGACGTCCAGGTGCTGCTCGTCGACGCCGACCATGCGCCGCTGCTGGCCGGTCTCGACCTGTCCGGCGTCGAGGTGATCGATGTCGACACGGCAGCATGGCAATCCGACTGCGAGACAGCAGGCGAGTTGGTGCCGCACCGTCAGGTCGCGCCGTCCGATCCGTTCATGCTGATCTTCACCTCCGGCACCAGCGGTGATCCCAAAGCCGTACTGGTGTCGCATCACATGGCGGTGTTCGCCGGGCAGAACCTCACCGAGCGGCTCGGCCTCGCGTCGTCGGACGTGTTCTATCTGTCCATGCCGCTGTTCCACTCGAACGCCATCCTGGCCGGCTATGCCCCGGCGGTGGCCACCGGCGGAACCATGGCGCCGGCACGGTTCTCGGCGTCACGGTTTCTCGCCGACATCCGCGACTACGGCGCCACCTACATGAACTATGTTGGCAAGCCGCTGGCCTACGTGCTCGCCACCACGCCACGCCCCGACGACGCCGACAACCCCCTGCGCATCGCCTTCGGCAACGAGGCCTCCGACCGCGATATCGAGGAGTTCACAGAGCGTTTCGGCACCCGTGTCGTCGACGGATTCGGTTCCACGGAGAATGCCGTCATCGTCACCCGCGACGACGGAACGCCACCAGGATCGATCGGCCGCGGCATCCCCGGCGTCGCGGTGTATCGCGACGATCCCGTGGCAGAGTGCGCCACCGCGGTTTTCGACGACACCGGGCGGCTCACGAATCCCGACGCCGCCATCGGCGAACTGGTCAACACCACCGGTGCAGGATTCTTCGCCGGCTACTACAACAACGACCGGGCCAATGCGGAGCGGATGCGCGAGGGCATGTACTGGTCCGGCGATCTCGCGTACAAGGACGCCGACGGCTGGATCTATCTGGCCGGCCGCACCGCCGACTGGTTGCGCGTCGACGGCGAAAACCTCACCGCCGCACCCATCGAGCGCATCCTGCAACGCTGCCCGCAGATCAGTCGGGTGGCCGTCTACGGTGTCGCCGACCAGCGCGTGGGCGATCAACTGATGGCCGCCATCGTGCTGCGCGAGCACGCCGAACTGACCGTCGACGAGTTCACGTCCTTCCTCGCCGCCCAACAGGATCTGTCACCCAAGGCGTGGCCGCGGTTTGTCCGCGTCGCAACGGATCTGCCCACCACGGCCACCAACAAGATCCTCAAGCGCACCCTCGCGGCCCAGTCCACCGACGTCGCGGCGGACATCCTCTGGGAACGACCGGAACGGAGCCACTCCTATCGGGCGGTCGCCCCCGTCGGCTCGCCGTGAGCTGCTGCCGCCCTTCGCCCAGCCCCACCCCAACGAACCCACGGAGAAACCCTCGATGGCCACCGACCTCGCCACGCTGACCGCCGTCCACGACATCACCACCCTCAAGCATCGATACGGCCGATGCCTCGACAACCGCCTGTGGGATGACTTCGCCGCCACCTTCACCGAGGACGCCACCGCACGGTACGGCACTGTCGCCCAGGGAGAACCACTGCATTTCGACAATCGCGATGCGATCGTCGACTTCATGCGGCGTTCGATCTCGGGCGACATCGTCACCACGCACACCTTCGGCAACCCCGAGATCACGGTGGACGACTCCGGGGACACGGCATCGGGTCTCTGGTCGATGAGCGACACCGTGATCGTGCCCGAGCTGGACACGATCGTCACGGGAACGTCGTACTACACCGACCGCTACCGGCGCATCGATGGTGCATGGCGCATCTGCCACACCGAGTACTACCGCCTGTATGAGGCGGTTTCGTCCATGACGGCGGGTCAGTATCGGCTCATCGCCAACCGGTGGTCCGTCGCGCCCACGGTGTGACCGACCCAATCCGCCAATCATCAGGAGAGACAGCACAATGCGAAACACAAGTAAGCGAATCGTGGCGGCGTCGGTAGCGATCTGCGCGGCGGTCACCTGCACCGCGGTGGCATCAGCGCAGCCCGGACGACCGGGTGGTCCGATCGCCGGAACGTTGCTCAGCGAACGTCCCCTGCACACCGCCGCGGCCCTCCCCGGAGCGGCGGCCACCACCGCCATCACCTACGCCTCGACGGGAGCGCAGGGCGGACCGATCGTCGTCTCCGGCACCGTGTCGGTGCCACGCACCCCACCGCCGCCCGGCGGTTGGCCCACCATCAGCTGGGCGCACGGCACCACCGGGTACGCCGATCCGTGCGCACCATCGCGCGACACCTCCGACGGTCTGTCCCACGACTATCTCGGAGCGATCACTCAGACCCTCGACACCTGGGTGCGGCGCGGCTACGCCGTGGTGCAGACGGACTACGAAGGGCTCGGCACCCCCGGTGGGCATCCGTACATCAACGGGCCCAGCGAGGCCAACACCGTCGCCGACATCGTCCGCGCCGCGCAACGCGTCAATCCGCACATCGGACGGAACTGGGTGGCCATGGGCCACAGTCAGGGCGGCCAAGCCGCGCTGTTCGCCGCGCAGCAGGCCGACTCCCGACAGCCCTCCCTGTCGCTGAAGGCCGCCATCGCACTCGCGCCCGGCGGGGTGGGGTTGAGCCAGACCGTCGAGTACGTGAAGTCCGGTCAGCCGGGCGCCGAAGCGGCCCAGGCCTTTCTGCCGTTGATCGTTCTCGGCGCGCAGGCGGCCCGGCCGTCGATCGATCCGGCCAAGATCTTCACACCGGCGATGGACCCGTTGTTGCAGGTCGCACGCACCAAGTGCCTGACCCAGATGCGTTCGGTCGCCACGGTTCCCAGTTCTGATTTTTCCGCACCGATGCCGACTTCGGCCCGCTCACCGCCTATCTCGACACGCAGGATCCGCGGCGCACCACCCCGCGTGTACCGGTGTTGATCGCGCAGGGCACCGCCGACACCCTCGTCGCCAAACCTGGCACGGACAGCCTGGTCGACACCCTGTGCCAGCGGTCGAAGGCGGTCGACTATCGCATCTATCAGGGGGCCGATCACCGTGGCACGGTTACCGCGTCGCTGCAGGACAGTCAGCAGTTCGCCGATGCGGCGATCCGCGGACGGTCCGCGCCGGCGAACTGCGGGTGATCGGCAGCCGTTCACCTGCCCAGATCGTCGCGCCGCCGCTCCAGATACCGCCGCTCGGCCGTATTCTGGGTCGCGGCGATCGCGGCGTCGTACTCAACCCGCGCGTCGGCATCACGTCGCAGCCGTCGCAACAGATCGGCGCGCGTCGCATGCCACGGGTGATAGCCGTCCAGAGCGAGACCGTCGATGATGGCCAGCGCCACGTCAGGACCGTCGAGTTCGGCGATGGCGACGGCACGGTTGAGCGCGACGATCGGGGTCGGTGACACCGCATACAGCTGGTCGTAGAGTTCGACGATCTGACCCCAGTCGGTGTCGCGAGCGTCGGGGGTATCGGTGTGAACGGCGTTGATGGCAGCCATGATCTGATAGCGCCCAGGTCGGGCCTGTCCGGCGCTCACCCGGGCGAGGCATTCGCGCACGAGTGTGTGGCCCTCGCCGATCAGCGCGCGGTCCCAACTGTCGCGGTCCTGTTCGTCGAGCGTCACCAGCGCACCGTCGTCGACGCGGGTGGCGCTACGGGATTCGATCAGGAGCATCAACGCCAGCAAGCCGGCGACCTCGCCGTCATCGGGAAGCAGCTCCCGCATGAGGCGGCCGAGACGGATGGCCTCGGCGGTGAGATCGGCGCGCATCGGGTCGTCGCCGGCGCCGGCGAGATAGCCCTCGTTGAAGATCAGGTAGATCACGGTGAGCACACCGTCGAGCCGGTCGGTGACGTCGTCCCGGTCCGGCACGCGGAAGGGGATGTGCGCGGCCTTGATCTTGGCCTTGGCGCGGGTGATGCGTTGGGCCATCGTCGTCTCGGGGACCAGAAATGCGCGGGCGATCTCCGCGACGGTGAGTCCGCCGAGCAACCGCAGGGTGAGTGCGATACGCGCCTCTTGTGCGAGGGCCGGGTGGCAGCAGGTGAACATGAGCCGGAGCCGGTCGTCGACGACGGGACCGGTCGGTTCGTGTGGCGTGGGGTCGTCGATGATCATGGCAGCCTGATGCTTTGTGTCACGCAGAGATTCGCGGCGGATGCGGTCGATGGCGCGGTTTCCGGCGGTGGTGGTCAACCATCCGCCCGGATTGGGTGGGGTGCCGTCGGTGGGCCATCGTTGCACAGCGGTGAGCAGGGCCTCGCCCGCCGCGTCCTCGGCGATGTCGAGATCACCGAATCGGCGGGCGAGCGAGGCGATCACCCGGCCGTACTCCTCGCGGTAGATCCGATCGATCTCCGCGCGGACATGAGTTGTCATGCCTGATCGAACGTCCGGATCTCGATCGTGGCCTCGCAGGCGTTCGATGCCCGGGCGGCGATCTTGAGAGCGGCGTCGAGATCGGGGGCCTCGATCACCCAGAACCCGCCGAGGACTTCCTTGGTCTCGGCAAACGGGCCGTCGGTGACCACCACATCGGCACCGGTGTTGTCAACGGTGGTCGCGGCGTCGGGGCGGCCGAGTCCCCCGGCGAACACCCACGCACCCTCGGCCTTGAGTTCGTCGTTGAAGCGGCCGGTCGCCTCGAACTGCGCCTGGTTGTCCTCGAGTGGGATGTCGTAGACACTCGCGTCGCCCATCACGGAAAGCATGTACTGAGCCATCTCGGATTCCTCTCATCGGCGGCGGCCGGTCGGCGGCCTCTACCTACTCCACGAACGGCCCGCGGCGAATACGACAGCCCAGCGGCGACAAATTTTGGTAGCCGAGCATCCGGCTCTTGAGCGATCACCCAGTCCCTGAAGCTGAAGAACCCCACGAGAAGGCAACCCCACCCGAACCCCGACGAACCCCGCGAGAAAGCAAACCCCACCCGAACCCTGCGGAGCCTCGCGAGAAAGCAAACCCCACCCGAACCCCGACGAACCCCACGAGAAAGCAAACCCCACCCGAACCCCGACGAACCCCGCGAGAAAGCAAACCCCACCCGAACCCTGCGGAGCCTCGCGAGAAAGCAAACCCCACCCGATCCCTGAGGAGCCTCGCGAGGAACGAGCGATGCGTCACGAAGGGTCGGCCCTTCGTGACGCTCGCAAGCTCGCTCCTCAGGGACCGAAAGGACGCTCGCAAGCTCGCTCCTCAGGGACCGACAGGACGCTCGCACGCTCGCTCCTCAGCTCAGGATCGGAGGACGTCAGCCGATCAGATCCTCATACCGGTACTCGGTGGAGATCGGCGTGCCGTCACGATGTGCGGTCGCCTCGCGCTGCTGGAGTTCGACGCGACGGATCTTGCCCGAGATGGTCTTCGGGAGCTCGAAGAACTCGACGCGGCGCAGCTTCAGATAGGGCGCGAGATGATCACGCGAGTACTCCAGAATCGACCGCGCCGTCTCCTCGGTGGGCTCCCAGCCGGCGGCGAGGGTGACGTAGGCCTTCGGGATCGCCAGCCGGGTATCGTCGGGCTGCGGGACCACCGCGGCCTCCACCACCGCGGGATGCTCGATGAGCACACTCTCGAGTTCGAAGGGTGACACCTTGTAGTCCGACGATTTGAACACGTCGTCGGTACGGCCGATGTAGGTGATGTAGCCGTCCGCGTCACGGTGGGCGACGTCGCCGGTGTGGTAGTAGCCGCCGGCCATCGCCTGCGCGTTGCGTTCCGGGTCGCCGACGTAGCCGGTCATCAGGTTGGCCGGATGCCGGCTCAGGTCCAGGCAGATCTCCCCGTCGTCGGATTCCTTTCCGGTCACCGGGTCGACCAGCACCACCGGCACTCCCGGCATCGGCCGGCCCATGGAACCCGCCTTCACCGGCTGGCCCGGGGTGTTACCGACCTGCAGGGTGGTCTCGGTCTGGCCGAAACCGTCGCGAATGGTCAGGCCCCACGCACGCTCGACCTGCTTGATCACATCGGGATTCAGGGGCTCGCCGGCGCCGAGCAGTTCCCGCAGACCGTCGGGCTTGCCACCGAGGTCGGCCTGGATCAGCATCCGCCACACCGTCGGTGGTGCGCAGAAAGTGTTGACCTTCGCCCGCCGCAACTGATTCATCAGTGCCGTCGCGTCGAATCGGCCGTAGTTGTAGACAAAGATGGTGGCCTCGGCGATCCACGGCGCGAAGAAGCAGCTCCACGCGTGTTTGGCCCAGCCCGGCGAGCTGATCGCGAGATGAACGTCCCCCGGCTGCACCCCGATCCACGCCATGGTCGTGAAATGGCCCACCGCGTAACTGGTTTGCGAATGCTCGACCAGTTTCGGCCGACTCGTGGTGCCCGACGTGAAGTAGACCAGCATCGGATCGTCGACGGCGGTCTCCGTCGTGAACGGCGTCTTCACGTCGACGGCAGACGATGCTGCGTAGGCCTGCCATCCGTCGACCTCACCGCCGACGACGATGCGGAGCAGATCGCTGTCGATCTCGGCGAACTTGCCGGTGTCCGCGAGGTTGGCGATCACCGCCCGCGCCGCGCCCCGGTCGACGCGATCACGCAGATCCTCGGCACCGAGAGCAGAAGTCGTCGGCATGACGACGGCGCCGAGCTTCATCACCGCCAGCATCGCCTCCCACAACTCGACCTGGTTGCCGAGCATCAGGATGACCCGGTCCCCTTTGCCGATACCGAGTTGCCGCAGCCACGTCGCCACCTGATCGGAGCGCTCCACCATCTCGGCGAAGGTGACCTTGACCTCGGCGCCGCCCTCTTCGGTGATCCACAACGCGATGCCGTCGTTGTTGCGGGCGAAGGCGTCGAACCAGTCGATCGCCCAGTTGAACCGGCCGGTCAGCTCGGGCCATCGGAACTCTTCGACCGCTTTGTCGTAGTCGCCGCTCAGCGCGATCATCTGATCGCGGCCGGATCGGTAGAGGTCGGTGTTGGTGGTCATGGTCCTATGATCCAGGTCACTCCGGATCGGGGACACCCCCCAAAGAGGGGTGGCGGTCGTCCTGATGGCACCTTGGCCGCCGGTTATGAGCGCTACCACACGTGCCGGAGCGACAGCGTGCACACTATGAACACGTCATCGCAGGTGACACGGTTTCGGCGGGACAGGCCGGAAGGAGGGCGCCAGTGCCAGCGCAATCCAATCGCCGCGTGGGCGCGCTCCGGGTCGTGACCGCCGCCGTCGGAGTGGTGACCACGATAGGCCTGCTCAGCGGCTGTATGTTCTCGAGCCTCGATGCGTCATTGCCGGGCTCGGAGGGCGTCGTCAATGACGAGAATCCGTTGACGAGCATCCAAGCCGACAGAGTGGCGACGGCAGGCTCATCGCTCACCACGTTGGTGGTGGAACCGTTGCTCACGATGGGCTATCGATCACACAACGCCGCCGCCACGTCGGAGCGATGGAACCCATGCCATGCCGAGCATGTGCAGCTCTACAGCAACGGCGACCACAACGGCGCCATGTACGTCACGTGGGTGCCGCTCGAGGCACCCCACGATGTCCCGTTCACAGCACTCGCGGGCACCCTCTCGGCCATACCGGGCATCACCTGGGATCGAAAACTCAACGGCGAGGCAGGCGTCTTCACGGTCAAGGTGCAGACAAAACGCTCCCTGTCCAAAGACCATCGGTTCGCAGCAGTGCGCATCGCCAGTCCCTGCTATTTCATCCGCAAGGTCCGAAACGGTGGGCAGGGCTCACTCGGGACCGACGATGTCGCGCTGGTGACCGGGTTCGTCAATCGGGGTCTGCAGTTGCCGTCGTGACCGCGTGACGCCGTAAAGCCGGTCTCGGGGGCGCGTCGGCATCGGGTGTTCGGCGCCTGAGAAAAGACTGCTGCGACAGTCACTCTGTGAGGTCGACCGACTACACCGGTTGCCATTCCGGTGCCGTCCCGCGCTCTGCCGTCGACGTGCATGACCAAGTCGTCATTCCGTGCCCAGCGGCATCGGCTTTAGTCGTCACCTCAAGCAGCTGAACGCAGCGGACGAATTCTCAAATAAGAACATTCCCGGCGTGTCGTCCGATCAGACCACACGCCGTAGTTGTCTCAGGCTCCCATTACGATCTGTTTACTGAAACCTCAGATTGGAGATCGCTAATCGTGACCACGCCCCCTCCGGTCCACCCGCAAGGTGATCCGCGACAGCCTTACGGACAACCGCCGTATGGCCAGCCTCCGCATTACGGCCAGCCGCAGCAGTACTATCAGCAGCCGTTTCCTCCGGGTCCGCCACCGAAGAAACCCCGCAATGTGGTCGGCGGCATTGCCCTGGGCACCGCGATTCTTGGGTTCGTCTTCGGTTGCATTCCGGGCGCGCTCATCATCGGCTGGATACTCCTGCCGATCGGCTTCGTCCTCGGTCTCGTCGGCCTGTTCATGAGCGATCGACCCAAGGGAACATCGATCGCAGCTGTGGTGGTGTCCATTGTCGGCACCATCGTCGCTGCGGTCGTGTTCCTCGCCGTCGTGGGCAATGCCGTCGACAGCGCCTTTGGTGGAGACAGCGAAGTGTCAGTATCAGACCAAGCCGCCGGCGAGAGCACACCCACACAGGACGCACCCGGCAACCAGAAATCCGATGCCACTCCGGGTTCGCGCAACAATCCTGCGACTATCGGCGCAACCATTTCCTCGGGCGACTGGGAAGTCGTTGTTCACAGCTTCACTCCCAACGCAACCGATCAGGTACTCGCCGCGAACCAATTCAACGACGCCCCTCCACCCGGACACCAGTACGCGGTGGTCAACATGACAGTGACGTACCGAGGCGAGGACTCAGCCAATGCCAATGACATCGGCATCTCCTTCGTCACCGACGAAGGCAACGTCTTCAAGAGCTATGACAATCCCGCTGTCTCACCTGAACCAGACCTCGACGGTGAGCTCTACAACGGGGCCGCCACGACCGGCAACGAAGTGATCCAGATCCCCGAGAATGCGTCCGGTCTTCTGCGGCTCCGACTCGGCATGATCGGCGACGAAGTCTTCGTGTCGACGAACTGACGCTCGGAGCCGCAAGGTCCTGACCCCGATATGTCGTCGCATTCGCCGGTAGCGACGAAGACTTAGCGGCGTCGACTTCTCAGCGGCGCCGCCGAGCATGCACCGCGCGTCGGGCGGCCTTGAGGCCGAACCGGCGGCCGGTGCGCTCGTCGATGCGTGGTTCGGCGAACTCGGTGCCCGCGAACATCGCCTCACTGGCGGTCTCGGGCGCGTCGTCAGACGTGTCCCGCAGGTACTTGTTCGGCAGCGACAGCTTCGCGATCGTCCGCCACGACTTGGCGTACTGCACGTGCAGCGGTCCGATCGTGTACGGCAGGTCGTACTTGTCGCACAGAGCGCGCACCCGAATACCGATCTCCGCCAACCGGTTCGACGGCAGATCAGGGAACATGTGATGTTCGATCTGATAACTGAGGTTGCCCGACAGGAAGTCGATCACCGGACCGCCGGACAAGTTCGCACTGCCCAGCATCTGCCGCAGATACCACTCGGCCTGCGTCTCGCTGTCCACATCCTGCTCGGTGAACTTCTCGGCGCCGTCGGGGAAGTGGCCGCAGAAGATGATCGCGTTCGTCCAGACGTTGCGGATCAGGTTGGCGGTCATGGTCGCAGTGAGCGCCTTACGCCAGCCCCGCCGTCCGCCGAAGGGCACACCGACGAGCGGCGCGGCCAGGTAATCCTTGCCCACCTGACGACCGATCTTGCGGCCCACGTCGTAGGCGTCGGCCTTGAACGCCTCCCGGTCGAACCAGGGCCTGTTCCACTTGAGAACCGCACGACCGATCTCCAGATGCTGGATGGCCACACCGTATTCGAAGAGCATCGTCAACAGCGTGTTGTACACCAGGTTGCCCGCGTTGAACGGAACCCACGGCTGATCCCGGGTCACCCGTAGCAGGTTGAAACCCACGTCGTCGTCCATCCCGAGGACGTTGGTGTACTTGTGGTGCACGAAGTTGTGCGTGTGCTTCCACAGCCGCGAGGTTCCGGCGTTGTCCCACTCCCAGGTGGTCGAATGCACCTCGGGATCGTTCATCCAATCCCACTGCCCGTGCATGATGTTGTGCCCGAGCTCCATGTTCTCGATGATCTTGGCCAGCCCGAGACAGACCGTCGAACCCCACCAGAATCCGCGCTTGTGCGCGCCGAGCAGCATCGCGCGGCCGGCCACCTCGAGACCGCGCTGGGCCATGATCGTCCGCCGCAGATAGCGCACGTCTGCCTCGCCGCGCACTTCCTCGATGTCGCGCCGAATGGCGTCGAGCTCAGCGCCCAACGCCTCCACGTCTGCCTCGGTGAGGTGTGCGTATGCGGGGATGTCGGTGATCGCCATGCCAGGCCGCCCTTCGTAGTCGCCAAGCCGCTTCGTAACTTACGCGACCGTAGGTTACGGTTACGTAGGTTGTCAAGGGATGGTGGAGTACGTGGCCTTGGTCTGACCGTCCGAAATCCCAACCTGGCAGGTTAGGTAGGGGCGGCCTCACGCCGGGTCAACCGCGGCTTCCCCAGCCTTTTGGCGTATCGGACGAACTGCGATGGGCGCCGACAGCTTCGAACCCGCTCAGGGCACTCTGAAGGAACTCGGCATCCGCTCTTCGCTGTACGACGGCCCAGTGGAGTTGGCCGAGACCTTCGCGCACCTGGTCGCCGGCCACTTCGATGTCACGCCGCTGGTCACCGATTCGGTCGGACTCGCCGACGTCGCCGACGCCTTCGACCTCGCGCGATGAATCCGCACGACACGAAGATCCTGTTGCATCCGACACGCTGAATCGGTCGACCCCCATCGGCCTAGTGCACTCGCGGTGGGCCTATGAAGGTTTCGGGTCGTCGTACTGTTGGGTGGGAATGGGATTCAACCGTATGGCGATGATCGGAGTGTTATGACAATCTCGGACGAATTAGCCAGAGACGCTTACATCTACGGCTACTCGATGGATGAGGCCTACAAATTCCTCCACGAGACGACGATCTTGCCAGGGGTGCCGCTCAACGAGTTTCAGAAGCTGCGAGATCTCGCCGACGACACCTACACCGCTCATCCGACGATCAACAACGACACCTTGCATCTGCAGGGGTGGCTCGACGTCGCCGCCGAGCCGGTCGTGGTGTCCGTACCTGATGTCGATGCAGGCCGGTACTGGATTCTGCAGACGATGGACATGGGGCACTATACGAACTCGATGATCGGCTCGCGCACACGCGGTACCCGGGGAGGTCGCTTCCTGTTCGCTGCGCGTGACTGGGACGGCACGATTCCCGACAACATCGACGACGTCATCCGATCGGAGTCGAACATCGTCAAGATCATGGGCCGCATCATGACCATCGGCGGAGACGACCTCGCCGCGGCCCGCGCGCTCATGGACCAGTGGAAGCTGCAGACGTTATCCGTTCATCTGGGCCACCCTCACCCGACCCCGCGGTCCGCGACTACCCGGACCCGACGACGACGACCTGGCTGGAGCGCGTCAACTTTCTCCTCGCTGACGGCTCGATGGCCACGGCCGATGCGCAACGGCTGCGCCAATTCTCTGCTGTGGGACTGGAACCCGGCCGCAGCGAGTTCAGCGACGAGGAGCGCGAAGCAGCCGCCCGGGGAGAAACGCTCGGCATGACCTACTTGCGTCGGCTCGCGCCGACGATGACCGGATCCGAGGGTTTGCTCGGTACCCGCGAAGAACTCCAGCACGGTGCCCGAGATCTTTTCGCCGAGGGCACTTTCCTCGGACAATGGGGCCTGCCGCCCGTCGAGTCGGTCTGCCTCAAGATCGACACCGACTCCGAGGGCAACCCGATCACGGGCGCCGGCGGCAAGGAGTACCGCGCTCGATTCACCGCCCCCGACGTGAGCGAGTTCTGGTCGTTCACCACCTACAACGTCGGCAACCGGCTCATGGCGCACAACAGCATGAATCGACACAGCCGCGGCGATCGCACCCTGACACCCGACTCCGACGGGCAGTACACGATCCTACTCAGCTCTAATGTCGACGCCCACCGCGACGACGTCGATTTCCTACCTATCCCTGACGACGACGCCTACCTCATCCTGCGGCTCTACGGACCCAGTGAAGCGATTCAACACAACGACTACACCCCACCGGAATTCGAACTCCTCACCTAGGACGCAGCGCTGTCAGCGGCGGCCACTACGGCCGCAGGTCAGCGAGCACGACATCCAGCGTGTCGACGAGGAGATCGACCTCGTCGCGACCGAAGACGAGCGGCGTACGACGAATCAAAAACTGCCGCTATCGGTGATTGTTGAGACTTGCATCCCGGCGAAACGCCTGTGTTGAGACAGCCCATGAACGCAGTGCTGAGACTCGTATGATTAGGTTTGGCTAATCATACGAGTTCTGCGTTCGGATTGGCTGACATGTCCGTATGCAGCGGGTTGGGACTGCTGCATGTCGAGGTGACTCACAACTGTCACCAAACCGTACAGCAGTCCCTCCCGAAGGAACTCCATCGTTGCGGCACTCCGCACAGAGTTCCTGGCCTACTTCCGCACCGGGGCCTCCGACAGGTCGAAGCGATCAACGGGCGTCTGGAACACCTGCGCGGGACCGCGCTCGGTTTCCGCAACCTCAACCACTACATCTTTCGGTCACTCATCGACTCCAGCTGCCTGGCAGAACGCTAGCACGCAGTCTGAATCAGGAAGAGCTGTTAAGGCGAAAGGACTTCAAGTCACTATGATCACACACAAATATTTGATCGACGGAAACTTCCCTCGACTTACGCCACCCGTAGATTGGTTTTGGTTCGATATATGTATCTGGCGGCTGCCACGTGCCATAGCGAAAATATGCAAGCCGCCCCTCCCAGCACCCACCACACCAAGGTGATAATTCGAGGAAAGTCAAGTGCGATCGGGATCGCCACTGAGGCGGACACGACCGCACAAGTACCAATCACGCGGCGAGTGTTATGCAAAATATGTGCAATGAATCGGTGTTCATTCTGCTTAAGCAGGATAACAGTGTAGATGGACGGAGCGATCATCAGAACCGTAATAATCCCTCCTGATGAGCGAACCGCAATCTCCGAAAGACCGTAGGTCGACGGGCTGGCGTTCGGGTTCATCAGCCAGCCTATGACTTCGGCTAGAAATCCAACCGTGAACATTGTCGCCGTAACGAATGCAGCATAGAATGCTTGCGACAAGAAGCTCTGGTTGCGAGGCAGAACCTGGACGCTCAGTTCAACCGTCGAGGACCTCAACCTTTCGCGGTTGTTCGCGTGTAGTGCAACCCAGTTGTCGGCTGCCCGACGTTCAATCGCCGCCGACTTTTGACCATCACTCGTCACTATTGTAGCTTCGAGCGCTTTTGCATCGTCCGGCACTAGGATCCGAAAGTGCTGGCTACCGTACAAGCCAAGATTTGTGTTGCTTAGCACCACCAGGAACACGCCGGATACGGGTGGAATTCGCAAGACCGGCTCTGCCCACTGGTACAGTTCACATAATCTGGCCTCAACCCGATGGAGAGGCGAAGGATTCTCAATTGATCGCGCGAATCGCTTCACTCGCAATGCGCGCCTGAAGTGCGACCACTGCGACTTGTAGCTCTTCCAAATAGCGCTGACCAGTGTCCTCCTCTTGTCTTTCCAGAAATCCCGCTTGCGACGCTCCAGTCGGTCGACTCGTCCTGATTGTTCAGTGCGCAGAGGATTTCTCGCCGGTCTACGACGGCGAATTAATTGAAGCCCTCCAGCGCGAACGTACTCTCGCCAGATCGCGAACAGTATTAACCCGATTTTATACGGCTCTACAAAGAGGAGATACGGATAGCTTAGTACCGGGCGCTGGGCGCCGATAGGTCGAAAATCGCCTTCCATCGCCAGCGTAAAAGTCTTCACCACAAACTCTGCGGCACAGAGTCGAGTCGGGATTGCCACAATCGCAGTGAAGTTCGAAAGAAAATCAGCTAGCATCGCCGAGAACTCTCTGAACTCGATATCCTCCAGATCCAAAGTTTTGTCTAGCAGGTCTTCCAATCCGGGTTCTAGATCAACCGGACCGGCAACATCTGCCACACCAAGCTGCTCAGCAAACTGTCGATGCAGATCGTCATCCGTTCGTACGGATGCAATTTGGTACAGAATGTCAATTGTGTCGCGATCAATAGCTGACACCGGCACGCCATTGTCGACGAGAAAGGCCACCATGATTCCGACAGCAGCCTTTGCGTTGTCAATACTCGCAAGCACCGGTAACGAAGTGCCCTCAACGCGTACATCGAACTGTCCAAGTAGCTGCTTGGGAGTAGCTGGCAACGGAAGATAGGTAACACTGTCCCCACTCCCGCGACCCTCGCGGGGCGTATCGACTTGGAAATCTGCCAGGATTCGGCCATCGATGGTGAGGCTAGATCGCACCGAAACTTCGGAATCGTTCACGATGTCTACGGTGTCAATCCGACGGATCAACCAATCCCCGTCGTTGCGATAGTAGTGTGAGAAATAGCGCCCTACGACAAGTAGGTTTTCGAGTTCTAGGCTAGCTTCGTTCGCTATGCTTGCGTCGGAGGGCTGCTCTCTTCTCAACCAAGCCATCGAACTGCTCAGGTGGATACTTTTTTGCACCCTTGTACGCCACGAATACATCAATCTTCTTCCGCCGCCCGCGCTGAGAATTCGGCTTCGTGACCTGCTTAATAATTTCTGGAATAGTCACTCGATCAAGCTCCTGCCTCACAAACACGTTGATCAAGTCGCGTCGATCCCGCCGAGGCGCGAGTTCCGCGTACCCGTCCGATGGAGCAGGTTTCTGACGATCGGCTATGCACCCTGCGCTCATGTACGATTATGTACACAGTATTGCCCCTCTGTCCATGCGCGTGTACAATCACGTCGCCAGTGCCGGAACGGCTCTGCAAGCCTACCGGTCAGAACAGGGTACAACGCCTACCGGACATTGTTGGTCTGGCAACACACCTTTGGTGCGGGGAGAGCGCGGCGTAGGCGAGAGCAAAAAACGTTGCGGTAGTCACACTCAACGCAGCGGGCCAGCGCCCGTTTGATGCTCTCGACAGGTGCGGCGGTGATCCCGACGTCATCGAGCACCCGCCCGGTGTCGAGTTTGCTCGTCGGCTCAACCAGCCGCGCCCCACACCAAACGCGGCGGAGGTGTCCTCGCAGAGGACATCGAATCCCAGCCGTCAATATGAGCTGGTCAGGGTGGCCCACAGTAGTTCGCTGGAGTAGCGGGTGATCACCGCCTCGCCGGCGGCCCGCACCTGTTCGGTTCCGGGCTGTCACTGCCGTTCGTATGACGGTCCTAAACGCGTGAGGAGCCCTTGGGCGAGAACGGGAGCAGCCACCTGTTGGAGGGGTTAACGACACGCCTGTCACGCTGCCGGACCGGCAACTCCACAGTGCGCATCGGCGACCGTTCGCCCTCCTCGACGGTAGCGGTATGGACGACGTGCAGGTTCATGCTTATACCCGTAAGCGTGCGGTCGGGGCGCTTCTTCGTCAGCTCGATGACCGTGGTGCGGGCGACGTTCCCCGAAGCGTTGACCGGCCCGGAGATACAGCTCTGCACCATGGCGCGGTCGAAGAGAACGAGCTTCCCCGATTGCGCAGTGTAGCGGCGCCTGGCCACCGCCCACAGGTCGGCGACCGCGTGATAGATCATGGTCGCCACGGCCAGATCCTGGTCCGGCAGGGAGCCGGTCATGCTGATGTGATGCTTGGGACCGTGCTTGACGCCGGGCGCGGACGGGCCGTGCATGTAGATGAGCAGACTGCCGTCGTGTAGCCGTACCTCGTCGCCGTCGGGATTCGTCAGCGTCATCGCACCGGTGTCGACCCGGACAGTCGTCAGGCCGTGCTTGGCCGCGTTGTATAGGAACGACTCGTCCAGGAACTGCGCTGCGCTGTATCCAAGCAGCAGCTTGATCCCGTCGACGGACGCGGCGAACTCCTCGTCGGTGGCTCGGATGGACGCGTCGCGGGGGTCGGTGCCCCCGAGGAACACTCGCGCGATGTCCGCCTCGTTGAACCCGCACTCCCGACTCTTGGCGACCTTGTCCTTAAACTCAGCGAATCTGGTCGAGGATGACATGCCCAGCCAGGGGCAGTCCGGCTTCTCGACGTGCGCGTAGAACATCCGCAGGAGCATCTCCGCGGCGTGGTGGAAGACCATCACCGCCTCAGTGGCTATGTAGCGGTCGCGCACTTCGTCCGCGGGCGAGCCAACCGGGTCCAAACCGAGCGATCCGATCCTGCGAGGCGTCGCAAGCATCGGTGCTAGTTGGTCGGTTGAGAGCGCCATAAGCGAGAGCGACTCGATACGCATCCTCAGGAACTCGGCCGGATCGCCACAGTAGAAGGTCGCGTTCAGTTCGGGGAACAACTCGGGCGCCAACGGCAAGGACTCCGTGTCGTTGGTGCTGGCTTTGGTCTTCCGGGACCGCTTGCTGCTTGACATGCAGCAATGATGCCCGCAGCCGACGACATTCACGGCCACTCGCGGCTTCGGCCACTGGCTCAGGACACGCCTCGGGCCCGATTGGTGGCTCAGGATTGACCCCTAGTGGTCGAGAACGGGGTCGCTGGCGCGATCCGTCGCAGCATATTCGCGGAGGGAATCACCGCATCGCCCGCAATGCCGGCCTCGCGCTGCGCGAGGTCTGGTCTGGTGGCGCGGTTCGAAGAGGTCGTAGAGGTATGTCCTGCTGGCGTCCCAACTCCCAGGGCCGGTGAGCCCGGACCGCTGCCAGTAGCGCTTGAGGACAGTCGTGCGCACATCCCGCTCGATGCTTCGTCCCGAACTCTATGGACAGGGCGACCTCAGAATCCTGGATACTTGTGCCAGAGCAGCTCGCCATCTCGGCCGTCCAGGTCCCACTGTGAGAATTCGACGAGGTCAGTCGCTACTTCGCTGATGACCTCACGAAGTTCCAACGGCCCTAGCCAGGCTTCCGGTATCGCTTCGACACCGTGCAGTGCGCCCAGGAGGTTTCCGGCGATCGCTCCGGTGGAGTCGGAGTCGCCATCGTGATTGACAGCAATTCTTACACCTTGCTCCAGACTGTCGGAGACAAGGGACGCGTAGACCGCGATCGCGAGCGCCTCGTCAGCAACCCAGCCTTTACCGATGTCGAAGATTGCTTCCGTATGCGGTGTCTTGGAATCTGCAAGTGCCACTGCGGAAGTAATCGCGCTAAACACCTCCTCGTGGTCACGCTGTTGGACGAGTATGGCGGTGACCGTGTCGACGGCCTCTCGCAAGCCTGTGCCGGCCACAAGCGAACAGATCAGTCCCGCGAACGCACCCGCGGCAAGGTGACCGGTCGGGTGTCCGTGGGTCAGGGCAGCCAAACCGTCGCCAAGCTCAAAGGCCCTCGCGGTGGCGGTTCCGGGATCTCTGTCAGCGAGGGTTGCGATGAAAAGCCCTGCGGGGGCGACTCGCATCACTCCTCCGCACCCCTTGCTGTTGTTGCGAGCCACCGCTCCGAGACTGCTCATGGCACGCAGAGAGGACAGGCAGGTGTTGCCTGGTGCCCGACGGTGATGCAACTGTCGGTGTCCGATCAGCCACCCCGGGTCCCCGTCGATCATCAGCTCTGCCGATGGCTTGTCACCTTGTGTCTGGAGCCATCGGAGGTAAGCGTGTGCCGTGACGCCCTCCGCACTGGTCACTCCCTTCAGACAGCCTCGAACCCAGCTGCGCAACAATCCCTCCGCGGTGAACAGCGTCATCTGCGTGTCGTCGGTAATCGTCCCGATGCCGCCGTACGCGTGCGCGAACTGTGTGATCCCCTCTGCCCCGAAGTCCTTGAGAATTTGGTCCCGGGACATGAACTCGACCGGTGCCCCGAGTGCGTCGCCGACGGCTCCGCCGAGCAGACTGCCCAGGTAGCGCTCTCTGCGTTCGGGTGATGTCCTGACTTCACGGCGGTTCACGACGGGGTTGGGTTCGGCGGCGTGGTTGAGGTACCCCAGAGTCGCCGTCACCAGCTCGATGAGCGAGTCGGGTGTGATTCGGCTGGGGTCGAGTGTGAATTGCGCGGCAAGCCGACGTCCCCAGTCATTGTGGAAGATGGGGTGGTGGCGCGGCCCCGAACCGTCACCTGCCGCGTCGACCGCTTCCAGCCATCTCTGGACCGAATCTGCCGCCTTTTTCGGTGACTTCAGAGGGTTCGTCCCTTCAACGGCCGCCGCAATCTCGGTTCCTACGGCACGTGCGAGGCTTGCGCGGAGGTCAGCCAGCGTGAGCGCCGGTGCTAACCGAGTCGCGAGGTCATGCGCGACTTTGCGATCGTCCGCCAGGTGCTCTCCGCGATCCACCTGAACCCCAACGCGAAACAACCACTCTGTGGTTGGGGCACTCTTGTCCTGACAGCGGAGGTCGACACATAGGAACGCCCGATCTTGCCCGCTGGGATGAGGTTGGAACGCCGTCAGCATGGGTTGGCCGGCAGCAGTGGTTCCCGCGTAAGTCTCGTATTCCTCGTCCTGCAGCCTCTTTCGGACCTGCCGCAGCACGACTGGGACGACTGCCGAATCCATTCGCGCGAACGGGCCGGCCATTTGGGTCTGCCATTGCTGTAACACCGCCGCGATTGCCGAGCCGAACTCGCGTGCCGTGACATTGGGAGAACTGGCGAAACAGGCGAACGCATCGACCAAATCGATGTGTTCCCATCGTTCCCGCTGGACGGAGTTACTTCCTTCCAGGTCGACCATGTAGCAACGTGCGCCGTGCTCGTGGGCGAACTGTTGATATCGGTCGAGCTGGTCGCCATGCTCGTCAGCTGAGACCTTGAGCTCCAGAACTGCAATTGGTCCGTCGTTGCCGTCCAGCACGACGTCCATCCGACTGCTTCGCGTGTAGGGAACCTCGACACGGACATTGACGATCTTGCGATCGAGGTTGAGTAACGCCGTAATCGAGCTCGCGTCGAGCGATATGAGGTACCCGAGCAACGAAGAAACATCAACTTCGCTACGCAGAACGCGTCCGAGCAAGTGGTTGGGATCCGACATCGCTGCGACCTCAGCTTTCACGGGTATTTGACTGCTCACCGTCATCCTTCGGCTTCGTGCCCCCGAGATCGACCTGGTAGACATAGCCTTCGGCGTGTTCGATGACATCGTTCGCTGTGTAGATCGCGAGCGACGGATCGGTGAGTGCCGACGTCACAATCGCCAGCTCCCAATACTTGTCCTCGCAAGCAGATCTGAGTTCGTTGCGCGTCAACAAGATCGAAGAATTCTGGCCGGCAACACCTTTGACCTCGACCCTACGTAGGCCGCCGATTCGGCTGGAGCATGTGAGATCCCAGCCGAGCTTCTTGCTTCCGACATCTTCGACGCTGTAGCCCAAAGCTTCGTAGTACGCGGTGACCTTTGCAACGGCCGCCTCCTCGACAATCGTGTTTGTCACGGGATTGCCGTACCCCGCGCCGGCAGATCCAATCGTGATCGTTCCTCCTGCCTGCGCATCCCGGTCAGGCCACTCGGGCAGGAGATCCTCGAGGAGCGCGAGTTCACGCTTCGAAATCCATGATGGATTCGCCTGTTGCGGTGACCGAAAGACCTCCAGTTGCTGCAGATCAGAATGGTGCTCACTTACGTCTGCCGCCAGGATTGGCTCGTCGAGCACCACGATGTCAGTCGGCACAAACCAGTCCACCGCAGCCTGGCGCTCTGGATTCGCCCAATAGTCACCGCTGGTGTCGACAACCGGGTATCGGGGTCCAGCGGTCCACCCGAGACCCCAGATGCCGCGCGGCGTATTTCCAGTCTCCGGCCCGCTCACCCAAAGAATCGCGCGCTGACCCTCACCGATCATCGCCGAACGATAGTTGTCGACGACACTCCAGTTCTCGATCCAGTCGTTACCGTCGGCGATGTACTCGTCGAGCTTCCAGACCTTTGGGTTGCACTTGAACACCCATGCTCCCAATTATCTTCGGTGACCCGGCCATCTGCCCCTGCGGCGGCGGACAGGCCGATCAGATCCCACCGCGCCGTCCACTCAGCGACCCGAGGTTCCTTGATCGCGTGGTGGTTTTGCGCCTGCACGCTCCTGCGGGGGTCTGCAGCAAGCCAATCGTCAACCTGCAGTTGAATATCGTCGCGCATCCATTTTGCGTCGATGACCCGGGCGTCATCGATTGGCTGATTGACGTCGATCAATACCCAAGCGTCGATCCGCACGCTGCGAGCTGAACCGTCGGTTTTCTGAGCCTGCCAATCGCCACGCTGTTTGGTTTTGAGCTTAACCAGGTAACGACGGCCATCGGGAGCATTGACATCGACCAACGCCTCGAGGCCAGCTCGCCTAATCGCGGTCCCGCCTCGGCGTCGAACCTCGGTTTGAAACTGCTCGAGTCCGTCGCTTTGCACGCTCACATGTTGCCCCTTCTCGTCAGCTCTGCGGCCTCCCGTCACGAGTCGTTCGGCTCCTCGCAATCGGGATCTCCTGCAAGGAGTCCAACGGCTTTGAATGCACTCGCAAAGTCCCGCTTGTGCAAGGTGTGCCCGTTCTCGAGGCTCTTGAGAGTAACCTCGCCTCCGCTGGCCTTGTCGATATGGAAGATTGAGAGGTTTCGACAGATCGGACACTCTTGAGCCACCAGGAAGGGGCGCAACAGGTGCAGCCCCTGCCTGGAATCCCGAACATAGAGGCTCCCGGCTTCGATGGTCGGATCGGTCACCGTCATCTGCTCAACCCCAACGACGGAGTGATCGCCTGCGAGCCGGCGGAAGGAAATAGTTCCGCGGCCTTCCAACGAGTCCCATTGCGTAGCAGTCACTAACAGTAGTGGCAGGTCGATCAAGAAGCCCGCACCACTCAGCAACACCAAGAGATGAGACCGTGCGTCTTCACACCGAGCCGGCAAGTCAACCGAGTCTGCACGTCGATTGTGTGCCTCGTCGTTCCGGCGCGCCGACAACCATCGCACTGATGCGCGGACGCTCTCGTCGCGGCAGAAGTCTTGAAAGTCGCTGGTACCGAGGTGCCCTCCAAGCGACGTGAACTTCTTTCCACCGAGCTCGTCAACTACTGCCACCCAGTCACCCAACGCGGGACCTTGACCGGACTCGAGCTTCTTCTTGATTGCATCGACTGCAGAAAGCCGTAGCCCTGCGTCGTGAGCGACGGCCAGACCGATGCTCGCGACGTATGCCAGCAGCTGTTCTGCGGCATCCAACAACGACATATAGGCGTCACGGTCTACACCAGCCGATAGCTGTGACTCCGCTACCCGCCAACGCAACGAGACCGGATAAGGAAACTGGCTCCGAACCTGTCCCTCAATACTCTCGATGCTGTGGGCGGCCTCAATGCGCCATCGAATCAGTCGGCTATCGCGTAGCAGTCGCTGTCGCGCGACTTCGGCATCATCTTCGTCAAAGACGCTGTCCAGAAGCAACTCCGCCGCCTTGCTCCACGTCGCGTACTGATCGCGCGCCCCTGCAACCTCTGCCAAAGCCTGCTCAAGCGATGCGTCAGGAACGGGCACCTTCATCTCAGAAATCGAGGACCGAGTCAGTCGAGCAACAGACCCCGGTGATGAACCCTCAAAGAGTTCAGTCGAGTGACGAGATCGCAAGTACCGCAATACGAAGTCCCGCTTGATCGCTGGAACAGAGCTCCTTGGTCGCAGCACCACGACTACGTGGCTGGCGACCAGCGGCAAATCTTCCTCACCCACCTCTGCCCAAACGAACCCGCCTACATTGCTCGCCAAGGGGTGGAGGGCACGGACGACGATGTCTCCCGCTTGCAGAGCCATTCGGTCCTCAGCCTCGGCCCACATCGATGCGTCAGCGTCGACTGGCGCAATCACGCCGTTTCGTTGAATGTCCCTGCCTGAGAGCACTCGGACAGCACCCGGTGTGTCCGACGACACGTGCTCGTGCGGTCTGATCGGTTTCTGAAGCAAGGCGTCGAAGAGTTCTCCCAACTCGACAGTATCGCCGTACGCGGCCAGTTGCTCCCGTCTCGCACGCAGCGCCGGGTCGTGATCTCCAAATCCCATGCGATCACCTGGTGTGGGCCGCTCTCGGAGAACGAAGCCCCCCTGGCGTGAACCGCCCTTCATTCTCAGCAGGCTTGCAAGATTCTCGATCGATTCGTCGAGTCCGTCCCGGGATTCTGCAGCAAAGAACCGGATCATCGTTTGCTGCGCAGGATCTGGCGGCCGTAGAGCCACAACGGTAGTGACGAACCGGCGATGAAAACCTTCGATTCCACCTGTTACAAAAGCAACGAGGTCCGCATCCCATTGGCCAAAGAGATGCTCGCGAAGATCCCGCCGGTGCTCGGTCATCGCGCCTGCGGGCAATACTGCCACCAGAAAATTGCTGGACGTCGTAGGCATACAGCGAGACAGGACGTGGTCGTATCCCGCATAGCGCTCAGATTTTTCGCGGTGCCATTCCGGGAGGAGGACCACTGGCCTCGCTCCAAGCTCTGCATTGACGCGTTCGGCCAACTCGCCATTCGGCAGGATCACTGCTTCCCAGCCATCGGGCCAGCGAAGGTTCAGTGCCTCGGCAACCTCCTCCCCCATCAGCACGACCGGCGGTACCCCTCCACTGTGCGCGACGTATGTCTGAACGATCCGCTCAACGAACCCCGGCGAGGAGTCTGCAGCCGGCGCCCGCGCGGTTACCTCGTCGGTGCCTGAGTTCCGTCGCGCATGCGAACCCGGTTCGGCATTTTCGATCGCGGTCACGGCATATCTCCAAGCGATCGGTCTTCGACACCTGCGGACAACAGGTCATCGCCCACATGACACATCAGCATTGGCTACTTCCTGGTTCATCGCTGTTGTCGGTTCGTCACTGTCTGCTCAGCGGATGCGGTCCTCGCACCGGCTGGATCGCCGAGCCGCTCACCGAGCGTCCGAGCGGCAAGACCAGGCGGCAATGCCGCGGAGAACTTCAAACCGGACAGCGCGTTCGCCGCGACATCGGGCTGTCGCCATTCAACGGCGTCAAGCCCTCGCCTGAGGTCGTCTCGGGTGATCCCCGGCAGCAATCGCAGCGATTGCTCGTCGACGCGTTGCCGCGGATCGACGAGACGAGGAAGCGAGGCCTGCAGGGTTCGGTTGGCGGCGGTACCGGCCCAGGTCCACCATCGCCCGGTTCCCTGGCTCGGCAATACAGCAACGAGCCCGTCCTCAACCACCAGCCCACGGAAGGTCTCTCGCAACTCGGCCAACCCGTCCTGCGCACGACGGGTGAGGGTCACACCTGCGGGGTCTGCTCCGAGGAGCACCGACCGCATCCCGCGGGCGATGTCAAAGGATACGGTCCCACCCAACCCGGACCACTTTGCTCTCCCGCCGGAATCCGCGGGTTCGACGAAGCACCGGTGGCGTTTCCAGTCAACGTGAGTGACCGTCCATGACCGCCCACCCAATAACAGAACACACGGACCCTGAACCTCCTCGACGAGGAGATCGGTGCCGATGGTGCCGACCTCGTTGCGGCCGGCCAGCACGGTGAACTCGGGTGGGGCGCTGAAGACCGCGGTCAGGTCGGAGAAGTAGCGGCGACCAAAGCGCCGTTCTGCTTCCGGTCCGATATGCAGAAAGTCGCCATCCGGTTCGAAGTAGCCTTGGGAGACAAGGAAGTTCATGATCTCGTCGGTAGTCTCGTCGAAGACCGGCAACGTGCCCCACCATTGTCGCCACGACGATCGACCGACGCGATGCTCCTGCAAGCACAGGGCCAGCATCTGCTGGGCCGCGATGTGACGCGGGGACGGTGGCGGGGTGATCGGCTCCACCCAGCCGCGCGCCCAGCATGCCAGCATGCCGAGGGCGAGCAATTCCTGATCGTGATCGATGCAGAGGAACAGGCAGTTGCGGACCGTTCCAGACCGTCGTCCAGTGCGGCCGAGCCGCTGCAGGAACGACGCAACGGTGCGGGGCGAACCGATCTGGATGACGCGGTCGAGGTCGCCGACGTCGATGCCGAGTTCGAGCGTGGATGTGGCGACGATGACGGTGTCGCGGGCGTCGGCGAACGCGGCTTCGGACCGTCGGCGCTCGCCAGCAGACAGCGACGAGTGCGACAGAAAGGTGTTCACGCCCCGATCGCGCAAGGCGGCACCAAGTTCTTCGGCACGGCGACGTGAGTCGACGAACACCAGCCGCTTCTCGCCCTGGTGAAGGGTGGCTATGACGGTGGCAGCGTTCCCGAGGGAGCCGACGTAGTCGACGGTGATCTCCGGCGTCGCGACGGGATCAGTGACTGGCGGGGCAACCACGACCTTTGGCCGGTCCATGAATCCACCCTGCAACCAGCCGAGGAGCTCGTCGGGATTACCGACGGTCGCCGAGAGCCCAATACGCTGCAGCGGGCGGCCGGCTATCCGGGAGAGCCGTTCCAGTACGGCGAGCAGGTGCCAGCCGCGGTCGTCCCCGGCAAACGCATGCACCTCGTCGACGACCACCGTGCGCAGTCCGTCGAACAGGACTCGCGGGTCGACCTTGGTCGACACCAGCATGGCTTCCAATGACTCGGGAGTGGTGAGCAGGATGTCGGGCCGTTCCCGCAGAATCCGCTGTCGCGCAGCCTGTCCGACGTCGCCGTGCCACACGTCGGCACTGCGGCCGATCCACTGGGCGTAGGTGTGCAGACGTGGTTGCAGGTTGTTCAGCAACGCCCTCAGCGGGCACACATACAGCACCGACACACCCTGCCACCCGTGTTCGGCCATCGCCGACAGCAGCGGAAATGTTGCCGCCTCGGTCTTGCCTCCGGCAGTCGGCGCGAGGACGAGCGCGTCATCTCCGGCGAGGATCGGTTCGACGGCGGCGGCCTGGGTGGGCCGTAATCCGTTCCAGCGCAACGTGTTCGCCAGGTGGTACTGCACTCCGGGGTGCAGTTGGTCGAACGGGTCGGTCGTCATCAGACGTCGAGGTCGATGTCGTCGGCCGAGAGTGCTTCACGCTCCGCGTCAGACAGTTCGGTGTCGCTGATCGCGATGTCGTAGTCAGTGTAGGGGTCGAAGTCGGGGTGCAGTTCGATCACGTCGAGCACGTCGACGAGTTTGCGTAGGAGCAGGCGGGGGGCGATCCCCACTTTGCCGCCCAGGCCGCCGGCCACGGCTTCGGCGAAGCGCCGCAGGAACTCGTCGTCGGCGGTACTACGGACCCGATCTGCGGATTCGATTCCGTTGCAGAATAGTTCGCGTACCCGTCCACCAAGTTCCACCAGCCGGTCGACATCGAAACCGGTCAACCGCAACTGCGGGGCGCGGGGGTTGTCGAAGCGGGGATCGCGGGAGAAGTCGGTGTGCAACCGGTCGGCGAGCGGCGGCAACAACTGGATTCCCTGCCGCCCTTCGAAAAACGCGGGGGTTCCGGTGATCAGCAGATACAAACCTGGGAAATGCCCGTCGTGCACCTCGTCGACCAACTGCCGCAGCGCGTTCAACGCTTTGGCGCGGGCGTCGGATCGGATGCGCTGCAGCGTCTCGACCTCATCGAGAACCAGGACGAGACCCGCATTGCCCGCATCCGACAGCACAGCGAGCAACCCTCGCAGAAACCCCAGCGCGAGAAAGTGATCGAGGTCGCCCTTGATCCCGGCGCGGCGTTTGACAGCGGCCGCGACGTGCGGCTGGCCGCCGAGCCAGGCGACAAGACCGTCGGCGCCGTCGTTGTCGCCGTCGGCGATCATCCGCCGATACGCGCGGATCGCCATCGGGAACACCGGGGCACTGGTAGCAACAGCGGCCAGGCGCCGTTCCAGCAACTCGTCGATGCCCACGCCCTGATTCGCGGCGTCGTCTTCGATGGTGAACAACCACGCGTCGAGGATGGGGCGCAGCGCCGATGGTGGGATCGATGCGGTCCGTAGCGATTCGATGCTGCGCCTGTACACGGTTTCGAGCTTGTGCAGCGGCGTGTCGATTTCGTTGATCTGCACCTCGGCGACCGCGAAGCCCCGCTTCATCGCTCGGTCACCGAGCCAGCGCGCGAAGAACGTCTTGCCCGAACCGTAATCACCCCGGACGGCCTTGAACATCGCGCCGCCACCCGCGACCACCCCCAGCTCGGTCTCGATCTCGGACTCGAACCTGCCGAGGCCGACCGCCAACTGGTCGAGGCCATTGGACGGGACCGTCCCCCGCCGCAACGCGTCGAGGATCTCGCGCCGCCGCCGCGGCGACACCGCCGCGGTCACGAGCCAACCCCGAACTGTTCGCGCAACAGATGCTCGTCGAGGCGCACCACCGGCCCGTCGAGCGCGAGTACCTCGTAGCCTTCGACGTCGAGGACCCGCTTGATCTGCAGCAGCGCGCCAGTGACCCGATTCTCGCCCAGCCCGAGAAGCCTGGCAGCCTGCGCAAGGGGCAGTTCCCGATTCGACGTGCCCAGCAGTCCGCCGATGAGCGCACCGGCCTGCGCCTCCGAGACCACGATGCGGCCGGCCAGTTTCCATTGGGCGGCGAACACCGGCGTACCAAGGACTGTTTGAGCGAGTGACGTCTGAGGGGTTTCGACGACCGGTTCGTCGTCGTCGAACAGCGTTGGCGCCGAGACACTTGTCTGCGTCTGTGTCGCGCGAACCGGTTTGTCCGTATCGGCAGTGACGGGCGTGTGCCACCAGGCGGGTTCGACGTCACCGATGGGTTGCAGGGTCGCCGGCACATCACCGGTGTAGAGCCCGATCACCGGGACCACCGCCTCCGCGGGCGTGCCGCCGCCGTGGTAGCCGGCGTTGACGGGTCCGTAGCGGATGGTCTCGTCGACGGCGAGCACCACCGCGTGATCGTTGGTGAGCACCCGTGGGCCCCGCACCAGGGTCTCGCCGTCGGTGATGGTGTCGAGTTGGCCGTGGGCGCGTTGCCCGTAGTGGCTGGCGCGGGCCAGTTTCACCGAGTCGCGTCGTTCGATGATGTGCCCGTGGTCGGAGGTGATGATCACTGCACGCCCGGCGCGTTGCGCGTCGCGGAGTAGCGCGCGCAGGTGGGTGATGGTGCGCAGCGACCAGTCGGTGCCGCCCGGGTCGGTGTGGTGCAGGGTGTCGTCGACGTAGTTGAGGACCGCCGCGACCAGCGGACGGCCGGTCGGGTCGGCGATGGCGTCGGCGACCTCGGTGGCCAGGTCGGCGCCGGTGGGCACCGTGTCGAGGGCCTTCTTGTGGAAGATGGGATCGGGGCGGCCGGGTGCCGCCTGTAACCCGGTCTCGCGGATGGCGTCGAGGAAGCCGGAGCGCTCGGCGGTGTCCGTGCCTTCCCGGAGTTGCCCGCACAGCAGGGAGCAGCGGCTGCGGCCGGTCAGGGTGGGCAGCACCGCGAGCGCGCCGGTCCGGTGTGCCGTCCCACCGACAGCCGCCTCAGTCCAGCCCGCGTCCCGGGCCGCGGCTACCACGTCGATTGCCGCCGCCACCGACAACGCATCCACCACCACCAACAGCGTCGGAGTGTGGGCCGCGAGCGGAAACACGATGTCGCGCAGCAAGTTCTCCACCAGCAGACCGGTGGGATGCGGGGTGTCGGCGAGCGCGGCCGCAAACCGCCGGTCGATAGTGCGTCGACGCGCAACCGCACGGTCGATGACGTGGGCGATGGCCTCGGCCAGACCGCGATGGTCGACGCCGCGGCGCGCGGTGATGAGTGCTGCGTCGACCCAGGCGCCGCTGCCAACATGGTCGGCGGTCAGTGCGGCGAGATCGCCGGTGGCGTCGAGGTCGGCGACGAGCCAACGCAATAGGCGGACGGCGGCGTCGGCGCCGGCGAGCGAGGAATCCTCGGGTGCCAGGAAGTGGCGGGTCACCTCTTGCCACGCGTGTTGGACAGGTGCCGCCGCCGCGGGGGTCGGTGCGGTCGCGGGATCGTCCGGGATCGCGTCGGTGATCGCGTGTGCCAATGCGTCGTAGCGTGCGGACAGGCCGTGCGGGAGGAGTTCGGAGGTGCGCGCCAGTTCGCCGATACCGCGGTTGTTAACGTGTGCCGCAGCAGCAGTGAGGACAGGGTTCCTGGCTGAGGGGTCGAGTTGGCCGATGACGAGTCCGGCGGCGTCGTCGGACCAGTTGACGAGGTCGGTTTCGGTCAGCCCGTCGAGGGTGTAGTGGCCGAGGAACAGGCCGCGCGCCAACTCGCGTCCGGGGGCGTCGCCGACCATCAGGCCGGCGACCAACCCCAGCGGGACGAGGTCCCCGATCCGGTCGGCGGCGAGGAGTCGCCCCACCACCGGGCCGAGGCGGCCGGCACGTTCGGCCAGCCATGCGGTGGCCGACGCCACCACGGAGGGCCCGCCGACCGCACGCAGGTGCGCGAGGTCGTCGGACACGTCGAGGCGCAGGCTCCACTCGAGCACGGCCGATGCGTCGATCTCGACCTGAGGGTCGTCAGTCACCCTCAGCGCCGCGTGCGCCAGTGTCGACATGGCGTGGTCGCGGGTGAGGACGCCGCCCGGCGCGGGTGTCACGGCCGTGTTCGGCAGGGCGGCGAGCAGTCCGAGCGCGAGGCCACGGTCGTCGGGCACCCGGTAGAGGGCGGGTTCGATGGTGTTGGCGGCGAACATCGATCGCAGCGCCGCCCACGGGTCCGGGGTGAGCAGCCGGTTGTCGATCAGATGGGCGAGCACCCCGTCGCCCAGTTCCTTTTCGTCGACCGGGGTGAGGATCACCAGCCAGCCCTGGTCGTCGCGGGTCTCGATCGCCTCCCACACCGCCAGCGTCGACGGGCAACCCACCACGGTCACCGGTACGCCGTCGTGGGTGAAGGATCCGTCCTGCCAGGTGGCCGACGCCCGCAGGCCGAGGACGCCGCGGCGGTAGCGTTTGTCGACGGCCTGCTGCAGCCGGGCGGCGATGATCGGCCGGGTCGCGGTAAGAGTGCTCACTCGACCCACCACTTCACCCGCACCCGGGAGCCGTTGGTGGCCAACGCCTCCCGCAAGGAGGCGGCCAGCTCGTCCACGTCGGCGACACCCGAGACGTTGACGTCGTGCGTGGCGCTCGGCTTATCGGTGTCGGTCGAGCCGTCGTCACCCTCGTCGTCATCGTCGTCGTCGTCGCGCTTCGGCTGACCCTCCACCACCCAGTCGACGACCTTGCTCTCCATCCGGCCGACTTCGTCGCGCAGCGACCGGCCGGGGGTGACGATGAGCTCCTCGAGGCTGCGCACGATCGACCGCGCCGCGCTGCCCCGCTCTCCGGCGAGGTCGCGGCCGGCGAGGACGGAGTCGAGGAGCCGCCACTGGAAGGTGCGCAGCGCGACGGCGTCGGCACCGGCGTCGGCCCGCATCTGCCCGGCGGTCTGCCCGGCCACAGCGAGCTGCATCCGCGCCAGCATGGCGATGAGCGCGACGTTGCCGCTCGTCCCGGCGAGGTCGTCGAGGAAGCCGGCCAGTTCACGGACGCCGGCGAGCCGGTCGGAGTCAGCCACCTCCAACCCCAGCGTGCGATGCGCGGTGGTGAGCTGATCGGCGACGTTCTGCAGTTCGGTGCGGTGCTCGACACTCCGGGTGCGGATGGCGTCGGCGAACTCGGCGACGTTGGCGCCGGTGAGGAAGGTCCGCGGCATCGTGTAGCCGAAGAGCTGGCTGGCGTGCAGCCGCGCCTTCTCCCAGTCGGTGTCCTCGGGCAGCTCCTCGGCACGCAGCTCGATGCTTTCGCGCAGGGCACCGAGCTTGAGCGAGCGGGCGGGTGCGCCCGCGTCGAACCATGCCCGTTTGCGCAACAAGGCCCACGCCCACACAATCAGATCCCGCGCTTCGGGCCGTAGACCCCAAGCTGGGGTGACGGTGTCGATGCGGCGTTGCAGCAGTCCCACGGTCACCCGTTCGGCGTCCGCGGCGGCCCGGTCGAGTTCGCCAGCCCAGAACGCGAAGGTGTCCTCGCCGAACAGGTAGTGGTCTTCGGTGGCCTTACCGACCCGCAAGGGTTCGGCGATGCGTTGCACAGTTTTGCGTTCGGTACCCGGAAGCGTGGGCGCCCGCCCGGTGCTGTCGGTGGCTGCCCGCTCCACATAGTCGCGCACCGTCTCGTACTGGCGGGAGGTGACCTCGTCGCCCGGGTTGATGTACTGCGGGTGTGCCGGGTAGACAGCGGTGAACGCCTGGTCGATCACCTTGTCGAAGGCGTCGTTGAGTGACAGCGCGGCCGGCAGTTTGGGGCTGAAGTCCTTGCTCAGCGAGATCAGCACCTCGGTGTGGCCGGGGTCGTCGACGAACATCTTGGGGTCTTGCGCCTCGATGCCGTAGGCCTGCCGCAGCAGCAGGTCGAACGAGGTGAGGATGCCGCGGTGCAGGTTCTCCAGGATGCCGCGGGCCTGCGCTCGATCCGACGCGGAGAGATGATCGGAGTTCTCCTGCCATCGTTCGCCGCTGCCGGTGAACAGCCAGTCCAGCTTGACCAGCAAAGCGAGATCGTCGAGGGCCTTGGCGGAGAAGAACTTCGGCAGCCACGCGATGCAATGCCGGTCGCCACCGGCGAGCAGGCGGTCGATGCGGGCGATGTCGTCGGCGGCGGAGAAGTTCTGTTCGTCGAACGGGTAGTCGACGACGAGTTTCCAGGTGCCGGGCCGGTTGTCGAAGGCCTGCTCGGGCACCGACCCGGGGTCGCGGATGTTGCCGAACGCGACGTCGACTTCGCGTCGCGACCCTCGCCAGGTGATGGTGCGGGTGGCCGCGCCGACGAGGTCGTCCTGTGCGGTGCTCACGCCGAGCGCCCGGTGGACGAGGGTGCGGATCAGCACGCGACGGCGCCCGGCGTTGTCTTCGGCCCGGATACGGTCGAGCACCGACTGGTAGTCGACGTCGGACAGTTGCACCCGGATGATCGGGTTGGTGCCCTCGGACACGGTGATCTCGGGGACGTCCTTGGCCCAACCGCGCACCACACCGAGTACCACGCGGGCTTCACCGCCACGCAGTTTGGAGCGGATCGAACCGTGGTTGAGTGCCGCCAGGCGGGATGCGGTGATGTCCTGCAGCGCAGGCACCTTGGGGGCGACCGCGGACAGCAGCAGTGTCTTGGCGATCCGTTCGTGTGCCCGGAAACCGACCGGCACCGACGCCGGATCGTCGGCGAGTTGTTCTTCGGTGACCTCGTGTGCGCGCAGCAGGATCGGTAGCAGCTTCGTGCGGTAGAGCTCGGAGGCGGCGGTGAACATGGTGCCGGCGTGCGAGTCGATGGGGGTGTTGCCTTCGACGATGTAGTCGAAGGCGTCGCCGACCGGGATCAGGTCGGCGGTGGTCAGTGTGTCGCGGCGGTCGACGAGCATCCGCTGCATCACTTTGAGGGCGGTGCGTTCGCGTTGCATCACCGACGACAGGTGCCGCAGGGTGGCGACCAGCGCCGGGGAGAACGGGTAGGTGAGCCGGAACTCGCGTTCAGAGGCGCCGGTGTGACTGTCGGTGGCGTTCATGGTGTCACGCAGCACGTCCCATACCTCGGGGCTGCGGGTGACCGAGCGGAAGGACTCATCCAGCACGGCAGCCGCGGCATCGTCGCGAGGCCGCAACAGACGTGCGTGCGCGACTTCGGCGAGGTTGTCGTCGCCGAGTTCGATCTCGTAGAAGCGTTCCTTCTGATAGTGGAACGCGCGGTCGAGGGCATCTTGTTCGGCCCCGGAGGCACCGGCATCGGCGAACCATTTGCGTAGATCCATTTGCCGGGACACGAAGGACACCAACGGGATCGGACGACGACTGCCGGAGGATTCGACGAGTTTGGTCAGTTTTTGCGATTCGCGGGAGAAGAACTCGCTGTCGGTGACGGAAAACGCCAGCCACAGCACCAGCTCGTCGAGGAACAGTACGACGGCGTCGTAGCCGAGGGTTTGGGCGTGCTCGGTGATGGCGACGAGTCCGCGGTCGAGGTCAACGTAGGTGGCCTGTTCCACGAACGATCCGTAGTAGCTGCGCACCAGCGCCGACACCAGGGTGGTGCGTTTGGTGTCCTCGGGTGGCGCGGCCACCGACGCCAGGTAGGTGTCGAGGTCCCAGGTGTCGCCACCGAGCACCGGTCCCCACGCGTCGGCGGAGCCGGCACCATTGTCGCCTCCGGAAAGGCCGGCGAGGAACGCGTCGTCACCGATCTGACCGCGCAACTTCTCGGCATCCTCAATGAGGGTGTCGGTGACGTGGACCGCGGGCAGCGGCGCGTCGGGGTGTAGGCGGGCGATCTGGCGGAGGTAGCCGCGGAAGACGGCTTCTTCCAAGCTTTTTGCTCCGAGTAGATGGTAGGTGAGCCGCAGTACGGACTTGCCGTTGAGCTGTTCGTCGTAGCGGCCGGTGAGCGAGGTGTACTTCGATGAGCGGGCGGCCGGATGGTTGCCGAGCAACGCGTAGAGCACGGCCATGAAGTGCGATTTACCGGAGCCGAACGAGCCGGTGAGAAACGCGGCGCGCGAGGTCTGGTTGTCGATGCCGTCGGCCACCAGGCCAAGTGCAGCAGCGAAGTTCGCTTCCAAGGATTCGGTCAGCACGTATTGGTCGAGGGTGGCCCGGATGTGCGCATCATCGTCGGTGCTGTCGGTCAGCCGCAGCACATAGTCGTCCGCGCCGGTGCGTTCGGGAATGTTGATGACATCGCGCAGCAGGGTGCTCATGCCGAGGTGTCCTCCGTCTTCGTCTTCCGGGTGCGACGTCCGCGGGTGGCGGCCGGTGGCCGCCATGCGGCGAGTTCGTCGGGGCCGATGCCGAGTTCGGCGCTGTGCGAACGCAATACCTCGTCGATAGTGTCGGCCACCGATTCGCCGAATTCGGGGTCGATCTCGCCGTGCCACTGCCGCACCCACGGCAGTAGTTCAGCCAGACCGGCCAGCATCGGCACCAGTTTGTCGCGGCTGGTCTGGTCCCATCCATCCGCGCTGATGCGTTCGTCGATCACCCCGGCCAGCGCGAGGGCCTGTTCGGCGTGATCCCAGCCGGCCCAGCCGAGCAGCATCGTGGGGTCCGAGTCGCGGCCGGCACCCGGGTAGGAGATGAACCGTTCCTTGGGTACGTCGAGCTTGCCGCGCCGCGCCCAATACGACGTCTTGAGGAAGTCGGCGGGCTTGTACTTGGGTGGCACCGGAATCGGCGCGTCCAGCTTCTCGCCGGCATCTTCACGGCGCTGCAGATCCCAGGTGTGTTCCCACGCTTCATGTTTGGTGAGGCCGCTCGACTTGTAACGCAGTGCCGACAGATACGGCACGCCTTCGTCGGCGAGCAGTTTCTCCAGTGCGGCGCCGGTCGACACGTCCTGACTACCTGCCCACAGCCGCAGTACCTGCCGGAAATCCTCGTCGCGGTCGAGACGATCGGCCAACTGCGCTACGCTGCGCGGCGTCGGATGACCGTCCTCGAACCACAGGTCCCGATTCTCGGTTCGGTCGAGCAGCCAGTCCCGCAGGGCTTCGGTGACGCGTTTGTCCCACGGATCACTGGCCCAGCGCCGTTTGTGTTCTGGCTTCTCCAACAACCGGATGCCAGGGTTCGACTCGACGACGTCCAGGCGGCGTTGGATCAATTCGCGATAGTCGGCCGGGAGATGCGCCGGGATCTCGGTGACGGGTGTGGAACGGTGACGCTCGAACCAGGCGGTGTGTTCGCCGTCCTCCACTGCGCGGGCGAGGACGATCTCGAATGCACGCTCACCGAGTTTGATTCCGGGAAGATCGCCAGGGTAGGTGAGGTCCTCATCGATCAGCCCGTACAAGCGGTAGCACTCCCAGTCGAGTTCTTCTTGGTGCGCAATCATCAACGCGCGCAGTCGTTCTGCCTCGGCGCGGGCGGTGTCGAGAGCATCGGCGGTGGGTATGTCGCGCTCGGCGATCGCCGACGGTGCCTGAGCGGCGAGTTCCTGAGCGAGGCTGTCGAGCGCGCGAGCGCGGACCAACGGATACGAGGAAGGGAGCGGGAAGTCCTTCAGAGTGGTGCCGGTGAACTCATGCGTATGTGACCACTCATTCTCAGCCGACCCACCACCGTGCCCGCCGCCACCCTTCTTCTGGCTGTTTTGCTTGAGCCAGAAACACGCGACCGAGCTGTTCAGCACCCCAAGTAGCCGCAGATGGTCGTCCTCGCTCGCTCCCTCCGGCAACTTGATCACCGGCGCGGACTGCTTGAACACCTTGCCGCCGCGGTCCAGGACGAAATGGTTGTGCGTTGCGACGAAGGCGAAGGTGATCGAGAGGGGGGTGCGGTAGCGCGCTGGAACCCAGCGGTACCAAATCCACCACTGCTTCCCAGCTTCTGCGGTCGTTTCACCACCAAAGCCAGTCACGGCCCCGAGGGTTGTTCGGAGTGGCCATTGCCGCCGCCACCAGCTCGCATCCTGGTCCTCACCAATTGGCTGCGCGTCCAGATCGTAGGGGACGAATGCAGAGTCACCAGACTGGATATCCCAGTCTCGTACGTATTCGCCCAGAATAATCGGACGCGACAGTGATGCCACTATGCCGAAACGACCAAGCGCGTGGCGGGGAGCAAAAAATGCGTCGTCTGCGCCCGGAAAGCTTGCGAATCCTATCTTTCCGGAGATCACCGACCCAAGCGCATTTGCGGTCGCCTCGTCGATTTCGTGAAGTAGCTCTACTGCTCCACCACCACTCAAACTCCACGGGTGTGATCGAAGCAATGCGCGGTCGAGGTCAGCTACCGTTATCCAGGAACTCTCGTAGCCGGGCTCATCGGTGTGGCCAACCATGTCAGACCAGACAACACCTTTGGCTGGGTCTTCTGGTCGTCCAGGCTCACCGCGAACACCAAGTACAGCCCGCACGGTCTCGCCTACCGGTGATCGGTTACGGCCGATGAGGATCACTGTTGGCGTTCCATGACCCGGGATGTAGGCGCCCGATGAGTCAATGACCCGGCGAAGGTCGCGGGTCCACAGAAACTCCTCGATGAGCTTCACACCGGATTCGCGCTTCATGAACGAGTTCGACGTGATCTGCCCGACCCAGCCAGCCTTGCCGCGATCGGTTCTCGCGAGATCGAAGAATAGCTCCATGAATGGCACCGTCAGCGGGTACGGCCCCTTGCAGTAGCTGTAGAGATCACGATACGTCTGGTTGAGAGCTCTATCTTTGACCGTGATGTATGGGGGATTCCCCACCACCGCGTCGTGTTCTCGCTGCAGGATGCCCTTCAAGGCTTCCGCGTTCTCGGTCGAGAGCACCAGCCGTTCCTGGCCCGCACCCCACATATCATCGTCCAGCGCCTGCTGCCGCGCACCCCACAAAAGCGAGTCGCCCGCAGCGAGATTCAGCTTGATGTCGATCAGTTTCTCGATCGACTTGTCGCCGCTGGCGTGGAGTGCTTCGACGAGGAGTCGGAAGCGTGCAATCGCGACGGCGAAGGGGTTGATGTCGACGCCGTACACCGATTCGAGGGCTCGCTGCACCAGCACGCGCTGTCCCAGGGCGGGGGCCTCGCGTTGCCAGCGGTCGAGGAGCCGGTGGAACGCACCCAGCAGGAAGTGCCCGGAGCCGCAGGTGGGGTCGATGACGGTGAACCCATCGAGGGGGCGTTCGTCGAGGGCGGGTTCGAGGGTTTGGTCGAGGATGAACTCTTCCACGAACTCCGGTGTCTGCAGGAGCGCGTAGGTGTCCTTCGCCCACTCGGAGAGATCCTGGTACACGTCGCCGAGGAATCGCGTGTCGACCCCGGTGAAGCTCCAGCGCGGCTCGCCCGCATCGTCTTTGTCCCACCAGAACTCGAGGAGTTCGCGGGCGGCGTCACCCGACGGCGCGACCTGGTGCATCGGCGAGTACGAGTCAACCAGTCCGCGAGTCGCTTCCAGCGTGGAGAAGTGGTCGGCGATCGTGTTCAGCCAGTCTCGGTCGGTGTGTTCGGGGTTGGCGGCGAAGTAGGTGCGTCGCGCGTCGAGCGCCTCTTGACGGGAGTCGGCGTCGGGTCCGCCGATCCACGCCTTGGATACCAGGGTGGTGTCTTCGCAGTACCGGGCGAAGACGGTGAGCAGCAGCCATGCCACTGCCGACTGGGTGACCCGCTCATCGCGCCACGCCTGCCACGACGCGGCGGTGCGCTGCGCGGACAACGCTTCAGCGTGCTCGGCGCGCCACAGCGCCGCGACCGCCTCCTGGCGGGCTGCGACGTCGTCGCCATCGACCCGGGCCCGCAGGTCATCTTCGAGTCGACCCAACTGTGTGCGCAGGGCCTTCACCAACTCGGCCGCAACAAACGCCACGGTCACACCACCTCACTTGTTTCCGTGTCGTCGTCGTGCGTCTGTGCCGTGTCGGCCGCCGGTGACCACACGACGAATTGCCCACCTGGTGAACCCAATTGGATCGGTTTTCCGTCCACCATGGCGCCGCGTTGCCCACGCAATTGCGGGACCACCACCCACACCGGGCGGCGACGGGGCGCCGAGAGGTCACTCAGGTGGGCCAGCACGTCGAGGTAGCCGTAGCGGGCCAGCGGCGAGAGCTCTCGCAGGATCAGCGGCCCGTTTCCGGGTGGCACGTCGTCGGAGAAGACCTGCTGTTCCAGCTCGGTGCGGAACTGCGGCATCACCTGATCGAGAACTGCCCGCAGGCCGCGGGCGTCGCGGGTGCCGGATTCTGCGGCGTCGGCGCTGCGGACCAGCTCCCAGGGTAATCCCTTGGCCGAGGAGAACTCTCGCATCTTCGTGACGATGACACCGGTCACGTCCAGGAGCTCGCCGTGATGGTCGCCGGCGAGGGAGTGCGCGACGGCATCGTGCTCGCCGGGTCGGTGTACCGGTACGCCGATGACGACGAACCCGTTCTCCCGCAGGGAGGTGGCCAGCATGTCACGTTGGGCTCGGACGTCGCCGCCGGTCCACTGCGGTTCGGTGGCTTCGGGGCTGGAGCCCTGGTGGGTGGCCTGTCGGGTGTGTAGGGACGTCTGGCTTGGTGGCGCCTGCGTCTCGTAGCGGTAGCGCGAACGCGTCTCGTCCCAGGAGAGTCCGAGTTCAGCGCGCGCGACGATCGGATCGAGATGGGGGCGTTGCGGTAGTCGATCCAGATCGGGGAAGCGCGCCGCCACCCGAGCTCGCACCTCCCCCGCGGTGAGTTGTTCGGTCTGCGCGAGGCCGCCGAGCGCAAGCCGCAGTGCGGCACTCGGTTCCATGGTGCGCGAGTGCAATTCGCCACGACCGGACACCGCGGTGTTCCGCGAGATCGCGGCGGCCAGCCGCACCAACCGTGCGTCGCTCGGTACCGGAACCGGGGTGTCTGGGTCGGTGGCGCTGCGGTATGCGCGGCTGAAGCTGCGGCCGAGTTCGCGGACGGCGGTGCCGGCGGCGACCACGCCGTCGGTGGCGCCGGTCGAGTGCGCGGCGGTGACCAGTTCGTCGGCGCGTTTGGCGGCCGCTTCGGCAGCGGCCAGCAATTTTTCGTCGTCGGCGACGAGGGTGAGTCGACCGCCGTGGCGACGCCGCACCAATTGCCGGTCTCCCTCGGCGGATTCATGCTCGGTCAACCGGTCGTAGGCGATACGCAACAGTCCGGCAGCCGCACGTTCCCTGCGGGCCCGTTCGGCGACGTCCGCGGTCCCGGAATCGGCTTGCGGCAACCGGCCGCGGATTTCGGCGGTCAGGGTGGAGATCGCCACCACGCCACCGGAGTCGCGGAGCACGGTGCTGGCGACGTCGAGCACACCGTCGAGCAGCGTGCGGGTATCGGCGTTGCCGCCCCAATCGGCTTGCAGCTCCTTGAGGAGCTGGTGGCCGCGCGGCAGGGTTTTGTCCAGTGCTGTGGCGAGTTCGTGGCCGCTGGCAAAGGCATCGAGTCCGGGGCGAGTACCGAGCAGCAGTTCCGCCGCGTGGCGTCGGGTACTGGCGCGTTGGGTGCCGACCGCGTCGAGCAGTAGGGTCACGGCGTCGTCGAGTCCGAGGAGGCCCTGCGTGCTTGTCGCGGTGAGGCGCTTCTTCTTGGGGTCGAGCTTTTTGACCCACGTCTGGTAGCGGTCGAGGATCTCGCGGCGGGTCGGTTTGGCCTCCTTGGCGACCAGCCGGTTGAGCCGGGTGGAATCCAGTGCCAGGAGTTCGCCGACGGTGGTGACCTGTGCTGCTGCGAGGGCGGATACGGCGCGGGCGGTGAGGCCGGCGGCCTGCAGGGTGGTCGACGGGGTGACTTCGGTACCGGCGTCGGGTTCTGTTGTCGCCGAGTCCAGTTCGGTGAACACCTGCCGCCAGATGCGCAGCATGTCCTCGGCGGTGTCGGGGCGGGTGGCCGCGTTGCGGGAGAGGGCGGCGGTGAAGAACGTGGTGAGTGCGTGGGCCACGGCTGGTTCGAACATGTCCGAGGTGACGGTCACGTCGTCGTCTGTGGCGGCGGGGTTGACCTCGGGGTCGGTGCCGTAGCGGGGTGCCTGCCCGGTGGCCATCTCGAAGAGGACCACGGCGGCGCCGTAGCGTTCGGCGGCGGTGTCGTATTGGCGGCGGCCGGCGAGACCGAGGAATGGGTCCAGGTAGGGCGGGGTGCCCGCTTCGATGTTGCGCGGGTCGACGCCGGCCATGGAGAAGTCGAACAACATCAGGTGGGTGTCGGCGCGGTTGCTGGATGCGAACACACCCAGGTTGGAGGGTTTGAGGTCGCGGTGCATCACGCCGGCGCGTTCGAGGGCGACCAGCGCCTGCAGTAGGTCGGTGCCCCACCGTTCGAGCAGGTCGATCGACAGTCGTCCGGCCTTGGCGGTGAGTTCCTCGGCAAGGGTGGTGCGGCCGGCGTATTGCACCACCAGGGCGTCGCGGCCGCCGACGGTGACCTCCGAGGACAGTTGCACGATCCGCGGGTCGTTGAGTTTGCCGAGGAGTTGGGCTTCGTCGTGCAGGCGGCCGGCGGCCTCGTCGTCGCGGGCAACCTTGAGTACACGCTCGGCATTGCCCGCGCGCCGGTCGATCACCAGGATGCCGACGGCGGTCGATCCCGCGCCGAGTCGCCGTTTGTATTCGAATCGTCCGTCGCCGAGGTCGTCGCCCGGGCCGGCTTCGAGGGGGTCGGAGCCGGTGTCGGGTTGGGTCAGGTCGCGACGCACCTGCTCGAGTCCGTCGAGCAGATCGGCCATCGTCGAGAACCGCTCGGCTGGAACGGGGTGAGTGGCCGTCAGCACCCAGTTTCGTAGCGCCGACGGGGCCTGCGGCATATCGGCGGCGAGGTCGAGCCCGTGGTCGCGGCGTAGCCGATCCATCAGTTCACCGCGTTCGGTGGCCGGAGCTCGGCCCCCGGTCAGCAGGTAGAACGCGAGTGCACCCACCCCGAAGACGTCGAGGCGTGCTGGGTCGGTGGACTTCATGTCCTCGGGGGCGGCGAACAGTCGGGCCTGATCGCTGAGCGCGCCGGCCATCAGGCTCAGTGCGCCGGCGGTGAGTCGGGTGACCCCGGATTCGGCGTTTGCCGGGAGTACCCCGGCGGTGTCCCAGTCTGTGACCTGCGGTTGCACATTGTGGCTGCGGGAGCGGATGGTGATGGCGCGGGGGTTGAGCGTGCGGTGCACCACGCGGTGGCGGTGCGCGTACTGGATGATCTCGGCGATCTCGGCGATCAGTTCCAGTTGGTCGTCGAGGGTGAGTCGGCTGCGGTTGTCGGCGAGCCACAGGTCGAGGCGGGCGTCGTCCTTTGACTGGGTGAACACCAGGCCGATGCCGAGTTCGGGTTCTTTCACCACGTCGACCGGGACCTGGAGGCCGTCGCGCCGCAGCCGAGCCAGCAGTCGGTACTCGTGTTCAACGGCGCGTGCCTGGGCGTGCTGGTCGGCGGAGGTGGCGCCGGGCCGGGGCAGGTAGAAGCGGATGCGGGCGTGGCGTTCGGTGTCGACGTGATGGAACGCCGGCCAGTCCTGCCAGCCCTCGCCGTCGCCGAGGGGCTCCTCGTCGATCACCCACGAACCGACCTCACGCTGTCGGCGCGGCGCCAGCCCGATCGCCTCCATCAGATCGCGGATGAGCAGCGACTTCTCTTCGCTGACCGGTTCATGCCGCGGCGTTTGCAGCAGACGCTGTCCGATACCGGTCAGTCCGCTGGTGCGTTCGTTCTCGTCGAAGCCGTAGATGTTGATCGTCGAGCTCGCGGGCATCTCGCAGACGAGATCGGGGTGGTGCAGGAACACCAACTCCTGCACGTACGGGATGACCTTGCCGGCGCCACGCTGCCCGGTCCTCTCCTCGATCCGGTCCTTGAGCAGCGACTTGAAGTACTGCGCCTTGCGCCGTGCCAGCAATAGTGGTGAATCCTCGGACCGGTATCCGGCGCGTTGCCACACATGGTCGTTGCCGCGCAGCACACCCTTGTAGTACTTGAGTTCGATCAGATACAGCGTGTCGGCGGCCAGGACCAGCAGATCGACCTCGTGCCACCGCCCGCGGTTGTCGCGGAACTCGAAGTTCGACCACGCCCGGAACGGCGGGCTGTCGGGCAGCAGTTGCTTGATGTAGGCGAGGCCCTTCGCCTCATGCTCGAACTGCGACGGTGAGATCTCGACCCACCGTTCGTTCTGCACTGACCTGCACCTCCGTGAACGCGTCTTGGTCTTCGATCCAATCTAACGTGCGCGCAGTCGCGCAGCAGATCGGGTGGAGCGACCGTACCGGAGTGTCTGACGGCCCGCGCGGGTTCTGGCGTTGGGCGTCAGCCGACGGTGGTTTCGACCTGTATTCACTCGTCCGATAGCTATGCGAGACTCTCAGCGTCAATGCAGCGCACCAGTAGGACACCGGAGGGCCGGTCACGCGATGGATCCACAAGCCGACAATGATGGCATCGACGAGATCGACCCCAGCGACCTTCTCGACGATCTCGACGCCTTGGAAGGGGCAAGTCTCTACACCGACGATTCGAGCACCCCGGCTCTGATTGAATCGCTCACACCGGGCAGTTCGCTCACTGCGTGGATGAGCACCGGCGACACTCTGCAAATCCGGTGCACCGGCCACGACGAGCCCGTTGCGGTGTGGGGGGACTCCGGGAGGTGGGTATAGACGGGGGTTCCGCAGCCGATCCGCGGCGACGTGAATCTGTCCGAGCCGACCCCGCTGAATCTTGTCTACGCACTTCTGAGCTTGGGGTGGCGGATCAAGGCGGAGGCCAAGTCTGACCGTGTGACGATCAAGGCCCTACCGCCTACGGCGTGGGATTCGGAACTCGTCGGACTCGCGTGGGAGCTTCGCGGCCTGAGGATGGCCTCGCCGGTCACCATCCTTCTGCTTCGCGGCGAGGACGGGCACCTCACGCCCGACAACTCGGCATCAGGGGTACTCGGCGTCGACGGCACCACAGTTCCGATCGATTTCCATGCTCTGTTCGGCCTCGCACTGGCGGTCGCCCCTGCAAGGTTGATGCCAGATTCTGTTGCTGCTGAACCAGTTTGGCACTCCCAGGGCGGAATCACCCCCGCCACGAACCTTCCGGATGACCCGTATTCAGCCAGACTCGACACCAATGACGAGGACGTCGCCGTCCGGAAAGAGCACCTCTCAGAGTGGGTCCGTGCCCATCACATGACCGGGCCATGGGCCTCGCGAGCAGAGGTATCTGACTTCATCGCCGATCGCAGCCCTGTGGGCCACTATGTCCTCGCGTTCACCGACGGCAGCTGCTACATCGGTGAAACCGTCAATTTCCGGAACCGTTTCGCAACTCATCACAAGACCTATGCTGGCCAAATCGAGGCGTTCTGCCTGCGTTACGACAAGACCGCCGCAGCATTGCCCGGTCGGAGCAAAGCTCGCAAGCAGCAGCTTCTCAACGCCGAGCGCACCTTGATCCACGACGCCCAGAAGGACGGGCTCGTTGCCCGTAACTTCCGCGAGATGGCGAACCCCATCGAGCCCTCGGCCGAGTTCACCGCTTTGTTCTCTGGTTCATCAGCCGACGAAACGATCGCCCGATGGTTCGCTCATCCTGACCAGGTCAACTGGAACGACGAAACACCCCTGCAGGCATTCAAGGTCTCTGACTTCGGCGGCGCAAAAGGCAAGTTCGATCTCTTCTTGGCGCTCCCCGAAGCGAGTCAGATCACCCGCGTTATCAGGGCCTACCTGTTCCGGTGCGTTCCGTTCCCGGCGTTGACGGAGCATCGGAGCTGGTCAATCAGCTGTCTTCCGGACTCCAAGCGCGGCTCCAAGGGTGCGAGGTACTCGGTGATTGTCTGCCTTTCGATCTCGCGGACCGAGTCCCTGACGATCCTGCGTGAAGACTCGTCGGGGCGTGTCATCGGTTTCGTCCAAGCCAACGAGATCGAAGCACAGGTCACCGACGACTTCGGACTTGTCCGGCTGTTGCGCCATCACCCGGAGATATCGTCGTCGCCCGCCGACTACAGCGAGTTCGGACCTGGGACAATCACGCTCCACGCCGCATCTCTCGATGCTCTCGAGCGCCTCCTTGACGACACTCGCATCACTCGGGCTGCCTCCACCTCAGCGCTTCGCCTCTGCCGCCTCGGGACCTCGACGCAGCGAACGGTGCACAACCCCTACCTGGTCGAGCGGGCGATGCAGAAGCCGAGGGTGTGGTCACAGGAAACACATCCGGAGCCGATGTGACGACTCAGGTACGGTCCCACTACCACTGATCTGTCTCGTCGCACACCGTGAGCATCCTGAAACGACCTACTACCCCACGACTCGTTCAGCCGCAACACAGCAGATCGAGGTGCGGGTGAACTGGTCACTAGCTCTGTGACCCAGCGTCAACCATCGTGGCTGCTGACGGGGCTTCGCCACGATTCATCCCAAACGTGTCGCTTGCCTATGCCACACTCTGGACCGACGATGACGCTATCCCGGCGAATCGGACTCAGCCGGCGAGGAGGGACGATGGGGCTGCGCGTGCGCCTGCAGAGCCGGGCAGCCAACGTGGTTCAGAAGGTGCGAGACAAGCGCGACGAACGCCGGGAACGCAAGTACCTCGAAACCCACCCCTCACTCGCGAGTGATCCAGCCGTCGCAGATCACGAGAACGACTTCTACACCGGACTGATCGAGTGCAACGAGAACATGCGCGAGATCGCCCGCAAGAACTCTTTCGATATCGACTTCGTGCCGCAGGACCCCAGGTATGTGAAGAGCAGCTCGGTCGCCGAGTTGAATCGCGAGTTGTCCGCATTGGTTACCAAGTACCTATCGGCCATCAAAGCCTCGTCCGTTCCCGACGTGGCCGCCGCCTGTTGGGAGATGCTGTGCGCGTTGACCGACCACCTCAACAACCTCGGGTTCACGGCGACGCGCTATCCCGACTCCATTCTCGACGACGTCGAGTCGGCGATGCGCACCCAGAATCCGAAGCTGACATTCGTTAGCGACCCACGCCTGCAATGGCTGGTGTCGTCTTACAAGCCGCCACCGCTGGTGCCACGCAGGTCCGCGGATACCGCCTACGCGGCTCGCCTCGTCGCGCGCAGGTTTGAACCGCACGTCGCTCCGTTCAACAAGTACGTCGATGAGTTGCGTCGGGAGCAACGGGAGTGGGTGCCGTACGTGGCGCCGACGTTCGGCGGAGTCGACGCGCGTGTACTCGCGCTGTTCCAGCACACCGGGCCGTGGGCGCAGTTGTCCGGTAGCGCGGCAGACGGGATGCTCAGCCTCGAACATCAGGGGGACTTCGCTGCCAGGCACCTCGCGTTCCTGGCCGGCGCCGGGATCAAACCCCAGGATGTGCTGTCGTGGAACGCCTACCCGTGGGCCTGCAACCGTCGCCCCACGACCGGCGAGTTGATGCGTGGTGCGCCGGTGATCGGCCGTGTCGTGTCGATGATGCCGCGACTGGAGGTTGTGGTGCTGCACGGACTGGTCGTTCACGACGCCTGGCAGTTTGCGGTCAATCAGAATCCTGAACTGCGGCGCTATCGCGTCATCGAGACCTACGACACCGGTTCTCTCGTCGTCTCCGGCAATGATTCCGACGAGAACGAACGTCGCACGCGCAAGATTGCCGATGATCTGGCAGCGGTGTCAGAAGCATTGCGAGCCGCGGATTCTGCCGCGGCAGACGATGCGTGGGGGTCCCCTTCAGCGTTCGACAATGAGGCCTCGGACATAGGGCGGGACGCCGACGGGATTCCGTACCTCGACGAGCCACCCTCCGAGGATGAACCACCTTTCCCCGACGAGGACTGGGACATGTCCCTGCCGAGCGGAAGCCTTGCCGGTGGTGCGGTGTCGGCGAGCCATTCGACGCCGCCGCGTGGATTCACCTACCAGGCTGCCCGTGGTATCGACCTGAAAGGTCGAGTTGCGTTTATTGAGGCCAAGCCACCGGAAGATGGGTTGCCGTTTCCAGTTCGCATGCATCTCCGTGCCGATGACATCGCCAAAAGACCACCTCTTGTGGGGCTTCAAGGGGCAGTTCACCTACGCGCCTCGCGAGTACACTGCGGAAGGCGAACTACTCTGCCTGGACTGGGAATTCGGTGTACCTGATGACTGTCGGCGCATCGCTGCCGTCCTGACCAAAAGTATTGCGCTGCAGGTAAACCAGATGAGCTATGTCGATTTTGGGGTGGCGAATGATTGGTACAAGATTCGAGATCCGTTCGTCGACTCGTACAGCCTGCAGAATACCCGCAGTGGCGAATGCATCAACAAGCTCAAGTACCGAACCTTCGGCGGTGCAGTCACGAAGACCGCCGAGTTCTCGTTTCTCAGCGATGCGATGTTCAGGATGGCTATACGCCATCCGAATCTGCTCCGTGCCGAGACAATTGTCGGAGTACCCGGACACACGGCAACCGGCACCAGTGTGGCCGAGCTTCTTGCGCAATCAGTAGCTGAGCGAACCGGCAAACGATATGTTCGCACCTTTGCACCTTGCCGTCCCGAACGTAAGGGACAGAATCGAAGGTCGGTTGAAGGGATGTTCTCGATCAAGTCGAAGCTCGCCGGGGACTGCATCGTCGTCGACGACGTGATGCTCTCGGGTGCCACTCTCGACGAGACGGCGCGTGCCGCCCGCGAGGCGGGGGCTGACCGAGTCTTCGGGCTGGTAGCCGCAAAAACCCTCCGTGACAACGCATGATGGACGATCGACATACTGCCCTGATCCGCGTCCTTACCGCGTTTCGCGTGTTTCACACCCCCGCGCGAGTCCGAGACGCGCTTCTCGACCGCGCTGCTGTTGACATGGCAAGCTCCGAGTTGGGTGTCGACGAAGAGCAAGCCATCGTTGCGCAAGCGGCCAAACTGCACGACTCCGGGATCGATGTCATAGCCGTTGACGACGCCCGGTTCCCGACCGGGTTGGTTCATCGAGGCCGGGCGATCACGCCCGCACTCTTCTTCTCGGGTAATGCCGAACTGCTGTCGTCAGGATGTGTTGCAGTCAGCGGATCACGCGAAGTGAGCGAACGAGGTGCCGCCGCAGCCACGCGGCTTGGCGAGATCGCAGCTGCACAGGACTTGTGTCTCGTCGCTGGCAACGCGCGCGGTGTCGACACTCTTGCCGCAACGTCAGCCCTTGCGGGTGGAGGAACTGTGATTCTGGTTCTGCCGGAGGGGATCACACGGTTCAGTGCCAAACCTAAGTTCCGGACGCTACTCCGTGACAGGAACCACCTGATCGTGTCGCAATTCGAGCCGGGCCAGCGGTGGGTCGCACACAATGCGATGGCTCGCAATCGAGTCATTTGCGGTCTCGCGACGTCTGTGGTGGTAGTCGAAGCCCGCGACAGTGGTGGTTCGTTGGCTGCTGGGCGCGAAGCACTGAAACTCGGTCGACAACTTGTCACGCTCACCTATGGGGACCAGACCCCGCCAGGCAACCAGATCCTGGTCGATGAGGGGGCGACTGCAGTGGTAACTCCCGGCGAGTTGCGCGAGGTACTGGCAAACCGTATCCGACCTCCCGAGCAAGGAACCCTGCTCTGATCTGACGCTCGGCGTGTCAACCTCAAACTCGATCAGGCAGGAAGAAGGCGTGGGCCCACCGAGGGCCTGGCCGTGCCTCTCGAACCACAACTGTAACAACGAATGAGACAAACGCGCTCTCAGTCTCAAATTCTCAAGTTACCGGCCAGTCGTCTCAAATTTCCCCGGGCGCGGAACGCGGCGCGCACTCAGCCGCATGACCGCCAAAACCTATGCTCAAGACTCGCCGACAGCGCTGCAGCTGCTGCTACTACCCCCGCGCCATATCCACGAACTTGCTCAAATGCAGTTGGTGCGCAACGGTAATCGTTGCCGTCGGACCGTTGCGGTGCTTGCCCAAAATGATGTCGGCTTCACCCGCCCGCGGGTCGTCGCGCTCGAAAGCGTCAGGGCGGTGGAGCAGGATGACCATGTCGGCGTCCTGCTCCAGACTGTTGTGCAGGGCCACGCCGTTGGCGACGAAGTTGTGCGTTCCGGGGACAGTGCCGTCGAATACATCTTGCTCGCCAATGGATTCGATCGATTCGATCTCGTCCCAGTAGACATCGTTACTGACCAGCAGGTCGACATCGGCAGAGTCCAGGACATCGGCTACCTGGGCGAGAACGGATTTGCCTTCGCCGCCTGTGGCCCTGGAATCGGTTGCGGCCGCGAGGGACGCAGGGACCAGCTGTGGGGCGTTCAGCAGTGAGTGCAGCTCGTCCGAGACTTGCCAGTGGTTGGCGACGTCGGCTTTCGCCAGCTGTGCTGGGGCTTTGAGGCCGAGTGCGGCGGCCAAGTGCGTGAGTTGATCGTGGCCGTGGACGGTGACGAGGTGGGGTGCGGGGTCTCGATACGCTCGCTCGCCTAGCGGCTCGCGGGCTACTCGACCAGCGGAAGGGAACGCTCGACCAGCGGAATGGTGCGCATCGGCCGGGGCAACGGCAGCGAAAACACCGAGCCTCGCCAACAGATGGACGAACTGCCATGCCGCATCCCCATCCGGCATGGCAAACGTCCACTCGTCAGCCGACTTCCTGGCGAGACGCTCCACCACCTGACCGACAACGCGAACAACATCAGCGGTCGTCAATTGACGCACGGTCGTGCGTGCCCCGCCACCACAGATCCACTCGACCGCAGCATCAACCGCTGTCGTATCAGAGCTCGCGACCTCCACAGGCTCCGGAACCGATCGGGGCGCAGCCGCTCGCTCCCCGACCATCAACTCGGCCAACGGAATCCACCCATCAACCGTCAGGAACGGATGATTTCCGGTCGCCTCGACAACCCGCCCGGACGCCATCCGGACCCGGAATACCTCTTTGCGCCCGCTGGGAAACACTTTGACCATCCGGCGCTTGACCATCCGCAGGCGTTCGTCGAGCGACCACACCAGCGGACGTTCACCGGTCTCCATCAGCTCACCGAGGGTGACCTCGGAACCGTTGTCCGCACGCAGGATACGCGCCGACGCGGGTAGACAGCCCGACTCACGCAGATCCGACACCTGCGGCTTCTTGTCCGTACGCTGCTCCGGACCACGGTTGAGCTGACTGATCGCGACCACCGGAACCTCGAGTTCCTTGGCCAGCAGCTTCAACTGGCGGGAGAACTCGGAGACCTCTTGCTGTCGGGACTCGACTTTCTTGCCCGACGTCATCAGCTGCATGTAGTCCACCACAACGAGTTTCAGGTCGTTGCGCTGTTTGAGACGGCGCGCCTTGGCGCGGATCTCCATCATGGTCAGGTTGGGTGAGTCGTCGACGAAGAGTGGGGCCTCGGAGATCTCGCCCATCCGGCGGGCGAGCCGGGTCCAGTCGTCGTCGGTCATCGTGCCGCCGCGCATGTCGCCGAGCTTGACCTTGGCCTCCGCCGACAGCAGACGCATCACGATCTCGGTCTTGCTCATCTCGAGGGAGAACATGGCGCTCGTGAGGCCGTTGTGGATCGAGCACGACCGCAGGAAGTCCATCGCGAGCGTGGAGTTGTGCGTGGGGACCATCGCCTCGCCGGCGAGGTACATGTGCTCGTCGTTGTCGACCTGCACACACCGCACCGGCACGCTGTCGATGGGACGGATGTCGACGAGGCGGCGCACGCCGGCCCGCCGACGCAGTTCCTTGTGGCGGATCGCCTTGTGGTGCACGGTGAACACGTCGTCGTCGGCGTCGACGCGCAGCCACCCGGTGGCCGATCGCTTGTAGTTGTAACCGAGTCCGGCAACCAGGTCGGCGACGACGGCGGTCATATGCCGCGTAGCGGCCGGCACCGTGATCCAGCCGTCGTCGTCGACCGTGGCGCGGGCGTCGAGCAACCCCGCGAGCAGTGCCCGACGCTGCGCGATCGACCCCCGGAGGTATTCGAACGGGATGCGGCCACCGAGGTCGGCCATCAACGTCATCACGTCGACGGGCCCCTCGGCGTCGATGCGCATCGCGATCTCGGGATCGTCGAAGGCCATCCCGGCGAGTGCGGCCACCGTGTACGGGCCGTAGGCGAAGCGGCGCCGCGGCAGGTCGAGCGGTCGAGTGTTGCGGACCACCGCGCAGCCGACGTGCACGCGCAGCGTCTCGGTGGTGACGGTCTGGCGTTTGCCGTCGATGTCGGCAACCCACTGGTGCTGGCCGTCGGCGACCAGGATGGTGCCGTCGTTGAATTCGACCTCGTAGCACGGCCGTTCGGTCATGACGTCGGTGGCGGCGACCACCCGGGTCGGGCGTCCCTGCGCGTCGAGCAGCTGGTCGCCGACGGCGACGTTGCCCATGGTGATCCAGCCGGTGGGCGTGGGCAGCGGGGTGTCGAGAGACAACGCCTTGCCGACACCGGGACGCGCGGCCACGATGATCATCTGGCCGGGATGCAGGCCGTTGGTGAGTTTGTCGAGGTCGACGAAGCCGGTGGGCACACCGAGCGAGAGGCCACCGCGCGACGCGATCGAGTCGATCTCGTCCATCGTCGGCTGGAGCAGCTCCTCCAGCGGGACGTAGTCCTCGGCGGTGCGGCGTTCGGTGACCTCGTACACCTCGGCCTGGGCACGGTCGACGACCTCGGCGACGTCCTGACCGTCGGCGCCGGCGTAGCCGTACTGCACGATGCGCGTCCCGGCGGCCACCAGACGGCGCAGAATCGCCTTCTCCGCGACGATCTCGGCGTAGTAACCGGCGTTGGCTGCGGTCGGCACCGTGGAGATCAGGGTGTGCAGATACGGCGCACCACCGACCCGGCGGAGCTCACCGGCCCGCTCGAGCTCCGCGGACACGGTCACCGCATCGGCGGGCTCACCCTTGCCGTAGAGCTCCAGGATCGCCTCGTAGACCGCCTGGTGCGCAGGTCGGTAGAAGTCGGCCGAACGCAGTTTCTCCACCACGTCCGCGATCGCGTCCTTCGACAACAGCATGCCGCCCAGAACGGACTGCTCGGCCGCCATGTCCTGCGGCGGCTGCCGCCCGTAGTCCTCGGCGGGAACACCGTCGTCCCCACGTCCTCCGCGTGTGCCCGGAACCGACTCCAGATGGCCCGGTTCGTGCCCGCGGTCGTCGACTACAGCCACTCGTGTCAAACCTCTCGCAGTACTTGCACCACTCACGCCTCGAGTGGGTCCGACTCTGTGGCGTCCGCGGCATGGGCCGCCGACGTCGGTCGTGCTTGATTCCGTGATAGTCACCGGCACCGACAAGGTTCATCGGCGACGCCGCGCGCCCACGCAAGAAGCACTGACGGAGCACATTAGATCTCGGATCCGCCCCCACTCAAACGCAGTTGTGCACAACTCTGTCAGCAAACTGTGGACCGACTGTGGACGCGCTCGGGACGGTTGTGAACCCCCTGTGCACAAACTGGGGAATAGTTCTGTTTGCACAAATGTATTCGCAGGTCAGAGCCCCTCGGGTTTGTACACAACCGGCCGGAAATATTGCCTCGGCGTGTCACGTCGGATGTCGTATTCGGCGTGTTGCGGTTCAAGGGTCAACCACCGGTAACCAACAACTCGGTAAACATTCGATGTGACCTGGGTAACAGCAGGTCACATCGACCAACGCCACCCCGTCGTCGAGTGGGTCGTCTGTCCACAGATCCACAAGTTCACCACCCGGCATCGCGAGGGTGTGCTGGAATGGTCGTCGTGGGGAGGACACCTTCGGTTCGACATCGTCGAGGCCTTCGTCGGTCGCGCCGACGTGTCGTGGCCGGCATCTGCGGCGCTCTCGCGGTGATCGGCGCGCTCTGCACAGCGCCGGCGTCGGCGACCTCGCCGCCCGGACCCACCATGCCGGTGGAGTTCGACCTCGCGCGCTATCAACCTGTGAATCCCGCGCAGTTCCGTCCACTCGCCTACGTCGACAACGGCCGCGCATTCCTCCGCGCCGGCCCATGGCTGTGCCAGATTGGGCCGGGCTACCGCTACGTCGGCTGTCAGGGCCACCCGGCGACCGCCCCGCCCGCCGTGAGTGGTGCGGCCATCTCCGGCGACCAGGAGGGGCCGTGGTGGGTGCCGGCGACGTCCACCTACCGGTTCGGCGCACCCTCGGGGTTCGTGCCTCCGACGCTGGCGGTGGGCACGCGTGTGACGATCTACGGGGTCACCTGCACGGCACCACGCCCGGACACCGTCGCCTGCCGAACCGGCTCGCGCGCACTGATCTTCACCTCGGCGTGGCACAAGTTCTACTTCCCCAGTGGGGACACCGCGCACAGCCACAACCCGGCTCCGCGCTACCTGCCGGCGAGCCTGCAGTACTGGAATCAGCTCCCCGCCCAGCCGGCGATCCCGAACTGATCAACCTCAGGTGATCGACCGCATCTGGTTGGCGAAGTCGAAGATCCATGCGCGCGACCGATTCCGGACGGGACGTGGTTGCGGGTGGGTCGCGGCGTCGGCGGCCCGGACGGCTCTCTCCTGCCGACGAAGCGCGGTGGCCTCACGCCGCTCGGCCTTCCGTCGTCCCTGCTCACGGGCGGCGATGAGGCGACGCGCCTGATAGTCGTCATAGTCGATCGAGGGCTGGACGAAGAAGGCGATGACGAAGGCGAGTGCTCCGAGTATCACGAGGGCGATGATCATGGCGACGTCTCCTGGTGTGAACGGTGTCTGTTGTTCACGAGTCCGTGGACGTTGCGCTCCTTTGCGGTCTATCCGGCCCCCCGGATCTGTTGAACTCGTAGTGATGAAACTACGAGCGTGCCGGCGCCGCGTAATGCGTAGTCGACTACCCCAATCCGGTCGACGGTGCGCGCACGTTCGACGGGACGTCTACGCACGTGACGTGGCCGTACCGATACCAAAGGGCCGGTCGGACAACATGTCCGACCGGCCCTCCGGTGTGTATTCGCTTGTGCCGCTGAGGATCAGCCCGCGACGACAGCCAGTTCGACGGTCGCCTGCACGTCGGGGTGCAGGTTCACGACGACCGGGTAGCTACCGGTGGCCTTGATGTGGCCCTTCGGCAGCTCGACGGTGCGCTTGTCGACGGCCGGTCCACCGGCCGAGCGGATCGCACCGGCGACGTCGGCGGCGGTCACCGAACCGAACAGCTTGCCCGAGTCGTGGGTCTTCACACCCAGCGAGACATCGGCGAGGGCCTCGAGGGCCTGCTTCAGCTCGTTGGCGTGCTCGAGTCCACGGACCTCGCGGGCAGCCTGCACGCGACGGATGTCCTCGACCTGCTTCTCGGCGCCACGGGTGGCCTTGATGGCCAGGCCGCGGGGCAGCAGGTAGTTACGGCCGTAGCCGTCCTTGACCTCGACGGTGTCGCCGGCTTCACCGAGGTTCTCCACGGCGGCGGTCAGGATGAGTTTCATGTCAGTCCCTTCCCGCTCAGCGTCCGGTCGAGGTGAAGGGCAGCAGGGCCACCTCACGCGAGTTCTTCACAGCCACAGCGACATCGCGCTGGTGCTGCACGCAGTTGCCGGTCACGCGACGCGAACGGATCTTGCCGCGGTCGGACAGGAAACGACGCAGGAGCGCGGTGTCCTTGTAGTCGATGACAGCCTTCTTGTCCTTGCAGAAGCTGCACGCCTTGGTCTTGGTGACCTTCTCGACGCGCGGCTTCCGCGTGCTCTTTGCTTTAGCCATTGGTACTCCAGTGTGTTTCTAGAAAGGTGGTTCGTCGTCCCCGCCACCGAACGACCCGCTCGCGGGCGCACTGCCCCACGGATCATCGGCGACCTGCTGGCTTCCGCCTCCGCCTCCGCCGCTGCGGCTTCCGCCGCCGCCGCCCGAGGAGAAGCCTCCACCGCCGCCTCGCGAGGCCCTGTTGACCTTCGCGGTTGCGTACTTCAGCGAGGGACCGATCTCATCGACCTCGAGTTCCACCACCGTGCGCTTCTCACCCTCACGGGTCTCGAAGGACCGCTGCTTGAGGCGACCTTGCACGACGACCCGGGTTCCCTTGGACAGGCTCTCGGTCACGTTCTCCGCGGCGTCACGCCAGATGTTGCAGCGGAGGAACAGCGCTTCGCCGTCCTTCCACTCGTTCGTCTGACGATCGAAGGTCCGCGGCGTGGAGGCCACCGTGAAGTTGGCCACCGCGGCTCCCGACGGCGTGAACCGGAGTTCCGGATCGGCGGTCAGGTTGCCTACAACGGTGATGACCGTGTCGCCTGCCATGTGTCTCCCCTTGGGTCGTGGTTGGGCACTCGTTGATCGACGTGTACCGAGTCGTTGGGTTCAACCCTAGAGCCCGGCACCGACTGCTTTGGTGTCGATCGAGGAACTGTGGATTACTTCCGCAGGACCTTGGTGCGCAGCACCGACTCGTTCAGCTTCAGCTGGCGGTCGAGCTCCGTGACCGTCTTGGGCTCTGCGTTGAGGTCGATGACCGCGTAGATGCCCTCGTTGTGCTTGGAGATCTCGTAAGCGAGACGGCGCTTGCCCCAGATATCGACACCATCCACCTTGCCGCCATCCGTGCGGACAACATTGAGGAAAGTATCCAGTGAGGGTGCGACGGTGCGCTCGTCCAGATTCGGATCGAGAATGACCATCAATTCGTAGTGACGCATAAGACCACATCACCTCCTATGGGCTAGGTCGGCCACGGACTGTCCGTGGCAGGAGGGTCGCCTGCGTCGGCAACCGCTCCAAGATACACGACAAACCCCTGACCAGCGAAATCGGCAGAAGAGACCCACCGCAGCCACCCACCCGGCGTATCCGGCACGGGGCCTGGCCGGCGATCACCGATTCGAACGATCGCGCCCTGAGCACTTAACCTATGCGCATGTCCGACGCCCCATCAGCTGCATCCGACCGGGCGTCGCGCCTCTCCACCGCGGTCGCCGGCCGCGGCCGGATGGCCCTGATCCTGCTGGTGTCGCTGCTCACGACCTGCCTGACGATGCTGTGGAGCTACCAGGCGAAGGTCAAGTGCGGCGGCCCGCCGTTCCTCGCCGAGGGCCGCAGTTCGCACTGGCCGGTCGGCGACCCGAATGCCGTGATCCCCTGCTACTCGGACCTGATGTACCTGTGGATCGGACGTGACATCAACAATCACGTCTTCCCGTACATCAACGGGGGCATCACCCCGGACGGGAAGTTGTTCGGCGGTGTCGTCGAGTACCCGGTGCTGTCCGGGGTGTTCATGTGGCTCGGCGCGATCGGCGCCCACACCGACACCGAGTTCTTCCAACATTCGGTGTGGCTGCTCGTCCCGTTCGGGCTGGCGATCACGGTGATGCTGGCGTTGATGACGCGCTGGTGGGTGCTGCTGTGGGCGGCCACCCCGCCGCTGGTGCTCTATGCCTTCCACAACTGGGAGCTGCCCGTGGTGGCCACCGCGGTGGGTGCGGTGGCGGTGATGGCGTGGGGTTCGACCATCAGTCCCGCCACCGGCGACCGGCGACTCTCGGTGCGTACGGCCGCCATCCTGGCCGCGATCCTGTTGGCGATCGGCTTCTGCCTGAAGCTCTATCCCGGCTTCTTCGTGTTACCGCTGGCGATCTACGTGCTCACCTATGGCACGGCACCAGGCCCGAACGGCGAGCCGCCACTGCGACGCGCCCTCGACTGGGTCGGCGCGATCTGGGTCGCCGCCGCGGCCGCGTTGACCGTCATCGCCATCCAGTTGCCGTTCATCGTGCTCGGTTTCGACGGCTGGAAGGCGGCGCTGTCGTTCCAGGGGAAACGCAAGTCCGACGTCGACACCAACTCGATCTGGTACTGGGGGCTGCGTCACTTCACGGGCGGGCAGAACGACACCTACAACACGTTGGTGGGTGTGCTCTCGCCGTTGCTCATCGTCGCGGCGTTCGCGGTGTCGATCTGCCTCGGCTGGCGGGTCTATCAGCGCGACGGCATCTATCCGTGGATCGGGGTGTCGGCGTCGATGCTGGCCGGGTTCATGGTGTTCCACAAGGTGCACTCGCCGCAGTACACGCTGTGGATTCTGCCGTTCTTCGTGCTGCTGCAGATCCGCTGGCCGGTCATCGTCGGCTATCTGGTCGCCGACTTCATCCTCGACACGACGATCTTCCGGCTGTTCGGCATCTACACCTCCGGGTCGCCGATGAAGTGGTGGGTCATCACCGGGGTCAACGTCGGCGTGTGGGTGCATGCGGTGCTGCTCGCCTACCTCATCGTCGCATTCGTACGGGCACCTCTGCGGGAGCCGTTGGCGTCGTTCGGTCGTCGGCCACGGCCCACCCAGCACGACTTGATCTCCGCCGGCTCATGAGTGCCTGGCTCGGCGGCGGACTGCTGTCGATGGGACGGGTCACGTTGCGGCCGTTCGCCGTCGACGATGCCGAAGCCCTGGCCGCGGTGATCGAGGACCCGGCCCGCTTCCGTTGGACCTCGGCAGTTCCGACCGACATCGCGTCGAGCCATGCGTGGATCGACGCGGCGCTGGCCGACCCCGCACGACGCATCGCCTTCGCCGTCCTCGACAACGACGACGGACGGCTCGTCGGGTCCACCAGCTACTACGACATCGATCCCGCAAACCGCACCGCAGCAATCGGTTACACCTTCTACGCGGAGTCGGCGCAGGGCACGGCGATCAACCCGACGTCGAAGTTCCTGCTCATGCGTCACGCGTTCGAGGACTGCGGTGCCGTCCGTCTGGTCTGGCACACCCACGAGAACAACGCCCAGTCCCGAGCCGCGATCGTCAAACTCGGCGCCACGTTCGAGGGTTTGCTCCGCAAACATCGACGGTTCGGCGACGGCTGGCGCACCACCGCGCAGTACGCGATGGTCGACGACGACTGGCCGGCCGCGAAAGAGCGCTTGCTGGAGCGGATTTCGCAGTTCGAGTGACTGCTCGATCCCTCACCTGCTGAGATCCACCCACCAGCGGGTGGGTGACGGCGGATCGCCGACGCAGGGCCGCTGGAGGGCGGCTTTCAGCAGCGGCAAGCAGGCAGACGATGTCTGTGTCTCAAGGCTTTTCGGTGTGGTCGGGATGGCCGTGAGTGCGCCGACGTTCCTTCATCCGCGCCTCGTGCAGATGGCGCACACCGTCGACGAGATCGTTCCGAATCCGCTCCTCCATGGCGCGCAACGGCCCCCAGTAGGTGTCGTCGAACTCCTCGACGACCTGGAACGTCCATCGACCGTTGATCACGTTGCGGCCCACCATCTCCGTCGCCAGCAGGTCGGCCGCCTCGACATCCCCGTTGGCACGCAACGCGTCCACGGCCTCACCGAGGACCATGTCGGCATGCCCGATCAGCTGGTGAAAGCTGTACAGATGACCGCGCGCACGTTCGACGTACTCCAGGGCCTCCGAGAGTTGGCCCACCGCATCGGAGGTGGCGTCTGAGATGTGCTCGGCTCGATCCGACATTGCCGTGGCCCTTTCCGGATGGACTCGTCGACGACTCAGAACTCTCCGGCGACGATGACCCGCGTGCGGCCGGTGACACCGCCGGAGAGGATCGTCTTGATCGACTTCGGCAGTTCGGTCACGGCAACATCGGAGGTGACGTCGTCGAGGTGCCGCGGCTTCAGGTCGGCGCCGAGCCGTGCCCAGAGGGTGCGGCGTTTGTCGATCGGGAGTTGCACGGAGTCGATGCCCGCGAGGGTGACACCACGAAGAATGAACGGGTGCACCGTCGTCGGCAGGTCGGCGCTGCCGGCCAGGCCGGAGGCCGCCACCACACCGCCGTACTGCAGGGTGCTCAACGCGTAGGCCAGGGTGGGCCCGCCGACGCAGTCGACGACCGCGGCCCACCGTGTCTTGCCGAGGGCGCGGACCTTCTCCCCTTCCTCGGGTAGCCGGCCGATGACCTCGGAGGCGCCGAGGGTGCGCAGCAGGTCGGCGGCTTCGGACTTGCCGGTGGAGGCGATGACCTCGAAGCCCGCGGCAGCCAGTAGGTCGACGCTGACACTGCCCACCCCGCCGGTGGCTCCGGTGACCAGTACCGGGCCGTCGGACGGCCGGATGCCGTGGTCGATGAGCGCCTCGACGCTCATCCCCGCGGTGAAGCCGGCGGTGCCGATGGCCGCGGCCTCCTTCGTGGAGAGCCCGGACAGCTTCACCACCATGTCGGCAGGTAGTCGCGCGGTGTCGGCGTAACCGCCGTGGCGACCGGTGCCGATGTCATAGCCGTGGGCCACCACCAGGTCGCCGGCCGTGAACTCCGGGGAGGTGCTCGATCGGACCGTGCCGGCCAGGTCGATGCCGGGGATCAGCGGATACGACCGCGCGACCCCGCCCTTCGGGGTCACCGCGAGTGCGTCCTTGAAGTTCACGCCCGAATATTCGACCGCGATCTCGACGTCACCCTCGGGCAGGAAACTCTTGTCGACCGCCTCATGGATGAGGTCGATGTTGCCGTCGTCGTCCTGATGCGCCACGAGCGCTTGTACGTCACCCATGTATCGCACCCTACTGAAGTCGTTCGGGCGGTGGGTCCGCTGTGGCGACGACGGTGGATTCACGAATATCGATCAGTCGGCGCAGGAACCGCTCCTCGTCGAGCCCCTTGCGCCGCATCCACGCCGTCACCTCGGTGTTGCACTTGCTGGCGTTGCACGAGCGGCAGGCCGGCACGATGTTCAACTCGGTGTATCGACCGCCGATCGACAGTGGTTGGACACAGTCGCGCTGCAGCACCGTGTCGGTGCGCCCGCAGTAGGCACACCCACCCCATGCCGCCTTGATGTCTGCCCATTGAACGGGGCTCAAGTCGTTGTCAGCGAGGCGCATTCGACGTTGTCGACGTCGTCCCGCCCGTGCCCGCCTCGAACCGCCCCGTGCCACGCATCGATCGTAGACGGATGGTGGTCGTCAGTCGGTGAGGCGCGATGGTGGTCAGCGCACGATGTAGATAGAGCCGGGAAGCCCGGAGCGCTGCCAAACCACCCGGTCCCTGAGGCTGAGGAGCCCGCGAACGGAGTGAGCGTGCGTCACGAAGGGCCCCGCGCCTCGCCCACCGATCCCGGGAAGCCGCCACACCCCCGGTCCCTGAGCTTGAGTTTTATCCTTTGGGTTTGGTCGTTTTCTGTTTGTTTTTGGTGGTGGAGTGGTGTTTTCCGATGTGGTGGCGGGTGGCGGGGCGGGTGTTGGGGGTGCCTTTGGGGCGTCCGGGGCCGGGTTTGCTGGGTTTTGGCGCGCTGGCCAGAGGGGGCAGGGTGGCGTGGATGCGGGGAAACCCGCGGCGGACGCGGGCGGGGGTCAGGCGTTGGGGTGGGGCGGGTTTTTCCCAGGGGCGGCGGGCGTCTTCGGCGAGGGGGCGGGCCAGGCGTAGTTGGGTGTAGGCGATGATGATCAGCCAGGTCCAGCGGTCGGCGGATTGGGGGCTGCGGATTTTGGGGGCGGTCCAGCCCAGGGTTTGTTTGAACAGTCGGAAGGTGTGTTCGAGGTCGAATCGGCGGAGGTAGAGTTGCCAGAACCGATCCTGTTGTGCCGCTTGGAGTTCGGGGTCAGAACACCAGAGCCAGACGGGCTGGGGGTGGCGGTCACCGGGGAGATGGTCGACGGTGAGGCGGATGACGGTGCCCTCGACGATCGGCAGCAGTCCGCGGTGGCGGGTCCAGAGTCCGCGGCGCTCGAGGCGGGGGTGCTGGCGGTGCCAGGCGGTGGCGGTGGCGGTGCCGTAGCGGCTGGTCTCGGTGGTGGTGACCGCCGTCGGTGTGGGCTGGTCGTGGGGGTCGGCGAAGGCCAGCCGGGGTCCGTGGCGGGCCGGGCGGCCGGCGGCGGCCGGGGGTGGTGGCGGCCCGAACAGGACCCGGTCAGAGCGCATCCGGCCCAGGATCACCACGGGCAGGTCGGCCAGCAGGAAGGCCAGCAGCGGCAGGTCGTAGCCGGCGTCGAAGACGATCAGGATGTCGGGGTCGCCCCGACGGTGTTGGCCGGCGGTGCGGAGCCGGGCGATCACCGCGCGGAGTTGGGTGGCGGTGACTTCGGTGGCATCGTCGTCGGGATGTAGTCGCTGCGTGTCGAGCACCGCGGTCCAGCAACTGCGGCCGGGTTCGAGGACGGCGACTACCGAGTACTGCCAGCCGGGGATCATCTGCGCTTGCGCCCGCTTCCCACGTCCGTAGACGTGGCAGAACGCGCGTTCGGGGCTGGTGGGGGCGTCCGGGCGTAGCCACGGGCTGACATCGACGGCCAGGACCAGGCGCCCGTCGGTATCGCGGGGCAGCGGCCCGGCCGCCAACGCATCCCGAACCTTGTCGATATCGATTGCACCGCAATTGATGGCATCGTACAAACCGCCGTGACTGCGGCGGTGTTCGCGGGCCAGGGACAACTCGACGAAGGTGTTGACCGGCCCCGCCGAACACAGCACGGCGTCGGTCACCTCGAACAACCCATCGCGCCGCGCGGTCATCGCGTGATAGACGGTGTGGCGAAACGCTGCCAGTTCGGCGTGCGCCCGCGCGCCGAGTTGGTCGACCGCCGACACATCGGGCACACTGCAAGACACGGCCACCACCTGCGTTCTCTCGAGGCTCTTCGCATGAACCTCAAGAGGAACAGGCGGTGGCCGTCTTGCACACACGACACGCCGAGTAACACCAAACCCATCAGCCCCACACGTCCCACAGCTTAAAACTCAAGCTGAGGAGGCCCGGAGCACTAGCGAAGGGACGTCACGAAGGGCCGGCCCTTCGTGACGCTCGCAAGCTCGCTCCTCAGGGACCGGTTGTAGAAATGTCGGGATCTGAACACCAAGACTTCTTCAAAACCAGAGGACCCGCAGGGTTCTGTCGGCGCGAACCCGGGTTCTCTCGGCGCGATCTTGGGTTCTGTCGGCGCGAACCCGGGTTCCGTCGGCGAAAATCAGGGTTCTGTCGGCGCGACGGGAGGCGCGATCGGCACCGGCGTCCTGGCCCGACGCAGGGTGAACCGATCCGGCGCCCCGTCGAGTACCCCGCCGGCCGGGTCGTCGAGCAATTCGTCGGGCCGCGAGCGCGATCCGCGACGAACCGGGTCGTCTTCCGGATGCCAGATCTGCCACAGCACCACCGCGCACAGCGCAAGCACCATCAGCGCGCGCAGGATGATCGCGGCGGTGAACCACTGCTCGGGCAGCCAACGTCGATCCTGGTCCAGATACAGCGACATCCGCGGCACCCACACCAGTGCGTCGACGACCATCCACGCCAACACCAGTCGTGTCTGCGGGATCGCGAGGACGGCCAGCGGGACCAGCCACAGCGAGTACTGCGGACTCCACACCTTGTTCACCAGCAGGAACCCGGCGACCATCAGGAACGCCAACTGCGCCAAACGCGGTCGCTGCGGTGCGCTCAGACCGACGACACCGATGCCGACCGCGACGAGGATCAACAGCCCGAGCGACACAGCGTTCAACGCGCTGATGTTCCAACTGAATCCGGCCGCGTCACTGATGATCCGGTAGAGGCTGTCGCTCTCGGCCGCCCGATCCGAGTTGTAACGGAAGAACTCCCACCAGCCCTGCGGATAGGTGATCAGGATCGGCAGGTTCACCAGCACCCAGACGGCCAGCGCTGCGGCCGCGGCCTGGACGAACTCGCGAATCCGTCCGGAACGCAGACACAGGATCAGCAGCACGACCAGCAACAACACCGGATAGAGCTTCGCCGCGGTCCCGAGACCGATGAACACGCCTGCGAGCCAGGGTTTCCGCCGCGCCCACGACAGGATGGCCAGTGCCACCATCGCGGTGGCGATGGCATCGAAATTGGTGAAGGCGTGCACGATGACCAGCGGCGAGAGCGCGGCCAACCACGTCGCCCAGATCCGCACCCCGGCGCTGAGCGCGGTGGCCCAGATCGTCAGCAGCCAGAAGAGGGCGAGACCCAGTGCGACGAGGTCGAAGAACAGCACCACGTCGAGGGCCCCCGGCACGCCCCATTTCTCGTGGGCAGACTCCCATGCCCGCGCCGCCGACGCGACGCCATACATGTACATCCCGGTGATGACCGGGTACTCCATGTACCGCTTGACCTGCTGCCCGTCGGGGCCGGCCTCGTACCAATAGGTCCTATACGGGAACGCGCCCTCGTTGAGCCGTTCGGCCCCGAACAGCCCGATCACATCCGAGTAGCAGAGATTCGTGTACTGCCGCTGATCGTCCCAGTCCAGGCGCAGCGATGTCCCGGACGGACTGTTCGCGTCCGCGGGCGCCTGCTGCAGGCAGCCCGCCTTGCCGAACCAGCTCAGCGCCAACGTACACAGAGCGAGGAGGAACAGCACGCGGATCGGTGTCCACAAGCGGCTACGCCCGATGGCGGCGTGTCGTCCCACCGGACCGCCCACCACGGTGGAGGCCTCCGCCACCACCGGGTCGCTGCGACTGGGCAGTACCCGGCTGGTGTCGATCCGGCGGTCTGCCGCGAGCGCATCTGCCGCATCCCAGGTTCCGGGATCGTCGGGATCGGAGTCGACGATCAGATCACCGTCGACGCCATCCCGCTTGTCTGGTTCCTCCGAGTGCTCCGCTGCCACGGTGTCGGCTCAGTTGAGCGGGGGTGGCTCCGGGATGTCGCCGCCGGTGCCGGTGTCACCGCCACCGGTGTCGCCGCCCGTGTCTCCCCCGGTTGCGCCGTTGCCGTTGCCGGCGCCGTTGCCATTGCCGTTTCCGTTGCCGCCGCCGGAATTGCCGTTACCGGAATTGCCGCCGCCGTTTCCGTTCTCGGCGTTACCGGGAAGCGGGATCGTCACGCCGGGTGCGATGGTGATGTTCCCGTCACCGCTGTCGCCGGGGAGGCGACGACTGGGGCCTTGGTCGCGCTCGGTCGTCGCCGGCGAATCGTAGGTGGTCGGCGGCGGCTCGTAGGGCACGCCAGCCTGGCCGCCGACGGCCTCCGGTTCCGGGAACTGCTGGATGGGCTTGCCCTCGAGCGCACCGTTCATCGCGGCCTGCCAGATGTCGGAGGGCAGCATGCTGCCGTAGATCGACGATCCGCTGTAGTTGGTGATCGCCGTCCCGTCGTCGGTGCCGACCCACACGGCGGTGGACAGTTGCGGCGTATAGCCGACCATCCAGGCGTCCTTGTTCTGGCCGGTGTCGCCGAGCTGCGCGGTACCGGTCTTGGCCGCCGACGGCCGCGAGCCCAGATTCGGGTCGGACAGCGAATGCCCGTTGGAGTAGGCCGCGATCGGCTCGAGCGCGGAGGTCACGTTGTCGGCGACCTTGGCCGGAAAGACCCGGTCCCCCGGGTTGGCCTGCCGGTCGAACAGCACCTGGCCGTCCGAGGTCTCGACCTTCTGGACGAAGTACGGATCGTGATGCACACCCGAGGCGGCCAGCGTCGCATACGACGAGGCCATGTCGAGCACGCGTGACGGGTACTGGCCCAGGACCACACCGCCCTCGACACCACCGTCCTTGTTCTGCAAGGTGTGCTGGATGTCGCCGAAGCTCTCCGCGACACCGGCCTTGTGCGCGGCCTCGGCGACCGCCTTGGCCTGTCCGTCGAGGTCCATCATCAGCCGGTAGTACACGGTGTTCAGCGACATCTTCATCGCGGTTGCCAGGTTGCACGATCCGCAGCTCTCGCCGTCGGAGTTCTCCACGGTCAGTCCGCCGGGCGCGTCGTAGGGCGCCGAGCTGTAGACCTTCGACAGCGGCATGTCCTGCTCGAGCGCCGCGACCAGCGCGAACACCTTGAACGACGACCCCGTCTGCAGACCGGCCTGCGCGTAATCCCAGCCGTTGGCGTCGTTGCCACCGAAGTAGCCCTTCACGCCGCCGGTGCGGGGATCGATGGAGACCGCGGAGGTGCGCAGTTTCTTGGGCTCGCCCTCGAGCTTGCCGTTGGCCGCCTGCACCACCGACCTCTGCACCTGCGGGTCGATCGTGGTGGTGATCTTGAGGCCCTCGGTCCGCACCTGTTGTTCGGAGATGTTCAGGCTGCCGAGCTCGGCGAGCACCTGGCGCTTGATCAGCCCGTTCGCGCCTGGGGTGTCCTCGGACTGCGACCGGGACGCCGGCACCTTGGGATACTTCATCGCCGCACGCTCGGTCGGGCTGAGCGCGCCGGTCGACACCATGCCGTCGAGAACATAGTTCCAACGCGCCTCGGCGGCCTCCGGATTGATCTCGGGGTCGTAGTACGAGGGCGAGCGGATCGCGGCTGCCAGCACGGCGGCCTCGGGTGTCGTGATCTTGCTGATGTCCTTGCGGAAGTAGGCCTGCGATGCCGCCGACACCCCATAGGCGCCGCGCCCGAAGTAGATGGTGTTGAGGTAGGCGGCCATGATGTCGTCCTTGGACCACTCGTTCGACATCTTGGTCGCGATCGCGAGTTCCTTGAACTTGCGCTCGTAGCTGTGCTCGTCGCCGACCAGGGCGTTCTTCACGTACTGCTGGGTGATGGTGGAACCGCCACCGGCCTCACCGCCGTTGCCGGTGACCTGACCGATCGCCGCGCGCGAGAGTCCGCGGATCGAGAAGCCGCTGTTGCTGCGGAACTCGCGGTCCTCTGCGGCGATGACGGCATCCTGCATCGACTTGGGGATGTCGGAGATCTTGACGTCGGTCCGGTTGCCCTCGGGCGGCACCACGCGGGCGAGGGTCTTGCCGTTCGAGTAGGTGATGGTCGCGACCTGGTTCTGCTTGATGTCACCGGGCGCCGGCACCGATGCGCCGACGTAGGTGAGCATGAAGGCAAGGATGCCGACCAGCGCGATGACCGGTACCGCGGCACCGATGATGCCGAGGCCCCAGGCCAGCCACTTCTGCCGCTTTCGCGTCGTGTCGTCGGCCGACGGCCGCGATGAACGTCCTGCGCCGTTGCCGGGGGACGACGTGCCACGCGTGCTCATCGTCCCACCATCCTTTCCCTGCGCACGACCATGTCAGCGCTACTCACAATCCGTCTCCGTCGTTCAGCTCGTTACCCCACTGTGACCTACTGAGGGGTGTCCGGGCAAAGTCTCCGCACTCGTGCACCGCGGGCGGGGACCGCCATCAGTACCGATGCACACCTCCGTGCGCACGCGTTCGGGTTACTTGGCAACCCGTCGCGAGCGCGTGGAACGTGGCGGCAAGCCTGCAACGTACGACTGGACCAGATGGTTCCAGCTGCACGTGCGGCACACCTCGACCACGTGAACCGAGAATTCTTCTGCGGAGGTGGCCAGCCGGGCGATCTCGTCGTTGGTTCGCGCGGATCCGGACACCTGCCCGAGTTTCTCGCCGAACACCCACGACACCAGCGTGACCTGCTCTTTCCGGCAGATCGGGCACAACGTCGCCGACGGCCGCCCGTGGAATTTGGCCGCACGCAGCAGATACGGACTCGCGTCGCAGACATCGGCCACGGCAGTCCGTCCGGAGTGGACGTCGGACAGCCGTGACCGCCGCTGCAGGGCGTAGTCGACGATCTGGCGTTGCACGTGTTCAAGGGTACGTGGTCACCCTCGCGGCTGTCGGTGTGACCGTCATCCCGATCGATGGCGTGTCGTGGCCTTGATCCTGTTCCTGCCGGTGGCGGCCCTTCGTGACGCATCGCTCGTTCCTCGCGAGGCTCCTCAGGGATCGGGTGGTGACGCATCCTCGCAGGCTCCTCAGGGATCGGGTGGGTCCTGCTCAGGGATCAGACGTACCCCGACCCGATCCCTGAGGAGGCCCGGAGCGCCAGCGGAGGGCCGTCACGAAGGGGCGGCCCCTTCGTGACGCATCGCTCGTTCCTCGCGAGGCTCCTCAGGGATCGGGTGGTGTCGCATCCTCGCGGGCTCGGAGGCCCCTCAGGGAGCGGGTGGTGACGCACCGCTCGGTCCTCGCGAGGCTCCTCAGGGAGCGGGGGGTGACGGATCGCTCGCAGGCCCGGAGGCTCCTCAGGGGGGCGGGGTGGTGACGCATCGCTCGTTCCTCGCGAGGCTCCTCAGGGCGCGGGTGGTGACGCGAAGGACACCCCGCTGTAGACGGAAGTTATATCGCTGCGATACATTGGGAATCACATCAGAGCGAGGTGTCGGCGCAACAGTGTCGCCGACGTATCGGAAACCTGCGGTCGGGGAAGGGTGAGCGCCAGTGCTGGAACTCGCAGTCCTCGGATTACTCCTCGAGTCGCCGATGCACGGCTACGAGCTGCGCAAACGTCTCACCGGCCTGCTCGGCGCGTTCCGCGCGTTCTCTTATGGCTCGCTCTATCCGACGCTGCGGCGGATGCAGGCCGACGGCCTGATCGACGAGGCCAGCACCCCCGCCGGGATGAAGGTGCGCCGCGGCCGTCGCGTATATCAGCTCACCGACTCGGGTCGGGTGCGGTTCGCCGAGCTGGTGGCCGACACCGGACCGCAGAACTACACCGACGACGGATTCGGTGTGCACCTCGCCTTCTTCAGCCGGACACCGGCAGTGGCGCGGATGCGCATCCTGGAAGGCCGTCGTCGCCAGGTGGAAGAGCGCCGTGAGGGCCTGCGGGAGATCGTCGGACGTTCCAATCGGGCGGTCGACCGCTATACCCGTCAGCTGCATCAGCTCAGCCTCGAGTCGAGCGAGCGTGAGGTGCGCTGGCTCAACGAGTTGATCGCCGCCGAGGCGTCGGGCGACCACGAGGACATGGCGGACCCGGGACGCGACCCGCTGACCGACACCGCCGATACAGACTTCCGTGTTGCGGGCTCAGAGCAGAGCCGTGACGGGGGACCAGAAGAAACCGAACAAGAGAAAACACCGGTGGCGCAGCGATCTGCGATGCCCCGAGTAGAAGGAGAACCCGACCATGGGTGAGCCCAATAAGGTGCGCGTGGCCATTGTGGGCGTAGGAAACTGCGCCTCATCCTTGGTCCAGGGCGTGCAGTACTACAAGGACGCCGACGAGAACTCGACGGTGCCCGGCCTGATGCACGTGAAGTTCGGGCCGTATCACGTCCGCGACGTCGAATTCGTCGCCGCGTTCGACGTCGACGCCAAGAAGGTCGGCTTCGACCTCTCCGACGCGATCTTCGCCAGCGAGAACAACACCATCAAGCTCGCCGACGTGCCGCCGACCGGTGTCACCGTGCAGCGTGGCCACACCCTCGACGGTCTCGGTAAGTACTACCGCGAGACCATCACCGAGGCCGACGGCGACGGTGCCGACATCGTGCAGTCGCTCACCGACGCCGAGGTCGACGTCCTCGTCTCCTACCTGCCGGTGGGCTCGGACCAGGCCGACAAGTTCTACGCCCAGTGCGCCATCGACGCCGACGTCGCGTTCGTCAACGCCCTGCCGGTGTTCATCGCCTCGGACCCCGAGTGGGCCCAGAAGTTCACCGACGCCGGTGTCCCGATCGTCGGCGACGACATCAAGAGCCAGGTCGGTGCCACCATCACCCACCGCGTGATGGCCAAGCTGTTCGAGGATCGCGGCGTCGCGCTGGACCGCACCTACCAGCTCAACGTCGGCGGCAACATGGACTTCAAGAACATGCTCGAGCGTGAGCGTCTGGAGTCCAAGAAGGTCTCCAAGACCCAGGCCGTCACCTCCAACCTCACCGGTTCGCTGGCCGGCAAGGTCGAGGACAAGAACGTCCACATCGGCCCGTCCGACCACGTCGAGTGGCTCGACGACCGCAAGTGGGCCTACGTCCGCCTCGAAGGTCGCGCCTTCGGCGACGCCCCGATCAACCTCGAGTACAAGCTCGAGGTCTGGGACTCGCCCAACTCGGCCGGCATCATCATCGACGCCGTGCGTGCGGCCAAGATCGCCAAGGACCGCGGCATCGGCGGCCCGATCCTGCCCGCGTCGTCCTACCTGATGAAGAGCCCGCCGCAGCAGCTCGCCGACGACGTCGCGCGCCAGCAGCTCGAGGCGTTCATCATCGGCGGCTGATCGGGCAACGCACCGAGTTCACTGACCGCAAACGTCCCCGTCAGCGTCGTCCAAGGGAATGCTCCCTCGGACCCAGCTGACGGGGACGTTTGTGGTCATGCGGGAGGGAAACCGGGTCGAGAACCCGCCCACAGGTGAGACACTGATCGACATGCGTCGCGGATCGTTTCACCTTCGGGCGCTCGTGTCGCTCGGCGCCGCCGGCCTCGCTCTCGTTCTCGGGGCCGGCCCTGTTCACGCCGCTCCGACACCGGCGACCACTGTTGTCGCGGGCTGCGACGGATCGAAGCTGATCGCCCCGCAAACCCTCGCGTCCATCTTCTGCGGCGACGCCGGTGTGATCGTCACCGACATCACCTGGCTCGGCTGGACCGATGCGTGGGCCACGGGACTGGGCACCGAGCACCGCAAGGTCTGCGTCCCCGATTGCGCGAGCGGTGCTGTGGTCACCCAGCAGGTGGGTCTGTGGCTCGGCAAACCCCGCAACGGCACGTTCACCGAGGTGTCGCTGTATTCGTCACCGACCGACACGCCCCACACCTACCAACTGACCGGCCACCTCAACTGAGCGGAAGGAACCCTTCCAGCCCGGCCGCGGTCAGTACCGCAGCTCCGCCAGCACATCCGAATGCCCGTGCCGTCGGCACCAGCTGATGATGTAGCGCGCGTGGACACCACACCAGCGATAGACGACCGCCTGGGTCATCGGCAGAAATTCGTCCTGCTCGCCGCGCTTGGTGATGATCGGCCCGAGGTAGTGGCTGGTGAGTTTGTTCGCGGTGTTCGGCGACACCTTGGCGGCGGCCGCGAGCGTCGCGGTATCGGATGCGTTGCCTGAGGCGATCGCACCCGCCAACCGGGCTGCCGTGTGACCGCGACGGCCGACGAACAGTTCGTAGAGAGGTGGCCGACGGGTCGCCGGCGGCGACGCGGTCAGCCGCTGACCCAGCGCAGCGGTCCGGATCGCGCTCATCAGCGGCATCAGTCCGTCGGACTTCGCGAACACCCCGGACACCTCGGGGCGCAGGCGCGCCTCTTCGAGGTGATCACGTTCCATGCTGTGCCCCTGCGTGGCCAGCAGCACCGGCGCCAACCGGTCGGCGTTGCGCAGCGCGTCGATCGCGTCGAGGCCGTCGAACGCCCATTCGGTGTCGGGGCGGTTCCAGATGAGGTCGGCCACCACGACGTCGAAGCGCACCCGACCCGCGACGCTGCGGACGAACTCGTCCTGGTCGGCGGCCACGACGACGGTCACGTCGCCGAAACCCGACTCCAACGGTGCCGCGACGACCCGCCCCAGCGGCGAGGCGACAAGAATCCGCAAACCATCACTCACATGCGTCATCTTGCCTCCTTTCCGGAAATCATGCGCAATGTGACATACCAACTGCTCATTTGGGTGCTCCCGCGCCACAAACTTCGACAGATTGGTCGCAAAAACAGCTGATCCTGTCGGTGCGAGGACCGAAGCTTGATTCACATCGTCCATCCAGAGCCGCAGGGGAGCTCATGACCAGTCAGATCGATCGGAACCTCCGGGTACCGCTTCATCCGTTGCCCACACCTCCGATGGTCGCGGTCATCGCCGAGCGTGACCTCACCGACGCGGCCCTGCTCACGCTGGTGGAGCGACTGGGGTTTCATGCAGTGATCCTCGATCTCGACACCACCCCGAATCCGCCGCCGGCGACCGTGGCCATCGTCCGGTCGGACGACAAGCTGGCCAAGCTACGCAGCCGACGCGGCATGCAGCGATGCGTCATCGCCGCGATCGGGATCGACATCCGTGATGCCCCGGGCGTCGCGATCGACAATTCGCCACTGGCCGCACGGCAGTTGCAGCAACTCCTCGAGGAGGCCGCCCGGCTCACCCCGGAGCTGCGCAGCCGCGTGAACGTGACCCGGCGGGAACTCGAGATCCTCAGCACCTATGCGCTCGGCGCCACCCTGCGGCAGACGTCGGAATTGCACTACGTTGCCGAGAGCACGGTGCGCGCACATTACCGACGCGTGTCACATCGCTACTGCGAGGCCGGACGCCCGGTCGGCAACAAGGCCCAACTGCTCCTGCAGTTCATGGCCGACGGCTGGCTGCGGCCGGAGCAGCTGGCCATGTGACGGGCGATGCCGAGTCCGTAACGTGGGCGGCATGCGCACACAGCGGTGGGTGGCCACGGGTTTCGGCGGACTCGATGACTTTGCCCTGATCGACGACGAACTCACCCCGCCCGGACCCGGCGAGGTGACCATCGCGGTCCGAGCGGCCGGGGTGAACCCCGCCGACCTCAAACACGGCCGACGACCCGTCCGTGCTGCCGCTGCCCATCGGCTACGAGGTGGCCGGCGAAATCGTCGAGATCGGCGCGGGCACCGAGATCGCTTCGGGCACAGCAGCTGTCGGTGACGAGGTGCTGGCGTTCCGGATTCGCGGCGGCTACGCGAGGGCAGTCACGGTGCCGGCCGAGAAGGTCTTCGCCAAACCGGCCGGCCTCGACTTCCCGGAAGCCGCCAATCTGCTGCTGGCCGGCTGCACGGCCGCCGACATGCTCCGCGCGGCGCGGGCGGAACGCGGTGAGAGCATCCTGCTGCATGCCGCATCGGGGGCGGTCGGTGTCGCGGTGTTGCAGCTGGCCCGTCTGCGTGGGATCACGGTAATCGGCACCGCGGGCGCCCACAGCCTCGATCGGGTTCGCGAATTCGGTGGCATCCCAGTCGAATACGGTCCCGGTCTGGCCGATCGGGTGCGAGCCGCGGCGCCCGACGGCGTGGCTGCCGCGCTCGACGCCGCGGGCACCGACGAGGCGATCGACACGTCGCTGGAGCTGGTCGGCGACAGCACCCGGATCGTCACCATCGTGGCGGCGAGGCGTGCGGCTGCCGAGGGTTTCGTCGCGCTCGGCGGGGCGCAGCCGGAGAGTCTGGCGTTCCGTGATGCCGTGCGGGGTGACCTGGTGCAGCTCGCCGGGGAGGGCAGGCTGGTGGTCCCGATGGCCCGGACCTATCCGCTGGTCGACGCGCGGGCGGCGCTGGAGTTCGTCAGCGCCGGCCATCCGGGTGGGAAGGTGGCGCTCACCTGCTGAGACGCCGGTTCGCACATGGTCCTCGCGAACGCCCCTCACTTCGTCGGGTCGCCGAGCCTGTGGTCTGCGACCGCGATCGACGACTCCCAGCTCTCCTTCGTGCCGGTCCATTGATCGGTCCGGCACAGGCAATCGAGGAACAGTCGGACACCGAAGATCGCGTCGGCCTCCGACGGGAACTCGTCGTCGTGCTACGCATGCGCTCCATCAGAGCGATCGCCGCGCGGACATCGTCAGGTGTGCACATCGTGAGGAAAAAATCCGACCAGGTGCGCGGACGCTTCACGGGGTGAGTCGTTGCAGCACACGGTCGGCCGCCACCGGGTCGAAGAACGTCGGGTCGAAGGGCTCCGTCGGCGACAGCCCGCCCCACTCGCGGCGGTCCTGGTGATCCGGGTGGGCCGGGTTGGTGACCGCCTCGATGAAGTACGCCCAGCCGCCCGGCCCGCCGACGTCGTCCAGCGGCGCCATGCCGCCACCGTCGGTGACGCGGACCAGCATGTCGTCGGCAGGACTCACCGCCTCGAGGACGAGCCGCACCTGCCAGCCGTCGCCGAAATCGTATTCGTAGAGCAGCTCGTCCCCTGGTCGGGTGAGCAGCGTGCCGACGGAGACGCCGTCCTCGGCGATGACGTCGGCAGACAGTCCAGCCCCCATCTCGAAGGCCTGCCCCGGCCCGAAACGCACGATGCCACGCTTGTCTCGATAAGTGAACTGGTGCAGGTGGCCTTCATTCCACGACATGAGTGACTGGATGACGATGTGCATGTCGATGAGCCTGAGTTGGCTGGACACCTCGATTCGTCGCCAGACAGGCGGATCGATGTACGGCATCTCCATACGGACGGTCATCGTGCCCGGTGGTGCAGGATCGCCCAGTGGCGCGGGATCGTCCTCCCCGGTAAGCAGGTCGGCGACGACGGGGCGCAACGCCATCGGCACCTCGTAGTAGCCCTCACCGTTCTCGCGCAACCAACCCTCGTCGATCAACTCGTCGAGTCGTCTCCGGATGACCGAGGTGAGCTGAGGGTCCAACACCTCAAGTTGCTGGCCGATCTCTTCGAAGGCGTTGGGCGCCAACGGCGTACCGGTGATGCCGTGATACAGATACGACCGGATCATCTCCGCGGCCTCGACGGGCATGTATCGCGTCCGACCCGTCAGCGTCGCGTCGAGATCCAGCGTCGCGGCCTCGCGCAGCAACTCGAGTCGCGGCCCCGACCGCCACTGGTGCATCTTCGGGCCGGGCCTGGCCTGTGTGCTGGTGACCTCGATGAGTTCGAGTTGCCGTGCCTGCATCCACAGCTCGGCCAAACCATTATGGTCACTCATCCTCGACGGTTCGGCCGACATGTCGAAGTCCAGTACCCGGGCCAGCTCCGGCACCAACGCGGGCTTGAGCCATCCCGCCCCGGTGACCGGCCGTTGCCTGCCGATCCAATCCAGCAGCGAATGGAGACGTCCGGCCACCCCCAGACCGTCCAGCACCGCCTCCTCGATGGCCGGATCGACGTCCTCGATCTGGACCTGCAACTCCGGTACGTCGTCGACGAGCCTGGTCTCGGCCACCGACAGCACCCGTTCCCAGGCCTCGCTCGTGCCAGTCCACCTGCCGGTGTCCTCGAGAAAGTCGAGGAACATACGCAGACTCAGGGCCATGAGTACCGTCGCGGCCTGCTTGACCGCGTCGTCCTCGTCGACCTCCCTGGCATAGCTGAGTGCGGCCTCGATATCCGCTTCGGTCCACGCGGTTTCGGAGAACGTGCCGCGATGCAGTTCGGACAGCTCGGCCATCGCCCCCGCCGCGACGTCGACCACCATGTTGCACTGCTCGGGGTCGTGTTCGACATTGGTTTCGACGAGCCAAACACCGAACGCCTGCAGCAGGCGGTCACGCTCGGCCGTCGAGTGAAGGAACCGTACCGAATCGTGCTGGGCACCCGATCGCTGTTTGCGTGACTTCTGCGCCCGCTTCGCGCGCCTGGCCCGCTTGTCCGAGGAACTCATCGCGACAAAGTCTAGTGAAGTCAGGACGCCGAGTGGCGCAGCACCGGGCTGATCAGCAGCACGAGATGTCGAGGACCTGCCGCAATGCTTCGAGCGAATCGGTGCGCGCCCGGTGGTAGACGTTCATTCCCTGACGACGCGACTCCACCATGCCGGCCTTACGCAATTGGGTCAGATGGTGGCTGACCGTCGCCTCGGACAGGCCCAGCGCCGGGGCGAGCTCACACGTGCACACCTCGCCGGCCTCGTCGCTCAGCAGGATCGACATCAGCCGGATGCGCGCCGGATCGGCCAGCGCCTTGAGCCGCAACGCCACCTCGAGCGCGGCATCGTCGTCCATCGGCGCCGCCGACACCGGGGCACAGCAGATCGGCGCGCTGATATCGATCACCGGCAATGTCTTCGGCATGCGACCAGAGTACTCCAGGATCTTGACATATGTCGAAAAGGTGGGAGTCTGGTGAGGTCCCAATAAATTCGACATATGTCTCACAGGTGGAGGTGCCTGACATGTCACGCATACAACTCGCGCTCAACGTCGACGACCTGGAAACCGCGATCACGTTCTACGGCAAGCTCTTCAACACCGAACCGGCCAAACGCAAGCCGGGCTACGCGAACTTCGCGGTCGCCGAACCCCCGCTGAAGCTGGTGCTGATCGAGAATCCGGGACAGGGCGGGACGATCAATCATCTCGGCGTCGAGGTCGAATCCAGTGAGCAGGTGCACGGTGAGATCGCCCGACTGTCCGATGCCGGATTGTTCACGCAGGAGGAGATGAACACGACCTGTTGTTTCGCCACGCAAGACAAGGTGTGGGTGACCGGGCCTGCCGAAGAGAAGTGGGAGGTCTACACCAAGCTCGCCGACACCGACCAGTTCGGAACCAGCCCCAACCTTCTCGCCGACGGTGCCGCAGCCACCACCGGTTCGACCTGCTGCGGCGGCAGTGCCCAGAGTGAGCCCGGAACCACCGGGCGGGCAACTGCCTGCTGCTGAGTCAGTCCGCGGTGAGCCGGCCGGCGAGGTCGTCGACGCGGGCGGCGATGTCGTCACGGATCAGCCGCATCCGTTCGATGCCGTCGATCCCGCGCAGCGACGGTTCGTCGGTGTCCCAGGTCTCCAGCGCCACGCCGGCGGGCGGGTGGACCTCGGCGGTGCCGACGACCACCACGAGGTCCGCGGCCCGCATGATGTCGTCGGTGAGTTGACGGGGCTGGTGGCCCGTGACGTCGGCGCCCGCCTCGTCGAGTACTCGCCGGGACAGTTCGTTGACCGTGCCACCGATCTTCGCCTCGGTCCCGGCCGACGATGCCGCCACCGCGTCTCCGGCGCGGTGGCGCATCAGCGCCTCGGCCATCACCGACTTGCCCCGGTTGGACACACAGACGAACACCACCGACGGCCGCTCAGTCATGCTGGGCCACCGCATCTTCCGTGCGGTCCGACTCGTATGGCGGTTGATGCTGATCGGCATGCCAGCGGCGTCGAAGTGCCAGCGACACGTAGACGAGCGCAACCAGGACGGGCACCTCGATGAGTGGTCCGACGACCCCGGCCAACGCCTGTCCGGACGCCGCACCCCAGGTGCCGATCGCGACGGCGATGGCCAGTTCGAAGTTGTTGCCTGCGGCGGTGAATGCCATGGTCGTGGTCCGGGCATAGCCGAGGCGCGCGACGAGGCCGTAGAGGTAGCCGCCACCCCACATGATCGCGAAGTACGCGAGCAACGGCAGCGCGATGCGCACCACGTCCCACGGGTGGGAGGTGATCTGATCACCCTGCAATGCGAACAGCACGACGATGGTGAACAGCAGGCCGTACAGCGCCCACGGGCCCAGGCGCGGCAGCAGGCGTTCCTCGTACCACTCACGGCCCTTGGCCTTCTCGCCGAACCATCGGGTGGCGAAGCCGGCCACCAGCGGGATACCGAGGAAGATCAGCACCGACTTGGCGATCTCCCACGGCGAGGTGTCGATCCCGGTGGTCTCCAGACCCAGCCAACCGGGCAGGACCGAGAGGTAGAACCAGCCCAGAACCGCGAACATGGCCACCTGGAAGACCGAGTTGATCGCGACCAGCACCGCCGCGGCCTCGCGGTCACCGCAGGCGAGGTCATTCCAGATGATCACCATGGCGATACAGCGGGCGAGGCCCACCACGATCAGTCCGGTGCGGTATTCGGGCAGGTCGGGCAGCAGGAGCCAGGCGAGGGCGAACATCAGTGCCGGCCCGATCACCCAGTTGAGCACCAGCGAACCGATCAGCAGGCGACGATCGCCGGTCACCGAGTCGAGCCGGTCGTAGCGCACCTTGGCCAGCACCGGATACATCATCACCAGCAGCCCGAGCGCGATCGGCAGCGAGATGCCGTCCACCTCGACCGCGCTCAACGCGTCCCCGATCCCGGGGATCAGCCGTCCCAGCAGCAGACCGGCAACCATCGCCACGCCGATCCACACGGGCAGGAACCGGTCCAGCACCGACAGTTTGCCCACCACGGCCGTCGACCCCACCTGATTCATCGACATTCCTTTGGTTCGCCCGCCACCTCGGACATCGACGTGAGGACGTCGCCGAGGGTGCGCACCGCGTCGGGCACCACGCGGTAGTACACCCACGTGCCCCGCCGCTCGCTGGTCAGCAACCCGGCTTCACGGAGAACCTTCAGGTGGTGCGAGATGGTCGGTTGCGACAACTCGAACAGACAGAGCAGATCGCAGACGCACGACTCTCCGCCGGGCCGCGCCGCGACCTCCCGCAGCAACCGCAACCGCACCGGGTCACCCAGTGCCTTCAATCCCGCCGCGGCCGCCACCAGGTCGGGTTCGGTCTGAATCGACATGCGTCGATATTGACATAGTTCGATACAGCGCGTCGAGGTGGGTGCGGGGCGCACTGTCCCCACCCGCTCCCTGAGGATCAGCCTGCGAGCGTCCTACCCGGTCCCTGAGGAGCGAGCCTGCGAGCGTCCTACCCGGTCCCTGAGGAGCGAGCCTGCGAGCGTCCTACCCGGTCCCTGAGGAGCGAGCCTGCGAGCGTCCTACCCGGTCCCTGAGGAGCGAGCCTGCGAGCGTCACGAAGGGCCCTTCGTGACACCCCTCCGCTGGCGCACCGGGGTTCCTCAGGGACCGGGGGCAGTAATGCTCCGGAGTCCTCAGCTCCAGGGACCGGGTGGCAGGCTCCCACAGCCAGCGGGCTAACTGATCTCCCCACTGTCCTGCAGCACCGTCTCCTCCTCCGAGTGCTCGTCGGAGTGCTCCTCGGCCGCCAGCCGCGGGATCAGCCCACCGGCCAGGACGTCGGCTACCTGTCGCGGCGACAGCCGGTGCTGCACGGTGAAGCTGCGGTCCTTGGTCACATTGTGGACCGTGAGCGCATCCTTGGACCCCAGGGTGTCGCGCAGGTTCTCGAGGTGCAGCACGTCGTCCTGGTCGATGGCGTCGTAATCGGCCGGGTCGTCGAACTCGACGGCCAGCACCCCGAAGTTCGCCAGGTTCTGCCAGTGGATGCGGGCGAAGGACTTGGCGAGCACCACACGCAGGCCCAGGTGCCGGGGTGCGATCGCGGCGTGCTCGCGCGACGATCCCTGCCCATAGTTCTCACCACCGACGATGATGTGGCCGGACTCGGCGGCTCGGGCCCGTTCCGGGTAGCTCTCGTCGATCTGGGTGAAACTGAACTCGGCGAGCTTGGGGATGTTGGAACGGAACGGCAGCGCGCGCGCCCCGGCCGGGGAGATCTCGTCGGTGGAGATGTTGTTGCCGACCTTGAGCAGCACCGGGACCTCGATCTCGTCGGGCAGGTCGTCGAGCTCGGGCAGGCTGGAGATGTTGGGTCCCTTCACCGGCTGCACCTTCGCCGCCTCGTCGGCCGGCAACGGTTCCACGAGCATCGCCGTGTTGATCGAATGTTGTTGCGGGTATTCGATGTTCGGGTAGGCCATGCCGACGTCGGCGGCCCAGTCGCGTGGGTCGGTGATCACGCCGGTGAGCGCCGATGCGGCGGCCGTCTCGGGCGAGCACAACCAGACCGAATCCTCCTTGGTACCCGAACGTCCCGGAAAGTTACGCGGCATGGTGCGCAACGAGTTACGGCCGGTCGCCGGGGCCTGGCCCATACCGATGCAGCCCATGCACCCGGCCTGATGGATGCGGGCACCGCCGATCACCAGATTGGCGGTCGCACCCATCTTGGTGAGGTCGGTGAGGATCTCCCGCGAGGTCGGGTTCACGTCGAAGCTCACCTGCGGCGCGGTCTGCCGACCCTCGACCATCGCGGCGGCGATCGCGAAGTCCCGCAGGCCGGGGTTGGCACTCGACCCGATGACCACCTGGGAGATGTCCTCACCGGCGACCTCACGGACCGTGACGACATTGCCCGGCGACGACGGCTTCGCGATGAGCGGTTCTATCTCACTCAGGTCGATGGTGTCGGAGATGTCGTAGGTGGCGTCGTCGTCGGCGATGAGTTCGGACCAGTCGTCCTCGCGGCCTTCAGCGGCGAGGAACTCGCGGACCGCGTCGTCGCTGGGGAACACCGATGTGGTGGCACCCAATTCGGCGCCCATGTTGGCGATGACATGCCGGTCCATGGCCGTCAATCCCGCCAGCCCCGGGCCGTGATATTCGATGATGCGGTTGACGCCGCCCTTCACATCGTGGCGTCGCAGCATCTCCAGGATCACGTCCTTGGCCGAACACCATTCCGGCAGTTCACCCTCCAGCCGAATCCCCCAGATCTCGGGCATCCGGATGTTGAGCGGACGGCCGGTGATCGCCAGCGCGACCTCCAGGCCGCCGACACCGATCGCCAGCATCCCCAGCGAGCCCGCCGCCGGGGTGTGTGAATCCGAACCGACCATCGTCTTGCCGGGTATACCGAATCGCTGCATGTGAGTGGGATGGGAGACCCCGTTTCCCGGTTTGGAGTACCACAGCCCGAATCGTTGGCACGCGGTCCGCAGGTACTCGTGATCCTCCGCATTCTTCTCGTCGGTCTGCAACAGGTTGTGATCGACGTATTGGACGCTGACCTCGGTGCGGGCACGGTCGAGCTCGAGCGCTTCGAGTTCCTGCATCACCAGGGTGCCGGTGGCGTCCTGGGTGAGGGTCTGATCGATGCGGATCGCGATCTCCTCGCCGGGGGTCATCTCCCCGGACTCCAGGTGCGATCCGATGAGCTTGCGGGCGACGTTCTCAGGCATGACGCAACTCCTCCGCCACATCGGTTCGCAGCGACGAGTCTCCCGACAGCTCGGGTCCGAGCAAGGGCTGTCGTCGAACCGTCGGTGGGGCCCGGACCGCGGGCCCGAACACTGCGACGCGACCTGGCGTTGCGCTCGGACTGTCCTCCATGGTTCCAGCTCGGCCGCAGTCGCGCCATGACTGGTGTCCAAAGACCCACGACACGTTCGGATCGTCGGCGCATGCTGAAGGTATGAACACCGGATTGGTCCTCGCCACCGGAGCACTGGCTGCCGGCGCGGCGGCGGTGGGCTATCAACGATTTCTGCGACAGCCGATCCTCAACTGGGGCGCCACGCCGGAGGAGGTCGTCGCGGACCTGCCGGGCGACGACCTGCTACCCGACCCCGACGGGGTGTCGACGCGGGCCATCACGGTCCTGGCCCCACCCGACTGCGTCTACCCGTGGCTGGCCCAGATGGGTCCAGATCCCCGCGGTGGCGCGTACACCTACGACTGGATCGAGAACCTGCTGGGCCTGCACATGCACAGCGCCGATCATGTGCTCGACGAGTTCCAGCATCCGAAGCTGGGCGATGTGATCGGGCTGGGAGCCAATCGGATGCTCGTGCAGGTCGCCGATCCGGGACGGGCGTTCGCGACCCGGTCGAGCGACGGAAACTGGGTGTGGGCGTTCACCCTCGTCGACCGCGGTGACGGCACCACCCGACTGATCAGCCGCAACCGGTTCCGGCTGCCCCGGTGGCGCGACAAGATCGGGATGCTCCCGATGGAACCGGGCTCGCTGGTCATGGAGCGGAAGATGTTGTACGGGATCAGGGATCGGGCGGAGATGTTGGCGAGTCGGGACCCCCACTCGCTGGTCGAGTAGCAGCGAACGAAGTGAGTCGCGCATCGAGACCCCGCACGCCACAAGAGGTCTCGATACGGTCCCTCGCCTAACGGCTCGGCACCTACTCGACCAGCGGAACGGACGGGCACCACAACCGATCGTCGAGTAGCAGCGAACGAAGTGAGTCGCGTATCGAGACCCCGGACGTCACAAGAGGTCTCGATACGGTACCTCGCCTAGCGGCTCGCCACCTACTCGACCAGCGGAACGGATAGGCACCACAACCGCTGGTCAAGTAGCAGCGAACGAAGTGAGTCGCATATCGAGATCCCGCATGCCACAAGAGGTCTCGATACGGTACTCGCCTAGCGGCTCGCACCTACTCGACCAGCGGATGGGTGCGGCTCGAGCACCCACTCGACCAGCGGATGGGTGCGGCTCGGCACCTACTCGACCAGCGGATCGATGCGGCTCGAGCACCCACTCGACCAGCGGACGGGTGCGAGTCGGCACCTACTCGACCAGCGGAAAAATCAGTCTTCCACGCGATTCCCCTTCTCGTCCCAGTGCGCGGCCACCTTCTTGCTCGGCTGCACCCGCGGCGGCTCGCCGGGCATCTTCGGATAGCTGGGCGGGTAGGGCATGTCACCCAGACCGTTGGCGTCGTCGCGTTGCACCATCTCCAGCAGGGTCTCGAGACCGCGGCGGTGCTCGGCGATGTCAGCCATCGGATCGCCGCGTTTCGCAACGAGATCCGGGACGGTGGCGATGGTGCAGTCGTCGGGATCGACGTCGGCGAGTTCGTCCCAGGTGACCGGAGTGGACACCCGCGCATTGGGGCTGCGGCGTGCCGAGTATGGGGATGCCATCGTACGGTCGCGGGCGTTCTGGTTGAAATCGATGAAGATCCGTTCTCCGCGTTCCTCTTTCCACCATGACGTGGTCACCGAGTCCGGGTCGCGGCGTTCGAGTTCGCGCGCGACGGCGATCACCGCACGACGGGTCGCGATGAAGTCCCACTTGGGTTCGATCGGCACGAAGACGTGGATGCCGCGGCCGCCGGAGGTTTTCGGGTAGCCCCGGTAGCCCAGCTCCTCGAGCAGTGGCGCGAGACCTTCGATCGCCACCCGACGGACATCGTCGAAGCTGGTGCCGGGCTGTGGGTCCAGGTCGATACGCAGCTGATCCGGATGATCGTTGTCCGGGTCGAGCGTCGGCCAGGAGTGAAACGTGAAGGTGCCCAGGTTCGCACCCCACACGATGTCGGCGGGCACCGTGGGTTTGATGGCGTCGCCGGTTCTGCCGGAGGGAAAGACGATGCGCGTCGATTGGACGTGGTCGGGCCGTTTCTTGGCGATGTGCTTCTGGTAGATCTCCTCGCCCTCGACGCCGTCGGGGAAACGTTGCAGGAAGGTCGGCCGATCCCGCAACGCGGTCATGATGGCGCCCTGCAGCGCCATCGTCCGGTAGTAGCCGACCAGATCCCTTTTGCGACCGCCACTCTCGCCGAGTTGCGGGAAATAGATCTTGTCCGGGTTGCTCAGCCGGACGGCGATCCCGTCGACGTCGAGTTCCTCGGCCGGGGAACGAGAAGCCATGTCAGGACGCCCCTTCCAACACGTCGTGCAGGTCGTAGGTGAGTGGCACCTCGAGCTGGTCGTAGGTGCAGCTCTCCGGTTCCCGGTCCGGGCGCCACCGGAGGAACTTGACGGTGTGGCGAAAGCGGTGATTCTCCATCTGGTCGTAGGCGACCTCGACGACCAGCTCGGGACGGATCGGGATCCACTCCCCCGACTTCTCCGACCGCCACCGTGTCGGCTCGCCGGACGCCGGTTTGTCGGGGTCCAGGCGCATCGGTTCGAACATCTGCTGAAGCTCGATCCGCTTGGCGTCGGAGAACGCGCCGGCACCTCCGACCATGCGGAGCTCGCCGTCGGCGTAGAGCCCCAACAGCATCGATCCGAGACCGGTGCCGCTCTTGTGCACGCGGTAGCCGAAGACCACGCAGTCGGCGGTGCGCTTGTGCTTGACCTTCACCATCTCCCGTTTGTTCGGGACATACCGCCCGTCGAGCCGCTTGCCGACCACGCCGTCGAGCCCGGCACCTTCGAATGCGGTGAACCAGTCGGTCGCGACGGCGGGATCGGTGGTCACCCGGCTGACCTTCAGTGTCCGGTCGGCACCGTCGGTGGGGTCGATGGCCCGCAGCAGCGCCTCCCGTCGTACCGAGAACGGTTCGTCGATGACGCTAGCCTTGCCCAGTGCGAGGGCGTCGAAACCGATGAAGATCGCCGGGGTCTTCTCCGCCAACATGGTGATCCGTGATTCGGCGGGATGGATACGTTGGGCCAGCGAGTCCCAGTCGAGGCGATGGGTATCCCCGATCAGCGCCGGCACCCCGATCTCCCCATCCACCACGGCTTTGTCGGGCAGCTCGGCCTTGGCGGCGGCCACCAGTTCGGGGAAATATCGGGCGAGGTCCTTGCCGCCGCGCGAGCCGATGGCCACCTCGTCACCGTCGCGAAAGATCAAGGCCCGAAAGCCATCCCATTTCGGCTCGTATGACCACACCGGATCACCACCGGGCTGATCGGGAACCGTGGTGACGGCTTTGGCGAGCATGGGGGCGATCGGCGGCATTACCGGGAGGTCCACGGCTCCATAGTTGCTACTTGTACGCTCATCCGCAATGGACCTGGGAGAAACCGCACCGCCGGCGGGCCGGTATGCGCCGTCGCCGTCGGGAGAGCTGCACGTCGGCAATCTGCGGACAGCCGTGCTGGCCTGGTTGTTCGCCCGGACCACCGACCGGTCGTTCCTCATCCGGATGGAGGACCTGGATCGTACCGCGGTCGGCGCCGATCGCGGACAACTCGCCGACCTGGCATCGCTGGGACTGGACTGGGACCCGCCGGTGGTCTACCAATCCGACCGGTTGCCGTCGTATCAGTCGGTGATCGACGGGCTGCGCGAGGACGGCCGCACCTTCGAGTGCTTCTGTACGCGGCGCGAGATCCTGGAGGCGCCGTCGGCGCCGCACGCGCCCGAGGGCGCCTACCCCGGCACCTGCCGCGACCTCACCGATGCGCAGCGGGCCGAACGTCGAGCCGGCGGCCGGGACCCGGCGATTCGTCTCCGCACCGACGTCCCCGACTTCACCGTCGTCGACGCCTTGCACGGCAGCTACAGCGGGATGGTCGACGACTTCGTCATCCAACGCAATGACGGCACCCCCGCCTACAACCTGGCGGTCGTCGTCGACGATGCCGCACAAGGCGTCGACCAGGTGGTACGCGGAGCCGACCTGCTGTCGTCCGCGCCGCGGCAGGCCTATTTGGCGACGCTGCTCGGTCACGTCCCGCCTACCTATGCGCACGTGCCGATGGTGCTCAACGACAAGCGCATCCGGCTCAGCAAACGCGACGGTGCGGTGACCCTGGCCGACCTCGCCGGCCAGGGCATCTCGGCCAAGCAGGTGTTGTCGCGCATCGCGGAGTCGCTCTGGCTGGCCGAACCCGGTGAGGCGGTGTCGCTTCCGATGCTCGCCGAACGGTTCGATCCGCAGGCATTGCCGAAGGAACCGTGGATTCTGACGGAGGCCGAGTGGACGTGATCGCAATCAGCGGGAAGGGCGCGCCACCACCCCCGGTTTGAGTAGCAGCGAACGAAGTGAGTCGCGACACCCGCTGGTTGAGTAGCAGCGAACGAAGTGAGTCGCGAATCGAAACCCACGCCAACCCCGATCTCGATACGCCTCCTCACTCCGTTCGTCGGCTACTCGATCAGCGGGAAAACGCGCGCCAGCTACTCGATCACCGGGGAAGGGCACCCAACCGCTGGTTGAGTAGCAGCGAACAGAGTGAGTCGCGTATCGAAACCCACGCCAACCCCGATCTCGATACGCCTCCTCACTCCGTTCGTCGGCTACTCGATCAGCGGGAAGGGCATCGTCGACTACTCGATCAGCGGGAAAACGCGCGCCAGCTACCCGATCAGAGGGAAGGCACCGCCGGCCAACCGATCAGGCAGCCGTGGTGGCCAGCAGGAGTTCCAGCACGTCGTTGAGGGTGAGCACGCCCAGGACCCGGTCGTCGTCGACGACGACCGCCACGTGCCGTCGCGTCTCGCGCATCGTCGCGAGGGCCTCATAGACCGGAACGGCGGACCCGAAGGTCAGCACCGGCCGCAGCAGGTCGGCTGCCGAGGAGTCGGTCGCGGCGGCGAGGCTGTCGCGGACATGGACCACACCCTCGATGCCGGCGCCGCCCGAGGCCTTGTCCCACACCAGGAGACGGCGATGTCCGGTCGTCAGCGAGGTCGCCTGGATCTCGGCAGGTGACGCGGTTGGCGGCACCGCGCTCACGGCCTCGGAACCGACCACGTCGCCGACGGTCAGCGCCTCGAGTTCGAGTGCGCTGGACAGATGTGCGTGGTAGCGCTCGTCGAGCGTCCCGACCGTCGCCGAGTGTTCGACGAGGTGACGCAGGGTCTCCGAGTCCTGACCGGCCCCCACCTGATCGACCGGCTGCACACCGACACGGCGTAGACACCAGTTGGCCAGGCTGTTGAGCTGGGTGATCACCGGGCGGGTCAGCCAGATGAATGCGCGCATCGGGATCGCCAGCATGGTGGCCGACCGTTCCGGATGAGCGATGGCCCACGATTTCGGAGCCATCTCACCGACCACGAGATGCAGGAAGGTGACGATCACCAGCGCCAGCACGAAGCCGGCGACGTCCGCGGTCCACAATGGCATGCCCCAGCTGCTGAAGGCAGGCGTGAGCCAATGGTGCACAGCGGGTTTGGTGATCGCACCCAAAGCGAGGGTGCAGATGGTGATACCCAGCTGCGAACCGGCCAGCAGTACCGACAGCTCCGATGCGCTGCGCAACGCTGCCCGCGCCGATCGGCTGGTGGGTGCCGCATCCTCGAGACGGTGGCGCCGAGCCGCTATGAGCGCGAATTCGACGGCGACGAAAAAGGCACTCGCGCCGATCAGTGCGATGGTGATCGCGACCACTACCCACGGGTTGCTCATGCCCGGCCTCCTACGGACGCAGTGGCGTCGACGGTCAGCAAGACCTTCGAGGGCACGTGCTTGTCGATCTCGAGCACCTGGACGTGCACCGTCCGAGGCTCGGCCTCCTCGTGGTGCGCCAGCAGCGCCGGGTCGGGCTCCAGCGTCATCGTGACCTGGTCGCCGACAGCGGGAAGGCCGGCGTACTCGGCGATCACGAGCCCGGCGAGGGTCTCATGATCCCCTTCCGGCAGCTCGATACCGATGGCCCGGGACACCTCGTCGAGGTGGGCGTCGCCGGCGATCTGCCATCCGTCATCGGTCTGCTCGATAGGGGACCGTTCGAGCGGGTCGTGCTCGTCATCGATCTCACCGACGAGTTCCTCAGCGATGTCCTCGGCGGTGACGACCCCGGCGAAACCACCGTATTCATCGATCACCACGGCCATCTCGTCGGACGCGGCATCGATGTGGGCGAGCACGCCGGTCAGTGGCAGCGACATCGGGACGATCACCGCCGGGCGGCATACGTCGCCGGCCGTCGACGACGCGGCGCGATCGGCCTCGGCGGACCAGCCGAGCAGGTCGTGCAGGTGGATGACGCCGACCACCTCGGCCCGGTCGTCGACGACCGGGTAACGGGTATGGCCTGTCGCCATCGCCGCCAGCACATCGGCTGCCGGCCGATCGGCGCGGATGGTGTCCACGCGGGTGCGGGGGATCATCGCGTGTCCGGCGGTGCGCGTGGGAAAGTCGAGGACGCGGTCGAGCAGGGTGGACAGGTCGGCCGGCAGTTCTCCGGCATCACGGGATTCGGCGACGATGTGTTCGAGGTCGCGGGGCGTGGCCGAATGCTCGACGTCGTGGACCGGTTCGATCCGCAGGGCGCGCAGCAGCAGGTTGGACGACTTGTCGAACAGTGCGATCAACCAGCCGAATACGGCCAGGTAGGCGGTGGTCGATCGGCTGAGCCCGCGCGCCACCGGTTCGGGGCGGGCGATGGCCAGATTCTTGGGGAACAGCTCGCCGAACACCATCTGGACGACGGTGGAGAACGCGATCGCGATCACCGTGCCGATCGCGACGCCGATACCGACGGGGATGCCGACGTCGCCGAGGAGGTCACCGACACCACTGCCGATGAGCGGTTCGGCGACGTAGCCGACCAGCAGACCGGTGACAGTGATGCCGAGTTGCGCGCCGGACAGCATGAAGGAGGTGCGGCGGGTGACCGACAGGGCGCGGGCCGCGGTCTTGTCGCCGGCTTCGGCGCGAGCTTTGAGGCGGGAGCGGTCGACCGCCATGTAGCCGAATTCCTGCGCCACGAAGTAGCCGGTCAACGCGGAGATGGCGAGGACGACCAGAATGCCGACTGCGATACCGAGGAGCGTCAGCACGGCCGGCTCCGATGACTCGTGCCCAGCTGCTCACTGGGTCGGGATAGGTCAGATCGTCGGCGTTTTCGGCGCTTCGCGCGTCTCATCAGGTCTTTCTCGCTCGGGTCGGTTGACGGTGAAGGAGCCGACGGTCACAACGCTGGGACACATAGCGGCTCCACGAGAATGGAACGTATTCGCCGAGCGGCGAGTTCCCACCAGGCGCCGCGGAGACGATGGGACGTCCACCATCTGCCATGATGGTGTGACACACGTCACCAGAAGGGCGGTTGGGCATGGTCCGCGCGGCACAGCCGCCGTTGCGTCCGGAGATCGACATCTCCTGGCGCCGGTCGGTGGGGAATGGGTTGGCCCCGGATGCCGTGCCCGACGTTCTGGTCGATGAGGACTTGGCGAGATCCGATCTGGTGCTGCGTGCCGCCCGCCCGGTGCTCGACGCCGCGTCCGAGCAGCTCGCCGACGCCGACATCGCTCTACTGCTCACCGATGCCGACTCCCGAATCGTCGCGAGCGTCTACGGCGGGTCGCAGGTCGAGCACAGCATCAGCCGGCTGGGGGCGGTGCTGGGATCGACGATGGACGAGGAGTCGGTGGGCACCACCGCCCTCGGCACCCCCGTCGAAACCCGCGCCCCGCTGACCGTCAACGGTGCCGAGCACTTCCTGGAGATGTACAAGCATCTGAGCTGCTACGGGCGGCCGATCGTGCATCCCACGACCCGGCGCCTCGAGGGCATCCTGTGCATGACCGAGATCAGTTCGGCCGTCAATCCGCTGTTCCAGTCCTTCGTCGGCCGGCTGGTCTCCGACATCCAGGCCCGCCTGCTGGACACCTCGCGCAGTTCTCACCGGGCGATCCTGGACGCGTTCCACCTGGCATCGGGCCGACGTGACGCCGCGGTGGTCGCGGTGGGCGACGATCTGCTGCTGACCAACACGTTGGCCACCGAGCTCCTCGACACCTCGGACATCGGCGCGCTCAAAGCGCTGGCAGCCGGAGCGTCGACGTCGTTTCCGGAGACGATGCTGCTCACGTCGGGAATCCCGGTGACACTGTCGGGCCACGCGGTGCCCGGCGCACCCGGGGCCGCGGTGGTGACGCTGCGCGCATCGCGCTCAGCGCATCGGCCGGTCCCCCGCGGAGAGCGACTCGATCGCCGCTCACCCGATGCGCTGTTCCCCGAGATCGTCTTCGACCCCGGCACCGTCGCCGCGCCGCGGTCGCTGGCGCTGACGGGCGAGGCCGGAACCGGACGGACTACCGGCGCCACTCGGGCGCTGCACGGACGTGCCGCACGGCGCCTCGACGTCGCCGAGGTGATCACCTCCGGCGACGCCGTCGATCTCCCGCGCGTCGCGACACAGGCCCGGGCGGCCGGCGAGGTGCTGGTCATCGACGGACTGGACCTCCTCGCCGACACCGCACTGGCGCTGGTGCGCCGAATGCTCACCGACCGCATCCAGCCGGTGATCGCGATCAGCGGCCCCTCGGCCGATGCCCGACCGGCGGTTGCCGCCGTCACCGCTCTGTGCGACGAACAGGCGGCCCTCCCCGCGATCCGGCACCGAACCGAGCACATCGGCGCGCTCGCCACGTTCTTCGCGACCGCCCGACGTCCGGGGAGCACGTGTGGGGCAGCGACGGTCGATGCGCTGATGGCCCACGACTGGCCCGCCAACCTGACCGAGTTCCGTCGAGTCGTCGAGCAGGCCGCCGACACCGCCGCCGCCCGCGGATCTGCCGGTCACATCGAGCTCGCCGACCTCCCCGAGCGGTATCGGCTCTCCACCAAGGCGGCGACCCTGTCGATGCGCGACCGTACCGAACGCCAGGCCATCATCGACGCGCTCGGCCACTGCCAGGGCAACAAGGTGCATGCCGCCCAACGATTGGGCATCAGCCGCAGCACCCTCTACGCCCGCATCCGCGCCCTCGGGATCACGCCATGAACCCCCGGCCCGGTGGCCGACGGCGCCGAGCCAAACCGTGTCCGGCAGGTGTACGGATCTCGGACAGTTAGCGCTGCGCTTTCGATGTGACGATGACCGGCACACGCCACACCAGTGATGGTCATCACTGCACATCGAGAGATCGAGGTTTCCATGAGCACTGCCACACCGACCGCCCTGATCCCGGACGAGGGCCTCGCCCATGACCAGCTGTTCATCGGCGGGCGCTGGGAACAACCGCGGGGTACCGGCCGCATCGAGGTGACCTCACCCAACACCGGCCAGGTCATCGGCAGCGTGCCCGACGGCTCGGTGGCCGACGTCGACGCCGCCGTCACCGCGGCCCGGGCCGCGTTCGACGATCCGTCCGTGTGGTCGGGCCTGCCCGCCGCGGACCGGGCTCGGCACCTGCGCCGATTCGCCGACGAACTCGAGGCCCGCAAGGATCAGCTCGCCGGACTGGTGTCGGCACAGAACGGGATGCCGATCGCGGTGGCCGGGCAGCTCGAGGCCGTCTACCCGTCGACCCTGCTCCGCTACTACGCCGACCTCATCGAGAACCAGACCGCCGATGTCCGCGAAGGCATGTTCGGTGGCGTCGTCGAGGTCACCCGCAGCCCGATCGGGGTCGTCGGGGCGATCGTCCCGTGGAACTTCCCGCAGACCCTCGCCGCCTTCAAGTTCGCCCCCGCGCTCGCAGCCGGCTGCACGTTGGTGATCAAACCGTCCCCGGAGACGGTGCTCGACGCATTCGTGCTGGCCGAGGCCGTAGAGGCGGCCGGACTGCCGGACGGCGTGATCAACGTCGTCCCCGGCGGACGCGAGGTCGGCGCGCATCTCGTGTCCCACCCGGGGATCGACAAGGTCGCCTTCACCGGATCGACGGCTGCGGGCATCTCCATCGCCGAGACCTGCGGACGCCTCCTGCGCCCGGTGACGCTGGAGCTGGGCGGGAAGTCGGCGACCATCGTCCTCGACGACGCCGAACTCGACCTCGCCACCATCGGCAACGATCTGTTCGTCGCGACCCTCGCCAACAACGGCCAGACCTGCTTCCTCGGCACCCGCGTCCTCGCACCGCGTTCGCGCTACGACGAGGTGGTCGACGTACTCACCGCGTTCTCCGAATCGATGGTCATCGGTGACTCGCGCGATCCGGGCACCCAGATCGGCCCGATGGCCACCGCGCGCCACCGTGATCGGGTGGAGGGCTACATCGCGCAGGGCCGCAGCGAAGGCGGCCGTATCACCACCGGTGGTGGGCGTCCCGCCGGACTCGACGACGGCTGGTTCGTCCAGCCGACCGTCTTCGCCGACATCAACAACACCGCCACCATCGCCCGCGAGGAGATCTTCGGTCCGGTGCTGTCGGTGATCGGCTACTCCGACGATGCCGATGCCGTTGCCATCGCGAATGACTCGGATTTCGGCCTCGGCGGCACGGTCTGGAGCAGCGACCCGGAACGTGCGCAGGCCGTGGCGCGCGGGGTACAGACCGGCACGATCGGCATCAACCGTTACCTGCCGGACCCGATCGCACCGTTCGGCGGTGTCAAACAGAGCGGCATGGGCCGCGAACTCGGACCGGAAGGCCTTGCCGCATACCAGAACATCAAGTCCATCTACCGCTGACCCCCTGACCCCACCAACCCCGCTGACCCCACAAGGAAAGGAACACCATGAAGACCAAGGCAGCTGTCCTGCTCGACGTCGGGAAGCCGTTCGAGATCATGGAGCTCGATCTCGACGGCCCCAAGGAAGGCGAGGTGCTGATCAAGTACACCGCCGCGGGACTGTGTCATTCCGACCTGCACCTGACCGACGGTGATCTGCCGCCGCGGTTCCCGATGGTCGGCGGCCACGAGGGATCGGGCATCATCGAGGAGATCGGCCCCGGCGTCACCAAGGTGAAACCCGGCGATCACGTGGTGTGCAGCTTCATCCCGAACTGCGGCACCTGCCGGTACTGCTCCACCGGCCGACAGTCGTTGTGCGACATGGGCGCCACCATCCTGGAGGGCTCGCTGCCGGACGGGACGTTCCGATTCCACGGCAACGGCCAGGACTTCGGCGGCATGTGCATGCTCGGCACCTTCTCCGAGCGCGCCACCATCTCACAGCATTCGGTGGTGAAGGTCGACGACTGGCTCCCGCTGGACAAGGCCGTGCTCGTCGGCTGCGGTGTGCCGACCGGCTGGGGTTCGGCGGTGTACACCGGCAACGTGCGCGCCGGCGACACCGTGGTGATCTACGGCATCGGCGGCATCGGCATCAACTCGGTGCAGGGCGCCGTCCATGCCGGCGCCAAGTATGTGGTCGTGGTGGATCCGGTGGCCTTCAAACGGGATACGGCGATCAAGTTCGGAGCCACGCACTCGTTTGCCTCGGCCGCCGAGGCCCAGCAGACGATCACCGAGATCACCTGGGGTCAGGGCGCCGACTGTGCGATCGTCACCGTGGGCACCGTCGACGAGGACGTGGTCTCGGCCGCGATCGGGTCCGTCGGCAAGGGCGGCACGGTCGTCATCACCGGACTGGCGAGTCCGGAGAAGTTCACCGTGCACTGGCCGGGCATCGACCTCACGCTCAACGAGAAGACCATCAAGGGAAGCCTGTTCGGGTCCGCGAACCCGCAGTACGACATCGTGCGACTGCTGCGTCTCTACGACACCGGCCAGCTCAAACTCGACGAACTGGTGACCACCACCTACACGCTGGACCAGGTCAATCAGGGCTACCAGGATCTCCGTGACGGCAAGAACATTCGCGGGGTGATCGTGCACGACAGCTGATCCACACCCGCTGATCCTTCCGCTGATCGAGTAGCCGGCGAGCACCACCTTCCGCTGATCGAGTCGCCGGCACCCCCGACCCGCTGATCGAGTAGCCGGCGAGCGGCAGCGAGTCGGCGTATCGAGATCACCCCCACAACAGGTGGTTTCGATACGCCGCCCGCGCCGCCCGCGTCGCGCGCGACTCAGCCGACCTCCTCGGCTTCGATGACCTGACGCGCCACGTCGATGAGCGGGGTATTGCTGTCCTGGGACAGCCGGCGGAGCAGTTCGAATGCCTGTATCGCATCGATCTTGAATCGCTCCATGATCATGCCCTTGGCCTGCCCGATCTGGTCTCGGCTGGCGAGCGCGCTGCGGAAGTCGCCCTGCTGACGGGCACGGTACAGCGCCAGAGCGGCGTGGGTGGCGTAGACGAGCCCGATCTCCTCGGACTCCTCGTTGAAAGCGCCGACCCTGTCGGAGAACAGATTCAGGGCGCCCATCGAGCCCCGGTGGGTGAACAACTGAAAGGACAGACTCGAACGGGCAGGTGTCTCGGCGATCGTGCGCACAGATAGTTCCGGCCATCGGGGATCGGTGGCGATGTCGTCGGAACGCACCATGTGGTGTTCCCATGCGGCCTCCAGGCACGGGCCCTGCCCGGTGTCCCGCTGCAGTTGGTCGAGCCGGACCATGATCTGGTCGGTGGGCGCGATCGTGTCGAACACACGTTTCTTCTGGTCGACCACGAGCACACCGGCGTACCGGGTGCCGGGCACATGCTCGAGTGCGCCCGCGGTGATGGCCTCGAGCACCACGTCGGTAGCGGCTCGGTCCGTTTCCGGTACCGCATGCAAAGTGCGCGCCAGATCGGCTATCGCTTGATGGACACTCACGGTCTTCTCGCCTCCTCCACACCCCGTGTTGGGACCTCTCAACCGTAAACGGCCACCGTAACCGTCGTACTACCGTTCCCATCATGGACATGCGTCAGATGGAGTACTTCCTGGCGGTCGTCGAGTACGGCGGAGTCAACCGGGCCGCCGCCGCACTCCACGTCGCACAGCCGTCGTTGTCGCAGTCGATTCGCAAACTCGAGAAGGACCTCGGGACCGAACTGTTCCATCGGGTGGGGCGTGGTCTGGTTCTCGCGCCCGCCGGTGAAGCGTTGATCGGGCCGGCGCGCACGATTCTGCGTGAGGCGGAGGAGGCCGAGAACGCGGTACGCAGCGTCGGCCAGGGCAACCGGGGACGCATCGACGTCGCGACTTTGTCGGATCTGTCCACCGACCCACTCTCGGTGTGGGTGGCCCGCTACCGATCCGAGAATCCCGACATCAGATTCCATGTCGAGGAGCGCGATGACTCGGCGGACATCATCGAACTGGTCCGTTCCGGTGCCTGCGAGATCGGGATATCCGAATTGCCCTTCCCCGGCGACGAGCTGGTCACCGAGGAACTCGTCAAGCAGCGGTTCGTTCTCGTGTGTCCCCCGGGAACCGATGCGCACTGGCCTGATCCGACACCTATTTCTTTGCTGGCGGGCGTTCCCTTTGTCATGGGCGAACGAGGCACGGTGACAAGGGATTACATCGAGGCGTCGCTGCGGGAACACGACGTCGAGCCGCGGATCGTCATCCAGGTGCCGCAGCGCGGTGCGGTGCTACCGATGGTGCTCTCGGGCGGCGGCGCAGCGATCGTCTCGCTTCGCGTCGGGCTCGACGCCCGTTTTCGTGGCGGAGTCGTCCGAGAGTTGTCACCGGCGTTGTCCCGACCCTTGGGGCTGGCCCGTCGCCCCGGCCGGGTCACCGCAGCCACCACGGCGTTCCATGCGTATGTCAAGGGGTCGATGCAGCTGTGGATCGACGGCATCGAGCGAAACATCCGCAACGGACTGCCCCTGGTCGAGGCGGCTGCGCTCACGGCCCGGAAAGCCGACGAGCGTATTCGGGACCGGAATCTACGAGACGCCGAGATCCGACCACGTAACCGATAGGAAATTACAGTCAATCCACCTCATTTCTGGTCTTTGACGTAGTCGATTGCTCATCCTTCAATGGGTGTGTGCCACTTCACAGGCATTCCCGACACCCAAGGAGCAGCAATGACAGGTGGAGTCCAGTACGACGTGGATGACGCCATCGCGACCGTGACGCTCGACAATCCTGGACGGCGCAACGCGGTGTCCTTCCCGATCTTCGAACAACTGAGTTCCATCGTGGCAACACTCACCCACTCTCCCGAGGTCCGAGTCGTGGTCCTGACGGGCGCCGGGACGGACTTCAGCGTGGGCGCCGACCTGGCCGCCCCACCGCAATCCCGGACGCTGCGCGGCCAGTCCGTTCCCGACGATGTCGCGCGGCTCGGCGAGGTCAGCGCCATGCTGGCCGCGTTTCATCAACTGCCGCAGATCACCGTCGCCGCGGTCGACGGTGCGTGCGCCGGCGCCGGCCTGTCCCTCGCGGCGGCCGCCGACTTCCGCATCGCCACTCATCGAGCGGTGTTCAGCACCGCGTTCGTCAACGCCGGCCTGTCCGGCGACCTCGGCGCAGTGTGGCTGATCAGCAGCATCCTCGGCGCCGGCCGAGCCCGAGAGCTGTTCTTGACGCCACGGAAACTGTCTGCGGCCGAGGCCCTTCGGATCGGCCTGGTCACCACGACAACCGAGCCGCACACCCTGGGCACCGCCACCGGGGAGCTCGCCCACCGACTTGCCGACTCGGCTCCACTCGCGTTGTCGTCGATGAAGAAGAACCTGCTTCAGGCATCGACTTCCCCACTGACCGAATATCTTTCAGACGAGGTGCACCGCATGGTGCACTGCTTCCACTCGGCGGACGCACGCGAGGCCGCCGCGGCATTTCTCGACAAACGCGTCCCCGTCTTCGCCGGCCGCTGATCCGGCGTCCCGTTTCCCTCTCTCCCGTTTCGGAGTCCCTCATGACACATACCCTCACGCCTGCGGACGCCCGCACACAGGCACCCTCCTACGCCCGGGCCTGGGTGATCACCGGCCTGCTCTTCACCTTCCTGCTCCTCAACTTCGCCGACAAGGCGGCACTCGGTTTCGCCGGCGTGCACATCCAACAGGATCTGGACATCACCCCCGGCCAGTTCGGCCTGCTGCAGAGCGCGTTCTTCTGGCTGTTCGCAGCCGGGGCGATCATTTTGGGGGCGTTGTCCTCCCGTATCGGTACGCGATGGCTCCTCGCAGCACTGATGCTGGTCTGGGTGATCACGATGGTCCCCCTTCTCGGACCGGTCAGCTTCGGTGTGCTGTTGGTGTGCCGCATCGTTCTCGGGTTCGCCGAAGGGCCCGCGTACGCGCTGGCCACACATGCGGTGCACTCGTGGTTCCCACCCGAGAAGCGGGCCCTGCCCGGCGGCATCGTCACCGCGGGCGCGTCCGTCGGGCCGCTACTCGCCGCTCCGGTGCTCACCTGGGTGATCGTCACCTGGTCCTGGCACGCGGCCTTCGGCGTGCTCATCGGGTTCGGCGCCGTGTGGGTCGTCGCCTGGATCATCCTCGGTAGAGATGCACCGGCGCAGCTGTTCACCGAAACCGCCAAGGGATCAACGGAACTCGTCGAGGCCTCCTACCGGCAGCTGCTCACCACGGGCACCGTGATCGGAATCGCCCTGTTGACGTTCTTCTCCTACTGGTCCACAACGCTGAAAGTGGCCTGGCTGCCCGTCTATCTGTCCGATGGACTCGGCTACAGCACCGAAACCGCGGGTCGATTGATCATGCTGCCCTACGCATTCGCCGCAGTCGCCGCCATCGGTGCCGGGCTGCTGTCGAACCGTCTCACCGCACGCGGAGTGTCCCGTCGGATATCGCGGGGCTACCTCGCCGGCGGACTCGTGGTGGCAGCAGGTGTCTCGATGTTCGCGTTCACCGTTCTGCCGAGCGGTCTGCTGCAGATGCTGTTCATCTCGCTGGCATTCTCTCTCAACTCGGCCGCGTATGCCGTCGCTTTCACTGCGATCGCCGACGTCGTCCACCCACGTAAACGCGGTACCGTCCTCGGCTTCCTCGTCGCCTTCTACAGCATGGCCGGCGTGATCGCTCCCCTCGTCCTCGGCTGGTTCGTCGACAACGCCGCCGACAAGATCACCGGCTACGGACACGGATTCGCACTCACGGGCATCCTGATGGCCATCGGCGGTGCGATCGCGACCGTGCTGGTCCGGCCGGAGCGCGACATCGCCCGTCTGGCCGCCCGCACTACGGAGGCGATCCGATGACGCGCCCTCTCGACGGCGTCCGCGTGATCGACTTCGGACAGTTCATCGCCGCGCCCGCCGCCACCCAGATCCTGGTCGACCTCGGCGCCGACGTCGTCAAAGTCGAACCCGTGCATGGCGAATCATCCCGGCTGATCGGCGTGTACGGCGAGGCCATCCTGCGAACCTACAATCGAAACAAACGCTGCATCGCCATCGATCTGAAGCATCAGCGGGGCCGCGAGATCGCCTGGCAACTCATCGCGGACGCCGACATCGTGGTCCAGAATCTGCGGCCGGGCGTGATGGAGTCGTTCGGCCTGGGCGCCGCGGAGGTCCGCAACCGGTACCCGAACATCATCTACGCCACCGTGAGCGGCTTCGGTCTCCACGGACCGTCCAAGGACCGGGCAGGCCTCGACATCGCCGCACAGGCCGAGAGCGGAATCATGTCCGTGACCGGCGAGGCCGAGGGTGAGCCGCAGCGGGTGGGATTCCCGGTGGTGGATTCGGCTGCAGCACATGTCTTCGCGCAGGCCGTCCTGGGTGCCTATGTCCGGCGATTGCGGACCGGCGAAGGCGACACCGTCGAGACCTCGCTGCTGGAGGTTGCGGTGCATCTGCAGGGGCCCAACTGGGGCGAATACCTGCTGACCGGCAACGAACCGACGCGCAAGGGCAACGGCCAACCGACCGTCGCTCCCGCCGCCGACGTGATGCCGACCCGCGACGGCGCGATCGTCGTATCGGCCTATTCGGTGACGCATTTCGCCCGCCTCTGCGCGCTGCTCGCGCGCCCTGAGCTGGCCGATGACCCACGCTTCACCGACAACGAGGCACGGGTACGCAACCGTCCGGCACTGCTGACCGAACTGCGGTCGGTGTTCGCCACCATGACGAGCGATGAGGCGATGAACCTGCTGACGCCGAACGGCGTTGTGGCAGGGCGTATCAGCTCCTACAGCGAGGTGAGGAAGAACCCGGATGTGGAGGCGACCGGAATCTTCGTCGACGTCATCGACCGCCACGGTGTCGAACACACGACTCTCGGATCGCCGTGGCATCTCGGCAGTATTCCCCATGCCCCCGCGGCCGCTGCACCCGTGCTCGGCCAGCACACCGCGCAGCTGCTCGCCGACCTCGGCTACGCACGCAACGCGGTCGACGATCTCATCGCCGCGGGCGTGGTCCGCACTGACCAGCCCGGCGACGAGTTCTGAGACCAGAATCCGACAACCCATCATCGAGAGGACCCCATGGATCGCACCATGTTCACCGCTGACCACGACGACTTCCGCTCCGCAGTACGGCAGTTCATTGCCAGGGAGGTGGCTCCACACATCGCCGATTGGGAGGCCGCCGGCAAGGTGCCACGCGAGTTGTTCACCAAAACGGCCCAACTCGGCATCAACGGACTGCAGATCCCCGAAGAGTTCGGGGGCGGCGGCATCGACAGCTTCCTGTTCAACGCCATCGTCATCGAGGAGACCGGATACGCCGCCGCCACCCTCGGTGGCCTCCAGGTGCACCTCAGCACCGTCCTGCCGTACTTCCTGGAATACGCCGACACCGCGCAGCGAGCACGGTGGTTTCCCGGATTTGCCGATGGCTCACTGGTGGCGTCGATCGCGATGACCGAGCCCGGTACCGGTTCGGACCTCGCGGGCATGTCGACCAGCGCTGTCCGCGACGGCGACGACTGGATCCTCAGTGGCGCCAAGACATTCATCACCGGCGGCATCAACGCGGACCTGATCGCCGTGGTGGCCCGGACCGGACGTGACCGCGAGGACCGGCGCGAAGGCCTGTCGCTGTTCGTCGTCGAGAACGGCATGGACGGATTCACCCGGGGCCGCAACCTCGACAAGCTCGGCCTCAAGGCCCAGGACACCGCGGAACTGCACTTCGACAATGTTCGAATCCCGGCCGGGAACATGCTCGGTGTCGAGGGCAAGGCGTTCGCCATGCTCACCCACAACCTCCCCCAGGAGCGGTTGACGATTGCGGTGACCGCCACCGCGACCGCGCAGGCCGCGCTCACACTGGCGGCCGACTACGTCGCCGATCGGAAGGTGTTCGGCAAGCGTGTCGCCGACTTCCAGAACACCAAATTCGTTCTCGCCGAGTGCGCCACCGAGATCGAGGCCGCACAGGCCCTGGTCGACCGCGCACTCCTCGCCCTCGACGGCGGCTCACTCACCGCCGCGGACGCCGCAAAGACCAAACTGTTCTGCACCGAGATGCAATCGCGGGTGATCGACAGCTGTCTGCAGCTACACGGTGGCTACGGCTACATGCGGGAGTATCCGATTGCCCGGCTCTTCGCCGACGCCCGGGTCAGCCGCATCTACGGCGGTACGAGCGAGGTCATGAAAAGCGTCATCTCGCGATCGATGGGGCTGTGAACGATGATCTCCGACACCATCCACACAATGGAATTCGACGAATACCTCTGCATCATAGAGCGATTCACCGATGAGGAGTTGATTCCCGGTGAACCCGAGATGGTCCGGCTCGGCCATGTCCCCGACCGACTCGTCGCCCGTATGGCCGAGCTCGGACTGTTCGGTATGACACTCTCTCGCGAGCACGGCGGTCTGGGCTGGTCCGTCGAACAGCAGGTGCGGTTGACCTTCGAGTTCACCCGAGCCTCCGCGGTCTACCGCTCCCGCTTCTCCACGACCATCGGGCTGGTGTCGCAGGCTCTCGCCACCTTCGGCACCGACGCACAGCGAGCGATGTACCTGGCCGACATGGCGAACGGGCGATGTGTCGCCGCCTTCGCGCTCACCGAGGCGCAGGCCGGCACCGACGCGACAGCCGTGCAGACGTTGGCCCGACGCACCACCGACGGCTGGGTACTCGACGGTTCCAAGCGCTACATCACCAACGGGGCCTGGGCCGACGTCCTGCTCGTGTTCGCCCGCACCGACCCCGACTCGGCGGCGCTGTCGGCGTTCATCGTCGACCGCGCCGCGCCCGGCGTCACCACCCGTCTGCCCGATCAGATGAACGGGCACGCCGAGGGTCCGGTCGCCGAGATCGAGCTCTCCGGTGTGCACGTCGGACCAGAATCGCTCCTGGGCGGTGCCGAAGGTCAGGGGCTCGAGCAGGCGATGCGCGGTATCAACCATGCCCGCACACATGTGGCCGCGACCGCCGTCGGCCAGGCGACGCGACTGCTCGGCGAGGCCGCGCGACACGGGGCGCAGCGGGAGCAGTTCGGTCAACCGATCGCCGACTTCGGCTCCGTCGCAGCCATGTTGGGGCGCAGCTACGCCGAGCTCGAGGCCGGACGTGCCCTGGTCCTCGACTGTGCCCGCGAGTTCGACCGCTCGAACCCCCCTCGCCATCGCATCTCGGCCGCGAAACTGTACTGCACCGAGATGGCCTCGGAGGTCGCCGACCGGGCGGTGCAGATCCTCGGCGGCGAAGGCATCGTCGGCGAGAGCCCGGTCCCGCGGATGTGGCGCGACGTCCGCGCGCTGCGGATCTACGAGGGCGCCTCCCAACTCCACGAACGCAACCTCGCGCGCCACCTCACACAGCATCAAGCACCGTCACGTAAGGAATCACCATGAGAGATGCAGTCATCATCGACGCCGTCCGCACACCCGTCGGGCGCCGCAAAGGCGTTCTCGCAGAAATCCATCCCGTCGACCTGTCGGCGGTTGTCCTCGCCGCGCTGGCCGAGCGGACCGGCGTGGACGCCGACAACATCGACGATGTGATCTGGGGCTGCGTGAGCCAAGTCGGCGAGCAGTCGGCCAACATCGCGCGCAGTGCGGTCCTCGCGGCCGGGTGGCCCGAACACATCCCCGGCACCACCGTCGATCGTCAGTGCGGGTCCAGTCAGCAGGCGATCCATTTCGCGGCCGCCTCGGTGATCGCCGGTCACGCCGATCTCGTCGTCGCCGGCGGGGTCGAGTCGATGACGCGGGTACCGATGGGCTCGGCGAAGCGGGCAGGCCCCGGGGTACCGTTCGGCCCCGGTGTTTCCCGACGCTACGACAACGTCGAGTTCAGTCAGGGTGTGGGAGCCGAGATCATCGCGAGGCGTTACGGCCTCAGCCGGGCACAACTGGACGAATACAGCCTCGAGTCCCATCGGCGGGCGGCGACGGCTGACGATGACGGTCGCTTCATCAAGCAGATCGCGCCGGTCGAACTGCCTGACGGCACCTTGATCATCGCCGACGAGGGCATCCGCCGCGACACCAGCCTCGACACTCTCGGCTCGCTGGCACCGGCCTTCGACCAGGACGGTCGGATCACGGCGGGCAATGCCTCGCAGATCTCCGACGGTGCTGCGGCAGTGCTGGTCACGACCAGCGAGCGGGCTCGAGAGCTGGGGCTGAGCCCGATGGCCCGAGTACACACCGCCACCTGTGTCGGCGACGACCCGGTGACGATGCTGACCGGTCCGATCCCGGCCACCGCCAAGGCACTGCGCATGGCCGGCCTGGGCCTCGACGAGATCGACGCGTTCGAGGTCAACGAGGCCTTCGCGAGCGTCGTGCAGGCCTGGCTCAAAGAAACCGGCGCCCGCCCGGACCGGGTCAACATCAACGGCGGCGCCATCGCTCTCGGCCATCCACTGGGCGGCTCCGGAGCCCGCCTGGCGACAACTCTCCTTCATCACCTACAGATCGAGGGACAGCGTTTCGGGCTGCAGACGATGTGCGAAGGCGGTGGCATGGCGAACGCGACGGTCTTCGAAAACCTTCTCTCCTTCGGGTAGTCACGCCGCGACCGGCTCGTCCTCGTGGTGTCGGCACGTTGCCCACCCGGAAGGCAAACTCAGCCCCGCGACCCCGCGTAATAGCGACCGAGGAACTCGTCGCGGTACTCGATGTAGTTGCCGTCCTCGATCGCCTGGCGGGCACGGTCGACCAGCGTGACGATGAACGAGACGTTGTGCAGTGTCGCCAGGGTGGCGGCCAGACCTTCCTTGGCCTTGAACAGGTGATGCAGATAGGCCCGGCTGTACTGCGACGTGTAGTTGTCGATCTCCGGGTCCAGGGACCCGAAGTCCCTGCGGTACTTGGCGTTCGTGATGTTGTACCGGCCGTCGAAGGAGTAGATGGCACCGTTGCGGGCGACGCGGGTCGGCGACACGCAGTCGAAGGTATCGGCCCCGTTCTCGATGGCGGTGAAGATGTCGTCGGGTTCGCTGATCCCGAGAAGATGCTTCGGCATGTCATGGGGCAGTTCGTCATTGACCCATCCGACGATGGCGCCCAGGTCGTCCTTGGTGAGCGCACCGCCGATGCCGAAACCGCCGAAGCCACGACCACCCGCGTCCTGATCGGCGCGACTCATCGCCACCAGGTCGCGCGACGCCTTGCGCCGCAGGTCCTCGTACTGGGCGCCCTGGATGACACCCCACAGCGACTGCGGGGGGCGATGGGTGCGCTCCCGCGACAACCGATTGTGTTCGGCGAGACAGCGGATGGCCCACAGCCTGGTGCGCTCCAGCGAGTTCTCCTGGTACGTCCGGGTGTTCATCAGCGTGGTCAGTTCGTCGAACGCGAAGATGATGTCGGCGCCGAGCTGATGCTGGATCTGCATCGACACCTCCGGCGTGAACCGGTGCGCGGAACCGTCCAGATGCGACTTGAAGGTGACACCGTCGTCGTCGACCGCGGACAGGCGCTCCTTGCCGTCGGCGGTGATCTCGTCGTTCTGCTCGCCGGTGACATCCATCGAGATGACCTTCTTGAAGCCGGCGCCCAGCGACATCACCTGGAAGCCGCCGCTGTCGGTGTAGGTCGGTCCGGGCCAGTTCATGAACCTGCCGAGACCGCCCGCCTCGTCGATGATCTCCGGTCCCGGCTGCAGGTAGAGGTGATAGGCGTTGGCGAGAACGGCCTGCGCACCGAGTTCGGCCACGGATTCGGGGAGCACGGTCTTCACGGTCGCCTTGGTCCCCACCGGCACGAACGCCGGGGTGTGGATGCGGCCGTGCGGGGTGTCGATGACGCCGGTGCGACCCCGGGTACCGGGCAGCGACGTCCCGACGGAAAACGAGTGATCGGGCGTCAGGGCGGTGTCGTCGGTAGAGCTCACCGCTGCATTTTTGCAGTTGGGAGAGGTCTAACCCAAACCCGGTACGGTGATCACATGTCGCGCAGCCACTATCGAATCCTGCTCGCCACCCTCACCGCTCTGCTCGGTCTCGCGCTGACGGCGTGCGGCACCGAACAGGAGTCGGCGTCGTCGTCGGACACGGCGGGGGCTTCCGCCGTAACGGTGTCCGAGAACCCGAACGCATCGGTCGTCGGCGGACCGAAGCCGGTGTCGCCGACGACTTCGGTCGCCGACGATCTCGGCACCAACACCCAGTGCGGCACCACGTCGGGACCCGACGGTGCGTTGCGGATCCTCGTCCTCTCCGGCGACCTGAGCTGCGACACCGCGAAGGAAGTGGCCACCGAGTACGGCCCCAAGATCGCGACCGGTCAGCCGCAGGAGGTGTCCGGCTGGCAGTGCGGACCGTCGACGACAACCGGAATCCTGGCCAGCTGCAGCAAGGACGGCCAAGAGTTCGGGTTGACGCCGTAGGCGCTGCTTGACCCTGACGCGACGTGAGGCCCGACAGTGTCTGATGTGAGCGATGAAGACCACGAGCACACGGTCGGGGCCGTCGCGCGTCTCGTCGGGATCAGTGTCCGGACGTTGCATCACTACGACCACATCGGCCTGGTGGTGCCGTCGGCGCGAACCCCGGCAGGTTATCGGGTGTATGCCGATGCCGACGTCGAGCGACTGCATCAGGTCCTGACCTACCGTGAGCTCGGCTTTCCGTTGGAGCAGATAGCGACCCTGCTCGACAATCCGAACGCGGACGCATGGTCCCGGCTGCGGGATCAGCGCGAGCTGCTGACCGAACGGATCGATCGCTTGCACCGGATGGTCGCGGCTGTGGAGGAGATGATGAACGCGAAGAAGAAGGGCGTCCAGCTCACCGCTGAGGAACAGGCCGAGGTCTTCGGTCAGGACTGGCGCGGCGAGGAGTATGCGGCCGAAGCCGAGGAACGATGGGGCGACTCCGAGGCCTGGCGCCAGAGCCAGGAGCGCACCGGGCGTTTCAGCAAGGACGACTGGAAGGCGGTCAAGGCGGAGACCGACAGGCTCGAGGCCCGGCTCGCCGACGCCCTGCGGGCGGGCGTGGTTCCGGGATCAGCGGAAGCCGACGCGCTGGCCGAGGAGCATCGGGCGTCGATCAACCGGTTCTACGACTGCGACCACGAGATGCAGGTGAACCTGGCGGAGATGTATCTGGCCGACCCGAGGTTCACCAAGCACTACGACGACGTCGCGCCCGGGCTGGCGCAGTTCGTGCACGACGTGATCGTGGCGAACGCGCAGCAACAGGATTGACTATCTGCCTGGCCCGGCGCCGGGTCAGATCCTGCACCGGGAGTGGGGCAACAGCCGCGCCGTCACGGCGTCGGCGAAATCGCCGGCGGGATCTGTCGCGCGCAGCTCGGCGGCCACGGATCGAGCGCGTTCGGTCTTCGAGACGGCCTCGGCGACAGCAGCGCGCAGTCGATCGGCGCTCAACCGCTTCGGTGTCAGGCTCACTCCAACGCCCGCCTGGGTGATCCGCCTGGCGATCTCCGGTTGGTCCCGGCCGAACGGCACCGCGACGATCGGCACCCCAGCGTGCACCGCCTTGCCGACGATGCCCATCCCACCGTGGGTCACGACGGCCGCCGATCGGGCCAGAACCGCGGCGTGTGGCACAAAGCGTCGCACCACGATATTGCCGCCGTCACTGACCCCCGCCTGGTCGTACGCGTCAGCCGCGGTGAGCAGGACCCGATACGCTTCACCGGCCAACGCCTCCGCGGCCACCCGCGCGAGGTGCTCGTCACCTTGATAGTCGGTCGAGCAGGTGACGAGAACCCACGGATCGCCGGGCCCGGCGAGAAACTCCGGCACTTCCGACGGCGGATCCCAGGGTTGGAATCCGACCATCGCAACGTGGTCGGGGGTGGCGCTCCGCGGATACTCCAGTGGGGCTCCGGTCAGGCACAGCACCAGGTCCGGTGCATCCCACTGCTGCAGCGTCGATCGGAACTCGGCGAGCTGCGCCTCTCGGCGGAGCGCATTGAGCCGCGGGAGAATCGCTTGACCGAAGGCTCGTTCGACGATAGGCCACAGCACGCGGTCACGAATGCGCCCCACCGGTCCACGAGCCGGCCGCAAGGCCATCCCGTACGGCGGGATTCCGGGTTCAGGCAATGGAAGCAGTGACGGCATCGCGATGGCCCACGGCAGCCCGCTCGCCTCGGCGCGGACCAGCGCGCCATGCGCATTTGCGTCCACGATCAGCGCGTCGGGGTGGTACGTGGCGATGGCATCGTCGAGATCCGCGGCATCGAGCGGAGCACGCTGCAACACGTCGTGGAATCCGTTGACGAGGCGTTCACGATCCGTCCTCGCCAGATAATCGGTCACCTCGAGTCCCAGAATTCGCGGATCAATCGACGAGGCATCCACACCGGCCGCCCGGACCGGTTCCACGGCTGACGGCACCGTTCGCAGATGGACGTGATGGCCTCGTCGGGCCAGCTCCAGCAAGCCCGGCAACAGCGGAAACGCATGTCCCGATGCCGGGGAGGTGTAGGCGAGGATGGTGCTCATGGCGGTCTCCGTTCGAGAGGTGGCGTATTTCAATAGAACATGACACTATTGATTTGTGTCAAGAGCCAATGAAAAACGAAACTACCGTCTTGGGGCCCGCGCCGTTGCTGCTCAGCGCACTCGCGAGGCGATTCTCGACGCCGCCGAAGCAGCGTTCGACGGTCGATGGTTTGACGACGTGACGCTCGCCGACGTCGCCGGCTTAGCCGGTGTCTCACAACAGACGATCGTCAATCACTTCGGTTCCAAGGAAGGGCTGTACCTGACGGGTATCGGCGAGCGGGTGGGACCGCGCATCACCGAGATACGCAACCGGGCACAGCCCGGCGATCCTCGGTCAGTGGTCGAAACCGTTGTCGCGGACTATGAGTTGACCGGTACCGGGGTACTTCGCGTCCTGGCCACCGCCGAGCGGTATCCGACGATGCGCACGGTGGCCACCTCCGGCCGAGACGCGCATCTCGCGTGGGTACGTCGATGCTTTCCTGATGTGGAGCCGGCCGCGCCGGGGCCCCTGGACGAACTGAGCGTCCTGCTGGACGTTCGGACCTGGCACCAATTCCGGCACGAACACGGATTCGACCAACCCCAGACGGTCGAATCGATCCTGAAGCTCGTCGAGCATGTCGTCGGTCGCGGCTGAACCCGCGCGGCGCGTCAGCTCTGCAACGCCTCGGCCACCCGCTCGAGCGCGGCCACCCGGCTGCCCTTGACCAGCACCGCATCGCCCTCGCCCAGCTCACCGAGCTCGGTGACCGCGCCCTGGACGTCGGCGACGTGCCGGGCCGTGTTGCCGTAGTGCGACTCATCGACCGCGATGAGTTCGATGTGCAGGTCGTAGGCCAGTTTCGCGATCGCCGCGTGCTGGGCGGCGGAGTCCGAACCGAGTTCGGCCATCGTGCCGAGGACGGCGAAGCGTCGGCGGGCGTCCAGCGCGGCGAGCGAACGCAATGCCGCCGCCATCGACGTCGGGTTGGCGTTGTAGGCGTCGTTGAGAATCGTCACCCCGGCGGAGGTGGTCACCAGTTCCATCCGCAGTCCCGACAGTGCGGCACCGAGCAGGCCGTCGGACATCTTCTCCACCGGCACGCCGAACCAGCCGGCCGCGCATACGGCGGCCAGCGCGTTGGGGACCTGGTGTTCGCCCCGGGCACCGAGCCGGATGCCGGCCTCACCCCAGGGGGTGTGCAGACGGAACGATGCGCGCAGCTGATCGTCCAGGACGATGTCGGTGGCATACACGTCCGCCGACGGTGTCAGCCCGAAGGTGATGACGCCGGCGTCGGTGCGTGTGGCCATCGCCGCGACCCGCTCGTCGTCGGCGTTGAGGACGGCCAGGCCGTCCACCGGCAGCGACTCCACCAGTTCGCCCTTCGCCCGGGCCACAGCGTCGATGTCGCCGAACAGCTCGAGATGCACTCCCTCGACGCGCGTGACGATCCCGACGGTCGGTCGGGCGATCCCGCACAGCAGGTCGATGTGGCCGATCCCCCGGGCACCCATCTCCACCACGACGGCCTCGGTGTCGGCGGCGGCGTTGACCAAGGTCAGCGGCAGCCCGAGCTCGTTGTTGAAGGATTTCTCGCTCGCCGTCGTCGGGTAGGTGGTCCCGAGTACGCCGGCGAGTAGATCTTTGGTGGAGGTCTTGCCGACCGATCCGGTCACGCCGACGATCCGGCCCGGTAGCCGGTCGCGGGCCAGACCACCGAGGTCGGCCAGTGCGGCCGCGGTATCGGTGACGGTGATCGCCGGCAGCGACACGTCGGGGACGCTGCCCTCCGAACTCAGGTAGGCGGCTGCACCGGCCGCCGCCGCGGATGCCACGAACTCATGGCCGTCCCGGGCCGCGACGATCGGCACGAACAGTTGCCCGGATCGCACGCTTCGGGAGTCGATGCCGGCGCCGTCGATGTCCACGTCGTCGCCGACCAGCCGTCCGTTGACGGCGGCCGCGATCTGGCTCGCCTTGAAATGCACACGACAACGCTACAAGGCCGAGTCGGCACAGCACGTACGGCCAGCACGTACGGCCGGGGCAACCCGGTGGCCGTATCGTGTCTGCCATGGCTCCACACCTGCTGCGTCTGGTCGTCCTCTACGGCGGTGTCTCCGCCGAACACGACGTCTCGTGCGTCACCGCGGCACACGTGCTGGCCGCAGCCGACCGCAGCAAGTACGACCTGGTGCCGATCGGCATCACCAAGTCCGGGACGTGGCTGCGCAACGACAAGGCGCTCGCCGCCCTCGCCGAGGGCAGCGACCTGCCCGACAAGCTGGAACCAGCCGGCACGGAGATCGAGCCACTGGCGGCACTGCGCGGCGATGCCGGCGAACAGGCGATCACCGTGGTGCTGCCGTTGCTGCACGGTCCGCACGGCGAGGACGGCACCATCCAGGGGATGCTCGAGCTGTTCAAGGTGCCGTACGTGGGCGCCGGAGTGCTGTCGTCGGCGCTCTGCATGGACAAGGCGATGGCGAAGATCGTCGCCGAGCAGGCGGGTATCCCGCAGTGCCGGTGGATGGAGTTCCGCGACGGGATCGACGACCCGAATACGATCGTCACCCGCGCTGTCGATGCGCTGGGCCTGCCGGTGTTCGTCAAGCCCGCGAACCTGGGTTCGTCGGTCGGCATCACCAAGGCGCACGACGCCGCCGAGCTCGACAAGGCCATCGACCTCGCGCTGCGGTACGACGATGTCGTGATCATCGAAGAGGCGGTCACCGCGCGGGAGGTGGAGGTCGCGGTGCTGGGCAACTCCGCGCCCGAGGCGTCGGTGCCCGGCGAGATCCTGCCCGGCAGCGAGTTCTACGACTACGAGGACAAGTACGTCACCGGCGCGGCGAAACTGGTCATCCCGGCCGACCTCCCCGACGACGCCACGCGCGAGGTGCGCGAACTGGCCGCGAAGTCGTTCACCGCGCTGCGGTGCGCCGGGATGGCCCGCGTCGACTTCTTCTACGAAGCCGACGGTCGCGGGTGGTTGCTGAACGAGGTCAACACGATCCCCGGCTTCACACCGGGATCGATGTATCCGAAGCTGTGGGAGGCGAGCGGCGTGAGCTATGCCGATCTGATCGATCAGCTCGTCGCCCTCGCACTGGACAACCATCGACGGCGGGTCGGGTTCTCCACCGAGCACTGAGAGTCCCCCGCCGCTGGTCGGGTTCTCCACCGAGCACTGAGAGTCCCCCCGCCGCGGGTCGGGTTCTCCACCGAGCATTGAGAGTCCCCCGCCGCTGGTTGAGTAGCAGCGAACAGAGTGAGTCGCGTATCGAAACCACCCGACAGCGATCTCGATACGGTCCTCGCCTGGCGGCTCGGAGCCTACTCGATCAGCGGTTGATTGACGCCACCTCCCGCTGGTTGAGTAGCGCCGCGCGAGCCCGCGAGCCCGGCGCGTATCGAAACCCACGCACCCCGATCAAACGATGAGCGTTTCGGGTTCCGTCGACGAGATGTGGGGTTCCGTCGACGAAAAACTGGGTTCCGTCGGCGGGGTTTCGGTCTCGGTCGGCGACGGCGGGACGGTAATGTGCTCGACGTGACCGACCCCGCCCGGAGCAACGACATCCGCTCGCTGCAAAAACGGGACGGGGATCCCGTTGTGGTGTTGCGAGTGCTGGTCTATTCCGACCATTCGGACACCCGCGCGGCGGTCATCCGGGCACTCGGTCGACACCCGGATCCGGGGCTGCCCGAACTCAGCTTCGTCGAGGTGGCGACCGCTCCGATGGTCTTCGCGCAGCTCGACGCCGGTGCGATCGACGTGGCGATCCTCGACGGTGAGGCGGCCCCGGCCGGGGGCATGGGCCTGGCCAAGCAGATGAAGGACGAGATCGACCCCTGCCCGCCGACGCTGGTGCTGCTCGGGCGCGCCGACGACCGGTGGCTGGCCGACTGGTCGCGTGCCGACGCCACCGCGACGCTTCCGGTCGACCCGATCGCCTTGTCGAGCACATTCATCGAACTGCTGCGCACCCCCGACTCGTAGAGAAACGCGTCCGCAATCCCTGACACAGGCGGCTGGATCGCTTGTACGCTGTGTGTAACAGCTCACTGTGTTGTAACTCACACAGGACCGACCCTGGGGAGGCCGTCAGTCTATGAACGCCTACGTCCCGATCATGGTGCTCGGGGCAATTGCTGTGGCGTTCGCAGGCTTTTCGGTCGGCATCGCGCTGCTCGTCGGGCCGAAACGGTACAACCGCGCCAAACTCGAACCCTATGAATGCGGCATCGAGCCGCTGACCGAATCGCACACCCTCGCCTCGACCGGCGGCGCGATCACCGCGACATCACGCACGGAACAGGTGATCCAACGGATACCGGTGAAGTACTACCTCACCGCCATGCTCTTCATCATCTTCGACATCGAGATCGTGTTCCTCTACCCGTGGGCCGTCGCGTTCGACGCTCTCGGCTGGTTCGGTCTCGCTGCGATGACCCTGTTCATCGTCAATGTCTCGGTGGCCTACGCCTACGAATGGCGTCGCGGAGGGCTCAGCTGGGAATGACCACGGCTCGGTGTGTGCCCCCGCTGTGGGCACGCATCGCGACCGCCGCTACACGCTAGGAGGTTCGCGGAAATGGGACTCGAGGAGAAACTGCCGAGCGGATTCCTGCTGAGCACTGTCGAGGACCTGGCCGGGTTCATGCGGAAGGGGTCGCTCTGGCCGGCCACCTTCGGGCTCGCGTGCTGCGCCATCGAGATGATGGCGACGACGTCGGGTCGCTACGACCTCGCACGATTCGGCATGGAGGCCTTCCGCGCCTCGCCGCGGCAGGCCGATCTGATGATCGTGGCGGGCCGCGTCAGCCAGAAGATGGCACCGGTGCTGCGCCAGATCTATGACCAGATGGTCGAGCCCAAATGGGTGCTGGCCATGGGTGTTTGCGCATCGTCGGGCGGCATGTTCAACAACTACGCGATCGTGCAGGGAGTCGACCACGTGGTGCCGGTCGACATCTATCTCCCGGGCTGCCCGCCACGTCCGGAGATGCTGCTGAACGCGATCCTCAAACTGCATGAACAGATCGCCCAGATGCCGCTCGGTGTCAATCGGGAGCAGGCCATCTGGGCGGCCGAACAGGCTGCGCTGCAGGCGAAGCCGACCATCGAGATGAAGGGGCTGCTGCGGTGACGGAACCGAGGGCCCCGAAGACCGCAGGCGAGATGAGTCGCGAGGAACAGACCGGCACCGAACAGATCGGCGTACGCAAGGGCCTGTTCGGCGTCCACGGCAGCGGCGACACCTCCGGCTACGGCGGTCTCGTCCAGGCGGTCACCCTGCCGGGCAGTTCCAGCCGCCCCTACGGTGGCTATTTCGACGAGGTGGCCGACCAACTCGCGGCGGGCCTGGCCGAACTCCCGAACACCGACTACGACGCGGCCGTCGAGAAGGTGGTGATCTTCCGGGACGAGATGACGGTGCACGTGCGCCGTGAGCACCTGCGGGCCGTCGCGCTGACCCTGCGCAACCGCGACACCCTTCGATTCGAATTGTGCCTGGGCGTCAACGGAGTCCACTATCCCGACGATCGAGACCGCGAACTGCATGCGGTCTACCCGCTGATGTCGATCACACACAACCGCCGACTGCGGCTCGAGGTGGCCGTCGCCGACGCCGACCCGCACATCCCGAGTCTCACCGACATCTACCCGACCAACGACTGGCACGAGCGCGAGACCTACGACTTCTTCGGCATCGTGTTCGACGGCCACCGATCCCTGACCCGCATCGAGATGCCCGACGACTGGCAGGGCCACCCGCAGCGCAAGGATTACCCCCTCGGCGGAGTCCCCGTCGAGTACAAGGGGACTCGCATCGCACCACCCGATCAGCGGAGGTCGTACAACTGATGACCACCACCGACGCCGGCAACGGCAGCACCGTTCACCCCACCCAGACGTACACGGTGTCCGGGCAGGACTGGGACGAGATCGTCACCGCGGTCCGCGAACGCGCCGCGGCGCAACCCGGCGACGAACGCATCGTGGTCAACATGGGCCCGCAGCACCCGTCCACGCACGGGGTGCTGCGCCTGATCCTCGAGATCGAGGGCGAGACGGTCACCGAGGCACGCTGCGGGATCGGCTACCTGCACACCGGGATCGAGAAGAACCTCGAATACCGCAACTGGACGCAGGGCGTCACCTTCGTCACCCGGATGGACTATCTGTCACCGTTCTTCAACGAGACCGCCTACTGCCTCGGTGTCGAACGGCTGCTGGGCATCACCGACGACGTCCCCGAGCGGGCCACCGTCATCCGCGTGCTGCTGATGGAGCTCAACCGCATCTCGTCACATCTCGTGGCCCTGGCCACCGGCGGCATGGAACTCGGCGCGGTCACCGCCATGTTCCTCGGCTTCCGGGAACGGGAGATGATCCTCGATGTCTTCGAGCTCATCACCGGGCTGCGGATGAATCACGCCTACATCCGGCCCGGCGGCGTCGCCCAGGATCTACCAGCCGACGCCCCGGACAAGGTGGCCGAACTGCTCGACATCCTGCCGGGGCGGCTCGGTGAGCTCGAGGATCTGCTCAACGAGAACTACATCTGGAAGGCCCGCACCCAGAATGTCGGCTACCTCGACCTCACCGGCTGCATGGCGTTGGGCATCACCGGGCCCGTGCTGCGATCGACCGGCTTGCCACATGATCTACGCAAGTCCCAACCCTATTGCGGCTATGAGAATTACGAGTTCGACGTCATCACCGACACCACCTGCGACTCGTACGGTCGCTACCTGATCCGGGTGAAGGAGATGCAGGAGTCGGTCAAGATCGCGCGCCAATGCCTCGACCGGCTGCGACCGGGGCCGGTGATGGTGGCCGACCGCAAGCTGGCATGGCCCGCCGACCTGGCACTCGGACCGGACGGCCTGGGCAACTCGCCGGAGCACATCGCGAAGATCATGGGCACCTCCATGGAGGCCCTCATCCACCATTTCAAGCTGGTGACCGAGGGGATGCGCGTGCCGGCCGGGCAATGCTACGTGGCGGTGGAATCCCCCCGCGGCGAGCTCGGTGTCCACATGGTCAGCGACGGCGGCACCCGCCCGTATCGGGTGCACTACCGGGATCCATCGTTCACCAATCTGCAAGCAGTGGCGGCGATGTGCGAAGGCGGCATGGTCGCCGACGTGATCACCGCCGTCGCCAGTATCGACCCGGTGATGGGAGGGGTTGACCGATGAGCGATCCAGTGTTCGTGGATCTCACCGCACCACCCGCCGAAGGTGTGCCGGTGGTTGCGCCGCAACCTCACCCGACCATTCGCTTCGACGGGCCTGCCGGCTACCCGGACGATGTCACCGCACGCCTCGCCACCGAGGCGGCCGGCATCATCGGCCGCTACCCGCGGGCACGCTCGGCGCTGCTCCCGCTGCTGCACCTGGTGCAGTCCGAAGATGGCCAGATCACCCGGGCAGGCGTCGCTTTCTGTGCCGCCCAACTGGATCTGACCACCGCCGAGGTGGCCGCGGTGGCCACCTTCTATTCGATGTACCGCCGGTCCCCGACCGGTGAATACCTCGTCGGGGTCTGCACCAACACCTTGTGCGCGGTGATGGGCGGCGACGAGATCCTCGCGACATTGCGTGAGCACCTCGGTATCTCGCCGGGTGAGACGACCCACGACGGCCGCATCACCCTGGAGCACGTCGAGTGCAACGCGGCCTGCGACTTCGCACCGGTGGTGATGGTCAACTGGGAGTTCTTCGACAACCAGACACCCGACAGCAGTGTCGAACTCGTCGAGGACCTCCGGGCCGGAGTCGCACTGACCCCGGCCCGCGGCACCGGGACGGTGTGCTCGTTCCGCAAGACCGCGCGTGAGTTGGCGGGGTTGGGGGGCACCCAACCACCGCCCCCTGAGGAAACCCAGAACGCCAACGCAACACCACCACCGCCCCCTGAGGAGGCAAGGAGCGCTAGCGCAACACCACCCCCGATCCCTGAGGAGGCCCGGAGCGCTAGCGGAGGGCCGTCACGAAGGGCCGCCCTTCGTGACGCTCGCAAGCTCGCTCCTCAGGGACCGGGTGGTGACGAGCTCGCTCCTCAGGGACCAGGTGGGGACGAGCTCGCTCCTCAGGGACCGGGTGGGGACAAGCTCGCTCCTCAGGGACCAGGTGAAGACGAAGCCATTCCTCAGGGACCGGGCGAAAACGACATTCCCGTACTCAGTCGCTTCTGGTCCGAACCCGAATCGTGGACGCTGCAGAACTATCAGTCGCACAGCGGCTATGAGGCGCTGCGCACCGCGTTGGACACCCCGCAGGACGACATCATCGCGATGATCAAGGAGTCCGGGCTGCGCGGTCGTGGCGGCGCCGGGTTCCCGGTGGGGATGAAGTGGTCGTTCATCCCACAGCAAGATCCCGACAAACCATTCGACCCCGACGCGCCGCCGCACTACCTGGTGGTCAACGCCGACGAGTCCGAACCCGGCACCTGCAAGGACATACCGCTGATGCTGGCCTCCCCGCACTCGCTGATCGAGGGCGCGATCATCGCCGCCTATGCGATCCGTGCGAAGCACGCGTTCATCTACGTGCGCGGTGAGGTCGCCTCGGTGCTACGTCGGATGCGCGGTGCCGTCGACGAGGCCTACGCCGCCGGCTATCTGGGACGCGACATCCTCGGCTCGGGCTTCGATCTCGACCTCGTCGTGCACGCCGGCGCCGGCGCCTACATCTGCGGCGAGGAGACCGCGCTGCTCGACTCGCTGGAGGGTCGCCGCGGGCAGCCCCGTCTGCGACCGCCGTTCCCTGCGGTCGCCGGCCTCTACGCCAGCCCGACCGTGGTCAACAATGTCGAATCCATCGCCAGTGTGCCCCCGATCATCCGCAACGGCGTCGAGTGGTTCCGCGGCATGGGAACCGAGAAGTCACCGGGATTCACACTGTATTCGCTGTCCGGGCACGTCGCCCGGCCCGGACAGTACGAGGCACCATTGGGGATCACACTGCGGGAGTTGCTCGACCGCGCCGGCGGCGTGCGCGCGGGCCACCGGCTGAAGTTCTGGACGCCGGGCGGGTCGTCGACGCCCATCCTCACTGACGAGCACCTCGACGTACCGCTCGACTACGAGGGAGTGGGCGAGGCCGGGTCGATGTTGGGCACCAAGGCCCTACAGATCTTCGACGAGACGACATGCGTGGTGCGTGCGGTCCTACGGTGGACCGAGTTCTACGCCCACGAGTCCTGTGGGAAGTGCACGCCCTGTCGCGAGGGCACCTACTGGCTGGTGCAGCTGCTCAAGCGGCTCGAGGCCGGCGACGGCGAGGCGGCGGATCTGGACACCCTGTCCGACATCACCAACACCATCGTCGGCAAGTCGTTCTGCGCGCTCGGTGACGGCGCCGGCAGCCCGATCGTGTCGTCCCTCAAGTACTTCCGCGACGAGTATCTGGCACACTTCGACGGCGGATGTCCCTTCGACCCGCATGACGCCACCACCTACCCCACCGACTCGTCGAATACCGGGGCGCTCCGATGACCGCGGTCGACGACTCCCGGGCCACCGGGAGCAAGCCCGACCTCGTGTCAGTGACCATCGACGGCACCGAGATCTCGGTACCCAAGGGAACATTGGTTATCCGCGCCGCCGAACTGATCGGCACGCAGATCCCACGATTCTGCGACCATCCCCTGCTCGATCCGGTCGGTGCCTGCCGGCAATGCCTCGTCGAGGTGGAGGGTCAACGCAAACCCCTGGCGTCGTGCACCACGGTGGTCACCGACGGGATGGTGGTGCACACCCAACGCAGTTCGGAGGTCGCCGAGAAGGCGCAGCGCGGCGTGATGGAGCTGCTCCTCATCAACCATCCGCTCGACTGCCCGGTCTGCGACAAGGGCGGCGAGTGCCCGCTGCAGAACCAGGCGATGTCCTCGGGCCGCGGCGATTCGCGCTTCACCGGGACCAAGCGCACCTTCACCAAGCCGGTGCCGCTGTCCTCGGAGGTACTCCTCGACCGCGAGCGCTGTGTGCTGTGTGCCCGCTGCACCCGCTTCGCCGATCAGGTCGCCGGCGACCCGCTGATCGACTTCGCCGACCGTGGTGCGCTGCAGCAGGTTTCGATCTATCAGGATGATCCGTTCGAATCGTACTTCTCCGGCAACACCGTGCAGATCTGCCCGGTCGGCGCGCTGACCAGCACGGCCTACCGGTTCCGGGCACGCCCGTTCGACCTGGTGTCCTCGCCCAGCGTGTGTGAGCACTGCGCCAGCGGGTGCGCCCAGCGCACCGATCACCGGCGCGGCAAGGTGTTACGTCGACTCGCCGGCGACGACCCCGAGGTCAACCAGGAATGGAACTGCGACAAGGGCCGGTGGGCGTTCGCCTACGCCACCGCCGACGACCGGCTCACCACACCGATGGTCCGGTGGCCGGACGGCTCCCTGCGCGAGGTCTCCTGGGGACATGCGCTGCGCCACGCCGCCGAGGGACTCGCCGCCGCACCCGGTCGGTCCGCGGTACTGACCGGTGGCCGCCTCACCGCCGAGGACGCCTACGCCTACTCGCGTTTCGCCCGAACCGTGCTGGACACCAACGACATCGACTTCCGCGCCCGCGCACACAGCGCCGAGGAGACCGACTTCCTCGCCGCCCATGTCGCCTCCCGACCCGACGATGTCACCTACTCCGAACTCGTCGCCGCACCGTCGGTGCTGCTCGTCGCGTTCGAACCCGAAGAGGAATCCCCCATCGTGTTCCTCCGGATGCGCCGTGCGGTGCGCACCGCGGGCCAACGGGTCTCGGCCATCGCGGCACTGCGCAGTCCCGGCGTGACCAAGCTGAACGGAACCCTGCTCCCGACGATGCCGGGTGACGAAGCAGCCGTGCTCGATTCGGACTCGGCCGCCGACGCCGTCGCGGCGCAGGGATCGGTCATCGTGGTCGGTGAGCGGCTCGCCGGCGTCCCCGGTGGCCTGACCGCGGCCGTCCGACTAGCCGAACGTACCGGTGCCCGCCTGGCATGGATTCCGCGGCGCGCCGGGGAACGCGGAGCGCTCGAGGTGGGGGCCGCACCCAACCTGTTGCCGGGTGGCCGCCCCGTCGCGGACCTCACCGCGCGCGCCGAGATAGCGATAGCCTGGCAGATCGCCGATCTGCCGAGCGTGCCCGGCCGCGACACCACGCAGATCCTGGAGGCGGCACTGCGACAGGAGATCACCGCACTGGTGATCGGCGGCGTCGAGCTCGACGATCTGCCCGACCCCGCGCTCGCGGCTGCGGCGCTGGCCGCGAGTGGATTCGTCGTGAGCCTGGAGATGCGGCGCAGCGCGGTCACCGAACACGCCGATGTGGTGCTGCCGGTGGCCGCGGCGGCCGAGAAGCCCGGCATGTTCGTCGACTGGGAAGGGCGGGCACGGCCGTTCGAGACGGCATTGCCGGAAGCCGGCGCGCTGTCCGACCATCGGGTGCTCTCAGCGCTGGCCCGTCAGATGGGCGTGGAGTTGCGCTGTGACAATCCGTCGATGATTCGTGCCGACCTCGAGAACATCGGCGCCTTCGCCGGCACCCGACCAGCGATGGCCCCGGTCGATGCCGCACCGAACCATCACGGCGCCAACGAGTCCCGACGAGCCGTTCTGGCGAGTTGGCGGATGCTCCTCGACGCCGGCCGATTGCAGGATGGTGAACCGCATCTGGCGGGCACCGCGCGCACGCCGGTCGCGCGGATGTCCGCGACCACCGCCGCCGGTATCGGCGGCACTGCCGGCGGGCAAGTCGAAGTGGGTACCGACCGCGGGGCCATCACGCTGCCGTTGGAGATCGTCGAGATGGTCGACGGCGTGGTGTGGGTGCCGATGAATTCTCCGGGCGCGGGCGTGTACACCCACCTGGGCGCGCGGGCAGGTGACGTGGTCGCGATCGCGGCGGTCCCGACCGATGGGGAGGTCCGATGAATTTCCCGACCCTCGCCGACTTCGGCAACGACCCCTGGTGGCTCATCCTCATCAAGGCGGTCGCCGTCTTCGGCTTCCTGGTGGCCAATCCCCTCGCGGCGATCCTGATCGAGCGAAAGGTGATGGCGCGGATGCAGAGCCGCATCGGCCCCAACCGGGTCGGTCCGCGCGGTCTGCTGCAGAGTCTTGCCGACGGGGTGAAACTCGCCCTGAAGGAGGGCATCATCCCCTCCGGCGTCGACAAGTGGATCTATGTCGCGGCGCCGATGATCGCGGTGGTCCCGGCGGTCATGGCGTTCGCGGTGATCCCGTTCGGTCCGATGGTGTCGGTGTTCGGGCACCAGACCCCCTTGCAGCTCACCGACCTTCCGGTCGGCGTCCTCTACGTCCTCGCCATCACCTCGGTCGGCGTGTACGGCATCGTGCTGGCCGGCTGGTCGTCGGGATCGACTTATCCGCTGCTCGGCGGCCTGCGCTCGACCGCGCAGGTGATCTCCTACGAGATCGCGATGGGCCTCACCTTCGCGGCGGTCTTCCTGGATGCGAGCACGATGTCGACGTCGGGCATCGTCGCGGCGCAGGAACATCATTGGTATGTCTTGCTGTTGCTGCCGTCGTTCGTGATCTACGCGATCTCGATGGTCGGCGAGACCAACCGCGCACCCTTCGACCTCCCCGAGGCGGAGGGTGAGCTGGTGGGCGGCTTCCACACCGAGTACTCGTCGCTGAAGTTCGCGATGTTCATGCTCGCCGAATACATCAACATGGTGACCGTCTCGGCCCTGGCCACGACACTGTTCCTGGGCGGTTGGCAGGCGCCCTGGCCGCTGAGCATCTTCGACTGGGCCAACTCGGGCTGGTGGCCGATCCTGTGGTTCACCATCAAGGTCTGGATCTTCCTGTTCGTGTTCATCTGGCTGCGCACCAGCCTGCCGCGCCTGCGCTACGACCAGTTCATGAACCTCGGCTGGAAGGTCCTGATCCCGATCTCGCTCACCTGGGTGATGGTGGTCGCCGTGATCCGCGCCGCGATCGGCGGTTCCGACGACGCCGACCTGGCGCGGTCGTTGGTGTCGGCCGCGGCCGGACTGGTGGTCACCGCGCTCATCGGCTACGCCATCTGGCGGTTGATGCGGCTGCCGGATCAGGATTCGACGGCGGGCCGCCGGGTCTCGATACGCGGCTCCTCCGTCGCCGCTACTCGACCAGCCGATGACGAGCCTCCCGTCTTCGACCCGATGGCCGGCGGCTTCCCGGTGCCGCCGCTGCCGGGTCAGGTGCTGCCACCCACGACCTCCTCGATCCCGCCGCCCACGACCAAGGAGACGACCGATGCCTGACTTCTTCAAACCGATCAGCGGTCTCGGCGTGACCTTTTCATCCATGTTCTCGCCGACCATCACCGAGCAGTATCCGGAAGAGAAGACGCCGACGGCCCCGCGTTATCACGGGCGCCATCAGCTCAACCGGCATCCCGACGGGCTGGAGAAATGCATCGGCTGTGAGCTGTGCGCATGGGCGTGTCCCGCCGACGCCATTTATGTGGAGGGCGCCGACAACACCGAGGACGAACGGTATTCACCGGGCGAACGGTACGGGCGTGTCTATCAGATCAATTACCTGCGGTGCATCGGGTGCGGGCTCTGCATCGAGGCCTGCCCCACGCGGGCGCTGACCATGACCAACGACTACGAGATGGCCGACGACAACCGCGCCGACCTGATCTACGAGAAGGACCAACTCCTGGCGCCCCTGGACCCCGGGGTGACACCGGCACCGCACGACATGGCTCCGGGTTCGACCGAGGAGAACTACTACCGCGGTGAGGTGTCGAAGGACGGGCGACTCGTCGCGAAGGACGAGTCGTGACAACGATACTCGCCGAGGAACTGACCCGGACCTCGACGGGCGAGGCCGTGCAATTCTGGGTCCTCGGCATCGTCGCGGTCCTCGGCGCCCTCGGCGTGGTGTTCGCCACCAAAGCGGTGTACTCGGCCATCTTCCTGGCCACCACGATGATCATCCTCGCGGTGTTCTATGTCGCGCAGGGAGCGCTGTTCCTCGGTGTGGTGCAGGTGGTGGTCTACACCGGCGCGGTGATGATGCTGTTCCTGTTCGTGCTGATGCTGATCGGCGTCGACTCCTCGGACTCCCTGGTGGAAACCCTTCGCGGGCAACGTGTGGCCGCCGTGGTCCTGGGCATCGGTTTCGGGGTGCTGCTGATCGCGGCGATCGCGAACGCGTCGTTGGCGGTCTTCGCCGGCGCGCCCGTCGCCGGTGGCGCAGGAAGCAGTGCGGCGTCGGACGGCAACATCGAGGCCATCGCGGAACTCATCTTCGTGCAATACCTCTGGGCGTTCGAACTGACCGGCGCGCTGCTCATCGCGGCGACGCTCGGCGCGATGGTGCTGGCGCATCGAGAACGCTTCGGACCCCGACGCAGCCAGCGTGAGCTGTCCGAGGAGCGGTTCCTCCACGGCGTCGACATGACACCGATGCCCAGTCCCGGTGTGTACGCACGGCACAACGCCGTCGACGTGCCGGCGCTCCTGCCGGACGGGACTCCGTCGGAACTGTCGGTCAACCCAACCCTGCGGCCCCGTCCACCGTCCTCGCCACCAGCGGGCTCCGACAGCATCCGCCGAGAGCTCGGGGAGAAGCGATGAACCCGGATAATTACCTGTACCTCTCGGCACTGTTGTTCACCATCGGCGCGGCCGGGGTGCTGCTGCGCCGCAACGCGATCGTCGTCTTCATGTGCATCGAGTTGATGCTCAACGCCGCCAATCTCGCGTTCGTGACGTTTGCCCGTATGCACGGTTCGTTCGACGGTCAGGTGATCGCCTTCTTCACGATGGTGGTCGCCGCCGCCGAGGTGGTTGTCGGGCTGGCCATCATCATGACCATCTTCCGTGCCCGCCGATCGGCCTCGGTCGACGGCGCAGACCTGCTGAAGCGGTAGGAGGAACCAGGTGAGCACCCAGACGACCGCGGATCTGCTCTGGCTGGTTCCCGCGTTGCCGTTGCTCGGCGCGGCGATCCTGCTCCTGGGTGCGCGGCGCACCGATCGGTGGGGCCATCTCCTCGGTACCGCGCTGGCGTTGGCGTCCTTCGCGCTGGGCCTGGCGATGTTCTTCTCCATGGTGGGACGCGCCACCGATGACCGTGCGGTGCACCAGATCCTGTTCAGCTGGGTGCCGGTCGGGCAACTCCAGGTCGACTTCGGTCTGCAACTGGACCAGCTGTCGATGTGCTTCGTCCTGCTGATCACCGGCGTCGGGTCGCTGATCCACATCTACTCGATCGGCTACATGGCCGAGGACCCCGACCGGCGCCGGTTCTTCGCCTACCTCAACCTGTTTCTGGCCGCGATGCTGTTGCTGGTGCTGGCCGACAACTACCTCGGGCTGTACATGGGTTGGGAGGGTGTGGGTCTGGCGTCGTATCTGCTGATCGGTTTCTGGCAGTACAAGCCGACCGCGGCGACCGCGGCGAAGAAGGCGTTCGTGGTGAACCGGGTCGGCGACATCGGGCTGGCGATCGCTCTGATGATCATGTTCGCGACGTTCGGTGCGGTGTCCTTCCAGGCGGTGTTCGCCGGGGCCGATCAGGCCGGCCAGAACGTGCTGACCGCCATGGGTTTCATGTTGTTGCTCGCGGCGTGCGGGAAGTCGGCGCAGGTGCCGCTGCAGTCGTGGCTGGGTGACGCGATGGAGGGCCCGACACCCGTCTCGGCGCTGATCCACGCCGCCACCATGGTCACCGCGGGTGTCTACCTGATCGCGCGGTCCAACCCGATCTTCGACCTCGCGCCCGCCGCTCAGGCCGGCGTCGCCGTCGTCGGCGCGGTGACCCTGTTGTTCGGTGCGATCATCGGTTGCGCGAAGGACGACATCAAGAAGGCACTGGCGGCATCGACGATGAGCCAGATCGGCTACATGGTGCTCGCCACCGGGCTCGGACCCGCCGGTTACGCGTTCGCGATCATGCATCTGCTCACCCACGGCTTCTTCAAGGCCGGTCTGTTCCTCGGCGCCGGATCGGTGATGCACGGCATGAACGACGAGACCGACATGCGCCGTTACGGCGGGCTACGCACCGTCATGCCGATCACCTTCGTCACCTTCGGGCTCGGATACCTGGCGATCATCGGGGTGCCCCCGTTCGCCGGGTTCTTCTCCAAGGACCCGATCATCGAGGCGGCCTTCGCCTCCGGTGGCGTCGGCGGGTGGTTGCTCGGCGGCGCAGCGCTCCTCGGCGCAGGGATCACCGCGTTCTACATGACCCGGGTGATGATCCTGACGTTCTTCGGGGATCGCCGGTGGAAACACGAAGAAGTGCATCCCCACGAGTCGCCCGGGGTGATGACCGGGCCGATGATCATCATCGCGATCGGCTCGGTTGTCAGTGGCGCGTTGTTGGTGTGGGGTGACTCCCTCGTGCATTGGCTCGAGCCGGTGGTCGGCGAGGAACACCACGAACTCGGGGTGCCGACGTGGGTGATGACGGTGACGATCCTCGCCGTGGTGGCGATCGGCATCGGGCTCGCGTGGCGACAGTATGCGACGCAACCGGTTCCGGAGGTCGCGCCCGATGATGTGACGGCGTTGACCGTGGCCGCCCGCCGCGACCTCTACGGCGACGCGGTCAACGAGAACCTGCTGATGCGGCCCGGCCAGGAACTGACCAAGGGTCTGGTGCTCGTCGAAGGTGACGGCGTCGACGGCCTCACCACCGGTGTGGGTCGCTCGATCGGTGTGCTGTCGCAACGTTTACGGGGCTGGCAGACCGGCTATGTGCGGTCCTATGCACTGTCGATGTTCGCCGGTGCCGTCCTGATCGTCGCGTTGGTGATGGTGGTGAACGTCGCATGAGCGTGCCCTGGTTGACCATCCTCTGGCTGCTGCCGGCCGTCGGCGCCGCTGCGGTACTCGCCATCCCGAGTACCCGGCCGGACATCGCGAAGTGGCTGGGGCTGACGATCTCGGTCGTCGTCCTCGGTCTGTCGATCGGGCTGGCGATCGGCTTCGATACAGGCGGTTCGCGCTACCAGTTTGTCAAAGACCATAGTTGGATACCGGCATTCGGCACCCGCTACGCGCTCGGACTCGACGGCATCGGACTTGTGCTCGTGCTGTTGACCGCGGTGCTGCTGCCGCTGCTCATCCTGGCCGGCTGGAATGACGCGGATCATTCCGGCTCGCTGGATCATTCGGCCGGGCGGCGGCAGAAGGGCCCGCACACCTACCTCGCACTGACGCTCGCCGTCGAGGCGATGGTGTTGATGAGCTTCGTCGCGCTCGACATCCTGCTCTTCTACATCTTCTTCGAGGCCATGCTGATCCCGCTGTACTTCCTCATCGGCGGTTTCGGCAGCACCGCCGGCGGCGTGAACAGGTCGCGCGCGGCGGTGAAGTTCCTGCTGTACAACCTGTTCGGCGGTCTGATCATGCTGGCCGCGGTGATCGGCCTGTACGTGGTCACCGCCGACTCGGGGCTGGGCACCGACGGTGGCGGCACCTTCGATCTGCGGACCGTGGTGGACGCGGTGTCGTCGGGCCAGCTCGATGCGAGCTCCGGCCTGATCAAGCTGCTGTTCCTCGGCTTCATGTTCGCGTTCGCGGTGAAAGCACCTCTGTGGCCCTTCCATTCGTGGCTGCCGGATGCCGCGGTCGCGGCCACTCCGTCGAGCGCGGTGCTGATGATGGCCGTGGTGGACAAGGTCGGCACGTTCGCGATGCTGCGCTACTGCCTGCAGCTGTTCCCCGACGCCGCCCGCTACTTCGCCCCGCTGATCGCGGCCCTCGCGGTGATCGGCATCATCTACGGAGCGATCCTCGCCATCGGGCAGACCGATGTGATGCGGCTGATCGCCTACACCTCGATCTCACACTTCGGCTTCATCATCCTGGGGATCTTCGCCCTCACCAGCCAGGGACAGACCGGGTCGACGCTGTACATGGTCAACCACGGGATCTCCACCGCGGCACTGTTCCTGGTCACCGGGTTCCTGGTGTCGCGGCGCGGCAGCAGACTCATCGCCGACTACGGCGGCGTGCAGAAGATCGCACCCGTCCTGGCCGGCACGTTCCTGGTGGCCGGCCTGGCCACGTTGTCGCTCCCCGGCCTGGCGCCGTTCATCAGCGAGTTCCTCGTCCTGATCGGCACCTTCACCCGCTACCCGGTCGCGGCGATCGCCGCCGCGAGCGCGCTGGTGCTGTCGGCGATCTACGTCCTGTGGCTCTATCAACGGATGATGGGTGGGCCCCCGAAGGTGACCGTCGGCGTGGAGGGACCGGGCGCGGCCACCCGGCCCATGCGTGACCTCCACGGCCGGGAACTGGTCGTCGTCGCACCGCTGATCGCGCTGTTGCTCGTGTTCGGCGTCTACCCGAAACCGCTGCTGAACCTGATCGATCCGGCGGTCTCGCAGACGATGAGCACGATGCATCAGACCGATCCGAAGCCCACGGTTGCTGTTCCGACGGACGGAGAGCAGAAATGACCGTCGCTCATCTCGCCGCCATCGAGGCGCCCAGCGTCGAGTACGGACTGTTGTCCCCCATGCTCATCGTGTTCGGCGTCGCGGTCGTCGGTGTGCTCGTGGAAGCCTTCTCGCCGCGAACGTTCCGTTATCCGATCCAGCTCGTGCTGTCGCTCGGCGGGCTGGTCGCCGGGTTCATCGCGCTGATCGTCGTGGCCGTCGCCGAGTTCTCCGACGGCGGCCGCGGACAGTTCGCGATGTCCGGGGCGGTGGTGATCGACCGCCCGACGATCTTCCTGCAGGGGCTGCTACTGCTCGTCGCGATCATCGCCGTCGCCTTCATGGGCGAACGTCGTCTCGAACGGGTGGTCGCGGCACCGTCGTCGATCACGTTGAACGGCTCGGGAGCCAAACGTGTCAGCGACGGACCGGGTGCGGCCGCGCAGGCCACGCTCGATGCGGTCGACGCCGATATGTTCACGCCGTCCGGGGCGGCGGTGCCCAACACCGACGCCGAGTTCGAGGCGACCCGGGCGGGTGGGCTCACCACCGAGGTGTTCCCGTTGACGCTGCTCGCCGTCGGCGGCATGATGTTGTTCCCCGCGTGCGGCGATCTGCTGACGATGTTCATTGCGTTGGAGGTGTTCTCGCTCCCGCTCTACCTGTTGTGCGGTCTGGCACGACGGCGTCGGCTGATCTCGCAAGAGGCCTCCCTCAAATACTTCCTGCTCGGCGCGTTCTCGTCGGCCTTCTTTCTGTTCGGCGCGGCGTTCGCCTACGGCGCGACCGGCTCACTCCAGCTCGGTGAGATCGGCCGGGCCATCGCCGCACCGGGCGCCGACACCATCCTGCCGCTCATCGCGCTCGGCCTGCTGTCGGTGGGTTTGCTGTTCAAGATCGGTGCGGTGCCGTTCCATTCGTGGATTCCGGACGTCTACCAGGGTGCGCCGACACCGGTGACCGGATTCATGGCGGCCGCCACCAAGATCGCCGCGTTCGGCGCGCTGTTACGGGTGTTCTACGTCGGGTTCGGGGATCTGAAGTCCGATTGGGAACCCGCCCTGTGGGCCGTCGCGATCGCCACCATGCTCGCCGGCGCCGTGATGGCGGTGACGCAGAACGACATCAAACGGATGCTCGCCTACTCGTCGATCACGCATGCGGGTTTCATCCTGCTGGGTCTGGTCGCGTTCGACGATGCGGGTCTCGCGGCGACGATGTTCTACCTCGCCGCCTACGCGTTCTCCACGTTCGGCGCGTTCGCCACCGTGGCCGTGGTCCGGGAACCCGACAAGCAGTCGGGCCCCCACCTGTCCGGCCGTGAGGCCACCGAGATCTCTCAGTGGGCCGGCCTCGGCCGGCGCTATCCGCTTGTCGGCGCGATGTTCTCGATGTTCTTGCTGGCCTTCGCCGGTATCCCGCTCACCAGTGGATTCGTCGCGAAGTTCGACGTCTTCGCCGCGGCAGCCGGTTCCGGCGCCGGGGTTCTGGTGGTCATCGGTGTCATCAGCAGCGCGATCGCCGCCTATTTCTACATCCGCATCATCGTGGCGATGTTCTTCGCCGACGTCCCCGTCGACGCCCCGCACGTGGTGAAGCCGAGCGTCCTGACCACGTCGTCGATCGCCGTGTGCACCCTGGTCACGATCGTGCTGGGCATCTTCCCGCAGCCGCTGCTTGACCTCGCGCAGAACGCTGCCCAGTTCCTGACGTGAGAGAGTGAACGGCCTCGAGATGCCGTGGGCGACCGTCGTTGGGTAGGAAATCTCCAACCTGTCGATCCGTGAAGAGGACTGGAGCGCCGTACTCCGGTCCCTGCGGAGGTCCGGAGCGCTAGCAAAGGGACCGTCACACCGATCCCTGAGGAGGTCCGGAGCGCTAGCGGAGGGACCGTCACACCGATCCCTGAGGAGGTCCAGAGCGCTCGCGAAGGGACCGTCACACCGATCCCTGAGGAGGTCCAGAGCGCTCGCGAAGGGACCGTCACACCGATCCCTGAGGAGGTCCAGAGCGCTCGCGAAGGGACCGTCACACCGATCCCTGAGGAGGTCCAGAGCGCTCGCGAAGGGACCGTCACACCGATCCCTGAGGAGGTCCGGAGCGCTAGCGGAGGACCGTCACGAAGGGTCGCCCTTCGTGACGCATCGCTCGTACCTCGCGAGGCTCCTCAGGGACCGAGTGGCGGCGCATCGCTCGTACCTCGCGAGGCTCCTCAGGGACCGAGTGGCGGCGCATCGCTCGTACCTCACGAGGCTCCTCAGGGAGCGGTCGAAGGGCTTCGCCTACCGGTCACCCACGATGATGACTTCGACACCGGACCACGTTTGCGCAGGTGAAAGGACACAAATTGGTTTCCGGTCCGGACGGAACCGGGGTCGGCGGCGGGCTCGACGGGCTACAGTTCACGCATGGTCACCCGCCTTGGGGCCGCGTCGGCGGCGCTCGTGTGTCTGGCCGCGGCCGGTCTGTCGGCATGTACCGAAACCGGCGAGGCAGTCCCCGCCACGAACAACCCGGTCGTGTCGACCACCGTCATTCCGTCGGTCGGACCGACCACCGCGGCGACACCGACACCGCAAGCGCAGATGTACTCCCCGCTGATGCTGGCCTTGTCCGGGCGGCAGGGATCGGACACCTATGCCGTCCACGTCCCCCAGGTGACCGGCGGTGTGGCTGCCGTACGCGACCGCTTCAACTCCGGCATGCGGACCACGCTGAACGACGTCCTCGGCCCGCTTTCGGACACCAACGTCGAGGACGGATCGTTGATCGGCGACGACCGCAGCCGGGTCACCATGACTGGTCCACGGGTCGTCGCCGGCGTGGCGATCTACACCACATACAGCGAGGGCGCCGCCCATCCCAACAACTACGTCGCCACCATCACCATCAACGGAGACAACGCCCAGCCGATCCTGCTGACCGATGTGTTCACCGATCCGGCGGCCGCCGGTCAACGCCTCGCCGCAGCGGTCGAACGGATCGATCCCCGCGCCGCGCCCGTCAACGGCGACATCGACAACTTCCTCAACTGGGTACCCACGACGTCGGGCATGTTGGTGTACGTCCCGGTCGTCCACGCCCTCGGCGACTATCTCCCGGTGACGGTGCCGTGGGGTCAGATCTCCGATCTGATGACGCCGGGGATGCGGGCGGTGATGATCGGCTGAGCCGACGAGGTCGTGCAATCTGGGCTCATGCGCAACTGTGAAGGCACCATTCGCTCCATGTGACCGCTCCTGATAGTTGAGCTGGGGGTGAAAACGGCAGCGACATGCAGCTATACTGACTGCATAGTCATTCTGTATAGACGTTTGGGTGGTGAGCACGATGGCAATGGTTCAGACAAAGACCTCACCAGGTCGGCCCCTCACTGACGCCGACCTGCGGAAGGTTGGCGCGCGGCGTCGGCTGGCGAACTTCCGCGAGCGGCAAGCGATTGTCGACGCGGCATTGGGTGGTCGCCCCCAAACCGTCATCGCGAAGAACCTTGGTGTGTCGCAACCGCATGTCAGTCGCGTCCTGGCAGAGGTCAAACGGCAAAATCACGGAACGCTCGCACCTGTGCCGGTTTCGGCGCTCGAGATCATCGATGAACGTGACGCCGACGAGATCACCACAGCCGCGATGATCAGCTCACTCAAGAAGCTTGACTACACCGACGGTCACGTCCCGGACGCCGCCGGTGTCGCGACGGATGCCTATGTACGCGGCAGCTGGGACGATATCGAATTCGCTTTCCAGCGCGACAAGCTCACCTTCGAGGAGTACTCCGAGTTGTTCACTGCCCATCGACAGCAGCAAAGGGCTGCAGCAGCTCTCGAGTGAGTCCACTCCGCGAGGAGCTGCTGCGTGATGCGGTGGCCGCCGAACTCGCGCGCCTGACGGGTGCGGGCGGACCGGCCGCCACCCGTGGACCGCGGGCAACCAGTAATGCCTTCGCCGACGATCCGCGCCGGGCGTTACTACGCCGCCAGATTATCGTCGATTACCTCGATGATGGGTGGGTCTCGGCGCGTCGAAGTGACCGAGGCGTGGTGATTACCGCAGGTGTCCCGGGCGCGGGGAAGTCGACGGCTGTCGAGGCCATCCTGGGCGCGGCTGTCTCAGAGTATCGGCGGCTCGATGCCGATGTGGTGAAAGACGCCCTGCTGGCCGACGCCCTGGGCTCGGGCATCTACGAAGATCTGCGGGCGACCGAGCTGGCCGACGGCAAGCCCGTGGCGCCACGCGAACTTGCATCTCTAGTACACGTCGAATCCACCCAAATCTGGGATTCGTTGCGTCGCCACAGCATTGACCGCGGCGAGCGAATAGTGATCGAGGGTACCTCGCCTGGCCTGGTCTGGGGGAACTGCTACTCGGCGAACTCGCTGAGGGCTGCTACACATACATCCGCGTGGTGGTTGTCGAGGTCCCAGAACCGATCGCCCAGAACCGTGCGATTGATCGGTGGTGGCAGGTTCGGCACTCCGACGATGATCCTCTCGGCGGAAGATTCACCCCGCCCGATGTCATCTCCGGCTATTACCGGCCAGTCGGAGGAAGTGTGTGCAGGGCCAACGCTGAGATGTTGGCACGCGAAGCCGCGCAGGCCGGTTTCGCCGTAGACCTCGACATCGTCGACGAGAATGGAGCCATCAGGCGGTGAGACCCACCGGCCGAAGGCCCGACCTACCCGACCGCGACCACACCCTGCCCCGCCCGCACATCCACCGGCCGCCGAGTCCGCACGAACACCACGATCAGACCGATCACGGCCTCCACACCCGCAACGCCCGTGGCAGCTGACATCATCGGCGACGAATCCGACCCGGCCGCGGCCACCGGCGCAATCTGGTGGCATCCGCCGAACGATAAGTGCACTGCGAACATCGCGAGATTCATCAGCGCGATGCCGCACCACGCCCGGATGTCCCCGCTACGCCAGAGATGCCGGGCACACCCGCAGCACACGATCGCCATCGACACGGCGAGCACGGCCATCGCAGCGGTCGCGCCCGAGGCCGCCATCACCACGTGCAGCACCGCCGACGTCACGGCAAGTGCCGAGCACGCCCGCCGTCCGATGACGGCGAGCGTGCCCATGGTGGCCGACATCAGCCCTCGCAGCAGTGCGAGGTCGGAGCGGCGGGAATGTCGAGCGCCGGATTGCGGTCGAAGAAGCCCACCGGCTTGAGTGTGAACCCGGCGTAGTCGACGGGCATGACGGGCCAGTCCTCGGGCCGCGGGAAGTGTGTGAGGCCGAAGGTGTGCCACAGCACGACGTCCTCGCCGTCGATGCCGCGGTCTGCCGCCACATACGCCGGCAGGCCGGCGTTTCCGGGATTCTGGTTGACGTAGTCGCCGGCCGGATACTTCTCCGCGTCGTCGTAGCGCGTCACCCACAGATGTTTGGTCGCGAACGCCGCGCGGGCTGCGATCGAACTCGACGGGTCGGCGAGCAAGGTGGGCTGACCCTCCGGGTGCAGCGCATAACCGACGTCCTGTCCGAGCCGGTTCTGCTTGTCCGGGTTGGTGATGTGCCAGACCCGCGCCTTGAGGTTGTCGGCCATCCGGACGCCCTCGGACTCGGTCCGCAGCCGCGTCTTCTGCTGGCGGAATGCGTTTCCCCACGGGTTTTCCGGCCCCATCGGCACCGGCACCGCATCCACCTCGGTGACGACGTTGCGGTCACCGTCGACGGCCATGTCCAGCCGAGCGGAGAACAGATGCTGGTGGAAGGGAGCGCCGAGGCCGGGGGCCATCTCGGTGGAGAATCCGTCGGGACCGCGGTAGGCGGAGGAGAAGACGATGCCGGTGGCCTTGGCCTCGAGCTCGATCGTGCCGTCGAGGTAGAGGTACCAGTAGAACCCGTAATCATAGTTGCCGATGGTGAGGAAGAACGAGATCACCAGTCGGCGTGAACGTCTGGTCTCGGCCATGCCGTTGAACATGTCGGTGTGCTTCCACAGCACGCCGTAGTCCTCCTCGTGCAGGCAGATCGCGTTCTTCATGACCCGCGGGTTGCCGTTCTCATCGGCGATCGTCACGTCGAAGTAGGTGATGTCGCCGAGGCAATCGCAACCCAGCTCCAGCGAATTCGTGTAGCGGCCGAAGAGGTACTCCCCCTGGTCGAAGTAGTTCTGCCAGTACCGAACCGGCGACGGATCGGCGTAGGGCACCACCATCTCGGCGATCGACGCCCGGTAGATGACCGGCCGCACCTCGCCGCCGTCGTGCCGCGAGATCTGATGCAGCGTCAGGCCTTCGCGCACGTCGAAGCCGAACCGGAAGCTCCAATCGGCCCAGCTGATCTGGTTGCCGTCGACGGTGAAGCTGGGGCCTTCGGGCTGGGTGATCTCGATGGGCGTGAGGTCGGTGCGGGTGGGCGTGGCATGCGGTTCGGCGTTCCACTCGCCCCGTTCGGCCGGGACGGGCAGCACGACCTCGTCGATGACCTTGACGACACGACGCTCGGTGAGGTCGACGTAGGCGACGACACCGTCGATCGGATGCGCCCACGGCAGATCGGCCTTGTCCGACTGATAGAAGGCCAGGACCCGGACGATGCGGTGACCGACCTCATCTTCGTGCCCGAAGACACCGGCGGACAACGGGACCGCACGCACGTTGGCCGGGTCGAGCTCGCGGGTCTTCATGGCTGCCAGCCATTCCGGGGAGTCGAGCAGGTAGGCCTCGATGTCCTCGAACTCCTGATCCAGGATGGGCACATGACCCTCGGTCGCGGCATCGATCGTCGTCCGCTCGATGACCGCTCGTTCGGTCACGGAAACGATCAGGTTCGCACCGTGTCCAATGTCGCGGTCGAGCAACAGGACCCGCGCCCGCCGGTCGATCGGGTCGCCGGGGCGGAATGCGAGCACCACATCCTTGGCCGGTTCGTCGAGCGCGACGAAGACGAATCTGGTGTGCTCGCTGAGCAGCCCTGCGGCATCGACGATCTCGCGGACCGAGATGATCTCGTCGGCGCCTAGCGGGGTGAGGGGATGGTCGGGTCCGGCATTGTCGGCGTTCCGGGGTTCGGCGACGGTGGCGGTACTCATCGTGTTCTCCTTCGGGTCGGTGTGGATGGCGTTGATTGACAGTGGGTTTCGTTGTCGGCGGTGACGGTGTGTCGCGCGGCGTGCGGTCGCAGAACGGCGACCACGGCTCCGCTGACGAACGCGGCGATCAGTAGCACCGCGATGATGATCGCCAGGGTGTCCGATCCGCCGACCAGCAACGGCAGGTTGACCGCGGTGAGGACGAGCAGCGTTGCGAGGCCGATCAATCCCAGGCCCGGGGCCACCACCGTGTGCCACAGCCGGGTGTCCTTGCGGGTCCGGCGGAAGTACACGATGACGGCGACCGAGGTAAGGGTCATGAGAGCGACGATCCCGACCGACGACACTCCGGCGAACCACGCGAACACCTGAGTGACCGGGTCGAGCCCACCGAGGGTCGCGGCCACGATGACGACTGCCGCCGAGGTGGTCTGGACGATCGACGCGATGTGCGGCGACGAGTGACGGGCGTGCGAGCGACCGCAGGAGGCCGGCAGCGCGCCGCTGTTACCCAGCGAGTGGATGTAGCGGGCCAGCACATTGTGGAACGACAGCACCGCGGCGAAAAGACTCGTGATCAGCAGCACCTGGACGAGGTCACCGGCGACCGATCCGACGTAGCGGACGGCGGTCTCGGTGATCATGCCCTCCGGGTTCTCGGTGGCTTTCTGGACGGCACCCGCGTCTCCCCATGCGCTCACCATGAGCCAACTGCTCAGCGCGTAGAACGCGCCGATGAGCAGCAGGGCGCAGTAGGTGGCGCGGGGGATGGTCCGCGCCGGGTCGCGGGCCTCGTCACGGAACACCGCGGTGGCCTCGAAGCCGATGTAGCCGGCCAGCGCGAAGATCAGTGCGATCCCGGGCGCACCGTGGAAGAAGTTGGACGGGCTCAGCGCAGCCGTGGACAGTCCGTCGGCGCCACCGTGGCCGAGTACCGACAGGTTGATGACCATGACGATGCCCACCTCGCAGATGAGCAGGACGCCGAGTACCTTGCCGGACAACTCGATATGGCGATATCCGAGTGTGGCGATGACGACGAGGACACCCAGCGCGTACACGTACCAGGGGACCGACGGCCCGCCGTGCGCGGTGACCAGATCGTCGATCGCGGCCCCGATGTAGCCGTAGACCGCCCCTTGCACCGCCGTGTAGGAGAGCAGCGCAAGGAAAGCCGCACCCAGCCCGGCGTGACGGCCCAGTCCGTGTGCGACGTAGGTGTAGAAAGCACCCGCACCGGGAATGTGCCGGGCCATCGCGGTGAAACCGACGGCGAATAGCAGCAGCACCGCGGTGCAGACGATGTAGGTCGCCGGGTAGGCCGCCCCGTTTCCGGCGGAGATGCCCAGCGGCACGGCCCCGGCGATCACCGTCAACGGTGCCGCCGCGGCGATCACCATGAAGACGATCCCGGTGGGGCCGAGCCGGCCGGACAGCGCGCGCGAACCGTCCGTGGTGGCGGTCGACGCTGCCGTCGAAACTCGTGTGGTCATGTCACTTCTCATCCTTCTCGGGCGAACTCGACTCGGCTGTCCGCAAGAATCGCGTTGACGTATCGCTGCGACATTCACAGGGATGCCATGTGAATCCGGCCGAAAGAATTGATCTATTATCAATTCTCGGTCGAACTCAAATGCGATTCTCGATTGTTTTTCGGATTGGTACGGAGGCTGATCACCGAACAGGCGCGACCGGTGCGACACGGCCGACACGAGGGCTTCCACTCCGACATCGCAGCTGCCTGACCGGTGGTTCTGCACCAGATCTCGCACTGCAGTGCGGTGTCGTCGGATCGGTGACACTGACTTTACGTCCGCACTATGAGCTGTGTCACGCCTTATCCCGAATGGGTATTCCGCGGCATCCGATTCTCATTCGAGTCACCCGATAGTGGTCGTGGATCAGCGCGAGTGGATGCACGAAATACCAGGTTATCGGGATTTCCGAGTTCAAATGAGAATGCGCGCGATGGCATTTTCTCATTTGAAAAGTTGGCGATTGAATCGGCGCCGAAACAGTGTGATGATCATCTCGATGAGTTGAGTCCTCGATGCCGGGTCGCTTCGGCCGGCAAGGCCGGGAGGCGGTGGAACGTGAGCAGCGGGGATACGGTCCGGGGCCGGTCACCGGTCGCCGGGTTGCGGCGCGCACAGTTGTCCTTCGCCGAGGTCCTGGGCCAGTCCGTGGCGGCGGTGGCACCGTCGGCCGTCATGGTCACGCTGCCGGCACTGGTGCTGCCGGCTGCCGGTCGGTGGACCGGGCCCGTGTTCGTCGCCACGACGGTCCTGTTCCTGGCAATCGGCTACTGCATCGGCCAGTTCTCCACGCGCATGGTCGCGGTCAGTGGCCTGTACAGCTATACGGTCAAGGGTCTCGGACCGACGGCCGGCATCGGTGCGGGATGGTCGGTGGTGATCGGTTATGCCGGCGCGGCGATGGCGAGCACGGTGGGCGCCGGCGCGTATCTGACCGCCCTGCTGCACCGGGTCGGCGTGCCGGACGGGAGACCGACGATCGGCGTGCTGGTGGTGGTGGTGGGTGCGGTCGCCCTCGCGCTGATGGTCCGCGGAATCCAGCTGTCGGCACGGATCTCGTTGAGCATCGAGGTGTTCGCCGTGGCCGCGGCGGCCACGGTGCTGACCGTGTCCGCGGTGGGCGGTGACCGCCCGGCACCCACGGGCTCGCTGGGCGATGGCGCGATCGGTTTCGCGTTGCTGCTCGCGACGACGGCGTTCGTCGGTTTCGAGAGCGCGACGACCCTGGCCCGCGAGGCCCGACGCCCGTTCATCGCGGTCACCCGGGCGGTGCGCTGGTCGCCACTGGTCCTCGGCGTGCTGTACATCTTCGCGGCCGTCGTGCAATCGGGCCACACGGCGGTCGGCACGGCGGAGACGGTGCCGATCGTGCTCAGCCTGCCGTCGTCGCACGGCATCGGCTCCGGGGTGTTGTCGGTTCTGCTGGAACTCGGTATCACTGCATCGTGGCTGGCGTGTGTGATCGGGTCGTGTACCGCGCTGTCACGGACCCTGTTCGCGATGGGACGCGAGGGCGTGATTCCGGCCGCGATGGGCCGCACCCACCGCACCTTTCACACGCCGGTCGTCGCACTGCTCGTGGTGATGCCGCTGGTCACCCTGGTTCCGGTGCTCTACCTGGTGGTGGCAGGCTCCGCGCGGAACACTCTGATCGGGCTGTTGGCGGTGTCGGCGCACGGGTACATCTGCGCCTATCTGCTGGTCTGTGTCGCCGCCCCGGCGTTTCTGCGGCAGATCGGTGAACTGGGCCGGCTACCGGTGATCGTCGGGGCCGTGAGCGCACTGGGATTGGTTGCGATCATCGTGTGGGCCGCGATGACGATCGACGCACCCGTCTGGATCGCCACCACCACATACGCCGCCCTGCTCGCCGTCGGGTTCGCGGTGTACGGGATACGGCGCCGCCGGGACCCCGGACTGCCGGAACGGGTCGGGGTGTTCGATGAGACCACCTCGGATCAGGTCGTGAACGACTACGACCCGTGGCAGGTCCGACGGTGAGCCCCGCGGGCCCGAGCCTGTCGGGCCGGCAACCCAAGGCCGTCCAGACCGCGCTGCATGTGCTGGAGGAGATCGCCCGAGGTGGCGCGGGCATCACGGCCAAGGACATCTCGGACCGCCTCGACATCCCGTCGGCGACCGTCTACCGACTGCTGAATCTGCTGGTCGCCGACGAATACGTGGTGCGCATGCCCGATCTGGCCGGCTTCGCGCTCGGTCCGCGCACCGGCGCGCTCGTCGACGCCACCCTGGTGCCACGGGTGTGTGCGGCCGCTCGGGACGTGCTGGCCGAGCTGCGACTGTCCATCCGGTTCGGCGCACACCTCTACTACTTCACCAACACCTCGGTACGCGCCGCCGACATCGACGCCGAGTTCCCACCGACCGCCGACGAACCGACCCTCAACCGCTATCTCCACGCCAGTGCCGTCGGCAAGCTGTTGCTGGCGGAGAAGTCGCAGCTCGACGAGTGGGTGAGCTTCCCGCTCACCGCCCTCACCGGCCGGACCCCGACGACACGTGATGCCCTGACACAACAGCTTTCGGCCGTCGCGCACGACGGCTATGCCGTGCAGGTCGGCGAGATCGATCCGGATCGGGCAGGTGTCGCGGTCGGGGTCCGGTCCCGCTCGGGTGTGCTGGTCGCGGCACTGGCACTGTCGGGGACGGCCGAGCGGAGCGAGCTGATGCTGCGGCAGATCCCGTCGCTCGTCGACTACGCGGACCGGCTGGGGCCGTTCCTGGCGTGAGCGACGCTCGCCGGTCCCGGCTCTCCCCGAAAACCACCCAACCCGCTACCCGCCTCCCACTGAAACCACCACCCACCCAACTCCCATCCCCTCCGAAAACCACCCGCCCGGCTACCCGCTTCCCCGAAAACCACCCACCAGCGCAGTGCTGTCGGCGAATCGCCGACGTGCGCCCGCTCGAGGGCGGTTTTCGGTGAGGAGGGGAGGAGGCAGAGGTGGGGACGAGGAGGTGGGGAGGCCGAGATGGGGAGGAGGAGGTGGGGAGCAGGGAGGACGGTGAGGAGTCGGCGAGGTGCCAGCCAGAATCGAAAACGGCCCCCTACCTGTTCGGTAGGGGGCCGTTCGCTGCGGTGGCGGAGGGATTTGAACCCTCGGTACGGGGTTACCGCACACAGCATTTCGAGTGCTGCACCTTCGGCCGCTCGGACACGCCACCGCGGAAGACTGTACCGCAGTCGGCGCTGAAGCCTAAATTGTCTGGTCAGAGCGGCAAAAGAGGGCTAATGTCCGGTCAGTTTGTCCTTGACGTCGTCGACCTTGCCCTTGACCGCGTCGGCAGCGTCGGAAACCTTCTGCTTGCCCTTCGCGCTGGCCTGGTCGCCCTTGCCCTCTTCCTTGAGATCTTTGTCGTCCGTGAGGCCGCCGGCAGCTTCTTTACCGCGACCCTTCAGTTCTTCGGCCTTGTTCTTGGCGTCGTCTTGGATACCCATGAACTGCCTCCTCCTGAATCACCCCGGGAACGGGCGTCCCGGGGGCACCACCCACGGTGCCATGGAAGCGCCGAGCCGACCAGGATCGCAGGTCAGCCGCCTTCAGTGGCCGCCCAGCTTGTCCTTGAGCTCGCCGGCCTTCTCCTTCGCGGTCGCCACGACGTCCTGCACCGTGTCGTTCTCGGCGACCTCGTGGATCTTCTCCTTGACGGTGCTGACGGCGCTCTGGACGGTGTCACTTTCCGCGAACTCGTTGATCTTGTCCTTGGCAGTGCCGACGGCACCACGCACGGCGTCGCTGTCGGCGAACTCGTTGATCTTGTCGATGACGGTCTCGACGACGTCATGGATCTTGTCGGTACCGCTCTTGTCGGTCGGATCGGACATGGTGGCTCCTCGGTTAGGCGATGACGTGCCTACAGGTGATGCACGCCCTTGTCTCCAATCTGCCAGAGCATCGGCCGCAGCGGACCCTGAACTTCACCCTGAAATGGTCCCTGAAGTGCGCGAAGGGGAGACGCTCAGTCGTCGCGACGCGTGTGGAAGAAGTCCAGCATCAGGGCCCGGCACTCGTCGTCGAGCACGCCGCCGACGACCTGGGGTCGATGCGACAGCCGCGGATCGCGCACCACGTCCCACAGCGACCCGACGGCGCCCGTCTTGGGTTCCCAGGCCCCAAACACCAGCGTGTCGATCCGGGCCAGTGTGGTGGCGCCGGCGCACATGGTGCACGGCTCCACGGTCACAACCAGCGTGCAGCCCGGTAGTCGCCAGCCGTCGCCGAAACGGCGGGCCGCTTCCCGCAGGGCGAGGATCTCGGCGTGCGCAGTCGGGTCTGCATCGGCCTCACGACGATTCGCCGACCGTGCCAGCTCGACGCCGTCGGGGTCGAACACCACCGCACCGATCGGCACGTCGTCGCTGCCCGCGTCGGCCGCTGCGGCCAGCGCCGAGCGCATCATGGCCTCCCACCCCGCCCGCGGCGGTCCGACGGGGGCCGGGCTCAATGCCCCAGTTTGTCGAGCACCTTGGCCAGTTCGTCGGCGAATCCGAGGCGCGCGGCGATCATGCCGACCTGCTCATCGGCGTAGAGGTCGGTGTCGCCGACGATCACGCTCATCACCGCGTCGGGCAGTCCCAGATCGGCCAGGATGCCGAGATCGCCCTCTTCCCAGGGGTCCACATCGTCGAGCTCGTCGGGGTCGATGTCGGGGACGTCGATGTTCATCGCGTCGAGGGCGTCGGCGGCGATGTCGTAGTCGATGCCGGCGGTGGCGTCGGAGACCAGCAGGTGCGGTCCCTGCGGGGCCGGCCGCAGGACGATGAAGAACTCGTCGTCGACGTCGAGCAACCCGAAGACGGCGCCGGTCGCGCGCAGCTCACGCAACTGTCGCTCGGCGTCGCCGAGATCCTGCAGAGCCGATGGCTTCAGCGCGGTCACCTTCCACGCGCCCTCGTCGCGAACCACCGCGACGGCGAAACCCTCGATCTCGTCGGATACGTCCTGTTTGCTCGAACCACCCGATACACCCGCTCCGGCACCTGCCATGCAGGTCACCGTAGCCGTTAACGGCGGGGCACCCAAGTCCCGGTCGCCGACTCCTCGCTGTTCACCACCTTCGGCCGGTGTGGGAATGTGATGGGGTGACTGCCGACGCCGCTCCCACCCCGTCCACCGTCCGGCCGGTCTGCGTTCTCGGACTGGGTCTGATCGGCGGTTCGTTGCTGCGGGCCCTGCACGACGACGGCCGAGCGGTGTTCGGCTACAACCGTTCCGGTGAGACGGTCGACGCCGCCACCGCGTCCGGTCATCGCGCATCGACGGACCTCGCGGCCACGCTGGCCGAGGCGAGCGCACAGGACGCGGTGATCGTTCTGGCGACGCCGGTCACCACCATCGACGCGCTGCTCCCGGCGATCGCCGAGCACGCACCCGGCTGTCTGCTCACCGACGTCATCAGCGTGAAACGGCCGGTGGCCGAAGCGGTCGCGCGGCTGGCACCGGGCGTGCGATACGTCGGCGGTCATCCCATGGCAGGGACCAGTCGGTCCGGGTGGCCGGCAACCGATCCCGACCTCTTCCGCACGGCGATGTGGATGGTGACCACCGAGGACCGCACCGACCCCGACGACTGGCTGGCGGTGGCGTCGCTGGCGCGCGCCGTCGACGCCTGCGTGGTACCGGCCGCCCCCGACGCGCATGACCGTGCCGTCGCCGCGATCTCGCATCTACCGCACCTGACCGCCGCCGCGACCGCTGCGGTCGGGGCCGGAGAGAGCCATCTCGCGCTGCGCCTCGCCGCCGGCAGCTTCCGCGACGGGACCCGGGTGGCCGGGACCGCCCCCGCGTTGCAGCGGGCGATGCTGGAGGCCAATGGGATCGCGCTGCTCAACGTCCTCAGTGAGACGATCGACCGGCTGATCTCGGCACGCGACGAACTCCGCGATCACGGCACGGTCGAGATCCTCGTCGACGACGGTCATCGATCACGGCTCGCCTACGACGCCATCGCCGGAGTCGACCCCGTGCCGATCACCGGAGTGCGGATCGGCGATCCCGGGTGGGCCGAGGAACTCCGACGGCAGGCCCATCAGGGCCGGGTGTGGATGGGCTGAGCGCCGGTGGCCCGGTGTTCAGATGGCGGGGTTCAGACGCGGGTGGCCAAGCCGACGTAGTCGACCACGAAGCCGTTGTCGTCGACGGTCAGCGACGAGGTCACCACCGGCGACACGACGCCGATCGACTCGGGTCCGGGCGTGTAGTGCAGGGTGGCCGGTTCGACCTTGCCGCTCGGCAGGTAGAGGTACACCACCGGTACGTCGACCTCGGCGCCGCCCTCCTGCAGGCGATGGCGCCGGATCGGAAGGGCGTTGAACATCGGCGACAGGGCGAGATCGACATCCTCGGCGCCGTTGAAGTCGCTGCGCGTGATGCCGTCGGCCGTCTGCACCAGCCAGTTGTGCTCGCCGTCACGGGTGATGGCGAGCTGTGTTTCTCCGCTCGCGCGCAGTAGATGGACCGACAAACGCTTGGTCACACCCAGGTCATTGGTGACGAGTTCGTACGACGCGGAGAACGCCTCACGCTCGTCGGTGGCGGCGGAGATGATGCGCCCGTAGGCCTTGATTCGCGCACCGGTGACCAGCAGGCGGACCTGTTCGAGCCGGTCAGCGCCCTCGCCGCGCCACGTGATGACCGTCTTGAGGTCCGGCGACGACGACGTGCCGCCCGACGACGCGGTGTTCTCTGGTGCTGTCTGAGAAGAACTCACAGGTCTACGGTAGCGACCTGATCACCTCAGCACACAGTTGATGGGCATCCACGAGCGCTCGAACGGTGATCGACGTCACCATCAGGCCCGGCAGGAGACCGTACGGCGCGGCGAATCGGGCGAGATCCGATCACTCGCCACAGTGCGACCGTCGACCTTGATCGAGCACATCGCCTCCCCCTGCCCGGCCAGTACGAGGATGCGCAGCGGGTTGGCCGTGCCGGTGAAGGTGACCGTCCACGACGCCGGTGCACCGACGGTGGTGCGGAGGCCGACGTCATCGACGTAGAGGATCGTGGTCGGGCTCGACGCGGTGACCTGGTAGACGACTTCCTTGCCTACCGGCCGGGCCGGGATACCGGGGGTGTCGGGCGTCGCCGGGTCGCCGATGGGCGGTTGTGTCGGCAGCTCGGAGATCACCACCGGCAGGTTCGGCTGCGCGGCCGGTTGATCGGCGCCGCGCAGCGCCGCCCGGCCGACGGTGAGAGCGAGAAGTCCGAGAGCCGCGATCGCGACGAGCGCCACCATCGCGACCAGCCGGCGATCCGAGGCGGATGCCCGACCGCCCTTGGCGTCGTTCGCCCCCGGTTCCGATTCCGGAGGGCCCGACCCCTCGGAGGGGTCGTCGTCCGGACGGATCGGGTCACCCGACGGGGTCTGGCCCGGTTGCTGCCCCGGCACGAACAGGGGGGTTCCGTCGGGCGCATAGCCCAGCGGCGGATACAGCTGGGGGTACAGCGGGACCCGGTACAGATCGTCGGGGGGCGGCGCCGGACGGGGCGGCTGCCCGGTGGGCTGTCCCATGTCGGCCCTCCCGTCGCGTGTCTCGTCGCGTCTCTCATCGGGTCCGGTCTGCGCCGGATCGCGGGCGACACCGCCCGCTCCTTCGACATTACGTCGCGACCGTGACGGCGTGCGGAACAGCTCTCCGGACCGAACCGGAGGCCTGGACTACAGGCGGCTCTCCAAGCGCGCCGACAGACCGGCTTCCTGCAGGTCGAGTCGCTCCAGCATCGCGCGGACGGCCTCGTCCTCGACGTTCCCCACCTCCCGCTCGGCCACCAGAGCCTCGCGCTGGGCTTCGAGCACGGCCCGGTAGAGGGCGGCGAAAGCGTCGGTGCGCGCGGTGTGCGCCTCCGGATCGGGCATCTCCTCGACGTCGCGCGACTGCCGCGCCACGGTGTCCTTGATGTACTCCACCGTCGCCGGGTCGAGTTCGGCCGGCGGTGTAGCCACGAAACCGGCGATCACGTCCTGGGCGGCGGCCTGCACGATCTGCTCGGTGCGAACGGTCTGCTCCTGGTCGTAGTTCTCCTCGTCCTCGTTGTGCAGGTGCAGCTTCTGGATGAGCCACGGCAGCGTCGGCCCCTGGATGAGGATCGTGCCGACCGCGACGACGAAAGCGATGGCCTGGATCGCGGACCGCTCGGGAAACGGTTCGCCGGAGGCCGTCACCACCGGGATGCCCGAGGCCGCGGCCAGGGTGACCACACCGCGCATGCCGGTCCAGGCGATCACGGTGGATTCCTGCCAGGTCAGGTGCCGGTTGTCGATGCGAGACGAGAAGCGCCGCCGCCGCTTCGGCGGGTCGCTCACCGTGGCGACGCGCCGGGTCGATCGACGTGGGCTCGGCGTCACCTCCACACTGATCGAGCTGTCGATGCGCCGGCTCACCACGCCGCGCCCGAACATCGCGAACACACAGATCGGGCGGATGGCCAGCACGACGACGAGCACCAGCACCGAGGCCAGCGCGATGTGCAGCAACGATTCTCGCGCCTCGCTCAGGTCTTCGATGATGAACCGCATCTGCAGACCGATGTAGGCGAACACGAACGCCTCGAGCAGCACATCGACCGAGTTCCACACGTACCGTTCCTGCAGACGGGTCTGGTAGCCGGCGTGGACCGACCCCGATCCGACGACGAAGCCGGCGATCACCACCGCGAGCACTCCCGACGCATGCAGGTGTTCGGCGGTCAGGAAGGCCGCGAACGGCACCACGAATCCCTGAACCGTCTCGAGCGCGGGGTTCTGCAGATGCCGCCGAATCCACAACGTCAGCACACCGAGGACCGCGCCCACGATCGGCCCGAGGACCGCGTTGTAGCCGAACAGCAGCAGCGGGTTGTCGATGAACGAGTGCGTACCGGCGATCTGGGAGATGGCGATCGCGAACAACGACAGCGCCGCGGCGTCGTTGACCAGGCTCTCACCGGTGAGGATGGTCATCAGGCGCTTCGGCAGACCCAGCTTGCGTCCGATCGCGACCGCGGTGACCGCATCCGGCGGCGCCACGATGGCCCCGAGAAGCAACGCGAGCATGAAGGTGAAGCCGGGAATGACCAGCGATGCCACCCAACCCACCACCAGCGCGGTGATGACCACCATCGCGACACCCAACCCGAGGATGGGTTTGAGGTTCCGCAGGAAACTGGGGAACGAGAAGCCCAGTGCCGCCGAATACAGCAGCGGTGGCAAGACGACGGTCAGCAGGACTTCCGACTCGAGTTCGACCTGCGGCATACCCGGTATGAACGAGACCGCGAGCGCGATCACGACGATGATCAGCGCCGGCTGCATCCCCCGCCGGTCGGCGATCGCGGTGACGATGATCGCGCCGACCAGCACCAGGATGAGCAATTCCATGGCCTGGATTGTCGCAGGCCAGCGACCATTTCGCTGGCCTGGCGGTCAGCGGCCGGCGGTTTCGGACTCCCGCTCGGCTGCCTGGTCCGTCGGGGTACCGGCGAGCATCTTCAGCTTCCCGTCCTCGAACAGCAACGGGTACAGCAGGCCGCCGATGAGTCCGCCGAGCAGCGGGGCCACCCAGAACAGCCACAGTTGCGCCGGGGCGCCGTCGCCGTTGAAGAACGCGACGGCCGTCGACCGGGCGGGATTCACCGACGTGTTGCTGATCGGTATCGAGATGAGGTGGATCAGGGTGAGGCACAGGCCGATCGCCAACGGCGCGAACGTGCTCGGGGCCTTGCCACCCGTCGTGCCCAACACGACGAGGAGGAAGAACGCGGTCAGCAGAACCTCGGCGATGAAGACCGCCAGCATCGAGTACCCGTCCGGCGAATTGTCGCCGTAACCGTTGGCCGCCATACCGCCGATGCGGTCGAATCCGTCCTTGCCGCTGGCGATCACCAGCAGCAGCAGACCTGCGAGCAGACCCCCGACGACCTGAGCGATCCAGTACCCGGGCAGTTCCTTCCACGACATGCGGCCGCCCACCGCCGCACCGAGGGTGATCGCCGGATTGAAATGGCCGCCGGAGATGTGTCCGACCGCGTACGCCATGGTGACCACAGTGAGACCGAAGGCCAGCGCGACGCCCAGGTAGCCGATGCCGACCTGATAGTTGTCACCGCCGTCGGTCGCCTCGGCGATCTGCTTGGCGGCGAAGATCGCCGACCCGCAGCCCCCGAAGACAAGCCAGAACGTTCCGAATAACTCCGCCGCGAGTTTCGCCACGGGCGATGGAGATGTCATGGAAGGAATCCTCTCGTTTCTGTTCGGCGCGCTAAAGGTCCCCCGGGGGTCACGGTAACCGAAATAATCTTGAAATCGGTGAACGTCGGGAAAACTTCGGTAAAGTCAGTGAGTCGAATTTCGGGCCCGCAGAGCCGGAATCACATGATCGGTGACGACCGGCGCAAGATCGTCGGGCAATGTCGCCAGATCGATGTCCAGCCATCGGATCTCCGCGATCTCGGCAGCCGGCGCGATCTCACCGCCGATGGGCGGATATTCGAAAATGGTTGCGGCGATGTCATATCCGTCTTCGTTGGCCGCAGCCGAACGAAAGCATCCCCAGCGACGCAGATCCGTCACGGCGACGTACAGCCCGATCTCCTCGAGACATTCCCGCGCGGCAGCCTCGATCGCCGATTCCCCGGTTTCAGGCTTGCCTCCGGGAAGCATGAAACGCTGCGTGCCGCGCTTGCGGACGGTGAGCAGAAGCCCTGCACGGTCGCGGACGACGACACCGCTGACGACGATCGTTCGCGCACTCCGACGGTTATCCACAGAAGTTACTCACATGTGTGTAATTCATCCGTGGACCTCTCGGTGAAGGCGTGGAATATCGTCGTCCACCTGCCGAAATCGGTGCAGGTGTTCGGTCGTCGCCGGGCTCGTCATGGCCTCGAACTCCTGGGGTGGCAGGGCCATCTGAAACACCAGTCCCCGACCGCCGACACCTTCTGTCAGGGCGCCGAGTCCCGCGACCGGCAGTTTCAGCACCGGCGAGAAGTAGGACGCGCAGGCGCCCTCGAACCTGATGTCATGAACGCCGAACCCGCTCAGGTTCGTGACGAGCGGGTTCCACCGGGCCGGATTGAAGGCTGTGGATACACACCGCGCGCCCCGCCACGCTCCCGCAGCGTCCAGGAAACGTTGGTTGATACGCAGATCGCAGTGTTCGGCGTCGAAGTGATCGACGGTACGACGGATGCGTTCAGCCGTCGCTCCCGCGTCGTCTCCGCGGTGCAGGTCCACGTTCAGCGTCGTGATCATGTTGCCGACGAGCGTGGGGTCGAGACCGCACCGACCGCGCACGTTCACCGCGAGCGCGAGGGTGCGACGGTCCACCGCGGCATCTGCCTGCATGAGCGCCGCGGAAACGTGTGCGCACACAACGTCGTTCGCTGACAGGCGCACACGGGCCCCATACGTCTCGCGCATGCGGGCTATCTCGTCGTCCCCGAAGTAGAGCCCCAGCGTGCGCTGCCGTCGCGCATCGCGGGCCAGATACCACGCGCTGCGCGCGAGTTCGCCGAGCCCGAGGCAGCGCACCCCGGGTTCGGCGGCGCCGTCGGCGGGGAGATGTTCGTCGAGGTAGGCGGGACGGTCGTCGACGATCAACGGCTCGGCGACCGGATCGCCGGCGGCAGCGGCGGCCCACGCGTTCATGAAGAGCATGAACGTCTGCATGTCGCCGAGCACGTGGTGAAACGAGAACCCGATCGCGGTCGCATCGTCGGCGAGATGGGTGACACGGACCTTGCACACCGGACCCCAGCCCCACCGGCCCGCGGCGCCGTTCACGGGGTCGATGAGCCACCCGCCGGCGTCCTGCACGATGGACTTGATCGCGTCGTGCTGCGTGCGGTCCGACGACACCGTTGTGAACGGCACACCCCGCCCGGAACATCGGATGCGCATCGCGCCGTCGGCCATGCCCAGGCGCGCCGCATAGATCGGCAGGCTCGTGAGGGCGTGTGCGAAAGCGTCGGCGAGCGCCGTCGGGTCGAGGTGCCACTCGAAGAAGAGGACGTTGTGGATGGCCAGGTTCGCCACCATGGCGTCGCCGACGTCGCAGCGAATGTCGAACCGGCGTGTGTCCAACGGCCTGATCAGCTGGGTCGGCACACGCCGGAGTTTACGCCGAGGCCATGCGTACGTTTGTCCCCAGAGCCGGTGTCGCACAAACGGGTGAATTCACCGGCCGCCGTGTGTATTGCCGCCGGATTCTCGCGCGGTGGCCGAGAATGCGGCAATGAGGAAAACGATTGTGCGGCGTGCCATTGTCGCCACCGGTGCCGGCGCAGCGCTCAGCGTTGGACTGCTGGTGGGTCAGGCAACGACCGGTCCGGCCGTCGCGCACGCCGACACCGCCTACAGCCACAATGTGTGCGGTTCCAAGTACTACGAGAACTCCGACGGAGTCTGCACGCCGAGGCCGGACGGAAGCCCGAGCGGCATCAAGTGCAAAGACGGCACCTACAGCCACGCCACACACCGTCAGGGCGCGTGCTCTGGCCACGGCGGAATCGACGACAGCGCCAGTGGCGACAGCAGCGGGAGCGCCGCCTATGGCAGCGCCGTGCTCGGCGCCGGTGTCATCGGGAGTGCGGTACTCGGCAGCTCGATGCTTCCTGCCCTTCTGTTCGCCAGCTGACGAGTGCGTGTAGCGCTCGGTCTTGACGTGCGGCTGTTCAAACGATGACCCGCGACCCGAGGACTCCCACAGAGCCCCACCTACCGCGTCACCACGACAGGTTGTGCTCGATCAGAAGCGCCCCGTCGGCGGCTTGCTGCTGGGCTCCCTCAGGACCCGATCATCGTCGAAGCGCCTCACCGGCGCCGATCCGCACGGCGCACCCCTAGCACAGAACGCGCTAGACGCGCCGCGACGCCGAGTTCCTGTGGAGAAGTTCCCCGAAGCCCTGTCGCTCGAGACTGCGGATCAGGCTCTTTGACGGGTGGTTGTTGTCGAGCCATTCGCGAATGCCGGCCTCTTGCTTGGCGCGGGGTGAACGAGCCAGGTGCAGCCGACCAAGTAGAACACCGGTCATCTGGGGCGCAGGCGCGCGACGACCCGGGGCCTGAAGCCCTCGTCATCCCACAATCTCTCTGCAATACCCACTGAGGTGCACCGTTCTCAAAAGTCAGGGTGAATGATCCTGTCTGCCACAACGACGGTAACTCACCCAATATTGCTCAGCTGTAACGATAGAGATAAAACCCCTGGTCATCAGGAAATCACGGTAGCGATGACCAGAGGGATCTCGCCGAAGAAGTCCACTGAATCTATCTGTAGCTGCACAAACGCCGGTAACAGCAGCTCGCCCTGATAAGCGAGGTCTGGATCTCCGCTTGCCGCGATCCAGAATGCCTGCTGACCAGCAGAAAGAACCATGGTGAGCAGCGCCGGTCCGCCGCCCAGCTTCGGCCGGGCGAATGGGACAGCGCAACCTCACGGTGTACGGAGGTAGCGAAGAAACCTTCGTGGTCGACGAGCTGCCCGACGAGCCGACCGAGATCCCCGCTATCCAGGGCAAAAGTCTTCCGTGTGTCGCGCACACCGCGGCAGACTGGACCGGCCTGACCAGCTCATTGGACCGGACGAGGGTGTCCAGGTGGTCAGCCAGGTCGCCGGCCTCCGGGTTGTCGTCAGCGTAGTTCTCGACGCGGAACGCATTCTGGATCGCCTCGTACGATCGGTCGTCACGCTGCCAACACCGCACCGTATAGCAGTCGTCTGAGCTGAGGTTCCCGATGACGTCGCGGAAATCCTCGTCGAGAGCTGAAGCCGCGGCGTATTCCTCCACTGCGACGGGTTCACTCGCGCCCACCGGATCATCTTGGCTCAGGTCACTCCGATTTGCGTCTTCTGACTCATCGTCCGATCGCCGGTCTCGGCCTGGGAGCCTCTTCACGGACTTCGGCCGGCAGCGCTGACGGAAGCACCAATACGCAGCCCCGAATCGTCGTGAATGCCTCGGCTCTGGCTATCAGAAGCGCCTTCACGGCTCCTGAACAGCGAAACCCCCGCCGGACCAAATGGTTCTGGCGGAGGTTTCTCTCTGTGCGCCCGTAGGGATTCGAACCCCAAACCTTCTGTAAGGAAACCTGTGCAATAGAGGGGTACCAGGCGGTAGTGAGGGGCACTGAGACCTCTTGTAAGGGTGGAAGATTGAAAGTCAGGAGTCACGTGAGTGCCGGTGACTACCCGTTGATACCTCTGGCAAAGAGCGGGATAAGAGCGGAGTAGTACTGCGCGGTCGCATCCTACGACGACCAGACCATGGGCGCGGTCATCAACCGTCAGGTGCAGGGCTGGGCGACTGGGCCACGGGTGCCGGATCGGGCAGCTCGGGCCCGAGGTGAAGGTATGGGCCCAGGAGCCGGCGAAGGCGCGCCAGCGCGGTTCGGCGGGCAGTGGGACCCGTGGCGTTCTCGGCAACAGCGCCGACCGTCGTCACGATCAGGGTGTCGATCAGCTCCGCGATCGGGTCGGCGTCGGGTTCACCGAAGTCGGCGAGTGCGCGGCGCAGAGGTTGCTGGATCCGGGCGTGAAACTCTTCCATCGGACCGCGCAGCACGTCAGGTGCGACGATCCTGGTGAGGGCTCGTGCGACGTCCTGTTCGGAGCTTGCGAACAGTTCGACATTGGCCTCGATGTAAGCCCACACTCGCTCGGCCGCGGAGCCGGCGGCGTCGACCCGGGTAAGGACGCGGGCAGCCCAGTCCGGAAACACGTCGGCGACGACGGCGGCGACCAGATCGTCGGCAGAGGGGAAATACTGGTAGACACTGGTCCGAGCCAGCCCGGCCCGCCGTCCCACGGCCGCGATCGAGGGTGCCTGAGTTGTCTCGGCGATATGCGCTCGAGCGGCATCCAAGACGACCCGCCGCTGGTTCGCGTGATGTTCGACGACGGTCGGCGCGGTGATGCGAGGCATCGGTCCCTCCTGTCAGCGGCGTCCGCCGCCTACCCGAGAATAGACGGACCCCGGCGACCCCCCGGGCGGTCCCTGCGGGAACTCGTCGGGTGCGGTGCATGGCTGGCCGGCGCGTGACGCGTCGGTCATATCGAGGACAGTGCTTGGAGCCGGCCGTCGACCATCTCGAGAATCCGATCGCAATGATGCAGCACCTCGTGGTCATGGGTGACCATGATGGCGGCGACGCCATGCCGGTGGGCCTCGCCGGCCAACAGCGCGACGACGTCTTGACTGCGCTGCCGATCGAGAGCGGCCGTGGGCTCGTCGACCAGGAGTACGGCCGGACGGGTCACCAAAGCCCGGGCTATTCCGACGCGCTGCCGCTCCCCGCCCGAGAGTTGGTGCGGGCGACGGTCGGCCTTGTTCTCCATACCGACCTCGGCGAGCAACTCCCGGGGGTCGCGCGGGTTGGTGACGCGGGCGAAGGTCAGCGGCAGTCGAAGCTGGTCCAGGGAGGTCAGCGCGGGTACCAGGTTGTCGGTTTGGAACACGAACCCGATCCGTTCACGTCGGATTGCGGTTCGTCGGCGCGCGGTGATTGTGGTGAGGTCGACATCACCGAGACGGACGGTGCCGCTGGTGGGTGTCGTAAGCGCCCCGGCCACGGCCAGCAGGCTCGACTTTCCCGATCCCGAGGGGCCGACCACGGCCAACAGTTCGCCGGCGGCGACGTCGAGGGTCACTGCATCGAGCGCGGTGATCGTCTCCTCGCCGTCACCGCGCCGCAAGGTCACGTCATCGAGGGAAAGAACTGTGGTCATCGGTTGCCTCCTAAGGCGGTGAGCGGTTCGACGCGAGTGATGCGCAGGACGGCCACGGCGGCGCCGACGACGCCGAGAACGATGAGTAATGCGGTGGCGCCTGCGATCGGGCCGGCCTCGAGAGCAAACGGCATCGCCGTCTTTGCGATCGCGGCACCAGCAGCGACACCGACCCCCACGCCGACGGACGCCGCTGCGACGAGCAGGAGAACCGACTGCAGGAGGCTGTCACGCAGCAGGTATCCGGTACTCGCTCCCAACGCGCGCAGGATCGCTATCTCTGATCGTCGTTGGATCGTCAGAACGGTGAAGAAGGCCCCGACGACCAATGCGGAGATCGCATAGAGAAACGCCTGGATCATCTGCAGCGTTGAGGTCTCTGCGGTGTAGCCGGGCGATGCGCCGTACGAGTCCGACAATGTCATCGAGGTGGTCCCGGCGGCACGGTCACCGGCCGCGAGATCGACGTCCGCGTCGTCGGCAGACAGCACTCCGACGGCGGTGATGTCGTGATAGATCCGGTCCGGAACCTGCTCGCCCGGTCGGATGCCGGCATGGATTTCCTGCCAGGTGCGCAGTGGCACGTAGCCGACGTCCACGTGCCCGAAGGTGTTCTGCTCGGCCAGCACTCCGACGACCTTCAAGGTGGTGCCGTTGGGTTCCAGCGTGACCGTGTCACCGAGTCGGACGCCCTTCTCCACGGCGGTGGGACTCACCACGATCTCGCCGGGTCCGGCGACTCGACCGCCCTGGGCCGCCTGGGGGTTCAGGAACGAGTTGGGGTCGACGCCGAACAGAGCGAGGTCGATCTCGTCGCCTTCGCCCGTATGCGCGTTGACCAAGGAATCACCGAATGGCGCGGCCGCGTTGACGCCCGGCTGCCCGGCCCAGGTCGCCACGGCCGATTCCTCCACCACGCTTCGGGAGAACGCGGAGTCCTTGCTGACATCGTGCTGGAAGGCCAGCGACGTGACCGGCAACGCCTTGAGTCCCGACACGCCGTCGTTCACCAGGCCCACCGACAGCCCACTCAGAAGCACCATCAGCACTGCGATCAGTGCGACCACGGCACCCATCAAGGCGAACCTGCCCCGTGCGAAGGCAAGTTCACGCAACGCGAGAAACATCGTCACCACCATCCGTGCATACGTTTTACAAACACCATGACGGGAACTGTACCGACAGGGTGTCGAAAACGTCAAAATCGCGCGCACGGCCGACGGCCACACGGAGGACCGAGGCCGAAACCGGGGCAAAATCGATTTTACCGACGGGGCGTTGATAACCTGACGGGGTGACTCACGACGACTCCTCGCTCTCGACTCCTCGTCCCCCACTCGAGCCTGCGACCTCCCTGGACCGGAAGGGCTGGATCGCCCTGCTGGTGATCGCGATCGGTGTCGGCACCGTGATCATGGACGCGACCGTGGTCAATGTTGCGTTGCCGGTCGTGATCGACGACCTGAACCTGACTGCTGCCGACGCGCAGTGGATCAACGCGGCGTACTCGCTGGTCTTCGCGGCGCTGCTGCTGACGCTCGGGCGGATGGGTGATCTGCACGGTCGCAAGAGGCTGTTCATCACCGGCATGCTCGTCTTCGTGCTGGCGTCCGGGGTCGCCGGGCTGAGCACGGGCGGCACGATGCTGATCGCCGCGCGACTGATCCAGGGACTGGGCGCGGCGATGATCGTGCCGAGCACGCTGTCGACGATCAACGCGATGTTCGCCGAGCGTAGTCGAACGATCGCGTTCGCAGTCTGGGGATCGGCGATCGGTGGGATGGCGGCAGTCGGGCCGCTCGTGGGTGGATGGTTGGCCACCGATGCGTCGTGGCGCTGGGCGTTCTGGCTCAACATCCCGATCGGCGTGTTGGTGCTCGGCGGCGCACTGCGGGCGATCCCGGAGACCCGTGACCCCTCGGCGAGCCCGGGTCGTGACGTTGCCGGCGTGCTGATGTCGGCCATCGGGATGGGCGCGATCGTCTTCGCGCTCATCGAAGGGCAATGGTTCGGCTGGTGGCGTCAGGACAACGGAAACATTTCACCTGTCCCGATCGCGCTGGCGGCGGGGATTGCCCTGGTCGCAGGATTCATCATCGTGGAGCGGCGCCGGCGCCAAGGCGTCAAGCACGTGCTCGTCGACCTCCGACTGTTCTCCATCACTTCGTTCCGCACGGGCATTATCGCCGCGCTGATCGTCGCTTTCGGCGAGTTCGGACTGCTGTTCACGCTTCCGCTGCTGCTCCAGGGCACCCTCGGCTACAGCGCCCTCGGTACCGGTGGCGTGATCACGGCACTGGCGATCGGTACCTTCGTGGCCTCGGGAGTGCTGCCCCAGCTTCGCGCACGAATGTCTCAGCGGGCCATCGTCAGGGCAGGGCTCCTGTTGGAGGCCCTGGCAGTCGGCAGCCTCGCGGCGGTGCTCACGCTAGACATCTCGACGTTCACGCTTTGCGCGCTCCTCTTCGTCTACGGTGCAGGCGTCGGCTGGGCCACCGCTCAACTGACCTCGCTGCTGCTCTTCGACGTGCCGGTCGGCCAGAGCGGACAGGCATCGGGGCTGCAGAGCGCCGTGCGCCAACTCGGCTCAGCGCTCGGCGTGGCGGTGCTCGGCGGGTTCCTGGTCGGGCGACTGGGTGCCGAGACCGCCCAGGGTCTGACCGCATTGCCGATTCCCGATGCGGCGGCGGACTCGATCACCACGGCAGTGCAGGAGAGCGCCGGAATTGCCATCGCGTCCCTGCAGACCGACCCGACGGCGTCCGCTGTCGCCGATGTCGCATCCACTGCAATGATCGAGGCGAGTCGCTGGACACTCGGGATCGCCGCCGCACTACTCATGCTCGGCTTCCTCGCGACGCTATTCCTGCCCCGACAAGTCGACGATGCCCCGAATGTCGACTCAGCGGTCTCACGATGAGAACCGCAGGCCCAGAACGCGGAAACACCTGCTGAGGGTCCGGCATCCGCACACATGCCAAACGGCCCGCGAAAAAATGTATCCCCACCTGCCTACGCAGGTGGGGATACATTTTCGGTGCGCCCGTAGGGATTCGAACCCCAAACCTTCTGATCCGTAGTCAGATGCTCTATCCGTTGAGCTACGGGCGCGTGCTATTCAGTTGTACTCCCACGGTCGGCGTGACCGTAGGTCGGCGGAGGCGAGAGGATTTGAACCTCCGGTCCCGTTTTAGCGAGACAACTCATTAGCAGTGAGTCCCATTCGGCCGCTCTGGCACGCCTCCTTGGCGGAGTCCTTTCGAACTGCCGAAGCGAAAGGTTACACACTCCGCGCGCCGCGAAGCAAACCGCCACCATTTTGGCCGTTCCGAGGCCTCGGACCTACATTTGACGGGTGACCCTGCGCATCCGCCCAGACCTCGACGACCTGCCCGCCTACGTGCCCGGGAAGACGTTTCCCGGTGCGGTGAAACTGGCGAGCAACGAGGTCACCGAGGGACCGCTGCCCAGTGTGCTCGATGCGATCGGCGCGGCCGCGGCGGCCGTGAACCGCTACCCCGACAACGGGATGGTCGAACTGACCGCGGCGCTGTCCAAGAAGCTCGGCGTGACCGAGGCCGAGCTGCAAGTCGGATGCGGGTCGGTGATCCTCTGCCAGAACCTGATCTCGATCACCAGCCGCCCCGGGGACGAGGTTCTCTTCGGGTGGCGATCGTTCGAGACGTATCCGCTGGCCACCCGGGTCGTGGGTGCGACCCCGGTGCAGGTGCCGCTCAACGCCGACCTGACCTATGACCTGCCGGCGATGGCCGCCGCGATCACCGACCGCACGCGGCTGATCTTCGTCTGCAACCCGAACAACCCGACCGGCACGGTCGTCGAGGCGGACGCCCTGCTCGAGTTCCTGCGGGTGGTGCCTTCCGACATCATCGTGGCCCTCGACGAGGCCTACTTCGAGTACCTGCGGCTCGGGCCCACCCAGGCCTACGACGCCGTTGAACTGCGTCGCGAGTTCCCCAATCTGGTGGTGCTGCGAACCTTCTCGAAGGCCTACGGTCTGGCCGGTCTGCGGGTGGGCTATGCGATGGCCGATCCCGAGGTGATCACCGCGCTCGGCAAGGTACACGTCCCGTTCTCGGTGAGCAGCCTCGCCCAGAGTGCCGCGCTGGCCTGCCTCGACGCCGAAGACGAGCTGCTGGCGCGCACCGACGCCGTCGTGGCCGAACGCACCCGCGTGTCAGCGCGACTTTGCGACCTCGGCTATCGCGTGCCGGATTCGCAGGCCAACTTCGTCTGGCTGCAGCTCGGTGACCCCACGATGGAGTTCGCCCAGGCCTGTGTCGAGGCGGGCGTCGTGGTGCGCCCGTTCGCCGGTGACGGTGTCCGTGTCACGGTCACCAACCCGGGCGAGGACGACGTGTTCCTGGCCTTCGCCGAGCAGTGGGCTGCCCGAACGCCTGCGTGAGTTCGTTCGCGGACCGACTCAGAGGCCGCGCGCGATGGTCGGCCATGCGGCCGGCAGATCCTGCTCCCAGTACACCCAGTTGTGCGTGCCGATGAAGTGGAAGCCGTCGGTGAAGGGCACATTGTTGGCCCTCAGGGTCGCCGCGAACTCCAGCGAACAGCGCCAGGCGCCCAGTTCGAGCGCCGAACCGGCGGCGGTGACCGCCGACCGCGGACCGTCCTTCGGGTCATAGGGCGCGGTCAGGTCCAGAGGCCCGACGGCTCCCGAGCCGGCGGAGATGAAGATGTTCTTGTCGCGGAGCTTGTCGAGATGCCGGGTGGGGTCGTGCGCGAACCAGTTCGCCGAGCCGAACGGGCCCCACATGTTGGTGGCGTCGCCACCGCTCTTGGCGACAGTGGTTCGCACATAGCTCTCGTTCAACGGCCCCGAGACGGGCGGGCAGCCGCTCAACGAGGCGATACCCGTGTACAGGCTGGGGTGGCGGACGGCGAGGGTGAAGGCCGACTGCCCACCCATGGAGAGTCCCACGACGGCGTTGCGGCCGGTCCCGTCGAACTTCTCATCGATCAGCGGCGGCAGTTCCCGGGTGAGGAAGGTCTCCCATTGCGGTTTGCCGAGCGCAGCGTCGCGATGCAACCAGTTGGTGTAGAAGCTGCCTGCACCGCCGGTGGGGAGCACCACGTTCACGTTCTTGTCGGCGAAGAACTTCCCGGCCTTGCCCTTCGTGATCCAGTCGCTGACGTTCTCACCGGCGTCGGCGCCGTCGAGCAGATACACCGTCGATCGGGGACCGGCAGAGTACTGGGGGGTGAGCACGGAGACCTTCACCTTGCCGCCCATGGCCGGGGAATTGACCCAGATGTCGGTGCGCAGCGGACTCAGTTTGGTGGCTTTGGAGATCCTCGCGGCCTTCGTGTCGTCGGCATGGGCTACGGCGGGCGCCACGAGCAACGCGATCATCAGGCAGACGACAACCGTCGCCCACCGGTTCGACTTGCGCATCTTCTCCCTCACCACAACGCGTATCCCCGCCCGTCGACATCGTCGTCGTCGAGCACCCTCATTCCGACCCTGCGGTACCCCCTGAGGACCGCGTCGTCCCCTCCACAGGGTACTGATCGACATCCGGCTTGCGGAACCCCTGAGAATAGGCTGCGGATCACGGATGCGCGCGTCGACGAACTCACCACGGAAAGGCTGGCTGATGACTCCGGCACAGAACCCCGCCGCGAACGCCGACGAAACCGCGGAATCGGGACTCGACGAGCACGGCTTCGCGTTCGTGGCCCACGTCGGCGTCCGATGGTCGGACATGGACGCGTTCGGCCACATCAATCACGCACGCATGGTCACGCTCATGGAGGAGGCGCGGATCGCGTGGCTGGTGTCTGCCGGCGATGAGTACACGCCGCTGATCACGAGCGCGATGATCGTGCACGTGGAGATCCGGTATCAGCGTCAGCTGCGCCACGACGATTCGCCGCTGCAGATCGGTATGTGGATCAAGGGCAACCGGTCGGTCGACTTCACGATCGGCTACGAGGTCCGCGCCGGCGGTGACGAACCGGGTGCCAAGCCCGCCTGCGTGGCGAGCACACAGATGGCGGTCGTCGACGTCGAGGCGCAGACTCTGCGTCGACTCACGGCGACCGAGAAGGCCTACCTGCGGTCCTGGACGCGGTGACCTCGAACACGGCGTCAGGACGGCTCGTAGCGGGCGGGTAGTTCCCTCGGCACGGCAGGCGAGATGCGGGCGATGTTGCCCTGCAGCACGTCCCGGTAGATGCGCAGCTGCTCTTCCCCGCTGCGGACCTGCTCGGTGAGTCGCTTGGCATTGTCCACCGAGATCTCCCGGTCGCCCGAGCGCGCGATGAGTTCGTCGATCCGGTCGTCGATCGTGCTGGCCCGGTTGTACTCGGCCAGCACCCGCAACTCGATCGCAGCCGATTCGACGACGGAGGCCACCTCGCCGAGGGCCTGCACCCGATCGATCAATTCGGTCCACACCGGCCGGAGCGTGGTCTCGCGGCGGTCGATGTGTTCGGCGAACGCCCGGTCGAAGCCGCCGTTGCGCTTGGCCCGGTCCAGATCGATGCGTACCGCCCGCAGCGCGATCACGTCGGCGGCGATCTCGGCGAGTTCGGCGTGCAGATTGACCTGCGTGCGCTGGATCTCGAAGTGGTCGGACAGCCACGCCGGGTTGCGGACGATGCGATCGTAGAAGTGTCCGGCGACGAACAGCAGCGTCTCGTATCCGTCGACGAATGCCGCAGAGCCGGGGATGGCCGCCGGGGCCTGGGGGTTGTCGTCGCGGTCCGGGGTCAGGATCTGGTTCGCCCATTCGCCGGCCTGCGGATGACCCGAGCGGGCCGCCACCTGGCCCACGACACCGGCGATCCGGTCGATCGCCGCCGTCCCCGCACGCCGCACATATCCGGAGGTGTTCACGTTGGGGGTCGGGGTGCACAGCAATCCCGCGAACAGCCGCTCCCGCTCCTCGATCTCGAGGTAGACGTTCTCGCGCCGTTCACGTCGGATCGCCCGGGTCCCACCCGCGAACACGCCTTTCGCGGTCACGAGGACCTTGCGGGCGTCGTCACGTCGACGGTGCAGACCGTTGAGACGGTTGCGCATCACCGCTGCCACGACGCTCGGCATCATCGGGTTGGCCAGTTGACTCTCGGTCTGCCCGATGAGGCGTTGCAGTCGTCTCAGGTTGCCGAATCCGCCCGGCAACGCCGGCACCGGCAGTCCCGTCGAGATCCGGCGTACCACGATGGCGCGCCCACCCGGGGTGAGAAATCCGGACGCGACAAGCACGCCGGCGGTGTCGGACAGTTCCGGGCGTTCGCCGGGTAGCCGCGACTGATCGCACCACGCTCGTATCTCGTCACTCGTCGTGGTCCCGGCCGGAAGACCGGAACGCCGGTTGTCGACCATTCGGATAACCCTCGATTCCCCATCCGGACCTGCCGGACGTCACGATCGATCGTACCTGCGCGCGACGAGTGGCCCGGGCGTCCGAGCATGGGTGATCGGCGCCGTGACCCGGTGCAAACCCCACGCCACCGGCACACTGACCAGGGTCGTCGCAAAGAAGGCGACCAGCATGGAGCCGGTGAAGACCCCGTACCCCAACACGTCCATCACCACCTCGAGGACGACCACGTGGACGAGGAAGAACTCGTACGAGATCTCCCCGAACCAGACCATCGGGCGACAGCCGCACACGCGCGCCCACCAGTCGGTCTGGTCCCGCATGGTCAACGGCCCGATGAGTCCGACGGCGATGATCACGTAGAGCAGGTGTTTGACGATCGTCGCCGAGGCGGTGGTCGGGGTGATGGTGGGTTCGCCCGCGGCGTCGGCGCCGGACAGCAGGAACGCGCCCACCGCGACCGCCACCGAGAGCGTGGCGTTCCAGCGACGGACCAGGTGCCGGGACACCGCCAACAACATCCCCGCGACGAACCACCCGAAGAAGGCCGGCGCCCACAGGCGGGCCGTCGGGCTGATGCCGGAGCTGCCCGCGACCGCGACCGACCAGATCGGCGACACGAGCAGCAGTACCGCGAGCCCGACGATGAGCAGATCCGGTCGCCAGCGTCGGCGGCAGACGATCACCCCGAGTACCCAGGCGATCGGCGGGAGCACCAGATAGAAGACGACCTCGGCCGCCAGACTCCACATCTGGGTCAGCCCCGAGTGGAGATGCCCGAGTCCGTAGACCTGCGTCAGAGTCATGTTGCGCAGGAAGCCCGTCCAGCCGGAGCCGGTGGGCGCGGCGTCGGGCGGTTCGGAGACGAGGAACAGCGCGTACACGGCGATCACCGTGAGCCAGTACGCCGGGAGGATACGTCGTGCCCGGTGCCAGAAGTAGCGACCCACCAACGGCCGCCGACGTTGCCCTGCGAGCGCGTCGACCCACGGCGCGAACAGCAGATATCCGGAGAGGACGAAGAAGATCGCGACCCCGACCTCGAAGCGCGACATCAGCCGACCGGCGAGGTCGTCGGTGTAGTGGCCGGTCCAGAACGCGGCGTGGGTGAGGCACACCGTCAGGGCGGCAACCGTCCGGATGCCGGTGAGCGACGGGGTCCGTGCGGCCATGGTGCGATCCTGCCACCTGTGATCCCGGTGGCAGGATGTGGGCATGTCCGAACGTATCCGGGGCCAGATCTGGCGTGACGGTGAGAAAGCCGAGGGTTTCGAACTGGCCAAGATCTCGGACTGCATCGGCGAGCAGGGCGTCCTCATCTGGGCCGATCTGGAATGCCCGACGCACGCGACGATGGCCGCACTGGCCGACGAACTCGATCTCGACCCGTTCGCCGTGGAGGACACCACGTCGTCGGCCGAGCGTGTGAAGGCGGTGACCTATGCCCATCACACCTTCATGATGGTCTACGCCGTCACGTGCGACCGGACCGATCGGCGCTCTGCGACCACCCCGCCGGCGCAGCGGGCCAAGTCGTTCGCCCTGCACCGCATTTCGATGTTCATCAAGGGCAACGCGCTGATCACGGTGCGCCTGTCCGAAGGATTCGACATCGACGAGGTCACCGCCCGCTGGGACGAGAGTGGCGGACAACAATACGGGATCGGCGCACTGCTGCACGGGTTGCTCGACGTCGTGGTCGACGGACATTTCGATGCTGTCCAGCAGATGGACGACGCCATCGAAGGCCTCGAGGGCCTGCTGTTCGACGAGCGGGTGCCCGGCCGGACCCTGCAACGCCAAACCTATGATCTACGAAAGGATCTCGTCCAGTTGCGCCGCGTGGTGCTACCGATGCGTGAGGTGATCGGCGCGATCCAGCGTCGACGATTCGAGAACCATGCGCCATCCGAACTCGACCCGCATTTCTCCGATCTCTACGACCACGCCCTGCGGGCCGCCGAGTGGACGGAATCGTTGCGCGACATGATCACCACCGTGTTCGAGACCAATCTCTCGCTGGCCGATGCGCGACTGAACACGGTGATGAAGAAGCTGACGGCGTGGGCGGCGATCATCGCGGTCCCGACCGCCATCACCGGGTTCTACGGCCAGAATGTGCCGTTCCCCGGCTACACCCACACCCTCGGATTCATCACCAGCACAGTGCTCATCGTCGTCGTGGTCCTCGGACTGTACGTCAGCTTCCGGCGCCGCGACTGGCTGTGACCGCGGACGTCGCCGCGGCAGACCTCATGCCGGACGCGGGATCGCCGCCGATACGCTCTGGCCGATCCAGCCCGGCACCTGCCGCCGGACATCGGCAGGTGCTTCGATGGCGATCCGCTCCTCACTCAGCCCTTTTCGCCAGTCGATGTCGCCCCGCCACACCTCGGTCAGGGTACGCAGATCGGTGACGACGGTGGCATCCACGTCGTAACCGGGGTTGAAGTCGCATATCTGGGTCTCACCGTCGGTCACCACGAGCCACCAGAATCCCGCCTTGCCGATGACATCGGTGAAGTTGAACTCGACCATCGTCCGCTTCCGCGGCCATTGATCGATCGGGACCGTCCGATGGATGTCCCACAGCAGCAGATGTGGGTCGAGGTCGGCGTCGCCGAGTTCGCCGATCCACCGGATTCCCCACGAACTCAGTGCGGTCACCACCTCGTTGAGTTCCTCGCCCTTCTCGGTGAGGGTGTAGACCGAACGACCACCGACGTCGGAGCGTCGGATGACCCCGGCGCGCTCGAGTGTTCGGAGTCGCTTCGTGAGCAGCGCCGGCGACATCTTCGGCACCCCGCGGCGCAACTCGTTGAAATGCCTGCTGCCCAACAGCAGTTCGCGCACGACGAGCATCGTCCAGCGCTCGTCGAGGAGTTCCATCGCCTTGGCCACCGGGCAGAACTGTCCGTATGAGGGCATCGCAACCACCTTTTTGATCGACCGGGTTCAAGTACACACCTGACGAGAACGGAAGGCCAGTACAGATCTTGTACTGCCGCCGGTTCATTTCTTGGTCTGGAGGAGGGGTGCCACCGCCGACGACGCTGACAACAGCACATCGACAGTGATGCGCACCGAGTAGAAGGAGAGACCCACATGTCGACCACCACCATCACCACCGACGCGACGATCAAGAGCCGTCACCGCGCAATGTGGGCGTCCGGGGACTATCCCGCCGTCGCCGATGTGATCGCGGACTTCGGGCCGCGTCTCGTCGACGCCACCGGTATCGGCGGCGATGACCGCGTCGTCGACGTCGCCGCCGGTGCCGGAAACGTGGCAATTCCGGCCGCCGCGACGGGAGCCCATGTGGTCGCCACCGACCTCACCCCGGAGTTGCTGCAGGTCGGCGAGAGTCGCGCCAGTGAACTCGGGATTGTCTGGCGCACAGCCGATGCCGAGGACATGCCGTTCGACGACGACACGTTTGACATCGCGGTATCCGCTGTCGGTGTCATGTTCGCCCCGCATCACCAGAGCTGCGCCGACGAACTCACCCGTGTCACCCGTGCGGGTGGTCGCATCGGGTTGATCAACTGGACGCCAACCGGTTTCATCGGCGAGCTGTTCTCCGTGATGAAGCCCTACGCACCGCCGCCGCCTCCCGGCGCCCAGCCCGGCGTGCTGTGGGGCGACACCGATCATGTGCGAACCCTGTTCGGTGATCGGGTACGCGACTTCACCGCCACCACCGAGACGGTCGAGGTGAACCAGTTCCCGGACGGTGCGGCGTTCCGCGACTTCTTCAAGGCCACCTACGGCCCGACGATCGCCGCGTTCAAGTACATCGGCGATGACACCGAGCGGGCGGCCGAGTTGGACCGTGCGATGGCCGAACTGGCCGATCGGTACCTCGACAACGGGGTGATGCACTGGGAATACCTGCTGGTCACCGCCACGGTTGCCGAGTGAGGCAGGTGCCCGTCGAGCTGCGGCGAGGTCACCGCGTCGTTGCGGAACGATCTCGCGATTCGCCTTATCAATCCAGGTCCGACATACTTCTACCTGTTACAGATGGTGCAGAAGTGGCGGATGTGAAGATTGGGGAGGTCGGCAGTGGCTCGACGGGCACGACTCCTGGCTGCGCTGACCCCGGTGGTCGTTGCGCTCGGCGTCGGGTCGGCGGGCTCGCTCGATGTGCCCTCGGCGAGGGCCGATCCGCCCCCTGATCCCGGCACGCCGTACATCATGTCGACGACGCCCTTCGACGGCCGGGACCGTCTCAAGGTGTGGTCACCGGCGATGGAGCGCGCCGTCACCGTCGACATCGCGCACCCGGCCGGCGATGCCTCCCGGCCCACGCTGTACATGCTGGACGGCGCCGAGGCGCACGACGAGGAATCGGGCTGGTATGCCCGGACCGACCTGGCCACGCTCGCCAAGGGCGAGAAGCTCAACGTCGTGACCCCGGTGGGTGATCCACACAGCTATTACACCGATTGGCGCGCGGTCGATCCCGGCATCGGCAAGAAGTACATGTACGAGACGTTCCTGACCAAGGAGCTGCCACCGCTGGTCGACCGTGAGTTCAACGGCAACGGACGAAACGCGATCGCCGGCGCATCCATGGGCGGCGTCGCGGCGTTGACATCGGCCGCACGCCAACCGGCTCTCTACCGCGGGGTCGCCGGGTACAGCGACTGCGCCAACATCTCGAGCCTGGCCAATCAGTTGCTCACCCAATGGGATGTCTCGCGTGTGGGTGGCAATGCCGCCAACATGTGGGGCCCCCTCGGCGATCCCGGCTGGGCCGACCATGACCCGTACCTGATGGCCGACAAGCTGCGGGGCACGACGATCTACCTGTCGTCGGGCAACGGCGTTCCGGGCAAATACAACAATCTGCTCTCCGACCCCGTCGACGAGTCGCTTCGTGGCATCGTCGGCGAGATCGGGTCCGGCTTCTGTACCGGGCAGATGACGGCGCGCTTGTCCTCGCTGGGCATCCCGTACACCGCCAACCTGCATCCGTCCGGTACACACGCATGGGGCTACTGGAAAGACGAGCTGGTGACGTCCTGGCCGGTGCTCATGCGCTCACTCGGGTTACGGTGAGCGCTGCATCAGCGATATATGACACTGTGAGCGGTCGGGGTACTGGAGGTCTACACGTGGTTCGACGGGCACGGTTTCTCGGGGCGGCGGTCGCCGTCGGCGCGGCACTGACGGTGGCAGCAGGGCTGCTCACCGCACCACCGGCGTCCGCACGGCCGGCAGCACACGTCGTCTCGGAGTATCCGTACCACGGTCGTGAGCGGCTGAAGGTGTGGTCACCGGCCATGGGGCGGACGGTGACGGTCGACGTCCAGCATCCGGGGTGGGGCGGCTCCCGGCCGACCCTGTACATGCTCGACGGCGCCGAGGCGAGTCCCGCTGCGTCGGGCTGGTACCTGTACGGATCGCTGTCGCGGCTGGCCGCGCGCGAGAACCTCAATGTCGTGACGCCGGTCGGCGACCCACACAGCTATTACACCGATTGGCGGGCCGTCGACCCGGGCATCGGCAAGAAGTTCAAGTACGAGACGTTCCTCACGTCCGAATTGCCTCCCCTGATCAACGCACGCTTCGGCGGCAACGGCCGCAACTCGATCGCGGGGACGTCGATGGGCGGCGTCGCTGCGCTGACCCTGGCGGCGCGCCACCCCTGGCTGTATCGCGGTGTCGCCAGCTACAGCCACTGCTCGAACATCTCCAGCATCCCCGATCAGCTCGTCACGGCCTTCGATGTGGCCCGCGGCGGCGGCAACGTGGCGAACATGTGGGGACCCGTCGGCGATCCTGCGTGGGCCGCCCACGATCCCTACCTGATGGCTCCGCGCCTGCGGGGCAAGACGATCTACCTGTCGTCGGGCAACGGGGTTCCCGGCCGGTACAACAACCTGCTCGGCGATCCGGTCGACCAGACCGTGGCCGGCATCGCGGGCGAAGCCTTCAGTCTGAGCTGTACCCGTCAGATGACCGCCCGGCTGTCGGCGCTGCACATCCCCTACACAAGCGATCTGCGGCCGTCCGGGACCCACAAGTGGGGCTATTGGAACGACGAACTCGTGTCCTCGTGGCCGGTCCTCATGCGTTCACTCGGTCTGCGCTGACCCACCTCGACCTCCCGTACCATCGGCGTGGTGACTGCACCGTCCCCGCTGGTCGTGCCGGATGTCCTCGCCCAGGCGAGGCGTCTGGTCGATCTCGGCATCGGAGCCCTGGCGGGCATGTCGGACACGATGATTCTCGATGCCGCCGCAGCGGCCGGTGACGTCGAGGATGCGTTGCTCGTGCCGAGTGCCGCGACGATTGCGCCGTCGACGCTGGCGCCGCTGCTGAGGCGGGCCGGCAGACCCGGATTCGTCGTCGTCGACATGACCGACCTCGACGACTTCGCGCCGATCCCCGGCATCGCGGTGCTGGACGCACTGTTCTATCTGGTCACCGACGTCGACCGCGGGGATGCGATGTCGAACTGGAGTCCCGACGAGGCGCTACCCGCGATCACCGACAACGGACGGACCCCGCTGACCATCGGCGAGGGCATCGCGTGGCTGCTCCAACAACCTGAGCGATTGCAGCCCAACAAATGCTTCATGACGATCGGTTCGCGTCTGCGGAAGGCGAACGGCCGCCTCGACGCGCGGACACCGGCCATCTGGATCTCCGGCGGAACCGGCCGCGACGGGAGGGAACGCAAGGGTGCGCCGAAGGTCGGCTGGTGCTGGGCGGGCAACCGGCACAGCTGGCTGGGTTTCGCCTCGGCGGCCGGGCGTCGAGCGATCTGAGCGCCGCCCGGTGGAGGTCACCGGCTGAAGGCGGCCTCCGTGTCGGGGTGCCGCGCGACGTAGCGTCGGGCGAGGACGAAACATCCCAGCGCGACCGTGGCCGAGCCGACCATCAGAACGGCCATCGGTAGCGCGGTGTCGTCGCCGGCCAGACCTCCGAGCGGCGACACCACCCCACCGATGAGGAACATGAGTCCACCCAGGACCGCACTGCCGGCACCGGCCGCATCACGGCTGTGCTCCATCGCCAGCGCGGTGGCGTTGCCCATCACGAAGCCCACCGCGGTGACGGCGACGAACAGCGGTATGACCAGCAACACGGGGGTTGGTGAGAGGACCGCGACGAGCACGCAGATCGCGGCGACCACCAGCACCGGCAACGCGATCCGGACGATGTGAGCAGGGTGTAGGTGCCTGCGCGACAGCCGTGCCGCCACCAGGCCCGCCGCCGTCAACCCCAGCGCATTGACCGCGAAGCAGAATCCGTAGACCAGCGACGAGGTGCCCAACACGCGCTGATACACGAAGGACGAGCTCGAGATGTACGACATCATGGCGCCGAAGGCGAACGCCTGGGTGAAGACGTAGGCGAGGAATGCGGGCCGTCGGAAGCGGCTCAGCAGGTCATGGTGGTTGAGTCGGGCGCCACGCCGCTCGGCCGGCAGCGACTCCGGCACCGAGGTGATGGCCATGATCAGTTGCAGGACCGTGGCGCCGAGGATCACGGCGAGTACACCGCGCCAGGAGATGTGTCCGGCGAGTACGCCGCCGATGACCGGCGCGATCACCGGAGCGAGACTCGTGATCGTCATCATCAGCGTCATCGATCGGGCACTCGCGAAGCCCCGCAACCGGTCGGAGATGATCGCGCGGGCGATGACCATCCCGGCGGCCGCGGCGACCGCCTGCACGAACCGTGCGGCGATCAGGACCTCGATGTTCGGCGCGGCGACCACCGCCACCCCGGCGAGTACCGCCACAGAAGACCCGATCAGCAGCGGACCGCGACGACCGAAACGGTCCGAGAGAGGCCCCCACATCACCTGACCGACCCCGACACCGATCAGGAACGCGGTCAGCGTGAGCTGCACATGCGTCGCATCAGTGTGCAGCGACTCCTTCACCTCCAGAAACGACGGGAGGTAGAGGTCGGTGGCGATCGGTGCGGTGGCCGACAACAACGCGAGCGCGAACAGTAATCGCGGGCCGAGACCCTCGCGGGCCGGTGTGGTGCTGGTCGTCGGGGTCACCTGGAGACGATATCGAAGAGGCCGGATCCTCTGGCTGTCCGATCACAACATCCGCACAAGTGAGGAGTTGCCTCAGTCGGATCCAGACCCCGCACGGCCAAGGCGGATTGAAATCAGTGATTTCAGCACTCACCCCGACCGAAACGACATACCGAACCGTCAAATAGGACGAAAAGTGTCCGCCGACATCACCGACAACACGCCGGGATCATTCGCCTGGATGACGAGGATGAGGCTCCCCCAACGCCATCGGATAATGTCCCCGAACTGTGAAACTCAAGAAGATCATCGCGGGGGCCCTGATCGGCGGAGCAGCCGTCATGGGGATCAGCCTCGGAGCCGGACACGCAGACGCCAAGATCGCGCCGGGCAAGTACAAGATGCAGAGCCACCTGTTCGGTGTCGCCATCTCTCCGGAAGCGAATGTCCGCGTCATCGGAAACACAATGTACGTCGACGAATACGGCGTCGGACCGTGGAATCTCTACCAGTACCCCATCATCCCAACCAAAGACGGCGGCGTCACCGCGTTGCACAACGATCCGGCCACGCTGTGGTTCAGTCGCGTCCAATACCGCAAGACCCCGCACGGCTACCAGGGAACCGGAATCAGTTATGGCAGCATCGCCTCGACCGAAACGACACTCCGAAAAGTGAAATAGCACGACAGCATCCACGGACATCGTGCCCGGATCAACGGAAGGTCAACTGACCGTCCCGCACAAACAGAAACCCCACTTCTCGCCAGATACACGTCGCACGCCACATGTATCTGGGGACAGGTGGGGTTTCTGTCTCGAGAGCCCGTGAGCTTGGGTCACCGGTGGGTCAGACTGCGGTCATCACGACCCGCCGATCACGACGATCACCTGGGTCTTCCCCTCCCCCGCCACGAGCGCGATCGAGTTCCGGTACATGGGGTGCGAGGCGTCGGTGGGATCATTGCCCGTCGTGCTGAACTTGGCGCGGGTCTCCGGGGTGCAGGCGACCCAGTTCCGGTCGCGCGCAACGGTCAACACCCCGGCGTCGCAGCCGACGGCGCGGAATTCCGGGAACTCGAGGCCGAAGGTGCTGCCCGTGTAGGCGGACCGAAGCGGGCGCGGTCCGTGAACACCTCGGCGGGGGCCTCGTAGCTCAGGTCGTAACCCGGGCGACCGACGAACCCCACAGGGAACACCACGCCGGCCACGAACTCGTAGCGGTCGGGCAACGCGATGTGTTCCTGGGCCAGCACCTGCTCGGCCTGCTCGGCGTTGACGTCGCGCGAGCTGAGATCCGGCTCGCCGAAAGGGTCACAAGCACTCAGGAACGCAACGAGGACAACGCCGATCAGCCGGGCCCGCCCAGATCTCCGCCCCTGAGTCATCTGCCCGACGGTACCGGCTGTCTCGGAGACCGCCTCTGACTGCGGAAGCGGAGGGATTTGAACCCCCGGTGGTTTTACCCACGCTCGCTTTCAAGGCGAGTGCATTCGGCCGCTCTGCCACGCTTCCCTGCCGAAGAGGCTACTGGAATCGGCTGACGACCATCCCATCGACCCGATCGCCGCAGCTGTGACAGCATCGAGAGAGTGCGAGCCATAGCCGGAACCGACGAGCTGTCCATCATCGACCTGTCCGACCCGGAACCCCAACCGGGCGAGGTCGTCATCGATGTCGTGGCCGCGGGGGTCAATCGTGCCGACCTCCTGCAGCGCCGCGGACTGTACCCGCCGCCGCCGGGTGCGTCGGAGACCCTCGGACTCGAGGTGTCCGGCACCATCTCCGCCGTTGGCCACGGCGTCGCGGAGTGGGCCGTCGGCGACGAGGTCTGCGCTCTGCTCGCCGGCGGGGGCTACGCGGACAAGGTGGCCGTGCCCGCGGTGCAGGTGCTGCCGAAGCCGGCCGACGTCGACCTCGTCTCGGCCGCCGCGCTTCCCGAGGTCGCGTGCACTGTCGCCTCCAACCTGTTCGACACTGCACACCTCGCGGCCGGTGAATTGCTGCTGATCCATGGCGGGTCGTCGGGGATCGGCACGCATGCCATCCAGGTGGCGCATGCTCTCGACGTCCGGGTCGCGGTCACCGCCCGCACCCGTGCCAAGCTCAACCGCTGCCACGCCCTCGGCGCCGACATCTTGATCGACTATTCGAACGAGGACTTCGTGGACGTGGTGAACCACAGCGGCGGCGCTGACGTGATCCTCGACATCATGGGAGCCAAGTACCTCGACCGCAACATCAACGCCCTGCGCACCGGTGGCCGGTTGGTGATCATCGGCATGCAGGGCGGCTTGAAGGCCGAACTGTCGATCGGGACGCTGATGGCCAAACGGGCCGCGGTCATGGGCACCACGCTGCGGGCCCGGCCCGTGGACGGGCACGGATCGAAAGCCGAGGTCATCGCGACGACCCGGCGCATCACGTGGCCGCTGATCGAGACCGGCGAGGTCAAACCGATCGTCGATTCCACCTTCGACCTGGCCGACGCCGACGCCGCGCACGCGCGCCTGGACAGTGGCGATGCCATCGGCAAGGTGCTACTCACCATGCGGTGACCCGACTGCCTCTGAGGAGCGCACCTCCCCTCGGACCCCGAGGAGCGAGCCTGCGCACCTCCCCTCGATACCCGAGGAGCGAGCCTGCGCACCTCCCCGCGGACCCTGAGGAGCGAGCCTGCGCACCTCCCTTCGGTCCCTGAGGAGCGAGCCTGCGCACCTCCCTTCGGTCCCTGAGGAGCGAGCCTGCGCACCTCCCTTCGGTCCCTGAGGAGCGAGCCTGCGAGCGTCACGAAGGGCCGTCCCTTCGTGACGGCCCTCCGCTGGCGCTCCGGACCTCCTCAGGGATCGGGTGGTCGACGGCCCGCTGGCGCTCCGGGCCTCCTCAGGGACCGGGTGGTCGACGGCCCGCCGGCGCACCAAACCTCCTCAGGGACCGGGTGGTCGGCCCGCCGGCGCACCAAACCTCCTCAGGGACCGGGTGGTCGACGGCCCGCCGGCGCACCAAACCTCCTGAGGGACCAGGTGGTCGACGGCCCGCCGGCGCACCAAACCTCCTCAGGGACCGGGTGGTCGACGGCCCGCCGGCGCACCAAACCTCCTCAGGAATCCGGTGGTCGACGGCCCGCCGGCGCACCAAACCTCCTCAGGAATCGGGTGGTCGACGGCCCGCCGGCGCACCGAACCTCCTCAGGGACCGGGTGGTCGACTGCCCCGTGACGACTTCCGGACCCGGTCGGTGGAATCAGCTGTCGCGCCGCTGCGCCAAACCCGCACCGATCTTGCCGAACACACTTCCGAGCATCGCGAACTCCTCGGGGGTCAGCTGGTCGATCACCAGGCGCCGGATCATGTCGTCACGGACCTGAACATGTTGATCGAGCACCCGGCGGCCTTCGTCGGTGATCCGCACGTGCCGATGACGGCCATCGCTCGCACACTCGGCCCGCTCGACCGACCCCTCGTCGATGAGACGCGTGACCTGGCGCGACACCGTGCTGACCGTCATGTGCACGGCCGCAGCCATTTCACTGATGCCACGCTGCCGGGAATCCCCGAGGAACTCCAGCACGCGCAGATCGGACTGCGAGAACCCGTTCGCGTTCATCGCCGCGTTGATCTCGCCGAGCAGGGCCCACCCTCCGCTGACGAAGGATCGCCAGATCTCGCGTTCGACCGGCGTGAGCTTTCGGTCGTGTTCCCCGGGACCGACGTCCATCACCTCTCCGCCGGCTGTACGACAACCTTCATTGTCGTAAACGTAATAGCCGCGATGACGGATTGCGAGTCAAACCGCCCGTTTACCGGTCATGTGACCCAGTCTGTCGTTCAACCGAGGGAACCGAGCGCCCGTACGAGGTGATCCACCTCATAGGGCGTCGAATACGGGCCCAGGCCCACTGTGACCGCACCGCCGAAATCGCCGGCGCCCAGGCGGGCGAGCGCGCGACTCGGCACCTCGGCCAGCGCGCAGATGCCGTTGTCGGCGAGCCGGTGCACCACCTTGTCTGCGCTGACCCCGTCGAAGGTGAAGCTGACCGCCGGTATCCGGTCCTCGACGGTCCCGATCAGGTTCACCTGGTTGAGATTCTGCAGCGTGGTCATCAAGTAGAACGTCAATCGTTGTGTGTACTCGCGGACACCGTTGAGCGCAGTCACCAGACGCGGCCGCCGCTGTCCGATCCCGGCATCATCGAGTGCCGCGAGATGCTCGATCGACGCGACAAGACCGGCCAGCAGAGCCCCCTGGTGAGGTTCGGGCTCGAGCCGTGACGCACCCTGCGCACGCGGATCCATCGACAACGTGCGCAGCCTGCTCAATGCCGTCACATCGCGGAAGGCCATCGCGGCCATCCGCGGCCCACCCCAGCGTTCGGCGGAGACCAGCACCACGTCGGCACCGAGTTCGTCGATGTCGATCGGGAGATACGGAGCGGCGCTCGTGGCGTCGACGACGACCAGGGCGCCGGACTGCTTCGCCTTTGCCGCGATGGCCCCGACATCGGTGATGGCGCCGATGGTCGACGACGCCAACGTCACCGCGACGACCGTCGTCCGGTCATCGATCAGGTCGCCGTACTGCCACGCGGGGAGCGCTCCGGTCTCCACGTCGACCTCCGCCCAGCGAATCCGCGCGCCGTGGACGTCGGCCACGCGGATCCACGGCACGATGTTCGGTTCGTCATCTTGGCGGCTGAGCACGACGTTGCTGCCCAGCCAGGTGGAGACGGGCAGCGCCTCGGCGAGTCCGGAGACGAGCGCGGACCTCGACGGTCCGAGGATCACTGCCGCCGGATCGGCCGCGAGCATGTCACCGACCGCCCGACGTGCCCGGTGGACGGCGTCGGCCGAGGCTCGCGCCGCCGGGTACTCACCGCCGGGAGCTGCCGACAACTGGCGGAACCCGGTCGACACGGCCGATGCCACCGAGTCGGGAATCAGCATCCCCGCCTGCGGATCGAGGTGAATCCAGCCGTCGCCGAGCGAGGGAAACAATCCACGCACGTGTGCGACGTCGAAGGCCATAGGAGACACGATAGACATGGGGTATCCCCACCACTGTCACATGGGCTTCGGCACAATGGGGGCCATGACATCCGGACCGTTTCCCAGCAACGACCCGCGGGCGACCGCCTCCGACCCAGAGGCGGACAACGTTGTGATCGTGGGAGGTCACCACGGCGGCAAGAGCGGCGACGAGGGCGACAGCGTCGCCGACATGGTCGAACAGCCCGCGAAGGTGATGCGCATCGGCACGATGATCAAGCAGCTCCTCGAGGAGGTGCGGGCCGCACCGCTCGACGAGGCGAGCCGCAATCGGCTCCGGGAGATCCACCAGTCCTCGATCCGGGAGCTCGAGGACGGACTGGCACCGGAGCTACGGGAAGAGCTCGAGCGCCTGGCACTCCCGTTCACCGACGACGCGACGCCGTCCGATGCGGAGCTGCGGATCGCGCAGGCGCAGCTGGTGGGCTGGCTCGAAGGCCTCTTCCACGGTATCCAGACGGCGCTGTTCGCCCAGCAGATGGCGGCGCGGGCCCAGCTCGAACAGATGCGTCAGGGGCAGTTGCCGCCCGGCATGGTGACCGGCAACGGACCCCACGGGCCCAGTACCGGGCAGTACCTGTAGCGATCACTTGTAAGGTGGGTCCTCGTGTCATCCGTAGTCGACGAGGTCCCCGCAGCACCCGCGGTCTCTGATTCCCGCACCCTGCGCCGCGCCGTCCAAGATCTCGGCGAAGGACTGCGTACCTCCGAGCTGTGGCTGCACCTCGGCTGGCAGGACATCAAGCAGCGTTATCGCCGCTCGGTGCTCGGTCCGCTCTGGATCACCATCGCCACCGGCGTCACCGCCGTGGCGATGGGTCTCCTCTACGGCGAGTTGTTCGGCATGGACATCAAGGTGTTCCTGCCGTACGTGGCGCTCGGCTTCATCTTCTGGAACTTCATCCAGAGCTCGATCCTCGAGGGCGCCGAGGTGTTCTCCAAGAACGAGGGCCTGATCAAACAACTTCCGGCGCCGGTGAGCGTGCACGTGTACCGGGTGGTCTGGCGGCAGCTGATCATCTTCGCGCACAACGTGGTGATCATCGTGCTGATCTTCGTGATCTTCCCGCCGCCGCTGCACTGGACCGTGCTGCTGGTGTTCCCGGCGATCTTCCTCTTCGTCCTCAACGCGATCTGGGTGTCCATCGTCTTCGGAATCCTGTCCACCCGCTTCCGCGACATCGGCCAGCTGTTGACCACGGTGGTCCAACTGGTGTTCTTCATGACACCGATCATCTGGAGCACGCAGAGCCTGACCAACACCACCGGCGAGCAGTCATCGCGGCTGAGGATCGTCGAGCTCAACCCGATGTATCACTACCTGGAGATCTCCCGCGGGCCGTTGCTCGGCGAATCGGTGCAGTTCTACCACTGGGCGATCGTGATCGGCTGCACCGCTGTCGGCTGGCTGATGGCGATGTTCGTGATGCGCAACTATCGAGCCCGCGTGGCGTACTGGGTCTAGGGCGGGAAGAACATGACATCTGACAGCAAGGTCCGCGTCGACACCTGGGACGCATGCGTCGACTTCCCCATCTTCGACGCCAAGACACGGTCACTGAAGAAGTCGGTGATGGGTGCCGCCGGCGGCGTGATCGGTTCCAATTCGTCGAACGTCGTGGTCGTCGAGGCGCTCAAGGGCATCAACCTGCATCTGAAGCACGGTGACCGGATCGGCCTGGTGGGCCACAACGGTGCCGGCAAGTCGACGCTGCTGCGGCTGCTGTCGGGGATCTACGAACCCACCCGGGGAGCCTGCCGGGTCCAGGGACGCGTCGCGCCGGTCTTCGACCTCGGGGTGGGCATGGATCCGGAGATCTCCGGCTACGAGAACATCCTGATCCGCGGCATGTTCCTCGGCATGACCCGCAAGGAGATGCTGAAGAAGATCGACGACATCGCAGAGTTCACCGAGCTCGGCGACTACCTGCAGATGCCGCTGCGCACCTACTCGACCGGTATGCGGGTGCGCATCGCGCTCGGCGTCGTCACCAGCATCGACCCGGAGATCCTCATCCTCGACGAGGGCATCGGCGCCGTCGACGCGGATTTCATGCGCAAGGCCCGCTCCCGGCTGCAGGCCCTGGTCGAGCGATCGGGCATCCTAGTGTTCGCCAGCCACTCCAACGAGTTCCTCGCCCAGCTCTGCGACCGCGCCCTGTGGATCGATCACGGCCAGATCCGGATGGAAGGCGGCATCGAGGAGGTCGTCGGCGCCTACGAGGGGCCGAAGGCCGCCGCACACGTACGCAAGGTGCTCGACACGGTCGGCGACTTCGAGGGCGAGGAACGGAACTGATGACCGATCGGGTGATCGCAGTGGTGGTCACGCATCGTCGAGTGGAACTGCTGGCCGGTTCGCTGGCCGTGATCGCCACCCAGGACCGCCCCGTGGATCACCTCATCGTCGTCGACAACGCCGACGAACCCGAGGTCGCCGAACTGGTGAACCGCCAACCCGTTCCGACGACGTACGTGGGGTCACAACGCAACCTCGGCGGCGCCGGCGGGTTCGCACTCGGGATGCTCAACGCACTGGCTCTCGGTGCCGACTGGATCTGGTGCGCCGACGACGACGGCCGGCCCGACGGTCCCGCAGTGCTGAGCACGCTGCTCGAATGCGCGCAACGCCATCAGCTCGACGAGGTCTCCCCGGTGGTGGCCAACATCGACGACCCGGACACATTGGCCTTCCCGCTGCGGCGCGGCATGGTGTGGCGGCGTAAGCGCTCCGAGCTCTTTACCGACACCGGGAGCGGGTCGAGTCCCGGCACTGACGACGATTCCGACCTCCTTCCCGGCATCGCGTCGCTCTTCAACGGGGCACTGTTCTCGGCACGCGCCATCGAGGAGGTCGGTGTCCCCGACCTGCGCCTGTTCTTCCGGGGCGACGAGGTCGAGGTCCATCGGCGGTTGCAGCGGTCGGGGCTGGCGTTCGGCACCTGCCTGACCGCCGGCTACCTCCACCCCGACGGCTCCGACGAGTTCCGGCCCATCCTGGGCGGCCGGATGCACACCCAGTATCCCGACAATCCGACCAAGCGCTACTTCACCTATCGCAACCGCGGCTACCTGATGGCCCAGCCCGGGATGCGCAAGCTCATCCCCCAGGAGTACGCGCGCTTCGGCTGGTATTTCCTGGTGCAGCAGCGTGATCCGAAGGGTTTCGCCGAGTGGATGCGGTTGCGGCGGCTGGGCCGGCGGGAGCGGTTCACGCGGCCGTGACAGTCCCCCGCTGATCGAGATCACCCCCACCGCTGATCGAGTCAGATCACCCCACCGTTGATCGAGTAGGTTCCGAGCCGCCAGGCGAGGCACCGTATCGAGATCACACACCCACCCGGTCTCGACACACCGACTCGCTGCCGCTCGCCGGCTACTCGACCAGCGGAGGGTGCTCGCCGGCTACTCGACCAGCGGAAGGTGCTCGCCGGCTACTCTCCTGGGGACCGCGTGGGCGTCATGTACAGCGCAGACACGGCCCCCAACAGGGCCACGCCACCGAGTACCCACCACGCCTGAGTGAACACATCGTGCGCAGCCGCATATCCGACCGGACTTCCGATCACCGCGATCAACAGGCTGACGCCGAGGGCCATGCCGATCTGCCGGCTCATGTTGACCACCGCACTTCCGGTGGCGGATTGATGGGCAGGCAGGTCCGCGGTCGCCGAGGACAGGATCGACGGGAGGGCGAGACCCACACCGACACCACCGATCAGCCAGCCCGGCAGGATCTGCGTCGCATAGTCTGGTGTCTGACCCACCGACAACGCGATGAGCACACCGCCCAGGCCGAACAGCACACATCCGGCGGACACGATGACGCCCACCGGGATTCGCGCACTCAGCCGATGGGCCACCGCGGCGAAGATCGGCACCATCAACGGCCCGGTCGACACCGCGAAGCCGGTCTTGATCGCCGAGTATCCCCAGACCTGCTGCAGCCACAGGATGTTCGCGAGCAGCGCACCGGCAAACGGGATCGCGAAGAGCACCGCGGTGATGTTGGCGAAGGAGAAGGCGCGCACGCGTAGCAGCGCCGGATCGATCACCGGCTCGGGATGTCGGATGGAGCTGATGACGAAGCCCGCAAGCGCAACCGCGGCGACGACCCAGGAACCGGTGATCCGCGCATCGGTCCAGCCCCACTCACTCCCCTCGACGAGCCCGAGGGTCAGGGCACCGATCGACAATGCGAGCAGCGCCGCCCCCAGAAGGTCGGGAAGCGCTGTGACGGAATCATTCTGAGAACGAACGAGCACCACAGCACCGGCGATCAGTGCCGCGATGCCGACCGGGACGTTCACCAGGAACACCCAGCGCCACGACGCCTCGACCAGGAGTCCGCCGACCGCCGGACCGAGTGCCGCGGCGAGCGCACCCGTGGCCGCCCAGATCCGTACCGACCGGGCACGCACCTCGACCGGCATCGTCGACACCACCAACCCCAGGCTGGCCGGAGTGAGAATCGCCGCACCGACGGCCTGCAGGCAGCGGAACGCCACCAGCCACCAGATACCCTCCGCGGCAGCACATGCCGCGCTGGCTGCGGTGAAGATCGCGAGTCCCAGAAGGAATCCGCCCTTGCGCCCGTAGCGGTCAACGATACGACCGGCCGGAACCAGCAGTGCGGCATAGATGATCGTGTAGGCGTTGAGCACCCACGACAGCTCCGACAGCCCCACGCCGTCGAAGTCGCGACCGATGTCGTCGAAGGCGACGTTGACGATGAAGACGTCGAGGCTGGCCATGAACGCCGCCAGCGAGAGGATGAGCAAGACGATGCCGGGCCGCTGTGGCCGCGTGGCCGACAACCCCATCGATACGCGTGTCGTGGTCATCGGGCCGACCACCCCAGGACACGACGGCTCTGCCGGGCCGAGGCGAGGAGCCGTCCGGCCTCATCACGGATGGTGGTGTCGTCGACCGACCACCCGCCCGACGTCGACACGTTGCGGGTGTGGACCAGCCGTGGTGCAGGACTCGCATCGTCCTGCTGCCCCATGAGGTGCATCGAGAACGCCACCGTCGGGACCGCCGCCGGTTCGGTGAGCGTGGGAAAGACCGCCGGCGGCAACGAATCGGCCAGCAGCGCGAGGTAGGCGGCATCCGGCGCCATCGGTGTGATGGTCGAGATCCACGCACGCATCCACGCCGCAGACGAGCCGGTCAGCGGCAACGGCCCGTCGGTGGGACGCAGATCGAGATGACCGCCCATCGGCACGATCTCCGGCGGGATCATGAAACGCTCGCACTCCTCCGGACGGCGCACGACCTCGGACGAGACGTCCTCGACGTCGGCGGGGCCGGGCGGCCCGACCCGCCCCATCGTGACGGAGGCCGTCGCAACCACTCGACCGCCCTGCGCGATGGACACGTCGACGACCCGGGTGGTGCGACCGACCTCGACGACGGTCGGTGACAGGACGAGCTCCCCGTCCGCCGGCTGCCCGACAAACCTGAGGTCGAGCGCGCGGACCGCCACCTCCGGCGCGGCCGTGGACGCCGCATGCACGGCCAGGGCGGCGATCACGCCACCGTGCGGACCTGCCCACCCCCACCACGACCGGTCGATGGACGCCGACCATCTGCCGCCACCGATCGGCATCGCCGAGAACTCGTCCGCGAGCGCATACCTACTTAGTTGTTTCATGAAACTCATGAAAGCAGACTTGAGTTGTTTGACGCAACTCACTAGGCTGAAGTCATGCGCCGCGCCACTTTCACCGACATGAACTGTTCCGTCGCCCAGACCCTGGAGATCGTCGGCGAATGGTGGACGCTGCTCATCGTCCGCGACGCCCTGTTCGGCGTCACCCGGTTCGACGAGTTCTCCAACCGCCTCGGCATCGCGCGCAACGTGCTCACCCAGCGCCTCGACACCCTCGTCGAACACGGCGTGCTGACCAAGGAGCCCTACCAGGACAAACCCGTCCGGTACGACTACCGACTCACGGAGAAGGGCCGGGAGCTGTGGACGGTGATCGCGGCGCTGCGGCAGTGGGGTGACAAGTGGGCGATCGACGGCGAACCGCCTGTCGTCACGACCCACCGATCCTGCGGTGAAGAGATGACAGTGGAATTCACCTGCTCGGCGTGCGGCGGACCCGTGACCCGCGCCGACCTGCGCGTCCAACCCGGCCCCGGGGCCGACGCCCACAGCCCGGTACCCCTGGCACGTCGCTGAATCCGATCACGCGTGCTCATATCCCGATAGAGAGGATCCTCATGCTCATCGATGGTCACACAGTCCTGGTCACCGGCGCTTCTGGCGGCCTTGGCACCGAGTTCGTCACCCAGATGCTCACCCGCGGAGCCGCCAAGGTCTACGCCGCGGCCCGACGCGAGATCGACGCGCCGGACGCGCGCGTCGTTCCTGTACACCTCGACGTCACCGACCCGGAAAACATCGCCGCGGTCGCCGCCGCTGCGCCCGACGTCGACATCCTGGTCAACAACGCCGGCATGCTCGCGGCTCCGTCGCTGCTCACCTCCCCGATCAGTGAGATCCGGGAGGTGTTCGACACCAACGTGTTCGGCGTCCTGGAGATGACCCGGGCACTCACCCCTGCGATGACGGCACGGGGGGGCGGCGCCGTCATCGACATCGCATCCGCCCTCAGCTGGGTGGCCACACCGGGGGCGTATTCGTCATCGAAGGCCGCGCTGTGGGGATTGACCAACAGCCTGCGCGCCGAACTCGCCGGTCAGGGCATCCAGGTCGTGGGCGCCCACCTGGCCTACACCGCGACACCGATGATCGAAGATCTCGATGTGCCCAAGCTGGAACCGTCGGTCGTGGTCGGCGCCATCCTCGACGCTCTCGAGCGGGGCGACGACGAAGCGATCGTGGACGACATCACCGCGGCGGTTCGCGCATCCTTGTCGACCAATACCACCGCCGCACTGACGTCCTGACGCCCCCACGGATCCGACCACTCGGGCTCGCGGCCGAACGGCAAGCACCAAACCCTCTCCCGACCTAATTAGAACGTGTTCTACTCTGGGGTGAAGACCCATACGTCACCGAGGAGCACGATGCGCTTCACCTTCGCCGAGGCCATGACCGACCCCGCCTTCTACGCGCCGCTCGCACAGGCGGCTGAGCAGGCCGGGTACAGCGGTTTCACCATCCCCGATTCGCTGGCCTACCCGGCCGAATCGGATGCCACGTATCCCTACACCGAGGACGGGAATCGGGAGTTTCTCGACGACAAGGCGTTCATCGAGACCTTCATCCAGGCGGCGGCGCTGGGCGCGGTGACCGAGAAGATCCGGTTCACCCCGTTCGTGGTCAAACTCCCGGTTCGGCCGCCCGCCCTGGTCGCGAAGCAGGCGAGTTCGATCGCTTACCTGACGAACAATCGCTTCGCCCTCGGCGTCGGGACGAGCCCGTGGCCTGAGGACTACGACATCATGGGCGTGGATTTCAAGCGCCGCGGCAAGCGGATGGACGAGTGCATGGACATCATCCGCGGCCTCACCACCGGCGAGTACTTCGAGTTCCACGGCGAGTTCTACGACATCCCGAAGATCAAGATGACCCCCGCACCCACCGACCCGGTCCCGATGCTGGTCGGTGGGCACGCCGACCTCGCGCTGCGCCGCGCAGTGATCCGCGGGGACGGCTGGATGCACGGCGGCGGACCCGCCGAGGAGCTCGACGCACTGCTCGACAAGATCGCCGACATCCGCAAGTCCGAGGGAAAGACCAATGACCCGTTCGAGATTCACGTCATCTCGATGGACGCCTACTCGGTCGACGGATGTAAACGCCTGGAGGACAAGGGGATCACTGACGTCATCGTCGGATTCCGCATGCCCTACATCAAGGGCCCGGACACCGAGCCGCTGGAGAAGAAGCTCTCACACCTGAACTGGTACGCGGAGAACATCATCGCCAAGGTGAACGGCTGAGTGGGTCAACTCTCCAGATAGCGCAGGGCGGCCCGGGCGGCGTGGTGTCCGCACATCCCGTGCACCCCGCCGCCGGGCGGGGTCGCCGACGAGCACAGGAACACGCCCGGCACACCGGTCGCATACGGATTCGACGACAGCCGCGGTCGCGCGATCAGGTGCCGGAGATCGTTTCTGCCACCACCGATGTCGCCGCCGACATAGTTGGCGTTGTGCTGCTCGAGCTGGGCCGGCGAGGTACTCACCGACTCGACGATCCGATCACGGAAACCGGGGGCGAAACGCTCGATCTGCGCGGTCACGGCCTCGGTCGCATCGCCGGTGTAGCCGTGTGGCACGTGGGCATACGCCCATAACGGCTTGATCGCCCCCGGACCACGCGACGGATCCGCCAGCCACTGCTGGGCCACCAGTGTGAAGGGACGTTCGGGCATCCCACCGGCCGCGACGGTCGCTTCGGCATGCGCGATCTCGGCCATGTCGCCGCCGAGATGGACCGTCCCGGAGCGTCGGGACTCGGGATTGGTCCAGCCGACCTCGCCGTCGATCAGATAGTCGACCTTGAACGCCGACGGACCGTGTCGATACCGGACAAAACGTCGAAACCGTCTCTCCGACAGTTGGTCGCCGAGGATGCGTGCGGCCGCGCCCGGCATCACGTCGAGCAGCACCGCATCGGCTGCGGCGACCTCGTCGATGTGCTCGACCGTCTGTCCCGTGGTGATCGTGCCACCCGCATCGATGATCACCGATGCCAGCGCGGTGATGATGGCCGACGACCCGCCCTCGGCGACGGGCCAGCCGTGACGGTGCCCGGCGGCGAGCAGCATCAGTCCGGCCGCCGCCGAACCCGGTCGGTCGAGCCGGGTGAAGCCGTGCGCAGCCACACCGGCGAACAACGCCCGTGTCTGCGCCGACCGGAACACCCGGGATGTCGCGGCCGCCGAGTAGAGCGCGCGATGTCCGAACTCCGCCAACAGGACCGGGTGCTTCGGGTAGGCGATGAGCGGGCCGAGGACATCGACGGCCAGCTCGTCGAAATCGCCGGCCACACCGCCGATCATGTCGAGCCAGGCCTCCTTGTCGACGCCGAGGCCCGCCGCGGTGTCATGGATCGAACGGTGCAGCACGGCGACCCGCCCGTCGTCGAACGGGTGCGTGCAATCGATCTCCGGCCATCGCCACCGGAGCCCGTGCTCGTCGAGCCGTAACGCATTCAGTGCCGGTGAACCGGCGCCGAGCGGATGGACCGCCGAGCAGTGGTCGTGGACGATGCCCGGACGCAGCATCTCCGACGACCGTGCGCCTCCACCGATGGTGTCGGCCGCCTCCACGACATGCACCGTGCAACCGGCGCGCGCCAGCACAGCCGCCGCGGTCAGACCGTTCGGCCCGCTCCCGACGACGACCACGGTGGCCATCGCGATCAGCTGATCCGGAAGATGAGAAGGCGCTGGACCACGAAGTTGATCACTGTTGCGGTGCCCTGGGCGATCACGTAGGCGAGGAAGCTGTACACGATGGTCACCGGCCACATGTGCGACAGCCAGGTGTACAGGCCGACATTGACGAAGAAGGTCACGCCGTAGAGGGCGGCCACCGAGACGAACCGCACGAAGCTGGGTTCGGCCTCGAAGGTCCAGCGGCGGTTCAGCAGGTAGGCGGTGGTGGTGCCCAGGATGAAGCCGAACGACTTGGCGATCCAGAACGGCGTCCCGACGACGTACTGGAGCAGCAGCGTCAGCCCGAAGTCGAGGACGCCGGAACCCGCACCGGTGATCGCGAACCGCACGACCTGCGTCTTGAGGTCGACGTTGGTCGACGCCTCGCCGTCACCGAGCGGAAGTTCCAGAGGTGTCGGCGCGTGGCGCGTGGAAAAATCCTCGTGGCGAGGATGCTCCTCGTATGCGCCGGATTCAGGTCGAGACACGCTCCAACCCTAGTCTGCGGTGACCAAACCTTGCGGCGGGACCTCGTCGTGCAGGCGGCGCGCGATCTCGTCGAGCATCTCGTCGACGTCGGCCTCGTCGCTGCCCGGGTAGTCCGCGACGACCTCACGCAGGCGTTGGCGCTGCGCGTCGAGCAGACGCTGGGCCTCCGCCTCGCCTTCGGCGGTGATCGATACCACTCCTTGGTCGATGGTGACCATGCCGCGTCGCGCCAGCGACTCGGCGGTCTCCTCGACCAGCGGCCGCGGCGACTCGGAGGCCTCGGCCATCGCCGATATCTCCCGGGTCCGCTCCTCGGTGACCCGGCTCACCATCCAGGCCTCGCCCCGCGACAGCGAACTCTGCGCGGTCTCGACGACGTACTCCCAGGCCCGCAACCGGTCGTCACGGCCCAACGTCTCCCACAACTTGAGCCGCAGTTCCTCCAACGAGGTCCGCGCCGACGGCATGCCGAAACTCTCCCCGGGATCGGCGGTCTTGGTGACCGTGCGCAGCGACACCTCGGGCAGCAGCCACGAGAGTACGAACGCGACGAACCCGATCGGCACGGCGACCAGGAACACCATGTGGAAGGCGTCGGTGAAGCCGTCGAGATACCAGTTCTGTACCTCCGGCGGGCACGCCGGAAGGGTGAGCGACGACGCCTCGAGCACGTCGGAGGAACACGGACCCACCGCCGCGGTCGGCACGGCGTCGGTGAGCTGGGCGTCGAGGCGGCTGTTGAACACCGCACCGAACGCCGCGACACCCACCGACGACCCGATGGTGCGGAAGAAGGTCGCGCCGCTCGTGCCTGCTCCGAGGTCGCGATATTCGACGGCGTTCTGCACCGCGAGAACGAGCACCTGCATCACCATGCCCAGCCCGATACCGAGGATGAACAGGTACACGCTGGTCAGGACCTCTGAGGTGTCGCGGTCCATGGTGGACAGCAGATACAGGGCGACGGTGAAGATCGCACTGCCGATGATCGGGAAGATCTTGTATCGGCCGGTGCGGCTGATGATCTGGCCGCTGCCGATGGAGGTCAGCAGCAGACCCACCATCATCGGGATCATCCGTAGACCCGACGATGTGGCGGTCGCGCCCTGTACCGACTGCAGGAACAGCGGCAGGAAGGTGATCGCACCGAACATCGCGAAACCGACCACGAACCCGACCGATGCGGCGATCACGAACACCCGGTTGGTGAGCAGCCGGATCGGCATCACCGGTTCGGGGACCCGCAGCTCGACCGCCACGAACGCGAGCACGGCGAGCACGGAGAGCGCGGCCAGTACGAGGACGCGCACCGACGTCCAGCCCCAGAGCGATCCGAAGCTGGTGACGAGCACGATCCCGGTGGCGGCCGACGCCAACAGCAGGATTCCGAGGTAGTCGATCGACGGTTTGACCTGTGCCGCCGTCTTCGGCAGCACCAGGATCACCGCGACGAGCGCGACGGCACCGATCGGAAGGTTGATGTAGAAGACCCACCGCCAGCTGAGGTTGTCGACGAAGAAACCTCCGAGCAGTGGTCCGACGACGCTGGCGAAGCCGAAGACTGCTCCGAAGATGCCCTGGTAGCGACCGCGTTCCCGAGGCGGCACCACATCGCCGATGATCGCCTGCGCCAACACCATCAGACCGCCGGCACCCACCCCCTGCAAGGCGCGATAGCCGATCAGCTGCACCATCGACTGAGCTGTGCCACACAGCGCGGAGCCGACCAGGAAGATCACCACGCAGGCGATGAACAGGTTGCGCCGACCGTAGAGATCGCCGAGTTTGCCCCACAGCGGCGTCGTGGCAGTGGTCGCCAGCATGTAGGCGGTGACCACCCAGGTGAGGTGTTCGGCTCCGCCGAGATCGTTGACGATGGTGGGCAGCGCCGTGGAGACGATCGTCTGGTCGAGCGCGGCCAGCAGCATCGCCAGCATCAGACCACCGAAGATGTACCAGATCCGGCGCTGATCGAGGTCGCCAGCCGCGGGCGCATCGGCTGTGGGGGCACGGCCATCGCTCATGGGCCGACCTTACGTCGGAAGGTGTCGTCTCCGTGCGGGTTCGGGCGACGCGGCCGCGCCGGACGGCGAGGCCGAGCCGTCAGTACTCCTCCTCGACATCGGAATCGCGCGCGGCCTTCTCACCACGGTCGAGCTCGGCGAGTATGGCCAGGTCATCGTGGTCGAACTCGAAGTCGAACAGGTCGGCGTTCTCCGTCTGCCGGCCGGCGTGCGACGACTTCGGCACGACGCTGACACCGTTCTGCACGGCCCACCGCAATGCGATCTGGGTGGGCGATTTGCCGTACTTGCGTGCCAGTTTGATCACCGACGCCTCCCCGAGCATGCCCTCCTTGCGACCGGTCGGATGCCACGCCTGAGCATGGATACCCTTGTCGGCCATGAACTCCCGCAGCTCGGTACGGGCCAGTGCGGGGGAGCACTGGATCTGGTTGAGCGCCGGCCAGCGTCCGGTCTCGTCGTAGAGCATCTCCAGGTGATGCTGCTTGAAGTTCGACACCCCGGCGGTACGGATGAACCCCTCGTCCGCGAGCGTGAGCAGAGCCTTCCACGACTCGACGGTCCGACCGAGGCTCGGACACGGCCAGTGGATCAGGTAGATGTCGATATGGTCGACGCCGAGACGTCGGGCGCTGTCCTTCGCCGCGTTGATCGCCTCGTCGAATCCCTGATCGCCCCCGCCGAGTTTGGTCTGCACCACCACCTCGTCGCGAGGCACACCCGATTGACGCAGCCCGATCCCGACACTGCGTTCGTTGCTGTAGCGGCTGGCCGTGTCGAGCATCCGGTACCCCGCTCGGAGCGCTCCCGCCACCGCCGAGACACCGGGCCGCCCCAGCATGTCGAACGTGCCGAGTCCCACCATCGGGATAGAGAGTCCGTTGTTCAGCTGCACTGACGGAATGTCCACGAAGCAAGAATAGGTCCAACCGGGCATCTGGGCGTGGTGGTCGCGTCGGTCATCTACGCTGCCGATCATGAGGTCTGGACGTCTGCGGCGCACCGCCGCGGTGGCTATCACCACCCTGGCCACCGCGATCGCCCTGGCGGTTGGCCATCCGACGGCAGCAGCCGAGAACGTTCCGGGCACCGGAGCACCGCACTGGTCGGGTCTGGATGTCCGCAGCTACACAGGCCCCGTGCCGCACAAGGCCGGCACACTCATCGCATATGTCCCGCTGGATCGAGGGTTGAGCGTCCCGGGCGCCGCACAGGCCTACCGGATCCACTACGCGACACCGGATCAACACGGCCGGCCCGCGACCAGTACCGGTGCCGTGTTCGTTCCGGCCGGCACCCCGCCGCCCGGTGGTTGGCCGGTGATCGCGTGGGCCCACGGCACCACCGGGCTCGGTGACAACTGCACACCGTCGGCGCAACCGCGCAGCGCCCGCGACTCCGCCTACCTCGCGCACTGGCTGCGGCAGGGCTACGCCATCGTGTCCACCGACTACGTCGGTCTCGGCACACCAGGATTGATGAGCTACCTCAACGGCGATTCGGAGGCCCATTCCATCGTCGACTCGGTCAAGGCGGCCCAACAGATGGGCCTGCCGCTGAGCAAGCGCTGGGCGATCGTCGGCCAGTCCCAGGGGGCCGGGGCCGCGCTGAACGGTGCACGCCGGGCGAGCGTGCTGTCGGCGGGCTCCGGACTCGACTATCGCGGCGTGGTGGCGACCGGGACACCGGCCAACATCGAGCAGATCATCGCGCTCGGCGGCCCGACGTTCCCGCCGGTCACCCTGCCGGCCGGCCTCAACACCTATGCCACCTACATCCTGGCCGGATTCATCGAGGCCCGTCCCGATCTGCGGACACAGGCGGCGCTCAGCCCGCTCGGCAACCGGCTGATCGGCAAGGCCCGGTTTCTCTGCTACCCGGAGATGCACGAGCTGATGGCGGGCCGGGACCTGCGCACCCTGTTCCGCGCTCCGCTCGGCAGCATCCCGGGCGTGCGGGAGGGCCTCACCGACTACATGAGCACCCCGTACTCGGGATATGACCGCCCGATCTTCCTCGGCCAGGGCCTTCTGGACACCGATGTGCCGGCCCCGTCGGCGCTGTCGCTGTACGCGCAGATGCGCGCCGCGAACCAGCCCGTCGAGCTGCACGTGTACCCCACCAAGGACCACTCCGGCACTGTGCTCGCGTCCATGGCCGATTCGACCCCTTTCCTCCAACGCATCATGAGGTGACATCACAGTGACCCGAACCGCGCAGTTCGACGACATCATCATCGGCGCCGGGCACAACGGACTGACCGCCGCTGCCTACCTCGCCGGCGCGGGCCGCTCGGTGCTGGTTCTGGAGAAGACCGATCACGTCGGCGGCGCCGCGGTCTCGGCGATGCCCTTCCCGGGACGGCCGGCGCGGCTGTCGCGATACTCGTATCTGGTGTCACTGATGCCGCAACAGATCATCACCGACCTCGACCTCGACATCCGGCTGATCCGGCGGCGGTACTCGTCGTACACGCCGCTGCCGAACGATCCGGCCACCGCCATCCTCGTCGATCACGGTGACACCGATGCCACCGCCGAGTCATTTCGTCGCGCAACGGGTTCCGACACGGTGTTCACGGCGTGGCAGTCGTTCTACACCCGGATCGGCCTGATCGCACAACGCGTCTTCCCGACGATGCTCGAACCACTCCGATCGGAAGGACAGATGCATGACCTGGTGATCGGCGGCGATTCGAGCGAGGCCGAACTCTGGGAGATGCTCACCTCACAACCCCTCGGCGACCTGCTCGAGCAGTATTTCGACGATGACGTCGTCCGTGGGATCGCGGCGACCGACGGGCTCATCGGCACCTTCGCCGATCTCGCCGATCCGTCACTGCGACAGAACATCTGCTTCCTCTATCACGTCATCGGCGGCGGGACCGGCGACTGGGACGTCCCCGTCGGCGGCATGGGTGCGGTGTCCGGCGCGCTGTACCAGGCCGCCTCGGCGGCCGGCGCGGAGATCCGGACGGGCGTGCAGGTCGTCGGGATCGATCCGCACGACGGCACCGTCGAACTCACCGACGGCACGGTGTCCGGGACGATGCTCTACGTGGCGTGTGCGCCGCAGGCCGTCAACGAGTTCCTCGACGATCCGATCCCTACCGAATCAGAAACGCGGGGAGCACAACTGAAGATCAACCTGCTGCTCGATCGGCTGCCCCGACTGCGCGACGAGTCGATCTCCCCCGACGCCGCGTTCGCCGGTACCTTCCACATCAACGAGAGCGCGACACAACTCCACGACGCCTGGCGGCAAGCCGATCGCGGACAGGTACCCGAACTCCCGCCGTGCGAGATCTATTGCCACACACTGTCCGACCGGTCGATTCTCGGGCCCGAGTTGGACGGCCGGCACACACTCACCCTGTTCGGGCTGCACACGCCACCGGAGGTGTTCGATTCGCCCGGCGCGGTCGAACATGCCGTGGGCGCCACCCTGGCCTCCCTGAATTCGGTACTCGCCGAACCCATCCAATCGGTTGTGTCCCACGACGTGACCGGCAATCCGTGTATGGAGGTGAAGACCCCCCAGGATCTCGAGGAGATCCTGGGGCTGCCCGGCGGCAACATCTTTCACCGCAGCCTGCAATGGCCCTGGGCCGAGACCGAGGCCGACGTCGGCACCTGGGGCGTCGAGACGCAACACCCGCGGCTGCTGCTGTGCGGCGCCGGAGCACGACGTGGCGGCGGCGTCAGCGGCATCCCGGGACGCAATGCGGCGCAGAAGGTACTCGGCGGTTGAGGGCCCCCGCGGTGCGCATACGGCTCGCGCGTCTGCGTGATGTGTTCTGGTTCCTGCCCTTGGTGATGGGTCTAGTCGCGATCGTGCTGGCACAGGGATTGATCAGGCTCGATCGCTCCCTCGACACCGCCGGGATCGGGACCGGCGCACTGCTCGACCGCGTGGGGGCCAGTGGCGGGCGCGACCTGCTCGGAGCCATCGGCGGATCGATGTTGGCAGTGGCTGCGACGTCGTTCTCGATCACCATCTCGGTTTTGGCCACCGCCAGCTCGACCTACGGGCCGCGGCTGGTGCGCAACTTCATGAACGACCGCGGCAACCAGTTCGTGCTCGGTATGTTCGGCGCCACCTTCCTCTATGCCCTGATGGTGCTGCGCGCGATCACCGCCGGGCCGACGATCGAGACCACCTTCGTCCCCGACCTCGCCGTCAACGTGGCGGTGCTGCTCGCCGTGATCGACGTGCTCGTGCTGGTCTACTTCATCAACCACATCGCGACATCGATCCAGGTGTCGACCCTGTCGGCGCGGGTCCGTTCCGAGCTCGACGCCGTCGTGGAATCGCTCTACCCCGACGACCCACCCGACAACGCAGAGCCGGCACCCACGCCACCCGGCGGCGACCTGATCACCGTGGAGACATCGGGATTCGTCATCGCGATCGACGAGAACGCCTTGTACCGCGCGGCCGTCGATGCCGACTGCATGATCGCGGTGCAGGTCCGGCCGGGTGATCATCTCGTCGACGGTGAACCACTCGCCCGGGTACATCCGAGCAAGGACCGGTACCTCGACGACGACGAGACCGACGCGGTCGGCGACGCCGTCCGCGCGGCGATCTCCCTGGGAGACACCCGAACCCCTTATCAGGACATCCAGTTCGCGGTGCAGCAGCTGACCGAGATGGCCGTGCGGGCACTGTCTCCCGGCACCAACGACCCGTACACCGCGCACAACTCACTGAACGAGCTCGCGGCCGGGATGGTCCCGCTCGCCCGTCGTTCGGCCCCGGATCTGGGACGCACCGACGAGGAAGGCACCGTACGGCTGATCGTCACCCGGTTGCCTCTGCAGGAGCTGATCGACGACGTGTTCGGGGCGGTCCGGACCTACGCGCTCGACGCCCCGATCGCGATGACCGCCGCGATCGTGCTCGCCCGGCGCATCGGTGTGGCCGCGGTCGATGCCGATGTCCGCGATGCCGTGCTCGAGCATCTCGATCTCATCGACCAGGCCCTCGGCCGTGCCGACGATCCGGTGAACGCGCGCTTCTGCCGCGGTGAGATCGACCAGGCCCGTGCGGCGATCCGGGCGTCCGTCACCGACGCTCGGTGAGATGCACCTGCACCGGATCCCCGGTGGACTTGCCCAACTGAGTCAGCAGCGTGCCCTTCACCGGCAATTTGTGCGTGCCGTCGCCGAGCGCCATGAAGGAACTCTCGAACGGATGGCCATCGACCGTGCCGGTGACCTTGACCAGCCCACGGGTGCCGAAGTACTCCGCGGTCCAGTCGGTGACCACAAAGGTCCAGCCACCCGGCGCCTCGCTGGTCTCCAGCGTCGCGGTGAATGTCTTGTCCAGGGGTGTGCCCATGACGGCCTCCTCGATAACCAGTGTTGCTGATTACGACCTGATCGGGCGCAGGTTCTCATCGGGAGCCGACGACCGTACCGGGCCAGGTACCCTCATGAGCGATGTCTACTCACGAGTTGTTGCCGATCGAGACCCGAAAGCTGATGGGCTGGGGCCGCACGATGCCGATTCAGGGGCACGTGCTGTCGACGCCGTATCCCGAGGTCATCGCCGAAGCGGTCGCACGCGTCGCCGACGACAACGCGGACAAACCCGACTACCTCAAGCGTGGCGTCATCGCCCGCGGACTCGGCCGTTCCTACGGGGAGAACGCCCAGAACGCCGGCGGTCTCACCATCGACATGACCCCGCTCAACCGCATCTACTCGATCGACGAGGAGACCGCGATCGTCGACGTCGACGCCGGTGTGGACCTCGACACGCTCATGCGGGTGGCGTTGCCGCACGGGCTGTGGGTGCCCGTGCTGCCCGGCACCCGGCAAGTGACCGTCGGCGGCGCGATCGGCTGCGATATCCACGGCAAGAACCATCACAGTGCGGGTAGTTTCGGCAATCACGTCACCGAGATCACCCTGCTGTTGGCCAACGGGAAGATCATCACCATCACCCCCGAGGGCACGGACGACGACCCGGACGCCTCGATCTTCTGGGCGACGATCGGCGGCGTCGGTCTGACCGGCATCATCCTGCGCGCGAAGATCCGGATGACCCGCACCGAGACCGCCTACTTCATCGCCGACGGCACGGTCACCAGCACTCTCGACGAGACGATCGCGCTGCATCAGGACGGCAGCGAGTCGAACTACACGTACTCGTCGGGCTGGTTCGACGCGATCAGCAAGCCTCCGAAGCTGGGGCGCGGAACCTTCTCCCGCGGATCGCTGGCGACCCTGGACCAGCTGCCGCCGGAGTTGGCGAAGGACCCGCTGAAGTTCGACGCCCCGACACTGCTGAACTTCCCGGACATCTTCCCCAACGGTCTGGCCAACAAGCTCGACTTCTCGATCGTCGGCGAGGCCTATTACCGGATGGGCGGCAATTACACCGGCAAGATCCAGAACCTGACGAAGTTCTATCACCCGCTCGACTTGTTCGGGAACTGGAACCGCGCATACGGCTCCAAGGGCTTCCTGCAGTACCAGTTCATCGTCCCGCCCGAGGCCGTCGACGATTTCAAGAAGATCATCATCGACATCCAGGCCTCCGGGCATGTCAGCTTCCTCAACGTGTTCAAGCTTTTCGGCCCGGGAAACAAGGCGCCGCTCTCGTTTCCGATGGCCGGGTGGAACATCTGCGTCGACTTCCCGATCAAGAAGGGGCTGGCCGAGTTCTGCAACGAGCTCGACCACCGGGTCATGTCGATCGGCGGCCGGCTCTACACCGCGAAGGATTCGCGGACGTCGGCCGAGACCTTCCACGCGATGTACCCACAGATCGGCGACTGGATCGCCACCCGGCGCCGCGTCGATCCGGATCAGGTGTTCATGTCCGACATGGGCCGTCGCCTCGAACTGTCCTGATCCGACCAGCGATCCGAACACGCCTGAACCTCACCAGCTTCGAAGGAGAACTCACAACATGATCAATGCCGTCGGCGTGCCGCGGTCCGTCCTGGTGTTGGGCGGCAGTTCCGAGATAGGCCTGGCCATCACCGAGGAGTACCTCAAGAAGGGCCCGATGCGAGTGGTCCTGGCCACCGTGCCGGGCGACCCGACGGCGGCCGCGGCCGTCGAGAAGATGAACACCGCCGGGGCGTCGAGCGTCGAGCAGATCGACTTCGACGCGCTCGCACCCGACACCCATCAAGCGGTGCTGGACAAGGCCTTCGCCGGCGGTGACATCGACGTGGCGATCGTCGCGTTCGGCATCCAGCCCGACGACGAGAAGGCCTGGCAGGACCATCGGACCGCGGTCACCGAGGTGGGGATCAACTACACCGCAGCGGTGTCGGTCGGTGTGCTGCTCGGCGAGAAGATGCGCGCCCAGGGCTTCGGTCAGATCATCGCGATGAGCTCGGTGGCCGGGGAACGGGTGCGCCGCAGCAACTTCGTCTACGGCTCCACCAAGGCCGGCCTCGACGGTTTCTACCTCGGCCTCGGGGACGCCCTGCGTCCGTTCGGAATCCACGTGCTGGTGGTCCGGCCGGGTCAGGTCCGCACCCGACTCTCCGCGCACGTTGCCGAGGCGCCTCTGACGGTGAACAAGGAAGACGTCGGACGGCTCGCGGTCGCCGCCGCCGACAAGCACAAGGAAATCGTCTGGGCGCCGGGTCCGTTCCGGTTCGTCATGATGATCCTGCGGCACATCCCCCGGCCGATCTTCCGCCGCCTGCCCATCTGATCGTGGGGGTATCCGTCCGCCACGCACGCGACGTCGGCGAGCTGGTCCTCGGTGCTGTCGTCGGTGCGCTCATCGCCTTTGTCGGGCTGAAGGTCATCGCGTCCGTCGACTGGCCGGCCTTCAATTCGTCGAACGTCACGCGTGCACTGACCACTGTCGGTCAGGTGCTGGCCGTTGTCGTCCTCGTCGCCGCCGTCCTGCTGCACCGCTATGGCAAGCCACGGTGGCTGACCAGTCTGCTGTCGGTCGCCGCAACCGCGGGTCTGGTCACCGTCACCCTCGGCATGCCGCTGGGGGCGACGCGCCTGTACCTGTTCGGTCTGTCTGTCGATCAGCAGTTCCGGACCGAATACCTCACCCGGATGACCAGCAGCCCGCGGCTGGCCGACATGACCTACATCGACCTCGCGCCGTACTACCCGGCGGGCTGGTTCTGGTGGGGCGGCCGGTATGCGAACCTGGAGGCGCTGCCCGGCTGGGAGGCCTACAAGCCGTGGGCGATCATCTCCATGGCGACGGCCGCCGCGGTGTCGATCCTGCTGTGGAACCGGTTGGTGGGCCCGAGTCGGGGCATCCCGATCGCGCTGGCGGTCACCGTCGTCACGCTCATGTACGCCTCGCCCGAGCCGTACGCCGCGGTCCTCGTCTTCATCGGCACCCCGATGCTGATCACGCTGCTCTACGCTTTGCGCGGCCGGTCCCGTAACGCCGACGGCGCGGTCGGCGGACTCCGCTCCGCGACGAGTTGGGCCGCGGTGCTCGCTGCGGGGGTCTTCCTCGGCCTGAGCGCCACGTTCTACACCCTCTACACCGGCCTGTTCGCGCTGACCGCGGTGGTGATGGCGCTCTATCTCGCTGTCCAGGCGTGGTTCAAGGCGTCGAACCTGGCCGACCCCCACGTCGGGGCGCATCGTCGGGACGTCATCGTGGCGATTGCGGGACGACTGGCCACCATCGGGGTGATCTCGGGGCTCATCGCCCTGCTCGTGTGGGCGCCGTATCTGTGGTCGCGCGCGCGCAGCGAGCCCTCGAGTGGCGGCACCGCCGAGCACTACCTCCCGGATCGCGGCGCGATCCTACCGATGCCGTTCTTCCACTTCACCCTGGTCGGGATGATCACCCTGATCGGCTTGATCTGGCTGCTGCTGCGTTTCCGTACCCGGACCATCGCGCTGGCGCTCGGCCTCACGGTGGTGGTGATCTATCTGTTCGGCCTGTTGTCGATGGCGCTGACCGCCGGCGGTTCCACCCTGTTGTCCTTCCGACTCGACACCATCCTGAACGCTTCGTTGACGGCTGCGGGAGTCCTCGGCATCGCGGAGGGATCGCGTTGGGCGGTCCGCAGATTCGGGGATGTGCGATTCGCGATCGGCGCGGTCGCGACGATCTCGGCGATCGCCCTCGCCCAGGGCGTGCCCGGATATCTGTCCACCGAGATCACCACCGCCTACACCGATACCGACGGCTACGGCAAGCGCGCCGACCAGCGTCCGCCGGGAGCGGAATCGTACTTCCCGCAGATCCATCGGCTGATCCGGGTGCAGACCGGTAAGCCCGCCGATCAGAACGTGGTGCTCACCGCCGACTACGGATTCCTGTCCATCTACCCGTACTGGGGTTTTCAGGGCCTGACCTCGCACTACGCGAACCCATTGGCGGAGTTCGACAAACGGGCCAAGACGATCGAGCGGTGGTCGGAGTCGACGACACCGGACGAACTGATCCGCAAACTCGACCGGTCGCCGTGGAAGCCGCCGAACGTCTTTCTGTTCCGCTATGCCGCCGACGGTTACACGTTGCGGCTGGCCAAGGATGTCTATCCCAATGACCCGAACGTCAAGCGTTACACGGTGACCTTCGATCCCGCGGTGTTCTCCGACCCGCGGTTCGCGGTGACCGAGGTGGGTCCCTTCGTGGTGGTGGTGCGCAAATGATCGTGCCCAAGAGTGATTTCCTGATCAGCCGCGTCGATGCCGGGTCGTCGTCGGCCTTTCTCGTGCACACCGAGGTGGTGAACTGGGTTCTGCTGCAAGCGGATTCGGGTATCACCCTGATCGACGGCGGCTATCCCGGCCAGGCGTCGGATGTGGTGGAGTCGATCCGGCACATCGGGGGCCGCCCGGAGGACATCCGCGGGGCGTTGCTCACCCACGCACACGTGGACCATCTGGGCGGGCTGATCTCGCTGAGTGAGAAGTACGGATTCGACGTCTTCATGGATCCGGTCGAGGTGGCCCATGCGCGGCGGGAATACCTCCAGCAGGCCGGTCCCGCCGACATCATCCCGCTGGCCTACCAGCTTCGGGTGCTGCGCTGGCTGGCCAAGGTCACACCGCTGGGAGTGTTGAGCCGCAAGGGAATTGCCGACGCGAAACCGTTCCCCGAGCCGCTCGACCTCCCCGGCGGCCCGGTGCCCGTCGCGGCCCACGGGCACACCGACGGGCACAGCGCCTTCCTGGTCGCCGACGGCCAGGTCCTGGTATCCGGCGATGCGCTCGTGAGCGGGCACCCGATCTCGAAGATCGCCGGACCGCAGTGCCTGTCGAAGGCGTTTCAGCACGATCTGGTTGCGGCGCGGCGGACGATCGAATCCTTCACCACGCTCGATGCGACGGTCCTGTTCCCCGGTCACGGTCCCCGCCACGACGGCTCGGTCGCCGACGCCGCGCGCCGCGCACTCGAGGTGTCCTGACCGTGCCCGCCGATCGAGTACCGTCTTCCGCCGATCGAGTAGGTACCGAGCCGCCAGGCGAGGAACCGTATCGAGATCACCCACAACAGGTTTCGATACACCCTCCGCTAGCGCTCCGGGCTACTCAACCAGCAGACAGCCCCCCGGCCAAGCAAGCACCGTCCCCGCTGATCGAGTAGGTACCGAGCCGCTAGGCGAGGAACCGTATCGAGATCACCCACAACAGGTTTCGATACACCTCCGCTAGCGCTCCGGGCTACTCAACCAGCAGGCAGCCCCCCGCCGACCAAGCACCGTCCCCGTCGATCGAGTAGGTACCCAGCCGCCAGACAACCATCCCCGCTGATCGAGTAGGTACCCAGCCCCCAAGCAACCGTCCCCCGCTGATCGAGTAGGTACCGAGCCGCCAGGCGAGGAACCGTATCGAGATCACCCACAACAGGTTTCGATACACCCTCCGCTAGCGCTCCGGGCCACTCAACCAGCAGACAGCCCCCCCGCCGACGCTCCGGGCCACTCAACCAGCAGATGCTCAACGCGCAGACGTGCCGCCCGACTCCTCGGCAAGCGACTTGATGCGATCGAGTCGACGATCCCAGCCGCGGGCGATGGCGTCGAGCTGCCGTGCGACCTGGCTCAACCGAGACCCGACCGGCTCGTAGCGCACCTCACGGCCGGACTTCGTCGCCGTCACCAGGCCGACGTCGGTGAGCAACCGAAGGTGCTTGGCGATCGCCTGCCGGCTGATCGGCAGTTGTTCTGCCAGAGCCGATGCCGACGCCGGAGACCGCGACAGCGTGACCAGGATGTGCCAGCGGCTGTCGTCGGCGAGCGCCGCGAACAGCTCGACCGGAACCTGGGGGTCCCCGACGTCGGCGAGGTCGGACTCAGGCACTCGCGGCCGCCCCGGTGAGGTGGGCGCGCGCGACGTCGAGTTCGATCTGCCAGCCCTGGGTGTGGTCATCGAATCGCGAGCGTCGATTGGCCTCCGGTTCAGAGAGCGTGGAGAACCCGCTCTCGGCGACCTTGAGAACCACACCGGAATCGACCGGGGTGAGCCAGAATTCGACCAGAGTGGACGAACTCGCGGGATCGTCGGCGTCGATATGCCAGCGGAATGCCGCATACTTCGGCTCGTCGAGCGCGACGGTCCGGAATGCGAAGCGGCCGTGGGTGGGGTCGGTGACGTAGCTGATGTCCCCGTCGCGCTGGATCTGATGATCGACGACCTGCTGATCGTTGACGTACCAGCCGGGTTCGCTCACCAGCGACCAGACGTGCTCGGCCGGCGCCTCGATGGTGATCTCACGTTCGATGCGATCGAATTGGGTGTCCATGATGTCCTCCAAGGGTGTTTGACTGCAACCCAATGGTTGCACATAGTGCCGGCTACCGCAACCCTCTGGTTGCACATTGTTCGGACGGTGCCGCCTCACCCCGACCCGACCACCCGTCGCCGCGCCACCCGACGTTTCGAGAACGGCTGCCACAGTCGCCGCTGGGTCCAGAGGGTCAGACATCCGGCGAGCGTCATGCCGCTGATGTTGATCGCGAGCTGCAATGCCGAGCCGCCCACCTCGCGCCACTCGGCGAACGCAGCCGCGAGCGCAAGATTGCCTGCGGCGGGGATGGTCGTGACCGAGATGAACACGCCCGCAAGAGCTCCGGTACGGGCAGAGGTTATCGACAGCACGCCGGCGATCGCGGCGATGATCGCGACGAAGAACGACCACCGGTCCGGCGTATAGATGAACTCGGTGGCGGGATGATGCAGCAGGTCATCGTCGGTGGCCCATCCCAGGCCCCGCCAGAGCAACGACACCAGCATGGTGACAAGAAATCCCACCACGAAACCGGTCACCAGCGTGCGACAGGACATCCACAGAAGGCGACGCCGTCGTAGCACAACAGCCACACCGATCGCGGTGATGACGCCGAACTCGGGTCCGAGCACCATCGCGCCGACCGTCAAGATCTGCGAGTCGAGCACGACCGCGATCGCCGCGAGCAGGGTCGCGAGGATCATGAATCCCAGATACGTGAAGTTCAGTTCCGAATCGGAGTACGCACGACGTCCGACCTCGGCCCACACCACTGCATCCGACCCGAAGCCGGGCGCCCGCCGTTCGGCCTGCAGCGCCCGCCGGGACAGGTACGTCTCGACCTCCTCGGCCCGCAGGCTTCCGTCGGTCGCGACCCCGAGATCGCGGACCGCATTGATGAGGCCATCGGCGGCCTCGCGCGCGACGTCGATGGTCACGACGTCGCCCACCGGTTTCACCGACGCTCCCCGTGCGACGGTCACCGAACTCACCGCCTCGTCGTCGATCACAAGGCCGACGATGTCGTCCGTCAGCTCCGCGGGCGTCGAGATCGCGATGTGCAGCACTCTCGTATTGTGCCGCCACAGCGGGTCGGATCAGGACACCAACTCGACCAGTTGCCGGATCGCGAACTCGTAGCCGCGGATACCAAATCCGGCAATCACCCCGGCGGCGAGCGGTGACACATACGAGTGATGGCGAAACGCCTCCCGCTTGTGGACATTGCTGATGTGGACCTCGATGATCGGCACCTCCGGGATCACCAGGGCATCGGCCAGCGCCACCGATGTGTGCGTCCACGCCGCCGGATTGATCACGATCCCGCTGACCTGACCGCGGGCCTCGTGAATCCAGTCGATCATCTGGCCCTCATGGTTGGTCTGGGCGGCACGCAGGCCGAAGCCGAGCTCCGACGCCGTCCGCTCGGCCAGGTCCACCACGTCCGCCAACGTCGCCGCACCGTAGACCTCAGGCTGCCGCACACCCAGCGTGTTCAGGTTAGGGCCGTTGAGCAGCAGGATCGGCAGCGGCTCCGGGTCGGTCGCGGTGTCAGACATGGCACCAACCTTAGTTCAGCGGCATTCGGCCGAGCGGGGGCCCGGAAAGCCAACGGTTACCATCTCTCTTTGTGCCATCGCAGACGGTAAGACGAGCCAAGGTCGTCGCCATCATCACCGGACTGCTCGGCTTCCTCATGGCGCTGGCCACTCCCCTCATGCCGGTCCACCAGACCACCGCACAGATCTCGTGGCCGCAAGGCGACCGGGTCACCTCGGTCGCGGCGCCGCTGATCAGCTATGTTCCGATCGACCTGGACGCGCACGTGCCGTGCAGCGCCGTCGAGCAACTCGGTGACGGCGAATCGGTGCTGCTGTCCACCACACCCAAGGAGGCGGACAAGGCGGCCGAGCGCGGGCTGTTCATCCGCAAGACGGGTCAGCCGGGTGACCCGGCCGATCGGCAGACCGTCGAAGTGGTCATCCGCAACGTACCGCTGGTCTCTGCGACTCTCGAGCAGATCCGGTCGCAGGACTGCCGCGAGATCGCGGTGCACGCCGATTCCGATGCGGTGTCGGCCGAGTTCGTCGGCATGCGCAATGACGAGGGCGAGGCGCTCGACGGCACCACGGCTGGCCGCGAGTCCGACACCTATGACGCCGACCAGCGCCCCCAGGTCACAGGTCTGTTCACCGACCTCGACGGTCCGGCCGCGACCCTGCCCGGCCTCGATGCGCATGTCACGATCGACTCCCGGTACTCGACCACTCCGACGATCCTGAAGTGGGCCGTGCTGATCGTCGGGATCATCTGCACTCTGCTGGCACTGGCGGCACTCGCCGTCCTCGACTCGACCGACGGTCGCAAACACCGCCGCATCCTGCCCGCTCGGTGGTGGCGACTCAACGCCCGCGACTACGTCGTGATCGGCGCGCTCATAGTCTGGCACTTCATCGGACCGAACACGTCCGACGACGGCTACCTGCTCACCATGTCGCGGGTGGCTCAGCATGCCCAGTACACCGCCAACTACTTCCGCTGGTACGGCGCTCCCGAGGCGCCGTTCGGGTGGTACTACCAGGTCTTCGGCTGGCTCAGCCATGTCAGCGTGGCCAGCCCGTGGATGCGGATTCCGGCACTGCTCTGCGGCATCGGGGTGTGGCTCATCATCAGCCACGAGGTGTTGCCGCGTCTCGGCCGCGCCGCCATCTCCCGACCGGTCGTCGGATGGACCGCGGCGTTCGTGTTCCTGGTGTCGTGGTTCCCGTTCAACAACGGCCTACGCCCGGAACCGATCATCTGTCTAGGCGCGCTGCTCACCTGGTGCTCGGTGGAGCGCGCCATCGCCACCGGCCGTCTGCTGCCGGCCGCGGTGGCCTGCCTCGTCGGCGCATTCAGCCTGGCGGCCGGACCGACCGGGCTGCTGGCGGTCGCGGCCCTCATCGCCGGTGCCCGCCCGATGATGCTCGCACTGATCAAGCGGGCCAAGGTGATCGGCGGCGATCGCTGGAGCTACGTCGCGTTGCTGGCACCGATCCTCGCGGCCGGGACCTTCGTGATCTTCGTGGTGTTCTCGAATCTCACGCTGCGGTCGTTCGTCGAGGCATCGCAGATGAAGTCGGCACTCGGCCCATCCCTGCACTGGTACAACGAGATCGACCGCTACTCCTCCTTGTTCGCGTTCTCCGCGGATGGTTCGATCGCACGTCGGTTCGCGGTGTTGGCGATGTTCCTGGGCCTCGTCGTCTCCGCCGCGATGTTGATCCGACGTTCGCGCATCCCCGGCACCGCGTTGGGGCCGTCCCGCCGGATTGTCGGGATCACCTTCGCGTCCCTGGTGTTCCTGATGTTCACGCCCACCAAGTGGACGCATCACTTCGGTGTGTTCGCCGGTCTGGCCGCCGCGCTCGCCGCCATCGCTGCCATCGCGGCCAGCAACGACACCATGCACTCGCGACGGAACCGCACACTGTTCGCCGCACTCGTGCTGTTCATCGGGGGGCTCGCGTTCACCGCGCCGAACTCGTACTACTACTCGTCGGCGTGGGGGATGCCGTGGGGCGTCGGCCAGGTGACCTTCGGGCTCAAACTCGCCGACATCCTGCTGTACGCCGCGCTGGTCCTCCTGCTCGCGGCGCTCTGGTTCCACTTCCGGGAGCCGTTCGCCGGCACCGACCCCGCCGATCCCGCACATCACCGCCCGCGCGCCTGGTACCGCCGGTTGTGGTCGCTCGTGGCGTCGGCACCGCTGGCGTTCATCTCCGCGGGCGTCGTGATCTTCATGCTGATCACCGCGGCCTTCGCGGGGATTCAACAGAGTTCGTCGTACTCGGTACCCCGATCCAACCTGGAAGCCCTCAAGGGCGAGGAATGCGGGATGGCCGACAAGGTGTGGGTGGAGACCGATCCGAGCCGGTTCCTGCTGCAACCGGTCGACGGTTCGATCGCCGATCCGCTCGCCGGGCCGGCCACCGCGCCGCCCGGCGGCACGCGACCGGCGACCACCGGGTTCACCGCCAACGGCGTGCCCGTCGACCTCGACACGACGGCCAGCGAGGGTTCGCTCGGTGTCCTCGCCGGCACAGCGGTCGACTCTCCCGATGTGCTGACCGCCAACACTGGCGGCACGGGTGGCGGCGTGACATCGAGCGCCGGTGTCAACGGCAGTTTTGCCGAACTCCCGTTCTTCCTGGACCCGGCCAAGACCCCGGTGATGGGCAGTTATTCGACGACCGACCAGGTTCCCGCGCGGCTCACGTCGGCGTGGTATGCGCTGCCGTCCGACTTCCAGGACCGGCCGTTGCTGACATTCTCCGTCGCAGGTCTCTACGACAATCCGAACCTGTTGCTCGAATACACCACCGATCCCATCCGCCCCGGAACCCGCGACGCATCGCTGCAGGCCACCGGTGACACCGAGATGATCGACCCCGGACCGCGACCGTCCTGGCGCAATGTTCGCGTCACCACCGACTCGTTGCCGTCCGATATCACCGCGGTTCGGATCGTCGCCGTCGACGACAACCTGTCGTCGGACCGGTTCATCGTCGTCACGCCGCCGCGCCTGCCGGAGATGAAGACACTCGAGGACGTCGTCGGCCGCGAGGACCCGGTTCACGTCGACTGGACGTCCGGTCTGGTGTTCCCGTGCCAACGTCCCTTCACCCATGAGAACGGGGTCGCGGAGATTCCCAAGTGGCGGATCAAGCCCGGCGCCGATCTGGCCGCCGCGGTCTCCGCGTGGCAGGACTCCTACGGCGGCGGACCGCTCGGTTGGCTCGAGGTCTCGCAGCAGGCGGACGCGATGGCCACGTACCTGCAGGGCGACATCGGCCGCGACTGGGGCTCGCTGGAGAAGTACACGCCCTACGGCAACGTGAACACGCTGGCCGACATCCAGACCGGAACCGCCACTCGCAGCGGACTCTGGAGTCCGGCGCCCATCCGGCACTGAGTGCGACGTCGACGAGTGGCAAGCATGAGCTGACGGTTGTCGCTCCCCGATTCCGATTCCGCTCCCTCGATCGAAGGCGCGGATCCGGAATCAGGGAGCGACAACCGATACTCCCCGAACCCGCCGACTCAGCGCTTGACACCGTATCCACGCGGCCGCACACTTGTTGCATGTGCTGCTCAGCGTTGCGTAGCGCGCAACATTGACCGTTTGATGCACCGGCTCCGCCAGCGGGTCACCGAGGACCACAGGCACTCTGTCCGACATCTGAGGAATCGTGAATCCCTTGGCAGAGATTGGTATCCGCACACCGATGACCGCACAATTCGTCGCCGGCGCGGCACACTCGAGGCCGGACGATCCGCTCCGCCCCGTGCACGCCCTGATCCGCGACCGAGTCCCCGGGCAAAGCCTGCCCGCGTCGTTCTATGTGGATCAAGACTTCTTCGACCTCGACCTCGACGAGGTCTTCTCCAAACGATGGATCTTCGTCGCAGCCGAGGCAGAGGTCGCCGAGCCCGGCGATTTTGTCACGATCAACTTCGGCAGTCGTTCGGTGATCGTGACGCGTGACGACAGCGGCGAGATCCGTGCGCACCACAATGTCTGCCGGCACCGCGGCGCGCGCTTGCTGACCGAGCGCAGCGGATCGGTCGGGACCATCGTCTGCTCGTACCACTCCTGGACCTACGGCATGGACGGCCGGCTGATGTTCGCCGACGCACAGGCACCCGGATTCCAGAAGTCCTGCTACTCACTGCGTTCGGTGCACGTTCGGACGATCGCCGGACTCGTCTTCATCTGTCTCGCCGACGATCCGCCGACCGACATCGACGAGGTCGCGGAGATCATCGAGCCGTATCTGGCGCCGCATCTGCTCCAGCAGGCCAAGGTCGCCAAACAGACCGATCTCATCGAGGACGGCAACTGGAAGCTGACCATGGAGAACAACCGGGAGTGCTATCACTGCAGTGGCCATCCGGAGCTGCTCAACGTCTTCTTCCCTACCTGGGGCTACAGCGATGCCGCAGCCATCCCCGCCCGGCTGGGACCGGTCTTCGCGCGCTACCACCAGGCCACCACCGAACTGGTGGAGACCTGGGAACGCAACGGCTTACCCTACCCACGCATCGAGCAACTCGACACCCGCACAACAGGTTTCCATATCGAGCGAGAAGCAATGGACCTCGCTGGGGAGTCGTTCACCCTCGACGGCACGGCCGCGTGCCGTCGGTTGCTCACCGACATGCCGGACACCCGCCTGGGTCGCCTGTCCATGCACCTGCAACCCAACATGTGGCTGCACGTCACCAGCGATCACGCACTGCTGTTCTCGGTGATCCCGCTCGCGCCGAACAAGACACTGGTCCGCACCACCTGGCTGGTGCACCGGGATGCCGTCGAGGGCGTCGACTACGACCTCGACCGTCTGACCTCGGTGTGGGAGATCACCAATCAGCAGGACGCGGACCTGGTCCGGTTGGCACAGCAGGGCATCAGCAGTCCCGCCTATGTGCCCGGCCCGTACGGACCGTCGGAGTTCCAGGTCGAGGCATTCGTCAACTGGTACATCACCGCGCTGCGCACCAACCTCGGCCTGCCGACACCGATGCCCACCGCGGAGAGTGCGTGATGTCCGCCGACCACCTCTTGCTCTGCATCGACCGCTCCCACACCACACGTGACATCGCGACCTTCACCTTTCGGGTCCTCGGCCACTCGGGTGGAAGCGACCCGGCCCCGGACGAGTCCCACACATTGGTCTTCGAGCCCGGCCAGTTCCTCTCCATCACCCTCGAGATCGACGGCAGGTCGGTCCAGCGGTGCTACAGCATCTCGTCGTCGCCACTGAGTTCCGGCTCCCTGTCGATCTCGGTGAAACGAGTCGCCGGGGGACATGTCTCGAACTGGTTGCACGACAACATGTCTCCGGGCACCGTCATCTCCGCCACCGGCCCACTGGGCCGCTTCACCTACACCGCCCGGCCGGCGGAGAAGTATCTCTTCATCTCGGCCGGCAGCGGCATCACCCCGGTGATGTCGATGGTTCGCGCGGTCACCGACGCCCGGGCACCCACCGACATCGTCTTCGTGCACAGCGCCCGCAGCGTCGACGACATTCCGTTCCGCGACGAACTCGAAGAACTCGCCGGAGGGCATCCGAATCTGACGCTGGCCTTCGCCGCCACCCGCATGCCTGCCGACGAATTGCCCGACTGGACGGGTCACCGGGGCCGTGTCGACCGCACGATGATCGAGCGCGTCTGTCCCGACCTGGCCGAACGCGAGATCTTCCTTTGCGGGCCTGGGAGTTTCCGCAGCGGCGTGCGGTCCGCCCTCGTCGCCGCCGGCGGCGACCTCGCGCACATCCACGAGGAGAGCTTCGGTTTCAGCCTCCCCGCCGATTCCCACGAACCCGGCGTCGTCGTCGACTTCACCCGGCGTGCCCGACGGATCACCGTCTCACCCGGATCGAGCATCCTTGCCGCCGCAGCTGCCGCCGGCGTCACTCTGCCGTCGTCCTGCGGAATCGGACTGTGCGGGTCGTGCAAGGTCAGCAAGCTCTCGGGCGACGTGGTGATGAATCACCAAGGCGGCATCCGAAATCGCGAGATCCAACAGGGCAAGATCCTGCTCTGCTGCTCCGAACCTCTGTCTCCGGTGGAGATCGACTACTGAGCGCGGCAGGTAAGGTAACTGTTGTTATGGCCGGTGAGAGCACAGACAGCGAGAAGCCGACGGGCGGCGCTGTCCAGTCGGTCGATCGGGCCCTGCAGGTGCTGGAGATGATCGGCCGGGCCGGTAGTGCCGGGGTCACCGAGCTCGCCGAGGAACTCGGCGTTCACAAATCGACGGTGTCGCGCATCATCGGATCACTGGAATCGCGGGGGTTCGTCGAGCAGGCGCACGGCGGCCGCAAGTACCGGATCGGATTCACCGTGGTCCGATTGGCCGGGACGACGACCGCGACGCTCGATCTCGCAAAGTTCGGTCAGGAACTCTGCAACACGCTCGCCGAGGACACCGGCGAGACCACCAATCTCGCGATCCTACGTCAGGGAGAGGCCATCAACGTCGTCGAGGCGCAGGGCTCGTCGAGCGTAGCGTTGAACACCTGGGTGGGCCAGGCGTCCCCGGCGCATGCCACCTCATCGGGCAAGGCGTTGCTCAGTGGACTGACCGATCCCCAACTCCGCAAGAGCTTGCCCCGCACGTTGCCCCGGTTCACCGAGAAGACCATCACCGACCTGCCCGCGCTGATCGACGAATTGCACATCGTCGCCGAACGTGGTTGGTCGCTGGCCGATGAGGAGTTGGAAGTCGGTCTCGTCGCGATGGCCGTCCCCATCCGCGACCACACCGGCCAGGTGGTGGCGGCACTGAGCGTTTCGGGTCCCCGTTATCGGTTCGATCCCGCCGACGCACACGAGCTCGTCGCGAAACTGACCGTCGTCGGCGACGAGCTGAACGCCAAGTTCGGTTACCACGGCTGAAACGGCCCGGCCGATCATCCCGGCAGCATCCCCCGGACGGTCTCGATGGTGTCCGCTTCGGCGGGCGTCTTGTCCGGCCGGTACCTGACCACCCGTGCGAAGCGCATGGCAACACCACCGGGATAGCGCGAACTGCGTTGCACTCCATCCAGTTCGATCTCCACCACGAGCTCAGGGTGCAGATAGACGGTGTGTGGGTCGCGGTGACTCTCGTGCAGCGGGAACTCGTCGGTCTGCCATTGCAGCAACGCGTCGGTGAGTCCCTTGAACGTCTTGCCCACCATCACCGGTGGACCGCCGTCGGGGTCGCGGGCACCCAGATGCAGGTTGGACAGGTATCCCGTGCGACGTCCGGAGCCCCACTCGGCTCCGAGCACCACCAGATCGATGGTGTGCACGGGTTTGACCTTCTGCCAGCCCTTTCCGCGGCGACCGGCAGCGTAGACGCCGTCGAGGGACTTGACCATGACCCCTTCGTGCCCGTCGGCGAGCGCCGCATCGAAGTGCTGTGCGGCCTGCTCGACGGTCGGGTTGACGACCGACGGGATGCGCAACTCGGGTGCCACCGACGTCAACGCCGCCAGACGTTCTCGTAGCGGCCGATCGATGAGGTCGTCACCGTCGAGATGTAGACAATCGAAGAAGAAGGGGCGTAGCACCCCGGCCGGATCGTCGCCGAACTCACCCGACGAGCCGAACCGACTCATCGTGTCCTGGAACGGCCGAGGCCGCCCGTCGGCGTCAAGGGTCAGCGTTTCACCGTCGAGAATAATGCTCCGGCAGGGCAGGTCACGTGCGACCGCCACGATGTCCGGAACGGCGCCGGTGATATCGCGCAGGGTCCGGGTGAACACCGAGACGGCGTCGCCGTCACGATGCACCTGCACCCGGGCACCGTCGAGCTTGAAGTCCACCACCAGGTCCGGGCCGAGCGAGACGACGGCGTCCTCGAGCGATTCCGCTGGTGTCGCCAACATCGGCGACACCGCGCGTCCGACCTGTAAGCCGACCCCGGCGAGTGCGTCTTCACCGCCGTGCACCGCGAGCGCCGCCGTCTCCGAGAGCGATCCGGTCAGCATGTGCGCCCGGCGGACCAACTCCAGTGACTGTCCGGACGCCGACGCGATCGCATCCACCATCACGCCGGCCAGCGCACCCTGCCGCAGTTCGCCGATCAGCAGCCTGCGAAGCAGGTCCTGCTCGGATTCGGTTGCCGAACCGAATAATTCATCGAGCAGCTCGCGCCGTCGACCCACCGAACCGGGTCCGGTGGCGGCGGCGAGCCCGGTCAGCATCGCATCCACATCGGACACCGACAGGGACGGTTCCGCCGCCGGAGTGAGTTCCAGGTTCATCAGAGACCGCCAGCCGACCCCGAGCCGGCCCTGCGGAATCACCCCCGACAACCACGCGACCACCGTCGGGATCTCCTCGGCCGACGCCTCGTCGAGGAGCGCGGTGAGTTCGGCCGACTTCTTGTTGCGGGAGCGGGTGGCGGCGATGGCGGTGGATGCGTCGACGACACGTGCGAGCCTCACTGTTCCTCCGATCCTTCGGGATGCGTTGGATGGTCATCGGATTCGTGTTCGACGGCGTCCGGGTAGGCATTCTCGTAGGCACGGACCGCGGCACCGACGGTGCCGAACACGTGGTCGGGGTCGAGGTCGCCGAGCACTCCCTCGATGAACAGGGCCCCATGCAGTTCCGGGTCGACGCCGGCCAGGATGAAGTGGGCGTCACGCGAATGTACGAACGCGATCAGGTCCTCGAGCACCGACGAGGCCGAATAGTCGACATCGCTGATGACGGTGCAGTCGAGGACCAGCCAGCGCACCGGGTCCGGCGCGGCCCGCATCAACCCCATCACGTCGTCGGCGAAGCGACTTGCGTTGGCGTAGAACAGGTCGGCGTCGTACCGGAAGACGATCAGCCCCGGCAACGATTCGAGGCCGGGATGTGCTGCGGTGTAGCGACGCTCGCGACCGTGGTCGCTGACGCCGACCACGAATCGTCGCGGTTGGTATTGACGGCGGACGATCTCGAGCAGCGACACGCCCATCGCGGTGAGGATGCCGTTCTGCACGCCGAAGACGAGGACCACGACCGCACTGATGACAGCGATCCCGAACTCGATCCTGCGGACCTGCCACATACGACGGAACGCGTGCGGGTCGATGAGATTGACCGCGACCAGGAACACGATCGCCGAGAGCACGGCGTGCGGGAGGTCGGCGAGCGCGCGGTCCAGGAACACCACGACCACCAGTGCCACGGCAGCCATCGTCAGATTGGCGACTTGCGTCCGACCGCGCTGCTCGTCGAGCAACTGGGTCTTGGTCGGACTTCCGTTGACCACGAAAGTGGAACTCAGCCCGGCCATCAGGTTCGCTGCGGACAGCCCGACGATGTCGCGATTGACGTCGGCGGTGTCCCCGTGTTTCTGGGCGAAACCGCGAGCGGTGGCGGCGCTTTGGGCGAGGATCACGATGGCACAGCCGATCGAGACCGTCGCGGCCTTGGGGATGTCACCCCACCGGATGCCGTCGGGCAGTCCGAGGTTCGGCCATCCGCCGTTCAGCGCACCCACGACGTCGAGGTCATCGGCCCAGCCGAACACCGCGACCAGCACGATCGACCCGATCACCACCAGGATCGCCATCGGCACCCGAGGCGCCAACCGCCGGGCGCCGATCAGCGCGACCAGGGTGGCGGCGGCGAACGCCACCGACGCCCAGTTGATCGACCCGAGCTCGCCCACGATCGCCGACCATCGCTCCCATACCCGCCCCCCGGTCACGGGGATACCGAGCATGCCCGGGATCTGTCCCGTCATGACACTGATGCCGGTCCCGGCGAGAAAGCCGACGAGCACTGCGGTGGAGAGGAAGTCGCCGAGAAAGCCGAGGCGCAAGACACGCGCGACGGCGAGGAATGCGCCCGTCACCAGCGCGATGACACCGGCCCACGCGAGCCACTCCTGCGTGTCCGGCATCAGTCCCGCGACGCCGAGCCCGGCGATGCCCGAGGCCAGCAGTGCCGCCGTGGCGGAGTCGGCGCCGACGACCAGCAACCGGGACGAACCGAGCACGGCGAACGCGATGGTGGGCAGAATGATGGTGTACAGCCCGGCAACGACCGGGACGTGCGCAATCGAGCTGTACCCCATGCATTCTGGGATGGCCACCGCGGCCAGCGTGATGCCGGCGAGAATGTCGGTGCGCAGCCAGGACGCCCGATAACCCCGCAATGCCGGAGGAATCAGGGCGCCGGGCGCGGTCATTGTGCTGACGTTACCCGCACGCACCCGCGCGGCGGTGTCAGCTGCCGCGCTTGATCCACTCCTCGAGGTGCGGCGACTCGGTGCCGACGGTCGTGCCGTCACCGTGTCCGGTGTGGACCTTCGTCTCCGGGTCGAGGCTGAAGATCTTCTCCTGGATCGACGCGATGATGGTCGGGAAACTGGAGTACGACCGTCCGGTGGCGCCGGGTCCGCCCTGGAACAGGGTGTCACCGGAGAACAGCACGCCGGCCTCGGGCGCGTACACGACCGAGGATCCGGGCGAGTGTCCCGGTGTGTTGATGATCGTCAGCGTGGTCCCGGCGACCGTGATCTCCTGCCCGTCCTCGAGGTCACCGTGGGCGACGTCGGGATGGGTCTCGTTCCACAGCATGTCGTCGCCCGGATGCAGCAGGATGGGGGCGCCGGTCGCCTCGGACAGTTCCGGCGCGACCGTGATGTGGTCGTTGTGCCCGTGGGTGAGCACGATCGCCTTCACCGTGCGATCGCCGACCGCCTCGAGGATCGGTTCGGCCGCGTGCGCGGCGTCGATGATGACCACCTCGTCGTCGTTGCCGACGATCCAGATGTTGTTGTCGACGTCCCAGGTGCCGCCGTCGAGTGAGAACTGGCCGGACGTCACGACATTGTCGATGCGCAGGCTCACAGCTCCACCACCGAGCGCAGCACCTTGCCCGCCTCCATCGCACTGAAGGCGGCCTCGACATCGGTCAGGCCGACGCGTTCGGTGACGAACTTGTCCAACGGCAGCCGACCCTGCTCGTACAGGTCGATGAGCATCGGGAAGTCACGTTCGGGCAGGCAGTCGCCGTACCACGACGACTTCAACGCACCGCCGCGCGAGAAGAAGTCGATCAGCGGCATCTCCAGTGTCATGTCCGGCGTGGGCACACCGACGAGCACCACGGTCCCCGCCAGGTCGCGGGCATAGAACGCCTGCTTGTAGGTTTCCGGCCGGCCGACCGCATCCACCACGACGTCGACGCCGTTGCCGTCGGTGAGGTCCTGCACCGCGGCGATCACGTCGTCGACCTCGGCACCGTTGATGGTGTGCGTCGCGCCGAGATCCTTGGCCCACGCCAGCTTCGAGGAGTCGCGGTCGATCGCGATGATCGTGGTCGCTCCGGCCAGTCTCGCACCGGCGATCGCGGCGTCACCGACACCGCCGCAGCCGATCACCGCGACCGAGTCGCCGCGACCCACATTGCCGGTGTTCATCGCGGCGCCCAGGCCGGCCATCACGCCGCAGCCGAGCAGGCCGGCGACGGCCGGATCCGTCTCGGGATTGACCTTGGTGCACTGCAATTCATGGATCAGCGTCTTCTCGGCGAACGCGCCGATGCCCAGCGCCGGACTCAGCTCGGTCCCGTCGGTCAGGGTCATCGGGACGCTGGCGTTGAACGTGTCGAAGCAGTACCACGGACGCCCGCGCTTACAGGCGCGACACTGGCCGCACACCGCACGCCAGTTCAACACCACGAAATCGCCGACCTCAACGTGCGTGACGTCGGAGCCGATCGCCTCCACGGTGCCGGCCGCCTCATGGCCGAGCAGGAACGGATACTCGTCGTTGATGCCGCCCTGCTTGTAGGCCAGATCGGTGTGGCACACACCGCACGCCTTGATCGACACCACCACATCCCGTGGGCCGGGGTCGGGGATCACCACGTCGACGACCTCTGTCGGCGCTCCCTTGCTCCGCGAGATGACTCCCTTGACCGTCTGCGACATATCGGCTTCTCAATCCTTTCGGGTGACAACTGTGGACCGCCACGGGCAGTCCGCTACGCATCCCAGTCTCGCGGTGCGGGTGAACACATGCATCCGTCCGAATGGATGGTTCTACCTAGTCGAAAGTACAGCCCATCAATCGGATCACCGCGGAGGGCCGCATTCTCATGCGGCGGTGATTCCGGCCCGCGCCGCCAGCAGACCGGCCTCCCCTCGATTGGACACCTGCAGTTTCTGCAGGATGGCCGTGACGTGGAACTTGACGGTGCTCTCGCTGACACCCAGCTCGGTGGCGATGGTCTTGTTCCGCCGCCCGAGCGCGAGATGGCCGAGCACCTCGAGTTCCCGCGGGTTGAGCGTCGACAGAACGTCCTCGTCGGGGCGCTCGCCGGGTGTCTCGAGTGGGATACGGGCCGTCACCCGGCTGCCCCAGGCGGGGAGGGTCTCCACCTCGAGCCGGCCGCCGAGTGTCTGCAGCCGACCGGTCAGCTGCCGGGACAGCGCCTCCCCGTCGAGGTCGCCCGCACCCTGGTCACGGACGTCGACGACGAGATCGTTCCCGACGCACTCCCATGCGATCCGCAGTCGCGCGACACCGCGCTGGGAACCGAAGGCCACCGCGACCACCCGGACGATCGCTCGCGCCGCGTGGGCGATCTCGCCGGGCAGGGTGCGTCCGCTGCCCGACGGTCGGACGTACTCGACGTCGACGTGGAGCTGATCCGCGGCCGGCTCGAGCTCCAGCTGTAACCGCCCGAATGCGGCGGTGAGCTCCTCGGTGGCCAATTTGCGGTCGCTGTCGCCCACCGCCCGCAGCGCGATGAGCGCCGACGACGCGGTCTCGGCGGCAGCGGCCCGTGCCGTGCGATCGTCGAGGTCGCGGGACCGCAGCGTGCCCAGGATCGAGACGAGGGCATCCTCGTGGGTCTGGGTGAGCTGCGCGATCGTCCGTGCCCGCTCGCTGGATGCCGCGCGCGATTCGGCGAGGTAGTCCGGGCTCGCCTGCGCGACCTGCTGTCGGATCGATGTCGCCACGATCGCGAACCAGGCGCGGAGCAGATCACCGGACGGCTCCGCGGGCGCGGTCCGCGACGGCTTGGGGATGACCACGAGCAGCGTGTCGGACTCGTCGCGCACCGCGTGGACGGGACGCAGCACCCCACCGACGACCGCGGTGGTGGGCTCGAGTCGGCCGGGCAGAACCGATTCCTTGATCGCATCGAGCTCGTCGATGGTGACCCGGTCGACGATCTCCGGATCGCCGGCGACCTTGCGCGGGCGTCCGGTGCATTCGCGGGTGAAGATGATCAACGCCTGATGCGGCCGGTCGGCAGCGAGGAAGCGGGAGAAGCGGAGCGCAATCTCGGGGAGCGGGCCGTCGATCACGTCGCGCAGCTGCTGCCACCTGCCGACGAGGGAGTCGCCCCCACCGCCGTCGCGGGGCTCGGCTGCGACCTGCGTTGATCTCTGCACGCCCACCGTCCAAGCCTATCCACCCTGCTCACGGCCCGGTGTGGGTGGCCTCAGCCGAGCGCGTCGAGCAGTTGGGCCTTGGTCATCGTGGAGTAGCCCTTGATGCCCTTGCTCTTGGCCTCGGTCCGCAGTTGCGCCACGGTCGGGCCTCCGGAAGCCGCCGATTTCGCGGGCTTCTTCTGTGCCGGGGCACGCGTGCGAGTCGCCCGTTCCGGTGCGTCCGGCACCTTCGTCGGGGTCACCGCGGGTGCCTCGACGGCGGGTGACGCGGGCGTCTCCTCGACGATTGCGGTGTCGGGTTTGTCGGGCGCGGCGCCGGCCTTCTCGTCGGCGGCCGTCTTGCCTCCCGACCTGGCCTGGCCGATCAGTCTCAGCACTTCGTCGCGCAGCGCGGCCGCGTCCTTCTCCGCCTTCTTGATCCGCTTCTTCGCTTCCTTGTCGACACGGTCGAGTTCGCCGCGGAGACGCTCGATCTCCTTCTCGAGCCGACCGATCATCTTCTTCTTCTTGCTCATCGATGCTCCTGCGCTGTCCGGGGATCCTGGTCACGCTGCCTCAACCTCACACTATCGACCAGGACCGGATCTCGGTGCTGTTCGAGCGGCGTATCGTCGAAAGCGGTGACTGAACCGAGACATTGGGACAACCAACGAGGAGGACACCGATGCCAGAACGCGATCCGGGCCCGTCGGTCAAGGACGACGAACTGTACGAGAAGCTCCGTGACGAGGGCAATTCAAAAGAGAAGTCGGCGCGCATCGCGAATGCCGCGGCCAACGAATCCCGATCCTCCGTCGGCGCGAAGGGCGGTCACTCGCCATCGTATGAGGACTGGACCGTCGACGAATTGCGTGACCGTGCAAAGGAACTCGACATCACCGGCTACTCCGACATGCGTAAGGACGAGCTGATCGAGACCCTGCGCAACCACTGAGCGACGCTCTGCCGCGCACCGGGCCACGTCCGGTCAGCGCGGCAGCAGTCCTGCCCGCCGCGCAGCGATGACCGCCTCGAGCCGGGTGGCGGCGCCGAGCTTTCCCATGGCGTCCTTCATGTAGCCCTTGGCCGTCTGCACCCCGATGCCGAGTTCCTCCGCGATGCGCCTATTGCTGTGGCCGAGCGCGGCCAGCGCGAGGACGTCGGACTCACGTCGTGTGAGGGTGACGGTCGGGTCGGCTTCGGTGGCGCTGTCGAGGAGCGCGTCGGTGATGCGGGCGATCTCCTCGGCCACCAACTGATCGTCGAGGCTGCGGCCCAGCGTTCGCAGCCGTCCGTAGGCCTCGGTGAGTCGATCACGAAGTTCCGCGACATCCGCCGGGTCCGACACCGAATCCGTGGCGACCCGGCTCACGACGATCTGCTGTTCGAGCGCACGTGCCTCGGCGGCCAGGACGTCGAAGGTGCGGTTGCCGATCGGGTCGGTGCTGTGCAGGGCGCCGTAGAGCACCGCCACCGGCTGCCGGTCGACGATCACGGGGACCGCGGCCATCGCCCGGAGACCCTCGGTCGCGATGATCGTGTTGTATCGGTGGGTGATCCTCGGGGTGCGGAGATAGTCGTCGACCGCCACGGGTCGCTGGACGCTGATGACCTTGCCACCGAGTCCGTGCCCGATGTCGACGGACACCCCGGCGAGCGCTCCCCGGGTGGGGCCGACGAAATGTTCGAGGCGCACGGACTGACCTTGTCGATTCGACTCTCCGGACACCATGCCGGCGAACGCGAGCGAGACACCGCTGGCCCGGCGCACCCGGTGCAGCGCGTCTATCACCAACGACGCCTCGCTCATGTCACCTCCGGATGATTCACGCTGTCCCCCTCTTCGGGGGGTGTACCCGCGTCGTCAGGACGCGCAGAATGTGACCCACATTACCGCCTCGGCGTGGTCCGGCCCGGGCCGCGCGTTCCGCCGACAGCACTGAAGGTCCCTCACGATGACGCAGACCGCTCCCACCCCTGCCGACCACACCCCCGCCGACCACACCCCCGCCGACCACACCCCCGCCGACGACACCCCCGTCACCGAGACGCTCGCCGAGTGGCTCGCGATCTACGGCGACGACCAGGCGAACGCCGCCAAGCTCTTGGTGGACCGGCACGATCCGGCTGCGGTCGCCTTCACCACGATCGACGTCGACGGCGACGATCTGGTGACCGTCGACCTGACCTACGGGGAGTTGGCCGACGCCTCGAAGCGGTTCGCGTCCGCGTTGGCCGAGATGGGTGTCGGTAGCGGCGACACGGTCGGCGTGCTGATGGGCAAGCGCGCCGAACTGGTCGTGTCGCTGCTCGCGATCGCGCGACTCGGTGCGGTGTACATCCCGTTGTTCACCGCGTTCGCGACACCCGCCATCGAGATGCGCGTGACCGCCGGGAAGGCGCGGGTGGTGATCACCGAGCCGAGTCAGGCCGCCAAACTGGAGGGCATCGACGACATCACGACCGTCGTGGCCGGTGAGCAGTTCGATGCGCTGGTCGCCGACCACGAGCCCCTCGTCGAGTCGTCGAGCGTCGGGGGCGACGGCGCGCTCATCCTGCTGTTCACGAGTGGGACCACCGGCGCCCCGAAAGGCGTGCCGGTGCCGGTGCGGGCACTGGCCGCCTTCCACTGCTACATGCATTACGGCCTCGACGTCTCCGCCGACGACGTCTTCTGGAATGCGGCCGATCCGGGCTGGGCGTACGGCCTGTACTACGGCATCCTCGGCCCGCTGGCGATCGGACGTCGAAACCTGTTGCTGCACTCCGGTTTCTCGCCCGAGCTGACCGCGCGGATCATGCGCGAGCTCGGGGTCACGAACTTCGCCGCCGCACCGACGGTCTACCGGTCGTTGTCCAAGGACCCGTCGTTCACCGGACTGTCTCTGCGCCGGGCGTCGTCGGCGGGCGAGCCGCTCACACCCGATGTCATCGAGTGGGCGCGCGCCACTCTCGGCACCGAGGTCCGCGACCACTACGGCCAGACCGAGCACGGCATGTTCATCAACAACCACTGGCATCCCGATGTGGCCGAGCCCCTGGTCCCCGGATCGATGGGCAAGCCGATGCCCGGTTTCGCGACCGGGATCGTCGACGGTCAGATCGCCATCGACGTCGCGAAGAGCCCGCTGATGTTCTTCGACGGCTACCTCGACGCCCCGGACAAGACCGCGGCGCGGTTCACCGAGGATCGTGCCTGGTACCTGACCGGCGACACCGGGCGCATGGACTCCGACGGCCGCTTCTACTTCTCGGCCCGCGACGACGACGTGATCATCATGGCCGGCTATCGCATCGGGCCGTTCGACGTGGAGAGCGTACTGATCACCCATCCGTCCGTGGTCGATGTGGCGGTTGTCGGCCGGCCCGACCAGCTGCGCGGCGAGGTGCTCGAGGCGTTCGTGGTGCTCGCCGACGGCGTCGACGGCACCGACGACCTCGAGCGTGAGCTTCAGCAGCTGGTCAAGACCGGCTTTGCCGCCCACGCCTATCCGCGAACTGTGCACTTCGTCGACGCACTGCCCAAGACCCCGAGCGGCAAGATCCAGCGGTTCATCCTGCGCAAACAGGACTGACGCCCCTCGCCGCTCGGGCAGGAGGTGACGGGCTCGAGCGTCACAACCGGGTCCTTGGGGAGCGAGTCGCGCAATACCAATGCCACCACCACACCGGTCCTTGAGGCGCCGCCCTGAGGAGCGAGCCTGCGAGCGTCACGAACGGAACGAGCGATGCGTCACCTCCCGCTCCCTGAGGAGCCTCGCGAGGCGTCGCCCTGAGGAGCGAGCCTGCGAGCGTCACGAAGGGCACGAGCGATGCGTCACGAAGGGCCGACCCTTCGTGACGGCCCTTCGCTAGCGCTCCGGGCCTCCTCAGGGATCGGGAGGAGGGTAAGAGCCCTGCGCCGTCACGAAGCCCTTCGTGACGGCCCTTCGCTAGCGCTCCGGGCCTCCTCAGGGATCGGGAAGAAGCGCGGCCAACCCTGTCGCGAGGCGCCGACGCGCGGCCACCTCGTTGCCAATGCATGGCTACGTCGTCGCCGGCGCGGCAGCCGCTTCGTACACGGCGGAGACGGGCAGGATCTCGACGCGATCGGGTCCCTTCAACAGCGCGGGGTCCTCGTCCGGCAGCGGGTCGGTCGCCATGATCGCCTTGGTGGCCTCGAGCAGCGCCTCCTCGCTGTCGGCCATCGAGACCACGACCTCGGTGCCGTCGGCGCCGCGGCACACGTAGGCCGAGCGCACGCCCGGTACCGCCATCGCCGCAGGCGCGATCCGATGCTGCTCGGCGAACTCTGAAGCGGCGACCTGTTCGGGTGTACGCGGGCCGTCGAAGTAGGTCAGTTGGATGTACATGATGTCGCTCCTCGGTGGTCCGGCGCACCGCTCCGGCGGGGTCAGGTGATGGTGCGCGTCAAGTCTGTGTCCGAACGGGGCCGCGACGAATCAGTGCCAGCACGTAGTCGAGTACGCATTCGGCGGTCCATACTCGCTACGTGGAGGCACCGTTCGTCGGTCGTGCGCACGAGGTGGCGCAGCTGCGTGGTGCCGTCCTCGCCGCCGGACAGGGGCGCGGGCGCATCGCGGTGATCTCCGGACCCGCCGGGATCGGGAAGACCCGGCTGACCGATGTGGTCACCGACATCGTGTCCGACCTCGCGATCCCGATCGCCCGGGGACGCGCGGTCGACGACGACGGGATGCCGGCGCTGTGGCCCTGGCGGCGGGTGGCCCGCGACGTCGACGGGTTGCGTGCCGTTCTGGACGGGCAGACCGATCGGGCGTCGACCGGCGCTTCTCGGTTCGAGTTCCTCGAGACGGCCGCTGATGTGGTGCGCGTCGAGGCAGCACCCCGCGGGCTGGTCATCGTCCTGGAGGATCTGCACTGGGCAGACCGCACCTCGCTGCTGCTGTTGCGCCATCTCGTCGCCGATCTGACGGGCACCCGACTACTCGTGCTCGTAACTGTCCGGGATCCCGCCGGAGCCGCCGGGGATCGAGCGGCCGAGGTGCTGTCGGAGCTGCAACGGGCGCCGAGCGCGCTGTCGATTCCGCTGGCCGGGCTCGCTCGGGCCGAGGTGCGTCGATGGCTGAGCGAGGCGATCGGATCCGCCGACATCTCCGACCGACTCGTCGCCCATGTCCACGACGGGACCGATGGCAACCCCCTGCTCGTGCGCCTGATCATCGAGTCGATCCGGACCGGCGGTACATCGTCGTTGCCGGACTTCTCGTCCCGGTCCCAGGTCAGGCAGCTGACGCGCGGAATCCTGCGCCCGCTCGAACCGTCGACACGTGAAGTGCTCTCCGCCGCAGCAGTACTCGGCGAGCACCTCGACCCGACCGTGATCACTCGGATGCTGGATCGCCCTGCGCACGCGTGCGCCACCGCGATCGACGAAGCCGCTGCTGCCGGGATAATCCTCTCCACCCCCGGCCATCTCGCGTTCACGCATGCACTCGTGCGCGACGCGATCCACGGCGACATCGGTGAGATGGAACGTCGGACGCTCCACGCGGCTGCCGCACGCGCGCTCGCCGAGCGCGATGACACCGACGAGATAGCCGGGTTAATCGCCACGCACTGGCAGCGCGCCGGAATCCCCACGCACGCCGGCGACTGCGCCCGGTGGGCCGAACGTGCCGCCGACACCGCATGGAAGTCACACGCCTACGACGAAGCCGCGGATTTCCGCTCCATTGCACTGGACGTCACACCTGACGACCGCGATGGCCGCCGACGACGCCTGATGCTCGACACCGCGCGAGCCGAGTTCGCCGCCGGTCGCATCGCAATCAGCCTCGACTACAGCTGCGGCGCAGCAGATCTCGCAGAGATCGCCGGCGATCACAGCACGTTGGCGGAGTCGGCCCTGGTCGTCAGCGGAATCGGTTCCGCCGAGGTCATGAGTGTGGTCGACGATCTGTGCCGCCGGGCCCTGGACATCGTGCCCGACGCCGACACCGCCCGGCGAGCCCGACTGTTGGCTCAGCGCGCCATGGCTGCGGCCGAACGTGAGGACAACCAGACACAGGCACGGTTGTCCGAATCGGCACTGGAGATCGCTGAGCATAGCGCCGATCCCGATGCACTGCTGGACGCCATCGCGGCCCGGCACCTGGCATTGGCGTCATGCGGGCGTGAACGTGAGCGAGAAGAACTCGCACGCAGGGCAATCGGCCTCGCCGACCGATCCACCCAGCCACTGGCGACCATGTGGGGGCACGTCTGGATGGCCGACGCCGGTTTCGGCACGGGGAACATCGGGTTGGTCGAACGCTCGCTGGCCGAGCTGGATCGGACCGCAGCACGACACCACCTCCGGCTGGCCCAGTGGCATGCGCTTAGGGTCAGGGCCGTGCTGGATCTCCTCCGCGGGGACATCGCCACGGCGCTCGTACACAACGAGGCGTCGGCGGCGCTCGGCGTCGTGATGGACGACTCGTCGCTACGGGGGATCTCCGACGCGTTCACCTCGCAGGTGTACATCCTCCGCGGGCAGGTCGACGATCTCGCGACCACCCGCCGGATGATCCACGCAGCCCAACAGATCCAGCTCGCGCGGGTGTTCCTGCCCGTGATGCTGGCGATCGCCGGTGAACACGACGAGGCCACTGCCGCGTTCGAGGAGTTCCGCCACGTCCCGGACACCGACGCCCGTGGACCTCGCTGGGTGCCGCTGCTGGTTCAGATCGGTTACGGTGCTGTGTTGTTGGACGACGCCGTGACCGCCGCCAAGGTGTTCGACCATCTCGCATACCTGCGCGACAATTACGGTCCGGGCGGGGGTGTGGCCAGTCCCGGGGCGTTTGCCCGGGTGCTCGCGGATCTGGCCCGGGTCGCCGGCCGACGCGACGAGGCCATCGCGCTGTATCGGCAGGCGATCACCATGAACACGCGAATCGGGTCACGCCCCTACGTCGCGTTGAGTCGACTGGGTCTGGCAACCGCGCTGGCCGAGGGTGGCAACCGCGGTGACCTCGACCAGGCGGTCGAGCTCGCACGCAGCGCCGCGGATGAATGCCGGCGGCTCGACCTCCCCGGGCATCTGCGTGCCGCGACGGATCTGCTGTGCACGCTGGGTGCAGGCCCTTCGAGCAACGGATCATCGCCGAACCCGTTGTCCAAGCGAGAGAACGAGGTTGCCGCCCTCGTCGCCGACGGGTTGTCGAACCGCGACATCGCCGACCGGCTGTTCCTGTCGGAGCGGACCGTCGAAGCCCACGTGCGCAGCATGCTCACCAAACTCGGGTTCTCCAACCGCACCGAGGTCGCCGCGTGGGTGGTGCGAAGGAAGAACAGAGAACGTTGAGAAAGCGGACCGAAGCTGTCCGCAATTGGCAATAGCGTCGTCATCACCAGCACGAACAACGAGAGGGACGATCATGGCCGGCACCTACACCCCCGTCGCACTGCCCTTCACCGTCAGTGGAGAGAAGGAGGACCTGCTCATCCTGCTCGCCGATCAGCGAGCGCTGTTCAAGGTGACGCTGCAAGGAATCACCGAAGAGCAGGCGCGGCAGCGCACGACGGTGAGTGAACTGACCCTCGGGGGACTCCTCAAGCATCTCGCCGTCGGTGAACAGGGCACGCTCAGCGAACTCATCGAGCGAGACGAGACGGCCGAGTTCGACATGGCCCAGGCGGCGCACGCCTACGATCTGACCGACGACGAGACCGTGGCGGACTGGCTGGCCGAGTACGACCGGGCGGCGGCGGCGCTCGACGAGTACGTCGCGAACGTCGGCAGCCTCGACGAACTGATCCCTCAGATGACCGCGCCCTGGCAGCCGGAGCGGGAGTGGTGGTCGATCCGGAAGATGTTGTTGCACAAGCTTCGTGAGACCGCCCATCATTCCGGTCACGCCGACATCATCCGTGAGGCGCTGGACGGACAGACCACCATGGCGGCGATCTACGACGGCCCCGACCCGGCCGAGTGGAACTGACGGAACGCTGTCGGACGCGCTCAGCTCGTCGAGACCTCCGCGTGGCCGCGCGGGGCGACGTCGACCGGGTCGAGCGCCGACACCTCGATCGGCACCCCGGTCATGTTGGCCATCCCGGCCAGGCGTTCCAGGTCCGCCGGATTCGATGAGATCAGCTCGTTGACGTTGACGCCGCCGCTGCCCAGCTCGTTGGCCGCGGCGGCGTTGGCGCGGGTCCAGCCGCCGGTTCCGTTGTGTCCCCAGCCATGCGGGATGGCGACGACGCCGCGCTTGATGTCGTCGGTGAGGGAGACGGGCAGCTCGATCGCGCCGTGCGCGGACCGCACGGCCACCAGGTCGCCCTCGCCGATGCCTCGGTCGCGCGCGTCGTCGGGGTGCATGCGCGCCGCGTGCAGCCGACCCCCGCGCAGCAGCATCGGCGCGTTGTGCTGCCAGCTGTTCTCCGAGCGGATCTCCCGCATGCCGATGAGTCGCAACGGTAGTCGCGCATCACCGGGAGTCGCGAGTCGGTCGATCTCGGCGAGCAGCTCGGGCTCGTCGAGGTGAACCCGGCGGTCGCGATAGGTGACCGTGTTGCGCAGGCGGCCAGGTTCCAGCCCGTCCGCGACGACGACGCCGTGCGGCTGGTCGTTCACGAGGCGTCGATAGGTGAGACCGCCGCGACGCAGACCGAATCGGTCGCCTCCGGCGCCCATCCGGATCACCAGGTCCGACAGCCGCTGCGGGTTCCACAGCCTGCCGAGACCGGCGGACACGCGGTTCATCAGGTGCAGACCACCCACCAGCACAGAACGTCGCGACAGGGCCGCGATCAGTTCGTTGACGACCGTCCATTCCTCGCGGGCCTCGCCGCGTGGTGTGATCACCGGATCGGTCGCCTGTTTGAACGGTGTGGTGAACAGTGCCTGGAACGGCAGCAGGAAGTCGCCGCGTTCGTACATGGTGGTGGCCGGGAGGATGTAGTCGGCGTGGGCGTTGGTCTCATTGCGATAGATGTCCAGGGAGACCAGGAGATCGAGGTCGTCGAGTGCAGCGCTGAGCTCCGGACCGTTGGGTACCGACAGCACGGGGTTGCCGGCACCGACGAACAACGCGCGGAGTTGTCCGCGACCAGCAGTGGTGATCTCCTTCGCCATCACCGACGCCGGCGCGGTACCCAGCACCTGGGGGAGGTTGCCGATGCGACTCCGCCGGGCACCCCACGCGAATCGCGACACCCGCTGCAGCGCGGCGACGCCGAGGCGTTGACCCGGGATGCCCAGATCGCCGAACATCGATCCGCCGACGACGTCGAGGTTGCCGGCGACCAGGTTGACCATGTCCAGCAGCGCGGTGGTGAGTGTCCCCGTCCGCCCGAGCGAGGTACCGACGCGGCCATACACGGCGGCCCGTTCGGTGTGGACCAGCGAGCGGGCCAGGTCGCGGGCGACGTCGGCCGGTACATCGGTGATCTCTGCCGTCGACTCCGGTGCATACCCGGCGACGATGCGCGCCAGGCTGTCCACGCCGCGGGCCCGGCGATTGAGCCGGTCCACATCGACGAGCCCTTCGTCGAACATCACATGCAGCAGCGACAGCAGAAAGAACGCGTCGGTGTCCGGGACGATCGGCAGCCATTCGTGCTCGCGCGCGGTCTCGGTGCGACGCGGATCGACCACGAGGACACGACCGCCACGGGCGGTGATCTCGTTCAGTCCCTCCCGAATCCGCGGTGAGCTCATCACGCTGCCATGGGAGACAACCGGATTGGCGCCGATGATGACCAGCAGCTGCACGCGGTTGATGTCCGGGATCGGCGCCGCGACCGGATTGCCGTAGAGGAAATGACTGGCCACGAAGCGGTTGTTGACGTCCTGCGACCCGGCCGAGTACACGTGCGGCGTGCCGAGAAGGCTCATGAACACGCCTGCCCAGAGGGTGTGCCCGGTCGAGAAGGTGGCGGGGTTGCCGATATACCAGCCGATGCCCGAACTGCCGTGACGTCGATGCACGTCGACCAGTCGCTCGCCGATGTCGCTGAGAGCCTCCTCCCACGACACCTCGTCGAACTCGCCGTCTCCTCGCTTGCGCAGCGGGCGCAGCACACGATCGGGATCGTTCACGATCTCGGTGAACGCGATGCCCTTGGGGCAGGCGAAGCCCTGCGACAACGGATGCTGCTTGTCCGGGCGGAGTCCGACGAGCCGGTCGTCCTCGACGGTCGCGATCATCCCGCAGAGCGGCTCGCAGATCCGGCAGTAGGTGACTTTCTCTTCACGCATGAGATCTTCCCTGGGCTGTGGGTGTCGCGGTGCGGGTGATCGCGGTGCGATCTGACAACAAGTGTTGCATGATGTCGGTCCGGTCACGCCCGAATGCTGTCGACCGCCGTGACGATGTTCTGAAAGGTGATCTGCGCCTGCGACCGCGCGTCGTCGAGCGTGGTGGCACCGCGTTCGACCAGGCCCACGACGCCGATGACCAGCATCGTGACCTGCGCGGCCGCGAACACGGGGTCGAGGCGGTCGTCGATCTCCCCCTGCGCCTGTCCCCGACGGATCGCCCGGACGACCGGGGCCGAGGCCCTGGCCTCGAGTTCGAACAGGGTCGGGTCGGTGCGTCGATACATCAGGATGAACCGATAGCGCTCCCCGATGGTGATGGCGTCGTCGAGGTAGGACCTCAGCGCCGGCACCACCGGCCCCTCGGTCGGCAGCCGGAGGGCCAACGCGGCCGAGTCCGCCAACGCTTCGGCGTGCAGGGCGGTCAACAGTTGCTCACGATTCGTGAAATGCCGGTACAGAGTGGCCCGATTGACCCCGGCCGCCTCGGCGATCTGCTGCATCGACGCGTTGGGCGACTGCCCGAGGAGCGTGATCGCACCCTCGATGATCGCGGTGCGATTCCGTTCCACGTCTGCGCGTGCTTGCGTGGCGAGCGTCACAGGCATAGCGTACATGCAACATCGATGTCGCACTTTTGCCGGCACCGATGGTGCTGTCGCTGTCTTGCGGCGGTCGGGGCCGCATGACAGCGCCGCAGGACAGCGGGGATCGGCGCACGCCCGGGTGCGCACCGGGCGTGCGCCGATTCCCCGTACAGGTGGGGTTCGACGAACTACGGTGACGGCAGCGGTTCACCGCGTGCAACAGAGATCGGCGATCACGAGGATCGTTGCGCACGTGGGTGATCGAGAGGTCTCGACGAGGAGGTTCCGATGGATGAGAACACGGCAGGCACAGCTCACGGCAGCGCCGCGGACGCGGACGGCTCAGAGGCGTTCCACGACGTCATCATCCTCGGCGCAGGGCTGTCCGGCATCGACGCCGCTTACCGACTGCGCCAGGAGAATCCGTCTCTGCGGTACGTGATACTGGAACGCCGGGAGCGGATCGGCGGGACCTGGGACCTGTTCCGCTATCCCGGCATCCGGTCCGACAGTGACATCTTCACCCTCAGTTTCCCGTTCGAGCCGTGGCATCGGCCGGAGGCCCTGGCCCAGGGAGGGGACATCCGGAACTATCTGGCCGAGACCGCCGAGAAGTACGGCATCGACGAACACATCCGGTTCGGACATCACGTGCGAAGCGCGGACTGGGACTCGGGGACCGACAGCTGGACGGTCACCGCGACCGCCGACGGGACCGAGCAGACCTACCGGGGCCGGTTCGTCTATTTCGCCACCGGGTACTACGACTACGACGAGCCGTACACGCCGCACTTCGCCGGCATCGACGACTTCACCGGCACCGTCGTGCATCCCCAGAAATGGCCGGAAGATCTCGACTTCACCGGCAAACGCATCGTGGTCATCGGCAGCGGCGCGACCGCGGTCAGTCTCATCCCGTCGCTAACCGAACGGGCCGCCCACGTCACGATGCTGCAGCGGTCGCCGTCCTACATCGTCTCGATGAAACAGAAGCAGCGACTCAACCCACTGATCCGGAAGGTGCTGCCCGCCAAGGCCGCTCATCAGGTCATCCGGACGCGGTACGCAGCCCAGACAGCCGCTCTGGTCCATGCGGTGCACCGGTTCCCGACGATGGGACGGAAGTTCGTGACCGCCGGGGTGCGCAAAGAGCTGCCCGACGACTACCCGATCGATGTGCACTTCAATCCGCACTACAACCCATGGGATCAGCGGATGTGCATGGTCCCCGACGCCGACCTGTTCCAGGCGATCACCGACGGGTCGGTCGAGATGGTGACCGACCACATCGATCACATCGACGCCACCGGTGTCGCGGTGAAATCCGGCCGGCATCTCGACGCCGACGTGATCGTCACCGCGACCGGACTGCAGCTCCTGGCCTTCGGCGGCATCACCATCCGCGTCGACGATGCCGAGGTCAAGCCGCATGATCGGTTCGTCTTCAAGAACCATCTGCTCGAAGATGTCCCGAACCTGGCCTGGTCGGTCGGCTACACCAACGCGTCGTGGACGCTACGCGCCGACATGACTGCCCGCGCCGTCGCGAAGCTGGTCAAATACATGCGCTCACACGGCTATACACACGCCTACCCGCATCTGGGCGAGGTGTCGATGGCGGCGCAGCCGGTGTGGGATCTGAAGGCCGGGTATGTGGAACGCAGCCCCGAGGCCCTGCCGAAGTCCGGGACGCACGGCAAGTGGAAGGTCCGCCACAACTACTACCGCGACGCCATCGACCACTACACCGACAACATCGAGGATTCGATGGTGTTCGGCCGGGCGCCGGCCGCCGTGACTGCGTCCTGACCCGACCAGTAGATGGAGACCCAGGCCGTCCCCACCCCACCCGGTCTCCGAGGAACCTCGCGAGGAACGAACAGAACGTCCCCACCCGGTCCCTGAGGAGCCTCGCGAGGCGCCGCCCTGAGGAGCGAGCCTGCGAGCGTCACGAAGGGAACGAGCGAAGCGTCCCCACCCGGCCCCTGAGGAGCCTCGCGAGGCGCCGCCCTGAGGAGCGAGCCTGCGAGCGTCACGAAGGGAACGAGCGATGCGTCACGAAGGGCCCGCCCAACGATCGCCCCCAAGCAGCCTCACCAGAAACGAACAAAACGTCCCCACCCGGCCCCTGAGGAGCCTCGCGAGGCGCCGCCCTGAGGAGCGAGCCTGCGAGCGTCACGAAGGGAACGAGCGATGCGTCACGAAGGGCCCGCCCGACGTTCGCACCTGAGGTCCGCCCGATCGGCGTATCGTCAGCCCACGGAGGTCTGCGATGGTCGACTGGGATGGTGAACGATACGCCGACGTCAGCGGGTTGCAGCGCATGGTCGCCGAGGCGTCGATCCGAGACATCGACCTCGCCGGTGACGAGCGTCTGCTCGACGTCGGATGTGGCGATGGTTTCATCACCGTGCTGCTGGCCGAGCGACTGCCGCGCGGCACGGTGGTCGGGGTCGACGCGTCGCGGCGGATGATCGATGCGGCGCTCGCCCGCGTGCCCTCGGACATGTTGCGTGTGCAGTTCCACGTCGATGACGCACTGTCGCTCCCGTTCGATCGCGATTTCGACATCGCGGTGTCCTTCAATGCCCTGCATTGGGTGATCGATCAGACCGCAGCGCTGGCACAGATTGCCCACAGTCTCGACGACGGTGGCCGCGCGGTGATCCAGGTGGTGTGCGCGACCGACCGACCGAGCATCGAGGACCTCGCGATGGAGGTCGCGGCGAGCCCGGCGTGGCGGGCGTGCTTCAGGGATTTCGACCCGCCGTACATCCACGTCGACCCGGATCGGTTCCGCGCATCCGCCGAACAGGCGGGATTCACCGTGACGGACATCCGCATCGATGACCTGCAGTGGCAGTTCGACTCAACCGAAGACTTCACGCAGTGGTTCGCCGTCGGGGCGACGGCGTGGACGGCGCGCATCCCCGGCGAGCGGGTGGACGATTTCGCCGCAGAGGTCGTCGTTCGGTATCAGGAGTCGATCGATGCGTCGGCCCTGTTCCGGTTCGGTCAACTGCGGGCCGCACTTACTCTCGCTCCCCGTTGACGGGACACGGTGGGTGTACATGCGTACACTCAAAACCGTGGCAGCATCAGCCGACGCCGACGAACTCGGCGCTCTGACGCATCTCGCCCTCGCCGAGCTGCGGGACGCGATCCATGGCCTGAGCAGCATGCACCGCTCCGTCTCCACCGGCATCTTCGGGGCATTGCGGCCGATTCTCGGCCCGACGATCGAGTCACCGCGCATGGTGCACGACGCCGTGAGCGAGGGCACCTACCAATCTCTCGGAGCCCTGCTGGACACCGCGGAATCGATCGCGGACCGCTTGCCGCCGTCGGACCGCGCACTCTCACAGACACCCCGTGGTGCCGCGCTGCTCGGGATTCTCAACGGATTGATCGGCGACGAACTCGCCGCCGACCGATCGCCACTCGCCACCGACATGTCGATCCGGGTGAACGGTGCACCCATCTCGATCGGTACCCGATCTCTGGAGCGTGCCTTTCCCGCCGCGACCGGTCATCTCGTCGTCTTTCTGCACGGGCTGATGGAGTCCGAGCGCGCATGGGCGATCGGCGGCAGACCGACGTATGGGGACCGGCTGTCCACCGACATCGCCGCCACCGAGGTGCAGATCCGCTACAACACCGGCCGCCACATCAGCGACAACGGTCGCGATCTCGCCGACCTGCTGACCGATCTGGTGCTGCTCTGGCCGACCCCGGTCACCCGCATGACCTTGGTCGGTCATTCCATGGGCGGTCTCGTCATCCGCAGCGGCTGCCACTTCGCCACCCAGCACGGCGACTACTGGCCCGCGCTCGTGACCGAGACCGCCTACCTCGGTACACCGCACCTCGGGGCGCCCCTCGAGCGCGGGGTGCACGCCCTGTCGTCGGTGCTGCGGTCATCGTCGGCGACCCGTCCGATCAGCAATCTGCTCCGCCGGCGTAGCGCGGGGGTGCGCGATCTCTTCCACGGCAATCTCACGCCGGAGGACTGGGCCGACCGGGAACCCGACGCGTGGCCACAACCGCCCGGCGCCGACGTTCCCCTGCTCCCCACTGCCCGCCACCTGTTCGTCACGGCGACCCTCACCCGCAATCCGAACAATCCGATCGGCCGGCTGATCGGCGACGGCCTCGTCCTGACACCGAGTGGGCAGGGCGCACCGACTCGCACCCGTCTCGGGCTACGGTTCTCCGATGGCCTCGACCTCGGCGGGGCTCATCACTTCACGTTGTTGAACAACGAGGAGATCTATCGATGGCTGCTGGCGAATCTCACACCGCGACAGGCATTGCCACCGGGCCGATCCGCCTGAGCGAGGAGCTCGACTCAACGAGGCCCGCAACGCTTCTCGCGCAACCCCGCCCCGGCTCCCCCGGTCCCTGAGGAGCGATCGTGCGAGAGCTCCCGGCCCTGAGGAGCGAGCTTGCGAGAGCCCCCCGGTCCCTGAGGAGCGAGCTTGCGAGAGCCCCCGGTCCCTGAGGAGCGAGCTTGCGAGCGCCCCCGGTCCCTGAGGAGCGAGCTTGCGAGCGTCACGAAGGGCCGCCCTTCGTGACGCATCCTCGCAAGCTCGGAGGCTCCTCAGGGAGCGGATGGTGGCCCTCGCAAGCTCGGAGGCTCCTCAGGGAGCGGATGGTGGCGCTCGCAAGCTCGGCGGCTCACCGGGGGAACAGGTGGTCGCGCCGGCAAGCTCGCAGGCTCCTCAGGGAGCGGATGGTGCCGGCAAGCTCGGCGGCTCGCCGGGGGAACAGGTGGTCGCGCCGGCAAGCTCGCAGGCTCCCCGGGGGAACAGGTGGTCGCGCCGGCAAGCTCGCAGGCCCCCCGAGCCCGGGGTGGTTGGACACGCCTTACTCGGCATCGATCCTGATCACCCGGCTGTGCCATCCGGTCGCGCCGTCGGGGATCGGCGCCACCCGCACCTCGGGCTGGGGGCGACCTGCCGCGTCGGTGGCACGGCAGTACAGCGTGTGCTGTCCCGGTGTCGCATCCCAGTTCCAGATCCATTGTCGCCAGGTGTCGATCGAGTACTGCGGCGCGAGTTGCGCTTGCTGCCAAGGCCCGTCGTCAACGCGTACCTCGACCTTGCTGATACCGCGGTGCTGGGCCCACGCCGTGCCGGCGACCACCACACGACCCGGCGCCTGCCGCGAGAGTGGGGCGGGGCGATCGATGCGCGACGCCGTCTTGATGGGCGCGCGAACACCCCAGCCACGCTGCGTCCAGTACGCCTGAGCGCGGTCGAATCGCGTTATCTCCCAGTCGGTCACCCACTTGCAAGCGGACACGAACCCGTAGAGCCCCGGGATGACCTGACGGACCGGGTAACCGTGCTCGAGCGGCAACGGCTCACCATTCATCCCGACGGCGAGCATTGCGTCGCGTCCGTCGGTGATCGCGGCGAGCGGCGTGCCCGACGTCCAGCCGTCAACACTCGTGGACAACAGCATGTCCGCGTCGTTGTGCACACCGACGCGGGCCAGGATGTCGGCCATCGGGAAGCCGATCCAGCGAGCGTTTCCGGCGAGGTCACCCCCGACCTCGTTGGACACGCAGGTCAGCGTGATGATGCGTTCGATGGCCGCCATATCCTGCAGGTCGTCCCAGCTCAGCGTGATCTCCCGGTCGACCATCCCGTGGATGCGCAGTCGCCAGTCCCGGCTGCTCAGCCGCGGAACCTGCAACGCGGTGTCGATGCGATAGAACGTCGCGGTGTCGGTGACGAAGGATGTGGCCCCGTCGATGTTGATGTCGGCGCCGGCCGGGATCGGTGACGCTGCCGACGCCGGCGTGGGAAGCACCACGTCACGTCGCTCGGCGAGAACATCGCCCGAGCGCGACAGTCGTCGAGCGATCAGCCCGGAGGCCGCCGAGGCGGCTGCGAGTAGTCCGGTGGCCGCGATGAACTGTCGCCGGTTCCATCCGGTGGCCGCACCTGCGGTCTGCGGCCTCGCGTTTCGGCACAGCACGATCAGGACGGCGCCCGCAACGACACCGGCCAGCAGCGGGGGCAGTACGAATGAGGGCTCTGCGGTGGGCCGGGTGAGCTCGGCGAGAATGCCGACGCCCGCGAAGAGTACGACGAACGCGACGCCCCACGGTGGTCGCCGGGTCTGGACAATGCCGGCGAGGGCGGCCAGCACCAGCAGGACCGCGCCCACGCCGGCCATCAGGGCAGTCTTGTCAGCAGTGCCGAACGTGTCGATGGCCCACTCCCGTGCCCACGCGGGCGCGTGGTCGACGAGAAATGCCGCGACTGCTTGATACGGCGACGCGAAGGGCGAGATCGGCAGTGCGACAAGCTCACCGACGGCCATCCCGGCCAACACGGCGACCAGGCCGGATGCCAGTGCGCGCAGGTTCGTCTCGAGTGCACGCATGGTCGGTCTCCTCCCACACCGGCCGGGGTTGACATCGGTGATCTCGACAAGGGTTCGGTGCGTGGAAGCCTGCGGATTGGTCGAAGTTTCGGCACCCGACGAAACCACAGGTCAGAGGACTCGGACAATCGGGACCAATCCGGGGCCACCCGCACACCGAATGCCTCAGTGACCCGCCACGCGGTGGGTGTCAACCACAGATTGGATCGATCATGGCTCTCAAGCGAATTCATCGTGTCTTGACCGTGGCGTCAGGTGTCGCCCTGACTGTCGGGCTCGTGGCCGGCTGCTCCTCGGATGACAGCTCCGACTCGACCTCATCGGCCACGAGTATGGCGCCGATGAGCAGTATGGCCTCCGAAAGCGGTTCTGCCACTGCGTCCGGTCTGGTCGGACCAGGATGTGCGGCCTACGCGGAGGCGAATCCGACCGGACCCGCATCGGTCGACGGCATGGCGACTGCGCCGGTGGCCACTGCCGCCGCGGCGAACCCGATGCTCAAGACGTTGACCCAAGCAATCTCGGGCCAGCTCAATCCTGATGTGAATCTGGTGGATACGCTCAACAATGGCGAGTACACCGTGTTCGCGCCCACCGACGACGCATTCGCGAAGCTTCCCGCCGAGACCGTGGACACCCTCAAGACCGATTCCAAGATGCTCACCGATATCCTTACCTACCACGTGGTTTCAGGGCAGGTCGCTCCTGATGCCATCGAAGGCGAGCACAAGACTCTCGAGGGTCAGAGCGTCACCGTGACCGGCTCGGGCGACGATTGGAAGGTCAACGAGGCCGGAGTCGTCTGCGGTGGCGTGAAGACCGCCAACGCGACCGTCTACCTGATCGACGGTGTGCTGACCCCGCCCGCCGCCTGATCGCGACGCACGCGCGGCAATGAGTTGCACGCGAACGTCGGATGGGACCGGAGCACAGACTCCGGTCCCATTCGGTGGGGCTTCCCCTTCGTGACGCTTCGCTCGTTCCTCGCGATGCTCCTCAGGGAGCGGGTGGTCACGCTTCGCTCGTTCCTCGCGATGCTCCTCAGGGAGCGGGTGGTCACGCTTCGCTCGTTCCTCAGAGCGGGTGGTGACTTCTCTCGTTCCTCGCGACGCTCCCCAGCGCTCAGGGAGCGGGTGGCGACGCGCTCGTTCCTCGCGAAGCTCCTCAGGCTCAGTGAGCGAGGTGGTTAACGCATCGCGTCCTCGCGCTGATCCACAGGGAACCGGGCGGTCACGCTTCCCTCGTTCCTCGCGAGAATCCACAGGGAGCGAAGTGGTCACGCACCACAGGGACCGACTGGCAACGCATCGCTCGCTCCTCGACCGGCGGTCGCCTACGCACATCCCCACGAGGGTTGCGCCTACACAGTCGTTTCCGTCAGTCGCCGCCGACGGTCGGTAGCCTCCACCCGAAACTCGATGCGTCGGCGGGACGCCTAAAGAGCCGTGCCGGACGACCACCACCGACACGGGTGACGGGAGAGCCGTCCCCGTCGGTCTCCACCAGCAGCAGTGGCTCGACGCGGCGGTTGAACGAATCGCGCATCAGTTTCCGTCCGAGCACCGCCTCGTGGGTCTCCCGGAGGTCTGTCAGAGTGAACGGCGGACGAACCAGCCCGTCCGGGTCCGGCCGGTCCTCGTACCGGGCCCTCAATCCGTCGACCGCGGCTGTGAGCATGTCGTCGTGGTCGTAGAGCAGATGCTCGCCCGTCTCCAGTTTCCCGTCCACGGTGACCGGGGTGAGTTCGCCGCGCACGTCCGCCAACGCCTCGACGGGTTGAGCCACCGCATGGGCTATCGAGATAGTCCACCCTCGCGGATCGCGATCGGGTTTGCTGAACACCGCGAGCAGCTGTGGCCGAACCTCCGCCGACAATCCAAGCTTGAGTGCCAGCACCTCGTCCACCGTCTGTTCCACGGTGTTGCCCTCGCGGATGAACCTGCCCGGTAGTGCCGGAGCCCCGCTGTCATCACGCTGGACGACGACTCGCAACGAGCCGTTCTCCACCGTCAGCACAGCGATGTCGACGGCCACATGGGGATGCGGATAGTCGGCGAGCTTGCGCCGGGAGGACCTGGCCACACCGACACAGTAGCCCTGCTCAGGGTCTGGGCAGGGTGCGATGCAAGGGGTTCGAGGAGACCGGCGTGGCCCGCCGGGCTCTACCTGGAACGTTCGACACGACCTGTGGTGTGTCCGCGGTCGCCCGGGTCGCGTCGTGCAAGTGCATCGCGCTGGTCGCACCCACGCCCAGCGCCGGCGCGCCGATCACGCGCCGCGCATCGTGGCCGCAGTCCGGGCAGGTGGCGTCGTCCGGGATGGCGGCCATCGGGTGCTGCTCGGTGAAGTCCGCACAGTCCTCGTCGCACCGGTACACGTAGGTCGGCATGACGACACCTTAATGTCCGACGGGCTCATCCGCCGTCGGCGTGCACCGGCGGTGGATGGTCAGTTCTTGATCGCCCGCATCGGGCCCGGCGTCCAGAGGCCGCCGTGGACGTCGTCGCTGGTCACCAGCTCTGCGTCGACCTGAGGCTTGAGCGGGGTGAGTCGTTGCAGACTGCCCCAGTCCTTCGCCCAGTCGTTGCGGAGGTAGGACGGCAGCACGATCGGACGGAGTTCGTTCTCCACGATGCCGAGCGGGCCGCCGTAGTCGCCGGCCATCCACCGACGCGAATTGACCCGCTCGCCTTCGGCGTCCGGGGTGATCCGCCACTGCGGGGTCTCGAACACCCCGTCGACCACCGAGGCGGGCCGCTGGCAGGGGAATGCGAAGGCCACCTCCCAGTCGAGCAGCACCGGATCATCGCTACCCACCAACGAGTTCAACGTCACCAGCGGTGTCACCCGCGGCGGCGTCACGGCCAGCCACTGCGCCGGATCACCCGACGTATCGTCGGCGACGATGCGCACCACCGATGCCCGGGGCGGGGCCTGGTCGAGGGGGAATCTCAGGTTGCGCCATTCCGGATCGTTGCCGATGTCGAGCGGCATCATCGACGCCACGGTGGTGACCTGGCCATCCGGTTCGACGCGACCGAACTGGAGTCGCAACTTCTGTCCCGGATGGGTGACGGCCAGCTCGTCGATGTACTCGATGCTCCCGGCCACCGACATCGTCACCAGCGGTGCGTCATCGGTCCGCGGCGGCAGCTGATACCAGTCCGAGGTCAGATGGCCACGGCCGGTGGGTGTTCCGTAAGTACCGAGCACCGGGACGCGGTTCTGGTCGAGACCGAACGGCAGCCGCACCGAGGAACCGTTGACCCCGCGCGTGGTGGTTGTGCCACCACCCGTGTCGGCCGAGCCCGCCGAGCCGCTCGGTTCGGATTGCGCGGTCGACGGATCCGTCTGGGTTCGGTCGATCTCGTTGTTCTGCTCGTCCGGATTGGACTCGCTCTCCAGATGTGTGGAGACACCGTTCGGATCGAAACCGGTCATACCCGTGCCGGCGATGGCGGCGCCCGGCGACGGATTGCGCTGTCCGGCGACGTCGGCGGCGGTGAGTACGCCCACGTTCGGGTCGGCCTCCACCATCACCGCGTCGGCCAGCGCACAGGGCTGCCCGCGCATCGCGTCGATGTTCGAGCCCGTCCACGACCACGAATCACGTTGCGTCTGATACGCCTTCGCGAAGGACACAAAGGTGAACAGCAAGACGACGGCGGAGATGATCGCCAACGAGTAGGTCGGCATCCGTTGGATCACGCTGCGGGTCTGCACCGTTGTCGGCGCTTCGCCGCGTTCGGCGAGTCGGTCGTCACGGTAGTACTGCCACGCCCCCAGCAGGGTCAGTGCCACGGCGACGAGCACGATCGGGATGTAGAGCTCGATCCCGGCGACGTTCGGAGTGTCGTCGGCCCAGGGGATTCCGTAGCTGCCCACGTACCACCATTGGTTGCGACCGGCGAACGCGACCGCGAGGGCATAGGCTGCCGCAGCGGCGACGAAGGTCCGATTGCAGCGCCGCTGCATCACGGTCGGCCGCAGGAACACGGTGGCCGCGGCGGCCAATACGCCGGTGAGACAGGCGAATGCGCCGAGCTGGTGAGTGGCCTTGGTCGGCACGAACGCCAGCACGGCCACCGCACCCCCCGCGACGGTGAGCAGCCGCCACAGCGGCGCCGACGCGACACCCGGGACGCGTCGCTTGCTCAGCAGGGTGAGCACGATGATGAGGGCCGCGAGGAAGGTGACGAAGATGCCGATGCGCCGGGCGATCGAACCGTCCGGGGTGGGGTTGAGCAGGATGTAGTAGCGCATGCCCTCGGTCCACCATTTGTTGGTGGGTCCGACGATGCCCTGCACCTTGATGCCTTCGAGAATGGTCGCGAGCGGCTGGTCGGCGAAGATCTCGAACAGGATCGCCAGGCCGGCCGCGAGTATCGGCATGAGCAACGGCAGCAGACCGTCCCGTCGACGCCGCCTGCGCAGCCGCCGCAGCAGAGGTCGCACGGCGGCCAGGAGCGGGAGGACCGCGATGGCGCCGGCCGGGTGGATCGTCAGGGTCAGCGTCGCCGACAGGATCGCCAGGGTCAACGGGAAGAACCGTCCGGTGGCCACCGTCCGTTCCACCAGAATCCACGTGAGCAGGATGCCCACGCTGAGTGCGGGTTCCACCCGCAGACCGTTGTTGAACGGCAACCAGACGGCGAGGAAACCCAGCCCGGCCGCCCACATCGCGGCGCGGGAGGTCCGAACCGCCTGGCCGAGACGCGGGATGGCGAACCGACTGATCAGGAACCAGCCGGCAAGTGCGAACAGCAGCGGCAGCAGGCGCAGCCACGGGGTCGCGGTGCTGACCTGCATCCAGAGGGCCAGATAACGGTAGTGCCAGCCGAACGGGTCCTGGGGCGCACCGAAGTACCGGTAGTAATTGTCCAGATAACCTGCGTCGGGGGCGACACGTCCGACGGTGACCTGGTAGCCGTCGTCGGCGGTGTTACCACCCACGAACAGCCACACGACCAGCACGGCGGTGATCACCAGATCGAGCGGGGTCGGCCGCCACCATCGCGCCGGCAGACCCACTCCGAGGCGGCGGCCGTCGCGGGAGTCGAGAACGGCCAGAGCGATCATCGACGCCACGGTCAGCAGCACACCGATGATGAGCGCCGCCCCCTTCAGCAGGGTCGGGCTGGAACTGAAACGCGTGTCGACGGTCGACCGGAACGACAGGCCCGCCGTGGACGCGCTCGACGGCAGGTCGGTGTAGACGCCGATGATCTGCGGGCGCGCATTGGGGTCGTCGAGTGAGAACCGCTGGGGATCACCCCCGCTCGGGACGAAACCGTCCACCGCTCCGCGGGTTCCGGTGGTGTCGGACTGAATTGCGATCCGGCAGTCCGGGTTCTGCTGCGCCTCGGCGCGCGGGACGTTGAGCAGGACGGCGTTGCGTTGGGTGACGAGCAGGCGGTCCGAGGTGGCCCGCACGAACAGTCCGACGGTGCTCGCCTCGGCACCGTTCTCGGGCACCGTGGACAACAACACACCACCGCCGGACGGCAGGTCGGCGGCCAGGGCGCACGGTACCGAGACGTCCATGGACACCGGCACATACGAGACGTTCGGCGCGGCGACGTTCTCGATGGTGTTCGCCTGTGGCCATTGCAGTTCGGTCTTCGTGTAGGTCACCGGCAAAAACGGTGACGCGAGGGCCAGCAGCACCCCGAGCGCGCCGGCCACCACGGCCACGATCTTCGCGATCCGGATCGTCCGGTCACTCGGTGTGGCCCGCCTCGTGGGCGTTTCTTTGTCCGGGTCAGTCATTCTGCGGCACCACCCTGATCGCTCCGGGCCGGGTCCAGCCCCACGTCGTCGAGGTTCCGGTCGTCACGTGCGCGGGCCTGGCGTCCGGCGCGATCGGCGACAGCCGTTGCAGACCACCCCAATCCCGGTACCAGTCGTTGTCGAGGTAGGTCGCCATCGTCGATGCGCGGGTCAGCGCCTCGGCGGTGGTGAGGATTCCACCGTTGATCGAGGCCTGCCAGGTCTTCGACTTCGAGTTGGTGGTCGTCTGGTCGGGCACGATGCGCCACTGTGGTATTTCGCTCACGCCGGCGTGGGTGCTCATGGGATGTTGGCACGGGAACTGGCTGCCGACCGAGAGATCCAGCAGCACCGGCGTCGTCGAGCCCACCACGTCCTGCAGGCTGCGCAGGACGGGCGCGCGGGGCGGCGTGAACGCCAGCCACTGGTCGGGACTCACGTTGTTGTCCACCGCGACGATCCGCATCGCGGTGGCGCCCTGCGGTACCGCCGACATCGGAATCCGCAGATTGCGCCACGGACGGTTGGGCCGTTCGGGTCCGGGATCGATCGGCACGTACGGGGCACCGACCTCGCGGAACTCGCCGGAATCGCCGTCGGTCCGCCCGAACTGCACCCGCAGCGAGCGGCCGGCCCTCGCCAATCCGTCCTCGTCGACCGAGAACACCGGCCCCGCAGCGGTGATCACCAGCAGCGGCGACGACGACCGGTCCGGCAGCCGGTACCACATCGACGTGAGTTCGGCGGTGCCGTTGTCGTGACCGTAGGTTCCCAGCACCGGGGTGTCCTCGGGTCGCAGACCGAAGGGCAGTGCGGCCCGGCTCCCGTTGACACCGACCGGTCCCAGCCCACCCGTGGTCCCGGGGGGTCCGCCCGTCACGACGAACGGGCGGGACAGGTCGCCGGAGGTGTTGATCGTGCCCGCGCCGAGCGAGGTGGGGTCCGGCGTCAGGTCACCCGCGACCCCATCGGGGCCGAACCCGGTGGACTCACCCGCGAGGGCACGCGAGATGTCGTCGGTGCCGATCGGTTGCAGTGCACCGCGATTCGGGTCTTCCTCGACGAGGACGTCGTCGGCCATGCCGCAGGTGTCGCCGGCGAGCGCGTGCATGTTCGCACTGAACGTGGTGTACGTGTCCGATCGTGCCACGGCAGCCTTCGCGAACAGTGCCAGCTCCACGACCACCACCAGCAACGCGATCACCAGCATGGGCGACGACGCAATCGCGGTCTGGGTGCGGGACACCGGAGTCCGGTCGTCGCGCACCACCCCGTTGTCGGCGTCGGCGTCGATGCGCAGGTGGAACCACAGGGCCACGGCGAGCGCAAGAACGGTGAGCACCAGGAAGATCGACGACAGGGGCGTCCCGGCGAGGCTGGGCGCCTTGTCGAACCACGAGATGCCGAAGTCGTAGGCCCAGCCCCACGCGTTCTCGCCGGCGGCCGCCAGGGCGCACGCGAACATCAGCACCGCGATGTACATCCAGAGGTTGCGTGGGGACCGGCGCGCCGACTGCGCGACGGCCACGGTCGCCACCGCGGCCATCGCGGCGCCCACACCGGCATAGATGCCGAACTGCACCGTCCACTTCGTCGGCGTGAACGACAGCAACAGCACGGTGAGCAGGATCGCGCCGATCACCCGCCACACCGGCCCCGGGTCGACCCCGCGAATATGCTTGCGCCGCAGCATCACCGCCAACGTGACGAACACCGCGGCCAGCAACAGCAGCAACGGGACCCGGCGCACCAGTGAGCCGTCCTGCGTGGTCAGGGACAGGTAGTAGTAGCGCAGCAGTTCCTGATACCAGTCCAGCGTCGGCCCCACCGTGTACCGGACGCGGATCGCCTCGGCCACCCCGGCCAGTGTCTGATCACGGAAGACGACGATCACCACGAACGCGACGGCGGCGCCGACGGGCGCGATCAACGGAAGGACTCCGTTCTCGCCCCGGCGTTTCCGGACGGTCCGCAGCATCGGCCGCGAACCTGCGAGCAACAGCGCCACCGCGATCAGGCCGTGCGGTGCGACGGCGAGGGTGAGTCCGGCCGCGAGGGCAGCACCTGCCGCCGGCAGCATGCGCCGCGTGGCGACCGCCTGTTCGACGCCCCACCAGGTGAGCAGCGATCCGAGCACGACGATGCCCTCGCTGCGCAATCCGCTGGCCAGCGGCATCCAGAAGGCGACGAACACGGCGGCGGCGGTGAGCATGGCCCACTGGGATCGGCGCACCGCGCCACCGAGCCGCGGCAAGAGCACGCGGCTGAGGATGAACCAGCTGACGAGCCCGGCGATCAGGGCGGGCAGCCGCATCCAGACGCCCGCCGTGGAGATCGACTCCCAGTGGGCCAGGAAGCTGTAGTACCAGTCGAACGGCGCCTCGGGGATGCCGAAGAACCGGTAGTAGTTCGCGAGGTATCCGGCATCCGACGCGTTGCGTCCCATGGCCAGGATGTAGCCGTCGTCGGACGTACCCGCACCGAGGAAGTGCCAGATCACCAGCGCGGCGGTCACCGCGACGTCGGCGACCCGTGGTGCGAACAGGCGTCGCAGTCTCACCCGGCCGACCCGTCGGTGGTAGCCGTTGGCGACGTCGACGCCGGCGATGGCGACGAACGTGACGATGACGGCGAGGACGCCGACGATCATCACGAGCAGTTTGATGAGCGACGGGCTGGTGTCGAACCGGTTGTCGACGTCGACGTGGACGGCCAGACCGTCCGACCCGGCCGCCCGCTGCACGGCGCCCGGATCGAGGTCGGTGAAGATGCCCGAGACCTGAGGCCGCTGGTACGGGTCCGCGGTCCCCGCACGACCCGCTCCGATGAAACGGGCCGAGATCGCCGAGAACGATGCGCGCACCACCAGCCGGTCGCACGATGCCAGGTCGGCGCGGGGGAGGTGCACGAGCTCCTTACCTCGCAATGTGACCGTGGCCCCGTCCGGACCGGCGGTCACGGACAGTGCCTTGTTCGTCGCATCGGCGCCGGATGTCGGCATCGTCGACAGCACGACCGTCGGCGAGCCGGATCGGGCGGCCCGGGCCAGGGTGGGGCAGCCGACGGTGACGTCGAGACCCGCGGGGGTTGCCGCGACCAGGGGTGCGGTCACCGACGCGCCGGCCGCGGCCGACACGTCGCGGCTCGGCCAATCGATGGTCGCGGTCCGCGTGGTGACCGGCAGCAGCGGTGTCAGCACGGCGGCGACGATGGCGACGAGTCCGGCGGCAGCGGCAATCACCGCCCAGGTGCGGGCGGTCAGCTGTCGGGGAGTAGGAGTCATCAGACGGTGACCCTAATAGAAGGTGGGAGGTGGGCCGCGTCGCAGCCCGGTTTCGGCCGGTGTGGCGCGCGACTAGGTACTCTCAGGTAAGTCGCTTAGCATCAGACATCGTGCCTGTGACAGCCCCGCCAGCTGCGCCTGACGCAGCGAAGCCGACCGCAAGGGTGTCCGAAGGCACCGCCCGGACGATCGCCGTGGTCGCCGGGATCGTGGGGGCCGTCCTGTGCGTGATCACCCCTTTCCTGCCGGTCGACTCGACCGATGCGTCCTTCGACTGGCCGCAGGGACAGACGCTGTCCGGCGATTCGTCGTCGGTCGTCGCGCCGCTGATCGCCCAGACACCGGAATCGCTCGACGCCCACATTCCCTGCAGCGTGCTGGGCGCGCTGCCCGCCGACGGCGCCCAGATCCTCACGACCATGCCGACCGATGCGCCCAAGAGCAGGTCGTCGGCGCTGTATGTCACCGCCACCCGTGACACGGTGTCGGTCTCGTTCCGCAACTCGGTGGCGGCCAGCGCCTCCCGTGATCAGCTGTCGGGGTGCCGCGAGCTGCACATCTTCTCGGCACCCTCGGGTCCGGGCGCACAGTTCGTCGGGCTGGGGCAGCGCACCGTCCTGCCGCCGGACAAGCGGCCGCAGGTCGACGGCATCTTCTCGGAGCTCACCGCTGCGCAGGTCACCGCGGCGGCGAGCCAGGGCTTACGGATGCATGTCCAGATCGACAACCGCTACGTCAGCTCGCCGACGGTCCTGAAACTCATCGTGATGCTGCTCGCGGTGATCGCCGTGCTCGTCGCTCTCGTCGCGCTCTGGCTGTTGGACCGCCTGCACGACTATCACCGGCGGATCGGGCCGCGGACCGGGTCCGGCCGGCGCATCCTGATTCCCCGTCCCACCGACATCGCGGTCACCGGGGTCCTGCTGATCTGGACACTGCTCGGCGCTGGCACCGCCGACGACGGCTACATCCTGAACATGGGCCGCACCGCCGACTCGTCGGGCTATCTCGCCGACTACTACCGCTGGTACGGCATCCCCGAGGCGCCGTTCGACTGGTACTACAGCTTCCTGGCCCACTGGTCGTCGATCTCCCCGTCTCTGCTCTGGATGCACATCCCGCCGCTGGTGGCCGGGCTGGCGTCGTGGTTCGTGTTGAGCCGGGTGCTGCTGCCACGACTGGGCGCCGGTGTCCGCCGCAATGCCTGGGCCATGTGGGCCGCGGCGCTGGTGTTCCTCGCGTTCTGGCTCCCGTTCAACAGCGGCCTGCGCAGTGAGACGATGATCGTCCTGGGCTCGATGCTCACCTGGTGGGCGGCCGAGCGGGCCATCGCGACCCGGCGTCTGCTGCCCGCGGCGCTGGCCGCCATCGCAGCAGGCTTCACGCTCGCATTGGCCCCGCAGGGCGTCATCGCCGTCGCCATCCTGCTGGTGTCGGCGCGACCGTTGCTGCGCATCCTGCTGGCTCGTCGACGCGAGTCGGGCATCCTGGCGCTGCTGGCGCCGATGACCGCGGCCGGCCTGCTCGTGCTCGTCGTCGTGTTCCGCGACCAGACGCTGGCCACCGTGCTCGAGGCGATGAAGATCCGCTATCAGGTCGGCCCGGTGATCAGCTGGCATCAGGAGTACCTGCGCTACTACTTCATCTCGGTGACCACCGACGACGGTGCGCTCACCCGCCGCGTCCCGGTGTTGCTGCTGCTCGCCGGTTTGATCGTGACGGTCGCGGTGATGCTGCGGCGGACCCGGTTGCGTGGCGTCGATCCCGGGCCGACCTGGCGGCTGATCGGGTCGATCGGTGTGACCATGCTGTTGCTGGCCTTCACGCCCACCAAGTGGACGATCCAGTTCGGCATCTTCGCCGGACTGGCCGCAGCCGTCGCCGCCACGGCCACGCTGGCGGTGGCACAGTCGGCGGCGTTGTCCGCACGCAACCTCACCGTGTTCATCTCCGGGCTGTTCTTCGCTCTCGCGGCGGCCATGGCCGGGTACAACGCCTGGCCGTTCGGCTACGAGTACGGCATCTCCTGGTTCGACCGCGCACCGGTGCTCGCCGGGCACCCGGTGTCGACGTTGTTCCTCATCCTCGCGGTGATCACGGCCGCCATCGCCGTCTGGCAGCACCTCCGACTGGACTACGTCGAGAACAAGGGACTCTCCCATGTGACCGGCGAACCGGGCGAGAGCCGGGCCGACCGTCGCCGGCTGTTCCTGGCGTCGTCACCGATCGCCGTCGTCGCGGGTCTGATGGTGGTGGCCGAACTGCTCGTGTTCGCCAAGGCCGCGGTGACCCGGTACCCGGCGACGACGGTGTTCGCCGAGAACGTCAACACGCTGCGTGGCAACAGCTGCGGCATGGCCGATCGGGTACTGGTGGAACCGGACCCGAATGAGGGCATGTTGGCCCCGGCGAGCGGGGAGTCGGTGTCGGCGGCCCTCGACGGCGCCGGCAGCGGCACCGATCCGGTCGGGTTCACCCCGAACGGCATCCCCGACGACCTGTCGCCCGATCCCGGCAATCAGCGGCCCGGACAGATGAACGTGTCGGCGAGCTTCTCCAAGCCGTTCGCCATCACCGGTGGCCTCGGCGCGGGCACCACGGGGGGCCAGGGGCCGCGCACCGTCAACGGCTCCACCGCCGCCCTGCCCTATGGGCTCGATCCCTCGACCACCCCGGTGCTCGGCAGCTACGGATATCCGGGTGAGGCGCGCCTGACCACCGGCTGGTACCGGCTGCCCGCGGTCCGTGCCGGATCCCCGTTGCTGGTGTTCAGCGCGGCCGGCGCCATCTCGACGATCGACACGTTCGGCGTCCGCAACTTCGGGCAGAAACTCGTGGTGCAGTTCGGTCGGCCCGCCGCGGACGGTTCGTTCAGCCAGCTCGGACCGGATGTGCTGCCGATCGATCCCGGACCGGTCATCACCAATCGCCCGTGGCGGAATCTGCGCGTCCCGATGAGTTCTGCCCCGCCGAGGGCGACGGTCATGCGGCTGTCGTTGCAGGACAACAATCTCGGCAAGGATCAGTTCATCGGCATCACCCCGCCGCGGGCGCCTCGACTGCAGACCCTGCAGGAGGTCGTCGGATCGCAGTCGCCGACGGTGATCGACTTCATCGTCGCGGCGCACTTCCCGTGTCAGCGGCCCCTGCACATCACCAACGGTGTCGCGGAGGTGCCGCAGTGGCGCATCATGCCCGACTACCCGCTGACCAACTCGCAGTCGAAGACGTGGCAGGCCGGCGCGGACGGCGGCCTGCTGTCCATCTCCGAATCGACGACGTCGGCGCAGGCGGTGCCGACCTATCTCAAGGACGACTGGACGCGGGAATGGGGTGCGCTGGAACGGTTGACACCTCTGGAGCCGGATGCGGCCGCGGTGCGGGTGAAGACAGCGCAGACGACACAATGGGGCTGGTCACGCACCGGCTCGATCAGGGTGGAGCCACAATCCAATGACGACTGACACACCGACCGACGTGCCGGACGGCGCTGCGCCCGTGGAGAGTCCGCCACCGCACCGGAGTTACCGAGCGGCGAAGATCGTCGCGGTCGTCGCGGGTCTGCTCGGTTTTCTGATGGCGATCCTCACGCCGCTGTTGCCGGTGAATCAGTCGACCGCCGAGCTGAACTGGCCGCAGGGCGATGGCGTCTCCGATGTCGCCGCACCCTTGGTGTCCTATGTGCCGATCAACATGGACGTGTCGGTGCCGTGTTCGCTGGCGCGCGAGCTGCCCGCCGACGGCGGCATGCTGCTGTCGACGATCCCGGAGGGCGGCCAGGACGCGGCGGCCCGCGCGCTCATGATCCGGGCGACCGGTGACGCCCTGACGGTTTCCGACCGCGACGTGGTGATCCTGAACTCGCCGCGCGGCCCGGCCCAGTCGAATCCGGACTGCCGCATCGTGTTCCACGCGGACGGCGAGGGCGTGACCGCCCGCTTCGTCGACCAGCCGGGCGATGGCCTGCACTCCTTCCGGGCACCGGATCAGGAGATGCGGCCGCAGATCGTCGGCATCTACACCGACCTGCCGGAGTCCGCGCCGCGCGACGGACTCTCCCTGCACGCCACGATCGACACCAGGTATGTCAGCTCACCGACGCCGCTGAAACTGGCCGTGATCATCATCGGCATCATCATGACGATCCTCTCGCTCGTCGCCCTCGGTGTGCTCGATCATCGGGACGGCCGACGGCACAAGCGTTTTCTGCCGACCGGATGGTGGACCATCCGCGGACCCGACGTCGCGGTCTTCCTGATCCTCGCGTTCTGGTGGATCGGCGGGGCCAACACCTCCGACGACGGATACAACTTCACCGTCGGCCGGATCACCGGCGACGCGGGCTACGCGGACAACTATTTCCGCTACTTCGGCGTGCCGCAGGACCCGTTCGGCTGGCACTTCCAGGTCATCGCCGCGATGACCCACGTGAGCCTCGCCGCGCCCTGGATGCGTCTGCCCGCCTTCCTGCTCGGCCTGCTCGGCTGGTGGCTGATCAGCCGTGAGGTGATCCCCCGCCTCGGCCGCGCCGTCCGCCACAGCACCCCCGCCGTATGGTCGGCGGCGTTCGTCTTCCTCGCGATCTGGTTGCCCTACAACAACGGACTTCGCCCCGAGCCCGCCGAAGCGGTGGGCGCCCTGCTCACGTGGTGTTGCGTGGAGCGCGCCATCGCCACCCGACGGATGCTGCCGTACGCGATCGCAGTCGTGGCTGCGGCGTTCACCCTCGCGCTCGCCCCGGGCGGTCTGATGGCCGTGGCCGCGCTCCTGGCCGGAGTGCGTCCGGTGGTCAAGACCCTGGTGTCACGCCGCAAGCGGGACGGGCTGTTGCCCATGCTCGCGCCGGTACTGGCCGCCGGAACCGCTGTGCTCTACCAGATCTTCCTCGACCAGCCGCTCATGGCGCTGATCACCGGAAACAAGGTGGCCAGCGACGTCGGTCCCACCCTGGAGTGGTGGCAGGAGCCGGTGCGCTACTACTACCTGATGCTGCCGACCGCCGACGGCACGCTGGCGCGCCGGTACGGCGTGCTGATCATGATTCTGTGCCTGGTGGTGGTGCTGCTTCGCCTGCTGCGTCGCGAGCACCCCAACGGTGTTGCGCGGGCGCCGATCTGGCGGCTGATCGCGGTGACCCTCGGCACGATGTTCTTCATCGCGTTCACCCCGACCAAGTGGACGCACCATTTCGGCGTGTACGCGGGTATCGCGGGCGGTCTCGCCGCGGCGGCCGGAGCCATGATGGCCCCGGCGATCCTGCGCTCGCGGCGCAACCGGACCTTCTTCGCCGCAGCGGTTCTCGCGATCACCGCGATCTCGTTCACCGGCACCAACGGATGGTGGTTCGTCGGCAGTTTCGGCATCCCGTGGTGGGACCGCCCACCGTCGATCGCCGGGATCAAGGTGGGCTGGGTCATCCTCGCGGTCGCGGTGATCACCGCACTCGTGGGTCTGTGGTTCCATTTCCGCGACGACTACGTCGACGAACAGACCCGCACGACCGGCGGTTCCGGACCGTTGTCGAGGCTGAAGTTCTCGCCGCTGCCGGTCATCTCCGCGCTCGTGGTGATCTTCATGGTGGCCTCGTTCGCCAAGGGCGCCTACGAGCAACGCGACAGTTGGTCGTGGCTCAAGTCGAATGCGCGCGCCCTGACCGGCAACGAATGCGCTCTGGCCGACGACGTGCTGGTGGAGGCGGACCCGAACACCGGGCTGCTGACACCGGCCGCGGTGAACGGCAAACCCGCACCGACCATTTCCGCCGCGCTGGCCGGTTCGACCGATCCCGTCGGCTTCACCCCCAACGGGGTGCCGAACCGACTGTCCATCGATTCCACCGAAGAACAGGACACCGCCACCACCTCCGCGCAGAACACCGCGCAGTCCGGTGCCGGTGCGGACGCGTCCACCGAGACCAGCGAATCGGCACAGGGCGGCACCGAGGGCGGACAGGGCGCGCGTGGCGTCAACGGCTCCACCGTGGGCCTGCCGTTCGGGCTGAATCCCGCGGACACCCCCGTGCTCGGCAGCTATGGCTCCCCGACCGGGACCGGATCGCTCACCACCGACTGGTATCAGCTGCCGGCACGCAACGCCGACGCACCGTTGCTGACGATCGCCGTCGCCGGCTCGGTGCAGGCGGTCGACGGACTCGGCGTGGAGCACTCCGGGCAACAGGTCACCGTGCAGTTCGGCCGCACCGGGCCCGACGGTCGCGTCACGCCGGTCGGCATGATGTCGCCGATCGACATCGGTGAGGTGCCGATCTGGCGCAACCTGCGCTACCCGCTGGCCGACGCCCCGCCGAAGGCCGATGTGGTGCGCGTGCAGGTCCGCGACACCGCGGGCGCTCCGTCGGAGTGGGTGGCCATCACCCCGCCGCGGGTCAGCGAACTCCGCACGCTCAATGACGTCGTCGGCACCACCGATCCGGTCTTCATCGACTGGCTGCCCGGCATGGTGTTCCCGTGCCAGCAGCCCATGAAGGTCGTCAACGGTGTGCTGCAGGTGCCGAAGTGGCGCATCATGCCCGACGCCGAGGCCACGCGGAAGAACAGTCAGACGTGGATGTCGGGCAAGGCCGGTGGGCCGTTGGGCATCACCGAGGCGATGCTCAAGCCGACCCTGTTGCCGACCTACCTGCGTAACAACTGGGGTCGCGACTGGGGTGGGCTGCAACGCTTCACCGAGATCAATCCGGCACCGCCGGCACAACTCGACCTCGGCACCGCCCGTCGCTCCGGCCTCTACGATCCCGCCCCGATGCGGTCGAGCGGGTACTGAACCGGCCCCGCAGCCTGGAAACCACCCAGCAGCGAGTGCTCGACGGCGATTCGCCGCCGGAACGTCGCTGCAGGGCGGTTTTCGGAGACGATTCGCGCCGCCCACGATTTCGGCGCTGCGCTGTGGGTTGGCACGGTAGCCTGACGTCAGACGCCTCAGCGTGGAGGAGTGTTGCGATGACGATCGGCGAACGCGATGACGTGAGGATCTCCGGTGCGCAGAGTCCCTACCAGCACCCCCATGTCGCCGACGTCCGCCGCGCGCGGCATCGTCGACGCATCCGCCGCACCGGCGATCTCGTGACCGGGCTCGGGCCCACGATCGCCGGTGCGAACGTGATCATGCAGCTCGCCAACCCCAAGGTCGGCCACGGTGTGGTGGAGAGCCGGGTCGATTCCGGAAGCGCCGTGAAGCATCCGATCAAGCGCAGCCGCACCACCGGCACCTTCCTCGCGGTAGCGTTGCTCGGCGACGCCGACGACCGCGCCTTCGTGCACGACGAGCTCAAGCGCATCCACGATCTCGTGTACTCCACACGGCAGAGTCCGGTCTCCTACAGCGCCAACGACTCCCGTCTCCAACTGTGGGTGGCCGTATGCCTGATGAAGTACTTCATCGACCAGTACGAGCTGCTGTACGGTCCGTTGAGCCCGGCCGAACGTGACCGCATCGTCGACGATGCCCGATGGCTGGGAACGACGTTGAACGTCCGGGCCGATCAGTGGCCGGCCGGCTATCGCGATCTCGAATGCTACTGGCACGAGCAGGTGGGTTCGATGACGATCGACCCACCGGTTCGTGAACTCCTTCAACAGCTCTCGGATCTGTCGTTCCTGGAGTATCGGTTGGGGGCGGCAGGGGCGGTCGCGCACAAGGTCTTCGGGCGGCCGATGAACTACCTCATCAAGGCCGGCCTGCCACCGGAGTTCCGCACGATGATGCACTGGCGGTGGAGTGCCGCCGACGACTCACGCTACGAGCGCACGTTGCGGCTGGCCCGGGTGGTCGATCCCGCAGTCGGCCGGGCGATGCGCGGGTTGCTGTTGACCTACCTGCTCGATATGCGGCTCCGTCGCCGGTTGGGTCTGCGGGTGTTCTGACCGGCCGGCCTGCGGCTGCTCCGTGACCATCCGGCCGACTACCTGCCCCACACGGCGTCCGAGCCGCTGTGCCCGACGAGGACGACCATCACGATCGCCAGCACGGCGACGACCACGGTCAACGCGCCGACCACGATCCGGGAGATCCGCAGTGCGCCTTCACCCAGCGACACCCGGGACAGCACCCACGGGCTGAACAACAGCCACCACAGCGCCACCAGTCCGAAGAGCGGACCCACCAGCAGGATCAGCTTGTCCCCCAACTCGGCATGGTGCTCGATCGCGGGCGACGAAGCGCCCATCGAACTCTCCAGTGACTCACCGGCCGACGTCGTGATCGGGACCGCGATCAACGTGAGCAGCGCGAGGATCATGGGCGCGATCCCCAGATGAGCACGGGCACGCGGCCACACGACCGCGACGATGGCCATCAGCGCGGTGACCGGGACCGCCACGACGACGAAATGCACGAAGAGGGGATGAGCCGGTATCCCGTTGATTGTGTCCACGCGCGCACCGTAGGCGGTCGCACCTTAAACGTTGCTGAAATCGGGCATCCGGTACGCCAATGTTTACCTACGGGTCCCCGGTCGCCGGTACCGAGCCGACGCGCTGTCTCCCCGCCAGGACCGCGAGGAGGGGTTCTGGTTCGTCGGGTACGCCGAACCCGTGCCAGGCGACGATCTGATCTGGCCGGACGACAATCGCGGTGGCACCCATCTTCCGGCCCAGTGCGGGCCGATCGATGCGTGCGATCCGTAGGGGAAGATTCATCGTCGCAGCGGCGGTCGCGATCCGATCCACGGGTTCGTCATCGAGGACCACCAGCGTGTACTCGACGCCCACCTCGTCCAGTGTCGAGCGCCCCGGAGCGAGCCACGCGTGTGGCAACCGCCGACCGACGCTCACCCGCGTGGCCCAATCGCGGTCGCCGAGCGAGGGGAAACGGTCCGGGTCCGGCGCGAGCACCGGCGAGAATCCCAGACGATGTCCCAGGACGAGGTCGAGACTGAAGTACTCGCGACGCTTGGTCGCCTCGATCCGCCGCGCCGACCCGGCACGCGCTACATCTCCGTGATGTCCGGGTGCATCGAGGTCCGCGCCGAGCAGATCCGTCGAGAGCACCGACATGTTCTGCGCCGCCTCGTCGATGACCTGTCGCTGCAGCTCGCGCCGCTCCGTTTCATAGGAGGTGAGCAGCTCCGGTCCGCCCCAGCCCTCGAGCACCGCCGCGATCTTCCAGCCGATGTCGACGGCATCACCGATCCCCGTGTTCAGCCCGTGACCGCCGAACGGTGGGTTCAGATGCGCGGCGTCGCCGACGAGGAACACCCGTCCGACCCGACACCGATCGACGATCTCCATCCGGGCGGTCCAGGGGTCGATACTGACGACCTCCACCTCTCGCGCCTCGCCCAGCGCCCCGTGCACGAGTGCGGTGGGATTCAGATCCGGGTGCGTGCCGTCCACTCCGAATGCGATCAACCACCAGGTCCCGTCGCGATCGACAGGGCCGAGCAGCCCGGGGACCCGATCGTTGATCAGCCACGTCTGCACCGCGGGCGGAGTCGTCAGACGATCCATGAGTCCGCGATCGCGGAAGACGATGCCGACGTTCGGCGAGAGGGCATGGGTTCCGACGTAGTCGACCCCGATCGCCGCACGAACCGAACTGCGGGCACCGTCGGCGCCGAGTAGGTAGTCGGCCTCGATGTCGTGGAGATCTCCGCTCGTATCCTGTATCCGGACCGCTACCGAGGCGTCGTCCTGGGTGACCGCGACGACCCGCGACCCGACGAGAAGCGTGCACGCAGGCATCTCGGACACGACCTCACGGAACAGTTCTTCCATCGCGTACTGCGGCATCTGCTGGCCGAGCACCGGCGACACATCGTCGGGATCAGACAGGCCGAGCACACCGCTGAACCGGGTGATCTCGGTGCCCAACAGCGTGGTCGCGAAAGCGACATCCTGGGACCACGCCGTGGGCAACGGGGCGCGCGCACGAAGCTCATCCTCGAGACCCCAACGTCGAATGTGCTCCAGCGTCCTCATGTTGAGCGTCTTGGCCCTTGGTCGCAGGCGCGTGGGCGCACCGCGCGGCTCCACCACCACGCAGTCGATCCCGCGCAAACCGAGTTCGATCGCTGCGCTCAACCCGGTGGGACCGGCTCCGGCGATGACGACCTGCGTCCGCGACGACATGGTCACGCCATGGCCGCCTGCGCGCGGCACGACAACGCGAAAGCCAACTGCCGCAGATGGATCTCGGTGGAACGGAGGTGATGATCGATCGAGTGACCGACGCCTTCGGCACGTTCCACCGTCGCACGTCCGGCGAATGCATCCGCGAAGGCGGCCAGGGCTTCCGGGGAGCTGTCCCACAGTGCGTCGTACTCGGCCAGCACGTTGTGTACCGGAACCGATGTCGCAGACGCGACCAGGGACAGCCGGTCCCGCGCCCAACTCGGTGCGTTTGCCAACTCCACGAATGGGGTTGGCGCGTAGGACTTCCGAGCACTCTCCCGCGCGTCGGGCGAGTAGGTTCCGACCGGTCCGAACATCACCGCCTCGCGCTGGTCGACAGGTAGTTCGACGATGCCCGTGAGGCCGAGCGCGCCGAGCTGCTCCGACGCCCCGCCGGCCGGAATACGGGCACCCATGCCGGTCGCCGACACCCCGAGCAGCGGCCAGGTCGGACGACGTGCCGCGATCTCGAGGGCGACCATCCCACCGATCGAATGGGCGACCAAGACCACCGAACCGAACCCGAGTTCGGCAACCGCCTTTCCGATTGCGGTGTCCAGCAGTTCCGCCTGATAGGCAAATGTGTTGGCGTCCTCGGCCAGTACGCTGCTGGCGCCGTAGCCGGGTCGGTCGACCGCCAGGACGGTGAAACCGTTGCGAGCGGCGACGTCGTTGAACGAGCCGGCGGGCGAACCGGCGACGTCGTAATAGGCGCTGGTATAGGTGCCGCCGTGCAAGGTGACGAGCAAGGGAGCGCCTTCGGCGGCCGCGTCTGGACGCAGCAAGGTCATCGCGATCGTGGCGCCGTCGGCGTCTATGGCCAGTTGGTTCACCGGGACTCCTTCAGTTGTATGTCCTGGGTCACAGCGTAGGAGCGATATGTGATAACAGCAAGAGGCAAATTCGTCGGTGGATTCGGCCCCCGCCGAACTCCCGAGCTCAGCGGCTCGCGGCGGAGGCCGTCTGTCCGTGATAGGCGTCGAGCGCCCGCCGGGCCGTCTGCTCATTGCGCGCCAGATGATCGAAGACCGCCTGCGCGGCGAGATCGGGCACACGCTTGCGGAATGCGGCGATCAACTCCTCGTGCGCCTCCTCTCGCCGCTCATGCTCGTGCGGATCGACGTCGAGGAGACCGAAACCGATACGGATGTATCGCTCGGCGGCTCGCCACAGCGTGGTCAACATTCGCGTATCCCACTGTGTAGCAGCAGGTTCCAGAAGATCGAGATGAAACTGAAGATGGCTGTCGTAAATCGCGTCCATCCCGAGCGCCTCGTCGCCGAACTCGGCCGCGTGGCCTTCGAGACGGTCGAGTTCCTCGACCGTCAGCAGCAGGCACGAGCGGCGGGCGAGTTCGGGTTCCAGCAGCCTGCGCAGCCGATAGATGGCATGCAGGTCATCAAGATCGAGTGGGGCGACCCGGGTACTGCGACCAGGCCGGATGATCACGAGACCTTCGCTCTCCAGGCTCCGCAGCGCCTCGCGCACCGGGATGAAGCTGACGTCGAGCAGACCGGCGATCTCCCGCAGCGAGAACTCCCGGCCGGGAGCAAGTGAGCCGTTCAGGATGGTGCGGCGGAGTTCATCGGTGACCTGGGCGACCACCGACCGCGACTCGATGGGTCGGATGCTGGCGTCGGCTGCCAATTCGAACTCCTTGCTGGTGTGCGGGGCCCGGGAGGCACTGTTATATCGCATAGCCTACCGCACCGTTCGTGGCCTGCTTTCGCTGGCAAAACGTCGCGCTTCCGGTAATTCGAAGGTGGTTGCTGTTATAACATATTGCTGCTAGCGTGTGTTCCACGCCACACTCGGACAGCGCGAGATTCTGTGTCGATCGGCCGCACCCGCGCACCTGCCGGCGGTCGACCGGTGATCGGCACATCCCAGGAGGAACAGATGAAGATCATCAACAGCAACGGCCGTCTCGGGCTCATGCACAAGGACGGCTACCTCGACGTCGAGCGCGCCAGCGACGGTTTGTTCGGCTGCGACATCGCGCAGATCTATCCGCGTTGGGACGAGTTCGTCGACTGGGCCGGCTCTGTCGGCGACGGCGGTGTCGCCGCCATCGACACCACCACCCTCGGCGCTCCGTCCCCACGTCCGCGCCAGGTGTTCGCGATCGGCCTCAACTACCGTGATCACGCGGAAGAGGCCGACATGGAGATCCCCACGGAGTCGATGGTCGTGTTCACCAAGTTCCCGTCGTCGATCGCCGGGCCACACGACGACATCGTCCACCCCGGCGGATCGGTGGATTTCGAGACCGAACTCGTCGTGGTGATGGGCCGCACGGCATTCCACGTCTCGCAGGAAGACGCGTGGTCCTATGTGGCGGGGCTGACGATGGGACAAGACGTGTCCGAACGCGGCCTGCAATGGCAGCCACCGTCACCGCAATTCGGCCTCGGAAAATCCTACCCGGGCTTCTCCCCCATGGGTCCGTGCCTTGTCACTCCGGACGAGTTCGACGATCGTGACGACATCGAGCTCGGCTGCACGATCAATGGCGAGCAGATGCAAAAGGGCCGCACCGGCAACATGATCTTCCCGGTGGCACGCGTCATCGAATACCTCTCCTCGGTACTGCCGCTGTATCCCGGGGACGTGATCTTCACCGGCACACCGGCCGGCGTCGGCTTCATCCGTGACCCCCAGCGTCTGCTGTCGGTGGGCGACGAACTGGTCACCTTCGGTGCCGGCATCGGTGAGATGCACAACCGATTCGTCGCACCCACGCCATGACACGGACCGCCCCGACCCGGACCGCCTGACCCGAATCAGACTGTCCCAGAAAGCCCCACTCTCCCACGACAACATCATGACCACCATCAGGAACGGAGCGTGATCCCATGTCCGCCAAGCCGAAGTTCGCCCACGTGGTATTCCAGACGGGCCAGCCCAACGAGATGCGCGACTGGTATTGCACCGTGCTCGACGGCCACGTCGTCTATCAGGACGACGCGTTGTGCTTCATCACATTCGACGACGAGCACCACCGGGTCGCGCTGCTCAGCCCTCCCATGGAGATGACCCGGAAGTCCCCGACCACCGCGTGCGCCCATCACACCGCGTACACGTTCGAGAACATCGACGACCTCCTCGAACGCTATGTTCTGCTGCGCGACAAGGGCGTACGACCTGCGGTCTGCATTGCCCACGGGGTCACCACGTCGATGTACTACCAGGACCCCGACGCCAACTTCGTGGAGATGCAGATCGACAACTTCGCCGAACCCGACGACGCCACCGCCTACATGAAAGGCCCCGAGTACGCCGCCGACTCGGTGGGACCCGCATTCGACCCCGACGCGCTTCTCGCCGCCCGTCGCGACGGTGCATCCGTGGACGAATTGACGAACCGGGCATGGGCGTTGAAGGCCGACCTGCCCAACCCGATGTCCGTACTCGTCCCCGCCTGACCAACGGCCCACCCCCTGTCGACCACACCACAAGGACCTCGCCATGACCACCATTGAATCCACCATGCCCGGCGACACCCGCGAGCACGCCGAGGGCGTCGTCGACCGAGTCCGCGCCCTCGCCCCCCTCATCGCCAAGAACTCTGCCGAGGGCGAGAGCGCGAGACGTGTTGTCGAGGAGACGATCACCGCGCTGACCGACGCCGGCGCATTCCGCATCGCCCAACCGACGCGGTACGGTGGCTACGCCACGTCGATGCGCACCATGCTCGACGTGTCGTCGACCGTCGCCGAGGCCGACGGCGGAACCGCCTGGGTTGTCACACTGTGCAACGTATGTGCCTGGATGACAGGGCTTTTCCCGCGTCGCGCACAGGACGACGTCTGGGCCGACAATCCAGATGCGCGGGTCTCGGGAGTGCTGTCACCGACTGCGGAGGTGGTGAAGGCCGAAGGAGGTTTCCGGGTCACCGGACGCTGGTATTACAACTCGGGATCGTGGCACGCCGATTGGGCCGTTCTCGGTATCCCCATCACCGACGACAACGGCGATGTGGTCGATCAGGGACTTGCGCTGGTCCCCCGCACGGATCTCGACCTCGAAGAGACCTGGTTCGTCGCCGGGATGAGATCCTCGGGATCGAACTGCCTGATCGCGACCGACGCCTTCGTCCCGGATCACCGTATCGTGCGGGTTCCCGGGGCCATCGAGGGCGACTACCTCGCCGATCATCCGGACGAGTCGCTCTACCGTTCGTCGTTCATCCCGATCCTCGCCCTGGTCCTGGCCGGTCCGCAGCTGGGCATGGGACGTCGGGCCCTCGAGATCGTCCGGGAGAAGGCGCCGAAGAAGGCGATCTCATACACCTTCTACACCGCACAGAGCGACTCGGTCGCGTTCCAGATGCAGCTCGCCGAGGCGGCGATGATGATCGACACCGCCCACCTGCATGCCTATCGCGCCGCCGACGACATCGACCGTGCCGCCGAGCGCGGCGAGTACCTCGACGTCCTCGCCCGCACCCGGGTGCGGGCCGACACCGGCTGGGTGCTCGATCACGTCACCCGGGCGATCGACCTCCTGTTGTCGGCCCACGGTGCCGGTTCGTTCGCCGAAGTCAACCCTCTGCAACGGATCTGGCGCGACTCGGCGGTCGCCGCGCGACACGCCGTGACCCTGCCCGCGGTCAATTACGAGATCTATGGCAAGGCGCTACTGGGCCGCGATGAACAGATCACCCCGCTGATCTGAGGACGCGCATGTCCGACAACACTGGTGACAACTGCAAGATCTGCGCGATGGGCGAGGCCACCGTCGACGACACGGTCTTTCGCGATGACCTGTGGTCGGCCGGTGTCGGCCCCGGCATGGATGTTCCCGGATGGATCGTCCTGCGCACCCGGCGGCACACCGAACTGATCACCGGACTCGACGACGCGGAGGCCGCGACCCTCGGTGTTCGCACCCGGGATCTGGCGGCGGCCCTGACCGAGGTGACAGGCGCCCCGCTCGTTTATCAGATGGCGTTCGGCGAGAACCATCCGCACTACCACCTCTTGATCACCGCTCGCTCCGACGACCTGCCCGCGGAACGACGTGGCGGCAAGATCCTCGATCTCCTCGCCGACGGTGCGGTCGACGTCGAGGTCGCCCGTGCTCTGATCCCCGACATTCGACGCGCCTATCAGCGGATCAGCCGATCCGTCACCGAGATCGCCACCGTCCGGTAGACCGACACGAGAAAGGTGTGAGTGGATGGCTGTCGTCATCGCCTTCGATGTCAACGAGACCTTGCTCGACCTGCGCGCCCTCGATCCCGCGTTCGAGGAGCTGATGGGCTCGGCGGCGTTGCGTGGTCAGTGGTTCGCCCAGATGCTCCAGCTCTCCTTCGTCGGCGGTCTCACGGATCGCTACGTCGATTTCCGGCAGGCGCAGGAGGCAGCCCTGCGGATGCTCACCGAGCGGATCAGGGTTCCGGTGTCCGACACCGATGTCGTCGCCATGGTGGATCGCATGAACAATCTGCCGCCACATCCCGAAGTGCCTGCTGCACTTGCGAAACTGCGGGCGACGGGCGTCACGATGGTCGCGCTCGTCAATTCGCTTCTGGAGGTCGGCGTGGCACAGTTGCGCAACGCGGGCATCGGCGACCTGTTCGACGCGGTCGTCTCCGCCGACGAGGTGCGTGCACTGAAACCGGCGCCGCAGCCGTACCGGCTCGTTGCCGACAGGTTCGGTGTCCCGATCAGCGAGGTTCGGTTGGTTGCAGCCCATTCGTGGGATGTCGCGGGTGCTCTTGCCGCAGGCGCCCGAGCCGCGTTCGTCGCCCGGCCCGGCATGGTCGTGAGCCCGATCGGCCCGCAACCCGACATCATCGGCGCCGACATCGCTGAGGTGGTGGACGCGATCGTGGATATCGATCGGTGACCAGCCATCACTCTGACTCTCCCCCGATCCCGCACCGGCACAAAGGAGTAGATCTGTGACACCCAACCCACCCACGACCCGAACAACTGACGGTGGCAAGCTGGCGATCGCGAATGTGCGGGTTTTCGACGGTCACCGGCTCCTGGAACCGGGAACCGTCGTCATTGACGGAGCCACCATCGGTGACGACCCGGCGGGTGCGGAGATCTTCGACGCCGATGGGGCCGTGCTCCTTCCCGGGCTCATCGATGCCCACGTCCATATCGGTGCGCCGGAGCAACTGCACACCCTGGCCGCATGGGGAGTGACGACCGTCTTGGACATGGCCTGCTGGCCGGCGGAGCGGGTCGCCGGCTTGCGGCAGGTCCGCGGCGCCGCCGACTTCCGTACGGCCGGACTGCCCGCCATCGGTGCGGGTGGACCGCACGCCTGCATCCCGGGCATGCCCGATGACGCGGTCGTGCATACGCCGGCCGACGCCGAGCGGCATGTGGCGGCGTGTGTCAGCGAGGGGGTCGATTACATCAAGGGCGTGGCCGAGGCCCCCGGGGCAGGCGGTCCGGACACGCCGACGCTGCAAGCCCTTGTCGTCGCAGCCCGCCGGCACGGTCTGAAGACCGTGATCCACGCCGCGAACAGAGGCGCTTTTGCCATGGCCGTCGAATCGGGCGCCGAGTTCATCACCCACGTACCCGCCGACGGGGTCATCGACGCCGACACGGCCTCGGCCATGCGGGCCAACGGGCAGACCGCGATTCCCACGCTCACCATGATGGAAGGCATCCTCGCGAAGGTGGCGCCGGGAGCTCCGATCAGTCATCTGATCGCCAGCCTGCGCGAACTGAACAGCGCCGGTGTCGAGATCCTCGCCGGGACCGACGCCAACACCGCACCCGGCCCGCCCGCACAGGTCGAACACGGCGAGAGTCTGCATCACGAGCTCGAACTCATGGCGCAGGCCGGACTCGAACCCGTCGACATCCTGCGGTCGGCCACGATCGGTCCCGCGCGCGCGTTCGGGCTGTCCGACCGCGGCGACATCGAACCGGGCAGGCGAGCTGATCTCGTTCTGGTCGAGGGCGATCCGACCTCGGACGTCACTGCGACCCGCGCCATCCGTACGGTCTGGTGCGCCGGTGTCCGCCACGACCAGGTAGCCGCTCGATGAAGATCATCACTCTCGAAGAGCATTTCGTGGACACCGCCCTCGCCGCGGCGAGCGGCCCGACCATGCGCGCCCTGGGCCCCGACTTCGCCGCCGCCTACTCCCATGACAGCGGGTTCAATTCGTCGCCCGCGCTCGACACCCTGCTGAATCTGGGCGAGGAACGCATCGCGGACATGGACGCCAACGGCATCACGATGCAGGTGCTGTCGTGCCTGTGGGCTCAGCAGGCTCCGGCCGACGTGGCACCCGATCTGGTACGCAACGCCAACAACACGGCGGCCGCCGCGGTCGCCGACCACCCGGACAGATTCACCGCGTTCGCCGCATTGCCCACAGCCGCCCCGCCGGCCGCCGCCCGCGAATTGGACCGCTGTGTCTCCGAACTCGGCTTCGTCGGCACGCTGATCAACGGACGCACCGAGGACGAGTTCCTGGCGGCGCCACGATTCGATCCGGTCCTGGCCGCGGCCAATCGACTTCGGGTGCCGATCTATCTGCATCCCTCACTGCCGCCGGTCGCGACAACCGAATCCAACTACCGCGGCCTCGATCCGCTGGTGGCCGCCCGGCTCCAGGCGTCGGCCTGGGGCTGGCATGTCGAGACCGCCGTGCATTTCCTGCACATGGCGCTCACAGGTGTGTTCGATCGCTATCCCGATCTCCAGATCATCCTCGGACATTGGGGAGAGATGATCCCGTTCTACCTCGATCGCCTGGAAGACATGCTCCCGCAGCAGATCACCAAACTCGACCGGCCATTCGCCGACTACGTCAAGCAGAACGTCCACATCACGCCCAGCGGCATGTTCAGCCAGGCGCAGCTTCAGTACTGTGTCGAGACACTGGGGGTGGACCGGATCCTCTATGCCGTCGACTATCCGTTCCTCGGCAACGAGGGTGCGGTCGCGTTTCTCGACGAGGCGAACCTGAGTGGCGAGGACAAGCACCGGATCGCTCACGGCAACACCGAAAAACTGCTCGGCCTGTAGCGGGACGCGCGATGTTGCCGGCATCGCCCGCCAACCACCCGCACCCGCACCCGTCCCCGTCAGAACGGATCCCACGATGTCCGCTGCAGAAACCGTTGTCGCACTGGAGTACAGCCGAGTCGCGGCCATGCTGTCCGGTGACGTTGCGACGCTGGCCCGGCTCTACGCGGATTCCTGCGTCTACATCCACTCGACCGGAGAGGTCGACACCGGTCGGTCGTACCTCGAAAAGCTCGGCGGTGGCGTCTTCGGCTACGAATCGATCGACATCGACCAGATGATGGTCGACATTCAGGAACCGCTGGCGCTGGCCACATTCCGGATGACTGCCGACCTGCGCGTCGGCAGTCTCCGGCGGCATGCGGTGAGTCGTTGCACCACCGTCTGGAGGATCGACGGATCGGACGGGCGCCTCCTGCAATTCCAGGCCACACCGCTTGCGCTCGCACAACGCGTCTGATTCAGGTCAGCCGATTCAACAGATCGGTGATGAAGTACTTCATCGACCAGTACGAGCTGCTGTACGGTCCGTTGAGCCCGGCCGAACGAGACCGCATCGTCGACGATGCCCGATGGCTGGGAACGACGTTGAACGTCCGGGCCGAGCAGTGGCCGGCCGACTATCGCGAACTCGAATGCTACTGGCACGAGCAGGTGGGTTCGATGACGATCGACCCACCGGTTCGTGAACTCCTTCAACAGCTCTCGGATCTGTCGTTCCTGGAGTATCGGTTGGGGGCGGCAGGGGCGGTCGCGCACAAGGTCTTCGGGCGGCCGATGAACTACCTCATCAAGACCGGCCGGCCTGCGGCTGCTCCGTGACCATCCGGCCGACTAACTGCCCCACACGGCGTCCGAGCCGCTGTGCCCGACGAGGACGACCATCACGATCGCCAGCACGGCGACGACCACGGTCAACGCGCCGACCACGATCCGGGAGATCCGCAGTGCGCCTTCACCCAGCGACACCCGGGACAGCACCCACGGGCTGAACAACAGCCACCACAGCGCCACCAGTCCGAAGAGCGGACCCACCACCAGGATCAGCTTGTCCCCCAACTCGGCATGGTGCTCGATCGCGGGCGACGAAGCGCCCATCGAACTCTCCAGTGACTCACCGGCCGACGTCGTGATCGGGACCGCGATCAACGTGAGCAGCGCGAGGATCATGGGCGCGATCCCCAGATGAGCACGGGCACGTGGCCACACGACCGCGACGATGGCCATCAGCGCGGTGACCGGTACCGCCACGACGACGAAATGCACGAACAGGGGATGAGTCGGTATCCCGTTGATTGTGTCCACGCGCGCACCGTATGCGGTCGCACCTTAAACGCTGCTGAAATCGGGCATCCGGTACGCCAATGTTTACCTACGAGCGGCAACCACCGACCGCCTCGATGAGTCACAGCACCAGCGACCGGCAGATAGACGGACCTGACGGCGCCTGCCGACGTTCGCGGTCACGCCCCTGGCGAAGGTCGATCGTTTTGTGCGGCGATGCCTCTCACCCTCCGCCGGACCCGATCACCTCGATCCGGCACTGCGGCCCATGGGCGCGCGCCAGACGTGCATCCATCGTGATCAGCGTGGCATCCATTGCCTCCGCGAGCGTGACATAGAACGAACGCGTCCCAGCCACGCACTGAGTCACGAAGGTCCCACACTCTGTTCAGCATCCATCGGTGCGAATGTCGCTCGCCCGGCCAGTCGCGGAGATCGTCGACCGCGAGAGCTGCGGCAGTGCGGTCCAGACGCCCGCGAAGATACTGTGCGCGAATCACTCCGAGTACCTCGACGTCGATGACCTCTGGCGCCGCGTGGTCAGGATCGTCGGAGAGTCGAGCGCCGATCTCAGCCGCCATCGCCGTGTCGGCAACCACCTCGAAGAGACACGACGCGTCAACGATCAGCATCCGGCCATTGCCCTCGCCACTCGTCCAGCGCTTGCAGAGCCTCAGCTGTCGAGATCTGTGACTGCCGACGCCCGGTGCGTCGCAACCACTGCGCGACCGACGGGCGGGATGCCAACCGGGTGGCTTCGCGTCTGAGCAGTTCCGGAACGCTGATCCCCTCGTCCGCGGCCCGACGCGCCAACGCCGCATACACGGCGTCGTCGATGTCCCGGATCTGCACCGTCTTAGGCATGCATGAATGTTATCATGCGAATCTGCATGATCGCTGGTCAGAATGCTTTTCCGCCAGCGGAGAGTCGCCCACCCGGCCCCTGGACCTCAGGGATCGGGAGGCTACCGCCGATTCAACAGATCGGTGATGCGATAGTCGACGAGCTTGCGCATCACCAGCGCCGTGGTGGTCCGGGTGACGCCGGGAATATCCAGGATCCTTCCGGCGACGCGGTACAGATCGTCGGCATCTCGGGCCACCACGTGCACGAGCAGGTCACTCACCCCACTCAGACCGTGTACCTCGACGACCTCGGCAACCTCGCTCAGCGCGTCCGCGATCGGCGTCAGTTGACTCTGGGTGACATTGGTGAGGATGAACGCGGTCAGCGGATACCCGAGCGCCGCCGGATCGATACGGCGTTCGAACGACCGCAGCGCGCCGCGCTCTTCGAGTTTCGTCAGCCGCGCCTGCACAGTGTTGCGCGACAGGCCGGTCGCCTCGGCGATCGCCACGACGGTGGCCCGCGGGTCGTCGGTCAGTGCCACGAGGATGCGGCCGTCGATGCTGTCGACGACAGGGGAACGATCCGGGGTGAGCATAGTGCCAACCATCCCATACGACACCCCTCCACAGATGAGCACATTGCGCAATCTTGCGCGCGAGCATTGCGTGAATAGTGTGCCGGTGGTCGACTGAGAGTCGAGTTCTGCACACAGAAGCTCGCCAGCGTTGCCGGGGCCAACCCGCCCCGGCAACCGCCCGGACCGGATCACATTCCGGTCCGCAGTTCGCACGACGATCGCCGCTCACGTCCTGTGGGTCGGGGCCAGGAGCCCAGGCAGTGCACCGAGACCACGAGCAAGGACGCATTCTCCGATGAACGCACCACAGACCGCCAAGGTCATCCCCTTACACGCGGGCGAGCCCACATCCGAGGCGCTCCTCGACATCGAGGAGCGGGTGCTGTGGCTCTCGACCGCGATCATCCATCACGCCAACCGCGTTCGCCCCAACCCGACCGGATTGAAGGTCGGGGGCCATCAGGCGTCGTGTGCGTCGATCGTGTCGATCATGACCTCGCTGTGGTTCGAGCATCTACGCTCCGGCGACCGGGTGTCGGTCAAACCCCACGCATCCCCGGTCCTGCACGCCATCAATTATCTGCTCGGCGAACTCGACGAGCGCTACCTGACGACCCTGCGTGAATTCGGCGGACTGCAGTCCTACCCCAGTCGGACCAAAGATCCGGATCCGGCGGACTACTCCACCGGCTCGGTCGGCATCGGTGCCACCGCCCCGATCTGGGGCGCCATCGCCCGGCGTTACGTGGATGCCACGATCTCCTCCACCGGCAAGGGCCGGCAGTACTCGTTGGTCGGTGACGCCGAGCTCGACGAGGGTGCCGTGTGGGAGGCGATCCTGGACCCGACGGTGCGCGACCTCGGCGAGATCGTCTGGATTGTCGACCTCAATCGACAGTCCCTGGATCGGGTGGTGCCGAACATCGCGGCCGGCCGGTTGGAGGGCATGTTCGGCGCCGCGGGCTGGCAGGTGATCACCGTCAAATTCGGTGCCCTGCTCGAGGCGCTGTTCACCCGACCGGGCGGATCCGCACTGCGCGAACGCATCCTGCAGATGCCCAATCCGGAGTACCAGCGTCTACTTCGCTGCACCGCAACAGAATTGCGGGAGCGCATCCCGGGCGACGGCGAATCCGCACCGGAGATCGCGGCACTCGTCGGCGACCTCGACGACGCCACCCTGACCCGGGCGATCCGCAACCTCGGCGGACACGACCTCGAAGCGTTGCGCCAGGCGTACGCACAGATCGACGACACCCGCCCGACGGTCATCATCGCTTATACGATCAAGGGCCACGGGCTGCCCACGCAGGGACACCCGCAGAACCATTCATCGCTGCTGACCGTCGAGCAGTTCGGTGAGCTCGCAACGGGAATGGGCATGGACGCCGATCGTCCGTGGACGCGGTTCTCCCCCGACAGCGATGCCGGACGCCTGTGTGCCGACGCGGCCAGGCGGCTCACGCGTGAGCCCATCGAACCCCATTCACCACCGGCGGTTCCCGAGGATCTGGGTCGGACACCGGCCGGCACGTCGACCACCCAGGCAGCCCTGGGCCGCGCGCTACTCGCGCTCACCCGGGACGCACCCGAAGCCGCCCGGCGCGTTGTCACCGTCAGCCCCGACGTCAGCTCCACCACCAACCTGGCCGGTTGGCTCAACAAGGTGGAGGTCTGGTCACCGGCCGAACGTCGCAACTGGTTCGACGACGACGCCGAGACGATCATGCACTGGCGGGAGAAGCCGACCGGTCAGCACATGGAACTGGGCATCGCCGAGACCAATCTCGTCGGCCTGATGGGCGAGCTCGGTGCCACCTGGAGCCGTTGGGGGCAGCCACTGTTCCCGATCGGCGTGATGTACGACCCGTTCGTGGAACGCGCCCTCGAGCCGTGGTCCTACGGCATCTACGCCGGCGGCCAGTCGATCCTGGTCGGCACACCGTCCGGTGTCACCCTGGCCGCCGAGGGCGGGGCGCATCAGTCCATCACCACCCCGTCGATCGGTCTCGAGCAACCCGGTTGTGTGAGTTATGAACCCGCATTCGTCATCGACACCGAATGGACCCTGCTCGCGGCGATGCGCCTGCTCGGACGCCCCGACGGGAGCTCGTCGTACCTGCGGCTGTCCACACGGCCGGTCGATCAGACGCTCGCCGCGGTGCCCGAGGACCCCGCGGCACGCGAACGCCGGCGCCGTCAGGTGGTGGCCGGGGCGTATCCGCTGCGCCGCGTCCCCCACCCGGTGGTCACGCTGGTGGGCATGGGAGCCCTGATGACCGAGACCCTCGCGGCCGCAGACCGTCTGGCCGCCCAGGACATACCCGCCGATGTGGTCTGCGTCACGAGTGCGGGCCTGCTGTTCGAGGCGCTGCAGGCACGCCGCGGATTGGCCGACGCGCCGTCGTGGATTCTCGATCAGGCGTTCCCCGCCGACCGTGCGACACCGATGGTCACCGTCCTCGACGGTCACCCGCACACGCTGGCATTCCTGACCGGAATCCACGGAGTCACCGGAGCGGCGTTGGGCGTCAGCCATTTCGGCCAGGTCGGCTCTCTCGACGACGTGTACCGGCATCACGGCATCGACACCGACAGCATCGTGCGTGCCGCCCTGGATCTGGCCGGCTGAGAGCAGGGGTCGAACCGTTGCCGAACCGCCACACCGGTAAGGCAGTTGCCGAACCGCCAGACCGGTAAGGCAACGGTTCCCTTGCTTGCGAGAACGTTCCCGCCACAGTTGAGTTGACCCATGAGCGTCGATCACGAGCACCGGCACAGCGGCGAGCCCCACACCGGTTCGCTGGCCAACCGGCTCAATTGGTTGCGCGCCGGCGTGCTCGGCGCCAACGACGGAATCGTCTCCACCGCGGGCATTGTCGTGGGCGTGGCGGCCGCAACAGTCGATCGCGGACCGATCTTCACCGCGGGCATCGCCGGCCTGGCGGCCGGCGCGGTGTCGATGGCCTTGGGGGAGTACGTCTCCGTCAGCACACAACGCGACACCGAGCAGTCCCTGCTCGCCAAGGAGCGTCGCGAACTGCGCGAGCAACCGGACGCGGAGTTCGACGAACTCGTCGGCATCTACGAGGCCAAGGGCCTGCGCCACGACACCGCCTGCCGCGTCGCGAGTGAGCTGACCGAACACGACGCGTTCGAGGCCCACGCCGAGGCGGAACTGGGGATCGATCCCCACGAACTCACCAACCCGTGGCAGGCGGCGCTGTCGTCGGCGGTGTCGTTCACGCTGGGTGCCCTGCTGCCGCTGATCGCCATCCTGGCTCCCCCGTCGTCGTGGCGGATTCCGGTCACCTTCGTCGCGGTTCTCGTGGCGCTCGCCCTCACCGGCGCCACGGGTGCCGCGCTCGGCGGGTCACGACCGTGGCGACCGATGTTGCGGGTGGTGATCGGCGGCGCGCTGGCGATGGTGGTGACGTTTGCCATCGGACGGCTCGTCGGCCACACGGTCGCCTGAACCGGCCCGCGACAACCACGCCGTTACCGTTTCGTGATGGATGGTCTCGGTTGGATTGCCATGCGCGGCGCGGACCGGCGTACCGGGTCCCACCGCCCCTAGCGTCGGAGGCATGACCACATTCACCGCACCCGGATTGTCCGCCGAATCGGCGACCACGGTCGCCACGTGTCTGCAGGAACGCCTCAGCGCGCTCAACGACCTGCACTTGACGCTCAAACACATCCACTGGAATGTCGTGGGCGCCAACTTCATCGGTGTGCACGAGATGATCGATCCCCAGGTCGAGCTGGTCCGCGGCTACGCCGACACGGTGGCCGAACGCATCGCGACCCTGGGATCATCACCCCGCGGCACCGCCAAGGCGATCGAGGCCGATCGCTCGTGGAGCGACTACTCCATCGGGCGCGACACCGCCCAGGCCCACCTCGGTGCCCTCGACCTCGTCTACGCCGGGTTCATCACCTCGCACCGCGACGCCATCGAGAAGGTCGGTGAGCTCGACGCGATCACCGAGGACATCCTCATCGGGCAGACGGCGGAACTCGAGAAGTTCCAGTGGTTCGTGCGCGCCCACCTGGAGAGCTACTCCGGCGAACTCGCGAACGCCGGCCAGACCAGTGAGGCCGGGGCGGCCGCCGCCGCTCGCGACGCCGACTGAGACCACCGACGATGACCATCCCTCCCGCCGTCGGCGCACCGGACCGGCAACCCAGCACATCGCCGGTCCGGGCGGAGGTCGACGACGTGCCAGACCACGTCGATCTGTCGGGACTCTTCCTGGCCGGCGCCCTCACGGTGTGGTCCCTGCTGGTCGCTGTGCCACTCCTGGGGGTCTGGCTCGCCCTGGGATTGGTCCTGACCTTTGTTATCCTGGCCGCAGGCAGCATGTTCGCCTTGACCAGGATGTGAAGTAGTCGCATCCTCCCAGCTCGATCCGGAGCTTTCTGCAGTTCCGACGGGAGGCGCCCGATGACCGTTGTGACGGCATGACACCCGAATCCGGGCAGACCTCGACCGAGGACGGGTTCACCCTGTTCGAGGATCTGGAGCTCCACATGCAGTTCGCGCCGGTGTGCCGGTTGAGCGATGGAGCGCTGGCCGCGGTCGAACTACAGCTGCGTGGCCCCACCGGGACCCGGCTGGGCACCGCGGACGCGTTGCGCCGCGCCGCGCGGCTGATGGAGCAGCATCACGTCCTCGACAATCGCCGTCAGCAGCTGGCGCGGTCGCCGCGCGCGCAGTCGGTGGCCAAGATCCTGCCCCTGCTGGTCGGTCTGGACCTCGATCTGCTCGACCAACTCGGCAACGACACCGTGGACGCACTCGAGCGGCACGTCATGGTGGTGCTGCCCAGTGCGGTCACCCGCAGTCCGCAACGCACGCTCGCGCGGGTGGCGAAGGCCCGGGCGGCCGGGAAGATCATCTGCGTCGACGGACTCACCAGCACCGATCACGCTGCGACCCTCCTCACGCTGATCGAACCGGACATCATCGTGACCTCCGCCGATCTGCTCGATCGGACCGCCAACCAGGATTCCGCGCGACTGGCGCACACGCTGGCCGCGCACACCGAGCGCAGTCAGGCGGTGGTCATCGCCGAGGGCGTCGACGACGAGTCCCGACGGATCACCGCCTTGACGATGGGCGCGTCGTTCGGGATCGGCGGTCTGTATCCCGCCGTCGAGAACCCGACCTCGCTACCGACGGCCACCATCGTGCCGATGCCGGACATGCCGGTGTGGTCCACTCCGCCACCGGATCAGCAGACGCCGTACGCCATCGCGTCGGTGTCGTTGGCACCGCGCCTCGGCGACAAGCGTCTGCTCATCGAGATGAGCAAGGCGCTCGAACATCAGGCGGCCATCGGTGGCGCCTCCATCGTGCTGGGGACCTTCCAGCACGCGCGGCACTTCACCGCGCGGACGGCCGACCGCTGGCGGGTGATGTCGGAGAGCACCGGACTCGCAGGCGTGTACGGAGTCGGGCTGGCCGACGTCCGCGACGGCAACGTGCACCGGGCACCTCTGCGCCCCGACGACGACCTCGTCAACGAGTGGAACGTCGCGGTGCTGGGGCCGCATTTCGCGGCGCTGCTGTCGGCGCGCGATCTGCACACCGGCGCAGACGATCTCGACCGCACCTTCGACTTCGTGCAGAGCTATGACCGGCTGACCGTCACGCAGGCGGTGCACTCGATCCTGATGCGGTTCGACTGAGCGAACTGCCCGCTCGCACGAGCATCAGTCAAAGGCGGCCGCCGAGAGCGGCCCGCTCGACTCAGATCGGCATCAGGAAATGCTTGCGCGGGGTACGCAGGACCTGCTTGTCCCGCAACTGCGCCAACGCCTTTCGGAGCTGCAGGCGGGTCTCGGCCGGCTCGATCACCGCGTCGATGTAGCCACGCTCGGCAGCCAGGTACGGCGTCGCCATGTTGGTGTTGTAGAAATCGATGAAGTCACGGCGGACCTTGTCGGCGTCGTAGGCCGACATCCCCTCGGTCTGGCGGCGGGTCAACACCGCGGCCGCCGACTCCGCACCCATCACCGCGATCTTCGCGGTGGGCCAGGCGAAGTTGATGTCGGCGCCGAGCTGCTTGCAGCCCATCACCGCATACGCCCCGCCGTAGGCCTTGCGCAGCACCACGGTCACCTTCGGCACGTCTGCCTCGACGTAGGCGAACAGGAACCGGCCCGACCGACGGATCGTCCCCTTCTGCTCCTCGGCGAGACCCGGGAGGATGCCAGGCGTGTCCACCAGGAAGACCAGCGGAATCCCGAAGGCATTGCAAGTGCGGACGAAACGCGTTGCCTTCTCGGACGAATCGGTGTCGAGCACGCCCGACATCACGTTCGGCTGATTGGCGACCACACCGACCGAGCGGCCGTCGACCCGCGCGTAGCCGGTGAGGATGTTCGGCGCGAACAGCTCGGCCACCTCGTGGAAGTCGCCGTCGTCGAACAACTTGATGATGATGTCGTGCATGTCGTAGCCGGCGTTGTCGTTGTCCGGCATGAAGTGGTTGAGCGACAGATCCGACTCGGTGATCTCGGGCTCGAGGCCGGGATTGACCACCGGCGGCTTTTCATACGCGCTCGACGGCATGTACTGCAGGTACTCCCGCACCCAGGTGAACGCCGACTTCTCGTCCGGAGCGACGTGGTGGATGTTGCCCCACCGGGCCTGATTGTGGGCGCTACCGAGATCCTCGGCGGAGATCTCCTCACCGTTGACCTGCTTGAGCACGTCCGGACCGGTCACGAACATGTAGCTCTTGTCCTCGACGGCCACCAGGATGTCGGTGTTGGCCGGCGTGTACACCGCACCGCCCGCACACTTCCCGAGGATCACCGAGACCTGCGGAGCCAAGCCGGAGAGGAGATCGTTACGGCGCCCCATCTCGGCGTACCAGGCGAGCGAGGTCACCGCGTCCTGGATGCGGGCACCGGCCGAGTCGTTGATGCCGACCATCGGGCAACCGATCTTGCCGGCCCACTCCATCAGTGCGGACACCTTGCGGCCGAACATCTCTCCGACGGTTCCGCCGAACACCGTCTGATCGTGTGAGAACGCGGCGACCGGGCGGCCGTACACGAGTCCGTGCCCGGTGACCACACCGTCGCCGTAACCCGAGTTGGCCGCGCCGGGCATCTTCGCCAGCGCACCGATCTCGACGAACGTGCCGGGATCGAACAGCATCGTCAGGCGTTCACGCGGCGAACAGATGCCCTTGACCTCACGCTTGGCGATCGCCTTCTCGCCGCCGGGTTCCTTCGCGGACTCCAGCTTCTCGCGCAGATCCGCCAATTTGTCCGCAGTCGTGCCCGATTGGGCAATCATCTCAGTCACGCCTCGCTCGCTTTCGATACTTCTACTGCTGAGTCCGCGCCCGGACATCGCCGAGCCGCCGGGTGAGGTCGGCACCGATCTTGCCGATGTACGGTTCGTCGACGATCGAGAGATGGTCACCGCCGATGTGGATGATCTCGAGATCCTCCACGACCTCACCCCATCGGCCGTCCTCGTCGATCTTGGCCCACTGCGGCTCCAACTCGATTGCGCCGTCGTGCATCTTGTCAGCGCGGTAGAGGATCACCTTGCCGTCATAGGCCGTCGGTTCGATGTTGGTGAGGGCACGGTTGTCGAGGAACGACGTGCGCTGATGCTCGATGATGCCGCCGGGGATCTTGGTGCCCGACATCGACATCATCTCCATGATGATCTGGAACTGGCCTTCGTCGTCGGCCTCCACCAGCCGATCCATCGGGATCGGGACGTCGTCGTCGAGATCGTAGGTCTTGACGGCGAAATCGCGCCAGCGCTCCAACCGCGCACGCTTGGTGTCCGGTGTCTCGACGACCGGCTCGGACGGGCGCACCACGTCGATCAACCCGACGAAGCTGACCTCCTCGCCCGCCTCGCGCAGCACCTGCGCGCAGCCGTAGGCCAGCGCGCCGCCGAGCGACCACCCGATCAGGACATACGGCCCGTGCGGCTGGATCTCACGCAGGCGCGGCATGTACTGCCGCACACGCTCTTCGATGGTGCCCTCGACCCGGTCGAAGCCGATGACCGGCTGGTCTTCCGGAAGGCGTTTCAGAAGGGCCTCGTACGCCGCGGTGTTACCGCCGGCCGGATGGAACAGCAGGGCCGGGATCGGATCGCCCGCGGCGGGGTCATAGCTCTTCTTGCCGTCGACCAGGCGCAGATAGCGGATGAACCCGTCGGTGTCGGCACCGGCGTCGAGGAACTCGCGGACGTAGTTCGACATCTCCTCGATGGACTCCGAATCGAGGATGTCCTCGAAGTCGATGTCGCCGCCGGTGCGCTCGTTCAGCCGATCGGTGAGCTGTTGGGCCACGTCCTCTTCCAGGACGGGCAGCTTGTTGAACACGCCGCCCGCGGACTTCTTGGTGACGACCGCGTACACACCGAAGGTCAGCCGTTCGGCCGCGTCGCGCGGCGGGACGCCGGAGCCCGTCGCGTCGGCGACGGCCTGCTGCGAGCTCAGATCGGTGTCGGCAGCGGGGGTCTCGATACGCTCCTCGCTGCCGCTCGTCTCTACTCGACCAGCGGAAATGGACGCATCCTCGCTGCCGCTCGTCTCTACTCGACCAGCGGAAATGGACGCTTCCTCGCTGCCGCTCGTCTCAACCCGACCAGCGGAAATGGACGCTTCCCCGCTGCCGCTCGTCTCAACCCGACCAGCGGAAACGGACGCTTCCTCGACGTCCCCCGCTCCCTGAGGAGCGAGCTCGCGAGCGTCACGAAGGGCCTCCTGCGCCGGCTTCGAGTTCTCCGCGTCGATCAGCGCGTTGAGCGCGGCGGTGTCGAGATCGCCCTGCCCCTCGGCGCCCTGGGCGAGTTGGGCCACCTCGTCACGATGCTCGACCGCGTAGGTGACGAACTTGACCACGTCGGCGAGGTTCGCCTGGCGCATCGCCTGCAGTTGCAACTGCGGGATGTCGAACTCGAACTCGACCCGGTTCTTGATCCGGACCGCCATCAGCGAGTCGAGTCCCAGCTCGATCAGGGGGATCTCGCGCGGCAGGTCCTCCGGGTCGTATCCCATCGACTCACCGACGATGGTGGCGAGCCGATCCTCCACCGACTCACCGGACTCCGGGTCCCACGTGTTGCCGATGTCGTCGACGACCTCGTCCTCGGTGACGACCTTGTCGTCGGCGAAGACGGCCGCCGGGGAGACCTGATCGGCCGCTGCCGTCGGAGCCGGCGATTCGACGGGAACCGCGCCGCCGACCACCACTGCTTCCACGAGCAACCGGAAGTTCTTGTCCTGCTTGACGTGCACGGTCACCGACGCACCCCCGGGGTGCGGGCTCAAGGTGGTCGTCAGGGTGCCCGACGACGGCGTCTCGCCGTGGGTGACGACCGCGCCCACCGACACGTCGGCCATCACCTGCGCCGCCGCGGCACGGATCAGCTCACGGGCATCGGTGACCGCGGAGGCGTTGACCTCCCAGGCGTGGCGACCGTCGGGAAGTGCGACATGAGAGCCGGGCACCTTGCCGTTCGATCCACCCGACGACAGCTCCGCCTTGAGCCAGAACTCCTTGCGGTCGAACCGGGTACGCGGGATGTCGCCGAAATCGCCTGTGCCGAACAATGATCCGACGTTGACCGGATGTCCGTGCACGTAGAGCTTCATCAGGGCGTTGACGAGACCGAAGCTCTCGTCCTCCTTGCGACGCAGGGTCTCGATCAGCTCGGCGTCGTGCAGGCCGGCCGAGAAGGTCACCGCGGCAACAGAGATGAGCACGGCCGGGTTCGGCGACAGCTCGAGGAACGTGCGGTGCCCGTTCTCCACCGACTTGGCAATGGCCTGGCTGAACCAGACGCTGTGCCGCAGGCCCTTGGTGAAGTAGTCGATGGTGTGCACCGGCTCGTGTCCGGGACGGTAGAACGTCTCGCGGTCGACGGAGCTGTAGAGACCGACGGTCGGTTTCAGTGGCTCGATTCCGGTGAGCTCGTAGGCGAGTTCGCCGAGCAGCGGGTCCATCTGCGAGGTGTGGCTGGCGCCCTTGGTCTGCAGTTTGCGACCGAGCTTGCCCTCTTCCTCCGCACGCGCGACGATCGCGTCGACCTGGGACTCCGGCCCGCCGATCACGGTGTGCGTCGGTGCCGCGTAGACGCAGATCTCCAAGTCGGGATAGTCGGCGAGGACGTCGTTGATGTCCTCGGCGCTGTACTCGACCAGCGCCATCAGGCGGATGTCGTCGCCTTGCAGCATCGACTCGCCCTCGCCCATCAGACGCGAGCGCTGGCAGATCACCCGGGTGGCGTCTTCCAGCGACAGGCCGCCACTGATGTAGGCGGCCGACGCCTCACCCATCGAATGCGGCACCAGCACACCGGGTTCGGCGCCGAAGTGCCGCAGGGTGTCGGCGAGTGCGACCTGGATGGTGTAGATGCCGACCTGACTGGTCTCGATGCCGTAGGTCTGCTCGTCGTCGACGAACATCTCGGCGATCGAGTAGCCGAGCTCGTTCTGCACGTACTCGTCGACGCGGTCGACGTACTTGGCGAACACCGGGTTCTCGGTGTAGAGCTGCTTGGCCATCTTGCGGTGCTGCGAGCCGAAGCCGGACAGCAGCCACACGGCGGATGCCGCGTCGGGCGAATCCGCCACGTACACCAGCGGATTGCTCTTTCCGTCGGCGATCGCGCGGACACCGGTGATCGCGTCCTCGTGGGTGCGGGCCATCACCACCGACCGTGACCGGCCGTGGTTGCGATGCGCCAGTGACCGCCCGATGTCGGCGAGCGGAGTGGCTTGTCCGGCATCGGATTCCAGCCACTCCAGCAGGTCCGCGGCGGCCTTGCGACGCCGCGACGGCAGGAAGCCGGAGATCACCAGCGGCACCACGGAACCCTCGGCGGCGCACGGGGCGAAACCGGCGGCCGGGTCGGTCACGACCTCCTCTGCGGGAGCATCGTCCTGCTTGGCCGCCGCGGCGAGGATCGCACGCTCGGCCTCGGTGAGGTACTCGTCGTCGTCGAGATCGAGGTCGGGGTCGTCGGTGGGCTCCGCGGGTCTCGATACGGTCGCTCCTTCGTCGCGGCTTACTCGACCAGCGGAAGGGGCGGAGGGATCCAGATCCGACGGCAGCACCTCACGCACGACGACGTGGGCGTTGGTGCCGCCGAAACCGAAACCGGAGACGCCGGCGATGGCGTTCCCGGAGTAGCGCGGCCAGTCGGCGGCCTCGGCCACCACCTTGAGTCCGGTGGCGTCGAACTGGATGTAGGGGTTGGGGCCCGAATAGTTCAGCGACGCGGGGATCTTGTCGTGTTGCATCGACAACACGACCTTGGCCAGTGCACCGGCGCCGGCTGCGGACTCCATGTGCCCGAAATTGGTCTTCGCGGAGCCGAGCAGCGCGGGTGCGCCGACGACGCGACCGCGGCCGACCACCCGGCCGAGCGCGTCGGCCTCGATCGGGTCGCCGAGGATCGTGCCGGTGCCGTGCGCCTCGATGTAGTCGACGGTGCGCGGGTCGATCGCGGCGTCGGTGTACGCGTCGCGCAGCACCTCCACCTGGGCTTCCGGGTTGGGCGCGAACAGCCCGTTGGAGCGGCCGTCGGAGTTCACCGCGGAGCCGGCGATGACGGCGAGCACATCGTCACCGTCACGTCGGGCGTCGGCCATCCGCTTGAGCACCACGAGTCCGCCACCCTCGGCGCGGATCATGCCGTCGGCGTCGGCGGAGAACGCCTTGATGTGGCCGTCGGAGGCCTGTGCGCCGACGTTGTCGAAGCCGAGCGTGACAGCCGGGGTGATGATCATGTTGACGCCGCCGGCGAGCGCGACCTCGGTCTCACCCGAACGCAGGCTGCGCACCGCCTGATGGACCGCCACCAGCGACGACGAGCATGCGGTGTCGATGGCGATCGACGGGCCGTGGAAGTCGAAGAAGTAGGAGACCCGGTTGGCGACGATGGAGGTGGCCGTACCGGTCAACGCGTATGCGGCGGTCTCCTGGGCGCCCTCGCCCAGTCCGAGCGTCGCGAGCATCTGATAGTCGTTGGTCGAGGTTCCGATGAACACCCCGACCGGACCGCCCTTGAGGTCACTCGCGGGGATGTGGGCGTGCTCGAGGGCCTCCCAGGTCAACTCGAGAGCGAGACGCTGCTGCGGGTCGACCATCTCGACCTCGCGCGGGCTCATCTGGAAGAAGTCGGCGTCGAAGCCCTTCACGTCGTCGAGGTAGCCACCCCGCACGTTCGACGACTCGATGATCTCGGCGATCCGCGGGTCCGACCGGAACTCGGTCCAGCGGTCGTCGGGCAGATCGGTGATGCCGTCGACACCGCCGATCAGCGCATCCCAGGTCGACTCCGGCGTCGCCCCGGCCTTCGGGAAGCGGGTCGCCAGACCGACGATGGCGATGTCGTCGTCGGCGCTGCGGTCACGCTGCCAGAAGGTGTCCGCACCGTCGTCGAGGCCCTCGTCGGGATCGCCCTCGATGATCCGCTTCGCCAGCATCGCGATGGTCGGGTGGTTGTAGGCGGCCGTCGCGGTGAGGATGACGCCGGTCTTGTCCTCGACGTCGGCGGCCAGTGCCACCGCGTCCCGGGACGACAGCCCGAACTCCTCCATCGGCCGGTCGTCGGAGATCTGATCAGCCGGGATACCGGTGGCCTCCGACACCCAGGAACGTAGCCAGTCACGCAACTCGGCGACGGTCAGATCGCCGGCTGTCTCCCCGGCGGTTCCGGCGGTTGGGTTGGTGGACTCTTCGGTATTCAGTTCAGACATCGCTTCCAGACTACTGTTCGGGGTTTATTCGGCGTCCGGGAACGCGGTCTGCTTGTAACCGCCGCGCAGGCTGCCGTCAATGTAGGCGGTACGGGTGGCCCGGCGGGCGATCTTGCCGCTCGAGGTGCGGGGAATCGATCCGGCCGGGACCAGCAGGATGTCGCGGGCCATCACACCGTGGCGGGCCGCGATGGCGGCGCGCACGGTGTCGGCGATCTCCTGCGGGTCGTGACGCTTGCCCGGGCCCCGCTCGGCCACGATCACCAACTGCTCGGAGGCGTCGTCGGCGTCGAACTTCAGACCACTCGTGGACTGCTCGAAGACGACGGACGGCAGCTGATTCGACGGCACCGAGAACGCGGCCACGAATCCCGGACGCAGGCTCGAGCTGGCCTCCTGGGCGCTGTATTCGAGATCCTGCGGGTAGTGATTGCGGCCGTCCACGATGACCAGGTCCTTGACGCGGCCGGTGATGTAGAGCTCGCCGTCCAGCCAGACGCCGTAGTCGCCGGTACGCATCCACGTCGCATCCGGCCCGGCGCCCTCGGTGTGGCTGCCCTCGGGGAGCTTCACCTCGATCGTGTTGTCGAAGGTCTCTTCGGTCTCTTCCGGCTTGTTCCAGTAGCCGGCGCCGATGTTGAGGCCGTGCAGCCAGATCTCGCCGACGTGGCCGTCCGGCTGCTCGGTCGAGGTGTCCGGATCGACGATCGCGGCCCACTGGCTCACCGCGACCTGACCGCACGACACCTGCGCGACGGCGTTCGGCGCGTGCTGGTCGACGACCTTGAACTGACCGGCGTTGAGTTCGTCGCGGTCGACGTAGATGACCTTGGCCTCGTTCTCGCGCTGTGTCGCGGACACGAAGAGCGTGGCCTCGGCCATGCCGTAGCAGGGCTTGATCGCGGTCTTCGGCAGGCCGTACGGCTCGAATGCGTCGTTGAACTTCTTCATCGAGCTGACCGTGACCGGTTCGGAGCCGTTGATCAGGCCGATGACGTTGGACAGGTCGAGTTCCTCGCCCGGCTTCGGCAGCCCACGGACCGCGGCGTGCTCGAACGCGAAGTTCGGCGCCGCGGCGTAGGTCTCCGCGCCGTCGCTGGCCGCCGCGAGTTCCTTGATCCACCGGCCCGGGCGCCGGACGAAGGCCTGCGGGCTCATGATGGTGATGTAGCGGCCGCCCAGTGCGGGCAGGATCACCGTGAGCAGCCCCATGTCGTGGAACATCGGCAGCCAGGTGACGCCGCGCGCGTTGCGGTCGATCTCGATCGTGTCGTAGATCTGCAGGACGTTGGCGGCGACGGCCTGGTAGGTGATCTCCACGCCGGCGGGCACGCGGGTGGAACCCGAGGTGTACTGCAGGTAGGCGACCGTGTCCTTGTTGTGGTCCTTACCGGCGACCGGCGCGACCCAGCTCGACCCGACCGAATCCGGTACCGCGTCGACGGCGATGACCCGGGGACGCTCCTTGGCGGGCAGCGGCTTGAAGAAGTCGCGGACGGCCTCGGCGGACTTGGTGGAGGTGAGGATCGCCGTTGGCTTGCAGTCGCCGAGGACGGCGTGCAGGCGGTCGGTGTGGCCGGGCTCGTCCGGCGAGAACAGCGGAACCGCGATGTTGCTGGCGTAGAGCGCGGAGAAGAAGCCGATCACGTACTCGAGCGACTGCGGCGCCAGAATCGCCACCCGATCGCCCGGCTTGGTGACCTGTTGCAGGCGTGCGGCGACCGCGCGCAGGCGCTTTCCGAACTGGGCCCAGGTCAGATCCTGGGCCTCGCCGTCGCGCTCGCGGCTGTAGTCGATGTAGCGATAGGCGAGGGTGTCCGCCTCCTCGCGCACATTGCGTTCGACATAGTCGACGAGCGTGGCGTCCTCGGTGAAATGCAGTTGTCCGTTCTCATCGAGGAACTGCTCAAATTCTGTGTTCAGCATCCATTACTCCTGTGGCCCCCACGTGGACCGCGCCTTCCCCCGAACCGTCGACACTCCCCCGATATGCCACGGCCTACGCCATCCACGCCCGTCGGTACTACCGCGGTCACGGTAGTCCAAATCGTTACCTGTTCGAAAAACTCATCATCGTCAACTGCACCTTCACACTCCCGCAATCCGGACATGACGCACTTCTCGCAAGCGGTTCAGGCCCGTTCACCTCGCCTTATGCGGTCAAGCCGTCGGCAATCCTACTCTCCCTTGAGAAGCTGGATGACGGGCGCGAACGCATCCATCTGGGTCGGGAAGACGCCGACGTAGGACATCGAGGTCCGACGCCGCACCTCACGGATCTGATCGGCGATCTCCTCGAACGTACCCATTGCCAGGTACGGCGAATGGAGGACATCGTCGACGGTGAACTCGGCGTCGCGCTCGATGTTCGGCGGGTACCCCTGGTCGAGCGCCTTGAGGGCCATCTCGGCGGTCGCCTCACGGTCGTCGGTGATGACGATGACCGCGATCGTCCAGTTCAGTTCGATGTCGTCGAACCGGTCCCCGGCCGCCTCACGGATGGCCTCGACGCGTTCGGCGGTCTTGCCGATCGTCATGTCCGACAGCCGCATCTTGCCGTCCCGGGTGGTGCTCGGCGCGACGGAGATGATGTCGGCGTGCTTGGCGGCCAGTGCGAGCATCTTGGGTCCGCCACCGCCGACGGCGATCGGCGGCCGCGGGCCCTGCCGCGGTCGCGGACTGCCCTCGAGTCCGTTGATCTGATAGAACTCGCCCGCGAAGTCGACCGTCTCGCCCCGCATCAGGCCGTCGAGAACGGTCAGCGCCTCGTCGAGGCGGCGGATGCGTACACCCGGCGACTCGAACTCGATGCCCGCCTTGACGAACTCCTCTTTCATCCAGCCCGCGCCGATACCGAGCTCGAGGCGCCCTTTGGACAGCACGTCGATGGTGGTGGCCTCCTTGGCCAGCAGCGCCGGGTGACGCCACCCGTTGGCGAGGACCGACGTGGCAAGACGGATGGTCGTGGTGGCCTGGGTGAGCGCGCCGAGCGCGGCGATCGGACCGACCTGATTGCCCAGGTGGTCGGGCACGGCGAACGTGTCGTAGCCGTACTCCTCGGCGGTCTGCGCGAGCTTCACGAACTTGCGGGCGCCACCCTCGTCCTTGTTGCCTTCACCGCCGGCGCCGAACCGGAACTTGCGCAGGTTCCCGGTTTCGCTCATCAACTGTCTCCTCATGCGCGTTCGCGCTCGTCGTGGTGGGCACGCGCCCGATCGCCCCCACACGTTAATGCAGCGTCAGGGCACCACCAAACGAATCGTGGACAGAACGTGACCGGCGACCGACAACGCCACAATTGGGACCTTTGACCCAGTCCCGCGCCGCTGTGGGCCTAATTGTGTTTCGGGTGTGGTGCGTTCTGGATCACGTCGTCGGCCCAGCCGTACATCCATTGGGTGGCGGTGGTCCCGTCCAGCGACCAGTATCGCGGCGTCGCGTAGAGGGCGTGCACCGGGTTGTTGATGGCTCCGGCGAGCTGTCCGACCGCGCCGATCGGGTTGGTGACCGACGGCGAATCACAGATGAGATCGCCTGGCGCACAGATTGACTCGACACGGTCGCGGAGCTCGCCGAAGCCGCCGTCGCGGGGACCGGTCATGGTGATGCCGGGCACCAGCTTGCCCATTCCGGCAAGCGCGACCTCGGCTCCGACACCGTCGGGAGACGGACCGATGTCGTTCTGTTCGCCCGGCTGTCGACGACCGTCGGCGATGAGTCCGACGCCCAGGACGAGGTCCTGATCGGACGGATCGAGCACCCCGCGGCCGTTACCGATGTTGCTGGCGAGGTCACCGGCGATGACCGCACCCTGGGAGAAGCCCATGATGACGTAGCGCGTCAGCGGGCAGTTCTTGTTGGTGGAGATGATCTTGCCTGCCGCCCGCTTGTATCCCTGCGTGCGTGAGACGTTGTAGTCGGCCTGCCGGTCGCCGAGGTTCGTCGGATTCCGGAACTGCGCGATGTAGGGCACCGTGTAGACGCTGGTGCGCGAGGACGGGTACTGGTCGGCCAGCTCGCTGGAGATCCGCAGCATCAGGGAACGCGGATTGGCGGTCGGGTTGTATGGGTCATCGCCCGCCGATGACTCCCAGGTGCCCGGGATCACCAGGGTCAGCACATCCGGGCAGTCGGCCGACTGGGCCTCGGGACGCTCCTTGCTCGGAGTCGTCGTCGACGGTCCCGGGCCGATCGGGATGCGGGGCGGCCCCGGCTGCAGCAGGACGATCACCAGCACCACGATCAGGATGATCGCGAGGATCGCGAGCAGGCCGAGGAAGATCAGCAGTCGTGGCAGTCGCCGCTTGGGGCGCTGCATTCTCCGTGCACTCACGTATCAGCAGTAGTGCTCGTCAGCAGCTTTGATGACCTTGTCGGCCTTGGCGTTCGCCTCGGCCACCGTCTTGGTGCCCGGGCCCACGGAGGCGGTGACGAATGCCTTGACGGTCACCGGGTCGGTGCCCTTGCGCCGCTCGTTGCACACGTATTCGGCCATGGTGAGTGCGACGGAGTTGTCGGTGTCGCCCATGAAGGTGACGTTCTGCGACTTGAGGGCGGCGAGATACGCCTGGCCCTTCGCGCCCACCTGCTGGCCGTTCGGGCCGGGGAAGCTCTTGGGGACGTCGGTGCTGGGGTCGGGTGCGGTGGCCGGCAGCGCGGTGCCGACGGACTCGGACTGCTTCTGCGCCTCGGTCGACGTCGGCGCGGCGGTCGCGCTCGACGTCGCCGACTGGGCGGTCGTCGAGTACATCGAGGTGGTGGTGACCGGATTGCTCGTGATGGGGGCGGTCGCCGTCGAGTCGTCGGCACACGCCGACACCGAACCCAGCGTCAGCGCGAGTCCGGCCCCGGCGATCGCGAGTTGCAGCAGCTTTCTGGTCATCGTCACTTTCCTCATCGCGCCCGGACGGCGTCCTCGTCGACTGCCGCCCCGGCCCACACACACGGGCTGCGGTGGGACTCGCCGCTCGACGACCCACCTGGCGTCAGGCTACAGCCTCGCGAGGTCGCCCCACGCGCAGCGACCCGCCCGACCAGCGGAAACGTCGCGATTCCTCAGCGAAGTTTCAGGCCCGACGACGGCTGCGCTCAGTTTGGCTCCGAGACGCCGCCGCGGGCCCCAGTCGGGACGGGCGGTCACTTGGTGACCTTGGCCCCGTCTTTCGCGGTCCAGACGATCTTGCCGTGCTGGAAGGTGTTGAACCGGCCCTTGCCGTCACGGGTGGGCAACTCGTCGCTGGTGGGCAGACCCAGCTTTCCGCCGGGACCGCCTGCCCCGACGTAGGCCCCGCCGATGCCGCCGCCGACGATCTTCGGGCCCTTCGGTCCGGTGATGATCCGGCCGCCACGGAAGTCCTGGGCCTTGCCGCCCGGGACCCCGTAGACGGGGGTCAGACACTCGCCCAAGGTCGATTTGTTGGGTCCGTAGGTCTTCGGGAACCCGGCGCGGCAGGCCGGGTGGTCACCGTTGAGGCCGAGCGCCGCGGCCGCCTGCGGCCACGACTGCTGCATCTCGAACTCCCAGTAGGGCCAGGTGTGGGTGCCCGACGGCCGATAGACCGCCTGCCCCGGGATGCCCAGCTGGTTCAGCTTGATCGCGAACTGTTGCGACGTGACGCGACTGAGGATCTCCAGGCCCACGCCGGAGTAGTTGGTGGCGAGCATCGGGATGTCGGAGGGCTTGTCGTGGGGGCCCACCATGCCGTTGCCGGAGGAGATGTAGAGGCTGGTGCCGCGCAGCTTGTCGGCGAGCAGATACGGATCGTGTTCCTTCCACGCCGGATCACTCGGGGGACCGAACATCTTCATCGAGTCGTAGCCGCCGCCGTCACGCAGCGCGAACTGGATCGCCTGCGGCATGCCATAGGAGGTCATCTGCAGGATGCCGGAGTACGACGCCACGTACTTGTAGAAGCCGGGGTTGCGCGCGGCCAGTATCACCGCCGCGGAACCACCCATCGACAGCCCCTGGATGCCCCGCACGTCCGTGGACCGCCACTGCCCTTCCAGGATGGGCGGGAGCTCCTGCTGCAGGAACGTCTCCCACTGGTAGTTCTTGCCCTTGTCCGGTTCCTTCCAGTTCGTGTAGAAGCTGGATTCGCCGCCGATGGGCAACACCACGTTGACGTTCTTGTCGCGGTAGAAGTCCTCGATGTCGGTGTTGATGATCCAACCGCTCTGGTCCTCCTGCGCCCGCAGCCCGTCCAGCGTGATCAGCTGCGGGAACCTCGCTGTCGGCTTGGACCACCAGTCCCGCGCCAGCAGGATCTGCACCTGGATGTCGGTGTCCATCGCCGGGGAGTGCACCCACAGGGCCACGCGACGATCGGAGTACCAGAAGGTGTTGGTCACCCGGGCCGGCTGATTGGTGGCCGCCACGGTCTTGGCCGCAGGCGGCGCGGGCGCGGCAGGCGCCGCGGGGGGTGCAGCAGGCGCCGGGGGTGCGGCAGGCGCCGGGGGTGCGGCAGGCGCCGGGGGTGCGGCAGGCGCCGGGGGTGCGGCAGGCGCCGCGGGGGGTGCGGCCGGGGCACCCGGCTGCGGTGCCGGTGCGGCGCCGGCAGGCACCCCTGGCGCCGTGACGACGAGCACCGCCGCGGCAGCACCTGCCAGACCCATCGCGACACGACGGGGGGCCGTCATGTCGCGTCCCCACCCACCGCGCGTCTGCGGACTACGGACAACTCGCCAGTTCACCCTCGGGACTCCTTCACACCACCTGAGCAACACGGCGTTCAACCAGGTGAGTGTGTAACTCTTTCCCCAAAAGTCACAGCAGCCTCACAAACAACAGAACGCCCTACGTGTTTCTTACACGTAGGGCGTTCTGTTTTGCGTGCGCCACGCTGTTACGCGTGGGATTTCTGTGACTGCTGTTGCGTGGTCAGGCGTCCGACCGGCGCAGGGTCAGCGGAAGAACCCTCGGTTCTTCGCGTTCCACAGCATGTCCTGCCAGTAGCCCCAGGCGTGGGTGCCGTTGGCGTCGTAGGTCATGACCGGCAGTCCCTGCAGCGCCGCAGCCGCCTCGAAGGCCTTGGCCTGCGTGAACGCGAGCACCTCGAGCGTCGAACCCTTGAACAGGTCGTCGAACACGTTGGGCAGGGCGTTGTACTGACCGAACAGACCGTTGCCGGAGCCGACGAAGATCTTCATCCCGTGCATGCGGTTGATGTTCATGAACGGATCGTTCTGAATCCAGCGCGGGCTCCACGGCGGGCCCCACATGCAGTCGATGTTCCACGGCTTGGGATCGACATCGAACATCGCCAGGCGCAGCGCGGCACGCATGCCCGGTGCGTTCAGGAAGTTGTAGCCCGACAGCGATGCGGCGCGGTCGAAGTTGCGGCGGTTCTGCGCACCGATGACGAGTGCGGCGTTACCGCCCATCGACAGACCGGCGATCGCGTACTTGCGGCCGGCACCGACCCGGTAGCCACGCGCGTCGAGTGCGCGGACGAGGGTGTTGGTGATGACGCAGTTCCACTTGTAGGTGTACTTCTGGCCGTTGAAGTTGCTCGGCGCATCCCAGTCCGAGTAGAAGCTGGCCGGACCACCGATGGGCTCGACGACGTTGACGCCGGAGCGCACCATCTCCTGGACGTTGGTGTTGATCTCCCAGCCGCTGTAGTCGTACTGGGCGCGCATACCGTCGAGGAGGATGACGGTCTTGTAGTTGCCCGGACGCTTCCAGGCGCGCACCTTCACGTTCGGCATGCCGCAGCCGTTCACATAGAACTGCTCGCGGCCGACCGACGTGCCCCCGATCCGTGCGTCGGCCTGTCCGGCACCGCCGACGACGCCGGCGAGTCCGATCACTGTCGCGATCGCGATGAACGCGGCGATGTACCGGTTGTGCGACCGGCCGGTCATCCGTGGCGTGGCAGAAGCTTCACGCATCGACTGATTTCTCCCTCTGTCATCCACCGGACCAGGGAAATCCTCCCCGATCCGCCGGATCCGTTTACGACACCCGGCCGCTGTCCTCCCCCGAACCGATGCCGCGAGCGAGGCGAAACCGCTCGCGCAACAGCCGATATTCGGCGTTCGGCACCGTTTCGGGAGCCTATTGCATACCCCCAACGCTGACAAACCATGTGATTGCACTCACACTCGCTCGTCAGCGAAACGTTATGTGGCCAGAGCCCGGGTGCCCTGGTCACGTTGATCTATCGACCAGGTCGGCGCGAACGTTACCGATTCGAGATGTTTCCGGGCAAACCGGCAGGGTTTACCCCGCTCAGCGTGGGTTGATGCGGGGTGGCATCTGCAGCCCACACCGCGCGATCTCGTACTCGGGGTCGCGTTCGATCCGATAGTCGGTGAACTTGAAGGCCTCTTTGAGGTTGAGCTTGAACCGCTCGAACGTCCACGGCGCCTCGAACGACTCGAATCGGGACTTCGTCTCCTTGCAGGTCAACGCGACCTGGGCCTCCCGGACCGTGTCCTCGTCGAGATAGCCGGGAAGGACCGGTTTGCGCGGATAGGCGCCGGCCTCGGCCACCACCCACTCCGACGGCAGGATCTTGTCGTGCCCGATGCGGCCGTCCTCGAGGCGTTCGGTGTGCGCGGCGAGCGGATAGGCGAGTCCCATCTGATCGATCACGCGGACGTCGAGCGGCGCATTCATGCTCGTCATGCCGAGGTTGAGGAAGTACACGGTCAGCTTGCGCTTGTCGGGCGCGATGTTGCCGGGCAGCTTCGCGATGTACCACTCGTCGTAGTTGAACGACGGGAGGATGACGCCGCCCTCGTCGTGGAACTTGTCGATCCACTCCACCATCGCCCGGACGCGCGGATAGTCGAGGTAGTCCTCGGCGGTCACCGGGTTCTCGTTGCCCATGTTGGTGACGTAGAAGCGGCGTTCGTCGACGATGCCGCTGCGGCCGATGTCGATGCCGGCGTTCGGCAGGACGTTCTCGTGGACCACGACGGCCCAGACCACCGTGGTCACCCACATCGCGCTCAACAGCAGTGAGCCGACGAGTTGCAGGCGTGTCCGACGCCGACTGTCGCCGCGATCGGGGGTTCCGTCGGCGCGATCGAGGGTTCCGTCGGCGCGATCGAGGGTTCCGTCGGCGCGATCGAGGGTTCCGTCGGCGCGATCGAGGGTTCCGTCGCCGCGATCGAGGGTTCCGTCGCCGCGATCGGGGGTTCCGTCGCCGCGATCGGGGGTTCTGTCGAGGTCAGGTTCGTCGGTGTCGGTATCCCACGACGGGCGGTCGCCGGCGGCGTCGTCGGCGGTGCGGGAGCGACCAAAGGCCTCGCGGAGATGGGCCGGGATCGTCACCGGCAGCACCATCAGCGGCAGCAGGAGCGTGAACAGTGGCACCAGCAGCACGCGGCCGTGCATGAAGTCGCCACCCTGACGGAGCCAGTAGATGCCGCCGATCAGTCCGGCGACGAGGAAGACCACGACCACCGCGGTCGGGGTCTGCAGGGCCACCGACCACCGACCCAGTCGGGACGGCAGGTTCGTGTCGGACTCGGCGGCATCAGTACCGGCGGCATCAGTACCGCCGGCGTCGGGATCGGCACCCTCGGCAGCACGTCGCTGCCGCGCCAGGCGATGACCGCCGGCGATCATGATCCCGGCGATGATCGCGAGGATCACCGGTAGCAGCAGGGCGTAGGGGCCGAAGAAGTTGCCCAGGTAGACGAAGCCCTGATGCCACTTGGAGCCGCTCGCGTCCTTGGCGACCGCAGGGTTCGGTACGAGCAGCGCGTAGTACCCCATCCGGAAGATCTGATAGCCGACCGGCAGCACCGCGGCGGCGACGATCATCGCGATCCGCATCTTCCACGACGTCGGGGCCAGCACCACCATCACCAGCACCAGGCCGCCGAGGATGGTGAGCTCCGGTCTGATCAGCGGGGCCAAACCCGCGGTGAACGCCAGGGTCACGGTGGCCGCACGCTGCCAGGCCGTCGCGCTGCGTCCCGGTCGGCGGCTCCACGCCACCAGCTGACACCACAGCACGGCCACCCAGAACACACAGAGACCGTTTTCCAGTCCGCTCGTCGCGAAGTCACGGGCGGGCGGCAGGGCGATGTAGACGATCGCGCCGAACGGCAGCAGCAGTGTGAGTCCGTCGCCGGTGATCCCACCGAGCCGCGTGCGATAGAGGCGGGCGGTGCCGTACATGGCGATCGGGATGGCCGACACCGACAAAACCAGCGCCACCCACAGGGCGACGTATTCGAGCTGACCGTCGGTCACCCACGCCCAGAACCACAGCAGATAGGTCCACGCGGTCGAGGTGTTGGCCTCCACCCGCTCGCCCGCGTTGAACACCGGACCGTTGCCGGCGAACAGATTGCGCAGCGTGCGCAGGACGATGAGTCCGTCATCGGCGATCCAGCGCCGTTGCCAGACCCCGATCGTGAAGAAAGTGGTGACGGTGACCGCGCCGATGAAGAAACTGATGGCCGGAACCCACTGCCGGGGGCCCCACGCCTTCAGCCCACGCCCGGGACGCTTCGCGGCATCGTCCGTGCTGTCGACGGAGTCGGAGATGCTGTCGGCAGATTCCTCGGCGTTGGTGACGTCAGTTGACTGCATAGACCGCGACACCCACGCATACTATCCAGGCGACGGCGAGCAGCTGCAGCACGCGGTCGCCGAGCGCGATCTCCTCGGGTTCACCGGCCTGGCCACCGTCGATGTCGACGGCGTAGCGAAGGATGGCGATGGTGAACGGCACCATCGAGACGGCGTACGCGACGTTCGTGTCGTGGCCGGAGTTCTTGTCGAAGGCCCACAGTCCGTAGAAGATCACCACGGCGGTGGCCGACAGCGTCCAGACGAAGCGCAGATAGGTGGTCGTGTAGTACTGCAGCGCCTTGCGGATCTTGGCGCCGGTGCGTTCGGCCAGCTGGAGCTCGGCATAACGCTTGCCTGCGGCCATGAACAGCGAGCCGAACGCCATCACCAGCAGGAACCACTGGGACAGCGCGATCTCGGCCGCCACACCACCGGCGATGGCACGCAGCAAGAAGCCCGACGACACGATGCAGATGTCGATGACCGGCTGATTCTTCCACCCGAAGCAGTAGCCGAGCTGGATGCCGAGATAGATCGCGATGACCACCGCGGTCTGCCAGTTCGCGACGAACGAGACCGCGAGGGAGGCCACCGCGAGGACCGCGGCGAGTCCGTAGGCCGTCGGCACCGGCACCACTCCCGCGGCGATCGGACGGAACCGCTTGGTCGGGTGGTTGCGATCGGATTCGACGTCGCGGGCGTCGTTGATGAGATAGATACTCGACGCGACCAGGCAGAACGCGACGAACGCGATCGCGACGGGTCCGAGCACATCCCCTTCACCCACGCTGCCCGCGGCCAATGGCGCTGCCAGGACGAGGACGTTCTTGACCCACTGGCGGGGGCGGACGGCCTTGATCAGACCGGTCGCCAGATTCTTCGGCGGTGCCAACACCGGTTCGTGCTCGATCGGCTCTTCGCTCATGTCCTCGGGCTCATCTCGTTCCTGGCTCGCGTCTTCGCGACGGTCGTTGGCGATGGGCGGGTCTACTACCCGCGATCGTTTGTCGCGAACAGTCTGTCACCCGCCGCGACGGCGGCCGCGCTCGCCGCTCCGATCGCCGCCCCCGCGAGGACATCGGTCGGGTAGTGCACACCGAGGACCAGTCGCGACACCAGCATCGGCGGGACGATTGCGGCGGGCAGCACCGCCGGTGGAAGCCCGGCAGCGCGACCGATGAGGATCGCGGCCGCGGTCGTCGAGGTGGCATGCGACGACGGGAAGCTCAGTCGGCTCGGCGTGGACACTCCCACCGTGATCGAAGGATGGTCGGGGCGGGGCCGGCGCACCACACGTTTGATGATCACCGAGGCCGCGTGCGCGCCGAATGCGCCGACACCGGCTTCGATCCACCGCCGCCGGGCTTCGGTGTCCCCGCGCCGGTGCGCCCACGCGGCACCCGCGCCGGCGATCGCCAGCCATCCCAGAGAATGTTCACCGAAGTGGGAGAGGCCCCGCGCGGCCGGGACCGCGCCCGGACGATCCACGAGGGCCGACTGGATCCGTACCAGGGCGTCGGCTTCACCCGACGCCGGTGCGATCTGCTCAGTCGATTCCGAAGACACGCGCCCAACTCTCCTGACTCGTCAGTTCCTGGTGCTTGTCGCGATAGGTCTCGCGCAACGTCGGGAACCGGTCCTTCAGCTCACGGACCAGCGACGCCGACTCCTTGGCCAGGGCGATCATCTTGTCGCGGTCACGCTTGCGATAGACCACACCGCGGCCGTCGGCGGTGGTGACGGTGACGCCGTCGACCCGACCGAGACTGAACCAGCGCGCCTCGACGGGCGGGTAGTTGGCCTGTGGCACCTCGTGGTGGCGCGGGTCGGCCGGGCGGGCGTTGCGGGCCATCGCCGCGGCCAGTGACTTGAGTTTCGCGACCTTGCCCTCGGGGACGTTGGTGCCCAGGTGCGTCGCCTGACCGCTCGTGCGCGGCAGCTCGGTCGCCGACGGCAGGACCACGGCGTCCGGATACTGTTTGCGCATCTCGGCGATCTTCGGCAGCGCGGTCGGCAGCAGACTCCGGATGTGGTCGGGTCCGGCAAGGAAGTCCCGGATGGCCTCGTTCTGGATGGCCACCGTCGAATACTCCAGGCACAGAAGATGTTTCGCCGTCGCTTTGACCATGGATTTCAGGATGCCGTCGATCGGGCCGTCCTTGGTGAGCGACGCCACCACGAGCCGGTTGCGCAGATGGAAGTACGCCTGCCAGTCGATGGCGTCGTCCTTGTCGCTCCACGCCATGTGCCAGATGGCGATCCCGGGCACCGTCGCGGTCGGGTAGCCGGCCTTGGCCGCGCGCAGCGCGAACTCCCAGTCGTCCCACTTGATGAACAACGGCATGGGCAGGCCGATCTGTTCGGCGCACTCCCGCGGGATCATGCACATCCACCAGCCGTTGCCCTCGACGTCGATGCGCCGGTGCAGGTTCTTGGAGTTCTCCCGGTCGCGCAGAGGGTATTTCGCGAAGTTGTGGTCGTATTCGACGAAGGGCGCGGCCGTCCACATGAACTTGTCGCGGTTGATCACCTCGCCCATGCAGTGCAGGTGGCTGCGGTCCTGCAGGTTGAGCATCTGCCCGCCGACCAGCATCGGCGTCTTGGCGAACCGCGACATGGCCAGAGCCCGCAGGATCGAGTCGGGCTCGATCATGATGTCGTCGTCCATGTACAGGACATACGGAGAGTCGGTGCGCCGCAACGCCTCGTACATGATGCGCGCATATCCGCCCGAGCCGCCGAGGTTGGGTTGGTCGAAGATGTTCAGTCGATCGCCGAGCGCGGCGGCCGCCTCGGTGTAGCCGGGGGCGTCGACCACCTTGCGGGTCCCCTGGTCGGGCATCATGACCGCGTCGATCACCTCGTCCACCAACGGATCCGAGGTCAATGCTGCCAGCGCGCTGACCGCGTCGTCGGGCCGGTTGAACGTCGGGATGCCGACCGTGACCCGTTTGGTGTCATCCCCGGTGGGGCTGTCGATGGCCGCATACCAACCGGCGGCGACGATCTCGGTGTCGGTGTCGGTGGTGATGTCGAACCAGATCCAGCCGCCGTCCTCGAACGGACCCAGGTCACATTCGAATTCGATGACGCCGCGGCCGGATTCGTCGGTGGTGATCAGGTCGCCGTCGACCGCAATCCGTGAGCCGTCGATCTTGGACCGGTAGATGTCCACGCGTGCGGTCCCGATGACCTCGACGCGCAGCACGACCGAGGTCAGGATGCTCCAGCGGCGCCAGTAGGCCGCGGCGAACGCGTTGAAGTAGGTCTCGAAACTGACCTCCGACTCGGCGCCGAGCACGACCGAGGTGCGGCTGGGGGCGTGTGCCCGTCGCGGATTGTCGCCCGACTCCACGAGATACAGGGAACGGACGTCGATGGGCTCACCCGGGCGCGGCAGGATCACCCGCTGCAGAAGGGTTTTCGCCTTCGACGCCGGTCCGGCATCGTTCGACGTGGTCTGCGCGTCGGTCACGGTCATCTACTCCGCCTCTTCGTTTCGGCCCGCTCGCTTGGCTCCCGGTGCCGGTTCACCCAGGGGCACACCGTCGGTGAGGTGCGGCGCCAGGGTGTTGTCGAACATGGTGAGCGCGCTGGCGATCGCCATGTGCATGTCCAGATACTGATAGGTGCCCAGTCGCCCGCCGAACAGCACGTTGTTCGCCGCGGTCTCGGCTTGTGCCAGATCGCGATACGCGGCCAGCTTGGCGCGGTCGTCAGGGGTGTTGATCGGGTAGTACGGCTCGTCGTCGGCATCGGCGAAACGGCTGTACTCGCGCATGATGACGGTCTTGTCGGACGGATAGTCATTCCGCTCCGGATGGAAATGGCGGAATTCGTGGATACGCGTGTACGGGACGTCGGGGTCGTTGTAGTTCATCACCGGGGTGCCCTGGAAGTCGCCGGTGTCGAGGACCTCGGTCTCGAAATCCAGGGTTCGCCAACCGAGCCGACCGGCCGAGTAGTCGAAGTAGTGGTCCAGCGGTCCGGTGTAGACGACCGGCGCGGATGGTGACGCGGCCCGCAGCTCGTCACCGACGTCGAACCAGTCGGTGTCCAGACGCACCTCGATGCGGTCGTCGGCGGCCATCTTCTCCAGCCACGCCGTGTAGCCGTCGACCGGCAGTCCTTCGTAGGTGTCGTTGAAGTAGCGGTTGTCGAAGGTGTAGCGGACCGGCAACCGGGTGATGTTGCCCGCCGGCAGCTCCTTGGGGTCGGTCTGCCACTGTTTGGCGGTGTAGTGCTTGACGAAGGCCTCGTAGAGGGGGCGGCCGATCAGACTGATCGCCTTCTCCTCGAGGTTCTTGGCGTCGGCGGTGTCGATCTCGGCGGACTGCTCCGCGATCAGTGCGCGCGCCTCGTCGGGCGTGAAGTAGCGGCCGAAGAACTGCGACACCAGACCCAGCCCCATCGGGAACTGATAAGCCTGTCCCTGATACATCGCGAACACCCGGTGCTGGTAGCCGGTGAAGTCGGTGAACTGGTTGACGTAGTCCCACACCCGCTTGTTGGAGGTGTGGAACAGATGCGCACCGTACTTGTGGACCTCGATGCCGGTCGTCGGCTCCGGCTCGGAGTATGCGTTGCCGCCGAGGTGCGGCCGACGCTCGACGACCAGGACCTTCTTGTCGAGCTGGGTTGCCGCCCGCTCGGCGATCGTCAACCCGAAGAACCCGGAACCGACGATGATCAGATCGAAAGACGCACCTGGGGTGCCGTCGACCCGACTGCTCGAGTCCTGACTATTGCCTGCCACGGAAGTTCAGGGTAACGGACCCACCCTGAGTAATCGCCGTGCACACGGCGCGGCCGGGGTGGGCCGGTGACGAAAATCCCGATCGCGGCTATCCTGGGTCATCGACCTGGAGCCCTTGGGTCCGAAACTCCATCGAAGATCGTCAGGGGCTGCTTGTGTCCGAAATCTCTCTTCCGCGCGACCGTTCCCCCATCGAGCGCGTAGCCGTGGTGGTACCCGCCCACGACGAGGAACGCCTCCTGCCCGCCTGTCTGGCCGCGCTCGAGGCCGCATCCGCCGAGGTGAACGTCGAGGTCACGGTGATGGTGGTGCTCGACGCGTGTACCGACTCATCGTCCCGGCTCATTCCGCCGACCGTCGCGACGATGTCCATCGCGGCGCGATCGGTCGGCGCCGCGCGCCGCGCCGGATTCGCCGCGCTGTTGAATCCCGACACCGACCCGCACACCTGGTTCGCGACGACGGATGCCGATTCCGAGGTGCCACCCGACTGGATCGTGTGCCATCTCGCATCCGCCGGTGCCGGGGCCGACGCCTTTGTCGGCACGGTCACGCCCAAGGACTGGGACACCTGGCCACCCGAGCTGGCACCCATGTTCGCCGAGCGCTATGGCGCCGACGAAAGCCACTACCACGTGCACGGCGCCAACCTGGGCTTCCGGGCCGAGCTCTACCGACGTGTCGGGGGGTTCGCGGCGCGAACCGGAGACGAGGACGTCGACCTCGTCCGGCGCCTGGCGTCGGCCGGCGCCCGGGTGCACCGCAGCTCTTGCTCGCCCGTGCAGACCTCGACCCGACGTGACGGTCGCGCCGACTCCGGCTTCGCCGCCTACCTGCACCGACTCGAGATCGTGAGTCAGGGGAACAACCGACGGGCGCGGGCGCAGGCGGAGGTGATCCGATGAACTGCGATGTCCCCGCCCTCGCCTTCCGCGTGGCGACCGAGAGCGGCCTCGACGTCCCGCTCCCTGCACGGGGTGAGACGGCGCAGCGGTTGCGGGTGCTGACCGATCTGTGTCACCGCGACATCTCGATGGGCCGGCTGGTGGAGGCCCACCTCGACGCCGACGCGATCCTCGCCGAGATCGTCGGCGAGCGGGTCGGCCCCGGCGAGTTCTGGGGCGTCTGGGCCGCCGAGCCACCCGAGCCGCAGGTCGTCGCCGAGAAGCGCGGTGAGGTGTGGGAACTCTCCGGGACCAAACCCTGGTGCTCCGGGGTCATCACGTGCACTCATGCGCTGGTCACCGCGCGCCAGGGAGATCAACGCGCACTGTTCGCGGTGGATCTGCATCAGAACGGCGTCCGTCCGGAACGCGGAGGTTGGGTGGCGACGGGTATGCGCGCGACCGAGACGGGCACCGCGCAGTTCGATCGGGCCGTGGCTCGTCCCATCGGGGATCCGGGCGAATACCTGGATCGACCCGGATTCTGGCACGGCGGCGTCGGGGTGGCGGCGTGCTGGCTCGGTGGGGCGCGCAAGGTGGCGGGCAGCCTCTACTCGGCGGCCGCCAAACGCCGCGACGACGACCTGGTGATGATGCATCTCGGGGCTGTCGACGCCCTGCTCGCCGACGGCCACGCGGTCCTCGAACACGCCGCGACCCAGATCGACATGGCCCCCAAGGACGAGGTTCTCGCACGACGGTTGGCCCACCAGGTCCGCTGGTCGATCGAACAGATCGCCACCGCGGTCATCGACCGGGTCAACCGTGCGCTGGGCCCCGCACCGCTGGTGCATCGCCGCGAACACGCGCAAGCGGTCGCCGATCTCGGCATCTACCTACGGCAATCCCACGCCGACCACGATCTCGTGACTCTCGGTCGACTGGCCGCCACGGAGGAACAACTGTGCCGATGACCGAACCGACCACCCGAAACGGCCTGGCGGAGACCCCGGTCGCCTCCGACGGCACCCCCGAGGCGGCGTGGCAGTGCTGGTTCGATGCCGCGAGTCCCTGGCCGACGGTCACCGTCGACGTCGAACGCCTCGTTGTGGTGGGTGCGCATCCCGACGACGAGGTCCTCGGCGCCGGCGGCATCATGGCCGCGGCCGCAGCCGCCGGAGTGGAGGTCGTCATCATCTGCATGTCCGACGGTCGTGCCTCACATCCCGGTTCCCCGACGCTGTCGCCCGAACAGCTGGCGGGCCGGCGCCACGTCGAGCTCGACACCGCCACCGAGTTGTTGGGGCTCGGCCGGCCCCGGTGGTTCGGGCTGACCGACGGGGCGCTGGAGCAGGCGCATCACACGATGGCGGGAATCATCGAGGCCGTGATCGACGAGAAACCCGACGTGGCGACCACGGTGCTGTCAGTCTGGTCACATGACGGTCATCCGGATCACGACGCGGTCGGGCGCAGTGCGCTCGAGGTGGCCCGTCGGCGCGACCTCCCGCTCTGGATGTATCCGATCTGGATGTGGCATTGGGCCGAGCCCGGCGACCCGGCCGTCCCGTGGGATCGGATGCGGACACATCACATCGATCCGGCGATACTCGCGGTGAAACACGCCGCGATCCACGCCTTCGACACACAGGTTCGCCCGCTGTCCGACGATCCGGCCGACGAGGCCGTCCTACCGCCGCACGTCCTGGCCCACCTCATCCGGCCGTGGGAGTTCGTGCTCGTATGACCGGGTCATCCGAATCGGGTGAGATGTCACGGCCGTTGCCCGACAGCTACTTTCACGAGATGTATGCGAACAGCGATGATCCCTGGGGATTCACCGATCGCTGGTACGAGCGGCGCAAGTACGCGCTGACCCTCGCCGCCCTCTCCCGCGAGCGCTATCACCGGGTGTTCGAACCGGGGTGTTCGATCGGCATCCTGAGCTCCGAGCTCGCGATGTTCAGCGACCACCTGCTGTGTATGGATCTGAGTCCGCGGGCCGTCGAACTCGCGACGCGGCGTCTCGCCCACGTCGGCAGTCGCGCGACGGTGACCACCGGCGACATCATGACCCATTGGCCGGACGGTCAGTTCGACCTGATCGTGCTCAGCGAGGTGCTCTACTATCTCCAGTCCGCCGACCTGCACACCGTGGTCGAGCGTCTGCACCGCTCGCTGAGCGCCGATGGCGAGGTGCTTGCGGTCCACTGGCGGCGCAAGGTGTCCGAGTACCCCCGATCGGGCGACGACGTCCACGACTTCCTGCTCGCCTCGTCACTGCACCATCGTGGCGGCTATCGCGACGAGGACCTGCGGCTCGACCTCTTCACCCGCGAGCCGGTCCCATCGATTGCGGCACGCGAAAATCTCGTACCCTGAGCTGTACGAATTCGGGTGGGGGATGGTGGTGGAGGAGTCGGTATGAATTTCGATCAGACAGCCCGGATGGCGGAGATCGTTCGCGAGTTGCGCGAGGAGAGCAACGACACCGAGGCGGTGCTGCGCAAGATCTCCAAGACCGCGGTCGACTCGGTGCCCGGCGCCGAGTACGCCAGCGTCACACTGGTCACCAGAGGTCAGATCGAGACACCGGTCATGGTCGGCGATCTCGCGGGCAAGTCCGACGATCTGCAGCGCGAACTCCATGAGGGGCCATGCGTGCGCTCGGCCATCGACGACACCACTGTTTTGGTCGACGACATGCGTCACGAGCAGAGGTGGCCGCGGTTCGCCGCCTCGGCCGTGGAGTTGGGCATCGGATCGATGGCCTGCTTCTGCCTCTACATCGACGGGAACGATTTCGGCGCGCTCAACCTGATCAGCACGACGACCCACGCGTTCGATGTCGATGCCATCTCGGTGGGGCAACTGTTCGCCGCGCACTGCGCCACCGCCTTCACCGCCGTTCGGGAGAAGGAGCAACTGCTCACCGCGCTCAGCACCCGCGACGTCATCGGTCAGGCGAAGGGGATGATCATGGAGCGCTACCGCATCAACGCCGACGAGGCGTTCCGACTGCTGGCCCGGCTGTCGCAGGACAGCAACGTGAAGCTGGCCGAGGTGGCCAAGCGGATCGTCGAGGCCGGACCGGAGTAGCAGCCGATCGTGGGGCTCACCCCAGCCGGTCGGACCTCGGGAAACCGATCACCGGTTGTCCGCCACGCGCCAGATAGTCCGCGAGACCCCGACCGGTCAGCGCGTGTGCGCCGGTGTTCTGGCTGAAGAACATGAGCCCGCGCTGGAACAGCTGCACCACGCCGTTGCCGTCGGGGGTCAGGTTCGGGACGCCGATGGCCTGACCGAGCGGTCCGGTGATCCCGCCGAGCTGGTCGTACTTGCCGTTGAGCGCCTGGGTACCGACGCTGAGCAGCTGCGAGGAACCCGGGAGCAGGCGGTCTGGGAGTTCCATCAGGCTGCCGAGGTCCAGCGAGCCGAGCGGCCCACCGCCGTCGGGGCCGGTGGGCGGCGTGACGATCTTGGGCTTGAGTGCCTGTCCCTTCACGGCGAACCACGACGACTTCAGCTGCAGCCGGGTGCGGGCATCTTCGCCGCTGACCTCGACCGTGCGCGCCGACCCGACCGCGCGGACCTTGATCGCCCGCCCGCTCTCCGGACCGAGGCCGTTGGCCTCGATCACCTCGAGGCTGCGCAGGGCCCCGACGCCGAACGCGGCACCGACGCTGCCGGCGCTGACCGTGGCGGTCCAGTTGTGGTTCGGCGACGCCGAGTCGCCGTCGTCGCGGACCGCCGGAAAGCGTCCGCCCGCCGTGTAACCACCTGTGGACGAAGAGAATTCGGTGAACGCAGGTTTGCCACCCTGCAGCAGGATCTGACCGGCGGTCGCATCGGCGGCGCGATTGGTCCGCGGATCCTCGCCGGCCACACCGCCATACACCTGCGAGTTCTGGGTGTCGTCGATCTTCTTGCCGCCGGCGATCGCCGCCAGCGCATAGGTCCGCGCCGCCACCGCCTGCGCCTTGAGCGCCTCGGCACCGCCGGAGTCGGCCCACTGCGGCATGCTCTCCTTCGGGATCACGCCCTTGACGTAGTCATCGATGTGCAGGCGGTTGGCCACGCGGCCGCCGTCGAATCCGAGGGCGCCACGGTAGGCCTGGTTGGAACCGCAGAATCTGAGGAACTCGCCCGGCGGTCGGCTCGGGCCCATGGTGATCGGTTCGACCCATTGCGCCGGGACCGACCGCACGACACCGCCACCGCATCCGTTGGTGATGGTGGCCGTGGCCCCGGACAGGCTGACCGCCTGTCCGGGAGCCACCGTTTGGCCACCGACTCGCATCCCGGCGTCCGCGTGCACATTCACCGAGTTCTTCCCGGTCAGAGCGACCGTGATCTCGGGCCTGTCCACCTTCCCCGCGGTGGTGCCGCCGTAATAGTGGCGCAAAATCTGAGATGCCGACCATCCCTTGCGGGCGTAGCCGTACGCACCCCACTGCCCCATCCCGCGCCCGTGCCCGAGGCCGTGTCCGATCAGCGTCAATTCCGACCCGGCCGAGAGGGTGACCCTCTCGGAGGTGAACGTCGGCGCGACCACGGCCACCAGACCGCCGACCAGCAGCACCGGGATGAACCCGATCGCAGCCAATGACAGCGATCGGGCCCGGGTGTGCCGAGGGCGTGCTCTGACCAACGTCTCGCGAGACCTTCCGTGAGCGTGAGCATCGGGAACAACACCATCCCGTTAAGGATGTTGCTGATGTGACTGTTGTGACAGTAGTTAAGAGTTGGTCAAAACGACAACCCCAGGGGATAACAACCGCATCACGAGTTGTCAGTGGGTGGCGGCGGGTCAGTTACTCCCGACGTGGTCGGCCATGATCTCCGCGAGTTGGGTGCGGGCGCGGTTGAGTCGCGACTTCACCGTCTGCACGCCGACGCCCTGGTGCACGGCGATGTCGGCGTAGGTGAGGTCGCCGAACTCGCGGAGCACGACCGCCTCGCGGAAGTCGTCGGGCAACTGGGCCAATGCGTCGCGCACGGCGTCGCGCAGGGCCACCCGCTCGTCGAACGCCGGGCCGTCCGGGTCGTCCAGCGTGACCTGCTGGTCGGGGTCGGTGAAGTCGGTGATGGTGGTGTTCGACTTACGGCTTCGCACCACCGAGAGCGCGTTGTTGGCGGCGATGCGGTGCAGCCACGTGGAGAAACGCGCCTCGCCGCGGAACTTGTGCAGGTTCTGCCAGGCCGCGACGAGCGTGTTCTGCAGGGCGTCCTCGGCGTCATGCGGGTTGCCGCAGATGTTGAGGCACACCGCCCACACATGGTTGCGGTGTGCGCCGACCAGGTCGGCGAAGGCGCGCTGGTCGCCCTCACGCGCCCGCATCAGCAGAACGGCCTCGTCCATCACGTCCCCCAACCCGATTCAGAGATCGACGTGACCGTCGTGTGAGTCGTGCCCGCCGTCATGAAAGTCGCCGCCCGGCGCATCATGGTGGTGGTCGGTCAGGTCGAGTTCCGGGTCGTCACCGTGATCGACGTCCGCGGAACCCGACGCGTCATCGGCGACTGGTTCGTCGGGGCTCGCCGGGGCGTGCTGGTGGCCGGGCTCATCGGGGACCAAGCCGTCGAGGACGTCATCATCGCCACCGTCCCCGACGTCCGGCGGCACGTCGTCCATGTCCGGCACGGTGTCGGGATCAGCCGACGCTGAGGGGTCGAACGCGGCCTGCATCGCGGTGTCCCACGCGGCGGCCGGCGGCGGTGTGAGAGTCGTGGGGTCGATGCCGAGCGAAGCCAGAATCGACGGCTCCTCCTGCATGTGACCTCCCCCCGGGTGTGAGTTCCTCGCCGTCACCAGATGGTGACCGCTCTCAGATCTGATGCTACGGGGCCGCCACGATGTTCCCGATTCGTCGTCGGGAAAAACGCCGGGAACATTCTCGCGACCTGCGTGCATCAGATCCGTGTCACGTTCACACCGACCGAGAGGACGACCTCATGTCCGGTTCCCCGTTCCAGTCTCACCACGCCACTTCCCCGACCGCCCCCGACCAGGACAGGGTCGTGCACACCACCGACAGCCAGGGGCACGACGTCATCGTGCAGTACGACGAAGCAGGAAATGTGGAACTCGTCGCCGCCGACACCGACGGCGACGGCACCATCGACACGGCGGCGGCGCGCGGCGCGGACGGGACCGTTCTGGTGGCCAAAGACTCCGACGAGGACGGTCAGGCCGACACGATCACGCACCTCGACGCCACCGGCGACATCACCCGGGTCGACTCGCTCGAGGACGGCCGCATCGTCGCATCCACCCTGGATTCCGACGGCGACGGTCGGCCCGACACCGTTGTCGCCGACACTAACCGGGATGGCATGGCCGACACCGTCGCGGCCGACACCGACGGCGACGGGCACCTGGACGCCTATGCCGCCGACACCGATGGTGACGGGCACTTGGATTCGTATTCCCACAACAGCTACGGGTCCCCGGACAGCTACGGGTCCCACGACAGCTACGGCGGCGGTACCAGCCCGCACGACAGCTACGGCGGGGACGACTCAACCGATCACAGCAACGTGCTCTGAGGCCGGCCGGTCGAACGACGCCGGATCGAGCTGGTCAGTGGGGGACCGATGCCGCCTTGCCGGTAGCCGACCGCCGCATCCCGGGTTGCGGTATCGCGGGCACCACGGCCGGCCGGAGCGCTTCGGGCACGACATAGGTGTCGGACTCGACCGTCAGCCACCCCTCGTCGACGAATTTGGACAGCTGGGAATGCAGGGCGCGCACGAGCGGCTCGCTGTACCCCAGCTTCTCCACCCAGCCGTCGATGTCGGCGGGGCTGGTGGCCGAGTTCGTACAGCCGGTGAGAATGACGGCAGCCAAACTGTCGTAGAACTGTTCGGCGAACTCTTCGACGTCGTCGGGGAACACGCTCTCGATCCAGACGGTCAATGCGCCGCGCAACGCCTCCACCGGCGCCTCTTGCCATGTCGCTGCGCTCCACTCCGGGGTGGCTCGAACCGTGTTGACCTCGATCAGTGCCGTCGCCTGCGCATGCAGCCACAGGTTCCGCAGGGGGCTGTGATTGCTCATGCTCGTGCGATCGGGCGGCATCTCGAGTCCGAGTGCTGCCGCGAGTTCGCGGGCGGCCGCCGGTCTGAGCCACCGATTCGGTGTGGTGGGTTGTCCGTCGCCGAGCCAGTCGAGCAGCACCGTGATCCGCGCCAACGGTTGGGTGGCCAACAGCGCTGCCCGTTCAACGGCCTCGTCGACGGGCGCGATCTCAGTGGTGCCCAATGACAGCCCCACCGCGGCGGTCAGCCGCTCCTGGGCGTATGTGGGTGCATCGGGATCACCGGTCCACCGACCGTGGTCCACCAGGAAAACCGCCAACATCATTCCGGCGTACGCGACGAAACGCGCCTGATCGAGCTCGATCGACCCCGCCTCGACCATGAGTTCGATGAAACTCCCCATCGCGTCGACATCGTCGATCGTCCACCCGGTGGTATCGAACTCCGGATTCTCGCCGGCGGCCGCGGCCAGCAGGATCTCGAGTTGGACCAGGAACCCGTCGAGGGACGCGGCGTCGCCGACAGAGAGCTCGGCGGCCGCCCACTCGCCGAATCCGGCCGGGATCAGCGAGGGTGGCGACGACTCGGGGCGCCCAGACAACGGCACCACGTTGGAGTCGTCCCTGGCTGCCCGCTTGGCCTTGCGACGATCGCGGTTCTGCTGCTTCTTCGACCTGTTCTTCGACATCACATCGCACTCTAGTTATGCGGGCGCCCTGCGATAAGGCTTCCAGAGGTCCACGGACGGCCCTCTCGCGACGCGCTTAACAGGCGGGTGGGCACAAGAAGGTCGCCGGCCCCAAAGGGTGCATTGAGAATCCGGCAGCGTTCATAAATCGCATCACATGAATGTGATCGCAATACTGGTAACACTGCATATTCGGTCACTGCATATTGAGCGTGGATGTCAGAGCAGTGCGGCGACCTTCTGGGCGGTTTCTTTGGCGGAGCCCGGATTCTGGCCGGTGACGAGGTTGCCGTCGACGACGGCGTAGGAGACGAACGGTAGTTTGGCTTTTTCGTAGAGGGCGCCGCGCTGTTTGGCGGCTTCCTCGGCGTTGTAGGGCACGAGCTTGTCGACTCGAGCGAGTTTTTCTTCCTGCCAGGCGAACCCGGTTATCTTCTTGCCGGCTATCAGATAGGAACCGTCGGAGAGTTGAGTGTTGAGCAGGCCGCAGTAACCGTGGCAGACCGAGGAGACGATACCGCCGCGTTCCCAGATCCCGCGGGTGATGCGTTGCAGGCCGACGCTGTCGGGGAAGTCGTACATGACGGCGTGACCGCCGGTGAAGTAGATGGCGTCGTAGTCGGCGGCGTCGATCTCGTCGGGGCAATGGGTGTTGTGCAGCAGCGCCATCTTGGCTGGGTCGGCGCGCCAGGCTTTGGCGGTCTTGTCGTAGTTGGGGAACTTCAGTGCACGCGGTTCCAGCGGTACGACGCCACCGGCTGGGCTGACGAGGGTCTGCTCGAAACCGTGCTTTTCGTAGACGTGCCAGGCGTGGGTGAGTTCGGAGAGCCACAAGCCGGTCGGGTGTTCGGGGTCGTCATAGTGGCCGACGTTGGTGACGACGTTAAGAATGCGTGTGGGCATGCTGCCCTCCCTCTGGTGTGGTGTGGCTCGGAATGTCGCCGGGTTGCCGTCGCTGAACGCGCCGGTGTTAAGTCGTGCCCGAAGCGATGCCCTGAGTCGGGGTTGCCTGACTCGGGACATCGCGAGAGCGGGGTCTTACTGCAGAGCGGTTTTCAGCGCGTCGATCGCGAGGCGTCGGGCAACGTTGGCGCCCTTGGTGTTCCGCAGGCTGTCCAGGAGTAGGAAATCGTGGACCATGCCGGCGACCCGTACCGAGGTGACGTCCACGCCGGCCTCGCGCAGCTTGTTGGCGTACTGCTCACCCTCATCGCGAAGTACGTCGGCCTCGTCGGTGATCACCAGTGTGGGGGGAAGGCCTTGCAGGTCGTCGAGGGAAGCCTGTAGGGGGGAGGCGTATTTTTCGCTACGTTGCGCTGGGTCGGTGGTGTAAGCGTCCCAGAACCATTGCATCCCAACGCGGGTCAGGTAGTAGCCCTCGGCGAACTGGAGATAGGACGGGGTGTCGAAGTCGGCGTTGGTGACCGGATACAGCAGAATCTGGGCTTTGAGGTCGATGCCGCCGCGGTCTTTGTTCATCAGTGCGAAGACCGCAGACATGCATCCCCCCACGGACTCTCCGGTGACTGCGATCCGGGAGGTGTCCAAGCCGTGCTCGGCGCCGTGGTCGAGCACCCACTGGCCGACGGCGTAGTTCTGCTCGACCTGTGTGGGGTAGCCCTTCTCTGGGGCCCTGTCGTAGACCGGAAAGACCCCGGCTGCGCCGGCGCCGACGGCGAGTTCGCGGAAGAGGCGGTCGTGGGTGTGTTCGTCGCCGAACACCCAGCCTGCGCCGTGGATGTAGAACACCACCGGAAGCGGCCCGTCGGCACCTTTGGGACGGATGATGCGGGTGCGGACGGTTCCCCACTGTCCGGTATCGACGTCAACCCACTCCTCGTCGACCTCGGGGCGTTCGACACCCTCACCGCTTTGCAAGTCGGACAGTATCTTTCGGCCCTGTTCCGGCGGCACTTCATAAATGCGGGGATGCGGATCGGTCTGGTCACACAACTCCTTGGCCTCGCGTTCGAGGACGGGGCTGATGGGGGGTGGCAGGTCAGTCATCGTGGTCTCTTCCGTGTGTTGGGCACGTGCTGGGACTCTGCGAGAGCTCGACACACGCAGATGTGTGCAGCGCTCACATGGAGGCTAACGCGGCCACGGAGGGGAGTCAACGGGGCTCCATCCGGTGCTGGTTAGTCAGTGCCCGCCGACTGGGCCGAGAGGACGGCGATGAGCGACGAACGCACTTGGGCGACGGTGTCGTCGATCGAGAGGTTGGTGAGTTTACGGTCGAGATAGAGGCAGGCCATGCCGTGGACCAGGCCCCAGCCGCCGAGGGCGAGATCGATGGGGTCGGAGTCGGGGAAGACCCCGGTGATGGCCGCGGCCAGCAGCTCGTGGACCGCGGCGGCGGCCTCGACGCGTTCTTCGCTTTCGTGGTCGCACTCGTTGCCGAACATCAGGCGAAACAGAGCCGGGCGGCGCAGCGCGAACTCGACGTAGGCCGCGCCGAGGTCGGCGAGTTCTTCCGCGGTGCGCGGGAGGCCGCGATCGCGGGACAGGTCGTCTTTCAGGTCGCGTAGCCCCTGGGCGGCGAGGGCGGATTCGAGGGCATCGCGGTCGGGGAAGTGACGGTAGGGGGCGGTCGCGGAGACCCCGGCCTCGCGGGCGACCGCCCGGATGGAGAACGATCCGCCACGTTCGAGCATGTCCATCGCTGTGGTCAGTAGCGCGGAACGCAGATCCCCGTGGTGATAGCTCTTCTTGGTACTAGCGGACATTGCCGACCCTCCTTTCCTGGTCATTGTGCTTGTCCCTCGTTTCCGGTCATCACGTGGACGGTCAACGTCCTCTCGCTATCTGGTCATCCCGGTGGGAGTCGGTCGCCCATCGAGGTCATGTTGACGCTGCACACATTGGACTCTACCTTGGATGTAAGCGTTGTACACATTCAAAGGAGTTGCGATGACACCGTCAAAGCCCGAGCCGAACAACGAGACTGTCGAGGTGGCTCTCGGCGGCCATACGGTGAGCGTGCCCAAAGGCGGGCTGTATGACCGCTACCGCATGGACACCGACCTGGACGAGGTCGCCCAGGACCCGCGGGTGCGCAGTGTCGACTTTTTCCGGACCTTGCCGAAGACCGAGGTGCAGTCGGCGATCGGACCCACCCGGACCCCGAACTTCTACTACTCGATGTCCCGGGCGCAGATCGTCTACCTCGCCCCGACGAAAGCGCTGAGATCCCGGCTCCCTGCAGAACTCGATCCGCTGCAGATCGCCCCGGGCCTCGGCCTGTTCTCGGTGGTCTTCTTCCGCTACGACGTATGCGACATCGACTTCTACACCGAGGCCACCGTCGGCATCGCGGTACGCCCCGCCCGCCATGGCAGCCTGGCGACCGTCGACGCACTGTCGGCACTGGCCAACGACGCGATGCACGCCTACGTCTTGTCGCTGCCGGTCAACACCCAGATCGCGCAGGTCCGTGGACACGACGGTTACGGATTCCCCAAGTGGGTCACCGACATCGACGTCGACATCGACCACCGCGAGGTGGCCGCGCGGGTGGCCAACGACCAGGGCGGCACCGACATCGCGTTGACGGTGCCCACACCGCAGCAGAAGACGGCCCCCAGCGGCACCAGTGTGTCCACGCTGATCTCCTACACCCAGCTCGGTGGCGCCTGGAACGCGACGCTGAGCCAGACCAACACGCTCTCCGCCGGTAGTCGGCTGCTGCCCCGCGATGTCAGCCTCGAACTCGGCTCGGGACGTCTGGCCGATGATGTGCGCTCCTTGTCGCCGATCACGCCGCTGCGCCTCGACGTGGCCACCGAGTGCCAGAACGCGCTGCACATCCCCGTCCCGGTCTCGTTCCCCGCGAAATGAGTAGCCCAGTGGTCACCTCCGCCATCACCCGACACGTCGACGCGCACCGACTGACCTCCCTGACCCGCCGCGTGCAGGCGGCTGATCCCGAAGCTGTTCTCGAGGTCACCAACGCCATGACCGGCGAGGTGCTCGGCACCATTCCGCATTGCGCGCCGGCCGATGTCGTCGCCGCTGCGCAACGCGCCCGCACCGTGCAGAAGGCATGGGCGAAACGTCCGGTCGAGGAACGGGCCGCAGTGTTGCTGCGTTTTCACGACCTGGTCCTCGACCGCCAGGATGAGGTTCTCGATCTCATTCAGCTCGAGAACGGCAAAGCTCGGCGTCACGCGTTCGAGGAGATCCTTGATGTCTGCATGGCCTCCAGGTACTACGCCAGAACCGCCGCGGACTACTTGAAACCCAAGCGCCGCAAGGGGGCGCAGCTGGTGCTGACCAAAGTGTGGGAACTGCATCACCCGAAGGGTTTGGTCGGGGTCATTTCCCGTGGAACTACCCGCTCACCCTGGGTATCAGTGATGCGCTGCCGGCACTTGTGGCGGGCAACGCGGTGCTCACCAAACCTGATGTGCAGACCCCGTTCTCCGCGCTGTGGGCCGTTGAACTTCTGGAAGAGGCCGGCATGCCGGCCGGTCTGGTGCAGGTGGTCACCGGTAGGGGAGCCGAGCTGGGCACGCCGATCATCGAGAACTCCGATTTCCTCATGTTCACCGGCTCCACGGCCGTGGGTCGCACGGTCGCCGCCCAAGCCGGTGAGAACCTCATCGACTGCTCGATGGAACTCGGCGGCAAGAACGCGCTACTCGTGCTCGATGACGCCGACATCGACAAAGCCGTCGCCGGCGCGGTGCGGGCGTGCTTTTCCAACACCGGCCAGCTCTGTATCTCCATGGAACGCATCTACATCCCCGACGTGCTCTGGGACGAGTTCACCACCAGGTTCGCCGCGGCGACCACGGCAATGACACTGTCGGCCGACATCGACTACTCCGCAGACATGGGCTCGCTGGTGTCGAAGAAGCAGCTCGACACCGTCGTCAATCATGTCGAGGACGCGCTCGCCAAGGGTGCGCGCGTACTCGCCGGCGGGCGACCCCGACCCGACCTCGGCCCGTACTTCTACGAACCGACCGTCCTCACCGACGTCGACAACACCATGACGGTCTTCGACCACGAAACCTTCGGGCCGCTGGTGTCGTTGTACCGCGTCACCGACGAAGACGAAGCGATCGCCAAAGCCAACGCCAGCGAGTACGGACTCAATTTCAGCGTCTGGACCTCCGACGAGCAGCGCGGCTACCGCGTGGCCGCACGGCTGCAGGCCGGCACCGTCAACGTCAACGACGCCTACGCCGCGGCCTGGGGATCGATGGATGCCCCGATGGGCGGGATGAAAGCCTCCGGCCTCGGCCGCCGCCACGGCGAACACGGCATCCTCAAATACACCGAGTCCCAAACCATCGCCACCGAACGGCTCATCCCCGTCGGGGCCCCCGACGGCATGAACGCCGGGCGCTACGCCCAGGTGGCGACGCTGGCGCTGCGCCTACTCAAACGCATCCCCGGCGTGTAGCGACACCGTTACGCACCCTTCGTAATCCATCGAGTTGAGGAACCCATGCACACCGTCCTTGGAGCCAACGGCCAGATCGCCCACGAGCTCACCCGCTACCTGCATGACAACATCACCCACGACCTGCGGCTGGTCAGCAGAAACCCGCGCAAGGTCCACGACACCGACCAACTCGTCTCCGCCAACCTGATGGACGCCGAGGCCACAGCCACAGCGGTCAAAGGCAGCGACATCGCCTACCTGACCGTCGGGCTGCCCATCGATTCCGCGCTGTGGGAACAGCAGTTCCCGGTGATGATGGCCAACACGATCGCCGCATGCCAACAGCACGGCACCAAGCTGGTCTTCTTCGACAACACCTACATGTACCCACGAACCTCCACCCCGCAGGTTGAAGACACCGAGTTCCGTCCCGTCGGGCGCAAAGCGACTGTCCGCGCACGCATCGCGACCATGCTGCTCGAAGAGATGGGCAAGGACACGATCGAAGCCGTCATCTGTCGAGCACCGGAGTTCTACGGACCCGGAAAAACCCAGAGTCTCACCAACTCCGCGATCTTCGACCGCATCAAACAGGGCAAACGACCGCTGGTGCCGGTCAGTGCGCACACCCGACGCACCCTGATCTGGACCCCGGACGCCAGCCGCGGCATGGGTTTGATCGCCAACACCCCCACCGCCTACGGCCAAACCTGGCATCTGCCGGTTGACCCGCACCGACTGACCTACCAGGACATGATCGAGATCGCCGCCGAGGTCACCGGCCACGATATCAACTACCTCACCATCCCCAAGAAACTCTTCGCCCTCGGCGGCCTGATCAACCAGTCCGTGAAAGAAGCCGCCGAACTGCTGCCGCGCTACCGCGACGACAACATCTTCGACTCCACAAAATTCGCCACCCGCTTCCCCGACTTCCCCGTCACGACCTACCGCCACGGCATCACCGAACTCCTCACCGAGAAGGCGGCCTCATGAGTCTCAGTTACCGGATGAAAGACCGAGCGTCGAAGCTGATGAACGCCGCACACCGGATCGTCCTCCGCGTCAGTGGCAACCGACTGTTGGCCAACCCCTTCGGGATGCCCGTCGTCGAGCTACACACTGTCGGACGGCGCAGTGGCCAGCCGCGCTCGTGCTACCTCACCTCACCGGTGCACGACGAGTCTCGGATCGTGCTGGTGGCCTCCAAGGGAGGCGATGACCGCAACCCCGACTGGTACCACAACCTCATGGCCCACCCCCGCGCCGAGCTGACCGTGCACGGACAACGACGCCACATCCGCGCCCGGGCCGCCGACCCCGACGAAAAAGCGGAACTCTGGCCGCGAATCGTCACCGCCTACCGCGGCTATGCGAACTACCAGAAGCGAACCGACCGCGATATTCCGGTTGTGATCTGCGACCTTCTGTGATGGCAGAAGGCTCAGACGCCACGCGGCCCTGGCCGGAACGCGCAATGCCAAGGCAGGAGTCACACGGCGCTGCAGGCGGTTCATCCGGACTGTTTCATCTGATGCATCATTGATTCATCCAGTGCATCATCGACGCCGAGTCCACAGGTTACCGCCTCGAAGCCACGCGACAACTAGGCCTGGCCTGGACCTCCGCAGCTCGCCGATGCTGATGAGCAAATCTCGAAGACCGCTGCCACCCAGCGGGCTTCGTGACAACGGTCATCTCCACGGAGTAGGGCCGACGTGATGCATCTGATGCAATATGCAGTTTTCGCAGCATAGGAAATCGTTATGGGCCGACCAAGGCGACGTCTGCCCTACGTCCGCACACTCCACCCGTACATTAGAGTCGTCATGCCCCGCGATTGCGAAGTTCCTTTGAAAATACCTGCGCCGTCAATTGTTTAAGGTGGACTTTGCATGGGCACCAACGCCCAGAGCAAGGGATGACCATGCTCCCAAAACATGAGAGCAACCCGAACTTCTGGCGGTGGGCACCCACCACACTCCAAGCGTTCAGACTTCTGGACGGCCGGGTGGGCACGGTCACCGTGATCGACAAGTCGAGTTTTTCCGCCGGGCGCCGCATCACCCTCATCGGCGGACCTGCAGCCTCGTCATCGTGTAGGTGACCAGGATCGTCGAGATCAGCAGCAGCGCACTGTAAGCGAGTACCGCGTTGAGGAGTGTGGGCGACCAGATCAGCGCACCGTCGACCTGTGGGGCGAGAGGTGCGATGCTTCTCAGATCGACGGCGCCGGCCGCGGCGGCGTAGCCCCAGTAGGAGGGCAGCACCCACGAGAACTGCGCGAGCACCGGCGCGGTCAGCCGAAACAGACCGCCGCAGAACACGAGTTGCGTGATCACCAGGATGACCAGCGGAGGCATCGTCTGTTCGGTCGAGCGGGCCGTGGCCGAAAGAGCCAGTCCCACCATAACGCTCACCACGGCGAGTGCGGCAACGGCGCAGAACAGTTCGACGGGAGCCGCGCCGACCACACGTGAATCCGGAATTCCCTTGCCGACAAAAGTAATCGCCACCATGGCCGCGGTCTGTGCCGCCGCGATACCGGAGAACACGACGATCTTCGCGGCCAGGTATGCGCCGGGTCGCAACCCGACCGCTCTTTCACGCTCGAAGATGTCACGTTCGCCCACCAGATCACGGATGGTGAGGGTGGTGCCGGTGAATGTGGCTCCGACGACGAGGATCACCAGGATCTGCAGCGCCTCCCCCGCGGTCTCGGCGGCGCTGTTGACACCGAAGCCGGCCGATCCGGGAATCACGAGAGTGAGCAGCCCCAGCACGATCGGCATGACGGTGAGAAAGGTCAGGTATCCCGGATCGGCCGCGACCAATCGCGCCTGACGTCGGATGATGGTGCCGCACTGTCCGATCGCGCTGCGTCGGGGGCCGTCACGATGCGGTACGAATCCGGAACGGTCCACACTCCGCGGCGTCCGCCGGGTCCCCGGCGCCGCACGGATGAGATGGCGTTGGTGGGCGAGCGCCGGATGGGCGGCGACGAACGCGAAGATCTCCGCCCAGTCCCCGGTGCCCATCGCCACGGCCAGCTCGTCAGGGCGGCCGTGGAACGCGACCACGCCACCCGGCGCGAGCAGCAATACCTGATCGCACATCGCCAGATGGGTCAGTGAGTGGGTGACCACCAGCACGACCCGCCCGGCATCGGCGAGCCGACGCAGAGTGGCCATCACCTGCCGATCCAACGCCGGATCGAGGCCTGAGGTGGGCTCGTCGAGGATCAGCAGCGACGGACCGGTGAGCAACTCGAGCGCCACCGATGCCCGTTTGCGTTGTCCGCCGGAGAGCTTGTCGATACGGGTGTCCAGGTGGTCGCTCAGGTGGAGCTCGGCGAGTACGGCGGCCACAACGGCCGCCCGCCGCGCCGCGGACATGTCCCGCGGTAGGCGGAGTTCGGCGGCGAATGCCAAGGCCTGACGGAGTGTGAGTTTGCGGTGCACCACATCCTGCTGTGGCACCGCACCGATCCGGGTCCGCATGGCGTCGTGGTCGCCGTGCACGTCCCGGTCGGCGAAGGTGACCTGCCCGGTGGTGGGTGCGGCAGATCCGGCGATGATTCTGGCGAGCGTGGATTTCCCGGCGCCGGAAGGACCGATGACCGCGGTCAGCGTCCCCGGCGTGGCGGTGAAACCGATGTCATGCAGCAGGGTCTTGCCGCCGTCGACGGTCAGGCCGATACCACGCACCGACAATCCACCGGTGTTGCCGATCGTGAGCACGGCGGGCCCCCTGAAAGATGTGCGCGGTCTGATCTCACCGGATCAGACGGCGGCAGGCCCCGGAAATGTTCCGCGGCGTGCAATCAGGCCCGGTGTCAAGCGATCAGCCCGGACCGGCTCAGGAACGTCCGGCCCTCGGCCTCGGACCCGACGCCGAAAACATTGACGATCAATGCGGTCGCCTCACTGGCGTAGTCGACGATGTAGTCACCACTCACCGACGACTGTGGACGGACCTCCGCGGCCGCGGTGCGTTGCGGATCCTCGACGAGCGTGCCCTTACCGGCGGAATAGACGCCGTTGCGGATGTTGACGATACGTTCCTTCGCCTCGGCGGGGTCGGCGTAGACCACCATGAAGTACGAGAGTGGTTCGGGGCCGGCGAGTTCGGCGAGTGAACTGTCCTCGGCGAACCGGCACATCACTTTCAGCGCGTCGTTGGAGCTGAATCCCTGTTTGCGGCAATCGGTCACCGACGCGCGCAGCGGGCCGGGCAGCAGGCCCATCAGTTGGTCCTCGTCGGTCACGACTCCGGTGGGGCCGCCGGCGGCGTCCGTGGCGGTGTCCGACGCGCTCGACTGTGCGGCCGCGCCAACGGGCGGGTCGTCGCCCCCCGAGTTCACCAGGGCGATCGTGCCGACAGCGATCCCCACCACGGCGACGACGGCGACGGCGGCTGCGGCGATCCGCCCCCACCGCCGACGCCGCTGCGGTGACCCGCCGGGCGGCGTTGTGAACTCGGGAGCCCGCACCGGCGCCGGCTGACCAGGGCCGCGCGTCGGCGGGTGCGGCGGTGCCGGCCACCCCGACGCCGGATTCCCGCGCGGCGCCGCCTCGGCGCGTGCGGTCAGCAACGCACCCTGGGCGACAACGGTTTTCGGGTCGTCGAGCGTCGCCACCGGCCCGAGATCGCCCAGCCGCTGCTGGATCAGCGGAATCCGGGAGGAACCGCCGGTCAGATACAGCGCGGTCAGTTGCCCGGCGTGGGTGATCCCCGCGTCGAGAAGCGTCGCCCGCGTCAGCTGCATCGCCTGGTCGACGGCTCGGCCGATGAGTTCGTCGAATTCGTCGCGGGTGATCTGGAGTGTCGTGCGTCCCGAAGGCGTGGGCACGGTGATGGTCGCCGACGGTGCCTCCGACAACAACTCCTTGCCACGGCGGACCGAGTCCTGCAGGGCCTGCAGTACATCGACCGGTGCCTCACGGCGCAGCCATGCCACGAGATCCGGATCGCGTTCGCCGAGCCGCTCCTCGACCCACCGCTGCACGAGCGCATCGAGGTTCTTGCCGCCCAGACCGTTGTCGCCGCGCGCCGCGATCACTTGGAAGGCGCCGTCGGCGGTGACGGTGAGCACGGCGATGTCGAGAGTGCCGCCACCGAAATCGAACACGGCGATCTTGGCGCCCGGCTGCATCGCGTGTGACCGCGAGTAGTGGGCGGCGGCAGCGCGCGGTTCGGAGATGGTGGTGATGGTCGACGGATGGATGCCGACCGCGGCTGCCGCGTCGATCAACACCCGGATCTGCTGATGGGCCCACGCCTCCGGATGCGTCAGGACCAATTGTGCCGGAGGCGCGCCCGCGTGGGCCGCCTTGCCGCGCTGGATGATCGCCCCCATGACCGCCGACACCAGGACGTGGGTCGGCATGATGTGGCCGTTCACCGTGCAGGTGGGGTCCGCGCCGATCAGGCGTTTCGGTGACGCGACGAAGGCGGCCGGATTCTGTTGCGCCGCATCGACCGCGGCATCACCGACGATGATCCGGTCGGGAGCTGCGACGAACACCGACGACGACATCAGGTTCCCGGCGTGCGACAACGCGAGCGTCTCGATGGCGCCGCTCGTCGCGCCCGAGTGCGCGGCGGCGGAGTTGGAGGTGCCGAAGTCGATGGCCAGGGTCCAGGCGGCGAAGGACATGGGTTGGTGGTTCCTGTGTGTCGGTGGCTGGGTGGTCACGATTTCGGGGCTGTCACGAGTTCGGGCTGTCAGACTGTCTGGCCGGTCAGCGGGGTGTAGGTGCGGACGAGCGTGACGATGGCGGCATCCTCGGCGGCCGAGCTGGTCGCCAGCGATCGCTGCTGGACGAGCGCCAGGCGCCGGCGAGCCTCGGTCGCCACCAGCTGCGGCGGAGCGTCGTCGGGGAGACCGACCCGCCCCGGCGGGGATGTTGCGGTGAGGATGGTGCGCAGGTCGTCGGTGATCGCCGCCAGTGGGTCGGTGCGCAGCATCCGCTGATAGTCCTCGAGCACGGCGACGGGATGCAACGAAGGCGACGATCGCAGCTGCGCGGCCAGGGACCGGATCTCATCGCGCGCCGGATGCGTATACGCCAGCTGATCGAGCCGCGCCAGGATGCGATGTGCCCGGTGCAGCACGGCGAAGCGCGTGGTCGAGGCGTCGAGGGCGTGGCGGAACCCGCCGATCCCGGAGCGCTCGACGAGCCAGGCGTTCAGGGCGGCGGCACCGCCGGTCGCGATCTGGCGCCCGTTGAGCACGCCGTACTCACCCAACAGCGCGAGTAGCTGCACCCTCAGCGCCGGGGGCACCTGGCCGGTCCATTCGTCGGGCCCGTCGCCGTCGAAGGCCCGGACGACGTCGAGCGGCCCCAGCCCGCGCAGCCGTGCCAGCGCATCCGTCAGTTGCTCGGTCAGCATCCCGGTGTGACTGGTCTGGGCCATCAACCCGGAGAGCGGGACCACGGTGCCCACGGTGGCGGCCAGCCGGTCCGCCATCCGTGCCGCGTGCTCGGTGGCGTGGGTCAGCGGGTCACGTCGTCCGAACGCCCCTTCGCCGAACGAGTCGGCGCGCGAGAGCACTCCGAGCATGTTCAGCGGTGTGAAGGGCAGCCGGGAGAGGAAGTCGATCTCGTCGGCGCGCGGCGCCGCGTCGAACAGGAAGACCGCTGCGTCGGCGTCGATCGATGCGACTCTGGTCTGCTCGAATCCATCGATCATGACCCGTCGCGTCGCGGCGTCGTTGGCGACGGTCAGAGTCGACAATCCGGGTGTGTCGATGAGGGTGAGACGGCGCAACGCCGCCGACGGGAGCCAGCGGTCCACGAACGCGATGTCGGGCGTCTCCAGGGGCAGCGGGGCCGGCCGGTCATGCGGAACCGCCACCGGATGACGCCGCCCGTCGATCCCGACGACCTCCGCGCGCGATGGCGAACCGTCTTGATAGACGGTCACCGCGTTGGTGGCCTCAAGCGCGGCCGTCTCGGCGACCGGTGCCCCGATCAACGCGTTGACCAGGGTTGATTTACCCGCTTTCAACCGTCCGACGATCACCACCCGCGGCGGCGACCACAGGATCGTCCCGATCGCGTTGGCGTGGCCGACGAGATCACCGCCGAGTGCGGCCAGCTGATGCAGGCCGCGATCGAGGGTGCTGTGGACAGGGTCGTGATTCGGATGCACGACAGTCACCGCCCGTCCGTCAGCAGCTGGTCGGCGGCGGCGATCCGCTTGTCGATGATCTCCAGGTTGGTGGTCAACCGCTGGATCGAGCGTTCGCGTGCGGCCGCGTCGGCCGAGGCCGCCTTCTGCACCTCGGCAATCGTCGTCTGCAGGTGCTCGATACTGGTCCGGAGATAGTCGCGATAGCGGATGACGATCTCGGGGCGCGACTGCGCGACGGCGCCGTCCAGCAGCCGGCCGGTGGCCGCCTTGGTGGTTGCGATGGTCTCGCGCAGCCAGCTCAGCAGGTTCGACTTGCCGGCACGGATGGCCCGGAAGCTCAGGTTGACCCCGACCCACACGGTGCCCACCACCACTCCGACGCCCATCAGCGCCGACAGCCCGAGCAGTCCGCCGAGGGTCGACCCGCCGACCACTCCCATGGTGAGCAGCGTCGGGTCGAGCAGCCCGTGACGTTTGTTGCCCACCTGATGGGCTTCGATCTTCTTGCCCTGCATGGACGTGACGATCCGCGCGCTCAGCTCTTCCCAGACGCTCGGGTCGTCGGCGAAGCGTGGCGCGATGATCTCGTCGTGCAGCCGTTGCAGGAAGGCCGAGAACGTTTCGACCATCGCCACCTGCAGATCTGCCTGCATGTCGGCGGTGAACTTCTGCTCGCTGCGGCGCAGCACCTGCATGCCGTGGGTGTTGATGTAGGTCGTCCACTTGTCGCGCACCCCGTCGAGACGACGCTCCAGGTCGTCGATCGCCGACTGCCGCAGCAGGGTCAGGTCGCGGGCCAGGTACTGCTCCCACTGCCGCGACTGCTCCTGCAGATCGGACAGGCGTGCGACGTCGGCGGTGAGGTCGGGCAGGGCGTTCGCGCCGGTGCGCACGGCGTCGAGTTCGCGGGCGACCCGTGTGCGCACCGACCGCAGACCTTCCAGGCAGGTGCGCACCGCATCCAGCTGCGGCAGTGCGGCGCCGGCGTCGAGGCGCCGGACGATCTCGGCGCGCAGCGCGGCGATCCCACTGTCTGATTCCAGCCGATCCCGGACGACCGGATCGGTCGACTCGGCGGCCATCACCGCGAGCAGGCTGGAGACCCCGAGCACGGTCACCGGCCGCTGCAGCTGGTCGGCGAGGATTCGTGAGTTCTCGTCGACGATCTCCCGCCAGCGCCGCAGGTTCTTGTCCGTCTTCGTGACGACCACGACGACCGAGTCCACGGTGGTGGTCGCCTCGCGCACGAATGCCATCTCGGGGGCCGTCAACGGGCTCGACGCATCACAGACCAGCACGAGGACGCAGGCCTGCTGGGCGGTCTGCGCGGCCAGCCGCGTCAAACCTCCGTCGAGGCCGCCCACTCCGGGGGTGTCGATCAGCGTCACGTCCGACATGCGGGCGTCGCGAACCGCGAGCGCCGCCGCCGTCGGCAGCTCCTCCACGTGGGGATCGCGGACCCGCGCACCGTCGGTGGTCACCCACTGGGCCAGGTCGGCCGCGTCGATCGTCCGGGTGCCGGTGGGCAGGAACAGTTCGGCGGCCAGCTCGGTCGGCAGGTCGGGGTCCGGGGTGACACCCAGCGTCACCGACGACGTGACGTCGACGCCCACCGGACACAGGTCCCGGCGACCGACCAACGCGTTGACCAGGGAGCTCTTGCCGCGCTGGACTTCTCCCACCACGACCACCGTGCGCTCCTGCACATCTCGGTTCAGCTTGGCCACCGCGACGTCGGCGAGAGTGTCCATCTGATAGGCGCGCAGCACCTTCACCGCGCCGTCCACCACACCGGACGCGGCGGCCGCCCGGGTCGACGCGGACTCACCCATCGAAGACTTCCCCTTGTCGGCATCCACCGGCCCCGTAGTCTACCCAGACGAAAACTCCCAGGTCATTCGCTCGGTGCACGAGGGCATGCCCTAATCTGCATCCCGAATGCCCGTCCGTTCCCGCGCGCCGCGTCGGGAACCTTTTCATCGGCCATCGCATCACACTGGGGACAGCACTTTACAGAGGACGGCGCACCGGTCGGCGCTCCACGATTCGCCGGCCGACGCTCCAGAGGGGAACGACCACATGACAAGTGTGCAGACGACTCTGCGATGGTTGGCGATGGCGGCGGCCGCCTTGGCGATCGCCGCGTGCACCACCGACGGCACGCCGACGAGCGAGGTGCACAACAAGGCGGCCACCAGCGCTGCCGAACCCTCCATCGACGTGGCCGCGCTGGACACCGGCACCTATCCGACCGATCCGCGACCACCGTTCGGCAAGGCGAGCACAGACAACATCCTGCAGGTGGAGGGCCAACGAATGGCCCAGTTCATCGTGGTCCCGTTCGAGATCGACGAGGACCTCACCAAATCGATCCTGCCGACGATGGTCATCACCGGGCGCCGGAATCTGGGTCTCGTCCTCGCGCAGGAGACGGCCGAGGTGCCTGCCAACGAGAAGATGATCGGCGGATATGTGACCACCGCGGCCACACCCGACGACAGTCTGCGCGCCGGTACCAAACGCAGCATCAACAACATGGTGGTCCGGTACCTGACGGCGGCGGACGCCAGTGCAGCGGCACAGCAGATGGCCGACTCTGCTGCTGCGCAGAGCGGCGCGAAAGTCGGCCGGCTGGCCGGGCTTCCGGACACCCTCGTCATCTCGCGGGACTCGCCCGACGGCAAGGTGATGATGGCGTTCACCCCGCACAAGACCTATGTGCTCTACCAGTGGTATCAGACGACCGCAGCGCAACAGGACAAGATCGAGCCGACGATCCGTAAGGCGCTCGGACTCCAGTCCGCGCTCATCGACCAGTTCCCGGCGACGCCCACCAAGGCCGAGGCGGCCGCACGCGGGATCACCGGCTCGTCCGCTCCGCTCGTCGACCAGAATCATGTGCTCATCTATGCCCTGCCGTACTCCGACGCCGAGCTGAAGAAGGCCGAGAGCAACGTGCCGGGTGCGAGTGTCCGTGCGGTCTACGGCCCGCGCGGGATGGCGCACACCAGTACCGATCCGGTGACCGACTTCAACGTCCTCACCGAGGTCGGCTCCACCGCCAACGCCGTCGAGCGCTCGACCGTCTACCGGGCGACGACGCCGGATGGAGCGGACAAGATCGTCGACACCTTCTTGTCGTCCAACCGCAACCAGGGCTGGACCGACATCCCGAGTCCGCCGGGACTGCCCGTGGCGAAATGCCAGAGCGGGAAGGTGTTCTACTGCATCGTCCCGGAGGGCCGCTACGTCGGAGCTCTCGCCTCGACGAGCAAAGAGGATGCCTACCAGCAGATCTCGGCGCAGTACGTGATCCTGACGAAGGCGGATCAGGGGGCCAACTGAGAGGCGGCGCTGGTGGCACCGAACCGGACCACCTGCTGACCATGCCCTTGGTCACACCAGCCCCTCAGATAACAACCGCATCACGAGTCACATCCTTTCGGCGCGCGCTGCGGGCTTAGCGAGGTCGAGGCAACCACGATGGCACACCATGCGCCGTTTCCGTCCCAACGCCCGCCCGAAGCACTCCGTCGTGCTGGCGACGGTCGCAGCCGCGATCGTCGCGAGCCCGTTCGCCGTGGTCCTGTCCGGTTCCGATCCACGCCCGACCGATCGGCATCGCGCGGTGCCGCCCACCTCGATCGACCAGGTGGGGCTCGCCGACGTCCCGTCGGTGGTGCTCGACCTCGCCGAGTCCGGCCTGTCGGCCGCGGGTGTGCGACTTCCCGAGATCGAACCGGACGGCCGAGGGGTCGGCGCAGCGGTCAAGCACATCGTCCGCGACACCCCTCTCAAGATGGTCGCATTCACCTGGGAGCGACCGGTCGATGCGTCGATGATGCTGCGCGCCAAGAAGAATGATGACACCTGGGGTGACTGGATCGACCTGGAGCCGGTCGAGGCGGCCGGTCCGGCATCGCCGGAGCACCCGATGGGCACCGAACCGGTGTGGATCGGCGATGCCAAGGAAGTTCAGCTCGCGGTGACCGACGAGGGCCTGACGATCCCCGCTGCGATCCCGGCCGCCGATTCTTCCGGTGGTGACCTCGCCGAGCTGGGGATGGGAACTGCGAGCGAGGTGATCCGCAAGCTTCTCACCACCGCGATGTCGACGATGTCGGCGAACCTCATCAGTCCGGAGGGGTTGTTGTCGCTCGGATCATCGCTGTTGACACCCCTACTGGGCGGGCCCGCGGTGGTGGCGCGGGCGCAATGGGGCGCCGACGAATCGATTCGCTGTTCGCAGCCGACGTTCTCGCCGGCGGTGCGGGGTGCGATCGTTCATCACACCGCGGGGAGCAACGACTACACCCCGGAGCAGTCCGCGGAGATCGTACGTGGCATCTACGCGTACCACGCACGCACCCTGAACTGGTGCGACATCGGCTACAACGTCCTGGTCGACAAGTACGGTCAAGTCTTCGAGGGTGCCTTCGGCGGCCTCGACCGCAACGTCGAGGGCACGCACACCGGCGGCTTCAACAAGTCGACCGTCGGGGTGTCGATGATCGGCAACCTCGATCAGGTCGCCCCCACACCTGCGATGACCAACGCGGTCGGCAGTTTCCTGCGATGGCGGCTCGGCAAGGCCGGGGTGAACGGTCTCGGCAGTGCGCAGCTCACCGCGGAACCGTTCACCGACAGCAAGTTTCCGGCCGGTGCCGTCACCAACCTCCCCGCCATCAGCGGGCACCGCGACTACAACAACACCAGCTGCCCCGGCGAATTCGGGCACGCCGCACTGACCGCGATCCGCGCGATGGCCGGCGGTGCGCCTGCCCCGGAGCCCGCGCCGCCCGCCACGCAGCCGGCCGCGAAGGAACCGGCGCAACCGGTCGCACCGCCCGCCGCCTGAGCAATCAGTCGGTCTCGTCGCGCTCGCGTCGTCGGCGGTTGCGCATCCGTTCTTGTCGTCTGCGGTTGTGTTTGGCTGCCAGTCGGGTGATCGGTCGGGTGGGTGGGGTCGGTGGTGGGGTCGGGGCGTCCGCCGATCCCGCGGGTGCGCCGGGTGGGTCGGGTGCGGCGAATCCGATGCGGAGTAGCCCGGGGAACAACGCTTCCATGGTGTTGGGGTCACCATCGATGATCAGGCCTTCGGGGGTGGTGAACTCGGTGCGTAACCGGCCACACCGGTCGCGGTACTGGTCATCGACCCAGGTGCCGAACGTTTTGATGAGGTGGAAGAACCGATCTTTGATGTTCAGATTCTCCGGCACCGTTTGCCCACCCGCGGCGGGGTGGGCGTGGTCGTATTCGGCGACATGCTCCACATCAGCCCCCGGAGCGAACGCCGCGGTGTCGGTGCCGGGGACCACACTGTAGCCATCCCGAATCCGGATGTAGGTATCCAGCGCGGTCGAGGGCCGGTACGGGTTCGACGGCAGATGCGCCGGCAGGGTGTAGGTGCCGTCCGGATTCCGCGGCGTGCCCGTGGGCACCAGAGGTTTGACGATCGCATCCGGACGCGCCGCCAACTCGCGGACGTGCTCATCAGAGATCACCCCGTGCCCGGCCATCCACCCCGCATGCGCGGCCTCACCATTCAGAGTGGATTCGTCGCACACGACATGGATGACAATCTTCGCGTCCACCGGCGGCACCGTACCCGGTTCCGGGATCTGGGCGGCACAGTCCTCACGCCCGCACCGGCATTCGAACCGGGTTCCGGACAGCAACGCGAACATCGCATCCGAGGCCCGTTGCTGCTTCGAGCGCGGATCGTGTTCACATACTGCGGCAGCCAACGCGGTGACCGCGGCGGCGGCGATGCGCACATTCTCCGCCGCCATCGAGGCGGTGATGGTTGCCATGCCGTCGGGTTGAGGGGTGGTCCACATGCGGCGCTGGGCCAGGGCGCGGCGGCGGTGTTCGCGGACCGCATCCGGGTCGTGGCGAAACACGATCCGATCGACCATGTCGCGCAGCCGTTCGGCCGACCACGCCCCGCGATGCAGATCGAGTTCGGCGGCGATCTCGGCATCCACATCGGGCATGGCGTCATGCCCGGTCAACAGGTCGGTGCGGGCGATGATCGAGGCCACCCGCGCCGGCGAGATCTGGCCGTGGCGCAGCCGTTCGGCCACCTGGGGGAGCCGATCACGCAGGGCCAGTGCGTCGCGCACCAGCTGTTCGGCTTTCGACTGGGAGATGCTCAACGCCAACGCGATCCGGGCGGCACAGTCGGCGAACCCGTCGACCACCAACAGATCCTCGGGGCGCGGCTGTTCACCGACCACACGCTGGTGTAGTTCGGCGGCCAGCTGATAGTTGTGCCAGGCCAGATACGCGACACCGCGCTGGGTGGCGGCCATCGACCCGAGCAGGTCGTTGGTGTCGGCGTCGCCGATCTGTTCGGCGTGCAGACGGCCGGTGAAGATCGTCGCGAGGTCGGGCCAGGGGGAGGCCTCACCCCACCACGGCGACAACGCCCAATCCGAACCCGACACCGCACAACACCTTTCAGAGAGATGGACACGGCGAAACCACACGTCCCACATATCTCTGAAAGTGACCGACCCCCAGTGGGGTTGGTCCGGCATCACATCACTGCTTCGATTTCGCTGGGTTTCAATCTACGACATCGGTCCGACAAGAATGATCGACGCAGGTCAGGGCGGGTATCACCGGGTCTCGATACGCATCCTCGCCTAGAGCGGCTCGGAGGCTACTCGACCAGCGAAACGGTGCCCTCGACCAGCGAAACGGCACCCCCCAGCGAAAAGGGGCGCGCCCGAATCAGTGAAACGGCACCCCCAGCGGAAAAGGAGCGTGCCCGAATCAGCGAAACGGCACCCCAGCGAAAAGGGGCGCGCCCGAATCAGCGACCCCCGGCGGAAAGGGGCACCCCCGACCAGTCACGTGGGTGCCCTTACTGCTGCGTATCGAGATCGACCAGCCTGGGGAGTGACTGCCGGTACAGCCGCTACCCGAACCACCGCTCGAGCACCTGCGCGACTCCGTCGTCGTTGTTCCCGACGGTGATCTCGTCGGCGGCGGCGAGTGCAGCCGGGTGACCGTGACTCATGGCCACCCCGTGGTCGGCCCAGGTGAGCATCTCCACGTCGTTGGGCATGTCGCCGAATGCCACGGTCGCAGAAGCGGACAGACCCGCCACACCGATGATCTCCCGCAGCCCCGATGCCTTGTGGGTCTCTGGCACCGACAACTCGATCAACCCGTTGTCGGTGGAGAAGGTGATCTGGGCAAGGTCGCCGACGGCGTCCTTCAGCAGTGCAGCCATCTCGTCGCTGCGCATATCCGGTTGCCGGACAAGCAGTTTCACCGCCGGGTCGGTGTACACCTCGTCGTCACCGACCTCGATGTGGTCGGGGTTGAGCCAGGCGTGGCGGTACCCGGAGGTCGCGACGAACGGCGGGGTCGCGGCGTCGTAGGCCGACCGACCGGCCCGCTCGGCGGCAATGCCACACCCGGGTATCCGCTGGTAGGCGCGTTCCACGAGCTTCTCCAGCGTGGCCGGTTCCAGGGTCGCCGCGGAGATCACCCGATCATGCTCGACGTCGTAGAGGATGGCGCCGTTGGCGCAGACCGCATACCGGACACGCGCTGCCGTGCCGGTGAACTGGTCGGTGATCTCGGCGATCCAGCGCGGCGGACGTCCGGTGGCGAGCACGAACTCGGCTCCCGCGTCGACGGCCGCACCCAGCACGTCGATGGTGCGGCGCGACACCCGATTCTCGTCGTCGATGAGCGTTCCGTCCACGTCCGATGCGATCAGCGTCGGAGGGCCGAAACCTTCTGCTGTCGCCAATGATTCGCTCACCGGCGACCCTGCGCCTTCTGCGCACGGGCGGCTGCCTTCGCTGCGGCTTCGGCGTCCTCGATCACATGCGCCTCCTCCGGCGTCGGTGCGGTTCCCCCGAGCCGCGACGGTACCCAGAAAACCCCGGCCGGGTGCGGTCCGTACGCGTCCTGGACCTCCATCAGCAAGGTCGTCATCGCATCGCGCAGACGGTCGGTGGCTTCGTGCGGATCCTCGTCCGGACTCACGGTGAGATGCTCACCGTAGCGGACCGAGATCGGGATGTGGGCGCGTCCCATCTGACGCTTGCCGGTGGTGGTCTTCGTCCACTGCCGCTGCGCGCCCCACACGATGGCCGGCACGATCGATACCGCCGCCTCCGCGGCCATTCGCACCGCGCCCGTCTTGAACTCCTTGAGCTCGAAGCTGCGACTGATCGTGGACTCCGGATAGACCGCGACGATCTCCCCGTCCACGAGCTCGCGCACCGCACTGCGATAGGCATCGGCGCCCGCCGACCGGTCCACCGGGACCGTCTTGGTGTGGTTGACCAGGAACCGCATGATCGCGACGTCCATCACCTCGGATTTGATCATGAACCGCGTGCGACGACCCGCCCGATACAGTCCGAGCGCCACCGGGAGGAAGTCGACGTAGCCGGTGTGGTTGACCGCCAGCACCGCACCACCCGTCCGCGGGACGTTCTCGAGTCCCGAGAACCGCAGGTCCACGGCCTGTGCCCGTGCCAAGCCGTGCGCGATGACCTCCAGGGTCCGGTAGACCGGTTCCATAGCGGCAAGAATATCTGCCCGCCGGCTCAGGAATTCCCCTCCTGGGCTTCCCGCTGCGCCCGCTTGGCCGCGCGCTCCGCCTGCTCCTCGGCATCCATCCGGTTGGCTTCCTCCAGCGTGGGGGCCGAGCCGCCCAGCCGCGCGGGCACCCAGTATTCGCCCTTCGGATGCTCCCCGTAGGCGTCCTGCAACTCGAGGAGTTTCGCGTTCATCGTCTCGTGCAGCTGTGCGGTGATCGCGTCGGGATCGCCCACCGGCTGGATCGGTTCGGCGACTCCGATCATGATCGTGACGTTGCTGCGGCCGAGATTCTTGGGATGCCCCTTGGTCCACACCCGCTGTGCTCCCCAGATCACCGTCGGGATGATCGGGGCACCGGATTCGAGTGCCATCCGCGCCGCACCGGACTTGAACGCCTTCAGCTCGAAACTACGACTGATCGTCGCCTCCGGGTACACGCCGACGAGTTCGCCCCGCTTGAGGTAGTCGACCGCGGCCCGGTAGCTCTCCGCGCCGGCACCCCGGTCCACCGGGATGTGCTTGAGCGACCGCATGATCGGTCCGGTGATCTTGTTGTCGAAGACCTCCTTCTTGGCCATGAAGCGCACCTTGCGCCGCCCCTGCAGGAACGCGGGGATGCCCGCATAGGTGAAGTCCAGGTAGCCGGTGTGATTGATGGCGATCACACCCGCACCGTCCTTGGGCACGTTCTCCACACCCGACACCTTGAATTTCAGTCCTTCGGCCAGCCACAACAGGCGTGCGGTGGTGATCACAGTGTCGTAGACGGGTTCCATGCGTCGAGCTTAGCGAGCGGGGAAGGCCCTCATCGGCGGCCGTTGCGACAATGACTGGGCGTGGAACCGAAACGATTCTTGAACGCGCGGCTGAAGTGGGCCGAGTCCACGAATCCCCACCGCGACGCCAGATAGCCGATCGTCTGGTGGGCGTATCGAGAATCCTCGAGATCCCTGCGGACGCCGTCGAGGCGCTGCGCCCACATCCATTCGGCGGGGGTGTGGGCCTCACCGGCGAACGCGCGATGGATCGACGACACCGACATGTGGAGCTGCTCTGCCAGAGACGCCACCGACAGATCCGGGTCATGCAGCCGGAACATGATCGCCTTCTTGATCCGCTCGAGCCGCTCGGTGCTCCCGAACCCACCGTCGTCGTCTCGCCCGGCGAGGTCGGCGAGCCCGGCGATCAACAGGTACTCGACGCTCCGCGCAACGGCCTCCGCCGAGGTCGGGCCCAGTTCCTCGTCGGTCATGATCGTGTCGATCATGTCGACCAGCAGGCGCCCCGCACCGCGTCGGCCGCTCACGGTCCGTGCGGTCAGATCGGCGGCGTCGTCGACGACGGTGCGCAACGACGCTCCCGGCAGCATCAGCACGAACTGGGCGAACTGGTCATCGAACAGCAGCTGATAGGGCCGGGTGGTGTCGTAGAGCGCGAAGTCACCGGGGTTCAGTGTCGCGGCACGGTCATCTTGGACGATCAGCCCGCAACCCCTGAGCTGCACGCTGACGAGGAAGAAATCGTCGGCCGCCCGCGAAATCCCCCGTGGTGTCCGGATGACGTGCTGGGGTGTCCCGCGCACGTGCGAGACGCCGAGTTGGGCCAGCGAGTGCGAGTCGATCTGGCCCTGCAGCGACCGACCGCCGTCGGGCGCCGTGCAGTCCAGCGACACGTACGTCTGACTGATCGCGTCGGTCCAGAAATCGAGGCGATCGGCGACGTCGACATCGTCGGTGCGCACCGCGCTCGGTCGGGACGCGGGTGTGCTGTTCGCGATCATCACGTGCCTCGATCACTCGACGGATCGTGCCAGTATCCCGCCGCCCACGCCGGCCAGCAACCCGGATCGGGGGTGGCAGTTCCGGTATTCGAAACGTTGATCCGCGGCAGCCACCACTGCCACCTCGTGATTGAGACGCAGCCGCGCATCCGGCCCCAGCCGACCGAGATGGGACAGTGCGGCGGCGAAGATCCGTTGATGGGTCGGATGTGACCGGGCCCAGCGCTCCAGGTCGTCGAGCCCGCGCCACATGCTCAACCCGAACGTCTTCTCCGTCGGACCACCCGATTCGTCCAGAACGGTCATGTACCGGTTTGTCAGGCAACTGACCTCACGACCGCCGCGGCCGGCGAGGAAGTCCATGCCGGCACGTAGCGACGGTTCGACGTCCTCGAGGTACATCGCCCGCTCACCGGCATCGGTGTCGGTCCAGTCCTGCCCGGATCGGATGAGGCAGAGATTGTCGAGACCCGCGACGTGTCGGACACCGTCGACCTCGTGCACCCGGAGGTCGACGCTCGAGCTCTCCAGCTGGTCTGTCTGGGCAGCCGGGATGCGGTCACGCATCCCGCCCCAATACCCGTGATCGGCGATCTCGTCACTGAGCCCGAGGGCGAGGTGGGCGACGCCGTCTCTCCGCGCCGTCGACGAGAAGAGTGTCTCGAAACGATCGCTCGGGGGTCGAATGACCTCCAGGAAGAATCCGGCATCCGACGACCGTTCCAGCCGGACCCAGTCATCGCCGCCGGCGCGCATCCACCGATCGTGAACGCCGGGCTCGGACCAGTACGCGATCACGATCTCCTCGATATGGCCCTCGGGGTCGGTACGTGTCGCGCGGTCGACGTGTCCGGGGCCATCCGGCCCGGAAACGAGCGAGTCGAGGGTCTCGACGGCGGCGATGACCGATGGTGGACGTGTACCTCGATACTGGACACCGAGCACCGCCATCACCATCTGACCGAGCTCGGGCGCGAACCTGGCCGAATACGACGGATAGGGCGGCGCGAATCCGGCGGGCTGGTGGACCGGGCACGTCCGGCTCCGCCGCAGGTGCGCGGGTATCGCACTGTCGAGTCGCGGATCAGGCACTTTCGACCGCCTGCAGTTCCGGCATCACGTCGACCAGTCCGCTCCCCCGACGCTCCGGCACCGCGACACCCGCGGTCAGCACACGGTCACCGGGAGTCTTGTCGAGCCACAACCTGGTCACATCGGGACGCGAGTAGTGCCCGGCAGGGTCGGCCGCGGCCTTCGCGAGCGAGATCATGCCGAGGTCGATGTCGGCGAACAGGACTCCCTCGGCATCGGCGGCAAGCGGTTCGGCGATCGACTGGCCATCCGGCGCGAAGATCCGTGCGTGCCCGCCGCCGGCGGTCAACATCGCCCGCTTGGCCTCGTCGGTGCACAACAGGTCGATCATCTCGTCGGAGACCGTTGCACACGGTGCGACCACAAAGCACCCGCCCTCCACGGCATAGATCCGGCTCGCGGACGTGTTGACCTCGGCACCGAGTGCGTATGCGGCACCTTCGTACAGCGAGAAACTCGGCCAGGCGCCGACATGCACCTGCTCGTTCTGCGCGTACATCGCATATTTGGACAACGGCTGGAGGTGTTCCCAACAGCACAGGGCACCGAGTCGTCCGAGGTCGGTCTCGTAAACGCTCAGGTCCGACCCGTCTCCTTCGCCGAACACCGTCCTCTCGACGTGGGTCGGCTTGAGCTTGCGACGGGTGGCGACGGTCTGCCCGTCAGCTCCGATGATCCATTGGGCGATGTACAGACTGGCATCTCGCCGTTCACTCAAACCCATGACCACGGTGATGTCGTTGTCGCGCGCCGCGTCGGCCAGACGCTGCGCCTCGGCGCTGCCATACTCCAGGGAGTTGTCGAAGTACCGCTGGGTGAACTGAAGGCTCCAGGCCGGCGCATCCAGCCAGATCTGCCACGGATAGCCGGGGAGGAACGTCTCCGGGAACGCGACCAATCGGGCACCACCGGCTGCGGCCTGCTCGATCAATCCGATGGATTTGTCGATGGTGGCGTCGAGGTCGAGGAATACGGGTGAGGCCTGGACCGCGCCGACGCGGTAGGCGGGATGACCGAGAGACATGGGATTTCCTTTCGATGGCCTGATCGGCTGCGACACCGAAACTAGCCCGAGAATTCGGCCCCGATTTGTCTGCGTGTGTCGCAAATCTTGACCGACAGTCGCAGCGGCGACGTCGGAAACACGCAGGTAACCCGCGGTAATTCAACCGATATCCGCGGACGGTCCCGCGCCCGCCTGATTCTCGGTTCGCGCGCCACCGGCGCTAGTGTGGTGGGGCGATTTGTCTCGGACCACCACCTGACCCGGTCCGAGCGTTCAGGAGGCGAGAAGTTGCAGATCACAAGCGTCGGACACGCCGGTTTCCACATCCAGACCAACGCCGGTTCGATCCTGTGCGATCCGTGGGTCAATCCCGCCTACTTCGCGTCGTGGGTGCCGTTCCCCGACAACTCGGAGCTGGACTGGAAGGCGCTCGGCGACTGCGATTACCTCTACGTCTCGCACCTGCACCGCGATCACTTCGACGAGCGCAATCTGCGCGAGAACATCAACAAGGACGCCACGGTCCTGTTGCCGGACTACCCGGTGCCGGATCTCAAGCGTGAACTCGAGGCCCTCGGCTTCCACACTTTCGTCGAGACCACCGACTCGGTGAAGACCACCGTCACGGGCGACAAGGGTTCGCTCGAGGTGATGATCATCGCGCTGCGCGCACCGGCCGACGGCCCGATCGGCGACAGCGGTCTCGTCGTCTCCGACGGTGAGACCACATGCTTCAACATGAACGACGCCCGCCCGATCGACCTGGACGTGATCGGGGACGCGTTCGGGACCGTCGACGTCCATCTGCTGCAGTATTCGGGCGCCATCTGGTACCCGATGGTCTACGACATCCCACGCAAGTCGAAGGCGAACTTCGCGGCGCAGAAGCGCCAGCGTGGCATGGACCGGGCACGCTCCTACATCGAGCAGGTCGGTGCGAGCTGGGTGGTGCCGTCGGCGGGGCCGCCGATGTTCCTCGACGACGATCTGTTCGCCCTCAACGATTTCGGTTCCGGTGTCGCCGACGGCGAGAGCGCACGTCCCGGCGACGTCACATCGATCTTCCCCGACCAGGAGACGTTCCTGGAGCAGATGCGCATCCACGGCACCGACGACGGCGAGAAGCATCGCGGGCTGATGATGATCTCCGGCTCTGTCGCCGACTTCACCGGGTCCACGCTGAACGAGATCTCCCACCCGTATCCGCCCGGCGAGGTCTTCGGCGAGAACAAGCAGGCCTACCTGGAGAAGATGAAGGAGAAGTTCGCGCCGGTCATCGCCGCCGAGAAGGCCACCTGGGCGTCGGCCGACGGTGATCCGCTGCTGCCCGCGCTGAAGGAACTCTTCGAGCCGATCATGGCCCAGTCGGACCTCATCTGCGACGGCATCGGCTACCCCGTCGGACTCGTGCTGAGCGCCGCGAGCGGGCCGGCTGCGACCGGCGCCGAGACCGTCGTCCTCGACTTCCCCAACCGGATCGTTCGTGAGCCGAAGGAAGGAGAGGGCAAGTACCGCTACGGGTTCCGGATCGCGCCGGAGTTGGTGCGGACGGTGCTGCGCGACGACGAACCCGACTGGGTCAACACCATCTTCCTGTCCACCCGGTTCAGCACATGGCGCATCGGCGGTTACAACGAGTACCTCTACACCTTCTTCAAGTGCCTCACCGACGAGCGGATCGCCTACGCCGACGGCTGGTTCGCCGAGGCACATGACGATTCGGCATCGATCGAGAAGGACGGCTGGGAACTTCAGCGACGTTGCCCGCATCTGAAGGCGGACTTGTCTAAATTCGGTGTCATCGAGGGTGAAAAACTCACGTGCAATCTGCACGGCTGGCAGTGGGATCTGCCCACCGGGCGGTGCCTGACGTCCAAGGGACACGAACTACGGGCCGAGCGACTCGGCCCCTGACCGCCGAAGAAGAACAAGACAACGAGTCCTCCAGTGGCGCAACGCTCTTATCGGGGCCGTTCAGTGACCGAACGGCAGACCGACCGTAGGGATCGGTTCATGGCCGCGGCACTGGACGTGTTCGGGACCCAGGGGTACGTCCGCGGCACCGTCTCGGCGATCTGCGCGGCCGCGGGCCTGTCGCGACGCCAGTTCTACGAACTGTTCGACAGCCGGGAAGACCTGCTGCTCGCGGTCTACGACATGATCCACGCCGAGGCCCGCCGCGCCGTCATCGCTGCCTTCACCGCCGTCGACGATCCGGAACGCTCGATCGGGGATCGCACGCGACCGGCCGTCGCAGCGTTCTTCGATTCGGTGGCGACCGATCCCCGGCGCATGCGCATCGCGTTCGTGGAGGTCGGGGGTGTGAGCGCACGCGTGGAATCCCACCGCATGCAGACCCGCGAGGGGTGGACCGAGTTCTTCGCGACGGCGGCGGAAGAGTTCGTGGGTCTCGACGGCAACGGGTCCGACTACGGATTCGCCTACGAGGCCGCCGCGTTCATCGGCGCGCTGACCGAGGCGGGCCACCTCTGGGCGAGCAGCCAGCGCCGTCCCGACCGCGACACCGTCGTCGACATGCTCGTCACCATCCTGGTGGCGCTGGCCGCGCGACAGGCACCCCCAACTGCCGGGTGAACCGGCCCTCGAAGGTCAACCCTGCGGCACCGCCGGCGACGACGCCACCACGACAGCGCCGACGACCGCCGCGATGAACGCGATCACCGCGACGGGCTGCCACCCGGCCCGCGTGGTATCACCCAACAACGCGATGCCCACGGCGCCCGGCACCACCGTCTCCCCGACGACCAGTGCGGCGGCCGCCCCGTTCACCGAACCGGTCTGCAACGCGACGGTGAAGAGGTAGAAGCCACCGGCGGCGCAGATCGCCACTGCGTAGGCGGCCGGGTCGCCGAGCAGATCCGACACCGAGAACGGGTCGAGGCCGTGGACGATCCGCACCGCGACCGCCATCACGCCGAACAACACACCGCCGAGCAGTCCGGCGACGACCGCGATCCGAGCTCCCACCCACCTGATCAGTGCGAGTCCGCCGGCGAGCAACACCATCCCCACCAGCAGCACCGTCCAGTGCAGCCACGCGCCGTCGTGGCCATGCCCTTCGTCGGCGGAGACGAGTCCCAGCACGGTCAGGGCGATCACCACCACCGCGACGGCGACGCGGTCGCGCGCGCGGAGGCGGATGCGCAGGAACACGGCGGCCAGCACGGCCGTCACCACGAGGTTCGCGGACACGATCGGTTGCGCCAGGAACAGGGGCAGCTCGCGTGCGGCCACGAGATTGCCCACGAACCCGAGGAGGTCGAGGGCCATACCCGTCAGGAACCAGACCGTGACCACTGCGGCCAGGGTCGATTGCATGGTCGGTGGCGACTCCGGCCCACCGGGATGCGTCTCCGGCTCGGCGACACTGTTCGCCCCGTACGCCTGCAACACCGATGCGGTGCCGTAGGCCAGCGCAGCGAGCACGGCCGCGAGGATGCCGATGATCATCGGATCAGTATCACCTGCGGCGGACACCGCTACTCCGCAATGGCGCCACGCCATCTGCGATAGCGTCAGACCGACACCTAGTGAAGCTGGCCAGGAGAAAGTCATGAAACCGACGGGTGGTGACCCTGCCGACTTTCTCGCCTCGGTGACCCCGGCCAAGCGCCGCCGGGACGCGGAGACAATGACGGCGCTCCTCCGCGACGTCACCGGCCACGAACCACAGCTGTGGGGATCGATCGTCGGCTTCGGTTCGTGTCATTACCGCTACCCCACCGGAACCGAGGGGGACTCGCCCATCATCGGGTTCGCGGCGCGGAAGAAGGCGACCACCGTCTACCTGCTCGACGGCTTCGACGCGCACGCCGACCAACTGGCCGCACTCGGGCCCCACGACACCGGGCGGGCATGCCTCTACCTCGCCGACGTCGACGCCACCGACAGGACGGTTCTCCTCGCCCTGCTCAGCCACTCCTATCGACGGATCCTCGAGAACACCATCGACGGCGTGGAGTTCACGATCATCGATTGACTTCCGTTTTGCCCGCCTCGGCCACCACCGCGGTGATCTGAGACGCACACCACAAATCGGCGGGTCGGGAACAACGGCCCTCGGGAACCGGTTGCCGGTGAACATGACTTGTCCCCCTCGATCAGCGGTCGTTCCATGCGAGAAGCCACGGTCACGCGACGAGGGTGGGGACCTCTGATGCGCCAGGGTCCCCTCGCCGGGCGCTATCCGGCCGTGGCCATCATGGTCACCTTCGCGCTCATCCCGTACCTGGCACTGTCGGCGGCGATCGAGCCCCTGATCCCGACGATCACCGGACAACTCGACATGTCCGCACAGGCGATGAGCCTCGCCACCGGTCTCGGCAATGCGGCGTATGCGGCCGGGACCGTCCTGGCGGTGCAACTGGCCCAACACCTCCCACAGCGACGCATGCTCCTTGTCTACGCGGTGGTGCTGGTGGTGGGCGCCGTAGTGTCGGCCGGCGCCGTCAACGGCGCGATGCTCACCGTCGGCCTGATCTTCCTCGGTCTCGCGACGAGCATGCTGCTCATCGCCGCGGCGCCGTCGCTGACGATCGGCTTCCCGAAGAAGCAGTTGCGGCACACGGCGATGATCATGAACATGTGTGTCTTCGGGGCGGTCGCGATCGGCCCGTTCATCGGCGGTGTCCAGTCGGCGGGAAATGAATGGCGACCGCTGTTCTGGATCATCGCGGGAGTCGCGCTCCTCGCGCTCGTCATGGCGGTGCTGACCTTCGACGACGCTCCGCCGGCCGACCCGAGCGCGCCGCGCGATCTCCGTGCCATCGGCCTGGCCGCCGCCGGATGCGTACTCGCGTTCGTCGGTGCGTCGCAACTGACGAGTCACGCACTCACCGATGTCGCGGTGTTCGTCCCCATGCTGCTCGGCCTGGCTCTGATCGTCGGGCTGATCGTGTACCAGTTCCGCGCCCGTCGACCGCTGCTCACCGTGCGGGCGGTGCTGACCAGCTCCATCCCGGTGGCCGGCGTGGGTCTGGCATTGTTCGCGGCCGCGGCGTCGGTCGCCGCCACCGCCCTGACCGCCAACGCATTGATGCAGGACCTGAGCGCGTTCCGGGTCGGCTTGCTGTACCTACCCGAACTCGGTGGCGCGATCGTGATGGCGGTGGTCTTCGGGATCGTCATCACCCGGCGCGCGATGCACTACCTCCCACTGGTGGGCATGGTGCTGCTGGCGGCCGGCATCCTGGTCTTCCAGCTCGCCCTTCCCGGCAACCAGCCACTGGTCCTGCTCGGTGCGTTGCTGACCGGCCTCGCGCTCGGTGCGACGGTGGCTCCTGCGCTGTTCGTGACCGGCTTCTCCCTGCAATCCAACAGCCTGCAGCGGGTGTTCGCGATCATCGAGCTCCTGCGCGCCGTGGCCGCGTTCCTGGTGGCGCCCATCCTGGCCCATATCGCATTGACGGCGGCCCCGGATCCCGCCGTCGGGACCGGTTACGCCCTCTGGATCGGATTCGGACTCGCCATCGCCGGTGCGGTGTTCGGTTTCGCGATCTACGCGTTCAGCGGTGCCCGGCCCCAGACCCCTGACCTCGATCGATTCCTCGACGGCGACGCACCGGCCTGGTATTCACCGCCCTTGCTGGCACGACTGCGCGGGACGAGTGCATCCGAACCCCACGTGGTCGCGCCGAGGACCGACCGCGCCGTGGCCGCGACGGCAGACACTGTTCGCGATCTCGGGTCGGCAGGACCGATCGTGTTCGCCTACGACGGCAGCGACCTCGCGAAGTCGGCGATCACCGCGACCGCCGATCTGGTCGCGCCCGGGCGCGACGCCGTGGTCGTCTGTGTCTGGCAACCCGCCGACGTCGGCTTCACCCCCGACGTCGGCGAACCGTTCGATGCCAACGACGCCCACCAGGTCGCTCAGGTCGCCGAGCGGACCGCCGCCCGCGGTGCGCGTCTGGCCGAGCAGGCCGGCTTCCGGGCGCGCGGTGTCACCGTCGAGTCCGCACCGATATGGCAGGGCATCGTGCGTGCCGCCCGTGATGCGGGTGCGCATGCCATCGTGATCGGGCCGCATCGTCGCAGTGGTTTCATCGGGCACCTCCAGGGCAGCGTCTCAGCAGCCGTGGCGGCACACTCCGACATCCCGGTGCTCCTCGTGCCGGCGGTGGCCTGCGGTGACGTCGACAACACGGCCGCCCTGGCCGATATGTCGCAAATGACCGAAACTGTCGGCCACCGAACGACATTCGCCACATCGTCGGTCGCCACGCAGCGAACAGACGCATAGGCGCGCCGCGACTCTCCGTCCAGGCTCCGATCTTCAGCGTCTTTTCAGGTCCGACACACCGCGCCTCACCTGCGCGGACACCGGACGATCAGCCGGGTGGGCGGCATCCGCTCGGCCCGGGGACCCGTCGACGTCGGTTTCAGCGCCTACGGTGGAGAGAGCGGGACCCTGGGGAAACCGCGCCAGGTCGGGACTCGGAAGAAGGTCGGGAACACCACACGGTCGGGAACACAACAAGGAGGCATGACATGAAGAGATCAGCTCGATTCACCGCCACCCTGCTCGCCGCCTCGGGCCTTGCCGTCGCCGGGACAACGCTGTCGGCAGCCACCGCACCCGCGGCCGAACCCGCCTCGCTCAGCATCAAGGGCGACCTGGAACTGACGCCGACGCTGCACCTGTTGCGTATCGACGCCACCGGCAATCGGACCGGCAACGGCCAGACCTCAGGCGACTACAAGGCCACCGTGCTCAACGGCAGCGACCCGACACCGATCGAGGTCTCCGGGCCGATCACCTGCATCTACGTCAAGGGTGACACCGCCTCACTGGTGTATCCGATCAGCGACATCAAGCCGCTCGGCCTGCCCGCCCAGTTCAAGGATGTCGCGGCCGTCCAGATCACCGTCCGCAAGGGCACGAACGGCAAGAGCGACATGGTGGGTGTCAATGGACCGATGATGACGAGCAGCTTCCAGGGATGCTCGCCGACGGCCACCCCGTTCGCCTTCTCGGGTGACATCACGACCACACCTGCACAGCCCTGATCCGGGGCGACCGGTTCACCGCGGCGGAGCGATCTCCCTCGGCGGATGCCCGTAGCCGGCCGGAAGATTGACGGCGTCGGCCGATTCCACCGCGGTGACCGCACCGGAGGACGCCATCACGACTCCGCCGGCGACCGCCGCGACGAACGCGATCAGCGCGACCGGACCCCACCCGGCGCGGGTGAGATCGCCCAGCACGAGAATGCCGACGGCTCCGGGCAGGACGGTCTGGCCCACCACGAGGGCCGCGGCCGCACCGTTGACCGATCCGGTCTGCAGCGCCACCGTGAACAGGTAGAAGCCGCCGATTCCGCTGAACAACAACGCATACAGGGCCGGGTCGGTGAACAGCGCACCGACGTCGAACGGCCCGAGACCGTCGACGATCCGGGACGCGATCGCCATGCAGCCGAACACCGCGCCGGCGATCAATCCGGTGGCGGCGGCGATGTGCTTGTGCAGCATGCGCATACACAGCAGGCCGAGCCCGAAGAGGATCGGTCCGGCGACCAGCACGGCCCAGTGCATCCACCGCTCGTTCTCCGTGCCCTCGCGCCCGGCCGAAACGGCGAGCAGCACAAGCGACCCCACCACCACCGAACCCGCGATCCAGTCGCGCATCGTGAGTGAGACCTTGAGGACCACCATCGCCAGCAACGCGGTCGCGACCAGTCGCGCCGAGATGATGGTCTGCGAGAGGAACAGTGGGATCAGGCGCGCCGAGAGGATCGTCGACACGAATCCCACGATGTCGAAGACGAATCCGATGAGGAACGGGACCGTGAGCATCGTCGCGAGGGTCGACCGCAGTGAAGGATGCGCCTTCGACGACAGCCGGCGTTCCTCACGGACGGCTGCGCGCTGGGCCACCTGATCGGCGCCCAACGCCTGCAATACCGCCGCGGCGGCGAACGAGAAGGACCCGATCACCGCGACGATGATCCCCGCGGTCATGGCCGGCGCCGGCTCACTGCGGGGTGAGGCGTTCGGTGCCGACGTACCGGGCGAGCTCCGGCGGGAGTAGGACCGAGCCGTCCGGTTGCTGATGGTTCTCGAGGATCGCGACCAGCCAGCGCGTGGTCGCCAGTGTGCCGTTGAGCGTCGCCGCGACCTGCGGTTTGCCGTTCTCGTCCCGATAGCGGATGGCGAGTCGGCGCGCCTGGAACGTCGTGCAGTTGGATGTCGACGTCAGCTCACGGTAGGTGTTCTGCGTGGGCACCCAGGCCTCACAGTCGAACTTGCGCGACGCCGACGATCCGAGATCGCCTCCGGCGACGTCGATCACCCGGTAGGGCACGTCGATCGCGGCGAGCATCTCCTTCTCCCAGGCGAGAAGCTTCTGGTGCTCGGTCTCGGCGTCCTCGGGTTTGCAGTAGATGAAACCCTCGACCTTGTCGAACTGATGGACGCGGATGATGCCGCGGGTGTCCTTGCCGTAGCTGCCGGCCTCACGCCGGAAGCAGCTCGACCAACCCGCGTAGCGCTTGGGTCCGGCGGACAGATCGAGGATCTCGTCGGAGTGATAGCCGGCCAGTGGCACCTCGGACGTCCCGACGAGGTACAGGTCGTCGTCGGCCAGGTGATAGATCTCGTCGGAGTGCGCGCCCAGGAAGCCGGTCCCGGCCATGATCTCCGGCCGGACCAGCACGGGCGGGACCATCAGCGTGAAGCCGTTGGCGACGGCCTTCTGCGCGGCCATGTTGAGCAACCCCAGCTGCAGCAGGGCCCCCTGACCGGTGAGGAAGTAGAACCGCGAGCCGGAGACCTTGGCGCCGCGTTCCATGTCGATCAGGCCGAGCGCCTCGCCGAGCTCCAGATGGTCTTTGGGGTTCTCGATCTCACGCGGCTCACCGACGTGCTCGAGAACGATGTAGTCGTCCTCACCGCCCGCCGGCGCGCCCTCGGCGACGACATTGGAGATCGCGCGGTGTGCCTCGGCGGCCGCGGCGTCGGCGTCGTGCTGGCGTGCGACGGCGGCCTTCACCTGCTCGGCGAGTTCCTTGCCCTTGGCCAGCAATGCCGTCTTCTCGTCGCCCTGCGCTTTGCCGACCTGCTTGCCGAGCGCCTTCTGCTCGGACCGCAACGCGTCGGCGTCGACGATGGCTGCGCGGCGTGCCGCGTCGGCGTCGAGCAGCGCGTCGACCAGGCCGGGATCCTCACCTCGGGTTCGCTGCGACTGGCGCACGAGGTCGGGGTTCTCACGAAGAATCTTGAGGTCGATCACGTCTGAAACCCTACTGGAGGCGCTCAGGCCCGGGTTCGACCCGCTCGTTGCCGGCCGGCTCGTCGTCTGGCTGCCAGAACCGCACGTAGTCGGCGCGCCCGAACATCTGGGCGGCGGCGTGCGCGGTCGGGGCCCCCGCATACGGATCGGCGCCGGCCCGCACCAGGGCCGCGACCACCTCGTCGTGGCCCTTGAACACGGCGCCGGCCAGCGGCGTCTGGCCTTTGTCGTTGGCGACGTCGGGGGCGGCACCGTGGGCGAGCAGCACCGCCACCGTGGGTGCCGAACCGTGGTACGCGGCCAGCATCAGCAATGAGTCGCCGGCCTGGTTCCGCAGGTCGACCGGCACGCCGGCATCGAGGTAGGTGCCGAGGGTCTCCGCGTCTCCGGCGCGGGCCATGTCGAAGAGTCGGCCGGCGAGTTCGGCGATGTCGTCGGGCACGGCCGGGTCGGCGCCTGCGGGGCCGTCGGGGGTCTGCGGGGTCACCACCGCCATCCTAGTGACCTCTCGCCCGCCGGCGAGGTACTCAGCCCGGCCGACAGCAGGCATGATGGATCCCGATGAACGCCGACGACGACACCCCACCGCCCGGGGCCGACGACGACTGGGTGAACGTGCCAGCCGACATCGATGGCGCAGGTGCCGACAGTGACAGCACCGACAGTGACAGCACCGGCAGCGACAGCACCGAGAGCGACCCGACCGCACACGACACCGTCCCACCGGATGCAGAACCCACGGACGCCGACGGACACGGCGACGAGGGGTCGAGACAGCGCGGCTGGCGCAGTTCTCTCCTGGCCAACCCGGTTCGTCTGATGCTGTCGGCCGTCGTCATCGGAGCCATCGTCGCCGGGGCGGTCGCCCTGGCCATGGGTGTCTTCAACGACAGCGGCAGCGTCGGCGGCACCGACATCGGTGAGAACGAGCGGCTGGCCGAGAACGCCTTCACCCAGTCGGTGCGCGGCGACTGCCTCGACTGGCCGGCCGGCGATCCGGGCAATCCGACCAAGGTGGCGTGCGACGCCACACACCGCTTCGAGGTGGCCGGCCCGCTGGACACGTCGCTGCTGCCGGGCTCGGAGTTCGGTGAGAGCGCGGTCTGGCCCGGTACCGAGCGTTTCGCCGCCATCCGCGACGAGCAGTGCCCGGTCATCGTCGACGGCTACCTCGACGGCCGGCTCGACCCGCAGGGCCGATTCTCGGTCGGGATGATGTACCCGTCGCAGGTGCAATGGGACAAGGGCGCCCGCGAGTTGCGCTGCGGCCTGCAACAGACCGGCAAGGACGGGACGGCCGACCAGTTCGTCGGGCGGGTCGCCGAGCAGGATCAGTCGTTCCAGTGGCCACCCGGCACCTGCATCGGGATCGATCCGGCGACCAAGAAACCGACCGGTATCACCGTGAACTGCACCGAGGCGCATGCGTTCCAGACCACCGGCACGGTGGTGCTCGCCCCACGCTTCGGCAACGCGGTGTCGGGCAAGCCGTGGCCCGGTGTCGAGGCACAGAACGACTACCTGAGATCGATCTGCCCGGTCCAGGCCACACGCTTCGTCGGCGGCAAGGACAAGCTGGACGCCACCACACTGAACGTGCAGTGGTCGGTGCTGTCGGAGCCGAGTTGGCTGGCGGGCAGTCGCACCGTCGTCTGCTATCTGGGTCTGCCCGACGGTGGCGGCTTCGCCACGCTCGTCGGCGATGCCCGCTCCACCCTGCTGATCAACGGCAAGCTGCCCATCCCGCCGCCCCAGGCGCCGCCGGGTCGTGCGCTGCCCACCCCGGTCCCGCTGCCGCCGGGAGTCCAGCCGAATCCGGAAGAGGTGCCGGCACCGGCCGGGTGACGTGATGGCCGTGCGCATGTCCGACGAGGATTTCGACGGGCTGGTGTCCGACGCGCTCGACACCATCCCGTCCGAGCTGACCGACAACATGTCGAATGTGGTGATCCTGGTGGAGCCCCACAACCCCGAGGAGCCCTCGATCCTCGGCCTCTACCACGGTGTGGCGCTGACGATGCGCGATCACGAGTACGGCGGTTTCCTGCCCGACACCATCACCATCTATCGCGAACCGATCCTGGCCATGTGCCACACGCGTGATCAGGTCGTCCACGAGGTCGCGGTGACCGTGATCCACGAGATCGCACACCACTTCGGGATCAGTGACGACTGGCTGCACGCCAACGGGTGGGGCTGACGGGTCAGCCCATCGGGTCGGTGACCAGCGGCTCATCGATGCGCGGGCCGAACGGGCCGGTGACCGCGCCCCACCGGTGCAGCCGCCACAGTCCGTCGACGTACTCCAGTTCGATGGAGCCCGTGTTGCGCAGGTGGGTGCCCGCAGCGAACGACGGGTCGACGCCGGCCAGCCGGGCCGCGATCAACCGGATCGCTGCGCCATGGCTCACCACGTAGACGTCGCGCTCGCTTCCGCCGACGAGGTGACGGCCGGTCAGGTCCTCGATCACCGGCAGATACCGGTCATAGACCATCGCCAGCGACTCCCCGCCCGGGATGCGTGCCTCCAGATCACCGTTGTGCCACCGCTCGACGACGTCCTTGAACACGCCGTGCGCGTCGTCGTCGGACCGATCCTCGAGCTCGCCGACCTGCACCTCGTGAATCCCCTCGACGACCTCGAGATCCACATCCCAGACCGACCCGATGAGCTCCGCTGTCTGCTGGGCGCGACGGGCCATCGAACTCACCAGCGCCACCTCGCCGCGCAGCGGATTCTCCAGACCGAATCGAACACCCTGGCGCACACCGAAATCCGTGAGGGCCGCACCGGGCAGTGCCGTGTCGAGCCGCCGCATCACATTCGAGGTGGTCTCACCGTGGCGGACCAGATGAAGACGCGCCACTAGTCGACCTCCCCCCGCCGCAGCCGGGCGAACCACTCGACGCTCTCCGACGTGTCCGGCGGACGCGCACCCGTACCGCGGTGGGTCGGCCACGATCCGAGATAGACCACCCGCTCGCACCGCCGGTGCAGCGCACGCAGGGCCTCCCCCACGGCGTCGTCATCGATATGCCCGACCGCATCGAGGTAGAAGCGGTACGACCCGGGGACGTCGCGGCGGGGCCGCGATTCGATTCGGGTGAGATCGATTCCACGCGAGGCGAATTCGTCCATCGCAGTCATCAGGCTGCCCGGCACGTTCGGGAGATCGAGGATCACCGAGGTACGGTCCGAGCCGGTGGCGGCCGGCGGCGCACCGGGAGCGCCGAGGAGCAGAAAACGGGTGTATGCGTCGTCGACGTCGGCGACACCGTCGGCGAGGACCGTGAGTCCGGAGAGCTCCGCTGCGAGCGAGGTCGTCACCGCGGCGTCGGCGCGGCCCTCGGCGACGTCGGCCGCGGCCGCCGCGTTGGACGCCGCGGTGACGAGTTGCGCATTGGGATAGAGCTTCTCGACGGATTCGCGTACCTGCGCCGCCGCCACCGGATAGGCCGCGACGGTACGCACCTCGGTCGCCGCCATCGCAGTCCGCGCGCCGATCGTGAACGCGACGTCGAGGATCACCTCCGCGAACACCTGCACGCGTCCCGCGGTCCCCGGCCCGGGCGGGACCAAGCCGTCGGCAGTGGCGGGGACGGCACCCTCCACGGAGCTCTCGATCGGGACACAGCCGAAGTCCGCCCTGCCGCTGCGCACCATGGCGATGGTCGCGGCCGGACTGCCGGCCGCGATCTTCTCGACGTCACCCACCGGCCGCGGCGCACTCTGCGCGGGCAGGCGGGTCGCCAACAGTTCGTCGAGGGCGATCTCGGTGAAGGTCCCCGAAGGACCGAAATAGGCGAACACAGACACGACAGAATCCTAGTCGAGCGCGCGGTGCGCACAGTCCGGGTCAGGATCGGTGCGGTTCGAAGTATTGACGCACTCGGACATGCCACTTAGGTTAGGGTTACCTTCATTGCACGACCCGATCAGTGTTTTGCACAGCCGAGAGCGAGAAACGAGATGACGCACGCAGTCACCGACAGTCCTTCGGACGCCGAATTGATCCAGACCGCGTGCCGCCGGATGAGCGGCGCAACCCTCGCCGTCGAGGGTGCCGAGACCACCCCGGTCAACGTGGTCCATCTGTTCGAGTCCCAGGCGTTTGTGCTGGTCCCGTCCGACGGCGAGGCGATGCTTCTCGCCGGAGAGTGCTCCGATGGGCTACCGGCCATGGTCGAGGTCACCGACTGTGCCCCGATCGATCTGCGGGAACGCGTGCGGTCGCTGGTCTGGCTCAATGGCCATCTACATGCCGTGCCCGTCAACCTCGAGCGCGATCTCGCGCTGGAGATCGCCTCCGAACACCCCGACGACGGTCTCCTCGACATCGGACACGGCTTCTCGATGCTGCGCCTGCAGGTCGGCAATGCCGTCATCGCCACGTCGTCGGGCGCGGCCTCGGTGTCGGCCACCGAACTCGCCGATGCGGCGCCGGACCCGTTCTGGGAGTACGAGGGCGACTGGATCGCACATCTCGACTCCGACCACGCCGACCTCGTCGGCCAACTGACGCGCCGACTGCCTCGGGATCTTCGGGACGGACGCGTCCGGCCGCTCGGACTGGACCGCTTCGGAATCCGGTTCCGCATCGAGGGGCCCACAGGCGACTCCGATGTCCGCATCCCGTTTCCGAGGCCGGTGGCCGACGTCTACGAACTGTCCATGGCGTTGCGCAGTCTCGCCGGATGCCCGTTTCTCAACAGTCTGCCGGAGTGAGACCCTCCCACCAGCCCGAAGTACGCTGTGCCCCATGCGTGCCTCGCTGCGAACGGTGCTGAACCCGCCTCGTTCGAACGCCGTCGCCGTCGTCACCGACCGAACCGAACGTCGCGCGATCGTCATCGAGCTCGTGATCGTCGGCGTACTCACCTTCGGATTCTCGGCGCTCTCCGCGGCGCTGTCGCTGATCGAGGCACAGTTGTCCGGCGGCATCGGGAACACCACCGTGGCACTCAATCCGTCGAGGTCCGACCTGGGCTGGATCGACTTCACCCGCCAGCTGATGAGTGCCCTGCGACTGTTCGCGATCGGCGGCCTCGGCATCTACCTCCTGTGGCGCAGCGGGATCGGCCTCGGGCGCGTCGGGCTCGGTCGCTGGGCACCGCGACGCGACATTCCGGCCGGCGTGGGGCTCGCGGCGTTGATCGGACTGCCGGGCCTCGCGCTGGTCGCCATCGCCCGCGCACTGGGCGCCAACGCTCATCTCGTGCCCAGCGAGGTCGACGGAGTGTGGTGGCGCTGGCCGATCCTCATCCTCATCGCCATCGGCAACGCGGCGGCCGAGGAGATCATCGTCGTCGCCTACTTCATCACCCGACTACGCCAGCTCGGCACATCCGAGAACGTCTCGCTGGCCGCCAGTTCCGTGTTACGCGGCGGGTATCACCTCTACCAGGGCGTCGGCGGCGGAGTGGGCAACATCGTGATGGGGCTGGTCTTCGGCCGGTTCTTCCAGATCACTTCGCGTGTCTGGCCGTTGGTCATCGCGCACGCGGTCATCGACATCGTGGCCTTCGTCGGATACGCACTCTTCGCCGATCACCTCGGTTGGGTGACCTGAGCACTCACCGGGTCCGATCCGGATCAGACCACCAACGGCTCCCGCCGATAGGGCGGGTCCCCGACCCCGACCACTCGCACCGCGCCGGACGGGGTGATCTCCGACAGTCGCGCATCGACAGGCTCACCGCCATCCACCGAGACCTGGACCGTGACGACGCGATCTTCCTTCCACCGTCGCGCCTGCTCACCGAAAACGGTTCCGGCCCAGTGATATCGGCCATCAAGTGGGTCGACGTGACCGACGATTCGCACGCGCGTGACGATCTCGTCTCCCCCGTCGCCGGAGAGCACGGCCTCGCCGTCGAAGACCTCGTCATCGATCGACGGCGCACCGGGCCAGTCGTAATCGTCGGGGCGGAATCGGCGTAGGCGACGCCGGAGTTCCCTCGGGGAGCGGCGCATGACCCATTCATCCTCGATGGGCCGGCGGACGGCCACCGACCGCGCATCCGACATCGCGAGATACTCGATCGCCGCGACGACGTAGCCGAGGGCTGCATCGTCGGCGAGGAACAACTCCCCCGGACGGTCGGCAGTGGCGACGCCGAGGTAGCTGCCGGAGGGTGCCACCTTCTCGTGTATTGCCAGACCGCTGTGGCGGCCCTCGTCGACGACCTCGATCGCCAACGGACTGCGGCTGATCCGGGCACGCAGTCGCTGCGTCAGCGGACCGTGACCGGTGAGTGCGACCCGTGTCGCGTCGGGCGTCATGGCAGGAAACCGCCACGCCGCCAGCACATCCGGGAGAGCCGACTCATCAGTCCCGCCTCCTCCAGAAATGCAGCGAGCGAGGCGAATCCGCGCACCTGGGCCTCGTGGAAGTGCGGGTTGGACCGAGCCGCCCGGGCGGCGGCGCGACCGTCGAGCCCGGCCCGTCGATACATCGACGGATTGGTGAACAGTCGCCGGAACACCGCACCCGCGATCGCATGACCGTTGCTCGCCACGAATGTCTCCCAACGGGATCGTGTCGGCTTGCGGCGCATGATGCCGTCACGGGCGAACCCGATGTGGCGTGCTTCCTCGGCGACATGAACCTGCATCAACCGGGCGACCAGCGGCTGCATCTGGGGGTCGTCGAGCATCTCGCGCTGCAGCGCGTCGAAGATCTCTTCCCCGACGAGCGCGGCCACCCACAACAGGCTGCCGCGCAGCGCGTACGGGAGCAGCGCCATCGCGGTCCGTTCCCACAACCGCATGGAGAACGGACGCGCGCCCGACCACTCGATGGCGCGACCGAACATCACCATGTGCCGGCATTCGTCGCCCATCTCCGTCAGGGCGTAATGCGTGGCGGCCGACGCCGGGTCGGCGGCCATCAACCGCGTCAGCAACGTCCGGTTGAGCAGGTTCTCGAACCAGATACCGACGGACAGGATGTTGGCCAACTCCTGCCTCGACACCTCGATGCGCTGCTCTTCGGAGAGCCCGTCCCAGATCTCTGTCCCGACGAGCGTCAGGACCTTCGGCGGCAGGAAGTAGCGGCCCGCCTCGGGGTCACGATCCCACTCCAGATCGACGATGGGGTCGTACGACCTCTTCACCGACCCGTTGATCAGGCGCTGCGCAATCGCCTCCCGCCCGCCGGTATCGCTGCTCGCCGCACCTGCGTCGCGCCGGCCGGCCCTGCCCCACTGCGTGGCCACACTCATCTCGCACCTCCTGATTCAGGAAAGCCCTGTGACCTCCGACACTAGGAGCGGCTGGTCTATGTGTCAACAATCACTGTCACACTCTGTACTGTTGTCGTCAGGGCGTGCGGTTCCGTCGGCGGGATCGGGAACGTGCGTGCGTTTGGTGCGTACATTGGTTGGGATGAACGAGCCCGAGCCGCCGATGATGCGCCGGCGCGAGGCCCCTCCGGGCCCCGCCCCGCAGCGTGGCGACCCTGCTCGACGTGGCGCCCCTGAACCCCGCCGGATGCCCCCTCCCAGCAGCGAGAACGACCCGACCCGTCGAGTTCCGCCGCGCCGCAATCCGGCGCCCGGGCCGCGCACGTCCGCACCCCCGGTCCCGCCCGAGCAGACCGCCCACCTGCGCGACCGACGGCCCGGCGACGTGCGCTATCAGCCGCCCCAGGCGTGGTCGGATGCGCCCGGGGCAGGGCCGCGCCAGGCGGGCGGCTCGAGGTATGCCCCACCCCAGAAGCCCGAACCCATCCCGGCGGGTCAGCGGTCACAGCAGGCGCCGCACCGACCGGCGCCGAGCGACTCACCCCCACGCCGCTCCTCGGGGAGCGCCCCACCTCGCACACCGGGTTCCCGGTCCGCGACTGCCGCGCCGAGCAAGCCGCGCAGGCGCCGACGCCGACTGCGGGTCGGGCGTCTGCTGTTGGTCGCGTTGCTGCTCCTGGTGGTCGCGTCTGTCGGCCTGGTCTTCTACTACGACTCCAAGCTGAACCGCACCGACGCGCTGGCCTCCTATGCCGGTCGCCCCGGCGACACCCCGGGTACCACGTGGCTGATCGTCGGGAGTGACTCACGAGCCGATCTGAGCGACGAACAACGTTCCCAGCTGTCCACCGGCGACAGCGACGGCTCGCGCACCGACACCATCATGATGGCGTACAAGCCGTCGAGCGGTGATCCGATGCTCATCAGCATCCCGCGCGACCTCTATGTCCCGATCCCCGGGCAGGGATCGCACAAGATCAACGCCGCCTTCAACTTCGGTGGCCCGCAACTGCTGGTCCAGACCGTCGAGCAGCTCACCGGTGTGCACATCGACCACTACGCGGAGATCGGCTTCGGCGGATTCGCCTCGGTGGTCGACGCGGTCGGCGGCGTCAATCTCTGCCTCGACCAGGCGCTCAACGACCCCAAGGCCGGATTGAACCTGCCTGCCGGATGCCAGGATCTCAACGGGGAGCAGGCCCTCGGGGTGGTCCGGACCCGGGCCTTCCCCAACGCCGACCTCGAACGCGTCGAGAACCAGCGCAAGTTCCTCAGCGCGCTGATGGCCAAGGCAACCAGTCCGGGGGTGCTGCTGAACCCGTTCCGGCTGATCCCGTTCGTGAACGGTGCGGTCGATGCCGTCACCGTCGATGAGCACGACCACATCTGGAATCTGCTGGGCCTGGCCTGGATGCTGCGCCACCCGATCAGGACCACCACACCCACCGGTGGTGGCGAGTACACCTCCGACGGTGACTCGCTCGCCGTCGGCGACAACACCGAGCAGTTCTTCACCTTCATCCGCAAGGGCGTGTCCGTACCCGAGGATCTGATCTCCGATCAGGGTGGGGTCATCGGCGGCTGAGCACTGGTCGTGACGGATCGGTCCGTCGCGGAATGATGGTGAGGCTCAACTCAGTTAGCCTGAACTGAGCTGATCGGACGATTTCCGGTTTCCTAGGCTGGGTCCATGACCGCCACCACCGATGAGTCCGTGTTCCACAAGCTTCTCCACGACCAGATCGGCAACGAATTCGCCGCCGCCCAGCAGTACATCGCGGTCGCGATCTACTACGACGGCCAGGACATGCCCCAGTTGGCCAAGCACTTCTATGCGCAGGCCGTCGAGGAACGCAATCACGCAATGATGCTCGTGCAGTACTTCCTCGACCGCGACATCGCTGTCGACATCCCCGGAATTCCTGTGCCGTGCAACAGCTTCGCCGACTACCGGGCTCCCATCGAACTCGCCCTCGAACAGGAGAAGACGGTCACCGAGCAGATCGTGGACCTCGCACGGGCCGCACGCGACTGCGGCGACTACCTCGGCGAGCAGTTCATGGGTTGGTTCCTCGCCGAACAGGTGGAGGAGGTTTCCACCATGACCACCCTGCAGACGATCGCCGAACGCGCACAAGGCAATCTGTTCGACCTCGAGAACTTCGTGGAACGCGAGATCAACAGTGCCACCTCGGGATCCGCGGCACCGCCGGCGGCGGCCGGAGGAAATCTCTAGGTCTCCCCCGGGCATCCCGGGGTCAGCGCAGGGTGACCTGCCGGCCCCGGATGCCGTCGCGGGACCGGAGTTCGGCCGTGCTGAGATCGTCGGTCACCGTGAGCGCGTCGCTGAGCCATTCGTCGAACTGATCCAGCCCGGCCGCCCACTCCTCGTGGTGGAGCTCGTTGTCGAGGTCGAACACCGGGACGAGCAGCCCATGGGTCCGGAACGAGCCGGCGAATCGAGAGCCCTCACCGAGGGTCAGGTGCCCCGCGGCATGCAGCCGGGCCAGCGCGTTCATCAGGTCGTCCTCCGGCTCCGGCCGAACCCAGCGGAGGTGGGCGCGTTCACCCGCGTCGACCCACCACGGGGCGCCGATGCCGCTCTTCGCGGTCAGGCGTGCGCTCGGCATGATCGAGTCGTTGGCCCGCTGCAGCATCTCGGAGATCTCGCCGGGAACGTCGGTGCCCGGCGGGAACCACCATCCGAAGTCGTCGTGGACGATGATGTCGAGCCGGGCGTCGGGGGCGATCACGTCGGTCAGCGGATCGGCTGTTCCCAGTGGCACGTAGTCGGTGTTCGGCTCGGCCGTTTCGGCCCATCGCACCGCGTCGGCGAGCTCGCCGGCGACATCGTCGGACTCCCAGTCGGTTTGCAGTGCGACGATGGCTTCCGGTCCGTCATCGGTCTCCCGGACCAGAGCCCGTACCGCTCCCGGAAGGATGGTGGCGAGGACGATGTCGCGATCCACGTCGTCGGTCAGGGACTTCGCGTCGAGGGTCGCGGTGGCCGAGGCGACGAACGCCCGCAGCGCAACGAGGTCACATTCGGCATCCATCCCGGCGAACGGTCGCGGTGGTGGCGCCATGGCCGCCAGCTGGCGTTCCTTGCGCGCGGCGACCCGCTCGGCGCGATTGCTTCCCGGCCGCGGACCGCTGCCCCGTTTGCTCTTCTTGCCCATGGCACCACCTTCTCATGGGGTGCTCTCGAGCAGATCCCGGGTTCCCTCGGCGCGATCCCGGGTTCCCTCGGCGCGATCCCCGGTTCCGTCGGCGCGATCCCGGGTTCCGTCGGCGCAGCTTCGCTCAGTCGACGGTGACGAGCCAGTCGCGGACCTTCGCCGGCCGGTTGGTGGCGAGCCAGCGGACACCGAGATCTGCGCACAGCTGTACATCGGGCAGTTCGTCGACGGTCCAGCAGTACGTCACCCGGCCCGCGGCCGCGGCGCGGTCGACCAGATCGGGATACTGCCGCAATGTCTCCACCGACGGTCCGATCCCGGTCGCACCCACCGCCGTGGCGGCACTACCCCCGAGCAGCCGGGCGGTGTCGCCGAGCAGGATCGTCGGCAGCATCGGTGCGTGCCGACGAATCCGCCAGACTCCGGCGGAGGAGAACGAGATGACGACGGCGCGACTGTGATCGGCCGACGGCGGGGTGCCGACCTCGAACTCGTGGAGCAGTGCCAGGAGTTTCTGTTCGACCAGGCTGCCGTAGCGAACCGGGTGTTTGGTCTCGATGAACAGCCGCACCGGCCGACGCCAGTCGAGCGTGAGGGTGATCAGTTCGCGCAGGGTCAGCACCGACGTCGGTTTCCCGGACGGATGCCAGCTGCCGAAGTCGAGTTCACGCAGCTGCGGCAACGACATCTCGCTGACCGCGCCGGTGCCGTCGGAGGTTCGGTCGACGGTGCGGTCGTGGACGCACACGAGTTCGTGATCGCTGGTCAGCCGGACGTCGCATTCGAGTCCGTCGGCGCCCTGGGTGAGCGCCAGCTCGTAGGCCGCCAACGTGTGCTCGGGCAATTCCTCGGAGGCGCCGCGATGTGCGACGACCGCCGGTTTGCCCGACCGCGAGATCTGTTCGGCCCCGGTCACGCGACCGCCACCCATCGGCGCGATGGCACCGGCTCCTCGTCGGCCGACCCGAATGTCGCCGTGAGTCGCTCGGCGAGCCACCACGCGAAGACGGCCGAGCACAGCGCCGAGAACGTCACGGCGGCCAGGCCATTGGCGCCGGTCTGGATCGAGCCGGAGAACCGGGCCACTATCCGGGTCACCACGGCGAGGATCGCGATGGCATTCACCAGCGTCCACGCCACCCACACTCGGGTGAGTCGGCGTCGGGTGCGTTCGGCCTCCAGGTCGTCACGCAGCATTGCGACCTCGTGCAGCAGGAGACCCACACCCGCGACATTCACCAGGGGCACCGCGGCCAGGATCGCGATCTGCCATCGTGGCCGCGGATCCCGCCGATCGTGTCGTGCGTAGGCGTCGCGGCGGAGGTCGATCACCCAGCGCGCGAACACCACGCTGGTGTAGACGAAGAATCCGAAGGACAGCAGTCCCCCGAAGATCACCAGCGTCGAGGTGAGCCAGTCACTCCACGCCGGCACCGGCATCGACCTGTTCACCACGAGCAGGATGTACCGCGCGAGATGGGCGAGGGCCGCCACCCCGAGGGCGGCGGCGAGCAGCTGCAGAGCGCGCACCAGCGCCGCCATGAGCGTCTCGCCACGCGACTCGGTCACGTCGGCCGGCACCGGCGCGTCACGCAGACCCCACCGCGGGACATAGACATAGCGCGGGATGGGTCGCGGGCCCTCGCCGGCACCCGTGCGGCGGCGCGCCGGGATCGCCTCCGGAGGACGCCGGGCGACCCACCGAACATGTCGGCTGCGATACAGCCGGCCGCTGCGGGGACCGCTGGGCGGCGGCATGGGCCGCTGAGGCGGCCCAACCGGGCGCGCAACGTCATCGCGGACGGGTGCCGCATCCCGAGGGACCGGGGGTGTCGACGACGCGCCGAGCAGCTCGGAATCGAGCACGCGCAACGGCCCACCGCATCGTGGACAGTGTTCGCGGCCCGGACGATGCGGCGCCTGGATTCGGCACCGCGGACAGAGGTCGATCATTCCGACCCTGTGCTCCCCGTCTCCACGGGCTTGCCGTGCTCCACCCACGCCAGCATGCCGCCGCGCACGCAGCTGCCCTCGTAGCCCAGTTGATCGAGGTACTGCAGCACGCGCATCGACCGTCCACTGGAATGGCAGACGACGAGGAGGTCGGCGTCGAGGTCGATCTCCCCGAGGCGGGACGGTACGTCCCCGAGCGGGATGTGCAACGCGCCTCGCACATGGCCCGAATCCCACTCATCGTCCTCGCGGACATCGAGCAGGACCCGGTCGACCTCGTCGGTGAAATCGTTCGGAAGCTCCGTCACCGGTACTTGCCGGATGTCGCCCATGCTCACCGAACCATGGTGGCACAGCGACGCCGGGGACGGCACCGCCTGTGCACAACCCCGATCCGCGCGATGTCGAGTTGACTGGCCGAACACCGGCCCCACACCACTATGCAGACCTGCATATAACTATCCACATGCCGCTTTGCAGAATTGGCCCGAAGTGTGCATCGATGACTGTCAAGCTGTGGATGAGACTGTGGAAACTGTGGAGAAACCGCCGACTACCAGCGGGTAGTGTGTGACCGCCCTCACACCAGATGTGATGCGGCTCACCGGTTCAGTTGCGCGCGACAACACATTCTTCAGCAGAGTGCAGACATGCGTCACAACCAAAGGATTTTTCCGATCGCCACAACGCCTGTGGATAACTTGGGGAGAACCATTCCCGCACATCCGTCTCGCGGTCCCGCACGCGCTCAGCGCAGGTGGGTCACGATTCCGCGATCGAGCGCGGTGACGACGCCTGCGACCGCGCTCTCCACGACCCCGTTCACGCTGACCTGCCCGCCGACGAGGCGCGCCAGGAGTGGCTTCGGCGCCTCGACGACGGTGATCTCCGCATCCGGATAGCGCTCGGCGATGACCGAGCGCATGACACCGATCGCATCGACGAGGCCGACTTCCACCGCGCGCCCACCGACCCACATGTCGCCGCTGAACAACTCCTCGTCGGGAGCACGGAGCTTCTTACCGCGCCGCTGCCGCACCCAGCCGATGAACGCTTCGTGCAGTTGCCCCTGCAGCCCCTTGAGCCATTCGACGTCCTCGGGCCGTTCCGGCGAGAACGTGTCGAGGCGGGCCTTGTTGTCGCCGGCGGTGTAGAGCCGGCGCTCGACGCCGAATCGCTGCAGGACGTCGGACAGACCGAACCCCGACGACACGACCCCGATGGAACCGATCATCGAGGTGTGGGCGGCGAAGATCTCGTCGGCGGCACACGCGATCCAATATCCACCCGAGGCGGCCACGTCCTCACAGAAGGCGAGTACCGGAACACCCTTCTCCGCGGACAGCTGACGAATGCGCTCGGCGATGTACTCGGACTGGGCGGGCGATCCACCGGGCGAGTTGATGACCACGACCACCGCCTGGACGTGCTCGGTGCCGAACGCCCGCTTGAGGACGGGCTCGAGGCTGTCGGTGGTGAGCCCGTGTCGGCCCATCCCACCGGCCCCGATCGGACCGTCGAGACGTACGACGGCGACCTGGTCGGCACGCGACCGGGATACACGCTTGGCCAGCTTCTGCCACGGTCCACCTGTCATAGCGCCGAGTGTAATGCGCCGACAGGACCGGGCCCGGACTCTAGACTTTGCGCGTGCAGATCCGATGGCTCACCGCTTTCTTGGACTTTCCGGCCGCACAGTTCGGTGCCGAGGTCACGTTCTGGCGGGCGATCGCGGGCAGTACCGTCTCACCGCCCCGAGGCGACCACCGCGAGTTCGCATCGCTGGAACCGTTCAACGGGGACCCGCACCTGCGGGTGCAACGGATCGACAAGGGACCCGGCGGAATCCACCTCGATCTGCATGTCGAGGATCTGCCGTCCGCCACGCACGAGACGATCGCCCTGGGCGCCACCATGGTTCGCGAGATCCCCGGAGCCGGGTACGTATCCTTGGCGTCGCCGTCCGGCTTTGTGTTCTGCCTGGTCGAATGGCAGGGCGAATCCGAACGGTCCCGACCCATCCGCTGGCCCGGCGACACGATCAGCCTCATCGACCAGGTGTGCATCGACGTCCCCCACGACCTCTTCGAGGACGAGATCGGGTTCTGGTCGCGCCTGACCGGGCGCGAGCCCCGATCGACCAGCCACCCCGAACTCGTCCGCCTGACCCGCGACCCCGCGCTCGCCATCGGAATCCTGCTGCAACGCAACGGAGCAGAGGACACCGCGACGACCGCCTCCGGCCATCTCGACCTGGCCGCCACCGCCGTCGAAGACGAGGTCATCCGGCACGAGGACTGGGGTGCGCAGGTGCTCGAACGTCTCCCGGACTGGACCGTGATGCGAGATCCGGTGGGGCGCAGATACTGCATCACCAGCCGCAACCCCCGGACCGGGGAGTGAGTGCGGCCCCGGCCCGCGCAGATCACTCCCCCTTCGCGCAGAATCGTTGCAGCCGTTCGACTTCGGTCTCGAGCTCGGCACTGACCCCGCGCGGCAGGTCGATCATCATGTCCGTGGTGACCGATCCGTCGACGATCGCCCAGGTCCCGGCGAGACGTCCGTCGACGAGGACGAATCCGGGCGAACGGCCGTTCGGGGTGCGGATACTGTCGTAGCGGTCGTCGTCGGCGATCCGTCGGCGATCAGCCTGTGCCACAAGGACATTGTCATAGGGAGCGAGCAGCCGGACGGGAGCCGGCACATCCTCGGCCACCACGTCGAGGCCGTCGAGGTCGAAGAGCTGTTCACCGTCCGGGCCGGTCAGCTCCACGAGCTCCCAGTCCGCCGCCATCTCGTCGATCAGCGGGCGCAGCCGGGTCAGGCCGCACCACGTCTGGATGCCCTTCACCGTCGCCGGACCGAAACCCCGCAGATAGAGCCGGATCAGGTCCTTGCGCGCCTCATCCCCGACAACGGCGGGCTCGCCCGGTCCGGCCCAGTCGTCGAAGAGCTGGTAGGTGGGCGCTCCCACACCCCGCCAGAGGCCTCGCGGGGGGATCTGCACCAGCGACAGCCCACACCGCGCGACGGTTGCCAATGTCGACGGTTGGTTTCCCGGATAGCGTTGCGCCAGTTCGCGTCCGAGATCGGCACCGGAAACCGCGCGTCCGGCCAGCAGTTCCAGCGCCGCGCCGAGCACCCGATCGACGCTGGTGCCGGTGAGTCGACGGCCGTGCAATGCCATCCCCGCGTCGAGAACCGGCTGGGCGACCGGCCGAATCCACCGCGCGTCCTCGGCGTCCAACACGAAGACCGTCGACCGGAGCAACGCCATCCGGACGACCTCACGGCCCGCGAGCAGATCGTCGAGTTCGTTCGGGTCGAAATCATCGATACGCGACCATAATCCGAAGAAGGGCGCCTTCGGTTCCTGTGCCTGCAGGCCGACACAGCGGTCCAGCACCTCGATCGCATCCTCGTCCACGCGATCGAGCAGGTACTGACGTCGCAGCAGCGTCCGGTTCCACTGACGCAGTGTGATCGATTCGGCCACCGATCACGCGGCCGGGTAGTGCAGACCGGTGGCGGCGTGGCATCGATAGCCGTGGGGATTCTTCGCCAGATACTGCTGGTGATAGTCCTCGGCGTAGTAGAAGTGGCCGTCTCCGGCCCCGGCGAGGGGCGTGATCTCGGTGGCGATCGGGCCCAGACCCGCATCGTGGAGCACCATGCCGAATTTCTCGGCCGTCGAGGAGGCCAGCTCGGCGTCCTTGTCCGACAGTGTGTAGATCGCCGACCGATACTGGGTCCCGACATCGTTGCCCTGTCGCATCTCCTGGGTCGGATCGTGTGATTCCCAGAAGATCTTGAGCACGGCCTCGAGGTCGATGACCGCCGGATCGAAGACCACCAGCACGGATTCGGTGTGGCCGGTCCGCGCGGTGCAGACCTCCTCGTAGGTGGGGTTGGGCGTATGGCCGCCGGCATAGCCGACCGCGGTGGTGTACACCCCGGGCACCTGCCAGAAGATCTCCTCGACCCCCCAGAAGCAGCCCCCCGCGAGGATCACCGCCGAGAGACCGTCGGCGAACTCACCGATCCCGTTGTCCGCCGGATCGCCCGCCCCCCGCAGCGGATGGTGCAGCAGCAGGTGTTCATCGGCCACCGGGACACCGCTCGCCCTCCCCGGCAACGCCTCGTCGGCGGAAATGAGTTCTCGCTTGTGCGATCGCGCGGAAAAAAGCTGGTCAAGCCAAGACATGGCGCCAATCGTACGCTCGCTGTCGGCCGCCACGGGTTGATGGATCTGCGCTGGTCTGCCTATCATGACCCCCACGCCGGGGTTGTGATCGTGATCACTCGCCGGCGCCGGCCAGTCCAGTACGCGGCGTCCGCGCCACGATCTCTGCCGACGAAGGGTGTTCATGGCAACGCACGCGAGTTCTGATCTCCGCCGGGCCCTCGGGCCGCGGCAGAACATCCCGCGTGCGAACTACGATGTCCGGTCTGCGTGCATCGGAACCGCAGCCAGCATCGTCGGACTCATCGCTCTGCTCATCGTGCTGATCGCCATCTGAGCGCCCGTCCCACACCTCGGTCCGCGGACCGATACTTCAACCGCACTTGAACCCGATTGTGCCGCAGTGTTTGCAATCCCCCATGTAGTGGGTAAGGGTGGAAGTACTCGCGTGACCGGCGTTCGGACGCCGCGATTGAGCGCGCAGAGTGAGTAACGAGCAAAACCTCAGAGAGGAATATCGTGGCTGAATACACCTTGCCGGATCTCCCGTATGACTATGCGGCACTGGAGCCGCACATCTCCGGCAGGATCATGGAGCTCCATCACGACAAGCACCATGCCACCTATGTGAAGGGCGCGAACGACACCCTCGAGAAGCTGGCCGCGGCCCGCGACGACGAGAGCATCGCCGGCAAGGTCTACGGACTCTCGGCAACCCTGTCGTTCCACCTCGGTGGTCACACCAATCACTCGATCTTCTGGAAGAACTTGTCGCCCAACGGTGGCGACAAGCCCGAAGGCGACCTCGCGGCCGCCATCGACGACCAGTTCGGGAGCTTCGACAAGTTCCGGGCCCACTTCACCGCAGCCGCCACCACCCTGCAGGGCAGTGGCTGGGCCATCCTGGGCTACGACACCATCGGCGGCAACCTGGTGGTCCTGCAGCTCACCGATCAGAGCGGCAACATCCCGGCGGCGATCATCCCGGTCGTCATGCTCGACATGTGGGAGCACGCCTTCTACCTCGACTATCAGAACGTGAAGCCGGACTACGTCAAGGCCTGGTGGAACGTCGTGAACTGGGCCGACGCCGCAGAGCGTTTCGCCACCGCGAGCAGCCAGGGCAAGGGACTCGTCGTCCCGGCCTGATCTCGTACCACACAACCGCCGTCGCGTTCGGACACCGAGCACGACGGCGGTTCTGCGTTATGTCACCGATCAGTGAGAAGGCCCGGAACCGTCCGCAGGGTTGCGGCGCCCTTCGTGACGCATCGCTCGTTCCTCGCGAGGCTCCTCAGGGATCGGGTGGTGACGCATCGCTCGTTCCTCGCGAGGCTCCTCAGGGATCGGGTGGTGGCGCATCGCTCGTTCCTCGCGAGGCTCCTCAGGGATCGGGTGGTGACGCATCGCTCGTTCCTCGCAAGGCTCCGCAGAGAGCGGTTGGAAGGTCTCGCGTATCGGTCACCCGCTGATCAGCGACGACCGGATGGCTCACAGCACGATCGTCAGTGTGATCGCTCCGGCACAGGCGATCCCGACGATCACGAGGACCAGCGCGTCCACCCGTCCGGGGCGCGACTGATAGGCGGTGAGGCGGCCTGTACCGCCACGGGCCGTGATCGCCTCGGCCATCTCCGAACTGCGCCGCAGCGCGCTCGACATCGCAGCGGTGACCATGTCGACGACACCCATCTCGGCAGCCGGGTGGCCGCTGCGGGCCGGGGCCGACGGGCGCAGCCGATGCGCCGCCCGCAGCATCCGCAACTCGTCGATCAGAAGCGGGAGACCACGCAGGCACAGCGCGATGGCCACCGCCCACTCGTCGACCGGCAGGCGCAGCCACCGCAACGGCCGCATCAACGTGGCGATCGCCGGCGCGACCTCGGCCATCGGCGTCGTCCAGATCACCAGGATGGAACTCGCGAGCAGCACCAGACCCAGGGTGACCGCACGGAGGTAGACCACCAGCGCCGCAGGCCCGAACATCAGATTCAGGACGCCGCCGGCCAGGATGAGGCCCCAAAACCACCATGGCGGACGGGGTATGGCGCCCAGCGGGATTCCCGCGGTGATCGCGGTCAGCACCACGACCGCTGCCACCAGCCCCAGCGCAGGCCACGAGGGCAACACCCACGTCATCAGCCCGAGCGCCATCACGACGAGCAGTTTGGTGCCCGCCCACAAGCGATGTACCAGCGAGTCGCCGGGCACCTGCCGCAAGGGAACCGTCTGCACGCTCATTCCACTGCCTCCCTGGAACCGGGTCGCAACGATTCGGCCGGTCGCGGCTGCGGCAGCATCGCGAGCGTGCCGTCGGACAGCTGGACGCGGCGATTCACCACCGAATCGAGATCGGTGAAGTCGTGGGAGATGATCACGATGGTCAACCCGTCGGCGCGCATCCGTGCCAGCATGCCGACGATCTCGGCGCGCGCGTACGGATCCACACCGGCCAGCGGCTCGTCGAGGATCAGCACCTTCGGCCGCCGGGCCAGGAGTCCGGCCAGGACCACCCGACGCATCTGCCCGCCGCTGAGCGCGTCGATCCGCCGTGCGGCCATCTCGCGCGGCAACCCGACGGATTCGAGTACCCGCGCGACCTCGGCGGTGCCGACCTCGATGCCGCCTGCCGCCATGATCTCGTCGCCGACGGTCTGCTTCTGCAGTTGCAGCCGGGCGTGCTGAAAGGCCAGTGCCACATCGCCCACCCGGCCCGCGACGGGCTTCCCGGCAAGGGTCGCGCTACCCGATGTCGGCGCGATGAGGCCGGCCATCACCCACGCGAGGGTGGTCTTGCCGGAGCCGTTGCCGCCGACGACCAGCACGCCGTCGCCCCGGTTCACCGTCACCGAGACATCCCGCAGCGCGTCGACCGCCCACGGTGATCCCGGCAGATAGGTGTACCCGACGTGCTCGAGCGCCAGCAGCGGCTCCCCGGCCCCCGGTGGGGCGCGGTGGCCGCGACGATCCAGTGGTGCCGGCACCACCGGTTCCTCGACCGCGCCGGGCCGTGGAACCCAATCCGGCGGATGCGGGATCACCCGGCCCTGATGGAGATGGATGATGCGGTCCGCGGCGGCCGCCTCCGCGCCGCGATGTGTGATCAGCACGACCGACATCCCGCGCCTGCGGGGCAGGTCGGCGAGCAGGGTGAGGAGTTCTTCGCGGCCGGTCGGGTCGACCATGGAGGTCACCTCGTCGGCGATCAGCAGCGCGGGGTCACGGGCGAGCGCGGCCGCGATCGCCAGCCGTTGCTGCTGGCCACCCGAGAGATCCGAGGTCTCGCGGCCCCCGAGCCCGGCGAGTCCGACCTCCGCGAGCAGGGCCTCGGTGTCCACGTCGACGCCGGGCGGCAGGCCCCAGACGACGTCGTCGGCGACGCGTGACCCGAGCATCTGGGTCTCCGGCCGCTGCAGCACCATCGCCGTGCCGCCGTGGCGTCCCAGCCCGGCCGCACCGGGGCGGTGCACCGATCCGCTCGTCGGCGCACGGCCTGCCAGCACCTTGGCCAGCGTCGACTTCCCCGAACCGTTGGCGCCGACGACCGCGACGAACTCGCGCTCGGCCACGGCGACCGTGACGTCGTCGAGCACCAGGGGCCCGTCGGGTCGATAGCGGAAACCGATGCCGGACAGGGTCAACGGCAACGGCGCCACATCGGACACCTCGATGTCGGAGTCGCCGGCGTCCAGGGTGTCTTCGCTCGGCACGTCGGCCAGACGCCCGATCACACCACCGAGCAGCCACCACGCCACCGCGAGCGAGAGCACGGCACCGAGTGAACCCGACACCCACATCCAGACCCACCAGTAGTCGACCATGCTGGTGCCGAGCCGGTCGACCGCGTCGGCGACACCGCCGAGTGCGGGGACACTGTCCAGCAGCTTCACCAGGCCGCCGATGGTGTTCCCGAGCGCCTCGAGGGCCAGAGTGCGCAACGGGACCAGCACGAGCAGCAGCAGCACCGACAGCCCACCGATGAACGGCGCCGCGACCAGGCTGGCGAGCATGAAGGTCCCGAGGCCACGTCCGCGTCGTTTGATGTCGCCGACGATGCCGCCGACGATCGCCGAGCCGAGCACGGTGGCCGCGGCACCGGTGCCCGCCATCGCGAAGCTCACGCCGGTGGTGGCCACCGACGCCGCGATCAGCGCCCTCGGGCGGGTGCGGGCCGCGACGAGTGCCAGCGGCACCGGCGCCAGCAGTCCGACCGCCGTTGCCAGGGGCACGACCGCCGCCACGACGATCGCCGCGACCGTCAATCCGCCGAAGATCGCGATCGATGCCATCTCCATCGGGCGCAGCGGTGCAGAACTTCTCACCTCATCCAGTGTGCCTGGTGCCGCCGACACATCCGCGCGCGGTGACGTGGCTCATCCGCTCGTTCGGACGCGGCCCGGGTTACGGCGTGTAAAAGAACCGTCACAAGAACCGTGTTCGAGTTGTCATCCGCCCGGCCGGGGTGGATTCTTCTTCCACAGGATCCACTGCGATCTGTGGGTCCTCGTCTCGGAGTTCGATCCTGGGTTCGGGCCTTGTGGCAGAGGGAGATCAGAGATGACGACTTCCATTCCGATCGGTTTGACGCCGTTCCACTTCGAGGGGGAACTCAACGGCATCCTGATCTCGGGACGCTGGCCCGAGTCCACGTTGGAGTGGACGCAGACGCTGGTCGCGTCGGTGCGGATCGCGTGCCGCCCCGGATTTCTCCCGACGACCACGATCTTCGGCGTCGTCGAGGAGCGTCCCGACGATGCCGAGGCCGACGCTGTCGGGATGATGGTCGCGGTCGGCAACGTCGTCGACGACAGCTTCGTCGAGGCCGGACGCTTCCTGACCAACCCGCCGGCGCTGGTCATGCTGCATCCCCCGTCACAGACCCGGCCGTCGCTGCCCGAGTGCTCACAGGTCGCGTCCGGCTGTGTGCTGCTGCCCGGCCTCCCCGAGCTCGGTCTGGAACACCGTGCCGGGTGGGCCGAGGCCGAGGCCGACGGCACGGTGGTGAACCTGCGCAACCAAGTCGGTATCGATCCCAACGCCGACCCCGACACGGCCGTCCTCGCGATGCTTCTGGCCGCCTGACCTGCGCAGAGAGAGTTAGGGTCGCCAAACTTTCAAATTTGAGCCTCCCACCTGCGGAAATACGGCCATGCAATCTGTTGCAGAGCCGAGTGTGGGCACCCTAACCTGGTCCACATGATTGCTGCCCTGTTGCTGAGCTTCGGCGTGATCTTCGTCGCCGAACTCGGCGACAAGTCACAGCTGATGGCGATGACCTACGCCCTGCGCTACCGGTGGTGGGTGGTGCTGACGGCCATCACCGTCGCCACCACCGCGGTTCATGCGGTGTCGGTGTTCTTCGGCCACTTCCTCGGCATGTCCATCCCGTCGGACCTCATGTCGATCCTGGCCGGGCTGGCGATGCTGGTCTTCGGGCTGTGGACGCTGCGTGGCGATCACCTCGACGACGACGAATCGAGCAAGGCCGACCGGGTGGGCAAGTCGGTGTTCTTCGCGGTCATGTCGTCGTTCTTCCTCGCCGAACTCGGCGACAAGACGATGCTCGCGACCATCACCCTCTCGACCAACAACGACTGGCTCGGCGTGTGGATCGGTTCGACCATCGGGATGGTCGCCGCGGACGCCCTGGCCATCGCGATCGGCGCCCTGCTCGGCAAGCATCTGCCGGAGCGGATCATCGCCCGCGGCGCCGCCGTCCTGTTCTTCGCCTTCGCCGCCTGGCTGCTGTGGGAGGGACTCTCCGACGCCGCGACCGTCACCGTGATCGCCACCCTGAGCGCGGTCGTCGTGCTGATCGGCATCGGTGCGGTCTACATCCGGCATCTACGCCGGAATGCGGCCGCCGACGATCGTTCTCCTGCGGCCGACGAGGACTCCCGAACGATCGCTCGGTGATTTCGGGGGCTGCAACCCGACCGTGACGTCGACGTGTCTAGGGTGATCGGTGACACGACACCCCGCACCCGCCACGCCACCCCGGCCGGTGCCGCCCGAAAGGACTCCTCATGGACGTTACCGGCTCATCCGTACTGGTCACCGGCGCAGCGTCGGGGCTCGGCGCCGCCACCGCCGCTCACTTCGCCGCCGCCGGGGCCCAGGTGTACGGACTCGACCTACAGCCCGGGATCGACAAGGCCGAACCGGTGGGCGGGGTGACGCTCCTGGCCGCCGACGTCACCAGCGAGATCGACGTGAAAGCCGCGATCGACACCATCTCCGATTCCGGCTCACCGCTGCGCGTCGCGGTCAACTGTGCCGGTGTCGGATGGGCCGCGCGCATCCTCGGGAAAGGCGGACCGCACGACCTGAGCCTCTTCCAGAAGATCATCAACATCAACCTGGTCGGGACCTTCAACGTGATGCGACTGGCCGCCGAGCAGATGTCGAAGGAGTCGGTCGTCGACAACGACGGCCAGCGCGGCGTCATCATCAACACCGCCTCGGTCGCCGCGTTCGAAGGACAGATCGGCCAGATCGCCTACGCCGCATCCAAGGGCGGTGTGCACGCGATGACCATCTCGGCCGCCCGCGACCTGGCCCGCGCCGGCGTCCGCGTGTGCACCATCGCGCCGGGAACCATCAAGACACCCATGCTCGCCGGCGTCACCCCGGAATTCCAGCAGACACTCGCCGAGGCGATCCCGTTCCCGCAGCGCCTCGGTGAGCCCGACGAATACGCGCAGCTCGCCGAGATGATCGTCGCGCACAACTATCTGAACGGCGAGACGATCCGCATGGACGGCGCGATCCGCATGGCCCCGCGCTGACCGGTCACGCGACCGGCTGCGCGGCGACCGCGCTCGACAACCGCTTCAGCGGCGCCGCATCGGCCTCGAGGTCCGCGCCGCCCGGCACCACGTCACGCACCGGCCCACGGGCCCGCCCCACGATCCGATACTCCTCGACCGCCGCCCAGAGCATGTCTGCTCGGGCGGCGTCGTCGACGATCTCGAAATCCTCGGTGAGGTACGGACTGAGCTGAGTCAGCGCATCCCGGATCTCCACGACCCGCCGATGGAACACCATCGACGGCGGCGGCGACGCACCGAGCGGCAACACCACCTCGGGTACGGCGTCGGTGACCAGCTCCCACAGCGGGAGCAGGGCCTGCGCATCGCGAAGATGTCGCCGTTTCGACGTGATGGTCCGCCACCGGGCGTGCAGCATCGGATAGCTGATCCCGATGAGGAACGCGACCACCCCGACCACCGAACACACCCGACTGACACCCAGCAGCCACCCGGCCACATACCACCTGGTGGCGGCGCCGACGATGAACACGATCTGCAGCGCGACCCCCAGGGTGAGGAACACCAGTCCGCCCAACAGCACCGCCAGCGACGTCTGCAGATAACCCGTCGCCAGGTCCAGGAAACGTCTGATGCTCCGCACGCACGCGATGAACCCGTAGGTCAGATATCCGCTGGCGATCAGCACGAACAGCGCGTAGGCGACGTTGCGGGCCGTCCACGCCGAGAGTTCCTCGGTGCGCAGGCCCACCGGCATCACCAGCATCGTGATCTGCAGACCGACGAGGGCGACCACGAGCGGCACCGCTTCGATCCCAGCGCGGCGCTCCCGGCTGGAACGGGCCGACGGTTTCCCTCCCGGGAACGTCCGACCCGCTCGCTTCGCTCCCGGCGCCGGGAAGAAGAACACGACGATCAGCGCGGCAACCCCGACGGCGAGCAGACCGCGGAAGAGCACGCGCGCGGCGCCGGTGAAGACGACGTCGTCGACGGCTGCGGTGACGTCGTCGCCGGACACCACGAAGGCGAGGGTCAATGCGGCGATCGCCACCGTCATCGCCACCGCTTGCAGGCCGCCGCCATCCCGGCGGATCTGTTCCAGTCGCCAACACAGTGCGGCGGCGAAGATCACCGCGGCGATCGTGTTGAGTACACCGACGACGATCACGCTACAACCACCCCTTGTGGCCACCCAGCAGCCGCTGGATGCCGCGGAGATCGGCGTTGTCGGTCGTGGTGCCCACGGTGTCGGCGGCGTCGGCGGCCCAACCGAGAATCAGCGTCGCGAGCATCTCGGCCTCCCACTCCCGGTCGTCGGCATAGCAGGTGCGGCGCAGGGCGTCGTCGGAGTCGCTGTCGGACGGAGCTGTGAGAGCCGACGCGGACACCGCACCCAGCATCTGATGCCCGGCGATGAGATGGGCGAACTCGTGGATCACGATCTGATCCTGATGCAGGCGCGAGGTGTTCGCCTGATAGAAGAAGTAGTCCGCGTCCTCGGCGGCCAGCCAGACACCGTTCGGCATCCCGGCGGGAAGCGGATGGGCGATCAACCGGATGGGACGTCCGCGGCGTGCGCCGTGGCGATCGCAGAGCTGCGTCACGTCCAGCGGTAGATCGAGGTCGAGACCCCTCAGCGTGTCACGACACAGCGCCCGGAGTGCGCGGAGTGCGCGTCGACTTCGCATGCCACCCGGAGTTCGGCCGCTACGGCCTCAGCTGTTTCTCGACTGCCCGCCGACGACACGGAGGCGTGCGTCCTCGGACGCGTCGGCGATCCCGGCGGCGATGATATCCGGCGGATCCTTCGGCAGGCCCTGCTGCTCACGCAGCACCTTGATCAACTCGTTGACGATGGTGACCGAGTCGCTCGACAACCCGGCCAGGCGGAACGCGGCGAGCTGCACATTGGTGTCGGCCTGCAGACGCATCAGGTCGATCTCATCGCGGGTCCGCTGGGCCGCGCGATCCTCGAGGAAGTAATGCACATCCACCCCGAACGCAGCGGCGATGCCCTCCACCGTGCGGAAGGAGGGCGACTTCGCCTTGCCCGAACGCAATTGACTCAGATAGGACTCGCCGAGACGGAAGCCGCGCTCGGTCGATCGCGCCGCGATCGCCTTGGCGCTGTACGCCCGGCCGTTCGGTCCGGGAACGGTACGGAACAGTTCCTCGAGGCGGCGGGCGAACAGACCCGGATCAACCGTTCCGATCTGCTCGTCGCCGACCGCCCCACCCTCGGTTCGACGTTCGCCATGAACAGGCATTTCCGCACCTCGTGATGTCATTGTTCTCCCCGGCAAATTCAAAGCTCCTTGAACTTGCAAACATTAAAGACCGGCGTGCATCGTCAATGCAACGCTCGCCTACGCTCAGAACGTACCCGACCACATCGTGCATGCGTATCACCTGTGCCAACGATGTAACGATTACCTAGTGTGGCATTGTTCACACTCGATCGTAAAGATCGTTTGGTGGGGCAAATCGGACGTTGCCGGTAGGTGAACTCCAGGGGGCGTCCGGCACCGCGCGTTCTCGTGTATGTAACCAGAGCAGGGGGCGGAATGACACATCGCGTAACGCAGACCACAGCACGCCGCCGCCGTGCGGGGGCGTGGGGTGCCGTCGTCGCTGTGATGGTGGTCGCACTGCTGAGTCTTGGCGTGGGCGTTGCCTTCTCGTCTCCGGCAACCGGGTCGGATTCGTCCCGTTCAGGTGAGGACGGTGCGGGCGGCGGGCACGGTTTTGGCGGGCACGGTTCTGGCGGGCAGGGTTCGGGCGGGCACGGCAGCGGTGGCCATGGCAGCGGTGGCCACGGCGGGCATGCGGAACATCCCGGGAAGGACGACCCGCCGTCGGAACCGACCGGCACCGCCGACCCGACCAAGCCAACAGAGCCGACCGACCCCACCGACCCGACGGAACCAAGCGGCACCACCGAGCCGACCGGTTCCGCCGGGCCCACAGCTCCGGAGACCACCGGCCAGTCCCCGACCACCGACGACGCAGACACGGGACGCGACGTCGTGATCCCGCCCCGACCACCGCTGTTCACCCCGAATCCACCGACTCGCGGGGTGATGCCAGGGACCGGCGGAGGGGAGCCGACATCGACGATCACCGCGACATCGACGATCCCCCGCCCTTCGACCACTCATCCGACGGCCGCCGGATCAGGTGCGGGCGGATCGGGCCCGGGCGAATCCGACACGGGCGGCTCAGACACGCGTGCCGTGCCGACCGTACCGACCGCGAGCGAGACGTCACCGGGAACCGCAGCGGTCGATCCACCACTCGCACCGCCCGCTCCCGACTCCGCGGGCGCGACTCGCGCGGCACCGGCTCCTGCGCCGGTGCCGACCGTGCACGCCGATCCGGCGACCACAGCACGTCGCATCATCGTCGGGCTGGCGCCGGGCGCGCTGCTCCTCCTCGGCGCGGTGGCACTCCTGGGCAGCGGGTCGTTCCTGGAGGCTCTCCGGTCCTCCCGGCCGTGACCGGGTCACGCGGTGCCGTGCCTCCGGAACTCGAGCACCTGATCCTCGTGCGGGACCTCGTCTCGCGCGCGCAGATCGATCCACTCGCGGAGCGCCTTCGTCGCCCGGACGTCGTCCTCGTTGTATTCGAGCAGACGCTCACGCTGTGACGGATCGACCGGTGTACCACCGAGTCCGACCGCTTCGCGGTACCAGTCCATCGACGCCTCGCCGCTGGCCTCGGCGTCGCGCCAGCCGAATCCGGCGACCGGTGCCACACGCTTGAGGCCTTTGCCGTTGGGGCACACGAAGTTGCGGCCCACCGCCTCGTAGATGTCCACCCAGTCGTCCGACGCGATGAACGCCTCGACGTCGTCGCGACTGGGAACTCCGGGTGCGCCGGCGAACCGGGTGGCCGACGAGAGCAGCCACCGGTTCTCGGCCTGTTGCGAATAGCAGTATGCGGCAAAGGTTTTCCCTGCCGCTCGGGCGGCCTCGCGTTCCGCGGACAACCAGGTCCAGAACTCGGCGAACGATCGGCCCTCATCGGCCGTCGGCAGGGGCTGCCAGGTCACGAACGCCCGATAGCGAACCGGGCGCGACGGATCGGTGTTGTCGGTCAGCAAGGTGCCCCACATATAGGCACCCAGCTCGCCGTAGCTCTCCATGTCGACGTCGACCTCGACGTCGGCGCGCGCAACATCAGGTTCGTCGAGCCGACGGATCAGCGGAATGCCGGTCAGCCAAGCGATCGCGTTGAGCACGGCGTCATCGAACCGTGCGTTGCCCGGCCATTCGGCCGGGGGGCGTCCGTCGTAGTGGGCCAGCTGATCGATCGTGGTGATGCCGGCGTCGGCCAGGATGCGGCTCTGGTTGCCGCCGACCACCAGACTCACATCTCGGCGTTGCTCGAGTTCGGGTCCACATCGCGCCCACCACGGGCAACTTCGGCACTCCCCGATCCGCAGGGGTGTGGTGGCGATGCGCTGTTCGGCGATCGCCATGCGTCGCCGGAAGGTCTCGGCGTAGTCGGCGAGCAGGGGCGCCATCTCATGGACGACGATGCAGTCGGCGTCGAGGCCGATCACCCCCGCCCGCAGCTCCTGCGGTTGTGTCGACGTCGCGAGTCCGAGCTCGACCATCATGGCGGTCAGCTGCGCGAGTCGTAGCTGGTCGCGACGATTGTTGCGACCGTTGCGGGTCGGGTCGAACGCGGGTGCCCATGTCCACACCGGGCTGGTGACGGTCCCGTTGCCGTTGCCGTTGCCCGCCTTGGCCTCGTAGCTCACGCGATGGTTCACGACGATCACGGGCACGTATCCCGCACCGTCGAGGATCAGCAGTTCGGCGTGGCCCCGACGCCCGACGTCCCGGTCGGTGGGCAGGGTGGCGTTCCAGATCCAGGCCGCCTTGTCGGCGCACGCGGCCAGCGTCGCCTCCACCCGCTCGGAGTGCGTGGACTCGGGATCGATGATCACGACGGTGCCGGGTGGCTGATCACTGTGCAGGCCGCGCACCATCTCGCGGACGCCGGCACGATGGTCGGCGGCCGCGTCCTTGCGGCGTTGCGCCTCCGGCGTGTCGGGCCGGGCCCGGACCATGTCGGGATGTGACTGGTCCAGCGACAGCCGATGTTCACATCCGGCGAGATCGCGCGCATGCAGCACCACCGTGGCCACTCGCCCGTCCTTTCCCGACCCACTCGCCGCGCGTCTGCGCTCCGCGTGCACCGACGTGTTCGCGCGGGTCCGCCCCGTACGAGCCTATGTAATGCTTGTAGCGATGCACTCGACGCCCGCTCGGTGTTTCCCCGACCGTCGGGTCCACAGAGCCGCGAAACCACACAGGAGGTAGGTCCTCAGATGGGATTCTTCTCGTCGGACGGCAAGACCCGTGCCCAGCGCAAGGCCGAGGCCAAGGCGCTCAAGACCAAGGCGAAGCTGGAGGCAAAGCTCGAGGCCAAGGGCGCACGGAAGTCGGAGAAGGCCCGTCGTCGCGCCGAGCGGAAGTTCCGGACCAAGGAGCTCAAGCAGGAGCGAAAGAACACGAAGGCGGCCGGAAAGGCGCAGGTCAAGGCGTCCAAGGCGGATGCCAAGGCCACCGCCGCCAAGGCCAAGGCGGCAGCCGACGCCCAACGGTTCAGTCCGGTGAGCGTCAAGCGCTATCTCACCGTCGCCCGTCTGGTGTCACCGATCGTCGTGCCGATCGCCTACCGTGCCGCGGTGGCCGCCCGGGGCCAACTGACCGCGCTGCAGGCGAGCCGGGCCGGCGTGTCACCGGAGGTGCTCCGGCAGTTCTCCGGGCACGGCGCCACGTTGTCGGCACGCATCAGCACAACCCGGTCGGCGCTCGAGAAGGTCGCCACCAAGGACTCCTCCGACGAGGGGGCGGCGTTCGTCTCGGCGATGGGCACCCGCCTCGACAACCTGGCGATCGCGGTCGACGCCGCCGAGGCGATGCCGTCGTCTCAGCGCCGCACCGCGCACCAGTCGATCGAGTCGGAGCTCGAGGCCATCGACGCCGACATCCTGGCGCGACTGGGCGTTCACGCCTGATCCGCGGTCGGCAGGTGAGGCCATCGATCCTCGACATAGGATGAGGCCCTGACCCGCCGCAACGATCAAACGCGCAAGGGAGCGTGACACGGATGACCAACCCCGGCCCGAACAACACCCCGAACGAGAATGATTCCGACGGTGAATCGGCCGGAGAGACGTCGAGCGAGGTGACGGGGACGTCCGCGACTGCGCCGCCCGCGACCTCGGGGGCCGCCGAGCAGAACGGGCCGGCCGGAGACGCGAGCGACGTCGGCGCGCCCACACCCGCGCCGGTCAAGAAGACGCCCGCCAAGAAGGCCGCTGCGAAGAAGGCCGCGACAAACAAGGCGCCCGCGAAGAAGGCCGCAGCCAAGAAGACGCCGGCCAAAAAGGCCCCGTCAAAGAAGGCACCGGCCGCAAAGGCCACCGCGAACAAGGCCGGCGCGAGCAAGGCCACCGCGAACAAGGCCACCGCGAACAAGGCGCCGGCGAAGAAGTCCGCCTCGACCGGGCCGTCCGGGCCCGCATCCACGGCACCGGCGTCACCGCCCTCGCGACCGTCGCCTGCCGTGGTGGACGTGGTCGCCGAATCGGATGCGCGGCAGGCCACCTTCGCCCAGTTACGCGCCGGCGCTCCGTCGGAGTTGCCGCGCGAGAACCGGACCCTGCCGATCCTCGCCGCCGGTGTGCTCGGCGGTCTGCTGCTGATCGTCGTCGCGGTCCTGCGCCGACGACGCTGACCACACACCGAAACCGCCCGTGACGCACATGCGTCACGGGCGGTTTCGTCTGTTGGGATCAGATCAGCTGGTAGACCGTGGTCCCGCCGACCGTCGTCGCGGTGTAGTTCTGCGCAACCCAGGTGGCGATCTCGGAGTTGCCGCCGGGGCCGCCCTGGCCCCCACCGACGTAGTAGGCGATCTTGCCGTCCTGCACGTACTGGATGAACTGCTGCAGCGTCGGTGCGGGGTCTCCGCTCCATCCGCCGATGGCCATCACCGCTGTGCCGGTGGCGATCTCGATGCCGGCCGCGGACTGCGAGCCATTGGTCGCCGCCGCCCAGGTGGTGTTGGTCGACTTCAGCAGGTTCACCAGTTCGGTGTTCGACGAGATGTCGCCACCCATACCGCCGCCACCCATACCACCGCCACGCCGGCCGTCCTGCGTCGTGCCGGCTTGCGCCTGACCCGTCGGGGCCTGACCTGTCGGGGCCTGATCTGTTGACGAGCCTGAGTGCCCGGTCGTCGACGACGTGGTGCCGTTTCCACCCGGTCCATTGGTGCCGCCGGGCATTCCGCCGCCCGGACCACCCATACCGCCGCTCTCCGTCGAGGTCTGCACCGCGGTCGGGATCGATCCACTGTGCGGGGTCGCGGCGGTGGCGATGGCGAACCCGACACTGCCACCGGCTCCGGCCAGCGCACCGACGATGATCGCTCCGGCCACGGCCTTGCGCCATGCCATCACGCTCCCGACCAGCATCACGATCACGCTGATCGCGGTGGCGGCGCCGATGAGCCAGCGACACCACTCGGGTCCGAAGTCGTTGCGGTTCAACAAGACGATCGACCACCAACCGGCGAGCCCGATCAATCCGGCGAGGGCGATCCGGCCATCCCAGTTGTCCCGACGGCGCCACGCGAACACGCCGCCCATCCCGATCAGCACACCGATCGCCGGCGCCAGGGCCACGGTGTAGTACGGGTGGATGGTGCCGCTCATGAAGCTGAAGATCAGTCCGGTGACGACGAGCCAGCCGCCCCAGGCGACGACCGCGCCGCCCTCCACGCGGGTGAGTCCGTTGGTGAACCGGAAGATCGGGAAGCTGCGCAATCCCAGGTAGACGGCGAAGGCGAGCGCGAGCAGCGCCACCGGCAGCAACCAGGAGATCTCGTTGCCCATCTCGGAGCTGAACAGCCGGTCGAGTCCGGTCGAGCCACCGAACGATCCACCGGCCTGCCCGCCACCGCCGGGACCGCCCCCGGCAGCTCCACCGCTGATGCGTCCCACGCCGTTGTAGCCCCAGACCAGGTCCATGAAGGTGTTGTCGGTCGACCCACCGATGTACGGACGCGCCGACGCGGGTACCAGGATCGTGGCCAGCACGAACCAGCCCGCGGACGCGATGAGGGCGACGGTCGCAGCGATCAGATGACCGATCCGCTTGAGCCAGCCGTTGTTCGCGAACAGCAGGTAGGCCAGGCCGAAGGCCGGCAGCACGAGCAGCCCCTGCAGCATCTTGGTGAGGAACGCGAAGCCCAACGCCACGCCCACCAGGGCCAGCCAGCGGCCCGAGTTGGTCCCGATCGCCCGGGTCAACGCATAGCCCGCGGCCACCATCAACAGCACCAGCAGGGCATCCGGGTTGTTGAACCGGAACATCAGTGCGGCCGCCGGGGTGAAGGCGAGCACGGCACCGGCGATCAGGCCCGCGGCGGTGCCGTGCCGCGGATCGGCGAAGGTGCGTCGCATCGCGCAGTAGACCAGCGCCACCGCGGCGACGCCCATCAGTGCCTGCGGCACGAGTACCGCCCAGCTGTTCATCCCGAACAGCCGCACCGATAGGCCGGTGACCCACAGTGAGGCCGGCGGCTTGTCCACGGTGATGAAGTTCGACGAGTCGAGCGAGCCGAAGAACCACGCCGTCCAGCTCTGCGATCCGGCCTGGGCGGCGGCCGCGTAGAACGTGTTGGCATACCCGCTGGCCGCCAGGTTCCAGAGGTAGAGCACGGCCGTCGCCACCAGCAGGCCGGTAAGCGCGAACGGGCTCCAGCCCACGGCGCGCTTGGGTCGCGGCCTGTCCGCGACACGTCGGCCTGCAGTCCCGGCCGGGGGCGGCGGTTCGCCGGGCGTCGATGCGCCCGGACGTTCCAGCACTGTGGTCATGGGGTCCTCCTGTATCGGATGTCTTGATCCCACAGTGGGCCCCGGGCCTCCCGCCAGGCTGGACGGTGCCTGGGAGAAGCCTGTGAGCGGTACCCGTCCGTCTCTGCCTGGTTCGCCTCTACCCGTCCGCCCCTGCCCGTCCGTCCGCCCCTGCCCGTCTGTCCGCCCCTGAAAACCGCCCTCAGCAGGGCCGAGGTCGGCGTATCGCCGACCTCGGCTCGCTCACGGGTGGTTTTCGGCGAACTTTGCGGGGAGAAATGCTCAGTGCACAGCCAACACCCGGGCCGGGCCACCGGTGCCGCCGGCGAAGCGGGGCGCCCCGACCACCACGGTCGCCCCGGCGGCGGGCACCGATGACAGGTTCGCCATCGCCTCGACGGCATAACGACCGGCGCCCAAGATCGCGGTATGAGCACCAACCGAGTCCTCGAGGTCGATGCTCAAGGTGTCGGTCCCGATCGCCACCACCCCGCGCTCGCGAACGAGCATCGTCACCGCGTCGGCATCGAATCCCGGCGCATCGACGCCGCCGGTCCGTGGTTGCCATCCGCTGTACAAGGCGACCAGAGCGCCCGCCGGAATCCGGCCGTGCTTCGACTCGTAGGCCTCGATGTCCTTCTCGGTCAGCGTGGTCCGCCGATTTCTCCGCGCACGTGCGGCGATGCTGATCACGGCGAGAGGTGCGAGCAGATCTCGAGCAGCAATACGGTCGACGGTGATCCCGTCACCGATCTTGTGTGCGGGCGCGTCCACGTGCGTTCCAGAGTGTTCGGAGAACGACATCCACCGCGTCGCGAATCCCGAATTGCCGGGACCGACACTCGACGTGGGCAGCGACACCACCGGCGCGCTCCCCGGCCAGAGCGGGAAATCGTTCGACAGGACGTGAGTCAGATCGACAACTTGTACCGACGGAGCCGCGTTCGCGCGACCGGACGACGATCCGATTGCGGCCATCCCGGCCACGCCACCGGCGACACCACCTGTCATCCGCAATGCGTCACGTCGCGAAAAGCGTCGAGCCTCCTCGTGGGCCTGCCGAACCACCTCGTCGTCACACATGTTTCCGCCTCTGTTCAGCCTGCTAATCGCATCCGCAGGATCCGGTCGGAGCCACCGTTGTCGGTGGTCACCAACAGCGAGCCGTCTCGATCGATGGCGAGTCCGCGGAACCGCCCATACGTGTCCTGCTGGGCATTGACGGTTCGGACGACCTGGGTGCCCGCATCGTCGAGTGTCACGAACAGCAGGTGCTTGCCCTTCTGCGCCGCGATCACCACCGCGCCGTTCAGCGCCCCCCATCCGCTCATGGGCAGGAAGGTGAGGGCCGGGGTTGCGATCGTCGGCTTCCCGGATCGCCATACGGCTCCGACCGCTCCCGGGACCCGCTGCGGGTCGGTCATCGGCACCGATTCGTCGTAGATGAAGGGCGTCCGGTCCGGCTTGTACCCGTAATTGGCTCCGGCCCGCAACAGATTCAGTTCGTCGTCGGTGTCGGTCCCCTGCTCGATCGCATAGACGCGCCCGGTCCCCGGCTGGATCTCCACACCTTGGACGTTGCGATGTCCGAGAGTGTAGATCCGACTACCCGGATTCGGGTTCCCGGCGGCCGGCGTGCCGTCGGGATTGATGTGTAATACCTTGCCGCCCAACGATTTGCGGTCCTGGGGGTTGGTCGGGATGGCATTGTCTCCGGTGCCTATCCACAGGGTGCCGTTCGCCGCGGCGGTCAGCCCGCAGCCGGCGTGGCGGCCCGCCGCAGTCAGCGGGATGCCGGTCAGCACCGTGCGTTCTCGGACCATCACCGACCAGTCGTTGCTCACACGCCAGGCGACGACGTTGATCACCTGACCGGTATTGGGCCACGGCAGCGGAAGATTCGCGACCGACCCCGGGATGCTCGGCGCGAACGCCGATGTCGTCTCTGCCTGGCAGGAATAGACGCGGCGGGTCTGTCGGAAACGTGGATCGAGCGCCAACCCCATCAGGCCGGCCTCTTTCACCGCGAACAGGTGCGAGAGATCCGCGCGTACCGTCTTGCTCTGTCCCCCGGGCATCACCGCGACGAACCTGCCGGAACGTTCACCGGTGAGGATGACGCCGTCGGGACTCAGGGCCAGGTCCCACGGGTGGTCGAGTCCGGACGCGACCGTCGACACCGACAGCGGTGGTGCGGCACTGGCCTGACCGGGCGCGCCGAGCGCGGTCGACAGCGCCGCGCAGAGGGCGCCGACCGCAGCGGCGCGGGCCATGAAAGAGCGAATCCGGCGTCCGGTCACGCAGCCACCGTAACCCCCCGACGCTCGCACCCGCGGCCGAAAACCACCCGTGAGCGGGCCGAGGTCGGCAAATCGCCGACGTCGGCCCTGCTGAGGGCGGTTTTCGGGGGCGGGCGTGAGCTGAGGGCGGTTTTCAGGGGCGGGTGCGTGCTGAGGGCGGTTTTCGGGGGCGGGCTACCCTCAGCGACCGGGCAGGTACTTCAGTGCGCGGACCGCGTACGGGGTCACCGCGCGATAGATGCCCTGCGGGACACCGGGGGCCCGGTCGATGCCGATGAAGCGTTGCTCGGCGACGGTTTGCGGCTCGGTGTACTTGAGCAGACCCTCCTCGCCGTGGCGGCGACCGACACCGGAGATACCCATGCCGCCCATCGGGGCCGCCGTGGAACCCCATGCGGCGGCGTAGCCCTCGTTGATGTTGACCGTGCCGGCCCGGAGTTGGTCGGCGATCTCGTTCGCCTCGGCACTGCTGCCGGCGAAGACGCACGCGTTGAGTCCGTAACGGGTGGCGTTGGCCAGCTTGATCGCCTCGTCGGTGGAGTCGACCGGATAGATCGACACGACGGGCCCGAAGGTCTCGTCGGCGTAACAGGTCATGTCGTCGGAGACGTCGGCCAGCACCGTCGGCTCGAAGAAGAACGGACCGAGGTCGGCGCGCCGACGTCCCCCGGCGAGCACCTTCGCGCCCTTGCCCACCGCGTCCTGCACGTGTGCCTCGGCCGTGTCCACCTGAGCCGCCGACGCCAGCGATCCCATGTCGGCGGAGAAGTCATAGGTGGCGTCGAGCGTCATCGCGGAGACGTGGGCGGCGAACTTCGCAGTGAACTCGTCGGCGATCTCCTTGTCCACATAGAGACGCTCGATCGAGATGCACAGCTGACCGGAGTTGGAGAAGCATGCCCGCGCAGCACCTTCGACCGCCCGGTCGATGTCGGCCCGCGCGGTCACGATCATCGGGTTCTTGCCGCCGAGTTCGGCCGAGAAGCCGATCAGCCGGCGTCCCGCCTGCTCGGCCAATGCCGCGCCGGTCTCCGACGACCCGGTGAACATCACGTAGTCTGTGTTCGCGACGATCGCTTGTCCGACAACAATTCCCGGCCCAGGAACCACCGCGAACAGCTCGCGCGGCAGACCCGCCTCGTAGAGGAGTTCGGCCAATGCCAGTGCGCAGTAGGGGGTCTGGCTGTCGGGCTTGATCACCACACCGTTGCCGGCCAGCAGCGCTGCCACCGCATCGGAGACCGCCAGCGTCAGCGGGTAGTTCCATGGGCTGATCACGCCGACGACACCCTTGGGCTGATACCGCACCCGCACACTCGTCGCACCGGGCAACATGCCCTTGACCTTGCGCTCGGCCAGTGTCCTGGGGCCGGTGGTGGCGTAGTGCCGCGCCGTGAGCGCGACGTCGAGCACCTCCTCCTGCGCGTAGATGCGCGCCTTGCCCGTCTCTGCCTGCGCGATGTCCATCAGCGCGGCGGCGTTGCGGTGCACCAGTTCGGAGAACCGGCCGAGCACCTCCGCCCGTTGCTCGGGGGTCTGCTTCGCCCAGCCCTCCTGGGCGGCCCGGGCCCGCGCGACCGCGGCCTCGAGATCCTCGGCGGTACCGATCGGGATGGTGGCCATCTCCGCTCCGCTGAACGCCTCCAGCACCGGGCGGGTGGGGCGGGCGTCGGCATCGTCGATGGCGACGATGGCTGCGAGGCGACGGAAGTAGTCTCCGGTGGGCTTCGGCATGGGTTCTTCCTCAGCTCTCGCTCGGGGCGGGTTGGGTCTCGACGACAGGTGTGTCGGCAGCTGTCTCGTCGGCAGCGTTCTCACCGGCAGCGGTCTCGTCGGTGAGGAGCACGATCCCGTCATCGTCGGAGTAGACGATGTCGCCGGGGTGGAAGGTCTCTCCGCCGATGGTCAGCGGGATGTCGCGGTCGCCGACGCCGGTCTTGCTGGACTTGCGCGGGTTGGTGCCCAGCGCCTTCACCCCGATCTCCATCTCGCCGATCGCCTTGGCGTCGCGGATCGCGCCGTTCACGATGATCCCTGCCCACCCGTTCGAGCGGCCGAGCTCGGCGATGATGTCCCCCACCAGTGCGGTGTGTACCGACTCCGCGCCGTCGACCACCAGCACGCCGCCGGGGTTCGGCTCGGACAGGATGGACTTGAGCAGCGCGTTGTCCTGGAAACACTTGACCGTGGTCACCCGGCCGACGAACTCCCGGCGGGCGCCGTACTGGGTGAACTGGGTGTCGCAGCTACGCACGAGGTCGCCGATCTCGTCCACGAGGTCGGCGGTCGGCGTGAAGGTCAACTCGGTCATGCCGCCCAGTTTAGGCCGAACACCGGGTAGATGTTACCGGCGGGTACAGCTAGATCACTCCTGGGGCTTCGCCAGCGGGAACGCCAGCGATTCGCGGATCGACTGTCCGGTGATCAGCATGACGACCCGGTCCACGCCGACGCCGAGGCCGCCGGTCGGCGGCATCGCGTACTCGAGCGCCTGCAGGAAGTCCTCGTCGAGCTCCATCGCCTCCGGATCACCACCGGCCGCCAGGATCGACTGGTCGGTCAACCGCTTGCGCTGCTCCACCGGATCGGTCAGCTCGGTGTAGGCAGTACCCAGCTCCACTCCCCACGCCACCAGATCCCACCGCTCGGCGACACCCGGAATGGATCGGTGCGCCCGTGTGAGCGGCGACGTCGATGTCGGGAAGTTGGTGTAAAAGGTCGGGAAGGTGGTCCGGTCCTCACCGAGGTGTTCGTAGAGTTCGAGCACGATCTGTCCGGCGTCCCAGTCCGGTCGATGGGCGATGTCGAGGCGATCGCAGATCGCGCGCAACACCTCCGCCGACGTCTCCGGCGTCACCTCCTCGCCGGCACCCTCGGACACGACGTCGTGCACGGTGCGCACCGGCCACTCTCCGGAGATGTCGATGCGTTCTTCGTTTCCGTCGGCATCGGTGCGCACGATGACCGGTGCACCGTAGGCCACGGTGGCGGCGTGCTGGATCATCTCCCGCGTCAGGTCGAGCATCTTCAGGTAGTCACTGTGCGCCTCATATGCCTCCAGGCTGGTGAACTCCGGGTTGTGGCTGAAGTCGACACCCTCGTTGCGGAAGTTGCGACCGATCTCGAAAACCTTCTCCACACCGCCGACGCAGAGACGTTTCAGATAGAGTTCCGGCGCGATCCGAAGGTAGAGGTCCAGATCGTAGGCGTTGATGTGGGTCTGGAACGGTGTCGCGTTCGCACCGCCGTGGATCTGTTGCAGAATCGGCGTCTCGACTTCGAGATACCCTCGCGCGGAGAGGAAGTCGCGCATCGACTTCACCACCGCGCTGCGGGTCGCGAGTAGTTCGCGGGTGCGCGGGTTGATCGCGAGGTCGACGTAGCGCTGCCGCACCCGCGCCTCGGGGTCGGTGAGACCACTCCACTTGTCCGGCAGCGGCCGCAGACACTTGCCGTTGAAACGCCACGCGTCGATGAGGATCGACAGTTCACCGGAGCGGCTCGCCCCCACCACACCCCGCGCCTCGATCAGGTCGCCGAGATCGACGTCGGCTCCGAAATCCGGTGTACCGGGGATCAATCGGGCGTTCTCGACCAGGACCTGCACCTGCCCCGACCAGTCGTGTACGTCGGCGAACACCACCTTGCCGAAGTCACGCAACCGCGTGACGCGCCCTGCGATGGTGACCACGGTGCCCTCCGGCGCGGCGACCGCCGCAGCGATCGAGTGCGTCGGCGCGTCCGCGGGCGGATACGGGTCGAAACCCTCGTCGATCAGCCGTTCCATCTTGGCCAGGCGCACCCGTACCTGTTCGGGACGATGCACGTCGACGGTGGTCTGATCGGCCTCGGCCGCCAGCTGGGCGACGAGGGCGTCCACGTCGATGCCCGCCGGGATCGCCGACGTCCCCTCGGTGTAGTGGCGGGCACGCCCGAATCGCGGGAGCCGGACGAATCCCTCGGTGACGATCGCGGCGAGACCCACCCGCGGCATCATCCGGCTGTCCTCGTAACAGAGGTAGCGCGGTTGCCACTCCGGCCGATACTTGGCGTTGGACTTGTAGAGCGACTCCATCTGGAAGAACCGCGATCCGAACATCAGGACCGAATACGTCGCACGCATCGCCGGCCCCGCCCCGATCTCGGCGCCGTGCTCGAAGAAGGCCCGGAACGTGGCGAAGTTGAGCGAGATCTCGGTGATGCCGTACTGCTCCGAGTTCTTGGCCAGCTCGGTCACCATGGTCTCGACGATCCCGTTGACCGAACCCCGGTCCCGCCGCATCACGTCGAGTGACACGCCGCTGCGGCCCCACGGCACGAACGACAGCATCCCGACGACCTTTTCCGCCGGGGTCCCCTCTCCGTCGACCGCCTCGACGAGGAGGCAGTCACCGTCGGACGGATCGCCCAGCCGGCCGAGCGCCATCGCGAACCCGCGCTCCTCGTCGGTGTCGCGCCAGGCGTCTGCTCGGGCGACCACCTCGGCCATCTCCGCCTCCGACAGTTCGCTGTGCCGGCGGACCCGCATCGTGATGCCGGCTCGCTTGGTGCGGGACACCGCCTGGCGCACACCCTTCATCGCGGGACCGTTGATGCTGTAGCCGCGGGTGTAGATGATCGCCTCGTCGCCGATGTTGAGTGAACCGAACCCGGCCGCGTCGAAGGCCTCCGCGCCGCGGCTGCTCGAGCCCATGGCGGCCGGATGCCAGCCGTAGCGTTCGCAGAGCGCGAGGAACTCGGCGACCGCGTCCCCCCACGACTCGGGGTCTCCGATCGGATCACCACCGGCCAGCCCCACCCCCAGCTCGACGCGATATGTGATCGCGGCGCGACCATCCGGCGAGAAGACCACCGCCTTGTCGCGCCGGGTGGAGAAGTAGGCCAACGAGTCGTCGTCGTTGAATCGTGTGATCAGCGCGCGGATGAGTCGCTCGTCATCGGCGGTGATGAGTGATTTCAGGCGCACCGACCGGAACAGCACCATCGCCGCCGCGATCAGCGCGAGCGCTCCGAAGAGTCCGAGCAGCCCGTTGACCAACGGGAGCGCGTGTCTGCCCTGAAACGCCGGTTCCTGATCCACCGCACCGAATGCGACGACCCGGTTCACCGCGTAGGGCAGCCGGTCGGCGCGGGTCAGGGTGTGCGGGAACAGCCACACCAGGCCCCACCCCAGCAGCGAGCCGATGATGAGGCCGACGATGAGCACGCCGAGTGCCCGGAGCACCGCGCCGCGTCGGACCCGGGTGTAGAACTGGCGGCGGGCGAGTAGCAGATACACGAATGCGGCGAGGTCGATGGCCAGGCCGATCCACAGGTTGATGCGGTCGTTGCCGGTGACGTCGAGCTCGTCGGCGAGCGCGGGCACCAGATAGATGGCGTTGCCGATCATGAACAGCGCTAGGTAGACGACGCAGATCCACCACGCCATCCGCTTGCGCATCGACAACGAGAAGGCCACCAGCGCCAGCACGAAGGCCCACGCGAAGCTGGTGTCGGGCAGCGTGACGATGAACGTGTCGACGTAGTCACGCGGGACGTGGATGAGACGCCGGATGATGGGGAACAGGCTCGTCAGCAGCGCGACGGTCGCCATCACCCCCACGACGGTTCCGGCGACGCGGGGAGCCGCGCGGCCGAAGCCGCGGGGCGACCGGATCTGTTCGATGAGGTCGCGTGAACGGCGTTCCGCCGCGGAGCGTTCAGGAGGCGAGTCGTCGAGTGCGTGCTCGACGACGTCCGGCCCGGGCGGGATATCCAACGTCATGGCCTAAACGTTAAGGTCCCGGCTCGCTCAACCGGCCGAGGTTGGGCAAGATGTCGGGGATGGATGACGTTCCGATTCGTGACGACTCGATCCGGTTGGGCCAGTTCCTCAAATTGGCCAATCTGATCGAGTCGGGCGCGGAGGCCAAGGGTGTGATCGCCGACGGATTGGTGTCGGTGAACGGCGAGGTGGAGACCCGTCGGGGTCGGCAGTTGACGCCCGGGGATGTGGTGGAGGTCGGCGGCCTGCAGGTGCGCGTCACCCGCGGGTGAGGCGCTACGCGTCCAGCATTCGGATGATCAGGCCTGAAGCCGGCGGAGTTCGGCCGGGGTGATGAGGCGTTCCGCTTCGGCGGGGAACATTCGTGCCGAACGTCCGCGACCGAGTCGGACTACGGCGATCGAGCTCAGCTTCGAGCTTCGGCGGGGACTTGAGGACGCATTGGACAACCTCATGACCAATCACTTCCCTGTTTGTTACATCGGACTCGATCTTCGGCTTACTGTAGTGGCTCGGAGGTCCGCACCCAAGCTCTACGACCAGTGATGTCAGTCATTCATGTACATCGATGATCGCACGCACAGCGTTACCTCGCTGGTAGCGACGCCCGCTGAGCGGAACACGGATCCTCCGGCGCCCCGGATGATCTCGCGGTGTGCTACGCGAGCCGTGCCAGGTAGTTGTGCGCCCACCCGACCGCGGTCACGCCCGGTCGCACTCCGAACGCCGCGTAGTTTCCGTGTGCCCCCGACTGCAGGAACTGGTTGAACGACCGGATCTGCTCGCGTGCGCGGGCGTTGCCGAGTTCTTCGACGATCTTGCCGGGCCCACCGAGCGTCATGAGCTCGGCGACGATGACCCCGGCCTCGCGCTGGTATTGCGCGATCTGGCTGGGCGTGGGATCACTCGTCTCGGCGAGATAGCCGGCGATGCGGGTGATGTAGTAGTCGCGGGGGACGTTGCAGTAGAGGTCGGAGGGTTCACAGATCGTGAACGCCCGCGGTGCGAGCCATCCCATGCCGTTCAACCTGGGGCCGCCGCTACCCTGTCCGGTCAGGGGTGGACCGATCAGATTGTCACGTGTGGAGCGCCGCGGATCGGCGATGAGCACGACCCCGGCGACCTGCCCCGGTCGGATCGCCGCACGACCGGTGCCGATCTCGGACGCCAGGTCACCCGCGGCGTCGGCGCCCTGGCTGTAGCCGGTGAGTGCGATTCGCGTGCGCGGACACCGCCGCAACATGGTGACCGCCAATCCGGTCGCATTGGCCACGGCCTGCGCCTTCGACTTGCCGTAGACGGCCTTCTCCCACGGAAACGCCGTCGCGTCATATCCGACGAATTGCACACGCGTCTCGGGTCCGAGGCCGGACGTGACGTCGCCCATGATGCCCGGACTCGCGCCGTTCGCCCAGGTGCCGGGGATCGCCAGAACATAGAGTCTCGGACATCCACCGGGTGCAGCGCTCACCGTCGGCGCCACGAGCACTGCGGTTCCCATCGCCACCACCACGGCCATCGCCGCTGTCACGAGTATTCGCAGCAGACGCATAGTCGCCCCTCCCAGTCGCGCCGGCACGCGTCGTCTCCAGAGTTTAGGGCGTGACCCATCCGCTGTCGGCGCGGTGCCGAATGATCAGAGAAAGCTGCTGGTCGTCTTGATGCAAAGGAGCCATTGTGGTCGACGTGACCCGGACGTTCACCGTCGAACGCACGCGCGAGGACGTCGTCGCGTACCTCCGCGATTTCGCCAATGCCGCCGACTGGGACCCCGGAACCCAACAGTGCGAGCAGATCGGTACCGACCCGATCGGCCTCGGCACCCAGTGGCTGAACACGTCGAAGCTGTACGGCGTCACCACGTCTCTCACCTACGAGCTGATGCGCGACGAACCCGACCGCCTGGTGTTCACCGGCCGGAACAAAACGGCCACGTCGACCGAGGACCTGATGTTCGGCACCGCCGGTGATGCGGCGACGATCATCACCTATCACGCACATGTGCAGTTCAATGGTCTGGCCCGGTTGGGCGACCCGCTGGCACAACTCGCATTCACCCGCCTTGCCGACTCGGTCGAGCAGCAGATGCGACGGGCGTTGACGCGCGTCTGACCGACAGGTCGCACACGAGGCGTCCGTCAGTCGATGACCGGCGACTCGAGCACCGCCTTGGCCAGGTAATGGGCATCGGCAGGCAGAGTCGGGCCGCGCAGGACGTCGACGCGGACGAGTCCGTTGACCACTCCGAGCGCGAGGTCGACGAGTGTCTGCGCCTCGTCCCCGTTCAATTCCGGGCGGCACATCTGGAGGAGCCTGCGCCATTCGCCGATGTAGTCCAGATAGGTTCGGGTCAGCGCCGCCAGTTCTTCGCCGTCGAGCATGATGGTGTGCGACAAGCACACCGCGATGAGATCCCAGTGTGCTTGTGCGAAACGGGCATAGCCGGCCAGCAGTTCGTCGAGAGCCTCGAGAGGATCGGCGGTCTGGACAAGGACATGGCCCAACTCCAACCACATCGCATCGAAGGCGCGATGGAGTCCGCAGACCAGGATCTTGCGTTTGCTGTCGAAATGGTTGTAGACACTCGGTCCGGCGATCCCGACCGCCTCACCGATGTCGTCGAGGCTCACATTGGCGTACCCGTGCACGGCAAACATCGTGATCGCCGTGTTCAGCAGCGCCTCGCGCCTGGCCAGCGGCAACAGATGTCCGACTCCGTCCACGGGTGTCGGACGGCTGTCGAAGAACGCCGGCGACTGATGCACTGGACCGCGGCGTTGGCCGGCTCGCACAACGGCATTGGCAGCCGACAGCAGCATTCGCGGACTGTCCCCGGGCGGCACCGGCAGCTCCCGGTGGCCGGGCCAGTTCACCACCGAGAGCACCGCCCACGCCGTGACATAGGGCGTCACCGAGTCGAGTTCGGCGTCGCGTGCGGTGACCTGGGTCAACCGTTCGGCGATTCGTTTGATGCGGATACGGAGTGCGTCTCGTTCGGTGGGACACAGATGGCCCTTGTCCCTACTCCAGAGCAGATCGAGGGCCTGTGAGTCGGTCGCGACATACACGAGGCTGCGGGTCATCTCGAACGGATCGTCGATGTCGGCGATGGCGTCCTCGTACCGGCCCACGGATTCGTCGAATGCGGCGACCAGCAACTCGTGCTTGTTGCGGTAGTGGCGGTACAGCGCGCTCGGCACGATGCCCACTCGCGCCGCGATGTCACTCATCCCCACGGCGTGGTACCCGGACGTCTCGAACAACTCCGCCGCGGCGGCGAGAATACGCTGTTTACGGTCCTTCGGACGGGTACGCCGGTCCGTACGGTCCGCGGGCGCTGTGGTCAATTGATTTCCTGTCGGTCGAACGCCCTACATGCCCCCAGAACTGGGGTCATCCTCACCACTGTGCCCTAGTTTTGGCATTTCGGGTACGACCGAGAGGGATCCTGTGTCGCCCGCGACCAAATCGGCATCTTGCCGGCGGCCTGGTTGCAGGTCGATAACTATTCCAGACTATTGATTCCGCGTTGCCCACCGGTGGTGTAAAGACGCGACTTTGCTACCGGGCCCCGGCATGCGGGGGCGCCACAGGTTCCTCGTGCAACAACTTGGCGACAGGGGTGTCGGTGGCGCTGTGCGCCGCGATCGAGAGAATGACCGTAGCGGTCACCAGCGCGAAAACGTCGGTTGCCGAGTCGATTCCCGACGACAACACCAGCAGTCCGTAGACCACGCTGGCGAAACCCTTGGGCCCGAACCACGCCGCGGCCAGTCGTTCGTTGCGGGGCAGACGGGTGCCGATGAGAGCCAGCATGACCGGGACGGGACGTCCCACCAGCAGCACGAGGGCAGCGAACACCCACCCGGAGGCACCGACGGATCGCAGCAACTCCGCCGTGATCAACGCACCGAAGGCCAACAGCGCCGCGTTCTTCGCCAGCTCGCTCACCAGTTCGCCGACCGGAGCGAACGACTCCGACGCCGCCGGGCTGACCGTGGCCAGCGTGATCCCGGCGGTGAAGGCCGCGATGTAGGGATTCGCCCCGAACTGCATCGAGGCGACATACAGCAAGACCGCGATGGCCAATGGCCCCACGGACGCGGCACGCGGCGTCACCCCGAACACCGGCAGACGCACCAGCGCCGCCCCGATGAGCGGCGCGAGAACACCCAGCGCCACGCCCAGCAGGATCTCGAGAACAACCGCACCCACCGAGGTCTCCTCGCCGGTGAGCTCACCGCCGAGCGTCCCGATCAGCACCAGCACCACAGGCAGTGCGAGCCCGTCGTTCAAGCCGCTCTCGATGTTCAGCAGGCTGCGCAGCCGCCCGGGCACGTCGTCGCGGCCCACCAGTGCCGCTGCGAAAACCGGGTCCGTCGGCGCCAGAATCGCACCGAGCAGCATCGAGGTGGTCCAGTCCAGCCCCACCAGCCAGTACGCCAGTGCGCTGACGACGAGAAAGGTCAGCGGCATGCCGATGAGCAGGGCGCGAGTGGGATCGGCCCACTGCGTGCGCAGTTTCGACAGCGGCGCCCGCTGGCCGTCGGCGAACAGCACGGCGAACAGGGTGGCCGACGCGATGTCGCGCACCGCGTCGGTCCCGAGGTGTTCGGCGTCGAGTACCAACGGTCCGGCCACCAGTCCGGCCGCCAGAAAGATGCCCGATGTCGACAGCGGGCTGCGGGCCGACAGGTTCGACAGCAGGACCGCAGCCAGCAACGCCACACCGAACGTCGTGGCGAATGCCGTCATCGTCTGGCTGGGATCAGCGCTGCGCGACCTGCGTCGGGTAGATCGGTGCCGGCAGGTCCGAGTGGCCGGCGAGGAACGCGTCCGCCGCCGCAGCAGCTGCGCGGCCTTCGGCGATGGCCCACACGATCAGCGACTGGCCCCGCCCGGCGTCACCGGCGACGAAGACACCCGGCTGACCGACCGCGGCGAAGTTGTCGTCGCGCTTGATGTTGCCCCGCTGGTCGTACTCGACGCCCAGCTTGTCCAGCAGGTCGGCGCGTTCCGGTCCGACGAAGCCCATCGCGAGGAGCACGAGGTCGCATTCGAGCTCGAAGTCAGAGCCCTCGACCTTCTCGAACTTGCCGTCGCGCATGGCCACTTCGTGGGCACGCAGGTGGGTGACCTTGCCGTTCTCGCCAGCGAACTCCTCGGTGTTGACCGAGTAGACGCGCTCGCCGCCCTCCTCGTGCGCCGACGACACGCGGTACATCAGCGGGTAGGTCGGCCACGGGGTGGACTCGGCACGCTCGATCGGCGGCTTGGGCATGATCTCGAACTGGTGCACGATCTCGGCACCCTGACGCAACGAGGTACCCAGGCAGTCGGCACCGGTGTCGCCACCGCCGATGATGACGACCTTCTTGCCCTTCGCGGTGATCTGGCCGTCGACGGTGTCGCCGAGCTGAATCCGGTTGGACTGCGGCAGGAACTCCATCGCCTGGTGGATGCCGTCGAGCTCGCGTCCCGGGATCGGCAGGTTCCGGCCGATGGTCGACCCGTTGGCCAGCACGATCGCGTCGAAGTCGGCGCGCAGCTGTTCCACGGTGATGTCGACGCCGACGTTGACGCCGGTCTTGAAGACGGTGCCCTCGGCCTCCATCTGCTCGAGACGGCGGTCGATGTGGCGCTTCTCCATCTTGAACTCGGGGATCCCGTAGCGCAGCAGCCCGCCGATCCGGTCGGCCCGCTCGAACAGCGTCACGTCGTGCCCGGCCCGGGTGAGCTGCTGGGCGGCGGCGAGACCGGCGGGTCCCGAACCGACGACCGCCACCGACTTGCCGGTCTTCGTCGACGGCGGGATCGGGGTGACCCAACCGTTCTCGAAGGCGTTGTCGATCAGCTCGACCTCGACCTGCTTGATGGTCACGGCCGGCTGGTTGATGCCGAGGACGCACGACGCCTCACAGGGCGCCGGGCACAGCCGCCCGGTGAACTCCGGGAAGTTGTTGGTGGCATGCAGCCGTTCGATGCCCTCCTGCCACCGGTCCTTGTAGACCAGGTCGTTCCACTCGGGGATCAGGTTGCCCAGGGGGCAACCGTTGTGGCAGAACGGGATACCGCAGTCCATACACCGGCTGGCCTGCGTCTGCAGGTCCTTGTGGTCGAAGTCGGTGTAGACCTCTTTCCAGTCCAGCAGTCGCAGCTCGACCGGGCGGCGGTCGGGCAGGTCCCGCTCGGGGTGCTTGAGGAATCCTCTGGGGTCAGCCACGTGCGGCCTCCATGATCGCTTCGTTCACGTCTCGTCCATCGCGTTCGGCCGCGTCGATCGCCAGCAGCACACGCTTGTAGTCGCGCGGCATCACCTTGGCGAACCGCGACTTCGCCTCGTCCCAGTCGTCGAGGATCGCGGCGGCGACGGGCGAATCCGTCTCGGCGCGATGCTCGTTGACGATGGCGGCCAGGAACTCCACGTCCTCGTCCTCGAGCGGCTCGATCTCGACCAGTTCGGCGTTCAGGTTCGCGGCGAGCTGGTTGTCGGGGTCGTACACGTAGGAGACGCCGCCCGACATGCCGGCCGCGAAGTTGCGTCCGGTGGCGCCGAGCACGACGACCCGACCACCCGTCATGTACTCGCACCCGTGATCACCGACGCCTTCGACGACCGCGGTCACGCCGGAGTTGCGGACACAGAACCGCTCGCCGACCACACCGCGGAGGAAGATCTTGCCGCTGGTCGCACCGAAGCCGATGACGTTGCCGGCGATGATGTTGTCCTCGGCGACAAAGCCTTCCGGGGCGTTGCGGGCCGGACGCACCACGATCCGACCGCCGGAGAGTCCCTTGCCGACGAAGTCGTTGGCGTCACCCTCGAGGCGCAGCGTGATGCCCTTCGGGACGAAGGCGCCGAAGCTGTTGCCGGCCGACCCGGTGAAGTCGATCATGATGGTGCCGTCCGGCAGTCCGTGTGCGCCATAGGCCTTGGTGACCTCGTGACCCAGCATGGTGCCGACGGTCCGGTTCACGTTGGTGATCTTCGAACTGAAGGACACCCGCGTTCCGTGATCGATCGCCTCCCGACTCTGCGCGATCAGCTGCTGATCGAGCGCCTTGTCCAGGGAATGATCCTGGACGCCCGAGCAGTAGAGATCCTGGTTCATGAACGGCGATTCCGGCGTCGACAGGATCGACGTCAGATCCAGCTTGCCCGCCTTCGACGAACCCCAGTGCGCCAGCGCCTTCTCGGTGTCGAGGGCCTCGACGTGGCCGACGGCCTCCTGCAGCGTCCGGAAGCCGAGGCGGGCCAACAGCTCCCGCACCTCTTCGGCGATGTACAGGAAGAAGTTCTCCACGAACTCCGGCTTGCCGGTGAAACGCTCACGCAGCAGCGGATTCTGGGTCGCGACACCGACGGGGCACGTGTCGAGGTGGCAGACCCGCATCATGATGCAGCCCGACACCACCAGCGGCGCGGTGGCGAATCCGAACTCCTCGGCACCGAGCAACGCGGCGATCACGACGTCGCGGCCGGTCTTGAGCTGACCGTCGACCTGCACGACGATGCGGTCGCGAAGACCGTTGAGCAGCAACGTCTGCTGGGTCTCGGCGAGACCGATCTCCCACGGCGCACCGGCGTGCTTCATGGACGTCAGCGGGGTCGCACCGGTACCGCCGTCGTGCCCGGAGATGAGCACGACGTCGGCGTGCGCCTTGGAGACGCCCGCCGCGACGGTGCCGACACCGACCTCGGAGACAAGTTTCACGTGAATCCGAGCCTGCGGATTCGCGTTCTTCAGGTCGTGGATCAGCTGGGCGAGATCCTCGATCGAGTAGATGTCGTGGTGCGGCGGCGGCGAGATCAGTCCCACGCCCGGCGTCGAACCACGCACCTCGGCCACCCATGGGTAGACCTTGTGCGGCGGGAGCTGGCCGCCCTCACCGGGCTTGGCGCCCTGCGCCATCTTGATCTGGATGTCGGTGCAGTTGGTCAGGTAGTGCGAGGTGACACCGAACCGGCCGGACGCGACCTGCTTGATCGCGCTGCGGCGCCAGTCGCCGTTCTCGTCGTGGTGGAAGCGACGCGGATCCTCGCCGCCCTCACCGGAGTTGGACCGGCCCTTGAGCCGGTTCATCGCGATCGCGAGGGTCTCGTGCGCCTCGGCCGAGATGGAGCCGAAGCTCATCGCGCCGGTGGAGAACCGCTTGACGATCTCGCTGACGGGTTCGACCTTGTCGATCGGGATCGGGTCGCGGTCACCGAAGTTGAAGTCGAACAGCCCGCGCAGCGAGGCCATCTTGGCCGACTGGTCGTCGACCATCTTGGTGTATTCCTTGAACACCTTGTACTGCCCGGTGCGGGTGGCGTGCTGCAGCTTGAACACGGTGTCCGGGTTGAACAGGTGATATTCACCCTCACGGCGCCACTGGTATTCGCCGCCGACCTCGAGCTCGCGGTGGGCGCGCTCGGTCGGGCGGTCGCTGAACGCCAGGGCGTGGCGGGTCGCGACGTCGTCGGCGATCTCGTCGAGCCCGATGCCACCGAGCTGGCTGTTCAGGCCGGTGAAGAACTCGTCGACGGTTGGCTGCGACAGGCCGATGACCTGGAACAGCTGGGCGCCGGTGTAGGAGGCGAGGGTGGAGATACCCATCTTGCTCATGACCTTGAGCACGCCCTTGCTGGCAGCCTTGATGTAGTTCTTGCGGGCGGTCGCGAAGTCGAGGTCGCCGAGCATGCCCCGCTCGACCATGTCCTCGATGGACTCGAACGCCATGTACGGGTTGACCGCCGCCGCACCGAAGCCGACGAGCGCGGCAACATGGTGCACCTCACGGCAGTCCCCGGACTCGATGACGAGGCCCACGCGGGTGCGGTTGCGTTCCCGCACGAGATGGTGATGCACCGCCGACGTCAGCAACAGCGACGGGATCGGCGCGTAGGTCTCATCGGACTCGCGGTCCGACAGCACGATGATCGTCACCCCGTCGGCGATGGCGGCGCTGACCTTGGCCCGGATCTCGTCGAGGGCCTTGCGCAGCCCTGCGCCACCCTCGGCGACCGGATACAGGCCGTGGATGTGGGCGCTGCGGAAGCCGTGCACATCGTTTTCCTCGATGCGGACCAGCTTCGCGAGGGTGTCGTTGTCCAGCACCGGCTCGGGCAGCACGATCTGGCGGCACGATTCCGGGCCCGGATGCAGCAGGTCGGCCTCGGCACCGATGGTGCCGCCGACGCTGGTGACGACCTCTTCGCGGATGGCGTCCAGCGGCGGGTTCGTGACCTGCGCGAACATCTGCTGGAAGTAGTCGAACAGCATGCGGGGACGCGCCGACAGCACCGCGACCGGGGTGTCGGTGCCCATCGATCCGATGGCCTCGGCGCCGGTCTTCGCCATCGGCGCGACCAGCAAATTGAGCTCTTCGTTGGTGTACCCGAACACCTGCTGACGCAGCGTCACGCGGTCGTGTGCCATGTGCACGTGCGGCAGCGGTTCGACGTCGTCGATGTGCACCAGGCCCTTGTCCAGCCAGTCCTGATACGGGTGCTCGCCGGCGAGCTCGTCCTTGATCTCCTCGTCGTCGACGATACGGCCGGCTGCAGTGTCCACCAGGAACATGCGGCCGGGCTGCAGACGCAACTTCTGCACGACGTCGGCGTGGTCGATGTCGAGGACACCGACCTCCGACGCCATCACGACGAGACCGTCCTTGGTCACCCAGATGCGGCTGGGACGCAGACCGTTGCGGTCGAGCACCGCACCGACGACGGTGCCGTCGGTGAAGCACACCGACGCCGGGCCGTCCCACGGCTCCATCAGCGCCGAGTGGTACTCGTAGAACGCCCGGTGCTCGGGCTTCATCGACTCGTGACGCTCCCACGCCTCGGGGATCATCATCAGCACCGCGTGCGGCAGACTGCGACCACCGAGATGCAGCAGCTCCAGGACCTCGTCGAACCGCGCGGTGTCCGAGGCACCCGGGGTGCAGGTCGGGAAGATCTTGTCGGCGACGTCGGCGGCTGTGACATTTGCCCCGCTCGCTGCGCTCCCGGCGGCGCCGAACGATGAGGCGTCGATCAGCGCCTCACGGGCGCGCATCCAGTTCTCGTTACCGGTGACGGTGTTGATCTCACCGTTGTGCGCGATGCGCCGGAACGGGTGGGCCAGCGGCCACGACGGGAACGTGTTGGTCGAGAAGCGCGAGTGCACCAGACCGAGCGCGCTCTCCACCCGCGAATCCTGCAGGTCGAGGTAGAACTCGCGCAGCTGCGGCGTGGTCAGCATGCCCTTGTAGACGAAGGTCTGGCCCGACAGGCTGGGGAAGTAGACGGTCTCGCGGCCCGGGCCGTCGGCGCCGGCACCCTTGTTGCCGAGTTCGGCCTGCACGCGCTTGCGCACGACGAACGCCTTGCGCTCGAGGTCCATGCCCTCGGCCCCGGCGATGAACACCTGGCGGAACGTCGGCATCGCGTCGCGAGCGAGAGCACCCAGCGAGTTCTCGTTGGTAGGCACCTCGCGCCAGCCCAGCAGGCTCAGGCCCTCGGCCTCGATGATCTTCTGCACACCCTCGGTCGCGGCCTTGGCGTCCTCGGAGCCCTGGGGCAAAAACGCGATGCCGGTGGCATACGAGCCCTCGGCGGGCAGCTCGAAGTCGACGGATTCGCGCAGGAACCGATCCGGCACCTGGATCATGATCCCCGCACCGTCGCCGGTGTTCGGCTCGGCGCCGGCGGCCCCGCGGTGTTCGAGGTTCACCAGCGCGGTGATCGCCTTGTCGACGATGTCGCGGCTGCGACGCCCGTGCATGTCGACCACGAAGGCGACACCGCAGGAGTCGTGCTCGTTCGCCGGGTCATACAGCCCCACGGGGCCCGGAGCATGCTTCATAAGTTCGCCTCACTCTGTGCGCGACGCTGCGCACGCATTCACCCTCGTGTGTCCTCAGTCCTCGAGGACACTTCACGTCTGTTGTTGGGGACGCCGACCATCGGCCCTGGTGAAACCCTCCCGAATCCTAGGGCTGACCTGGGAGTTCCCGGGGTCACATGGTCGTGTCCGTGCCAGCGCCGTTGCTGGCGGCGCACCCGGTCCGATCGGCTCGTCCCGGCACCACCCTGCTTACGCGAAAGCATTGTCAGCCATTTTCTCACGGCGGGTACCGAGTATCGAAATCCGGATAGCACAACTGTGACAATTGCGCAGCTCATGCTGGGTGAAACGATGCCCCGCGGGTGCCCGATCGTCTACCGTCGACGCTGTGGTCGCGTCCATGCCCGAACAACGTTGGCAACCGGTCGGCCCGGGGTCATTCCGGTCCCGTGCCGTGAACGGCTACCTTACCCGGGTCACCGCGCCGATGATGGCGGCCGGCATGCGTCGCTCGGGACCCTCACCGGCGATGATCTCCGCGATGCGACCCGGTCTGAACCGCTCCCTCGTGGCGCTGTCCCCCGTTCCCGCCGGAACGAGGATCGAGACCGTTCGGGAGATCGTCGACGACGGCCAGGTGCGCGGGGAGTGGGTGGCGGCTCATCCCGGGTCACTGACACCGGACCGGCCGGCCGATTCGACGATCGTCTACTACCTACACGGAAGTGGTTACGTCGTCTGTTCGGCCCGCACGCATCGCGGACTGGTCGCACGGCTGTCCAAGCGGACCGGTTTCTCGGCCTTCAGCCTCGACTACCGCCTCGGGCCCGAGTACGCCTTCCCGGCGGCCGGTGACGATGCGATCCGCGGCTACCACTGGCTGCTCGCACAGGGGTACCGGCCCGAACGGATCATCGTGGCGGGTGATTCCGCCGGCGGACATCTGGCCCTGGATCTGCTCGCGGACAATCATCGGCGTGGGATCGGCCAGCCGCGCGGGCTGGTGCTGTTCTCTCCGCTCTATGACCCCACCTTCGAGCTGGCCGTCGCGAACCAGCGCCGCGGGGTACATGATCCCATCATCGAAGCTGTTTCGTCCCAACGGATTCTGCGGCTCTACACCCGTGGCGCGGCGGCCGATCACCCACGGATGCGGATCACGCTGGCCCCGGAGATGGCGGTTCCGCCCACCCTCATCCAAGTGGGTGCGCGCGAGGTGATGGGCGACGACGCGCGCGCCACCCATCGCGCGCTCCGAGACGCCGGAGGTGATGTGCGACTACAGGAATGGCCCGGACAAGGCCATGTGTTCCAGATGTTCCCGTTGTTCTCCCCCGAGTCACGGCAGGCGTTGGGAGAGGCCGCCGCATTCATGATCGGGTGTTGATCCGCAACCGCCGCCCACGAATCCGGCCTGCTTCCGATCCGTACCCCTGACGGTCCGCTGCTCCGGCGAGCTGCCGGTCGAACGGCGTGGCCCAGTCGGCGGCGATCTCCTCGTCGAGCGCCGCCAGTCTCTGCTGCAGCGGTTCCTGCTGGTCTTCGCCGCACTGTTCGGACAATGTCTCGAACACTGCCCGCAGTCGTCGCTGCACCTGGATGGAACCGTGTCCGTAGTGCCGGATCTGATCGGTGCCGATCGCCACGAAGTCGCCCCAGGTGCGCCGGTGGCCACCGATCATCGTCAGGCTGTCGCGGTGTTCATCGGCGCGTACCCGCGGCGCGAGCATGAGCAGGAGATCCTCGGTGTGGTCGAGTGCCTGCACCGCGCGGCTCGGATCGTTGATCGCCGGGGACAGGGCCTTCAGCGCGACGTCCGAGATCGCTTGCAGCGCTGCGGCGGGACTCACCGACGGTCGGTGCGTGTCGCCGAACAACAGGCACGAGAGCAGTTGGTGCGGACGGACTTGTCGGTCGTCGCCGACGATCTCGAACACGCCCGCGTTGTGCGGTACGTAGTCGCCGATCCCCACCAGCAAGTCGACACGGACGCCCCAGCGGACCGCCAACCGCTGGAGCCGAACCAGATCGATCGCGAGCAGGATCCGACCGAGCGTGGGGGCGTGACGCAAGGTGACGGTCATGCTCACCGGGCGGGCGTCGTCGTCCACCGGCACATCGTCGTCGTCGGGGTGCTCGCCGTCGGTGGGGTCCTCGCCGTCGGTCCCCGTTCCGTCGTCCGGATAGAGGCGGGTCACCGCGGCCCGTCCTTCGGATTCGATCCACCGCAACAACTGTGACGAGTTCAGGATGCTGCCGACCTTGCCGACCAGGACGATGAACATGAACGTGCTGGCGAGCGTGAGGACGATCGCGATCGTGGTCGAGATCGCCGGCGCCTGCTTCTGGTCGGAGACGGTGCTGAGGTCCACCGCGACGATCAGGGTGAACGCGAAGGTCGACAGGAACAATCCGACGGATGCCCGCATCACCCGATCCTGCTGCAACATCGGGATGACCCGCACCGAGATCTGGGAGGCGCCGAACTGCATCGCCAGGGTCACCGCAGTGAAGACCAGACCGGTCAGCGTCGCCATCGCGCCGGCGATGACCCCCAGGAGCGTCGCCGTGGTCCCGGCGTCGAGCACCTGGAGGCCGAACGAATCGTCGGCCCCGATGGTGATCAGCCCGGCGACTATCGCCACCATGACCATGACCGTCGGCAATCGCCACGGTGGCGCCCGCTTCAGTTCACGTTTGGTTCGGCGCCAGCGCAGCGTCGCCGCGATGCGGTTCGGTCCCTTCGGCGCGACCGGCACGGTCGCCACGGGGGTCGCCTGCGGTGGAAGGGGTTCCGGAATCCCAAAACGCCCGGCGACCGCTTCCTGCACGACGATCTTCCATCGCACCACCGGCTCTCGGTACCTGTGCTCGCGCCGGATCGATTTCTCCATCGTGGCGGCCCGGCCCGAGTAGCGCCAGCGCGCCCACGGCGAATGCGGTCGGGCCACCCGAATCGCACCCACGAACAACAGCAGCGGGAAGAACAGGCCGATCAGCCCGGTCCAGATCTTGCCCTTCAGGAAGGTGATGGTCGCGAGTGCCACGTTCATCGCCACCGCCACCAGCGCTCCGACCCGCGTTGCGGCGTCCGCCGCATCGTTGAACTGTCCCACCGCGTCGTTCACCCCGAACGGCTGCAGCCCCACCAGGAACAGGAGACCGATGGCGATGCCGACGAAGACCGCGTCGATCGAGGTCCGGCCCTCTTCGGCCCAGTAGACGTCGCGCAGGTGCAGCAGAAGCGCGAATTCGTCGAGGACGAGCGCTGCCCCGATACCGAACAGCGCTGCGAGGATGCAGTCGACGACCGGGGTGCGGAACGGGTCCACGGCGACGAATCCGAAACCGGACAGCAGCATCAGCATCATCCCGAAGAACACGTGATGTACGTGCACACCCCCGGGCGTCACGTTGCCGGGCCACCAACTCACCTCCGCGCGGATCATCCGCACGCTGAACCGGATGAACAGGAAGGTGAGGATGAAGGCGACCAGCAGGAAGAACAGCGGCAGGCGCCCGCTCTCGACGATCGTCCGATCGAACCAGGCGCCCATGGTGGAACCCTACTGCGCGGCACGGTATCGGGCCGGTGAATCCGATGGCGGCTGATTCAGCGCCGATCGGGCCGCGACCACCCTATTCTGAGCCGATGGACCGCCTCGTGACCGTGGTCGTCGTCGACGACCATCCGTTCTTCCGCGACGGGGTGGCGCGCGGCCTGGCCCAGAGCGGACGGGTACGCATCGTCGGCGAGGCCGGCGACGGAGCGAGCGGACTCGAGGTGATCCGCCGCGAGCAACCCGACGTGGCGGTCGTCGACTACCAGATGCCCGGCATGACCGGCGTCGAGGTCGCGCATGCGGTCGCCCGCGACGCGCTCGGTACCAAAGTGCTGCTGCTGTCGGCGATCACCGACGGCCCAATCGTGTTCCAGGCGCTGCAGGAAGGCGCCGCGGGGTACCTGGCGAAGGACGCGGACCGCGACGAGATCGTCGGTGCGGTCACCCGGGTGGCGAAGGGCGAGACGGTGGTTCCCGCCGAGTTGGCCGCGGGGTTGGTCGGCGAGATCCGGATGCGGTCACAGTCGGACGCGCCTGCGTTGTCCGAGCGAGAGCGGCAGGTGCTCAACGGGTTCTCCCGCGGGCTGTCGATCCCGCAGGTCGCCGCCGAGCTCTACATCGGCGCGTCGACGGTGAAGACCCACACCCAGCGCCTGTACGAGAAGCTCGGGGTGTCCGATCGCGCCGCGGCGGTTGCCGAGGCGATGCGTCGTGGCCTCCTCGAATAGCCCGGCGCCGCTGCTCGGCCTCGCCGAGCTCGCCGACGAACGACGAATCGACACGATCCTTGTCGCTCACGCGCTGCAGGGCATCCGGATTCAGGTGTTGCTGCGCCTGCTGTTGGCCGGGTTCGTGGTCGCATCGGTGGCGTTGGAGCCGCCGATCTACTCGGCCGAACTCTGCATTGCGATCGCGATCGCCTACCTCGTGTGGTGTGGCCTGGGTGCGGTCCTCGTGCCACGCGGCGGAATGCTCGCGATCCGATTCTCCTGGCTCACTCTGCTCGTCGATCTGCTGGCGCTCATCACCGTCACGGCCGTGGCCAGTCAGTCGGACCAGATCAGCTGGACCACCGATGTTCTGGTGACCGGATTCGCCATCGTCCCGATGATCGCCGCGATCGGTATGCGTCCGTTGGTCTGTGCGGCTGTGGTGGTCCCGACGGTGGTGGCCTATTTCGTGGCGAACGTGATCGCACGCGTCCCCAATGGGCGCCCGTGGTCGGTGATCCTGCTCGACACCTTGGTCATCGCGACTCTCGCACTCGGTGCGGTCCTGTTGTCGCGGCTGCAACGTTCGCGGGTCGTGACCATCGGTTCGTTGGCGGCGCAACGCAGCCGACTGCTCGACGATGTGATGCAGATCGAGGAGCGCGAGCGTCTCGAGCTGGCCGAACACCTGCATGACGGCGCACTCCAGTACGTGCTGGGAGCCCGTCAGGAACTCGCCTCGCTGACCGATGGGCCTCCCGACCCGGAGATCGTGCAGCGGATCGACGAAGCGCTGCGGACGTCGGCGCGGTTGCTGCGCTCCACACTCGGCGAGCTCCATCCGGCGGTTCTGGAGCAGGCGGGACTCGGCGGCGCGCTCGGCGACCTGGCCGCGTCGGTGGAAGCCCGTACGGCGCTGACGATCTCCATCGACACGGTCGGCTGGCCGCAGGGTTTGCGATCGTCGGCCGACGCCGTGCTGTTCGCGTCAGCGCGCGAGCTGCTGACCAACGTGGTCAAGCACGCGCGGGCCACGACGGTCGAATTGACCGCCGAGGTCGACGATGGCCGGGCGCGCGTCGTGGTGATCGACAACGGTGTCGGCATCGACACCGGAGTTCTCGACGGGCGGTTGGCGGACGGGCACATCGGTCTGGCGTCGCGGCGGGTGCGGCTCGAAGGGCAGGGCGGTTCGCTGACGGTCGCCCGTCACCCCGCCGGGGGCACGGTCGCCATCGCCGAGATGCCGCTGCCCGAGCCCCGCTGAAACCGGATCAGGCGAGGCACCCGACCGCTGCCGGTGTCCCCCGATCGGTGAACGTCGGCGTCAACCGGTGTATCCGCTGGTCGGCGGAGTTTCGCGAGGACCTGTTCACGGGAGAGTTCTAGGTGTCACCAGGACAACCCAGTCCACACCGGACATCAACACACCACCGAGGGAGAACACCATGAACACCACCACCCGCCGCATCGCCGCCACCACCGCCGGAGTCGCCGGAATCGCCGCCGTCGTCGGCATCGGGCTCGCCGGAGCGGGCGCCGCCAATGCCGGCACGATGCCCGTCACCCACCCGGGTGAGCCGACGATCGCGATGACCATCACCAACCACACCGACAAGCCCGAACACTTGATCAGCTCCGGTACCAGCGGCAACGGCGTCTGGGTCAACGGACCGAAGCAGACGCTGGCGCCCGGTGCGAGCGAGACCATCACCGCGGTCGCCCCGCAGGGCACCAAGCTCGCGGTCAACGTCGCCTACCGGATCGGCGTCGGCGGCCCGACCGCCACCTACGAAGTCCTCAACTCGCAGTCCAACACCAACACCGGTACCAGCGGCATCTCCGGTCCACACGCCGCCCAGTACTCGTTGGACCATCACTTCACCAGCCACTACCCGGCCACCAATGTCGGCTTCGACCTGTGGTGAGAGGAGGACGCCCACTTGCCACACCCGGAACGCAGGCCCGCGACGATCACCGTCGCGGGCCTGCGTCGTCAGCCGACTCCGCCGATCACGAAGTCCCGAAACCGGGCTGCCGCATCGGGTAACGGCCGCGGCCGGAACCACGTGAGCCCGATCTCGCGGGACTCCCCCGCCAACGGGATCAGCACGACGTCACCGCTGCGATCGGCGTCGTCGACCGGCACCACACCGATGCCCAGCCCGGCGCCGACCAGCCCGGTGATGGTCGCCAGCTCGGCCGACTCGAACGTGATCGTCGGCGCGATGTCGGCGGCGGCGCAGAGCTCGTCGAAGATGCGCCGCATGCCGTATCCGCGTTGCATGACGATGAATTCCTCACCGGCGGCCTCGGCGAGTCCGATGCCCACCCGATCGGCGAAGCGATGGCCCCGGGGGACGACGAGCGCCAGCTTCTGCTGGGCGATCGCAAACCACGCCATGTCGGTGCGCATCGGTCTGGGCGACACGATCGCGAGGTCGGCATCGCCGCCGGCCACATGATCGACGACCGTCGCCGCCGCATCCTGGGTGAGGGTGAACCGCGCCCGCGGATTGGTGTCGCGGAAGCGCTTGATCAGGTCCGGCACGAGTGCGATCCCGAACGAATGCAGGAATGCCAGCCGCACCGCACCGTGGGCGGGCGTGCGGAGGTCGTCGATCTCTCGTCGCGCCGTGTCCAGCTGCACTCGGGCGCGGCGCGTGCGCTCGAGGTAGATCTGGCCGAAGCGGTTGAGCACGAGGCGGCGCCCGTGCCGATCGAACAACGCGACCCCGACGTCACGTTCGAGGCGGCCGACGAACCGGGACAGCGTCGGCTGCGACACGTGGATCTGCTCGCCGGCGGCGGTCAGGTTCTCCGCCTCGGCGATCGCGATGAACCAGTCCAGTTCGTCGTGCATCCAGCGATGCTACCTGCTGCTATTCAGATATGAATGTACTGAGCACCATCGATTCATTTTGAGCAACAGCCGGTCGGTGTGACGCTGGATCTCGATGACCACTACCGCCTCTGTTCAGCACCCGACCACCCGGCACGCACTCGGGTCGCCGGGATACCGTCGCGCCACCATCGCACTGTTCGCCGCCGGGATGACGACATTCATGGCGCTCTACTACGTACAGGCACTGTTGCCGGAGTTGTCGGATCATTTCGGCGTCTCACCAACAAGTTCAGCACTCGCCGTGTCGCTGACCACCGGATTCCTGGCCGTCGCGATCATCCCGGCCAGCGTGTTGTCCGAACGGTACGGCCGGGTGCGGGTGATGGTGACCTCGGCGCTGGCCGCGTCGGTCATCGGGATCGCCCTGCCGTGGTCACCGACGATGGAGGTGCTCCTGACCGGACGTGCCCTGCAGGGTGCCCTGTGCGCCGGGGTTCCGGCGGTCGCAATGGCCTATCTCGCCGAAGAGGTCGACGGCGCGGCGCTCGGCACAGCGATGGGCCGCTACGTCGCCGGCACCACCATCGGCGGATTGACCGGCCGACTCATTCCGGGTTTCGCCGCCGACATCGTCTCCTGGCAATGGGCACTGGAGATCGCGTGCTTGGTATCGCTCGGATTCGCCCTGGCCTTCTGGCGCACCGTGCCCGCGTCGCGGTTCTTCACCCCACAGCCGGTTTCCCCGAAGACGACCTTACGTAACCTCGCTACTCACCTGCGCGACCCCGGCCTGCTGCCGCTGTTCGTCCTGGGCTTTGTGCTGATGGGCGGATTCGTGACGGTCTACAACTTTCTGGGCTATCGCCTGCTGCGGGCACCCTTCGACCTCAGCCAGGCGGTCGTCGCCGCGGTTTTCTTCATGTATCTCGCGGGTACGTTCTCGTCGACGTACGCCGGACGAATGGCCGATCGCCTCGGTCGGCGGCAGGTCCTGATCGTCTCGGTCGCCACCATGCTCGGCGGTCTCGCGCTCACAGTGCCGGATCATCTTTCGCTGGTCCTGGCCGGGATGCTCCTGTTCACCGCAGGCTTCTTCGGCGCCCACTCGGTCGCCAGCGGGTGGGTGTCCGCGCGGGCCACCGAGCATCGCGCCGAGGCGTCATCGCTCTACCTCTTCCACTACTACCTCGGCAGCTCCGTGGTGGGTGCGCTTGGCGGACTGGCGTTCTCGGCATTCGGGTGGGCGGGCGTCGCGGCGTATGTGGGAGTGCTCGCGGTGATCGGGTTCGGATTGGCGATCGCCAGCGGGGATGCTCGCGCACCGCAATGATCTCCAGCCAAAGGACTTCCAGCTAAGGTCCGTTGGATGGATGCGATCGCTTCGAAGCAACGGAACCAGCCTGCGCCGCCGGCCGTGGTGTTCGACGACCTGATCTCACCGAACAGGCAGCCGAGTCGGCCCTGGTTGCATCTGCTCGATGACGAGATCCCTCCTGTCGTGCTGGGTTCAGAACGACCCTCGCATGTGGTGTGGTCGTCGCTGTGGACGACGCGGCTTGATGCGCAAGTTGTGTTCGACCTGAGTGCGAACCGTGGTGGCACGGACCTGCGGTGGACGTTGCTCGTCGAACCCCCGGTTCCTGACGATCGCCAGTTCCGCCACTTGTGTCAGCGCATCGGCACCCTGATCAACGCCAACCTGCGATACACGTACGGGCAGTGAGAAACCCATTGAGCTGACCCCGGAGCTCAGAACGGTGGTGGGTTCTCTTTGTTCCAGCGGTCCATTTCACGTTTCTCCGCACGCTTGATCTTCGCTGCGCGGTGGGAGCGGATGGCGTCGATGCGTTGTCGGGCAGCGTCATCCGGCGGTCGGGGCTTGCGGGACAGGGACGCGAACAGGTCGGCTCCGGTGAAGGCGTTGCCCAGGTAGGTGTGACCGGTGGGTGATTGGAAGAACACCTCGCCAAGGGGATCGTGGTAGTCCCGCCATCCGACCGCGAACGTTTTCATTCGGTGATGAAATCGGCACAGCGGCTTGAGGTTTCGTGGTTCAGTCCGCCCGCCGTCGGCGAAGGGGATGTCGTGGTCGACGTCGGTGTGGAAGGCGGGGTTGTTGCAGCCGGGGAAACTGCAGCACAGTTCGCCGGATCGAATCAGGTCGGCGACCTTCTTGCTCGGGGCATACCGATCGATCTGCACCACATCCGATGTCAGACCGGGCGCAACATAGGAACGCCGCGCCTCGGCCAGCAGCGCGCGGGCGGTATCGGCGTCGATCACCCCGTGACCGTCGAGGAACGCGGGGTCGTCATCGTGGCCGAGCAAGGTGCTCAAGTTGACCACGATGTGAAACGCCGGGCGCGGTGCCACAGCACAATCAGCCGGATCGGCCCCGGAGTCAGACGCGGCAGGCGGATGTGCGTCGGCCGCTTCGGCTTCGGTCTGGGCCTCAGCGCCTGTCGCGATACTCGTGCCGGCGCCGGTGTCGGTGTCCGAGCCACTATCGGTGCCGGTGTCAGCCCCCGAGTCGCTGTCAGGGGCGGTGTTCTCGTTGTCGGGCGTGCACGCCTCGCACCGGCAGGCGAGAGTGGCAGCACCATTCGCCAGTGCGACCAGCGCATCGGCGCGGCGTTGGCCGGCGCTGCGGGGATCGTCGGGGTGCACGGAAGCAGCCATCGCGCTCAAGCGAGCGTCGACGGCGGCTGCCTGCTCGGCGGGTAGGGCACCGCCGATGCGCGATTGCCCGGGGGTGTGGCGGTCCGGGCGCACACTGATGTTGCGGTCGGAGTCCACCAGCTCACGGCGCCGACGGGTGGCGGCGGGATCGTGGGTGGCGATGTGTTTGTCGATCATCGCCAGGAACCGCGTCATCGACATCGGTTCGCGGGTTTCGATGTCGGCGGCGATGATCTTGTCGAGCACCTCGAGTTTCTCCGGGTCGCACAGCGCGGTGCGACGCACGACTGCCAGAAAGCGGGTGAGGTCGATGCGGCCGGCGCCGAGAGTGCCACCGATGAACGGCAGCTGGTGGCGCAGTACGCTACCGGCTTCGATGAGTTCCCGCGCCCGCGCCGGTGGCACGGTCAGCGCGGCGCCGACCTCGGCGATCGCCGCCTCGAGCCCAGTGGGACCGAAACGGGCGCGGGGGTTCTCCCCGGCAGCAGCCCGCTGGGCGAGGCGCTCGAGGTTGGCCAGTGAGGTCGACCCTTCACCGAGCCCTGCCGCGAGCCGCACGAGGTGATCTTGTTCGCGTTCGTCGTGGATGAGGCTGGCGGCCTGCAACATACGGTAATCGGCGGCCGCGCGCACGGCGTTGCTGTGATGGAGCACCTCGACCAACTCCGTGGCCGAGTGCTGCTCATCGTCGGCCATCTGGGCCAACACCGGTGCGCTCGATTGCATGACACCAAGTTATCGGCACCCACCGACAAGATCGGTCCGCTCGGCCCATCCGCGACCGCCTGTGGAGAAATGCGCGACAGGACAACCGAAACCACACACCGGAGCCAACCGTACCTGCGCCGCCTGCATCAGTTGCTGCCGTCTGTAACGCCGGAGACGCTCACGTCCAGTGCTCCGTGATCGCCTCGATCACCGCGATGATGGCATCGGCGTCAGCGTCCGGCGCACCGTCCGCCTGCACGTGAACGTCCTCCCCGAGCAGGTCGATGATGTGTTCGGCGTACCGCTGGTCAGGGTCGGCCCGGGACTCCAATTCGGCGACGGCGTCCGGACCTGCGTGTGCGAGAACACTCGTGCGGATACGTGCCCGCTGGTCATCGGTGAAAGGTTCCAGAAACCGCATCAGTGCCTCCATCCCGCCCGGTTGCGGGGCCAGCATGTCACGACCTGGCCGTGATTGTTCAGCACCACCGTCGCATTGCGGCCGATGTACCGAAAGGTCGTTCCGTGTCGGCCGGCTTGCCGCACGACCCGCTGTGGATGACGGACCGCATCGCGGAGTGCGGCGTCGTTGACACCGTGACCGTCGCGACCGAGTCGGTTCTGCTGACCGTGTTCGGTGTAGCCGGTGATCTGCTTGGGCGCGGCCGGCGGTAGCGCCGGACGATGCTTGGCCGGCGGTAGCGCCATGCACCGGGCCCGCCATCTCGCCTGTTCGGCCCGCAACGCGGCGGCTTCCGCGTTGTAGGCATCTGACTGCGCCTGCTGCTGCGGTATGCGGAAAACGTGCGGCCGCGCGTTGTGCGCCTGTATGCGTGCCGCCAACGACTGCCCCTGCTGGGCACACGACGCAGACGGCGCGGCATCCGCGACGGCCGCGACCGTCGGCGCACCGGAACACAGCAGACCCACGAACAGGAGTACGACCACCCACACACGACGAGTCACCCTGGGCCACCTCTTCGATTCAGAAGTATTGCGGCAGAGGCATCTTGGATGATGCATGCCGGATACCGGCGGACCGCCGATCATCTGGGAATGACCGTAGCGGCGGCGGCGCGGCAGCGGCATCGTTCACGCGACCGATCGTCCGCCCGACCGACCCCGGGAACAAAAGGCACGGGTGGAATGATCGAGCCGTGAGCACAATCGTCTTCGTCCATGCCCATCCCGACGATGAGGGCACGGGCACCGCAGGCAGCATGATCCGAGCGTCGCGCGAGGGTCACCGGGTGGTCGTCATCTACTGCACCGACGGTGATCCGGGCGACGTCCCCGACGATCTCGCGCCCGGCGAGACGGTGGCCAGCCGACGACGCGGTGAGGCAGAGGCCTCGGCGGCCATCACCGGCACGGCACGGGTGGAGTGGCTGGGCTACGCCGACTCAGGGATGACGGGCTGGGCCCAGAACAACACCGACGGGGTCTTCGCGCGCGCGGACGTCGACGAGGCCGCGCAACGTCTGGCCGACCTCTTCGACGACGAGGGCGCCGACGTCGTCGTCGGCTATGACTGGCACGGCGGCTACGGCCATCCCGACCACATCATGCTGCACCACACCACGCGTGCCGCGGTGGAACTCGCGGCGAAGCGACCCCGCTACCTCGAGGTCACGATGAACCGGGATCTCATGCGACAGCTCTTCATCCTCACCACCGAGATGGGCATGGAGGGATTCGACCCCGACACCGCCGGCGACGACGGCAATCCGATCGGCACACCCGAGGCCGAATTGCACTGGGCCGTCGACCTCGGCGATGACGTGATGACCAAACGCGAGGCGCTCGCCTGCCACGCCAGTCAGAGCGACGTCAAACAGATCCTGGCCATTCCGGTCGAGGCCTTCCCGATCGGATTCGGCACCGAGCATTACATCGAACCCGGCCGGCCACCCGGCATGGTGCGGGGCTGGTGGCTCGACGACGTGCCGACCGGTTAGCCCAGATCGGCACCCCGTCGCGGCGGGCACGCCTCGAGCCAGGCATTCTCCGTCTCATCGAACACCCGCGAACGGGCAAGGAACCGAACGCCTTCCGGCGCTTCGAGACTGAAGCCGGCGCCGCGCCCTTTGGTCACGTCGATGATCATCTGGGTGTGCTTCCACAGCTCGAACTGGTCGCCGTTGATCCAGACCCGGACATCGGGGATCGGCTCGGCGAGTTCGATCTCGCCGACGAGCACATCCCGTTGCCCGACTCGGTATTCGCCTGCGGGATAACACATCGGGGCAGAGCCGTCACAGCATCCACCGGACTGATGGATCATGAGTCCGCCGTGCAGCTCCGACAATTTCGTCAGGAGCTGCACGGCGGCGTCTGTGGCGACCACCCGATCAGGACCGTTCTGTTCTGACACGGGGATCAAACCTCTGCTTTCTGTTACGTTGCGGCCCTTCGTGACGCTCGGCTGGCGCCTCGCTCCTCAGGGACCGTGGGGCTGCCCGCGCAAGCTCCCCCAACCGATCCCTGAGGAGGTCCGGAGCGCTAGCGCTGCGCTAGCGCAGGACCGTCACGAAGGGCCCTTCGTGACGCATCCTCGCAAGCTCGGAGGCTCCTCAGGGACCGGGGGCAGCGCATCCTCCCAAGCTCGCTGCTCAGGGACCGGGTGAGTCTTGGATCAGAAGAAGCCCTTCGCATTCTGCGCATATCCGACCAGCAGGTTCTTGGTCTGCTGGTAGTGCTCGAGCATCATGAGGTGGGTCTCGCGACCGATGCCGGACTGCTTGTAGCCACCGAATGCGGCGTGGGCCGGGTAGTCGTGGTAGGTGTTCGTCCACACGCGACCGGCCTGGATCTCGCGGCCCGCGCGGTATGCGGTCGCACCGTCGCGGCTCCACACACCGGCACCGAGACCGTAGAGGGTGTCGTTGGCGATGTGGATGGCGTCGGCGTAATCCTTGAACGTCGTCACCGCGAGCACCGGACCGAAGATCTCCTCCTGGAAGATCCGCATCTTGTTGTGCCCGTCGAACACGGTCGGCTTGATGTAGTAGCCGCCCGACAGGTGACCGCCGAGGTCGGCCGGCTCACCACCGATGAGGACCTTGGCACCTTCCTCCTTGCCGATCGCGAGGTAGGAGCTGATCTTCTCGAACTGGTCGTTGGAGGCCTGGGCACCCATCATCGTCTCGGTGTCGAGCGGATCGCCCTGCTTGATCTGACTGACCCGATCGACTGCCTTGGCGATGAACTCGTCGTAGATGTTCTCCTGGATGAGCGCGCGGCTGGGGCAGGTGCAGACCTCGCCCTGGTTGAGCGCGAACATCGAGAAGCCTTCCAGCGCACGGTCGAGGAAACCGTCGTCGCTGCTCATAACGTCGTCGAAGAAGATGTTGGGGCTCTTGCCGCCCAGCTCCAGCGTGACCGGGATGAGGTTCTCCGACGCGTACTGCATGATCAGGCGGCCGGTGGTGGTCTCACCGGTGAACGCGATCTTGCGGATTCGGTTGCTCGATGCCAGCGGCTTGCCGGCCTCCACGCCGAACCCGTTGACGACGTTGAGGACGCCGGCAGGCAGCAGGTCCGAGATGAGGCTGATCAGGTAGAGGATCGACGCGGGCGTCTGCTCGGCGGGCTTGAGCACGACCGCGTTTCCGGCGGCCAGCGCGGGGGCCAGCTTCCACACGGCCATGAGGATCGGGAAGTTCCAGGGGATGATCTGGCCGACGACGCCCAGCGGCTCGTGGAAGTGATAGGCGACCGTGTCCTCGTCGACCTCGGAGATCGAGCCCTCCTGGGCGCGCAGCGCACCGGCGAAGTAGCGGAAGTGGTCGATCGCCAGCGGGATGTCGGCGGCCAGGGTCTCGCGGACGGCCTTGCCGTTGTCCCAGGTCTCGGCGACGGCGATCTTCTCGAGGTTGGCCTCCATGCGATCAGCGATTCGGAGCAGCACCAGCGAGCGCTCGGCAACCGAGACCTTGCCCCACTGGGGTGCGGCCTTGTGAGCGGCGTCGAGGGCGAGTTCGATGTCCTCGGCGGTCGAGCGGGCGACCTCGCAGAACGTCTTGCCGTCCACCGGGGAGGGGTTCTCGAAATACTGTCCCTTCACCGGCGGGGTCCACTGACCACCGATCCAGTTGTCGTAGCGGGACTCGTAGCTCATCACCGATCCATCGGTTCCGGGCTTTGTGTAGACGGTCATCTGTTGTGCTCCTCAGTGTGTTCCGAGTTGAGGTGACGGGTTGTCACACGGGCCACGAGCGGACCCTCATGTGATCTGGTGCACACACTAGGAGCGGGGTGGTTGCACCTGCGTTGCAGCGACGTACGCAACGTTGCAACCAGACCTACGCGCTGGTCAGAGGCGTGATCGTGGCGCGACGACCGACGTGATCCGTTCCAGCGCCTTGGTGAGCAACTCCGGTGAGCACCCGACGTTGAGCCGCGCGAACCCGCGTCCCTGGCTGCCGAACGCCGGTCCCGAATGCAGCGCGACGCGGCCGCGCTCGAGGATGGCGGCCGCAGGGTCGTCGCCGAGCCCGGTCGCGCGCAGATCCAGCCACGCGAGGTAGGAGGCCGACGGACGGTGCAGCAGCACACCGGGCAGATGCCGCGCGATGTGTTCCTCGAGAAGGTCCAGGTTGCCGACGATGACGTCGAGGGTGTCGTCGAGCCAGTCGTCGCCCTGGGCGAATGCCGCCTCGCTACCTGCGCGGCCGATGATGCTGGTTCTGAACCCGACCTCCTCCGGCTGCCGGTCGATCAGTGCCCGGGCGCGTTCGGACGCCGTCACCGTCAAGGCGCACTTGGCGCCCGCGATGTTGAATCCCTTGCTCGCCGTGCGCCGCGACGCCGACGTCGCGTGCCACGTCATTCACCGCGAGGAACGGCGTGTACTCGGTGCCCGGGTGGACCAACGGCGCGTGGATCTCGTCGCTGACCACGACGGCGTCGTACTCGGCGGCCAGATCTGCCAGCCGCGCGAGGTCGCCGGGCGGATGAATCAGGCCCAGCGGATTGTGCGGATGACACAACAGCACCGCCCGCGCACCGGCGTGCAACGCCTGCTCGATCCCCGGCAGGTCCAGGTGCCAGCGGGCAGCATCTTCCCCGTCCGCGTCGAAGCACAGCGGCACCTCGCACAACTGGCCGCCCGCCTCGGGGATCAGTTCGAAGAACGGTGGATAGACGGGCGGAGTGATGATGACCGGATCTCCCGGCTCGATCGCCACGCGTAGCGCCTCCACGATCACCACGCTGACGTCGGTGGTCAGCCGCACGTCGGCGGGTTCCACATGCCAGTCCCAGCGACGTCTGGCGAAACCGCTGAACGCCGTCCCCACCTCGCCGGTGCCGCCGCAATAACCGACGTCGGATGTTCGTATCTGCGCCGTCATCGCGTCGGCCACCACCGGGGCGAGCGCAAAGTCCATCTCCGCGACGAACATCGGGATCACGTCGTCGGAGTAGGTCCGCCATTTCGCGCTTGTGCGCCGTCGCAACTCGGCGAGTTCGGGTGTCACCGTTGCTCTCGTCACCAGTCCCTGCTTACCACCGGCGATCGCGCACTCCCACCCGAATCGGACAGTGACGGGTCCGCCGACTTTGGGCAGACTGGGCACATGACCTTCACCGCACGTGATTTCCCCGTCCGTATCGGCCTCCAGCTGCAGCCGCAGCACGCTCCCGAGTACTCGATGATCCGTGACGCCGTGCGCCGCGCCGAGGACATGGGCGTCGACATCGCCTTCAACTGGGATCACTTCTATCCGCTGTACGGCGCTCCCGACGGCGAGCACTTCGAATGCTGGACCATGCTGGGCGCGTGGGCCGAGCAGACCAGTCGCGTCGAGATCGGCGCCCTGGTCACGTGCAACTCCTATCGCAACCCGGAGTTGCTCGCCGACATGGCGCGCACAGTCGACCACATGTCCGGTGGCCGCCTCATCCTGGGCATCGGGTCAGGCTGGTTCCAGAAGGACTACGACGAATACGGCTACGAGTTCGGGACCGCCGGAAGTCGCCTGAACGACCTGGGTGAGTCACTGCCGCGGATCGCCGACCGTTTCGGCAAACTCAATCCGAAGCCGACGCGCGACATCCCGGTGCTGATCGGTGGCGGTGGCGAGAAGAAGACGTTGCGGCACGTCGCCGAGTACGCGAACATCTGGCACTACTTCGTCGACGTGCCGACCTATGAGCGCAAGTCCGCGATCCTCGATGAGCACTGCGCGGCCGTCGGCCGCGACCCCTCGGCCATCGAACATTCCGCCGGTGTCCGAGCACGCACCGCCGACGATGCGGTTCGGGAGGCCGATGAACTCGTCAACGCCGGGATCTCGCTGATCACCGTCGGGTCGTCCGGACCCGACTACGACCTGTCGGCACTCGAGGCCGTCTGCAAGTGGCGCGATTCGCAGAACGGGTAGCGCGACCGGATGACGGGGGTCCGAGCCTGTCATGTCCGGCCGATAGATTGGTACGCATGCCTGCCTCTGCCACGCTCATCCGTCGGCTGGGCCTGACCCTCGTCGTCCTCGGTCTTGTCGCCCTGATCACCCCCGGTCTGTTCGCTTCCGTCCCTGCGCACGCCGAACCGCCCACCCGGTTACCCACACAGGTGGTCGACTCGGCGAACGTGCTCACCACCGCGCAACGCAACCACCTGCAGAACTCGATCGATCAGCTCTACACCGACCACGAGGTGCAACTCTGGGTTGTGTACGTGCGCAACTTCGAGGGAATGTCGGCCGAGCAGTGGGCGCAACAGACCGCAGCCACAAGCGATCTCGGCGACCGTGACGTTCTGTTGGCGGTGGCCACCGACGATCGCGCCTACTACTTCAACTCGGCCGAGGCCATCGACGAACTCGACCAGAACGCGCTCGACGACATCGCCCGCGGCGACATCGTCCCCGCGCTCAAGGACAACAACTGGGCCGGTGCCGGCGAGGCTGCCGTGACCGGGATCTCGTCGGCCATGACACCCTCGCACACCGGACTCATCACTGCGGCAACCGTCGGCGGGGTCGCGATCGTCGGCGGAGCGGGGGCGCTGCTGTACACCCGCCGTCGCAGACAGCGGCGCATCGACGCCGGTGTCGAGGCCATGCGGGAACAGGAACTCACCGGCGACCAGCTCGTCGAACAGCCGCTCGAGGTACTCGACCCGTGGTCCCGGGAGGTCCTGACCGACACCGACAACGCGATCCGCACCAGCGAGGAGGAGCTGGCGCTCGCGATCGGTGAGTTCGGTGAGGCCGAGACCGCTCCGTTCTCGGCGGCACTCGCCGAGGCCAAGAAGGGTCTGGCGGATTCGTTCGCGGTGCGCCAGCGCCTCGACGACGCGATCCCCGAGACACCGGACGAACAGCGCGCCATGCTCGTACAGATCATCACCACCTGCACCGACGTCGACGCCGCACTCGACGCCGAGGTGGAGAGCTTCGACGCCATGCGCAACCTGCTGATCAACGCCGACAGCCGACTCGCCGAGCTGACACAGAAGCTCGTCGCGGTCCGCGCACGGATCGAGACGTCGCAGACCAGGCTCGACGAGCTGATCGCCAAACACGGCGAGACGGTGCTGGCCTCGATCGAGCACAACGTCGCGCTGGCCCGTGAGGAAGTGGACTTCGCCGAGCACAGTGCCGACCAGGGACGCGAGGCGGCCGCTGCGCCTGCGGGCGAGCAGGGGCCGGCGGTGGCCGCCATCCGCTCGGCCGAAGGAGCCATCGACCAGGCGAACAAGCTACTCGACGCCATCGACAACGCCGATCGCAACATCGCTGCCGCGCACACCCGGATGCCCGCGCTGATCGAGGAGGTCGACGGCGAGCTCGCCGAGGCGGCCGCGCTCACCACCGATGGCGGGCCGGATCTGGCGACCGCGGTGTCGACCGCGACGACCGCACTGGCCAATGCCCGTGACAGGTTTCACGACGATCCGCTGGGCACCTTCACCGCGCTGGCCGATGCCGACGCGGATCTCGACGATGCACTCGACGCCGCACGGTCGGCCTCGGCGGAGCGGCAGCGGCGTACCGAGCGGCTGAACGCGGCCATCACCTCGGCGGAGGCCAGGGTCTCGGCCGCAAGCGATTTCATCGCGACCCGGCGCGGCGCCATCCAATCCGTGGCCCGTACCCGGCTCGCCGAGGCGCAGCGCCTGCTCGGGGTGGCCACCGACACCGCCGCCACCGACCCGGCAACCGCGGCCGCCACCGCACGCCGGGCGGGCTCTCTCGCCGACCAGGCGTTGATGGCGGCCCAGGGTGACGTCGCACAGTGGCAGCAGAGCCAGACCCCGCACCAGTCGGGACCGTCGGTCGGCGGCGCCGTCCTGGGAGGCATCCTCGTCGACAGCTTCCTGCGCGGCACTCTCGGGGGCGGCGGACGCGGCTGGGGCGGGGGCGGCTTCGGCGGGGGCTACGGCAGCGGTGGCCGCAGCCCCGGCTCGTTCGGTGGGTCAGGCTCGTCCGGCCGGATCGGGGTCGGCGGGCGGTTCTGACGGTCGGCTACCGCCGCGAGGTGCGGCGCAGCCGTGTGTTGACGAACTCGCCCAAGCCCCAACGGCCCAGCTCACGTCCGTAGCCGGAGCGCTTGACTCCGCCGAACGGCAGGCCGGGCAACGTGGTCCCGTGCTCGTTCACAAAGGCCATCCCGACGTCGAGGCGGTCGGCCACCTGCTTGGCCTTATCGAGATCCGTGCTCCACACCGATCCGCTCAGTCCGAACCCGACGTCGTTGGCCAACGCCACCGCCTCGTCGACCGACGACACGCGGTAGACCATGCCGACCGGACCGAAGATCTCCTCGGCGTAGGCATCCATGTCGGGCGTGACGTCGGTGAGTACGGTCGGCTGGAAGAACGCACCGTCACCCTCGATCGGTCGTCCACCGGTCCGCAGGGTCGCCCCTTGCTCGACGGCGTTGCTGACCTGGTCGGCGATGGTGTCACGGGCGGAGATCGACGAGAGCGGCCCCACGTCGGAGTCCGGATCCGACGGATCGCCCACGGTCGCGGACTCGAACCGGGCGACGAGCGCCTCGACGAAGTCGTCGTAGAACTCGTCGAGCACGATGAAGCGCTTGGGTGAGTTGCACGCCTGTCCGGCATTCGAAAGACGCGCCGCAGCAGCTATTTTCGCCGTCCGCGACAGGTCCTCCGTGTCGAGGACCACGAACGGATCCGACCCGCCCAGCTCCAGCACGGACTTCTTGAGGTGCTCCGCGGCAACCTTCGCCACCGCAGCTCCGGCCGCCTCGCTGCCCGTCAGCGAGACACCGCGAACAGCCGGATCGCCCAGTAGCTCGGCGATCTGGTCACTCGAGGCGTAGACGTTGACGTAGGCGCCCTCGGGTACGCCGACGTCGTGCAGGATGTCGGCCATCAGCTGGGAGGAGGCGGCGCAGATGGACGCGTGCTTCAGAATGATGGTGTTGCCCAGCAACAGGTTCGGCGCCACGAACCGCGCGACCTGATAGTAGGGGTAGTTCCATGGCATCACGCCGACCAGCGGCCCGACGGGACGCCGCTGTACCAGCGATTCCTGTGCTCCCTGCGGATCGAGTTGCTCATCGTCGAGCAGTTCTGGTCCATGCTCGGCGTACCACCGGTAGATGTCGGCGGCGAGTTGCACCTCGCCGGCCGCCTGTGCGGCAGGTTTGCCCATCTCGGTCGTGATCGTCGCGGCGAGTTCGTCGGCGCGCTTCTCGTACAGCTCGGCTGTGCGCGTGAGCGCGGCGGCCCGGTCGGCAACCGGGGTCTGACTCCAGTCGGCGTACGCGGCGAGCGAACGTTCCGCGACGGCGTGGACCTCGTTGTCGGGCAGGCCCGCGAATTCGCGTTCGGTCGTGCCGGTGGTGGGATTGGCCGTCATATATGTACTCACAGAACACCGTCCTTTCCGTTGACGGTCGGTGTTTCCTGATTGCGCTTGGTTGAACCCGGGGTGCGGCGGTCTCCCGCCACGCCCTGTTTGCTTCAGGTTCATGCGCACCTGCCCGTGCGTTTCACTCGCATACCTAACGTTCGGGCAGTCTCGTCCAGCCTACAGAAAGCGCCCGGGAAGGCTCTATCGTGCGTATTCCGTTGCAGTTGTTCGCATCATCAGGGGAACAGGTCGGCCGCTCCGCGCGTGCGCGGGCCACCTGTCGCTACAAATGCGGCGAGGCGTGCTGGCATCAGCCTGGCAACACCAGCGACAATCCATACTTTCGGGACATGCTGCGCGCCAGCGCATCTCGTCGAGCAGTGCTGCGATCGTCGGCCGGTGCGGCCGTCGCTGTCGGCGCCACATCCGTGCTCGCCGCATGTGGTGCAGGCGACTCGTCGGACACCTCGCCGACCTCGTCGTCGCCGGCAGACACGACCGCACCGCCGGGAATGAATTTCACACCGGTGCAACCGAACACCAAGGATGCCCTGATTATTCCCGACGGGTACCGACAGCAGGTCGTCATCGCCTGGGGCGACCCGGTGCTCCCCGGCGCGCCCGCGTTCGACGTCGCGAACCAGACGCCCGAGGCCCAGGCGATGCAGTTCGGCTACAACAACGACTTCGCCGGCCTGATCCCCGTCGACGGCGTCTCGGGACACCACTACCTCGTCTGCAACCAGGAATACACGACCGAGGAATTCATGTTCCCCGGCTACACGGGCGAACCCACCGAACAGCAGGCCCGCACCTCGATGGCCGCGCACGGCATCACGGTGGTCGAGGTCGCCGCCACGCCAGGCGGCGGAGCATTGACTCCGGTTGTCGGACAACGCAATCGGCGTATCACGGCGACGACGCCGATCCGACTGACCGGCCCGGCCGCCGGCAGCGAGTACACGCGGACAGCCGCGGATCCCACCGGTACGACGGTCCTCGGCACCATCGCCAACTGCTCGGGCGGACTCACTCCGTGGGGCACCATGCTCTCGGGCGAGGAGAACTTCAACAACTATTTCAGCAACGTCTCCGCGGTGACCGATGCCACCACCAAGGAGCGCCTCGACCGCTACTCCTTCACCGACGACGCCGACTACCACCAGTGGGGTCGTTTCGACAGCCGGTTCGATCTCGCCCAGGAACCCAATGAGGCCAACCGCTTCGGCTACGTTGTCGAGGTCGATCCCCACGACCCCGCCTCGACGCCGGTGAAGCACAGCGCGCTGGGCCGTCTCAAGCACGAATCGGCGACGATCCACGTCGTGGGCTCCGGGCCCGAGGAAGGCACGGTGGTCGCCTACAGCGGCGACGACGAGAGGTTCGAGTACATCTACAAGTTCGTCTCCGGTCGGAAGATGAAGACCGGCCTGTCTGCGGCGGCACGGTCGCACAACCTCGGCATCCTCGACGAGGGAACGTTGTACGTGGCGTCGTTCACCGGCAACGACCCGGCCGCCATCGACGGCAGCGGGAGCCTCCCATCCAGCGGCTCCTTCGCGGGCAGTGGCACGTGGCATCCGTTGCTGACCGTCAACGCCGACGGTTCGGCACGTTCGCATGTCGCCGGCATGAGCCCCACCGAGGTGGCCGTCTTCACCCGGATGGCTGCCGACAAGGCCGGTGCCACCAAGATGGACCGCCCCGAGGACATCGAACCGCACCCCCGGACCGGCAAGGTCTATTGCGCGCTGACCAACAACTCCAAGCGCGGCACCGACGGCGAGGCCGCCGCCGACTCGGCCAACCCTCGCAACGAGAACAAGAACGGCCAGATCATCGAGATCACCGACAACCACGCCGGCACCGACTTCACCTGGGACCTACTGCTGGTGTGCGGCGACCCGGCCGAGGCGGACACGTATTTCGGTGGGTTCGACAAGACGAAGGTCAGCCCGATCTCCTGCCCCGACAACGTCGCTTTCGATCCGCACGGCAACCTCTGGATCTCCACCGACGGCAATGCGCTCGACACGAACGACGGCCTCTTCGCGGTGGCGCTCGACGGTGAGCAGCGTGGCATGACCAAGCAGTTCCTCACCGTGCCGATCGGCGCGGAGACCTGCGGCCCGATCGTCGATCAGGATCGCGTGATGGTCTGCGTGCAGCATCCCGGCGAACTCGACGACCATTCCGCAGACAACCCGGGGTCGCATTGGCCGGACGGCGGCACCACGCAGCCACGTCCCGCAGTGGTGGCGGTGTGGCGCGACGGCGGCACCCCGATCGGGGTGTGACCGGAGCCTGAACCACCGTGCGTCACCACCCGGTCCCTGAGGAGCCTCCGAGCCTGCGAGGATGCGTCACCACCCGATCCCTGAGGAGCCTCCGAGCCTGCGAGGATGCGTCACGAAGGGCAACCCTCGGTCAGACTTGGCTCAGTCGCCCTTGCGCCCGATGACGAAGTAAGCGATCGGCCCGAAGTAGTTCACGAAGCTCAGGCCCACCCACAGCGGTTTCGGGCCCTTGACCTGCGCTGCCGGGCGACGCTTGAGATCGCGCAGGGCCGCGCCCTGCAGGGCGAACTGCACGATTGCGCCGACGATGATCAACGCGCGCGAACGGGGCGGGAGCTCGGAGAACCGCTTCTTCGGACCTGTCATGCACTTCACAGTAGTCGTCGCTTTTATTTCGAGAGCCTAAGTATTAGGCTTGCGAATGTGTCTGATTCCGAGGTCTCCGCGTTGGCGGTCGCACTGCGACCGACAGTGACCAGGCTCTACCTGTCCCTGCGACGTCGCACTCCCATCCAGGAGTATTCCGCCGCGCAGGCGTCCGCGCTGTCCGTTCTGCTCGACGACGGACCGATGCGCATGGGAGCACTCGCCGAACGCGAGTCGATCCGCATGCCGACCGCCACCGCGCTGATCGACGGTCTCACCCGCAACGGACTCGTCGAACGTCGTCCCGACCCCGCCGACCGCCGCGCCGTCATCGTCGATCTGACCGACCATGGCCGCGCTGTTCTCGACCAGGTGCGCGGACGTCGCGACAGCATCCTGACCGCTGCCCTCGCCGAGCTCAGCGACGCCGACCGCGCGGCGCTGGCCGCCGCCGCCCCCGCGCTGGCAGCACTCCGCGAACAACTCGATGCCCTCCCGGCACACGCCGGAGCGACGACATCGACCGAATGATCCAGAGGAACACATGACAGTCATCGACAACCGTGGGTGTCACCGACACCACCGGCCGAACACCACGAGCCCTCCCTGATGGAGACCTTTCGTCAGCAACCGCGCACGGTCTGGGTGACCGCGTTCGCCGCTGTCATCGCCTTCATGGGAATCGGTCTCGTCGACCCGATCCTCAACTCCATCGCTGAAGCGCTCAATGCGCCGCCGGAGAAGCTGACCCTGCTGTTCGGTGTCTATGTCGGCGTCCAGTGCGTGGCCATGCTGCTGACCGGTTGGGCCGCTTATCGATTCGGGCCCAAGCGGACTCTGAGCGTCGGTCTGACGTTCATCGTGATCGCCGCTTGTGTCTCGGCCTTCGCGAGCGGCATCGATCAGCTCATCATCTACCGGGTGCTGTGGGGCCTGGGCAACGCGTTGTTCATCGCGACCGCTCTCGCCTTCATCGTGTCGGCGGCCAAGGGCAGCCAGCACGGCGCCATCATGCTCTACGAGGCGGCCCTGGGCGTCGGCCTCGCCGTCGGCCCGCTGCTGGGAACCGTACTGGGCGAATGGAGTTGGCGTGCACCGTTCGCAGGCACGGCGATCCTCATGCTCATCGGCGCCATCCTGTGTGCCGTGATGCTCCCGTCGGATGGACCACGGACCAACCGCGTCCCCGTACGGATCGTCGACCCGCTCAAGGCTTTACGTAACCGCACCCTGCTGATCACCTCCATCGGTTCGGCGTTTTACACGGGAGCCCTGTTCACCGTCATCGCCTGGGCGCCGATCGCCATGGGTCTGCGGCCGATCTACGCCGGCCTCGTCTTCTTCGGCTGGGGCCTGTTGACCGCACTCGCCGGGGTGTTCATCGCACCTCGACTCGCCGACCGGATCGGGCAGAAGGGCGGCGTGATGTCGGCGATCGCGGTCTATGCGGTCGTGATGTCGCTGGCCGCGATCGGCGTTCTCGCCGGCCACGTCTGGTTGATCGGGCTGGCCGTGATCCTGTCCGGCTTGCCGTCCGGTGTGCTCAACACACTCTTCACCGGCGTCGCGATGTCGTCGGGCGACGCCTCGACCCCACGCTCCGTGTCGAGCGCCGGCTACAGCTTCCTGCGCTGGGGCGGTGCGGCCGTGTCCGCGGTGCTCGTCGCCCACCTCGCCGACTGGTTCGGTTCGGTCGCCGCGCCGTTCTGGTTCGCCGCCGCCTACTGTGTGGTCGCTGTCGCGGCCGTCAGCTTCGTCCGCAGCCAAGCCGCCGACAGCCATGAGGTCGACGAGCAGGCCGCGCTGATCGGGGCCGAGGAGTACTGAACCCTCCGACCCTCCTGAGCTGCGTCGATCATTTTTGTCGGACCGGTGTCGTAGATTGGGTGTCAGCGAAATCGAAGCAGTGATGTGATGCCGGATCGGCCCTGTAGGGGTCGGTCACTTTTCAGAGATATGTGGGACGTGTGGTTTCGCCGTGTCCATCTCTCTGAAAGGTGTTGTGCGGTGTCGGGTTCGGGTTCGGGTTCGGAGTGGGCGTTGTCGTCGTGGTGGGGTGAGGCCTCCCCCTGGCCCGACCTGGCGCCGATCTTCACCGGCGGTCTGCACGCCGACCAGATCGGCGACGCCGACACCAACGAGCTGCTCGGGTCGATGGCCGCCACCCAGCGCGGTGTCGCGTATCTGGCCTGGCACAACTATCAGCTGGCCGCCGAACTACACCAGCGTGTGGTCGGTGAACAGCCGCGCCCCGACGATCTGTTGGTGGTCGACGGGTTCGCCGACTGCGCCGCCCGGATCGCGTTGGCGTTGAGCATCTCCCAGACGACAGCCGAACAGCTGGTGCGTGAGGCACTGGCCCTGCGTGATCGGCTCCCCCAGGTGGCCGAACGGCTGCGCCAGGGCCAGATCTCGCCGGCGCGGGTGGCCTCGATCATCGCCCGCACCGACCTCCTCACCGGGCAGAACGCCATGCCCGACGTGGATGCCGAGATCGCCGCCGAACTCGACCTGCACCGCGGGGCGTGGTCGGCCGAACGGCTGCGCGACATGGTCGATCGGATCGTGTTTCGCCACGACCCCGACGCGGTGCGCGAACACCGCCGCCGCGCCCTGGCCCAGCGGCGTATGTGGACCACCCCGCAACCCGACGGCATGGGCCAGATCACCGCCTCGATGGCGGCGGAGAATGTGCGGATTGCCGCCGCCGCCGCGGTCACCGCGTTGGCTGCGGCCGCCTGTGCGCACGATCCGCGCACCACGCAGCAACGCGCGTCGGATGCGATGTTCGCGTTGCTGTCCGGAACCCGGTTCGAGTGCCGGTGTGGGCGCGAGGACTGTGCCGCCCAGATCCCGGAGCCTGCCACGGTGCCGCCGGTGGATGCCAAGATCGTCATCCACGTCGTCTGCGACGAATCCACCCTGACCGGTGACGCCGCGCATGCCGGGTGGATGGCCGGGCACGGAGTCATCTCTGATGAGCACGTCCGCGAGTTGGCGGCCCGCCCGGACGCGATCGTCAAACCTCTGGTGCCCACGGGCACCCCGCAGAATCCGGACGGCACCTACACCCTGCCCGCACATCTACCGTCGAACCCCTACCGGCCCTCGACCGCGCTGGATACCTACATCCGGATTCGGGATGGCTACAGTGTGGTGCCCGGCAACGACACCCCCTCCTTCGCTCCGGGGGCTGATGTGGAGCATGTCGCCGAATACGACCACACCCACCCCGCCGCGGGTGGGCAAACGGTGCCGGAGAATCTGAACATCAAAGACCGGTTCTTCCACCTCATCAAAACGTTCGGCACCTGGGTCGATGACCAGTACCGCGACCGGTGTGGCCGGTTACGCACCGAGTTCACCACCCCCGAAGGCCTGATCATCGCGGGCGACCCCAACACCATGGAACCGTTGTTCCCCGGGCTTCGGCGTGTCCGCATCCAACCCCCGGACCCACCCGCACCCGCCGTATCGGCGGACGCCCCGACCCCACCACCGACCCCACCCACCCGACCGATCACCCGACTGGCAGCCAAACACAACCGCAGACGACAAGAACGGATGCGCAACCGCCGACGACGCGAGGCCGACGATCAGTAGGACTACTGATCGTGGCCTCCCGCTGCCTACTCGCTCTCGTCGAGAAGGATCGGCAGTCCGACGTTGAGCGAATGGATGCCGACCGTGGTCGCCAACTTCAGCACCTCCAAAACCTCCCGCCGGGTGACGCCGAGATCGAGCGCGGCCCGGATGTGGCGACGCAGGCCCGGCGCGTACAGGTGGGTGCACGCGGCGTCGACGGCGATGCAGAGCAACTGAACCTCCCGGGGCGACAGCACCCCGCTCTCGTAGGGCTCCATCACCGACGTCATGTAGTTCTCGGTCCACTCGGGATCGAGTTCGTCCAATCCTGTCCACAGCTCGTTCCACGTGCCATCGGCCTTCATTTGCTCGACGATGCCCGGCTCCGCCATGTCACGCAGGAACTTCGGCCGTGCTGTGCTCGATCAATTCCTGTACCAACTCCACCGCACGTGGCCAGCGACCGTAGCCGGCTGCTGGGTTGAGGTGGCCCACCTTCCCGAGGTCGACCAGCCTGCTCCCCCAGGTCTCGGCCATGCCGGTGACCCGCCGGTATCCGCCGAGTGCGTCGTTGCGGCTCGCGGCCACGATGCTCGGGAACGGTAGCCGCCGACGCGGGATCGGTGGCCATCCACCGAGTTCGATGTCGGCGAGTGTCGGATAGCCCTCGGGCAGTGGGAGTTCCAGGTCAGCGGGGGTCACGAGCAGTGCCCCCTGGATGCGTCGGCTGGGTCGTTGGGCCCAATGGACGGTGGTCAGCACGCCGGCGCTGTGTGCCACGAGCAACACCGGCCCATCGACCTGCTGGAGGACGTCGTCGAGCGCAGTCACACGTGCGGCGCGGCTGAGCTTGTCACGCTCCAGCGGCGGTACGGTCAGCACGTCGTCGAGCTCGGCGGCGAGGTGCGTCTGCCAGTGATCGGCGACATGGTCACGCAGTCCCGGCACGATGACCACGGTCGGCTGCTTCGCGTTCACGCGGCACCGCCGATTGCTGCGAGCTTCCGCAGGCCCAGCGGATGCAGTCGTCGTCCGAGGACGAGCGCGGCGATCGCGATGACGTAGACGAACGGAGCCACTTGCAGCGCCCCGATCAATCCGAGGCGATCGGCGAGGACGCCGACGATGAACGGGCCCAGCGCGAGTCCGAGCAGATTGTTCGCGACGGTCAGCGTGCCCATTGCCGAGGCCCGCACCGAAGAGTGGGTCAGGTTGGCGACCATCGCCGCGGTTGGCCCCGACGATCCGGCGGAGAAGAACGCTCCGATGCCGACGAACACGAGTTGCGCTGTACCGCTGGCCATACCGAAACCGACGGTGAGACAGATCAGTGAGATGGTGCAGAAGCCGATGGCGGCGAACCATTTGCGGGTGATGTCATCGCGGCCGATCCGATCGGTCACGATGCCGCAGACGATCATGCCGCTGCCGATCAGCAGGATCACCGCCGCGGCCGCGACTCCGGCCTTGTCCGGCGCGAGACCGTAGTACCGATTGAAGAAGCTCGGCATCCAGGCCAGCAGGATTGCGGCCGTGAACATCTGCAGACCGCCGCCGATGTAGGCGCACAGCACGGCGGGATTGGTGAACAGGCTGGACACAGGTGCACGGAAGCCCTTGGGCGGTGCCGCGGACGTCCCGGCCACCGGGTCGTCGGCGGCATGGCGAGCCAGTTTGTCTTCGGTGACCAGTGCACGGAAGAGCGCCACCAGGATCAGTCCCAGGATGGCCATCGCCATGAACGACCAGCGCCAGCCCAGGTGAACGGCGATCACTCCGCCGAGCGCGACGCCGAGCACGGAGCCGAACGAGCCGCCGGCCATGAACGAACCGCTGAGCGTGGCGTGCACACGCGGCGCGAACACGCTGAGCACCACCGCGATACCGACACTGCCGTACGCGGCCTCACCGACCCCGACGAGGAACCGTGCACCCAGCATCTGCTCGTAGTTGGCGGCGACCGCACAGAGCACCGTGGCCACCGACCACAACGCTGCCATCACCACCAGGCTCCGGACCCGACCCCATCGGTCGGCCAGCAGCGACAACGGCAAGGTCAATAGACCCACCATGAGGGCGACGATGCTGGTCAGCGATGCGAGTTGGGAATCCGCGAGGGACCATGTCTCTTTGAGAAACGGGAAGACGGCGCTGAGCACCTGCCGGGACATGTAGTCCGACAGCAACAGTCCGAACGTGAGCGCGAAGACGATCCACGGGTACTTCCGGGATCGGGACGAGGCCGGCGCCGGGGTGGCGTCGTCGACCTGGTCGGTGACGGTGGCGGGGGTGGTCATGGGGTGCTCCTGGGGTGGGCTGGGAGAGAGGCCGGGTCAGCCGTGCTGGGTGAAGCCGACCTGGCCGGGGCGGCGGTTGGGGGCGTAGCCGAGCTTGGCCAACGTCTCGTCGGCGTCGCGGTAGGTGTCGCCGATGCGGTAGATCTCGCGGGCCTCCTTGCCGGTGGCCACCTCGCGTCCGAGTTCACCGGCGATGCGGACCAGCTGCTGGATCTGCTCGACCGAGGTGAACTTCTGGCCGACGCGGCCCCAGATGGTGTCCTCGTTGCCGCACCGGGTGTGCAGGCCCATCGCCATGGCCATGGTGTTGACCGGGAGCACCGACCGCATCAGCGTCTCCAGCGTCAGGCAGGCACCGTCGGGGACCCGCTGGATGAAGTTCATGATGTTGTACGGATTCGGGCCGTCGAAGCCGCCGCCGATGCCGACCCAGGTGAGATTCAGCGGACCGGTGTAGACGCCACGGCGGATGAGGCGTTCGACGGTTTCCAGCTGCGGGATGCTGGACAGCTGGAAGTGCGGCTGGATGCCCGCGGCCTGCAGGCGGCGCAGGTGCTCCTCGACCCATTCCGGTCCGGCCGGCACCGTCATCTCGCGGTAGGTGGCCGACAGTTCCGGCCGCTGCAGCGAGGTGCCGGCGATGTCGTCGTCGGTCATCAATTCCATGATGTTCATCTGGCTGGTGTTGATGGCGATGGTGACCTGGTCGGGCGCCGGGTCGAGCTCGGCCAGCATGTGGCGGGTGTCGTCGGAGAGCCACTTGGCGTCCGCGCCATCACCTTCGGGGGCGAACGAGATCGATCCGCCGACCTGCAGGATCATGTCCGGCACCGCTTCGCGCAGTCCGCCCAGCAACTCGTTGAACTTCGACATCCGCTTGCTGCCCTTGCCGTCGAGCTCACGTACGTGGATGTGCAGCACTGTGGCGCCGGCCTCGTAGCAGTCGACCGCCTTCTGGACGTGCTCATCCATGGTCAGCGGCAGATCCTCACGGAAGTCGTCGAGTTCCCATTCCGGGCCGTAGGGCGCTGCGGTGATGACCAGCTTCTCCTGGGTTTCGGGGAAGAGGGCGTCGTCGTGGAAATGCATTGGTTTCTCCTTGGATCAGGTTGTGGAGGTGGTTGTTTGGGGTTTGGGGAGGACGTGTCAGAACGGTCGGTCGCCGACGATCCCGGCGCGTTCCATCTTGCGGACGGCCGGCCAGTAGTCCTGGACGGCGTAGTGCTGGGTGCAGCGGTTGTCCCAGATGGCGATGCTGTTCTCGGTCCAGCGCCAGCGCACCTGGTATTCCGGGATCGTTGCCTGACTCATCAGGTACTGCAACAGATTTCCCGCCCCGGGGGCGTAGTCGATGCCGAAGCGAACGTGGTCGGAGGTGTGGTAGTTGACCAGATGCGTCGTGAACGAGTTGACGAACAGAATCGGGTCGCCGGTCTCCGGATGCGTACGGACGACCGGGTGTTCGGCGTCCGGGAATCGGCTGTGCAGCGCGTGTCGCTGCTCGATCGGCATCCGGGCGCCGAAGCTGGCCTCGATGCTGTGCCGTGCACGCAACCCGGCGATCTGGTGCTTCACCGCCGCCGGCAACCGGCGGTAGGCCTCCACCATGTTGACCCAGATCGTGTCGCCACCGACCGGCGGCGCCTCGACACAGCGCAACACCGATCCGAACGGCGGGTTCTCCCGCCAGGTGGCGTCGCAGTGGAAGGCGTTCTCGAAATGCTCTGGCGGACTGTCGAGGTCCTTGTAGATGCGAACCAGACCGGGATGGTCGGGGTCGCTGCCCAGGACCGGATGATCCTCGAGCGGCCCGAACCGCTCGGCGAGTGCGACATGCTCGGCGCGGGTGATGTCCTGGTCGCGGAAGAAGAGCACCTTGTGTTCGAGCAGCAGCGAGCGGAGCCGGTCGAATTGGGTGTCGTCGCGGGAGACCTCGCCGAGGTCGATGTCGAACACCTCCGCCCCGAGGGAGCAGGTGAGCGGTTGGACCCGAAACGGGGTCTCGACCGACTCACGGAGTGCGGTTGTCATGATTCGTCCTTTCGGTTCAGGCGAATTGGCTGGTGAGTTTCAGAGGGTGAAGACCGACGACCCGACACTGCGGCCGGCTTCCAGATCGCGATGTGCGGTCACGGCGTCGGCGAGGTCGTAGCGCTGGTTGATGTCGATGGTGATTCGTCCGGCGCCGACATGGGAGAACAGTTCGCCGGCGAGTGCGGCCCGCTCGGCCGGATCGGCGATGTAGTCGGCGAGCGCCGGCCGGGTGACGAACACCGAGCCGTTGACGGCCAGCTGCATCGCGTCGATCGGCGGGATCGGGCCCGATGCGGTGCCGAAGCAGACGAGGAGTCCGCGTCGCGCAACCGATTTGAGGGATGACTCGAAGGTGGTGGCGCCGATACTGTCGAACACGACCGGGACACCGGCACCGTCGGTCAGCTCCCGGACCCGGCCGGCGACGTCCTCGCGGGTGTAGATGATGGTCTCGTCGCACCCGTGCTCGCGGGCAACGGCAGCTTTCTCCTCGCTGGAGACGGTCCCGATCACCCTCAGCCCCAACAGTTTCGCCCACTGGGTGAAGATCAGTCCGACTCCGCCGGCAGCGGCGTGCAGCAGCACCGTGTCACCGGCGGCCAGCGGCCAGATGCGGCGCAGCAGGTACCCGGTGGTCAGTCCGCGCATGGTCATCGCCGCGGCGGTGTCGAAAGCGACGTCGTCGGGCAACGGGATCAGATGCTCGGCCGGCATGACTCGCTCGGTGCTGTAGGCCCCGAGGGGGCTTCCGGTGTAGGTGACCCGATCGCCGGCGGACACCGACGTGACTCCCGAACCGACCTCCTGCACCACGCCGGCGGCCTCCACACCCATTCCGGCCGGCAGCGGCGCCGGGTACAGCCCGGTACGGAAGTAGGTATCGGCGAAGTTCAGGCCCACCGCCTCGTGGGCGATGCGGACCTCACCGGGGCCCGGTGTTCCGACCTCGACTGTCTCCCAGCGCAATACGTCGGGTCCGCCGACCTCGTGGAAGCGTACGGCCTTCGCCATGTTTTCTCTTCTCCTCTCGGCCCTCGTCGTTCGAACGCGTCTGGTTGGAACGCCTTGATCGGGGCCCATCTGATGTGGCGGCCATTTCGTCCGACCGCTCACTGTGATGGAGACAACATTACGAGAGTTCGACCGCCATTGCTTTTCCTCAAGGGACACCCCGCTGTGCATTTCGGGACATACACTGGCGGTGTGAAACCCCTCGCCCGCTACGCCGCACTGAACAACTACGTGGAACTCGGGCACTCGTTGGGTCTCGATCCGGCACAGCTCGTGCGGGACGTCGGACTCGACCCCGCGAGTCTCGCGTTGCAAGATCGGTGGGTGCCCGCCGAGGCGATCGCCGAACTACTCGAACGATCCGCCGCCGCCTCGGGCCGTGCCGACTTCGGTCTCGCGCTGGCCCGGTATCGCCGCCTCGGCAACCTGGGTCCGTTGAGCCTCGTCATCCGCGAGGAGCCCGATGTACGGAGTGCGCTGCGGGTGTTGATCAGGCATCAGCACATGTACAACGAGGCGCTGCGGACGCGCCTGAGCGAGGTGGGCGGTGTCGCCACACTCGCCACCACCGTCGATGTCGGCGGTAGCGGTGACGTCCGGCAATCGGTGGAGCTCGCCGTCGCCGTCCTGTTCGGGCTGCTGCAGGGATTCATCTCCCCGCAGTGGCGTCCGCTGGGCGTCGCGTTCACCCACACTGCGCCCGACGATCCCCGCGCGCACGATCAGTTCTTCGGCACCACTGTCCGGTTCGATCAGGACTTCAACGGGATCACCTTGTACACAAAGGATCTCGATACCCCCAACGCGATGGCGGATCCGGAGCTGCACCGTTACACGCAGGAACTCCTCGACGACTTCGCAGCCTCCCCCGAGCCCGACACCGCGTATCGGGTGCGTGAACTCATCGAACTACTGCTACCGACGGGACGCTGCTCGGTCGATCAGGTCGCCCGAAGTCTCGGCGTGGATCGCCGCACCGTCCACCGACGGCTGCGTGCCGAGGGCGAGACGTTCTCGTCGGTCCTCGACTCGACCCGGGTGGGCTTGGCCCGTCACATGGTCGGCAGCGATCGCCATTCGCTGACCGAGATCGCCGACCTCCTCGGGTTCTCCTCCCCCGGCAACTTCTCCCGGTGGTTCCGGCAGCGATTCGGACAGAGCCCGAGCGAGTGGCGCCGGGCCGCCTGAGTCAGTCCAACCTGAGTCAGTCCCGCCTGAGTCAGTCCAACCCGAGTCAGTCCAGCCAGTCCAGCACCGATGCCGCGGTCCAGCTCTGCTGCATGCTGCCCAGCGGTTCGCCGGTGAACGGTTCGTAGTACTCCGCGAAGGCACCGTCGGTGGCCTGCCGTAGCCCTTCCTCACGCAGCCGCGCGGACCGTTCGGTCCAGCCGCGGCGCGCGAACGCCCAGCTGAACAGCCACGTCATCACCGGCCACACCGGCCCGCGCCAGTACTCGCGCGGACGGAAGTCCATGGAGATCGGCGACGTCGACGGCGGAACCGCGTAGCGCAGGTCGGGATGACCGCAGAAGCGTGGGCCGTCGAACAGCCGCAGCAGCGCGCGTTCACGTTCCCGGGAGAGCCCACCGCAGATCAGCGGCGCGAAGACCGCGATGGTCTCGGTGTTGATCCAGGAATCCGTCCGTAGGTCGTAATCCCGTGCCGCACCGTTGCGTTCGTTCGCCGAGGCCACCACGCCGGCGCGGAAGCGATCCGCCCACGCACGGAGGTCACGCACATCGGAACGAGGCTTCGAGTAGTCCTCGCCGATGGTGGCGAGCACATCGCACGCGACGGCGAAGATCGCGCTGACGAAGACGTCCTCGACCGCGAAGTCCATCACCTTCGGCAACAGATCGTCGTCGTAGTTGGCCCGCTTCATCTGTTCGACGAGCCACAGGTACCGGTCGTATTCGAGGTTCGACGGCCGCATCGACAGATCGCCGCCGACGTGATCGAGGTCGGCGCGGACGTAGGACGGCAGATCGGCGCCGGGCACCACATTCGCGTACGGGCGGTCCCAGCGCGGCGAGTTGTCCATCCCGGATTCCCAGCCGTGGAAGATGGTGACGCGGCCGTTGCCGTGCGGGTCGCGGGCGTGCGCGAGCCATCGATGCCACCGCACCAGCGACGCCCATCGCCGGTCGATGAACTCGTTGGCGACCGCTCGCGTCGTGCGCCCGTGACGGCGGGAATGGTCGAGGATGCGCTGGACCGCGATCGCATGCACCGGGGGCTGGGTGATGCCGGAGGTGTCCGGGGCATCCGGGGCGCAATTGGCCAGCCGCGCACATTCCCATCGCGCCGGACCCGGGAAGTAGCCGTCGCGACCGTTGGCGAACACGATGTGCGGGATCATGCCGTTCGCCCACTGCGCCGACAGCAGCGTATCCATCTCGATGACCGCCCGCTCCACCGACAGCGGCGCCAGCCCGACGGTCACGAACGCGGCGTCCCAGCTCCACATGTGGGGGTACAGCTTGGGTGCGGCGCTGGTCATCGTGCCCAGGTCATTGCCGCGCAGCAGGTACGCCGCTCGGGCTGACAACTGCGTCGGGGTGAATCCATACCGTGCCACGCGTCGATTCTGCCCTGCTGACGACGTCGTCGCGCACCGAGTGTGCGCGGATGACGCCCTTGTAGCCTGGCGGTGTGTCGACTGCTTTGATAACCGGGGCCAGCCGCGGCCTCGGCGCGGAGATCGCCCGCCAACTCGCCGGAACCCATGACCTGCTGCTCGGCGGTCGCCCGTCGGCCGAACTGGACGCACTGGCCACCGAGCTCGACGGTGCCAGCACATTCGGAGTCGAGCTCACCGACTATGAGGAGGTGGAGGCGGCGGTCGAGGCCATCTCCTCGCTCGACGTCCTGGTACACAACGCCGGCGTCGGGAGCAGCCTCGAGACGATCGCCGACACCCCGGTCGAGGAATGGCATCAGGTCCTCGAGGTCAATCTCGTGGCGGCGGCCGAACTGACACGACTGTTGCTCCCCGCACTGCGCGAGGCGCACGGGCACGTGGTGTTCATCAACTCCGGCGCCGGCCGCCGTGCGAATCCGCGCTGGGCTCCCTATGCGGCGAGCAAGTTCGGCCTGCGCGCCCTTGCCGACGCACTGCGTGCCGAGGAACCCACGCTACGTGTGACGTCGGTGTTCCCCGGCCGCATCGACACCGACATGCAGCGCGACCTCGTCGCGATCGAGGGCAACGAGTACGACCCGTCCAAGTTCCTGAAGACGTCGACGGTGGCCGCGGCCGTGGTGCACGCCATCACCACGTCGGCCGACGCACATCCCGAGGAGATCGTGCTGCGGCCGACGGGGCGCGGCTGACGCGCTACAGCTGCTTCAGGTCCGACTGCTCCCACACCGCACGCATCGACGACACCTTGCCGTCGGCGTTGAACACCATGATGTCGATCGGGGCGATCTCGAACTTCATCCCCGACGTCCCGGTGACCAGGGTGAACTCGAAGACCGCGGTATCGCCCGCGATCTTGCGCCACTTGAGCGTCGCCGTACGCTCGTCCATCCCGGTGATGACCGAGTAGAACTCGATCAGCTGCTCACGGGTGGTGCGCAGGTCCGCGCCGATCGGATCCTCGACGGTCGCGTCCGGTGCGTACAGATCGGCGATCTGCTCGGCCGTGCCCGAGTTCAGGAGATCGACGTATGCGTCGACCGTCGCGTTGATCTTCTCGCTGAGGGTTCCCTGCTCCACCGTCATCATGCGCCTTTCGTCGAAGTAGAACGTGTTCTATTTCGACGACGGTAGCACTCCCACAGGGCGAATGGATCGGAGATCCGCGGTCCGGCGTCGGGCACGGCTCGACCGCGGATCGTGTACACCCTTGTCGAATGTCTACGAGTCAGGAGCGCTGGTCGTAGGTAGACCGACTCACCTTTATGTCGGAGCGGTGGTCGCGGGCCCACTGGGCAAGTCCCACGGCATGCGGAAGCAGGGAACCTGCGAGGTCCGTGAGCCCGTACTCGACTCGCGGCGGGACCTCGGGATGCGCCGTGCGCGTGAGTAGACCGTCACGTTCGAGATTCTTCAGATTCAACGAGAGCATGCGCTGCGAGATACCGGGTATGCGCCGGTGGAGCTCGGTGAAGCGCAGCTGTCCGTCGTTGAGGGTCGCAAGGATCAGTAATGCCCATTTGTCAGCGATTCGGTCCATCAATCCGCGAACCGCCGCGCCTTGATCGCCGATGATGACGCAGAGCGTGTCGGACCGGGACATGGCACCTCCACTGGGACCGATTACACGCGTGTGCCTTTTGTAAGGCCTCTGATTCTGTCGAAGAATCAACGTGCCCACAACACGCAACCCGACAGCCGGAGGTTTCCGATGATCATCGCGTACTGGACTGTGGGTGGGCTCGTGTCCCTGTTCTACCTGTATTCGGGCGGCATCAAGGTGATGCGTTCAAAGGAACAGTTGCGGCCGATGATGTCCTGGGTCGACGCCATGTCCCTGAAGCAGGTCAGGGCGATCGGCGCGCTCGAGGTGGCCGGCGCGGTGGGCCTGATCTTGCCACCGTTGACCGGTATCGCCGCGTGGCTCGGACTTGCCGCAGCGATCTGTCTGGTCCTGCTACAGGTCGGCGGCATCACCCTGCATGTACGCCGCGGCGAACTCAACGTGCTCGGCCTGAACGTCGTGTTGCTCGCAGCCGCCGCGGTGACGGCATGGTTGGCGACGGTGTGGCTGTGACCAAACGCAGCCACACCGTGGCTGCCCTATCAGTAGATGACCCGCTCGTAGATCGTCGCGTTGGCCAGACCGCCGGCTTCGCACATCGTCTGCAGGGCGAACCGCTCATCCCGCTGCTCGAGCGCGTTGACCGCGGTCGTCGCCAGCCGCGCGCCGCTGGCACCGAGCGGGTGGCCGAGGGCGATGGCGCCGCCGTTGACGTTGACGCGGTCGAGGTCGACGCCCAGTTCCTTGGCCCACGCCAGCACCACGGGCGCGAACGCCTCATTTACCTCGAACAGCCCGATGTCGCCGAGATCGAGTCCGCTGCGGGCGAGGATCTTGCGTGTGGCAGGGATGATCGCGGTCAGCATCAGCAGCGGGTCGTCGCCCGCGACCGCGAACGAATGCACCCGCGCCCGCGGCTGCAGACCCAGTTCACGCGCCTTGTCCTCCGACATGATGAGCAGAGCGGCGGATCCGTCGCTGATCTGGCTGGCGTTGGCTGCGGTGATGTTCCAGCCGATCTGCGGGAAGCGTGCCGCCATCGCCTCGTCGTAGTACGCGGGGCGCAGCCGGGCGAGGTCCTCGAGGGTGCTGCCCACACGGATGCCCTCATCGGCAGTCAGTCCCACGATCGGCGCGATCTCGTTCTCGAACAGACCGTTCTTCGTCGCGACGGCCGCGCGGTCATGCGACCGCAGGGAGAACTCGTCGATCTCCGCGCGCGAGATGCCCCACTTGGCCGCGATCAGCTCGGCGGAGATGCCCTGTCCGACAAGACCCTCCGGATAGCGTTCGTCGAATGCGACACCGTTGAGATCGCTGGTACCCGCGACGGCCGACCCCATGGGTATGCGCGACATCGACTCCACGCCGGCGGCCACCACCACGTCATAGGCCCCGGAGAGGACGCCTTGCGCAGCAAACGCGATGGCCTGCTGCCCGCTACCGCACTGGCGGTCGACAGACACGCCGGGGACCGACTCGGGATACCCGGCCGCGAGTAGCGCTCTGCGGGCGATGTTGAAGCTCTGCTCCCCGACCTGACTGACCACACCGGTGACGACGTCGTCGATGAGCCCCGGATCGATTCCGGTGCGGTCGACCAAGGCGGACAGGCTGTGCGCCAGCAGGTCTACGGCGTGGACGTCATGCAGCGCGCCGCTGGCCTTACCCTTTCCGATCGGCGTGCGGACCGCGTCGACGATGACTGCATTCGTCATGGAACTACCTCCAAGTCAGGGCTGACTTTTGTCGGCCATAGTCACGTGATACGCCGCTGACTATGGTTCTGTCAAGTCAGATGTAGGATGGTTCACATGATGACGTTGACGGGTGCGTTGGCCGACCGGGACTCCTGGCAGGCAACGGGATGCTCGATCGCGAAGGCCTTCGACATCATCGGCACGCGGTCGGCGATCCTGATCCTGCGCGAGGCGTTCTACGGGGCGACCCGGTTCGACCAGTTCGCCCGACGGGTCGGCATCACCGACGCCGTGGCATCGGCGCGACTGAAAGAGCTGACCGAGGCCGGCGTATTCGAGAAGGTGCCCTACCAGGAGCCCGGCCAGCGGGTTCGATATGAATACCGGCTGACCCAGATGGGTCGCGATCTCATGCCCGTGGTCGTCGGCCTGATGCAGTGGGGCAACCGTTACCTACAGCCCGACGGCGCGCCGTTGCGGTTGAGCGACAACGCCACCGGGGAGTCCGTCACCGTCGATGTGCGGACAACGTCGGGAGCCGAGGTCGACGACGTCGATGTGCGGGTGGCGCGGCGGTTCCGCTGAAAGTCGCGATGAGTTCTGCCCGCGGGTGCAGTCTGACCTACATGGGCAAACTCATCTATGGCTTCAACGTGTCGGTGGACGGGTACATCGCCGACGCGCAAGGCAACTTCGACTGGTCCGAACCGAGCGACGAGCTGCACCAGTACTGGAACGACTTCGAGCGAAACACCGCCTTGTCGTTGTACGGGCGACGACTCTACGAATTGATGTCGGAGTATTGGCCGACCGCCGACCAGGACCCGGACGCGGGCCCGATCATCGTCGACTTCGCACAGGTCTGGCGAGACATGCCCAAGGTCGTGTTCTCGCAGACCCTGGAGTCCGTCGACTGGAACTCCCGCCTCGAACGCGGCGACCCGGTCGAGGTGGTGACGAAGCTGAAAGCCGAGACGGACGGCCAGATGGAGGTGGCCGGCGCGACACTGGCCGCGCCGATCGTGCAGGCCGGGTTGGTGGACGAGTTCCGGATGGTGGTCTCACCCACCGCCGTGGGCGGTGGCCTTCGGTTCTTCCCGACGCTGCCGTCGTGGATCTCCATGTCACTGGTGGAGAATCGCACCTTTCCGGGCGGCATCGTCCTGCTGCGCTATGCGGTGAAGCGGGACTGATCTACTTCAGATCCGCACTCGACTTCCCCAACACGCGCCGCGCGATGATGAGCTGCTGGATCTGCTGAGTGCCCTCGAAGATGTCGAGGATCTTGGCGTCACGCGCCCACTTCTCCAGCAGCATGGTCTCCGAGAAGCCTGCGGTGGCACCGACTTCGACGGCCTTGTTGGTGACGTCGGTGACCATGCGACCGGCCTTGGCCTTCGACATGGACGCCTCGCTGGAGTTCGGCTCTTTGTTGTCGGCCATCCATGCCGCCCGCACCGTGTGCAACCACGATGCCTCCCAGTCGGATTCGAGACGGATGAACTCGCAGACCGTCGCGTGCTGGGCGGCGGCGGGCCTGTCGTAGTCGATCGTGTGTCCGGCTTCTTCGAGCATGCGCCGCAGTTCCTCGAGCGCGGCCCGCCCGAGTCCGATGGCCATGGCCGCGACGAACGGGCGCGTGTTGTCGAAGGTCTGCATGACCCCGGCGAACGCCTTGCGGGTGTCCACCTCGGGCGAGCCGAGGAGGTTGTCGGCGGGCACGCGGGCGTTCTCGAAACGGATGACCGCGGTGTCCGACGCCTTGATGCCGAGCTTGTGCTCGAGCCGCGCGACGGTCACACCCTCGGTGGTCATCGGCACCACGAAGCTCTTGATCGCCGCCCGCCCGGCGCTACGGTCGACGGTGGCCCACACCACGACGTGGTCGGCCCGCGAGCCGGCGGTGACAAAGATCTTCTCGCCGTTGATCAGGTAGTCGTCGCCGTCCCGGGTAGCCGTCGTCGACACCGCTGCCGAGTCGGAGCCGAAGCTGGGTTCGGTGATCGCCATCGCCGCCCACACACCGGAGAACTTCTCGAGCTGTTCGTCGTTGGCGACAGCGGAGATGGCGGCGTTGCCCAGGCCCTGACCGGGGATCGAGAGCAGGAGGCCGACGTCGCCCCAGCTCATCTCGCTCGCGGAGATGAGCGAGCGCATGTTGGGACCGTTGACGACGTCGGAGGCGGGCTCGTCGGTATCGGAGGATCGTTCCTGGTCACGCGACTTCTTGGCCAGCTTGCCCAGCTCGTCGAGCTCCACCGGGTATTCGTGCTCGGCCTTGTCGTACTTGCGCGAGATCGGCCGGAAGATGTGCTCGGCCGCCAGGTGGGTTCGCTCGAGGGTCGAATCGAACTTCTTCGGCAGCTCCAGGTTGATCGCCATGACCCTACCTTACTCAGCGGTAAGTTCTTTTCCAACCCCCGTTGAGGACATACCCTGAACCGGTGACCTACGACGACGATCTCGCCTACCGGATTCGCGGCATGCTGGCAGCCGAGTGCGGTGTGGACGAGAAGTCCATGTTCGGGGGTCTGGCCTTCCTCATCAACGGCAACATGGCCATCGCGGCCAGCGGGCAGGGCGGCCTCATGGTGCGAGTCCCGCCCGATCAGACCGAGGTGCTCCTCGAGTTCGACCACACCGCGCCCATGGTCATGTCGGGCCGCGAGGCCCGCGGCTGGTTGCGCGTCTCCGACGACGGCATCCGCACCGAACGCCAGCTGCAGCGATGGGTCACCATCGGCTCCGACTACGCCCGGAAGCTGCCGCCGAAGTAGATCTCGACACGGCCCCTCGCCCGGAGCTCGGAACCTAGATCAGCGAGTCCAGGCGGGAGTCACCCACCACTGGACGCTCGGCAGGATTCACCCCCGCTCGTCGAGTAGCGAGCGAGCCCCCGGGGCGAGCCTGCGTACCGAGACCCGGTCCCGATCGCTACGGGACGACGTTGACCATCCGCCCGGGCACCACGATCACCTTGCGGGGTTCACCGTCGAGCAGGGGCACGATCTTCTCGTCGGCCAGAGCGACGGCGCGCACGGTCGCCTCGTCGGCATCCGCGGCGACGACGATCCGGCTGCGCACCTTGCCCTTCACCTGGATCGGGATCTCGATGGTGTCCTCGACGAGCCACTTCGCGTCGGCTTCCGGGAACGGACCGCGCGCCAGCAGTGACTGCTTGCCGAGCCGGTGCCACAATTCCTCGGCGATGTGCGGCGCCAGCGGGGCCAGCATCACGACCAGCGGCTCCACGGCCGCGCGGGGTGCGCCCGAGCGTTCGAAGTTCTTGGTCAGGTGATTGGTCAGCACCGTCAGCTTCGCCACCGCGGTGTTGTTGCGCAGCTCGGCATAGTCCTCGCGGACACCGGCGATCGTCTTGTGCAACAGGCGGTTCGTGTCGTCGTCGAGCTCGGCGTCGGTGCAGCGGGACGCCCCGGTCTCCTCGTCGACCACCAGGCGCCAGATCCGCTGCAGGAACCGCTGGGAGCCGACGACGTCCTTGGTCGCCCACGGGCGCGACTGATCCAGCGGACCCATGAACATCTCGTAGACACGCAGGGTGTCGGCCCCGTAGTCGCGGCAGATGTCGTCGGGCGTCACCGAGTTCTTGAGCGACTTGCCCATCTTCCCGTATTCCTGGGTGACCGGCTCGCCGTCGTAGAAATACCCGCCGTCGCGCTCCTCGACACCCTCGGCCGGCACATAGACACCCCGCGAGTCGGTATACGCGTAGGCCTGGATCATGCCCTGGTTGAACAGCTTTCGGTACGGCTCGCGGCTGGTCACATAGCCGAGGTCGAAGAGCACCTTGTGCCAGAAGCGCGAGTACAGCAGGTGCAGCACCGCATGCTCGACGCCGCCGATGTACAGGTCGAGGCCACCCGGATCGTCCGGACCGTGCAGCTTCGGCCGCGGACCCATCCAGTAGGCCTCGTTCTCCTTGGCGCAGAACGTGTCCGAGTTGGTGGGGTCGATGTAGCGCAGCTGATACCACGAGCTGCCCGCCCACTGCGGCATCACGTTGGCGTCCCGGGTGTAGGTCTGCAACCCGTCGCCCAGGTCCAGTTCGACGGTCATCCAGTCGGTGGCCTTCGCCAACGGCGGCGACGGCTCGCTGTCCGCGTCCTCCGGGTCGAAGGAGACCGGCGCGTAATCGTCGACCTCCGGAAGTTCCACCGGCAACATCGATTCCGGCAGAGCGTGGGCCTCACCGTCGGCGTCGTACACGATCGGGAACGGTTCGCCCCAATATCGCTGACGCGCGAACAGCCAGTCGCGCAGCTTGTACTGGATGGTGCCGGTGCCCGCTCCCTGGGCCTCGAGCCACTCGATCATGGCGGCCTTGGCCTCCTCGACCGCCAGACCGTCGAGGAAGCCGGAGTTCACCGCGGGACCGTCGCCGATGTAGGCCTCGGTCTCGATGCCCTGCTCGGAACCGATCACCTCGCGGATGGGCAGCCCGAACACGGTCGCGAACTCGTAGTCGCGCAGGTCGTGGGCGGGCACCGCCATGATCGCGCCGGTGCCGTAGCCCATCAGCACGTAGTCCGCGATGAACACCGGGATCTGCTCGCCGTTCACCGGATTGGTGGCGAAGGAACCGGTGAAGACACCGGTCTTCTCCTTGTTCTCCTGCCGCTCCAGATCCGACTTCGCCGCGATCTGTGCGCGATACACCTTGATCGCCTCGGCCGGACTCCCGGCGCCGCCGGTCCACCGATCGTCGGTACCGTCCGGCCAGGCCTCGGCCGTGAGCGAGTCGACCAGCTCGTGCTCGGGAGCCAACACCATGTAGGTGGCGCCGAACAGGGTGTCGGGTCGGGTGGTAAAGACCTCGATGGCGTGTCCGCCCGCGGCCGTGTCTGTTCGGCCCGCTCCCGGCACCGGGAAGGCCACCTGCGCGCCGCGCGAGCGTCCGATCCAGTTGCGCTGCATCGTCTTGACCTTGTCCGGCCAGTCCAACAGATCCAGGTCGTCCAGCAGACGGTCGGAGTAGGCGGTGATGCGCATCATCCACTGCCGCAGATGCTTGCGGTACACCGGGAAGTTGCCGCGATCGCTGCGGCCGTCCGTGGTGACCTCTTCGTTGGCGAGCACGGTGCCCAGCCCCGGGCACCAGTTGACCAGCGAGTCGCTCTGATACACCAGCCGGTGGGAGTCGATCACCGCGTTGCGTTCTGTTCTGGTCAGCGACGACCAGTCGCGCCCGGCGAATTTCTCGTCGCCGTCGAGCGTCCGCGTGCCCGAGTCGAACTCGCCTATCAGCTCGGCGACGGGACGGGCCTTGCCCTGATCGGCGTCGTACCAGGCATTGAAGATCTGCAGGAAGATCCACTGCGTCCACCGATAGAACTCGACATCGGTCGTCGCGACCCGTCGCCGCTCGTCGTGTCCCAGCCCGAGCCGTCGGATCTGGCCGAGGTAGCGCTCGATGTTCGCCTCGGTGGTGGTGCGCGGGTGCGTACCGGTCTGGACCGCGTACTGCTCGGCGGGCAGACCGAAGGAGTCGAAGCCCATGGTGTGCAGAACGTTCTTGCCGGTCATCCGCTGGTAGCGGGCGAAGACGTCACTGGCGATGAAGCCGAGGGGATGTCCGACATGCAGTCCCGCGCCCGACGGGTACGGGAACATGTCCTGGATGAAGAGCTTGTCGTCGGCGTCGGCGCCTGCCCCGCCGAATGCAGAGAGGTCGCCGGCCAGCGGTCCGACCGGGTTGGGCGCCTCGTAGGCGTGCTGGTCTGCCCAGTTGCGCTGCCACCGGGCTTCGATCTCACCGGCGAGCTCGGCGGTGTAGCGGTGGCCGGGCACGCCGACCGCGCCGGGGGCCGTCGCGGTACGGGCAGAATCAGCTGAAGTCACCCGACCAGCGTAAATCGTGGCGTGAACCACGAGCCAACGGGTGGTCGCCACGAGTGAGCGCCGACCGGTGAATTCTGCAGCTACGACGGTCGGTCGTATGGTTGTCGATGTGAACGTCCTGCCTGTTGTCGCCGCCGTGATCGTCTTCGTGCTGGCTGCGATGTGGCTGGTGGTCGGGCTGCTCGGCATCACCGGTCGACTGCGCCGCAACCGTTTCCTCGGTGTCCGCGCCGACGAGTCCATGCGCTCTGAGCAGGCATTCACCGTCGCCAACCGGGTCGCCGCACCCGGTCTGCTGACCGCTGCCGCCCTGCTGGTCCTGGGCGGAATCCTGACGCTGGGCATCGACGGATTGTGGTCCCTGGTGTTCGCCGGTGTCGCGCTCGTCGCCGCGGTGTTCGTCGTCGGCCTGGTCAGCGCCTACGGCGTCCGTGCCGCCGCAGCCGTCCCCGCCGAGGACGACGGCTGTGCGTGCTGTTCCTCACACGAGAGCGCGGCAGATCCCGCCGGCGACACCGCCGCAGCGAAGGCCACCGACGCCGACCATGCCGCCGACTGCGGGACCTCGAGCTGCGGCGCATGCACCCTCCGTGGCGTGTGCTCGGCCGAATCGGCCCAGGCCTGAGCCTCTGTGTCGTCACCGCTGAAGGTCGCTCGCGACCTCCTCAACCGCTCCCCGATCGACGGCTTCATCCTTGCCATCCTGACCGCGGTCATCGTCGCCGCATTCCTGCCCGCCCGCGGTGATGCCGCCGACGTGCTCGACTGGGTCGTCGTCATCGCCATCGCGCTGCTGTTCTTCCTGTACGGCACCCGCCTGCACCCGCGGGAGGCGCTCGAGGGCCTCAAGCACTGGCGGCTGCACCTGACGATCCTGTCGTTCACATTCGTGGCGTTCCCGATCATCGGGCTGGCGATCAAACCGATCGTCGAACCGATCGTCGGCGCCGACCTGTACGCCGGCCTGCTGTTCTTGTGCCTGGTGCCGTCCACGGTGCAGTCCTCGATCGCCTTCACCTCGATCGCCCGCGGCAACGTGCCGGGTGCGATCGTCAGTGCGTCGGCATCCAACATCATCGGCGTCGTGCTGACGCCGCTGCTCGTGGTCGCCCTGATGACCACGGAGAACGGCGTGCAGATCGATGCGACGTCGGTGCTGAAGATCGTCCTGCAGATCCTCGTCCCGTTTATCATCGGCCAACTCGCGCGGCCCTGGGTCGGTGGTTTCTTCGGCCGGCACGCCCGCGCGACGAAGCTCGCCGACCGCGGTTCGATCGTGCTGGTGGTCTACTCGGCGTTCAGCGAAGGCGTGCGTGAGGGCATCTGGTCGATCGTCGATGCCTGGCAGGTCATCGCGGTCGCAGTGATTTCGCTGATCCTGGTGGTGTTCATGCTCGTGGTCACCCGCTGGGTGCCCCGGCGGCTCGGGTTCAACCGCGAGGACGTCATCGCCATCCAGTTCTGCGGCACCAAGAAAAGTCTCGCCACCGGTCTGCCGATGGCGACCGTGCTGTTCGCCGGGTCCACGGTCGGGCTGATCGTGCTGCCCCTGATGATCTTCCACCAGATCCAGCTCATCCTCTGCTCATGGTTGGCCACCCGCTACGGCCGAGAGGCGGACGCGGCAACGGCCGCGCAGTGATCAGCTTCGACCCTCGAATGTTCACTGCGAGGAAACTAAAGTTCGCTAGACTACCCGCATGAGTGCCGACGTTTCGAAAACCGTCCGCGACACCGGCGACCCCGCACCCATCCAGCGTGAGGTCATCGGCGAGCCCCCGACCGGCGGAGACCTCGAGGCCGCGATCGCCCACCAGGTCCGGTTGCTGCGGCGCAATGCGGGGATGTCGGTGGCCGACATGGCGGCCAAGGTCGGGATCTCCAAGGCGATGCTGTCCAAGATCGAGAACGCCCAGACGTCGTGCAGCCTCTCCACTCTGGCCCGGCTCGCGGCGGGTCTCGATGTCCCGGTCACCTCGCTGTTCCGCGGCGCCGACGTCGAGCGGGAATCCATCTACACCGAGGCAGGCAAGGGTGCGGTCATCGTCGGCCGTGGCACCCGCGTCGGCCACCACTACGAACTCCTCGGCACCCTGCGCGGACAACACAAGCGCCTGGAACCCGTACTCGTCACCCTCACCGACGACAGCGAGGTGTTTCCCCGCTTTCAACACCCGGGCACCGAGTTGCTCTACATGCTCGAGGGCGTCATGGTCTACGGCCACGGCACCGCCGAGTACACCCTGAGCCCCGGCGACTGCCTGCTGCTGGACGGCGAGGGCATCCACGGCCCCCACGACCTGGTCCAGCTGCCGATCCGGTTCCTGGCCGTCACCGCCTATCCGGATAACCACGAGACGCAGTGACGGGGTGGGTGCCGGCGTGTGGCGCGCGCGTCGGCCCTTCGTGACGCATCCTCGCAAGCTCGGAGGCTCCTCAGGGACCGAGGGGGACCGCATCCTCGCAAGCTCGGAGGCTCCTCAGGGACCGAGTTGGACCGCGTCCTCGCAAGCTCGGAGGCTCCTCAGGGACCGAGGGGGACCGCATCCTCGCAGGCTCGGAGGCTCCTCAGGGACCGAGTTGGACCGCATCCTCGCAAGCTCGGAGGCTCCTCAGGGACCGGGTTGGGGACCGGGACCGAGTAGGACCGTGATCACCCCACCGGCGCCGACAGCGGCAGATTGACGAAGCTCGGCCGGGTCGGGTCGAGCTGGATGTGCTCGGGCCGCAGTTTCGACTCGTTCAGCAACGGGCGCAGCGGGAGGCCGCGCGGCAGGTTCATCGCGAACACGTCGACCCGCAGCCGATGCCCGGGCCGGATCAGCGCCTCGGTCGGCAGCAGCCCGATGTCGAGGGAGACCGGCCGGCCGGGGGTCACCCTCTGCCGGGACGCCAGCGTCAAGTCGTAGAACGGATCGATGACGTCGCCGTTGGGCGCGAACTGCGACTTCGACCGGTCGTAGTCGCGCAGTGACGCCATCACCTGACCCGAACTGATGACCTTCGACGTCCCGTCGGGCGCAACGTCGTTCAGCGTCGCCGTCCAGTAGCCGTCGGTCGCGTCCATCACCGTGTTCAACCGGACATTCGTGTAACCGGACACGCTACGCGTGGTGCGCATCGGTGCCGTGGTGAACGTCAACGCGTTGCGCTCCGCGATCCGGGCGTCGTTCGCGCAGAACGGGAAGAACGCGGTCGCGCCAGCCATCTGCTGCGCGGAGTCCCGCGAGCACAGCGTCAGGATTCCGGGCGAGATCGTCATCCGGCCTCGTGACGCCGGCACGTCGGTGGTCAGGCTGCCATCGCGAACCGCGTACGGGGCGGTGCCGCTGGGGCGGTCACCGAGGTAGAGCCGCTGCCGGGTCATGCCGGCCCGGGGGAACTGCTGCGCGGTGATCCACGAGTCGCCGACCTGCTTCAGGTTGACCGGCCCGTACGAGTCGATGCCGTTGTCGATGCCCTTGAGCCACTTGTCGAACCAGGCCTTCTGGAGTACATCGAGGCGCGGCGGTTGGGCGCGATGACCCTGCCCGCCGCCGATCGTCAGGTGATACCCGTCGCCCATGATGAGCTGTTTGCGGCCCGGCGACAACGGGATCTTGTTGTACATCCGGACTTCGCTGTTGGTGAAGAGGTCGAACCAACCGCCGTAGATGAACGTCGGCGTGCTGATCCGCTCGGCATGGTCGAGCCACGCCTGCCGTGGTTCGCCCGTCGTCGTGAGTAGTTCGCGCAGTTCCGGCGGAACCGACGCGATGTCGGGTGTCAGGAGCGCCGCGAAGAGCTGCGGATAGAACGTGAACGGGTCGGAGACGCGGTCGGCCAACCACTTCCAGTCGAAGGTGCCGTTCAGCATCGACGCCACGTTGGGGACCATCTTCGTCGTGTTGACCAAGGTGAGCCACATCGGCAGGAAGCCGGCGCCGAGAGCACCGCCGGGTGCGACGATGTCGCGGATGAGGTCGCCGCCCGGTTCCACCGGGAAGATGGCCTTGAGCGCCTTCGGGTTCTTGTTGGCGGCCTGGATCTGGTTGATCGCCGAGTACGAGACCCCGGACATGCCCACCTTGCCATCGGAGAACCGTTGGCGCGCCGCCCAGTCGATCACCTCGGTGGTGTCCTGCTGTTCCCGGTTCTGAAAGACGTTCCACGTGCCCTGCGAGAAACCGGTCCCCCGCACGTCGACGACGACCTGCGTGTAGCCGCTGCGCACGAGGTCGTAGTCGACCATGAAGGTGCGTGCGCCACCGTCCTGGAGCGCCTGGGTGAGCTGGGTGATGTCGGCGAAGTCGCGCAGCGGCGAGGACACCTGGGCGATGGTCGACACCAGCTGGGTCAGGAACGGCCCGAGCACCGGATGCTGGGTCACCGCGGACCCGACCGCGGTGATCAGCTTGGTGTACGGCGTCATGTTGACGATCACCGGAGTGCGCCTGGCCGACGCCCGCCCGGCCTTGTCGGCGGGACGGTACACGTTGGCGCGCAGAATCGTTCCGTCACTCATCCGGATCGGGACATCCCACGTGACGGCGACGCCGGGATAGGGCTGCGGCCCGTCGTGCGAGGCGACCCACCGGGCGGCGGCAGCACCTCCGGACGGCGGCGGCGCCGCTGTCGCCGCCGGGATCACCAGCCCCGACACCAGTAGCACCGATGTCAGGACACCGACAATTCCCGCGATCTTTCCCACCCGCACGCCACAAACCCCCCGGTTGTCGAACAAGCGAGGAAAAGGTAGCAGAGATTGTGGCGTGCGTCACCCCTGGGGTTCAGGATGCCGGTTCGAGGTGCCGCAGGTCAGTTGCGCGTGAGGTCGAGCGGGTGCGTGGCGAGCAGCGGCATGGGCCACGGCTGCCGCCGGAGCACCGCACCCCAGAGGTCGGTGGTGGTGGGTGCGACGATGTCCCCCGGCAGCGCCGAGGCGAGCATCCAGCTGTCCTGTTCGAGTTCGGCGTCGAGTTGGCCGATACCCCAGCCCGAGTAGCCCGCGAACAGACGGACCGATTCGAGAACGTCGGCGAGTGCCTCCGGGTCCCCGTCGAGGTCGACGAGGGCCACCCGGCCGTCGACCGGACGGATCGCGTCGTGGCCGCTGATGTCGGCGCCGTGTTTCACCACGCCGAGACACAGCGCGGCATCCTGCTTGACCGGGCCGCCGACGAACAGCGCCCGTGGCGATGCGGCGAGCTCAGACCACTGCGGGAGCAGATTGTGCACCGCGGTCTGACTCATCCGATTGAGGACGACCCCGAGACTGCCGGCCTCGTTGTGCTCCATCATGTAGATGACGGTCCGGGCGAATGTCGGCTCGAGGAGATCGGTGGACGCGAGGAGAAGGGTGCCCGGCCGGACCCGGCCGACGGACGGCAGATCCCGTGCCGCACCCGCAGCGCCCTCCGAGTAGAACTCGGGGGTCGGTTCCTCTGACTCGTCGCCGCCGGCCACCTTCACATCATGGCATGGACCGACCCTCCAGGTCGGTACTCTGGATCAGTGATGTCAGTGTCTCCGCATACCAACCCCGGTCTGCGGGGCTTCATACGCTCGCTCGGGCACTCGCCAGGGCTGGGGCGGCTGTTGGCGGTGCGCCTGACCAGTCAGATCACCGACGGTGTGTTCCAGGCAGCACTGTTCGGAGCGATCCTCTTCAATCCCGAGAGGCATGCCGATCCGCTCGCCGTGGCGGGCGGTCTGGCCGTGCTGCTGCTCCCCTACTCGATGATCGGCCCGTTCGCCGGCGCCCTCCTCGATCATTGGGACCGACGCAATGTCCTGATGTACGCCAACATGATTCGCGCTGTGCTGATCTCCCTCGTCGCGCTGTGCATCGCAACGGGTGCGAGCGACACGATCGTGCTGATCGGGGCGCTCGCGGTGACCGGTGCGAGTCGCTTCGTGGCGTCGGGCCTGTCCGCATCCCTGCCCCATGTGGCACATCGCGACGTCATCGTGGCGACCAACGCACTGTTCACCACCCTGGGCGCGGGCATGCTCGCGGTCGGGGCCGGTTTGGCCGCGGTGCTGCGCGCCCTGTTCGGTGCGGACAACTCCGGCAGTGCTCTCACCACTCTGGGCGGGGTGGCCATCGCACTCATCGCGGCCGGCCTCGCGCACGGTTTCGCGCGACTCCAACTGGGCCCCGACGAACCCGACGACCCCGGCCGGTCGGCCCTGCACGCCGTCACGGTCGGACTGCTGCACGGCGCCCGGGCCGTCGCCCGATCACGGACCGTGTCGGCGGCTCTGTCGGCGATCGGGGCGCACCGGCTCGTCTTCGGCATCAACACCCTGATGCTGCTCGTACTGAGCAAGCAGGCCGGGGCCGGCGACGGCCTGGCCGGGCTCAGCGTGGTGGCCGGTTTCACCGCCGGCGGTGCGTTCCTCGCCGCCGTGATCACCCCGATCTCGGTGGAGCGATACGGCCGACGGTTGACGCTGGTGACCGCCCTGTCGCTCGGGGCCGTCGCAGAGGTCTCACTGATCACCTTCAACCCGGTGGTGCTCTGCATCGGAGCCTTCGTCCTCGGCCTCATCGGCCAGGTCGCCAAGCTGTGCGGCGACGTCGCGATGCAGGTCGACATCGGCGACGCCGTGCGCGGGCAGGTCTTCTCCGTGCAGGACGCGGTGTTCAACATCGCCTACGTCGGCGCGGTCACGCTGGCCGCCTTCGCGATCCCGCCCGACGGGCGGTCGGTGGGGCTGCTGGTCTTCGGCGTCGTGCTCTACCTGGTCGGCGCCGTCGTGGTCCGCTTCCTGCACACCCCTCCCCATCGACATCGGTCGGTCAACGGTGATCGAATCGAGGCGACCGGTCGTCATAGCTGACGTCGGCGCGCCCGTCGCCGTCGTCGTCGACGAGCACCCGGTCGTAGCGGCCGTCACCGTCGGAGTCGACGTAGAGCCGGTACGCCACCGGGACACCCGCCCGCCGCGTGCCGACGATCTCGACGTCGGCGGCCCCGTCACCGTCGAGGTCTCGGGACACCACGACCGTCTCCCCGCCCGGGTCGGGTTGCGGCTGGGGTTTCGGTTCCGGCGCAGGACCGTCCCCCACCCGGCCCGCCGGCGGCGGGATCTCCGGTTCGCCACGGCCGGGTGGTCCGGTCCGCCGGCCCCACACCCCGTTACCCGAGTCCCGGAAGAAGGCGTCGGGTCGGCCGTCGTCATCGCGGTCCAGTGCCGCGACGTCGGCGGATCCGTCGCCGTCGGTGTCCCACATCGCATCGTCCCGCAGCCCGTCACCGTCGAAATCCAGCCACACCGCGTCCGGCTGCCCGTCGTGGTCGAAGTCGGCGTCGGCGGACGACACCCAGGACGTGGTGTGCCCGTCACCGGTCCCGAAGAGGTAGTCGATCGCCGAATCCATACCGATTCGACGCACCGCGCCGCCCGCTGGTTCCCTGCTCGACCCCGGCCGGTAGGTTCTGGGGCTATGTACGTGAGCGATCTGGGTGAACAGTGGCGCCGCGCTCGCCTCCGTCCCGAAGTCGTCCACCTCGACTCGGCCGCCGCCGCCCGGTCGTCGAATGCGGTCATCGGCACCATCTCCGCGCACCTGTGGCGGGAGTCCGAACGCGGCTCGTACGTCGCCGCCGCGGACCGTGCTGAGGAGATCGCCCGCGACATGCGCGACCTCGCGTCACTGATCGGACACACCTCTGACGAACTCGCCTTCCGAGAGAGCGCCCGCGCCGCGCTGCGCGCACTGCTCACCTACTGGAATCTGCCGATCTCCACCACCGTGTGGGTCGCCAAGAACGAGTTCGGTCCCAACCTCGTCGAGTTCGAGCGTCGCGGCTTCGCCGTCCGGCCGCTGCCCGACGCGGACATCGTCGGCCACGTCGACACCGACGCCCTCGAGAACATGCTGCAGTTCGAACAGCCGGACTTCATCCACATCTGCCACATCGGTTCGATGTCGGGCATCGTGCAGCCGGTCACCCGGATCGTCGAGATCGCGCACGCCGCCCGGGTTCCGGTGGTCGTCGACATGGCGCAGTCGGCCGGCCACACGCCGACCGTGACCGGCGCCGACGTCGTCTACGGCACCAGCCGCAAGTGGCTGGGCGGCCCGCGCGGTGTCGGGTTCGTCGCCGTCCGCAAGGACGCCCTTCGGCCGGTGGAGATCGAGAGTTCGGAAGCCTTCGTCGCCGGTCGACTCGGACTCGGGGTGGCGGTATCCGAGGTTCTCGCCGTCGGCCAGCAGCGCGTGTTCCGTGAGTTGTCGGCCATCGGCCGCTACACCCGGGAACGGCTCGACGGGATCGGCAGCTGGGAAGTGCTCGAACCCGCCGACGAACCGTCGGCGATCACGACGCTCGCGCCGCCGCCGGGCTGGCAACCCTCCGACGTGGCCGCCGCGCGCGACAAGCTCCTGTCCCTGGGCATCCTGGTGACCTGCGCCGATTCCTGGCGCGCCCCGCTCGCCACCGAACAGTCGGTGCTGCGGATCAGTCCGCATCTCGACGTCGAACGCGAGGATCTCGACAAGCTCGCCGACGCCCTGCGGACGATGGGTTACTGAGCCACCGACCCGACGATCTCCTCGACCGCCGGCCGGGCGCGCTCCGCGTCGGTGGCGACCAGCCCGATGCGGGTGCGCCGGTCGAGCACGTCGTCGGCACTCAGCGCGCCCTCGTGGGTCACCGCGAACTCCACCTCTGCCCGGGTGACGTCGAGGTCGTCGGCGATCAGGTCCAGCGGGCGCTCGACGCTCGCCGCGGACACGACCTTGGCTGCCTCCGAACCGAATCGGGCCACCAGAGAGGCCGGCAGACCAGGTCGGCGCGGTATCCCGGCCGCACCGATCAGCGGAGTGGTCGCGGTGACGCATCGGCCTGCCGTCAGACCACCGGCCTCGATCGCGGCGTCGACCGCGTCCTGGGCCATGCGGCGGTACGTGGTGAGTTTCCCACCGAGCACGCCGACGAGCGTACCGTCGGCGACCTGCACCCGATGCCGACGGGACAGATCTGCGAGATCTCCTGAGCCCGAGTCACTTTCGGCGGCGATCAACGGACGCAGCCCGGAGTAGGTACCGAGGATGTCGGCGCGGGAAACCGGTTGTGCCAGCACAGGGTTGACCGCGTCGATGAGGTAGTCGATCTCGTCGTCGGACGCTTCGGGCACATCGGGGATCGGTCCGGGCGCGTCGACGTCGGTGAGGCCGACGTACACCCGGCCCAGCTGTTCGGGCAATGCGAAGACGAATCGGGAGATCGATCCGGCGACCGGGATGGTCAGGGCACCTGCCGGATTGCCGAAGGTGGCCGCGTCGAAGACCAGGTGCGTGCCGCGACTGGGCCGCAGTCGCACCGACGGGTCGATGTCGCCGGCCCAGACCCCGGCAGCGTTCACCACCGTCCGTGCCATGACGTCGAAAGATTCACCGGTGCGCGTATCCGTCAGTCGCGCACCGGTTCCGGTGACCCGGTCGGCACGCGTGTGGGTACAGATCAGCGCGCCGAAGACGGCGGCTGTGCGGGCCGCCGCGACGACGAGCCGGGCGTCGTCGACGAGCTGCCCGTCGGTGTTGGCGAATCCGCCGCGCAGTCCGTCCCGCGACGTCGCGGGACACAATGCCAGCGTGTCGTCGACGGACAGCCGCGACGGTCCGGGCAGGACCGACGCCGGGGTACCGGCGACCCGGCGTAAGACGTCGCCGGCGCGGAATCCGGTGCGGATCAACGCCGAGGTCCGCCGGGACCCGACGTCGGGCACCACCTGTGACAGTGGCCGGATCAGATGCGGTGCGATCGCGGTCATCAGGTGATGCCGCTCCACCGCACTCTCATGCGCGATGGACATCTGGCCACCGGCGAGGTAACGCAGTCCGCCGTGTACGAGCTTGCTGCTCCAGCGCGAGGTGCCGAAGGCGAGATCATGGGCGTCGACGAGAGCCACCCGCAATCCGCGGGTCGCGGCGTCGAGGGCCACCCCGACCCCGGTGATCCCCCCGCCGACGACGAGTACGTCGAGCGGCTGATCGTTGTCCGCCAACGCTGCGAGCCACGCGCTGCGTTGGCCGGCGTTCAGCGCGGTCACCGCATCACCGTCACGTTGCCGTGGGTAGGTCTGTGTCGGGTCGGCGCAGATACGACGACAGTGCGTGATGGAGTTCGCGGCTCCACTCGTCGCCGAGGATCGACTCCACCAGCGCACGGGACTGGACCGCCGACTGGGTGATCAGCAGGACCATGGACGCCATCTTGTCCGGATCGCCGTCGCGGACCTGCCCGCGCCGCTGCCCGTGCGCGATCGCGTCGGACAGGATGTCGAGGACGCCTTGCTGACTGGCGCCGAGCCGGTCGAAGACGTACGGCGTCATGAAATCGCGTTGCGATCGCCACAGGGCGTCGACCAGCGCGTCGTCGCGCAACGCCGCGGCCACCCGGACCACGAGGTCGATCGTGGCGTCGAACTCGGCGGTCCGCAGAGGCGTGGCCTCGGTCACCGCACTCACGATGCCGAGCACCTCACGGGTCAGCAGGGCACGGGTGATCTCGTGCATGTCCGGCCAGCGTCGGTACACCGTGGGTCGACTGACCCCGGCCTCACGCGCGACCTCCGCAAGAGTCACCTTGCGACCATCGTTGCGGATCAGGCACTCCCGCGCGGCGTCGAGAACCTGGTCACCGATGTCTGGTTTACAGATTGACATGATATGTAACATCGTAACCTATGGGCTCCACACCCCACGACCATCGCGTCGGCCAGATCGCGGTTCTGGCCAACCCGCACGCGCGCAACGGCGCCGGGCGGGCGGTGGCCGATGCCGCGATCGCGGAGTTCTCCTCGCGTGGCGTGAGGGCCGAGCTCGTGATCGGCCGCGACGCGCGCGATGCGGCCGAGCAGGCCGGTAAGGCCGCCCGCGGCGATGCCGACGGAATCGTCGTGGTGGGTGGTGACGGCACGATCCGACTCGCCGTCGAGGCGACCTTCGGCACCGGCAAGCCGATCGGGGTCATACCGGCCGGATCGGGCAACGACGTCGCCCGCAACCTGCACATACCGCTCGACGACCCGGCCGCCGCGGTCGCGGTGATCGCCGAGGGACACACCCAGACCGTCGACCTGGGCCGGGTGACGTTCCCGGACGGCCGCAGCGCCCTGTTCACGACCGTCGCCGCAACCGGATTCGATGCGTCGGTGACCGCCCGGGCGATCGAGATGTCGTGGCCGAAGGGACAGTCGCGCTACACGCTGGCCGCGATGCGCGAGCTCGTCGGACTGCGTACCCGCCACTACGACGTGCGCGTCGACGACACCTCGATCGACGACGACCTCGTGTTCGCCGCGATCGGCAACACGACGTCATACGGCGGCGGCATGCAGATCACCCCCCACGCGTCGATGACCGACGGGCTCCTGGACCTGACCTATGCCGTCCGCCCGTCCCGGTTCGCCCGGCTCACCATCGCCCGGGTCTTCCCCACGGTCTTCTCCGGGTCGCACGTCGATCACCCGACGGTGCACACCATGCGCGGCCGCGAGATCGAGCTGTATTGCGATCCGCCGGCGCTGGTGTCGATCGACGGCGACCTCGTCGGTGAACTGCCCGCGGTGTTCGAGGCGGTGCCGGGCTCTGCGACGTTCTTCGCCCCGGCACCCTAATCTCCCGAGCAGGCGCTACTGCTGAGCCCACCACTCGCGCAGGGCCTCCTCGGCCTCTTCGTGCGAGAGCGGTCCGCGGTCGAGCCGCAGTTCCTTGAGGTAACGCCACGCCTCGCCGACCTTGGGTCCGGGCGGCAGCCCGAGCAACTCCATGATCGCGTTGCCGTCGAGGTCGGGACGCACCTTGTTCAGGTCTTCCGCAGCCTTGAGGTCCGCGATCCGGTGCTCGAGATGGTCGTAGTTCTCCTGCAGACGCCGGGCGCGACGCCGGTTGCGGGTGGTGCAGTCGGCGCGCACCAGTTTGTGCAGCCGGTCCAGCAGCGGACCGGCGTCGGTGACATAGCGGCGGACGGCCGAATCCGTCCAGGCGCCGTCGCCGTAGCCGTGGAACCGCAGGTGCAGGAACACCAGCTGTGACACGTCGTCGACGACCGCCTTCGGATACTTCAGGGCGCGCATCCGCCTGCGGACCAACTTGGCGCCGACGACCTCGTGGTGATGGAAGCTGACCCCGCCGCCGGATTCGTGCCTGCGGGTCGCGGGCTTGCCGATGTCATGCAGCAGCGCGGCCCACCGCAGGACGAGATCGGGGTCGCCGTCCTCGAGGTCGCAGGCCTGCCGCAGCACGGTCAGCGAATGCTGGTAGACGTCCTTGTGCTGATGGTGCTCGTCGATGGTGAGCTTCATCCCCGGGACCTCGGGCAGCACGTGCTCGGCGAGTCCGGTGTCCACCATCGCGTCGATCGCCTCGATCGGATGTTCGCCCAGGATCAGCTTGTCCAGTTCCATCCGGACCCGTTCGGCGGTGATCCGATCGATCTGCCCCGACATCTCGGTGATCGCGTCGACAACCCGCGGTGCCATGCGGAACCCCAGCTGCGACACGAACCGGACCGCCCGCAGCATGCGCAGCGGATCGTCGTTGAACGATTCCTGCGGGGTCGCCGGCGTATCGATCAGCCCGGCCAGCAGTGCGGTCAGGCCGTCGAGGGGATCGCAGAACTCGGCGGCACCGTCGGCGGTGACCCGCACCGCCATCGCGTTGATGGTGAAGTCGCGACGCACGAGATCGTCCTCGAGCGAGTCACCGAAGACGACCTGCGGATTGCGCCCCACCCGGTCGTAGGAGTCCGCCCGATAGGTGGTGATCTCGATGATCTGATCGCCCTTGCGCGCGCTGATGGTGCCGAAGTCGATCCCGGTGTCCCAGTGGGCGTCGGCCCAGCCCGACATCAGTGCGACGACCTGCTCCGGCCGCGCATCGGTGGTGAAGTCCAGATCCCCGTCGAAACGGCCGAGCACGGCGTCGCGCACCGATCCCCCGACCAGATACAGATCGTGGCCGGCGTCGGCGAAGACCTTGCCGAGCGGCACCAGGATGTCGGACAGGCCCCGTAGTGTCACTGCCGCGGACGCCAACAGGCGGGTACGGCGTTCGGGGTCGGTCACAGGATGCCAGCCTACCGTCGGCACATCCGGCGACCACAATCCTCGTGAACCGGGGCACGCACCACAGCGGACAGGTGCCGACATCACCACACCGGCCACGGCCCATCCAGGCAAACGCCAGGTGACCAACGGCTAGCATCGAGAACGTGTCCGCTGATCCGTCCACCGACCCCTCTGACGTCTCTGACGACGTCACGGCGGGCTCTCGTGGCGCTTCGGACGCCGGACCCCGACGCCGGGTGACCCCGGCAGACCTGGCCCGGGCGAACACCGCGGGATCGACCGCGACCACCGACGACTCCGGCGCGCAGGCCCGCCGCGGACGTCGGGGCCGCCGTCGCCGTGGGCGGCGACCCGCTCATCCCGCCCCGTCGGCGTCCGACGGCACCCACGACCAGGACGCCGCCGCCCCACCGCAGGCCCGGCCGGCCGAGCGCCGGGACGCACCCAAACCCGGGCCCCTGCCCAAACGGCCCACCGAACCGGCCCTCGTCGAGGGTGAACTGCAACCGACCCACACCCGGGTGTCCCCGCCCAAGCCGTCAGACCTGGTGGCGGTGACCGCGAAGATCACCAAGACCGGTCTCGCGCACGGCGTGGGCGCCGAAGCCGCGGCGGCCGGTGGGAAGAACAAGACGCGACGTCGCAACGGCAGCAGATCCGAACATGGTCACGAACGTCTGCGGACGGTCCGGGAGACGTCGGCGGGTGGACTCGTCATCTCCGACCTCGACCTGCCCGACGGCAATCTCTGCGCGGCGCTCATCGGCCGGATGGACCGACGTGGCCGGATGATGTGGTCGCTGCCGAAAGGACACATCGAGACCGGCGAGACGGCCGAGCAGACTGCGATCCGCGAGGTCGCCGAGGAAACGGGCATCGAGGGCACCGTCGTCGCACCTCTGGGAAAGATCGACTACTGGTTCGTCAGCGAGGGTCGTCGGATCCACAAGACGGTGCACCACTATCTCCTGCGCAGCATCGGCGGTGAACTGTCGGATGCCGATTACGAGGTCAGCGAGGTGGCCTGGGTGCCGCTCGACGAGTTGCCGCGCAAGCTGACGTACTCTGACGAGCGGCGACTGGCCCGGATGGCCCGCGGCGTGATCGCCGATCTCGCCGCCGACCCGAACAGGTTGGCCCAGTCCGAGGCCGAGAGCATTCGCACCGAACCCAACGCCTATGAGAGAGCCGCAGCCGCACGCAATCAGCGCCGCAACGAACCGCCAGCTCCGGCGCGGTCTCGTCGGCGTCGACGTCGGCCCCGCCGGCCACCGGCCGGCGATGCCTGACCGCCCGCCGGTCAGGCTCCGAGCTCATCTCCGACGATCCGTACACGCGTGTGCCGCGATCATCGCCGTCCTGCTGATCACTCTGCTGTCCTCGGTTCCGGGCGCCGGACTGGCCGGTGCGGCACCCGACGACGACGACGCCGTCGGCGCCTCCGGCGACTTCCTGCATCTCTCGGTGGACGAGATCACCCCCTCGATCGTGACCAGCAGCGGCGGCGCCGACGTCACGGTCTCCGGCCGTATCGAGAACATCGGTGACCGCGATCTGCACGACCTGACCGTCCGCCTCGAACGCGGCGACGCGATCTCCGACGCCGACGGGCTGCGGAGCAGCCTCGCAGTCACGCCGGTCCCGGTCAGCGCCGCCACCCGGTTCCGCCCGATCACCGCCGATCTCGCGCCGGGACAGTCGGCCCCGTTCCGTATCACCGTGGGCCTTTCCGACGGCGCCGGCGGAGGCGACGGCCTCGACATCCAGCGCACCGGCGTGTTCCCGCTGAACGTGAACGTCAACGGCCTGCCCGACTACGGCAATCCGGCCAAGCTCGCCCAGTCGCGCACGCTGCTGCCCGTGCTGTCGCTGCCGCCGGACCGCGGGCGGGCCACCGGGTACGTGGACCCGACCAGCGGAACAGATGAGAACGGGGCCGAGGACACCGACCTCGGGCCGGACGGATCGGTGTCGGCCAATCTGTCCAGCCCGTCCCGACTGACCATGCTGTGGCCCCTGGCGGCACCGCCCCAGCTCACCCCCGGTGTGCTCGGCGGCAACACCGAACCGGTCCGGCTGGTCGGCGAGGATCTCGCCCGGTCACTGTCGTCGGGAGGGCGACTGAACACGCTGCTGGCCGCCGCGCGATCGGTCGCCGGTGAGACCGACCCGGACTCCCCCGACGCATCGGCCACTGCCGGTTCATCGAGCCCGACGACCGGTTCGGAACCCACCGGCGAGAGCGGGTCTCCGTCGGCCTCGTCCCCCGCATCCGGTGAGGCCCCCGCATCCGGTGAGGCTCCCGCACCGCCCGCCCGCAGCGCATCCAAACTCGCCCGGAGCATGTGTCTGGCCGTGGACCCCGATCTGCTGGTCACTGTGCGGGCGATGTCACTGGGCTATGTGGTGTCCACCGATCCCCTGGATCCGACGTCGCCGACGACACCGGGCACCGGACAACCGGCGGCGCTGCAGTGGCTCACCGAACTTCGCGAACTCGCGTCCCAGATGTGCGTCGTGGCTCTGCCCTTCGCACAGGCAGACCTCACCTCACTGTCCCGGATCAGCAACAACGGACTCACCACCGCGGCGTTGTCCACACCGGCCGACGTCGTCGACGCGATCCTGGGGGTCCGCAGTGTCCGCGGCCTCGCGATCCCGGCCCTCGGCGCCGTCGACGCCACCGGCGCCCGTGTCCTCGACTCGGCGTCGATCGGCAAAGCCGTCACGTCCACGAGCAGCATCGCACCGGACCGAACGGCTGCGTCCGGACGCTACCGGGTGGGCAGCCTGGGCATGCAGACCAGCGAGGCTCCGATCACCGCGGCGCTCGCCGGTCTCGGCCCCGATCCCACCACCACTCCCCTCACACCCCCCGACCAGCAGATCTCGTTCGACGGCCAGTCGTCGGCGGCCCGCCGCGAGGCCGCGGTCGCCGCCCTCGCCTATCCCGCCATCGCCGCCCCGCAACCGGGCTCCGACGGCGCGCAACCGATCGCCGGCCGCAGTGCGTTCGTCGTCCCGCCCACCTACTGGGCACCGTCGAGCGACGACACCACCGCACTGTTCAGCACCGCCACCCTGTTGCTGGAATCGGGTGCCGCCAGCGCCGCACCACTGTCGGGTGTCGTGAGCCAACTCGATGCACCCGGAGGATCCGCCCGCTTCGTCACGCCGCCCGGAGTCGGCCCGCTGGGCTCGCTGGGGCTGGCCGTCGGCGACACGATCGCGACGAACATGCGCGAGCACGCCGAACTCTCGTTCCAGCTACAGGCCTCGCTGATGAGTTCCGCCGACGTCGCCGCCACTCCGGAACGCTATGTGGCACCGCTGCGGGAGGATCTGCTGCGGGCGCTGCGGACCCCGGACTCGACCGCGCCCGCGCTGCGCGCCGAGATCCGGGGGCAACGCGCCGCGCGGGTCACCGCGGTCGACGCGACGTTGCAGCGGATGCGCAACGCGGTGACCATCCTCGATCCCGGCGGGCGCTACACCCTCGCATCCGAACGTAGCCCCCTGCTGCTGGTCGTCCGCAACGATCTGTCCCTGCCGATCCGGGTACGGATCGACGTCGACGCACCGCCCGAACTCGACGTCGGCGACCTCGGGGTCATCGAGATCCCGGCCCGCGGCACCCGGCAGATCCAGCTGCCGACGCGCGCCCAGACGTCCGAGGCGGCGATCACCGTGACGATCGGTTTGACCACGTCCAGCGGCATCTCCGTCGGCTCGCCCATCCGGCTGTCGGTGCACGCCAACGCCTACGGGAAGCCGCTGTTCTGGATCACGATCGCGGCAGGTGTGGCGCTGGTGGCGCTGACGGCGCGACGGTTGTGGCATCGTTTCCGCGGACAGCCCGACCCGGCAGACGAGGACCGGCCCGACCCCGATGAACACGATCGGCTCCTGGCCGGGACCACCTATCAGGAACGTCGCCGTACCCTGCAACAGGAGGCCCCGCATCACGACGACGAGGTGCACGACAGCCAGATCGACAGCGACCTGCACGACGACAGGGCTCACGACGACAGGGCTCACGACGACAGGGCTCACGACGACAGGGCTCACGACGAGGTGCACGACGAATCGCCCACCACGACGGGCATGACCGACCGAGACAGATCATGACCGACAACCGACCCGGCGACCCGCGCCGCGCATCGCCCCGCCGCATCCCGCCGGCCGGGGCGGGCGAACCACGCCTGCGGGTGCGCGATGATCGAGCAGGCCATCCCGGGCCGATCCCTACCCGACCGCCGCTGCGGGCACCCGGTCCCGTCGCCTCCCGCGGCACCGTGACCGACAGCCCCGATCGGGCCCGCACCGCACCGACTGCCGACGAAGGCCCTGCCGAGGAGTCGTCGACCGGTCTCGCTCGCGACTCCGACTCCAGCATCCTCAAGACCAGCGGTTCGATCGCACTGGCCACGCTGACCAGTCGGATCACCGGCTTCATCCGCACCGTCCTGGTCCTGGCCATGCTCGGTCCGGCCATCGCGTCCGCGTTCCAGGCGGCCTACGTGCTGCCGAACATGATCGCCGAGGTGGTCCTCGGGGCCGTGCTCACCGCGATCGTGATCCCGGTCCTGGTCCGCGCCGAAGCCGAGGACGCCGACGGCGGCCGCGGATTCATCAACCGGATCTTCACGCTCACCCTCGTCACGCTCGGCGCCGCCACGGTCATCTCGCTGATCGCGGCCCCGCTGCTGACGTTCCTCAACGTGGGCGACGGAGACGTCAACCGGGCCCTGACCACGGCACTGGCCTACCTGCTGTTGCCCGAGATCCTCTTCTACGGGCTGTCGGCCCTGTTCATGGCGATCCTGAACATGAGGGGATTCTTCAAACCCGGCGCGTGGGCGCCGGTGCTGAACAACATCGTCCAGATCGCCACGCTCGTCCTCTATGCGCTGATGCCCGGCGAGATCACGCTCAACCCGGTGCGGATGAGCGATCCGAAGCTGCTGGTGCTCGGCATCGGCACGACCCTGGGCGTGGTCATCCAGGCGGGCATCCTCGTGCCATGGCTCAAGCGGGCCGGGGTGCATCTGCAACTGCAGTGGGGCCTCGACGCGCGGCTGCGCCGTTTCGGCAACATGGCGCTGGCGATCGTCCTCTACGTCGCGATCCTGCAGGTCGGCCTGGTCATCACCTACCGGATCGCCGCCCACGCCGACGCCTCGGGCATCAGCGTCTACGCCACCCACTGGCAGCTGCTGCAACTCCCCTACGGCGTTCTCGGCGTCACGATCCTGACCGCGATCATGCCGCGGCTCTCCCGCAACGCGGCCGCCGACGACACCCGCGCCGTCGTCGACGACCTCTCCCTGGCCACCCGCCTGACGATGGTCGCGTTGGTGCCGGTCGTCGCCTACATGACGTTCTTCGGACCGGCGATCGGCATCGCCGTGTTCAACTTCGGCAAGTTCGACGCCGAGACCGCCTCCCAGTTGGGGTCGGTGCTGGCCTGGGGCGCGTTCACGCTGATCCCCTACTCGATGACGCTGGTCCAGCTGCGCGTGTTCTACGCGCGGGAGGACGCCTGGACGCCCACGGTGATGGTTCTCGGCATCACCACCGTGAAGGTCGCGTCGTCCTATCTGGGCCCGGTCCTGTTCTCCGACCCCGAGTTGGTGGTGCGGTGGCTGGCGCTGTCGAACGGCCTCGGCTATCTCGTCGGCGCGGTCGTCGGCCATTACCTGCTCCGCAAACGCCTTGACGGCGCGAAGATGACGCATGTCACACGGACGACGCTCGTCACACTCGGGGTCTCCGTCGGCGTCACCGCCGTGGTCTGGCTGGTCGCGAACCTCTCGGGCCTGCACCTGCTGACCACCGAGGTCGGAAAGTTCGGATCCCTTGTCTACCTGCTGTTGACGGCGGTCGTCGCCCTCGGCGTCACCTATGCGGGTCTCGCAGCCGCCCGGCTGCCCGACGTCGTGTCGATCGGGATGTCGGTGCGCCGAATGCTGGGACGGTTCATCCCCGCCTTGGCACCGCCTGAGAGCGCGGTAAGAGAATCGCCACCAACGATCACGGTTCAGTTTCCGCGGATCACCACCGACGAATCGCTCCCGTACTCTGGTCAGGTACAGGTGCTCCGGCGATTCGACCGGGGTACTGCCACATGGCAGTCGTACTCGGTTCACAGCGGTGGAGCCGCGCGCCTTCGCGATGGTGGCGAGCTGCGGATCCACGCGCCCCGCGACATGCGCTATCGCAGGAGAGGAGCTCGGCGCGTGACTGACAATGAGATCGGTGCCACCCAGGACACCGAGATCATCCCGGACTCTCCGGCCGACAAGGGCGGCTCGGTGACCCTCGACGATCGGTCCGATACCCCGCCCGCAGACACGCCGGGTACCGACACGCCGACGACCGTTGTTTCCACAGGGTCTGAAACCGCTTCCGACACAGACAAATCCGACACTCCCGTGACGCGCCCGGTGCCGCGGCGGCCACGTGGGCCACGGTTGGTGCCCGGTGCTGCCGTCGCCGGTGGGCGCTACCGCCTGCTCGAGCACCACGGAGGCACCCGAGGTCTGCAGTTCTGGCGTGCCCAGGACATCAATCTCGACCGCGAGGTCGCGCTGACCTTCGTCGACGCCGACCAACTGGCACCACCCCCGCGTCGCGGTGAGGCCGCCAAGGCCACCGACGAAGGACCCCAGGCGGTGTTGTCACGCACGCTGAGGCTCGGTCAGATCTCCTCGGCCGGTGTTGCCCGGGTCCTCGACGTGGTCCGCGGATCGTCCGGCGGCATCGTCGTGAGCGAGTGGGTGGCCGGATCGTCGCTCGCCGAGGTCGCTCAGTCCGAACCGTCCCCGATCGGCGCGGCCCGTGCGGTTCGCGCGCTCGCCGCCGCGGCGGAGGCCACCCACCGATCCGGCGGTGCACTGTCGATCGATCACCCGGATCGCATCCGGATCAGCACCGACGGCAACGCCGTCCTCGCGTTCCCGGGCACCCTCGCCGGCGATGACAAATCGTCCGACGTCCGCGGCCTGGGCGCGGTGCTGTACGCGCTGCTGCTCGCCCGGTGGCCACTGGACGCGGCGACCGGTTCGCGGCTGGTGACGACGTCGGACACCACCGATCCGGTGGGCGGTCTGCCGATCGCCGAACCGGGCACCGACGCCGGCCCGATCGAACCGCGCGTCGCCCGACCGGAGACGCCCTTCGAGATCTCCGCGGTTGCCGCCCGCGCGCTCGACGGGCATCGCGGCATCCGGACCGCGGGCACCGTTCAGCACGTGCTCGACCAGGCGACGGTGCTCGACCTCAACACCGACATGCTGCCGGCCATCGACACCGATGCCGCTCCGGTGGCGATGTCGTCGGGCCGGACCACCTCGTCCGGGGAATCCGAGCAGGGCGGCCGACGCAATATGGCCCTGCTGGTCGGGGCCGGGCTGCTCGCCTTGTTCGTCGTCATCGCGCTCGTGGTGTGGGCGACCGGTCTGTTCAGTTCGGACGACGGCTCCACCAACATCGACTCGATCCTGCCGACGACTTCGGTGGGACAGCCGTCCGACGGAGCGCAGACGCCCGCGGCACAGCCGGCGGCCGGACCCATCGCCCTGCGTGGGGTCACCCTCGTCGACTTCTCCGGTCAGCCGCCGGACGGCTCGACGAACCTGCCCAACGTGATCAGTGGCGCAGCACCACCCTGGAGCACCGACAACTACCGCGGCTCAGCCGATTTCGGTGGATTGAAGGATGGTCTCGGCCTGATGTTCGATCTCGGCGGTCCGAACACGGTGAAGTCGGTGACCATCACGACCCCCACTCCCGGCTTCGCCGTCTCGATCCGCACCGCTCCGTCGGCGCAGGCGACCCTCGACCAGACGACCGAGGTCGCGAGTGGAACCGTGTCGCAACCGACCACGACGCTGAACATCGCCGATCCCTCCGCGAGCCCGTACGTGATGGTCTGGCTGACCTCGCTGCCACCGAGCGGCGGCGGATATCAGGCGCAGATCGGCCAGATCACGATGAACGGCTGACGCCGGCCCGGTCTCGATGGTTCTCGCCACGGGCCGCCTCGGGAGACCATCCCGGCGGCCCGAAGAGGTGGCCCAGTTTCGTGCGTAGTCCCGACGCGGCGCGCACATCCCGGGCGATGGCCGCGTATTCATGCGTCTGCAGCCGCCAGATGCCGTAGGTATCCACCGGTTTCGTCAAACCGTAAGTAGGACGGTGCGTCTCGCGTGCGAAGGTGCCGAACATGCGATCCCACACGATGAACGTCCCGGCGTAGTTGCGGTCGAGATACTCCGCGTCACTGCCGTGGTGTACCCGATGGTGTGACGGTGTGTTGAAGATGTATTCGACAGGGGCCCAAAGCTTTTCGATGTGCTCAGTGTGAATCCAGAACTGGTAGATGAGATTCAGCGAGTAGACCGCGAACACCAGGGCGGGTGGCACGCCGAGCAAGGGGAGTGGCAACCACATCACGATGCCGGCGCTGTTGTTCCACTTCTGCCGGAGTGCGGTGGTGAAGTTGAAGTACTCGCTCGAATGATGCGCCTGATGGGTGGCCCACACCAGACGGACGCGGTGAGCGATCCGATGCTCCCAATAGAAGAGGAAGTCCAGACCGATGAAGGCGATCACCCACGAATACCAGGCGTTAACCGGCAACTGCCAGGGCGCGAGATAGGTGAAGATCGCGGAATAGGCGAACAGCGCCAACACCTTCCATCCCGCACTCGTGGCGATGGAGACAATCCCCATCAGCAGACTCGCCCGGGAGTCGCGAGGGTTGTAACCGCCCCGCGCCGAGGGAGCACCACCGCGTTCGGACGGTCGCCGGGCCTCGGTGTGCTCGAGCTTCCACGCGGCCAGCCACTCGACGGTCACCATGAGCACGAAGAAGGGGACCGCGAGCACGGTCGGTTCCCGCATCGCCTCGGGGAGGGCGTTGAACATGTCACTCCTCGTCTCACCAGATCTGACACGGCACAGAGTCAGATATTCGGCGTCTGACAAGTTAGCGTGTCAGATAGAGTGCTGTAAAGGGTCGACGACCCGTGACCGGTATCGACGTCGCATTCGCGGACAGGAGTCAGGTGAGATGACCACGGCAGCAGGCCGACGCTATGGGGGGGCTGACGCCGAGGAGCGACGGGAACGTCGGCGCGCGGACCTGATCGCCGCCGGACTGGACCTGTTCGGCACCGAGGGCTTCCCGAACGTCCCGGTCAAACGGATCTGTGATCATGCCGGGCTCACGCAGCGCTATTTCTACGAGTCCTTCGCCGATCGGTTCGCACTGCTGGCCGCCGTCTACGACGAGTGTGTGGCGTTTGCCCGGGCCACGACCATGGCGGCCGCGTCCGACTTCCTCGTCGCCGGGGGAGCGGCATCGACCCGGATTCCGGTCGTGGCTGCCGAGGACGTGCCCGCCGTCGCCCACGCGACCCTGGGCGCCTTCATCCGCACGCTGGCAGAGAATCCCCGCCGGGCCCGGCTGATGCTCGTCGAGGTCGTCGGGGTGAACCCCGACCTCGAGCGTCTGCGCCTGCGCGCCATCCACGGATGGGCCGACCTGATCCTGTCGCTGACGGTGGGCGAGGAGCCGGCAGGGCGTCCCCAGCGACTGGCCGCGATCGGACTGGTCGGCGCGGTGACCCAGCTGCTTGTCGACTGGTACACGAGCACGGCGGGGGAGTTCGCCGGAGATACCGCCCTCGATGCCACGACCGACCCCACCACCGACCCCGCGGCCGACCTCTTCGAACTCGATGCGATTCTCGACGTCAGCGTGGAGCTCTTCGTCGCGGCCTACCAGCGCCTGCTCGTGTGACACCGGCCCCTGCCGGCGGGCGCCGGATTCGTCGGCGACACCACGCATCCACACCCTGCTGCGCTGTGCCCCGTCCTGTGGACAACGCGCAGGTCAGTGGCACGACCGCCCGCCTGGTCCACTAACCTTCATCGCATGACTCGGGGGAGTGTCGATGCGCGCAGCGACGAAGATCTCCTGCTCGCTCACGTTCGCGGCGACCCCCGCGCCTTCACCACGCTGATCGAGCGTCACCACGGCTACCTGTGGGCTCTGGCATGCCGGACGAGTGAGAACGCCGACGATGCCGCCGATGCCCTGCAGGAGGCGCTGCTCAACGCCCATCGGATGGCCGACCGGTTCCGCGCGGACGCCAAGGTCACCAGCTGGCTGCACCGCATCGTCGTCAACGCCTGCCTCGATCGGATCCGCCGGAACCGCGCCCGACTGACGGTGCCCATACCGGAATACGATGTGTTGCCCCTCGCCGACGACCACGATCAGATGGCCGCCGTCGACCTCTCGGTGTCGATCGGTCGCGCGCTCGACGCCCTTCCACCTGATCAACGTGCCGCGATCATCGCGGTCGACGTCGAGGGCTACTCCGTGAACGAAGCGGCACAGCGCCTCGGTGTCCCTGTCGGCACCATCAAGAGTCGCTGCTCGCGCGGCCGTCTGCGCTTGTCCCGCATTCTCGGACACCTTCGTGATCCCTGAGCGAGCCCCGATTTTGTTTGCATCCGGGTGGAACCGGACTGCGGACCGGTGCGTCCTACTGTTGACGCACACGATGACATCGGTCGTCCGCCGACAGTCCGCGCGGGCAGATCAGGTGGGGGAGAGAAGTGGGAGAGTGAAGCGATGATCCCGCCGGGAGCAGACCCGAATGCCGGGAGCAGTGGTCCCGAGAGCAGTGGTCCCGAGAGCAGTGGTCCCGAGAGCAGTGGTCCCGAGAGCAGTGGTCCCGAGAGCGCACACCACCAGCACGGCGCCACCGACCTTCCCCAACCGCCCTTCTCCGAGGATCTGATCGCCGACCTGCACGCGGGCGTGCTGCCGCCCGACGTCGCCGAACACATCCGATCCCGACTCGACGCGGATCCCTACGCCCGGGCGGTTCTCGATGCGCTGGACCGCACCACCGCAGATCTGCGTACCGCCCCCCTCACCCCCGTCCCGGTCCCGCCGGACGTCGCGGCCATGACACGGCAGACCCTCGATCACATCAGCTCCGAGGTCTCCGACGGCGGGCACCCCAGCGGTCACCCCGGCGGTCACCCCACTGTGGTCGACCTGTCCGCGTCGGCACGTCGGCGACGCCATCGGTGGATGGCGGCCGGCGGTCTCGCCGGGGCTGCGGTCATCGCCGCCGTCGTGGCCATCTCGATCGGTGTGGTCCGGTCCCCGATACCGGATCGTCCTCAGGTTGCCGCGCAGTCCTCCGCGCCCGCGACGATCGCCGATCTGGCTCCGGAGGAGCGGGTGGCACTGCTCGCGGTGCTGGGAAAACGCGATCCCGCACCGTTTGCGTCCGAGCAGGATCTGCGCCGCTGCACCGCGGCCAATCAGGTCCCGGCCGAGACCGTGGTCGTCGGGACCGGACCGGTGACCCTGCGCGACCGGGAAGGCGTGGTCATCCTGATGTCGACCGGCGTCGCCGGCAGATTCGACGTCCTGGTGGTCGGACGCGACTGCACGACGGGCAACCCGGCGACGATCTCGCGGACCATCATCGGCGGCTGACCTGCCGGTGTGTGCCGGCACCGCCCGGGCGTCTCATGTGACCGACCAGGCACGGCGGCGCCGTCGGGGAACATCTGCCCTTACCCTGATGTTGAGACAGCCGAGAAACGGGCGCGGAATCACCACGATCTGCGCCGTCGAGCACGGAGGACGGATGACCCAAGCAGCCAGCCAGCAGATCCACGACCTGATCATCATCGGATCGGGCCCAGCGGGCTATACCGCGGCGATCTACGCGGCCCGGGCCGAACTCGCGCCGCTCGTCTTCGAGGGCACCCAGTTCGGTGGCGCGCTGATGACCACCACCGAGGTCGAGAACTTTCCCGGCTTCCAGAACGGCATCCAGGGTCCGGCCCTCATGGACGAGATGCGCGAACAGGCCATGCGGTTCGGCGCAGACCTGCGGATGGAGGATGTCGACGCGATCCGCCTGTCCGGCGAGATCAAAGAGGTCGAGGTCGGTGGCGAGATCCACCGGGCCCGCGCAATCATCCTCGCGATGGGCGCGGCGGCCCGCTACCTCGGCGTGGAGAACGAGCAGACCCTCCTCGGTCGCGGTGTGTCCGCGTGCGCCACATGCGACGGCTTCTTCTTCAAGGACCAGGACATCGCCGTGATCGGCGGTGGCGATTCCGCGATGGAGGAGGCGACGTTCCTGACCAAGTTCGCGCGGAGCGTCACCCTCATCCACCGCCGTGACGAGTTCCGGGCATCCAAGATCATGCTGGAACGAGCCCGGGCCAACGAGAAGATCCGCTTCGTCACCAACGCCGCGGTCACCTCGGTGCTGGGTGACAACTCGGTGACCGGGTTGGGTCTGACAGACACCGTGACCGGCGAGACCAGCACGATCGACGTGACCGGCATGTTCGTCGCGATCGGTCACGATCCGCGCAGCGAACTCGTCAGCGGCCAGATCGATCTGGATCCCGAGGGATACGTGCAGGTCGACGGCCGCACCACGTACACATCGCTGCCCGGTGTGTTCGCCTGCGGTGATCTCGTCGACCACACCTACCGCCAGGCGATCACCGCCGCCGGCAGCGGTTGTTCGGCGGCGATCGACGCCGAGCGCTGGCTCGCCGAACAGGCCGACGTCACGGTGGAACCAGCGGTCGAGGGCGAGTTCGTCGTCGTCGACGCACCGGCGAACGTCTGACCGAACATCACCATCTGCACACGTCCATAAGGAGGACACCCATGGGAGCAAACACCGTCGCCGTCACCGATGCGACCTTCAAGGACGAGGTACTCGGGGCCGACAAGCCGGTCCTCGTCGATTTCTGGGCCACCTGGTGCGGCCCCTGCCGCATGGTCGCGCCCGTTCTCGAGGAGATCGCCCGCGATCATGGTGACAAGCTGACCGTCGCCAAGCTCGACGTCGATGAGAACCCGGCCGTCGCGCGTGACTTCAAGATCATGTCGATCCCGACCATGATCCTGTTCGAGGACGGCAAGCCGACGAAGACCATCGTCGGGGCCAAGGGTAAAGCTGCACTGCTGCGTGAGCTCGACGGCGTCGTCGGCTCGCCCGCCTGAGGTCTCACGACCTGGCTTTTACCCCTTCGCCGTGTGACACGGCCGACACAGCAGGAAGAATGGTGGCGTCCCGAGCGGCGCCATCATTTGGTCGTGCCGTCGCAACCTGAAAGAATGCCTGGTGTTTGCGCCGGTGCGTAGTGAGCACCGATCGGGGGGGCCGCCGACAACCGTGCCCAGACCGCACCGAACCGACGAGGAGTCGCTGATGCCGTTGTTCCGCCTCGGGGATCATGGCTCGGCAGTTGCCGAGATCCGGAACATCCTCGTCGGACTCGGGTTGCTCACGGCACACCCGGCGCCCGACAGTCTGTCCGGCACGATCAGCGGCTGGACCCCGCCCGAAGCCGTATTCGACGACGAGTGCGACCGGGCCGTCCGCGCGTTCCAACAGCAGCGCGGCCTGATCGTCGACGGCATCGTCGGACCGGCCACCTATCGGGTGCTCCGTGAAGCCTCCTATCAGCTCGGCGCTCGGGTCCTGCTCTACCGACTCTCCGCACCGATGGTGGGCGACGACGTCGCCACGCTCCAGGGGCGCCTACAGAACCTCGGGTACTACACCGGGCTCGTCGACGGCACTTTCGGCGAGACCACCCACAACGCTGTCTGTCTGTACCAGAGTGAGTACGGTCTGGCCTCGGACGGTATCTGCGGCCCGTCCACGCTTCGATCGTTGGAGCGGCTCGGTACGCGGGTCACCGGCGGATCACCACACGCGATCCGCGAGGAGGAGCATGTTCGTCGCTCCGGGCCCCAGTTGACCGGAAAGCGCATCCTCATCGATCCGGGCTCCGGTGGGCTGCACGACCTTTCGACCGGAGCACTTGCCGACATCGAATCTGCCGCGCTCTGGGATCTCGGTGCCCGGCTCGAGGGCCGGATGGCGGCGGCCGGGATGGAGACCTTCCTGTCGCACGACGGTCGTGGCCGACCGAGTGATGACGAACGCGCCCGTGTCGCCAACCTCATCGGCGCCGATCTGATGATCTCGTTGCGCTGCGGTCACTATCCGAACGAGCGCGCCCACGGTGCGGCGTCGTTCTACTTCGGCAATTCACACGGGTCCTACTCGACCATCGGCCGTAACCTCGCCGGATTCATCCAGCGCGAAATCGTTGCCCGCACAACGCTCACGGACTGTCGAACCCACGAGCGTACGTGGGATGTCCTGCGGCTCACCAGAATGCCGGTCGCGTTGATCGACGTCGGCTACATCACCAACACCCACGACGTCGAGACACTCAACGATCCGCACACTCGTGACGTGATCGCCGAGGCGATCCTCGTCGCAGTGAAGCGCCTGTATCTGCTGGGTGAGGACGACCGGCCCACCGGCACCTACACGTTCGCTGAATTGCTTGCCGCCGAACGCCTTTCGAGCTGAGTTCGGTCGAGCCAGGCAATCTTACCGCCGACGGCCCACCGGCACCTCGACACCGCGTTCGCGGCCGGCCAGATCCATCGCCGCCATCACGACCAGCTTCTCGAGTGCGTGCTCGACCTCGTGCTTCCAGCCGAGTCCTTGATCGAGCTCGAGCCGGAATCGCGGGAACCGTGGGTGAGAGGCGACCACGTCGAACCCGGAATCCTTGAGGAAGTCCGCGTCGATCAGACACTGCAGGCACAATCCTGACTGGGGGCTGTCGTGCATCGCCCGAGTGATCTCGACGATGGCCTCATCGGCCCACATCTTCAGCTCGCTCGACATCGATTCGAGAGCCCCCAGCTCGGCGACATCGTCGGGCTCGGATGGCGGCGTCGTCGCCGGAGCAGGATCGGGTCGATCGCCCCGGCGACCTTCGCCCGGTGCCCGGACGATCCCAAATGACTCGACAGCCCGAACACCGCGGCGAACGAGGTCGGTCACGACTGCATCGAGCAGAATCGGCGCGGCCTCCTCGAAACCCGGTTCTGTGCGGATCGAGGTGAGGAGCACCGCGTCGGCACTCACCGGGGAAGTGGGGAACAGGCGCGAACGCGGCACCCGGCCGGGCGGTGCATAGAAAGCGGTACCGACCATATTCCCGGTCTGCCCGTCGACGGCGACCTGCCCACAGGTTCCCCACTCGAGCAGCAGACCCGAGATCCACGCCTCTTTGTCGAACTCACTCTCGAAGCTTCCGAAGTCGCCGAAGATGCTCTTCTCGGTGTCCCGCGTCGATGACGGATCCACCTCCCAGAACACACACCGGCGAGTATGGAGCGGCAAGGTCTCGAAGGATTCGAGATCGAGACGGGTGACCGCGAGATTCATGCCGACAGCTCCGACCCGAATCCATACGAGGTACCGAAAGTGATGTGCGACAAGAGATTTCGTACTTTCACCGTCGTCCTCGCTGATAATTTGTCACTGTGACGTTACGTCCTGGTACCTCGGGATGGTGCTAACACACCGTCACGAGACACCACGTGGATCGATCTCGCCGACGATTCGCTCGAGATCCTCCACGGAGCCGAATTCCACGACAACCTTTCCTTTTCGCTTCCCGAGACTGACTGTAACCCTTGTGTCCAGTCGGTCCGACAGCCGTTCGGCGACATCCTGCAAGCCGGGCATCTGCATCGGTTTGCGTCGGGCGGGGGAGGCGTGGGGTGACTGATCTGTGTCGCCTCGGTTGGCCAGTGTGACCGCTTCCTCGGTGGCGCGGACCGACATGCCCTCGGCCACGATTCGCGCCGCGAGGGCTTCCTGGGCGTCACTCCCGGTGTCCAACGAGAGCAGGGCCCGGGCATGCCCGGCGGACAGCACACCAGCCGCCACGCGTCGCTGCACCGGGATCGGCAGCTTCAGCAGTCGGATCATGTTGGTGATCAGCGGGCGCGACCGGCCCAACCGATTCGCGAGTTCCTCGTGGGTGACCCCGAACTCGTCGAGGAGTTGTTGATACGCCGCCGCCTCTTCGAGCGGATTCAGCTGCGCGCGATGGATGTTCTCGAGCAGCGCGTCGCGGAGCATATCGGCGTCGGCGGTCTCCCGCACGATCGCCGGGATGGCGTCGAGTTCGGCTTCCTTGCCGGCCCGCCACCGACGCTCACCCATCACGATCTGATAGATCACGCCGTCGTCCGTCGGCTCCGGGAGCCGCCGCACGACGATCGGCTGCATCAGTCCGAACTCCCTGATGGAGTGGACGAGTTCGGCCAGCGCCTCTTCGTCGAAGACGGTACGAGGCTGCTTCGGATTGGGCTGGATGTGCGACGGCGGGATCTCACGGTAAACCGCGCCGATGTCGTCGACGACCGCGCCGGAGTCGGTGCCCGCCGCAGGTTGGGATCCATCGGGAGATGCGGTCGGGGGAGCGGTACCGATGCCGGCGCCGTTGGCGGCGCCATTGCCGCGGCCGATCACGACATCCGCCGCCGCTGCACCCAAGCGGGGGCCTGTCGGCGCATCGCCTTCCGGTGGTCCGGTGGGGATCAACGCGGCCAGGCCGCGCCCGAGCCCGCCTCGACGCTGTGCGGTATCTCGCTGACTCACATTCGTCCTCTCACTGCTCGTCACCACAGACCGGTGACTGCCGAACCACCACGTCTTCGGATTTTATCCGCATCGACCGACCATCCATCGCGTCCTTGGTCATGCATGGACGATTCGGTGTGCGAGTTCGCGTGACGCGTCCAGATAACTCATGGCTCCACGTGAACCCGGGTCGTACTCGATGATCGTCATTCCGAATCCGGGTGCTTCCGAGACCTTCACGCTGCGCGGGATAATCGTGTTGAGAACCTTTTCGCCGAAATGGCGACGCACTTCCTCGGCGACCTGATCGGCGAGCTTGGTCCGGCCGTCGTACATGGTGAGCACCACGGTCGATACGTGGAGCGCCGGGTTCAGGTGAGCTTGGACGAGTTCGATGTTGCGGAGGAGCTGCCCCACGCCCTCGAGTGCGTAGTACTCACACTGGATCGGGATGAGGACTTCCTTCGCTGCGACCATCGCATTGACGGTCAGCAGACCCAACGACGGCGGGCAATCGATCAGCACATAGTCGATGCCCAGATCCTTCAACGGCGCGGCCTCGAGCGCATTGCGGAGACGATTCTCTCGCGCAACCAACGACACCAACTCGATCTCGGCACCCGCCAGATCAAGGGTCGCGGGGACACAGAAGAGTCGGTCGTTGTTCGGGCTCTGCTGGATCGCATCGACCACCGACACCTCACCGAGGAGGATCTCGTACACCGAGGCGATGTCGGGAGCGCGATGGTCGATGCCCAGCGCTGTGCTGGCGTTGCCCTGGGGGTCGAGGTCGATCACCAGAACACCCAATCCGTGCAACGCCAGACCGGCCGCCATGTTCACCGTGGTGGTGGTCTTCCCGACCCCGCCCTTCTGATTGGCGATCGTAATGACTCGCGTCGATGGGGGATGGGGCAGTTCGCCGGCACCTCCCGGCGTGAGCACCTGACTGGCCCGAGCCGCTGCAGCAGCGATAGGGGTGTCGTCGAAGCCCGGGACCGGGGTGGGGGGGCTACCCCCGCCGATGCTGGTTTCACGTGAAACGCTTCGGTCCTGTTCGACCACGCCTGGACTCCTTCGCCCGACTTCGTAACCTTCGTCGACCTGCCCCGCGCGAGCATCTGGATGAGCGGCGCCCTCAGTGGCGACTGACCCGCCATCGGTCTGTCGTCTATTCTGCGCCCTCCGCGGACTCCACACCAATCCGGTTACCCCTTCCGGTTCTGTCCACGCGCCCGCTTGCGAGACGCGTCAGATTTGCCCCTCTTCGTGCCGACCACAACGGTGGTGGGCACCTCCAGAACGTCTCGGCCGCACAGTTGCACCCGCAGATCACTGATTCCCATCTTGCCCGCCGCAGCGCGGTCTCGATCGATCTCATCCACAGCCGACGAGCCCTTGATCGCCACCAGTCGACCGCCCTCCCGGATCAGGGGTGCAGACCACTTGGCCAATCGGTCGAGGGGAGCGACCGCGCGTGAGGTCACGATATCCGCACCCCCCGACGATGCGCGCACCGTCTTCTCCTCGGCACGGCCCCGGACGACTTCGATGTCCAGACCCAGTTCGTCGACGATCCGGCTGAGGAAGTCACTCCGTCGCAACAGGGGTTCGATGAGCGTGATCGACAGATCCGGCCGAGCGATGCCCAAGGGAATCCCCGGCAGCCCCGCCCCGCTGCCGACGTCGACGACCCGCTCACCGTCACCGATAGCCTCGCCGATGACAGCACAATTGAGCAGATGGCGCTCCCACAGTCGAGGCACCTCACGTGGCCCTATCAGGCCCAGGAGTACGCCGTCACTCGCGAGCGCTGCGTGGTAGCGCTCCGCTAGCTCAACCCGATCGCCAAAGACCATCGCCGCCTCCGCCGGCGTGGGCATCGACTCCGATTCGGCTGGTTCCACGTGAAACATCCTCTCATCGAGTACTGGGGTAGGGGTGCAGTGGTCGCCGTGTTTCACGTGAAACACGCACACCCCGCTCGGTGTCGCTCCACAGCATGCGCCCCCTGTTTCACGTGAAACGGTGCCGTCGTTCGGCAGAACCACACCCATGTAATTCACTGGCCCGAAAACAACAAAGTCCCGGCCGTAGCCGGGACTCTGTCGGGATTTCGTCGTGCTCGTAGCAGCGGGGGAGCCTTATCCCTTCGGAAGGACGACGACGCGGCGTTTTGGCTCCGCGCCTTCGCTCTCACTGACCACGCCATCGACCGCCGCTACGGCGTCGTGCACGATCTTCCGCTCGAACGGCGTCATCGGGTCGAGCTCTTCGCGTTCGCCGGAATCCCGCACCCGCTCGGCCACCTCCGTGCCGAGCCGAGCGAGACGATCGCGACGATCCGCACGCCACCGGGCCACATCCAGCATCAGCCGACTCCGCACCCCCGTCGACTGCTGCACGGCCAAGCGGGTCAGCTCCTGGAGTGCGTCGAGAACCTCACCCTTGCGGCCAACCAACCGGTCCAGATCCTCGCCACCATCGATGCTCACCACGGCGCGGTCGCCATCGACATCCAGATCGATGTCACCGTCGAAGTCGAGGACATCCAGCAGCTGCTCGAGGTAGTCGCCCGCGATCTCGCCTTCCTCGACAAGACGCTCTTCCTCATCGACCTCGTCGTCGTCCGAGTCACCTTCGTCCGAGTCATCCGCGTCCGACGCGTCCTCAGCCTCAGCCGGCTCGTTCGTGGCGCCGTCGCCGTCGACAGCACTTTCGGTTGCGGTGCTCGCCTCCGACGCCTCGGGCTCTGCGGTCTGCACATCATCAGTCGCCTCGTCGGCAACGTCCTGGATCTCCTGCTGATCGTGTGCAGCGGTCTCAGCTGTCATCTCACATTCCACCTAACTCTGCTTCTCATCCAACGTCTGTGTGCCGTAACCGGCGGGAGAGGGGAGTGGCCGCACTCGGCGGCCTCCGCGCGCCTGCGATCCGACCGACGGTCTCGTCAACGACGACCGCCCGGTCGGCCACCCTTCTTGCGTCGCGACGTGTTCTTGCGGCTCTTGCCCGCCACGTGTGCGGTGCCGGACTTCTGGGCGGCTGCGCCACCCGACCCACCCGCGGACCCATTCGTGGATCCCGTCGCGGTGGACGTGCCCGCGCCGGGCGACGTGGTGTCCTCGCTGCCCGCGGATTCATCTGACGAGTCGATCTCCGCGGCATCGGTGGCGGTGGACGACGACACCGCCGCAGGCTTACTCGACCGTCCGTCGGGGCGCAGCCACCTCTGGATCCCGCCGAGCAGGCCGGCTGATGAACCGGCCGCGGCCGCAGAGGTGGGTGTAGCGGAATCATCGGCCGCGCTCTCGTCGACGTCACCGTCGGATGCGGTCCTGGCCACCTTCTTCGACGGATCGGGTCTCGCGCCGGGTTTCGGCGCATTCGCCTTCTGTTTCTCCACTTTGGCGAGCTTCGCTTCCTCTTCTTCGCGCGCGATCCGCCCGAACACGAGGTGCTGCTGGCCGTAGGTCCAGATGTTGTTACTCATCCAGTACAGGAGGATGGCCACCGGGAAGAACGGTCCGGTGACGAGGATGCCCAGCGGGAAGATGTAGAGCGCCAGCATGTTCATCATGCGGGTCTGGGGATTCTCCAGCGCCGCTTCCGGCTGCCGGGCCACCGACGCCCGTGAGTTCATGTGGGTGGCGATCGACGCGATGATCATCATCGGGATCACCACGATCGCGATCTGGGTACGCGTGAAATCGATCGGGGCGCCGGGCTGCACGAACGCCTGGAACTGCTCGACCGGCTCGGTGATGAACGCCGACAGCGGAACCCCGAACAGGCGGGCGTCGAGAAAGTTCTGGACGAGTTCGGGACTGAAGGCGTAGTTGCCCACCTCGCGCGTCTGTTCCGGCGACATACCGAGCTGTCCCATGCCGGTTGCCGTCCGGTTGAAGGACCGCAACACGTGGAACAGACCGATGAACACCGGCACCTGCAGCAGCATCGGCAGACAGCCCAGCAGGGGATTGAAGCCGTGTTCCTTCTGGAGCTTCTGCATCTCCTCGGTCATCTTGACGCGATCCTTGGCGTACTTCTTGCGGATCGCCTGCAGCTGAGGATTGATCTCCTGCATCTTCTTCGTGGTGCGGATCTGCTTCACGAAGGGCTTGTACAGAATGGCGCGCAGAGTGAACACGAGGAACACCACCGACAGCGCCCACGCCACACCATTGCCGCCCGGATTGTCCGGCGTGATCCCGGCGAAGATCCAATGCCAGACCCACATGATCCAGGAGACCGGATAGTAGATGAAGTTGAGCACGGGTCAGTTACCCCTAACCTCTAACGGTGTGGATTGACGAGCTGTGAAGAGTTCGCGGAACCCGCGCTCGGGAACCGGGTCGTAGCCGGGCTTGTGCCACGGGCCACATTTGAGAAGACGCACCACCGAGAGCCACCCTCCGTACAGGAAACCGTGCCGGCTCAGGGCCTCAACCGCGTAGCCCGAGCAGGTCGGTTCGAAGCGGCAGGTGGGTAGCCGCAACGGGGAGACCCAGGTGCGGTAGAGCTCGATCAGGAAGACGACGATGCGGCGGGGCAACAGATACAGCCAGCGCGACATACCGCCACGGTGGTCGGCCTGATCGGAGTCACTCATCCCAGGACCTGACAGACGGTGCGTTCCATGGCGTCGCGCACCTTTCGGCGCGACAGCGCGTCGGCGAGCTGCTCAGCCAGCGCCACGCTGTCGAGCTCCGCGGCCGACGGCCGGGCCCGGATGACCATCATGGTCTGCGAGGTGCCGAACTGTGGCCGGCACTGCGCGAACGCCGCCCGAAGGCGACGGGCCACCCGATGCCGTACGACGGCGTTACCGACCGCCTTGCTCACGATCAGACCGAGCCAGGGACCGCCGACAGTGGCGATCCCTGTGCTGTGTGGTTCGTCGAGGTCATCCATCGACCCGCTCAGCGGCAGAACATGGATCACCAGGTCACGCGTCGTCACCCGCACACCAGATTTCAGCGTGCGATCGAAGTCGGATCTCCGTGCGATCCGATGCGCGGCAGCCACCATCGATACGACCAGCCGGCGATGGTCAGGCCATCGCCGGTGACATCGCTCCGACTCAGGCCGTGAGCTTCGAGCGGCCCTTGCTGCGACGACCGTTGACGATGGCCCGGCCGGCGCGGGTGCGCATACGCAGGCGGAAACCGTGGACGCGTGAACGACGACGGTTGTTGGGCTGGAAAGTGCGCTTTCCCTTGGCCATGGGTAACTCCTTGTGCTCCTACGTGGCTCCGCGCCGACTGCACGCGCGACCCACATCCTTCTTGGTGGTCTGCTTATCCCGGTACGGTGCCGAACTCATGTCGGTGGGATGACCTGGGCCATCGCGCAAATCCGCAACCTGGATGACCAGTCGAGACTACTGAGTACGCCACCGCAAATCAAACGAGCTCCTGGCAAGCACCGACATAGGTGACGATGCCCACAGTGCCTGGTCTGCGCGGTGCCCGATTATCACATCCCGCGCCCGGCGGATGAATCGTCCGATTCACTTTGTCGGCGGCGCTGCACTCTGTTAACTTCGGCGCAGACTCAACAAGAGACGATTCAGTGGACCCTTCCGGCCGCCAGAGCACTCGACGCACTACCCCCAGATCTGTACACAGCTGTGGACAACCATGTGGACAACTCGTGGCAGGTGCGGCATGTGACATCCTCATGACCGACGCTGGTCGTTGTTCCGGCAGGAGGGCACAGCACTGTGATGAGTGATCGTGATTCGTTTGGCGAAGTCTGGCAGAGCGTCGTCGCCGAACTCAACAACGACGCCGCCGCACATGACCACGAACCGCTCACGCGTCAGCAAAAGGCCTGGTTGTCGCTGGTACAGCCGCTGACACTCGCTGAGGGATTCGCCCTCCTGACGGTGCCGACCCCACTGGTCCAGGAGCAGATCGAACGCAACCTGCGCGACACCATCCGATCGGTGCTCAGCCGCCACCTCGGCCAGCCGGTCGATCTCGGTGTGCGGATCTCCACACCCGTTGTGGAAGAAACGGTCGCCGAGCCCACGCAGCCGCTCGCCGACCGCCTCGACGGCGCATCCGTGACCATCGGGTCTCCGAACGGCCACCCGGGAGCTGCGCCCGGCGGCGGCTTCGAGCGGCGGACCGAGCGGACCGCAGGTGCCGAGGCGTCCGACTGGTCGACCTACTTCGCCGAGCGGCCCACCGCCGGACAATCACCGTCGAGTGCCAATCTCAGCCCGAAGTACACCTTCGACACCTTCGTGATCGGTGCCTCGAACCGATTCGCGCATGCGTCCGCGGTCGCCGTCGCGGAGGCGCCGGCCCGCGCTTACAACCCGTTGTTCATCTGGGGCGAGTCCGGACTGGGCAAGACACATCTGCTGCATGCCGCCGGGCACTACGCGCAACGGCTGTTCCCGGGCATGCGGGTGAAGTACGTCTCCACCGAGGAGTTCACCAACGACTTCATCAACTCGCTGCGTGACGACCGGCGGGTCGCGTTCAAACGTCGCTACCGTGATGTCGACGTCCTGCTCGTCGACGACATCCAGTTCCTCATCGGCAAGGAAGGTATCCAGGAAGAGTTCTTCCACACCTTCAACACCCTGCACAACGCGAGCAAGCAGATCGTCGTCTCCTCCGACCGGCCGCCCAAGCAGCTGGCCACACTGGAAGACCGCCTCCGGACCCGGTTCGAGTGGGGACTGATCACCGACGTCCAGCCGCCCGATCTGGAGACCCGCATCGCGATCCTGCGCAAGAAGGCGCAGATGGACAACATCGCGGTGCCCGACGACGTCCTCGAACTCATCGCCTCCAAGATCGAGCGCAACATCCGAGAGCTCGAGGGCGCCCTGATCCGGGTGACCGCCTTCGCGTCGCTGAACAACGCCGAACTCGACAAGTCCCTCGCCGAGGTGGTGTTGCAGGCACTGCTGCCCAACTCGGGCACCCTGGAGGTCAGTGCGGCCAGCATTCTGGCCATCACCGCCGAGTACTTCGACATCTCGGTCGAGGAGCTGCGGGGCCCGGGCAAGACCCGGTCGATCGCGCAGGCGCGGCAGATCTCGATGTATCTGTGCCGCGAACTCACCGACCTGTCACTGCCCAAGATCGGTGAGACGTTCGATCGCGACCACACCACGGTGATGTACGCCGAACGCAAGATCCGCAAGGAGATGGCCGAGCGGCGCAAGGTCTACGACCATGTCCAGGAACTGACCGCGCGGATCAAACAGCGCGCCGTCTGAGCCCTCGCGCCCGTATTTTCCCGCTCCCTGAGGAGCCCGCGAACGAAGTGAGCGAGCGTCACGAAGGGCGCTCCCTCAGGATCCCGCGAGCCTGCAAGGACACGTCACCACCCGCTCCCTGAGGAGCGTCCGAGCCTGCGAGGATGCGTCACGAAGGGCCCTTCGTGACGGCCCTCCGCTAGCGCTCCGGGCCTCCTCAGGGACCGGGGGCACACCCGACACCGCTAGCGCTCCGGGCCTCCTCAGGGACCGGGGGCACACCCGACACCGCTAGCGCTCCGGGCCTCCTCAGGGACCGGGGGCACACCCCACACCGCTAGCGCTCCGGGCCTCCTCAGGGACCGGGGGCACACCCCACACCGCTAGCGCTCCGGGCCTCCTCAGGGACCGGGGGCACACCCCACACCGCTAGCGCACCACCACAGCAACCGGGGGCACACCCCACACCGCTAGCGCACCACCACAGGGACCGGGTCACACCCAACTCCACCGCCACAGCAACCGGAGTCACAACCCAACTCCACCACCCGGGCCGCAACTCTCGACTCGAACCACAGGGTTTGTCATGCGCGGATCCGCCCCCGCCGGTCTCAACGGTCACTGAAACGGTTCATCACCAGCTGTGGACAAACCTCGGGATAACCGGGCGCAACTTGTGCACGCCACGTGGACACCGACCGAACGGATGGCGAACTCCACACAGACCTTGTCATTCCCTCAACATCTGTCCACGATCCATCCACAGTTGCCGACCGCGGATGACCTGCTGGATCCGAGCTCGGTGCACAGATTCACAGGCCCTATTACTGAGATGGATCCTTCTCTAAAGAACATCTTCTAAAAGAAGGTGTTGTGCACATTGCGGTCGTCCCACCGGATGGGTCCGTCGCATCGCGGCCCACAGTTCCCCCCAACGGCTCCCCGTCTGGCAGGCTCGTTCTACAGTGGAAATCCCAGTCGGGAATCCCAGTCGACATCCAGACCGGGCAATCCCACCGATCCGTCGCCGGTATTCGGCGGACGAGGGTGGGTATGACGAGAGTCAGCAGAACAGAGAAGGGCAACCACCCAGCATGAAGTTCCGTGTCGCGCGTGACGAGTTCGCAGATTCCGTTGCCTGGGTGGCCCGAAGCCTGCCGGCCCGACCGCCGGTCCCGGTCCTCGGATGCGTTGTTCTGACCGCGGGCGACAACGGACTCGAGGTGTCCGGGTTCGACTACGAGGTCTCGGCGCAGGAGACCGTCGCGGCCGAGGTCGCCGAACCGGGCAAGGTGCTGGTGTCCGGTCGTCTGCTCGCCGACATCACCAAGGCGCTGCCCAACAAGCCGGTCGATGTGAGCCTCGACGGCACCCGCGTCGCCATCAGCTGCGGCAGCGCCAAGTTCTCGCTGCCGACGATGCCGGTCGAGGATTACCCGGAGCTCCCCAAACCGCCGACGGTCACCGGGACCATCCCGGCCCAGGTCTTCGCCGAGGCGATCGGTCAGGTCGCGGTCGCCGCAGGACGCGACGACACCCTGCCGATGCTCACCGGCGTTCGCGTCGAGATCGACGGCAACCGTGTGGTCCTCGCCGCCACCGACCGCTTCCGGCTCGCCGTGCGCGAGCTCGAGTGGGATCCCGCCGCCGGAGACACCTCCGGTGCCGTCCTGGTTCCGGCCAAGACCCTGTCGGAAAGCGCCCGGACCGCGGGATCCGAGGCCACCGGCCAGATCTCGCTGGCATTCGGCGCCGGATCGGCCATCGGCGGCGAAGGAATCCTCGGGATCCTCGGCGAGACCAAGCGCACCACCACCCGCCTGCTCGACGCCGAGTTCCCCAAATTCCGCCAGTTGCTTCCCGCCAGCCACACCGCGGTCGCCACCATCGACAGTGCACCGCTGATCGAGGCCATCAAGCGCGTCGCCCTGGTCGCCGAGCGCGGGGCGCAGGTCCGCATGGAGTTCACCGAGGGCACGCTGCTGCTCACCGCCGGCGGCGACGAGGCCGGCAAGGCCGAGGAAGAGCTGCCTGTGCAGTTCCACGGCGAGCCGCTCACCATCGCCTTCAATCCCGGCTACCTGCAAGACGGGTTGTCGGCGATCGGTGTGCCCACTGTGGACTTCGGCTTCACCACACCCAGCCGGCCAGCCGTGCTGCGCCCGTCGACCGGTGACGAGCCCGTCGCCGACGAATCCGGCGCGTACGTCGCACCTGACAGCGTCTTCACCTACCTGCTGATGCCGGTGCGTCTGCCCGGCTGATCCAGGATCATCCGCGGCCACCGTAGGAATCGCGCTCGCGCGAGCGACCGGAGGGACATCACCATGCAGCTCGGACTCGTCGGCCTCGGAAAGATGGGTGCCAACATGCGCACCCGCCTCCAGGAGGGAGGTCACCAGGTTGTCGGCTACGACCCGCGACCGGAGGTGTCCGACGTCGGATCCCTCGCCGAGATGGTTGCCGCCCTCGAGTCACCGCGAGTGGTGTGGGTGATGGTGCCCTCGGGCGAGCCGACACGTTCCACGATTGCCGAACTCGCCGGATTGCTCGGGTCCGGTGACGTGGTGATCGACGGCGGGAACTCCAAGTACACCGACGATCTGCCGCACGCCCAGAAGCTGGGTGAGACGGGCATCGGGTACATCGACTGCGGTGTGTCCGGTGGGGTCTGGGGCCTACGCAACGGGTACGGCCTGATGGTCGGCGGCACCGACGAGGACGTGGCACGTGTGATGCCGATCTTCGATGCGCTGCGCCCTCCCGGCGATCGTGCCGACGGGTTCGTCCATGCCGGTCCGGTCGGCGCCGGCCACTACGCCAAGATGGTGCACAACGGTGTCGAGTACGGCCTGATGCACGCCTACGGCGAAGGCTACGAGCTGCTCTCCGCCGAACCCCTGATCACCGACGTCGAGGGCACCCTGCAGGCGTGGACGCAGGGCACCGTCGTGCGGTCCTGGCTGTTGGAGCTGCTGGTCAACGCACTCAAGGAAGACCCGGGCCTGGCCGAGATCTCCGACTACACAACCGATTCCGGCGAGGGCCGGTGGACCGTCGAGGAGGCGATCCGGCATTCGGTGCCGGCGAACGTCATCTCCGCGGCGCTCTTCGCCCGCTTCGCGTCCCGGCAGGATCAGGGCTCGCCCGCACTGAAAGCCGTTTCGGCCCTGCGTAATCAGTTCGGTGGCCACGCGGTCAAGGACACCGGGGGACGCTCCGTCGGCGAGACCAACACCCCCGTCGTCGAGTGACGTGTTCGTCCGTGAACTGACTCTGCGCGACTTCCGTTCCTGGCGCGAGATCGATCTGACCCTTCGTCCCGAACCGACGATCTTCGTGGGACGCAACGGATTCGGCAAGACCAACCTCCTCGAGGCGGTCTACTACCTGGCAACGTTGCGCTCGCACCGCGTCAGTACGGACGCACCGCTGGTGCACAGCGGGTCCACCACCGCGACGGTGACCGGCACCGTGGAGAACACCGGTCGCGAGCTGACGGTACAGGTGCAGATCAAGGCGGACGGGGCGAACAAGGCCAGCGTCAACGGCAGTCCGTCGCGCCGGGCCCGCGACATCCTCGGGATCCTGCGCGCCGTCATGTTCGCACCGGAGGACCTGTTGCTCATCCGCGGCGATCCGTCGGATCGGCGACGGTTCGTCGACGAACTCGTCGCCCAACGCGGACCACGTTGGGCCGCAGCACGTTCCGACTACGATCGGGTCCTACGCCAGCGCTCGGCACTCCTCAAGACCGCGGGTGCCGCGCTGCGCCGAGGTGGATCCGACGCCGAGTCGGTGATCAGCACCCTCGACGTGTGGGACGGTCAGCTCGCCGATCTGGGTGGGCAGGTCACCGCGGCGCGGATCGACGTATTGCGGGAACTGTCACCGCATTTCACGCAGTCGTATGCATCGATCGCGCCGCACTCACGTCCGGCGGCACTGGCCTATCGGGCCGCGGCCGGGCCCGACGTGGTCCCCGCCGACGGGTCGCCGGCATCTGCCGAGGAGATCACCACGATCCTGCTCGCCCGGCTCGGTGAACTCCGCAGCAAGGAGATCGACCGGGGGGTCAGCCTCGTCGGGCCGCACCGCGACGACGTGGACATCATCCTCGGAAGTGACGTGGCCAAGGGATTCGCCAGCCACGGCGAGTCATGGTCATTGGCGCTTGCGTTGCGGTTGGGATCGGTCGAGCTCGTCCGGGCGGAGGGGGTGGAGCCGGTGATCATGCTCGACGACGTGTTCGCCGAACTCGACGCGCAGCGGCGGACCCAACTCGTCGAGTTCACGTCGTCGGCCGAGCAGTTGCTGGTCACCGCGGCGGTTCCCGAGGACATTCCGTCGATGATCGGCGGACGTCGGGTGGCTGTCGGTGTCGTGGAGGACAATGGGGACCGGCATTCGATCATGAGCGAGCTCGCCCCCGGGGAAGACACTGCAGGGGTGCGCGCTGCAGGGGAGGACGACGCATGAGCGACGCACCATCCGGTGATGCACGGTCCGACGTGTCACGGTCGTCGGGATATGAACTCGCGCGCAAGGCGCTGGAGGATGCCCGTGCCGCCGCCCGCGCGGCCGGGAAATCGGTCGGTCAGGGCAGGTCGTCGCCGGTCAGCGGGCAGCGTCGTGGCTCGGGACGGCGCCGGAGCTGGTCCGCGTCGGGTCCGGATGCGCGGGATCCGCAGCCCCTGGGTCGCCTGACCGGACGGCTCGCCGCCGAACGTGGGTGGCAGCCACAGATCGGTCAGGGAACCCTGTTCGGGATGTGGGGGCAGATCGTCGGTGCCGACGTCGCGGCACACGCGAAGCCGACGTCGTTGGACGACAAGGTTTTACATATCCAGGCGGAGTCGACCGCCTGGGCCACCCAGCTCCGCTACATGCAATCCACCATTCTGGCGAAGATCGCGGCCGCCATCGGTGACGGCATGGTGACGAGTCTGCGGATCACCGGCCCGAAGGCCCCGTCCTGGCGCAAGGGACCTCGGCACATCTCGGGGCGCGGTCCACGCGACACGTACGGCTGACGGTGACCGGGCGGCCCTCCGTGTCGCGGTCCGGCCACAGGAGCGAGCCAGTGAACCGCAGACGCCGGATTTGGGTCTCGGCCACAATCGGACCGGCACCGAACGAAAAAAATCGATCTGCGCGGGCGTTAGCGGCCCCGGATCCCCATTCCTGGTCGGGTCAGGCAGTAGTATGTAGGGAGTTGTCCCGACAGGGGTGGACGTCGGCAGGGTGCAAGGCCCCGCCCACATACCGTTCTCGTCCGCGTCACCGATGCGGATGAGGTCGTCGTGTGTTCATCCCTGCGGCATCACCGAGACAGAAGGAGCGGACGCACCTCGTGGCCGACACCAACGACACCAACGGGTCAGACAGCGCTGCAAAGAAGCGGAAGGCGAAGAAGCCCGGTGAGTACAGCGCCGATTCGATCAGCATCCTCGAAGGCCTGGAAGCTGTCCGCAAGCGTCCCGGCATGTACATCGGTTCCACCGGTGAGCGCGGTCTGCACCACCTGATCTGGGAGGTCGTCGACAACTCGGTCGACGAGGCGATGGCCGGCTACGCCAGCAAGGTCGACGTCACCCTGCTCGAAGACGGTGGTGTGCAGGTGGTCGACGACGGCCGCGGCATCCCCACCGACATGCACGCGACGGGAGTCCCCACCGTCGAGGTCGTCATGACCCAGTTGCATGCGGGCGGCAAGTTCGACTCCGACGCCTATGCGGTGTCGGGTGGTCTGCACGGCGTCGGTATCTCCGTGGTCAACGCGCTGTCGACGCGCGTCGAGCTCGAGATCAACTACGGCGGTTTCCACTGGGAACAGCACTATGACTATGCCAAGCCGAGCCCGCTCGAGAAGGGCGAGGCGACCCGAAAGACCGGCACCACGGTGCGGTTCTGGCCGGATTCGAAGATCTTCGAGACCACCGCGTTCAGCGCCGAGACGGTCGCCCGACGCCTGCAGGAGATGGCATTCCTGAACAAGGGCCTGACCATCACGCTGACCGACAACCGTCTCAGTGACGAGGCGGCCGTCGCCGAGGCCGAGATGGACGCCGACAGCGACGACGCCGCACCCCAGGCGATCAAGACGCCGGAAGAGAAGACGCAGAAGGCCGCCCGGGCCCGCACCCGCACCTATCACTACCCGGACGGGCTCGTCGACTACATCAAGCACCTCAACCGCACCAAGAACTCCATCCACACCTCGGTCATCGGTTTCACCGCGAAGGGCACCGGGCACGAGGTGGAGATCGCGATGCAGTGGAACGCCGGCTATTCCGAGTCCGTGCACACCTTCGCCAACACCATCAACACCCACGAGGGCGGCACGCACGAAGAGGGCTTCCGTGCGGCGTTGACCAGCACGGTCAACAAGTACGCCTATGACAAGAAGCTCCTCAAGGAGAAGGACGGCAAGCTCACCGGCGACGACATCCGCGAGGGCCTCGCGGCAGTCATCTCGGTGAAGGTCGGCGACCCGCAGTTCGAGGGTCAGACCAAGACCAAGCTCGGCAACACCGAGGTCAAGAGCTTCGTGCAGAAGACCTGTAACGAGCATCTCGGTCACTGGTTCGAGGCGAATCCGGCCGAGGCCAAGATCATCGTCAAGAAGGCCGTCGACTCCGCGCAGGCCCGGATGGCCGCGCGCAAGGCGCGAGAACTGGTGCGCCGCAAGACCGCCACCGACATCGGCGGACTGCCCGGCAAGCTCGCCGACTGCCGCAGCAATGATCCCACCAAGTGCGAGGTCTACATCGTCGAGGGCGACTCGGCCGGCGGCAGCGCCAAATCGGGTCGCGACTCGATGTATCAGGCGATCCTGCCGTTGCGCGGCAAGATCATCAACGTCGAGAAGGCGCGCATCGACCGGGTGCTGAAGAACACCGAGGTCCAGTCGATCATCACCGCGTTCGGCACCGGTATCCACGACGAGTTCGACATCGCCAAGCTGCGGTATCACAAGATCGTGCTGATGGCCGACGCCGACGTCGACGGCCAGCACATCTCGACGCTGCTGCTGACGTTGCTGTTCCGCTTCATGCGTCCACTGATCGAGCACGGCCACGTGTTCCTGGCGCAGCCGCCGCTCTACAAACTCAAGTGGCAGAAGAGCGAACCCGAGTTCGCCTACTCCGACCGCGAGCGCGACGGACTGCTCGAGGCGGGCAAGGCCGCCGGGCGCAAGATCAACACCGACGACGGCATCCAGCGCTACAAGGGTCTCGGTGAGATGAACGCCAAGGAACTGTGGGAGACCACCATGGATCCCGCGGTCCGCGTCCTCCGCCAGGTGACCCTCGACGATGCGGCCGCCGCCGACGAACTGTTCTCCATCCTGATGGGGGAGGACGTCGCCGCCCGCCGCAGCTTCATCGCCCGCAACGCCAAAGATGTTCGCTTCCTGGACGTCTGAGCCATCCCCGCCGGCCACCGAATACCGATGGTCGAGTAGCACCCGGAGCGCCGGCGCAGGGAGCGCATCGAGACCGAGACCACCGTTCGCAATCAGAGAAGGTCACGCATGACTGACACCACGCTGCCCCCGGCCGGGGGAGAGGGCGACCGCATCGAACCGGTCGATCTCGGCCAGGAGATGCAGAACAGCTACATCGACTACGCGATGAGCGTGATCGTGGGCCGTGCGCTGCCCGAGGTCCGCGACGGCCTCAAGCCGGTGCATCGTCGACTGCTCTACGCGTCCTACGACGCCGGTTTCCGCCCGGACCGCAGCTACGTCAAATCCGCGAAACCCGTTGCGGAGACGATGGGTAACTATCACCCGCACGGTGACAGCGCGATCTACGACGCGCTGGTGCGCCTCGCGCAGCCGTGGTCGATGCGCTACCCGCTCATCGACGGCCAGGGCAACTTCGGTTCCCGCGGCAACGACGGCGCGGCCGCCATGCGTTACACCGAGGCGCGTCTGACGCCGCTGGCGATGGAGATGCTGCGTGACATCGACGAGGAGACAGTCGATTTCACGCCCAACTACGACGGCAAGACCAACGAGCCGACGGTGCTGCCGTCGCGGATCCCCAATCTGCTGATCAACGGTTCCGGCGGTATCGCCGTCGGTATGGCCACCAACATCCCGCCCCACAACCTGAATGAGGTTGCCGACGCGGTGTTCTGGGCGCTCGAGAACCACGACGCCGACGACGAGACCACCCTCGCGGCGTGTATGGAGTGCGTGAAGGGTCCCGACTTCCCGACCGCCGGTCTGATCGTCGGCAGTCAGGGCATCCGGGATGCCTACACCGCCGGCCGCGGCAGCATCCGTATGCGCAGCGTCGTCGACATCGAAGAGAACAAGGGCACAACGACTCTCGTCGTCACCGAGTTGCCCTATCAGGTCAACCCGGACAACCTGATCCAGTCGATCGCCGAACAGGTGAACGAGGGAAAGCTCAAGGGCATCAGCCGGATCGAGGATCAGTCGTCGGACCGTGCGGGCATGCGCATCGTCGTGACCCTGCGCCGCGACGCCGTCGCCAAGGTCGTGCTCAACAACCTCTACAAGCACAGCCAGCTGCAGACCAGCTTCGGCGCCAACATGCTCTCCATCGTCGACGGTGTCCCGCGCACCCTCCGCCTGGATCAGATGATCCGGCTGTATGTGGCCCATCAGATCGACGTCATCGTGCGGCGCACCCGCTACCGGTTGCGCAAGGCCGAGGAGCGCGCCCACATCCTGCGCGGTCTGGTCAAGGCGCTCGACGCGCTCGACGAGGTCATCGCGCTGATTCGTGCGTCGGCCAACACCGAGGCCGCGCGCAACGGGTTGATCGACCTGCTCGACATCGACGAGATCCAGGCCGACGCCATCCTGGCGATGCAGCTGCGCCGGCTGTCGGCGTTGGAGCGCCAGAAGATCATCGACGAGTTGGCGGAGATCGAACGCGAGATCGCCGACCTGCAGGACATCCTCGACAAGCCGGAACGGCAGCGCAACATCGTCCGCGACGAGCTGAAGGTCGTCGTCGACAAGTACGGCGACGAGCGGCGCACCAAGATCATCGCGGCCGACGGCGACGTCGCCGACGAGGATCTCATCGCCCGTGAAGAGGTCGTCGTCACGATCACCGAGACCGGCTACGCCAAGCGCACCCGGTCGGACCTCTATCGCAGCCAGCGTCGCGGCGGCAAGGGGGTGCAGGGTGCCGGTCTCAAGCAGGACGACATCGTCAAGCACTTCTTCGTCAGCTCGACCCACGACTGGATTCTGTTCTTCACCACCAAGGGTCGCGTCTACCGGGCGAAGGCGTACGAGCTGCCGGAGGCCAACCGGACCGCACGTGGCCAGCACGTCGCCAACCTGCTGGCATTCCAGCCGGAGGAGCGGATCGCCCAGGTCATCCAGCTGAAGACCTACGAAGATGCGCCGTATCTGGTCCTCGCCACCCGCAACGGTCTGGTCAAGAAGTCCAAGCTCGTGGACTTCGACTCGAACCGGTCCGGCGGCATCGCCGCGATCAACCTGCGCGGTGAGGATGAACTCGTCGGAGCACAGCTGTGCAGCGCCGACGACGACCTGCTGCTGGTGTCGCAGAAGGGTCAGTCGATCCGCTTCCACGCCGACGACGAGGCGCTGCGTCCGATGGGCCGGCAGACCTCGGGTGTCCAGGGCATGCGCTTCAACGGGGACGACGAGTTGCTCTCCCTCAACGTCGTCCGCGAGGGCACATATCTGTTGGTCGCCACCTCGGGCGGCTACGCCAAGCGCACGGGCATGGACGACTATCCGGTCCAGGGTCGTGGCGGCAAGGGTGTCTTGACCATCCAGCACGACCGCCGTCGTGGTGAGCTGATCGGCGCGCTGATCGTCGACGACGACTCCGAGCTGTACGCCATCACCTCCGGTGGCGGCGTCATCCGGACCGGTGCCAAGCAGGTCCGCAAGGCCGGCCGTCAGACCAAGGGGGTGCGCCTGATGAACCTCGATGCGGATACCACCGTCATCGCGATCGCGCGCAACGCGGACGAACCGGACGAGGAGCAGAGCTGATCGGCGGGTTCCGGCATTGGTGACCCGGCTCGGCGACCGCTAGCGGTTAGTGTGGGGCATAAGAACACCGAATGAGGGATTGCCAGTGAGCTCACCGAACACACCGGACGACAAGAAGCCCACGAATGGGGACTCCGGTCCGCATGCGGCCTCCGGTCCGGGGCAGCAGGGGACTGCTCCGGGTGGCCTGGTGCCACCGTGGCAGCGCGGTCCGAACGGTACCGGCACAGGTCACGGACCCGGCGGGTCCGGCGGGTCGGGTCAGCCGGGAGAAGGACAGAACGGCACGTCTCGGCATCAGGGTCCGCCGCCGCGGGGGATCGTGACGGCCGCGGCCAGTATGTCCGGGCAGCAGGCGCCGATCACGAAACTGGACGATCCGCGTGATGGTGATGAATCGCGCGGCGGCGACTCGTGGGGCACCACGACCACGACGACCACCACCGGCGAGTCGGGCAAGTTCGTGGAGTCGCCGACGCGTCACATCGACCGTGACGATCTGCCGGCCGAGAAGCTGCCGAACCTCGACGCGATCCACCATGTCAACGAGCAGACAGCGCGGCAGCCCGCTGCTGCGCAGACGCCTCGGTCGGCGCCCGCCGAGATCGGGTCGCGGCCGTTGCGTGCTGCCGTGCAGCTGCGGCGGATCGATCCGTGGGCGACCTTCAAGGTCGCGGCGGTGCTATCGGTGGCGGGATTCCTGATCTGGATGATCTCGGTCGCCGTGCTGTACCTCGTGCTCGACGGCATGGGTGTCTGGGATCAGGTCAACAGCTCGTTCGGCACGCTGGTGACCGCTGACGGCTCCACGAGCGAGGGCGACATCATCGGCGCCGGATCCGTGTTCGGCTGGGCGGCGCTGCTGGGTGCGATCAACGCGATCCTGCTGACCGCGCTCGCAACCATCGGTGCCTACATCTACAACCTCTGTGCCGACCTCGTGGGCGGCGCCGAGGTGACCCTCGCCGACCTCGACTGAGGTCTGCACCGGGTGGGCCCGGGGCGTCGGACGCTGCCAACCCCGGACGAGCGGTCCGGTATTGCCTGAGCCGTGCCATGGTGGTCGAGTAGCCGTGAAGCGCTAGCCGAGCGGTTTATCGAGACCACTGCACCGGGCCCAACTACACCCCTCCGACCAGCCGTTTTGGTTGTTCGGCCTCCGGTCGGGTAATCTCACATCTCGGTTCAAGGGCCTATAGCTCAGGCGGTTAGAGCGCTTCGCTGATAACGAAGAGGTCGGAGGTTCAAGTCCTCCTAGGCCCACTGCGAGAGGTGTGTTGCACACCCGATTCGCACCCAGTTCGGTCACTGATCTGACCGAGTCGGGGCCTTAGCTCAGTTGGTAGAGCGCCGCCTTTGCAAGGCGGATGTCAGGAGTTCGAATCTCCTAGGCTCCACCACCGGCATATTTGGACAAGTCGCCGTCCCGAGTTTGGATAAGTCGTAGGCCACCGAGGAAATCCCGGCGCAGAGCCTCACTAATGAGATCGATTGGCAATAGCACTGCCAAATTCGAGATCCGATCGGCTGACAAGACCCGCCGACGCTCGGATCAGCTCAGGATTGCGATCTCCGCGCAGCAGTGAACCCCAAGGTTGTTGCTGTGGAGAAGAATGTGCGTCTGAAAGATGGCCCCGAGCGGCGGATCAACCGCCTGGTGATGGTCGGTCACCCTCTGTGACCTTCGCGTGCTTCGCCGAGGTCTTGGGTGCCGGTGATTTCAGCGGTGCTGTCTTCGCGATCGGGTACTCGGGCGGAACGGCGAGTCCGCGAGTGCGGAAGTGGTCGGTGATGCAGTCGTAGTTGTACGCAAACAGCGTGAAGCCGAGCAAGAAGGCGTTCTTCGCCCGACCGAAGACCCGCGTGTAGCCACGGTCCATTCGAAACTCGGTGCGCAGGGCGCTGTTGGCTGCCTCGACAGCATTCCGGCGGTGATAGTCCTTGTTCCAGTCGGTCGTGCCGTAGATGTTGCGTTGACGAATGTTCGGGAGGTAGTCGTCGCGCAGGGTGACCGACAGGGAGCAGCCGCACTTTTCGTCGTTGCATTCGGTGACGGGACGGGTCAGCCGCTCCTTCATTGACACTTGATTGTTGGGGCAGCAGATCTTGGACGGCGCATCGGTTCTGACAGGGCCACCGAACCGTTGCTTGCCGTCGGTGTTCTTACCCATTGATCGGAACGCGTAGGGCGTGCGCTCGTCGTAGAGCGACATCAGTGCATCGCGGGCCTCGGACGTCATGCCGACAGTGAACTTAGGGAGCTCCCGGAGGTGCTCGGGTAGCGCGTCACTGAACAGGGTGCCGTCGATGACGATGATGCCGAGCTCGGGGCCGGGGCGTTGGCGCCGTTGCTTTTCGGTGAGGTCGAAGACTGGTGCGATGCCGAGCTTGCGCAGGGGGCTTGTCCAGAACTCTGGCTTGGAGTTGTTGTAGGCGCGGTCGGCGGTGACGTCGGTGATGTTCTGTCCGGTCTCGTGGAGGCTTTCGATGAGCCCGATGGCGGCTTGGGCGTGGTGACTGCCGGCGGGTGTGAGGTTGGCGGCTGCGATGAATCCGGGGAGTTTGTCTTCGCCGCGCCACTGCCGCGAGTTGACGGCGAGAGTGAGGTCGTAGCCTACGAACGCTCCCGCAGGCTTGTTGTTGTGGGCCGACCGGTGTCCATCGCGCGCATCGGGGTCCGCGGTTCGTTGTAGGCGGTTATCCGAGCGAAGTACCGGCCAGATGCCGCCCTTGCGGACCGCTTTGGAATCCGCGTCTGGTTCCTTTTCGGTTTCATGGCTGGTGGGTGCTTGGTCGCTGGTGCGATTCCAGAAGGCGCGGATCCTGGCGTAAGACTCGTAGTCGGTGGAGTCGACGGCCAGGGACATGGCCCGGCAGCTGCGGCATCGTGTGCTGGAAGACGCCGTTCATGAGCTCGACGACATCGACTTCGTCGGCTTCGACGAGGTCCTTTACGCGTGCGGCAAAGCCAGTCGTCTGGTCGTAGGAGAGAGTTGTGAGGCCTAGTTGGCGGAACTGATCGGCTGTGAGGCCGAGGAAGGTCTCGTGGATCTTGGTGAACAGCATCGGCCGCTTTTCGAGCGCATTGATGAGGGCCAGCGTGAAGAACTGGAAAGGAGTGAACTCCCGGGGGCAACCATTGTTGTCCTCCATCATGACTGTGTGGAGGAGGTGGCGTGCGGGCGCGCTCAGTGCGCCGTTGAAAGCGACCCTGAAAGTCTTTGCGCTGCAGCCAGGTCCATCACCACGCTCCTTGGTCCGGTGGCGCGGGACGCTCTTCGCACTGGCCATGAGTCAGAAGTCGTAGAGGCGCGGGTCCGAGGTGATGTCCGCGGACGCGGCAAGGTCAATCAAGTGCTGGAGCAGCGGCTCGGTGAACTTCAGCGATCTGCAGCCGTAGGCGGCCATCATGGCGGGCAGCGGAGCTGATGAATCCAGCGCGTCGAGCGCCCAGGTCAGGCGCAATCGCGACATCGTCAGCGGACGCAGGCTGGTGGGGAGGTCGCAGTTCGCGATCAGCTGGGAGATCGTCTCGACCCGCGGGACCGGCTTATCACGAATGAGGAAAGCACCTGTGGGCAAGGAACGCACGAGCGTTTCGAGGAGAGGTGCGTAGCGTGTGCGGACGGGGACGACGCGGGCTGGCAATTCAATTGCGACTCTTCCCGGCGCTGCGTTGATGACGCTGTCGGTGGTGAGAAAGGCGATCTCGTCGGGTGTCAACCCTGCTCCGAGACCCAGGCCGAGGAGTGATTGGAGTACCCGGCGTCGAACGGGGCTGGATTGCGAGTCAACGCATTTGACCAGCCATCGGCACTGTTCGTCGGTGTAGGGTGGCCGGCTCTTAGAAGTTGGATAGACCGGTGCGGGTGAGTCCCATCGAGCCTTCCGAGTGACGCGCCGCCCGACTGTTCGGAGGACTGATCGACGCGTTCCGCGACTGACTGGCGAGAGATGTCCACACGCGGTGGCGACATAATGCTCGACGACTTCGGGTGTGAAGAGCCGCTCGCGCTCTCGTGAGCGCTGCTGATCAATTGCCCAGGCAAGAAAATGGGTGACTGCCAGCATGTGGTGATCGGCCGACGTGCCCGTCGCCAACCGCTGTGAGATGTCAGGCGCTGATCGTGCAGGTCGGCGCCTGATGTCGTGTGCGGGCCTGGTCGGCCCGAGTGGTGCTACGTCACTCAGCACCTCCCAATCCGCGTTCGATCGCGTCGGCGCCGACACGCGATACAGACTGCCCCTTCGCCTGGGCCAGCCGATAAAGGCGGGCAGCAAGTGGAGTCGGCAGGCGCAGCTCCACACGCGTTACGTCGCCGGGCTTGTGGATACGCGGCGAACCGAAGTGTGCGGCCGGAATATCGGCGTCCTTCATGAGTGCCTCCTACCGGGTAGTTCCGGGGACTTCCGGAATCAATGCCACCACACCTGGACGACTCGATCGTGGACGCTTTTCGGCCTTCATCCTGGCTGCATTGCACGCGTAGCGCGCACACCACGCGGTGCACGCGTTGCGCGCGGTATGCGCGTTCGGGGCGACGGAAACTGCAGGTAGAGGCTGTGCAGATACCCGCGGGTTGGCTCTCTTGGAGCGTTTACGAGCAAACCAAGGATGGCGATGTACGTCGTCGGGGCGCGCATCAGACCCCAAAGATTGCCTTTGCCGTCGGGGGTGTCGCGCCAAGGTTGTCGGCGGACTGTCCGAGCGGTGCGCTATACAGTTCTGTTCGGGTTCACCACGACTGTTTGGAGCGAACGAGAGTGATCACGGGAGAGCAGAAGAGCAAGGTCGACGCCGTCTGGGACGCATTCTGGTCGGGCGGCATCTCCAACCCGCTGGAGGTGATGGAGCAGATCACCTACCTGCTGTTCATCCGCCGACTCGACGACGAGCAACAACTCGCCCTCAACCGCGCCAACCTCACCAAGAAGCCGGTCACCGGCAACCCATTCCCGGTCGAGCGGACCGAACTGTGCTGGTCGGAGTTCAAGAACTACGCGCCCGACGACATGTTCCGCACCGTCGACGAGGACGTGTTCCCGTTCATCCGCACCATGCGCGACGAGGACTCCACCTACGCCCACTTCATGAAGGACGCGCGCCTATCCATCCCGAACCCGGGAATGCTTACCAAGGTCGTCGACCTGTTGGACAAGATCGAGATGCGCGACCTCGACACCAAAGGCGACGTCTACGAGTACATGCTCGCCAAGATCGCCAGCTCCGGACAGAACGGCCAGTTCCGAACACCCCGCCACATCATCAAGCTGATGGTCGAGATGATGGCGCCCGAACCCGGCGACACCATCGTCGACCCGGCCTCGGGCACATGTGGCTTCCTGGTCGCGGTCACCGAGTACATGCGCGATCACCACGCCGCCGACATCAACTCCGGCACAGGCGCCCGGCACTTTCACCATGACATGTTCCACGGATTCGACTTCGACAACACCATGTTGCGGATCGGCTCGATGAACATGCTGCTGCACGGCGTCGAACAGCCCGACATCCGCTACCGGGATTCCCTCGCCGAAGCCAACACCGGAGATGCCGGCGCGTACTCACTGGTGCTGGCCAATCCGCCTTTCGCTGGCAGCCTGGATTACGAGAACACCGCCAAAGACCTGCAACAGATCGTCAAGACGAAGAAGACCGAACTACTGTTCCTCGCCTTGTTCCTCCGACTGTTAAAGCCCGGCGGCCGCGCAGCCGTGATCGTGCCCGACGGAGTGCTGTTCGGCTCATCCAAAGCCCACAAGACCCTGCGCAAGATGCTCGTCGACGACCACAAACTCGACGCCGTTGTGAAGCTCCCATCCGGAGTCTTCAAGCCCTACGCAGGGGTGTCGACCGCGATCCTGTTCTTCACCAAGACCAACTCCGGCGGCACCGACCACGTTTGGTTCTACGACGTCCAAGCCGACGGCTTCTCGCTCGACGACAAGCGCACCGCGTTGCTCGATGGCGACAAGCTCGGGCCGCTCGCCGACCTCACCGACGATGAGCACGCCAAGAACAACCTGCCCGATGTCCTTGCACGCTGGGCCGAACGCGACGGCACGGAAATCAAGCGCGAGCGCACTGAACAGTCCTTCTGCGTTCCGCGGAACGACATCGAGGAACAGGGCTACGACCTCAGCCTCAACCGCTACAAAGAAGTCGTTCACGACGAGGTCGAACACCGAGCGCCGGACGAGATCCTCGACGAACTCGACAAACTCGAACTCGACATCCAATCCGGCCTTGCGGAGCTCCGCCAAATGCTGGCAGGTAGTGCCGAATGAACTGGCCTACAGCAGCTCTCGGGGACGTCTGCGCCATTACAATGGGCCAGGCGCCTCCGGGGTCGTCCTACAACGACTTGGGCGAGGGAGAGCCCCTCATCGCGGGAGCTGGTGATTTCGTCGCTGGCAAACCTCGGCCGAAGAAGTACACGACACAGCCCGGAAAGGTTGCTGACACGGGCGACATAGTCCTTGCAATTCGCGCCACAATCGGTGTCAAGGTGCTGGCGGATCGTACCTATTGTCTTGGCCGAGGCGTTGCTGGATTGCGTGCTGGCAAACAAATCGACTCACGATACTTGTGGAATTGGCTTGGGTACGCCGAAGTGTCCCTTGACGCAAAGGGCCGTGGCGCGACGTTTCGGCAGGTCAATCGGAATGACATTGCGACGATGGAGATCCCTCTCCCTCCCCTCCCCGAACAACGCCGCATCGCAGCCATCCTCGACCACGCCGACACCCTCCGCGCCAGGCGTCTGAATGTCATTAACGTTCAGAATCAACTCGATGATGCTGCCTTTCAACATTTCGCTGCTTCGAAACCCTCAGTGCCGCTTGGGGATCTACTGACCTTTGTGACGAGTGGAGGTAGGGGTTGGGCGAAATACTACGCAGATAGTGGTGAGCGTTTCATCAGATCGCTGGACGTTCAGGTGAACTCGATTTCCGATGATGACTTGGCACTCGTGGCCGCGCCAGACAATGCAGAAGCTCGCCGAACATGTACACGGCCGGGGGATGTATTGCTTACCATCACCGGGTCGCGAATTGGACGGGCAGCGGCGCTGCCCTCGAGCCTGTCGGGGTCATACATAAGCCAACACGTCGCGATACTTAGGCCGAATGCGGAGCGTCTACTACCAAGGTATTTGTCGGCATTTCTTTGTTCGGAACGGTGGGGCCAACGCCAGATTCGTTCGAGCCAGTATGGGCAGACGAAGCCCGGTCTGAACTTTGACCAGATCCGTGATTTCCGGGTCCCGCTGGCGGCAGTGGGCGACCAGCAGAATTTTTCTGAGTTCGCCGAGGCGTCGAAATGCCGCCGTGAACTGAGTCGAGAGGCTGCGGTTGTCACTGAAGCGCTGTTCGATTCTCTCCAATCCCGCGCATTCAGAGGTGAACTGTGAGCGATATCGACCAAGAGGGCGATCCGGCGGTCCCGCCTTGGCCAAAGTTCGCGCGTCCTGTCCTTGAAGTGCTGGCCGACGGCCAGATCTGGAAGACCTCAGAGCTCAAACCAACGGTCATGGATTACGTCGGACTCATGCAGGCCCAGCGCTCGGAGAAGATCAACTCGGGTCAGGGCAAGGCCGACAATAGGATTGGCTGGGCGTTGTCGTTTCTGCGTCGGGCCAAGGCTGTCGAGAAGATCAAGAACGGCGAGTCACGTATCACCGACTTCGGTCACCAGATGATGCGTGATCATCCGGTCGAGATCACGGAAGCCGACCTGCAAGCGGTACCGGCGTTCCAGAACTACCAGCCGACGCGTCGTTCCTCGGCTCCAGCAACAGATTCTGACGACCTCCCGACCTACTGGTTCGTCGGGGCCTCGTTCGGAACCGATGGACGTCCATCGGAGGATCACACGGAAGAGTTCATCCAGCAAGGTATTTGGAGCGCACACCAACCGCACAAGTACGCGGATGCAATCAAGACGATGAAACCTGGCGAACGCATCGCGATCAAAGCCGCGTTCACCCGCAAGAACGACCTGCCCTTCGATATCAACGGGATGACCGCTTCAGTGATGGCAATCCGAGCGACCGGGACGATCACGGCCAACCCGCAAGACGGCGATCAGGTTGTTGTGGACTGGGACTCGAAAGAGTCGGTTCCCGACGAGGATTGGTACTTCTGGACCTCACGCAACACCGTGTGGGGGGTCAAACCGGACTCCCCGTCAGCTCAGGCACTCATCGCCTTCACCTTCGAGGGGGAGGAGCAGGATTACGAGGAGTTCCTCACCGCGCCGTATTGGGCAGAGAAGTACTTCGACGGTCAGGCCCCTTCGGAGCCCCCAGGCGATGACGCAGCAGCCGTAGAGGAGATACCGGGCGAGGACGACTACACGATCGACGACATCGCCGCTGAGGGCTGCTTCGTTCCGCCGCCAGTCCTCGCCGGCTATCTCGATTCGCTCAGACGCAAAAAGAACCTCATCCTTCAAGGGCCCCCTGGAACAGGTAAGACGTGGCTGGCGAAACGACTCGGCTACGCGATGATCGGAACCAAGGACCGGTCGCTGATTCACGCGGTTCAGTTCCACCCGACGGTGTCATATGAAGACTTCGTGCGGGGGTGGCGGCCCGGAGGTGACGGCCGCCTCGTCTTGGCCGACGGACTGTTCCTCAAAGTGATCGGGGCAGCGAAGAGTCAGCCGGACGCGACACACGTCCTGGTGATAGAGGAGATCAACCGCGCCAACCTCGCCCAGGTGCTGGGGGAACTCCTCACACTCCTCGAAGCCGACAAACGGAAGGGCTCGGAGGCGCTGAAGTTGGCATACTCGAAGCCTGAGGATGACCTTGTCTACATCCCCGACAACCTCTACCTCATCGGCACGATGAACCTCGCTGACCGGTCGCTGGCAATCGTCGACTTCGCGTTGCGTCGCCGCTTTGCGTTCGCTGACCTGCGACCACAGTTCAATGACGCATGGCGTGCATGGGTACATCAACGCAACGGCATCGACGAGTCGTTCCTGAAAGCTCTGGCCATCAGGATCGAGGCGCTGAACCAGCGCATCGCCAGCGAGCGATCGCTGGGCGAACAGTACTGCATTGGCCACAGCTTCTTCACTCCCGCAGGAGAACTGATCGTCGACGATCCACACGCATGGTTGAGAGGCGTGGTGGACCAGGAGATCCGGCCGTTGCTGGCGGAGTACTGGTTCGACGATCCCGTGAAGGTCAGCGAGGAGGCGGCCACCCTGATCGGACAGTCGTGACCGAACCGGGCGTCATTGTCAGCGGCGCGTCACGGATTCCTGTGCGCAACTTGTGGCTGCTGATGCTGTACGCCTCGAACTTGTTTCAGCGCAACGACTCTCTCCGCAGAAGCGACGTCGAGGAGAACCCAGACGATCTTGTTGAACTCGTAGTCGAGGTTCTCGTCATTGCGGTCGAGCGCAGACTACAGCGCAGCCTCGGACAAGGCTATCGTCAGCGCGAAGCGGTCTTGACCCGAGTCCGGGGCCGCATTGATGTGCTGTCCACGGAGTCGAAGCTGCTCTTAGCTCAAGGGCGTGTCGCCTGCAGCTTCGACGAACTGACTATCGACAACCCTCGAAACCGGCTGTTGCTGACTGCACTCAGCGTGGCTGTGCGTTCGGTGAACGACCGGGAACTGGCGCGTCGAGCGCAGGCACTCGTGGTGGTCCTTACCCAGTCAGGTGTTTCGCCGCGGCCGATCGATCTGCGTGCCGCGAAGAGTGTGACGCTCGGCCGAAACGAGCAGGACGATGCCGAAGCGATCGCTGCGGCGAAGCTGTTGTTGGAGATGATGATTGCAGCGGAGGGACCAGGGTGTCGAACCAGTCGGGACCCCGAGCGGGAGGCAGCAACTGTCCGAAAGCTCTATGAAAGTGCGGTTCGCGGCTTCTATCGCGCCACCCTGCCCCGTCCGTGGCACGTTGCGGCTGGAGAAACGCACCATCGGTGGCCGACTGTGAACCCGAGCCCAGGAATCACCACCGTCCTACCGATCATGAAGACCGACATCGAACTCGAGCACGGTGACCGCCGAATCATCATTGAGACCAAGTTCGCCGATGCACTGAAACCGGGCCAGTACGGCGGCGACCCTCGTCTGAACCGCAACCACGTGTTCCAGCTGTACGCCTACGTGCAGTCCCAGGAGTGCCGAGACTCCCTCGGGGCAACCGCTGAAGGGGTTCTCCTCTATCCGACCGTCGCCAAGCACCTCGACGAGTCCGCGATTATCCAGGGACATCGGTACCGGTTCATGACCGTCGACCTGACCGCGAGCGCGCTTCACATCAGGGCGAGGCTCCTTGAGGTCGTTGGATCGACTGCATAGGGACCGCTCTGTCGGCACGATCTGCTAGCTTGATTGGCTCTGCTCACTCAGACCCGGAAAGGTCGAAACATGAGTACATCCACTGTGAACGAGACGGAGCGTCGCACCGAAGTGTGTTGGGCGCTGTGGGCGTTCGCCGACCAGGACACGGGGCTGGTGATGCGCGTCAGCGGCCGGTCATATGTTCTGTCCGGCACTGCAGATGAACGCCGCCAGGCGCTACGCTCCCTGTCCGAATCGGACTTCTACGCGGTCGAATGGAAGCGGGTCCCGGAGAGGTTCTCAGTTGTCGGGCCGGCCGGCAACACGATCCAGGGTGCGATCCTCGTCAGCCAACTGGACGACGCGGCGGCCGTGTTCGCCGAGGTGCTCGAGCAGATTTCACCACTTCCACCACAGCTGCGGTCGCTCCAGGGCCAGTATCAACCGTTTCGATTCAAAACACCCGATGACCCGCATTACCTCCTCACTGTCGTGGTCGAGTCCGAGGATGGCCGGCTGGTCGCCCAAATGACGAGCTGACATGCGCGGTTGAGGTAGGTATAGGTAAGCGGACGGAACGCACGTGGAGGGAGGGTGGATGGCCGGCAACTTCGACTTCTTACAAGGCGAATGGCCCCAGGTACACGCATCGGCGAAGAACGCCGAGCGGGATGCGCTGTTCGACAGCCGTTCCACCTGCTTCTACGCGCGGCGGACCGCAGAGGCGGCCGTCAAGTGGCTCTACACCGTCAATGGCCTGGACAAGCCGTACAAGGACGATCTGTCGGCCCGCATCCACGACCCGGCGTTCCAGGCGCTCGTGCCGGGCCCGGTGCAGACGAAACTGGACCTGATTCGGCGGGCCGGCAACCACGCCGTCCACGACGACCGCCCGATCGGGCAGGAATCCGGCATCCGCCTGCTTGAAGAACTGTTCCACGTTCTGTCGTGGCTGGCCCGCACCTACGCCACCCAGCCCGAATCTAAGCCGACACCAGGGCAGAAGCTCGACCGCGCCGCACTCCCGAAGCCGGGCGGCGGAGCTGCCGTCGCCAAAACGGTGGCCCAGCTGCAGAAACTCGGTGCCGAGCTCGAGGCCAAGGATGCCCAGCTCGAAGAAGCCGCCAATGTGCGCGCTGACCTCACCGAGCAGCTGCTGGCGCGCGACGAGCAACTCAAGGCGGCCGACGCCACCCATGCCAGCCTCGAGGAGCTGGTCGCCCAGCTGCGCGCCCAGGTCGCCGCCGCACACGCTGCGGCAGCCAAGCATGCCGACACCCACGACTACGACGAAGCTCGCACTCGCACCGACATCATCGACCTGTTGCTGCGGGAAGCCGGGTGGGATGTCGACGCCCCGCGGGTGCGGGAGTACCCGGTGACTGGGATGCCCGATGGAAAGAATGGTTTCGTCGACTATGTGCTGTGGGGCACCGACGGAAGGCCCCTGGCCGTGGTGGAAGCCAAACGCACCTCGAAGGATGCGACCGTCGGACAACACCAGGCCAAGCTCTACGCTGACTGCCTCGAGCAGATGCACGGCCAGCGTCCGATCATTTTCTACACCAACGGTTTCGATACCTGGCTGTGGGACGACGAGAACTACCCACCACGGGAGGTCGAGGGCTTCTACACCCGCGACGAGCTCGCCCTGGAGATCCAGCGCCGCACCACCCGCAAGAAACTCGCCGACGTCGACATCAACACAACGATCGTGGAACGCCCCTACCAGGCGAGGGCGATCCGCAACGTCACCGAAGGCTTCGAGATCAACCGCCAACGCGCCGCGTTGCTGGTGATGGCCACCGGATCCGGTAAGACCCGCACGGTGATCGCGCTTTCGGACATGCTGATGAGGGCTAACTGGGCCAAACGCATCCTGTTCCTAGCCGACCGCAAGGCTCTGGTGAAGCAGGCGGTCAACGCCTACAAGACTTTTCTGCCCGATACATCACCGGTCAATTTGCTTACCGAGAAGAACACCGACGGCCGCGTCTACGTGTCGACCTATCCGACGATGATGGGGCTGATCAACGAACTCGACAACGGCCGGCGCCGCTTCGGCCCCGGGCATTTCGATCTGGTCGTCATCGACGAAGCCCACCGATCCGTGTACCAAAAGTACCGGCGGATCTTCGAATACTTCGATTCCTACCTCCTCGGGCTGACCGCCACTCCCAAAGACGAAGTCGACTACAACACTTACCAGCTGTTCAACCTCGAAACCGGTGTCCCCACAGACGATTACAGCCTCGACGAAGCGATCAAAGACCGCTACCTCGTACCACCACGGGCCGTCACTGTGCCACTGGCCTTCCCACGCCAGGGCATCAAGTACGACGACCTGTCCGACGAGGAGAAGAAGCGCTGGGAAGGCGAGGACTGGGGCGAAGACCTCGACCCGGACGAGTACCCCGACGAAGTGTCCTCGGAAGCGGTCAACAAGTGGCTGTTCAACACCGACACCGTCGACAAAGCCCTCGAAGTGCTGATGACCCGGGGCCACCGCGTCGCCGGCGGCGACCGGCTCGGCAAGACCATCATTTTCGCCAAGAACCAGAAACACGCCGACTTCATCGCACAACGCTTCGACCGCAATTACCCGCAGTACAACGGCCAGTTCGCCGCCGTCGTCACCCACGCCGTGTCCCACGGCCAAGACCTGATCGACAAGTTCTCCCAACCGGATACGAGCCCGCACATCGCGATCTCCGTCGACATGCTCGACACCGGTATCGACGTCCCCGACGTCGTCAACCTGGTGTTCTTCAAACCCCTACGGTCCAAGACCAAGTTCTGGCAGATGGTCGGGCGCGGCACGCGCTTGCGCCCGGACCTGTACAGACCCGGGCAAGACAAGACCGACTTCTTCATCTTCGACCTCTGCGGCAACGTCGAGTTCTTCAATGCGCACCCGGCACCCGCCGAGGCACGCCTGCCGGCGTCACTGTCGGAGCGACTGTTCACCGTCCGCACCGACTTCGTCTGGGCGCTCGACCGAGCCCACACGAATGCGGAACTGCGCGAACAGGTCACCGACCTACTGCACACTCAGGTCGCCGGCATGAACCTCGACAACTTCCTCGTCCGACCGCGCCGGAAACAGGTTGAGGTCTACCGCAACCGCGCCGAATGGGAGTCGCTGACCGAACAGAAGGTCCGCGACATCGTCGACCACCTCGCTGACCTGCCCACCACCGTCCGAGACACCGACGAAATGGCCAAACGCTTCGACCTCATCGTCCTGCGCGGACAACTCGCCGTCATCGAAGCCGACAACACCACCCTCGAACGGCAAGAAGACAAAGTCCGCACCATCGCCGACGGACTCCTCGAACAACTCACCATCCCCAAGATCAAAGCCAAGGAAGAACTCCTGCGCGAGGTCGCCTCTGAGCCGTGGTGGGAAGACGTCAGCCCCGAGATGCTCGAAGACGCCCGCAGACAGCTCCGCTCCCTCGTCGGGCTCCTCGAGAAGACGAAGCAACCGGTCGTCTACACCGATCTGCAAGACACCTTCACCGGCGACGTCACTGAGGTCGGCATGCCACATATGGCGACTGGTACCGACAAGGAGCGCTTTAACGCCAAGATGCGCGACTACCTGCGACGGCAACCGGACAACCTCGCGCTGCAGAAGCTCAGGACCGGGAAGCTCTTGACCCAGGCCGACATCGACTCGCTCCAGGAGCTCCTGTCCCGAAGCGGTGCTGGCTCACCGGAGGAATTGCAACAGGCGATCGCCGACGCTCACGGCCTTGGACGCTTCATCCGATCGCTCGTAGGGCTGGATCGGGAGTCGGTCAACGAGGCGTTTGCCGAGTTAATCAACGACGTGAATGCGACTGCCGACCAGATCCACTTCATCGGTCTTGTCGTTGACTACCTCACTCGCAACGGCGCGATCGAGATCGCACATCTGTACGAACCGCCATTTACGGACAACGCCCCGCAAGGCCCAGACCAAGTCTTTCCCCCGCCCAGACTCGCGAGTCTCGTCCACATGATTCGAGCCATTGACGGTTCAGCGCACCCGCTGCCGGCGTGAAGGAGAAGATCGAAGTGTCAGTTGAGGATAAAGCAATCGAACTCGGCCGCATCCTTCGCCTGTTGGAAGCCGATGACGAAGTTGTCAGCGATCGCATTGCAGCGTTGAAGAACGCCGCAATAGAAGAATACCTGCAAATGATGCTAGGTGAGCGAGTATTTTCTCGTGGATCAGATATCAGGGAGTATCGGCTACTCTTGTTGATTCAGCACGGCTTTTGGAGTGCCGTGCCCGACGACATTGAAGTCAGTCGATTCTTCCAGACGACCATTTCAGAAAGTCGCTCCTTGGTGAGAGCCGTGCTTGCTAAATACCAATATCTGCTGCAGAGTAGAATGCGGGATCAGATTAAGGCGATGCTGGGCTCGTCTGGGATCGATACGGATAGTGGTGAGTACTATACCGTGGCGTTGAGATCGACCGCATTATTGCAGGAGATCGAGAAGCTCACCGCTTCATTTGCCGAGCCAGTACCAGCTATCCGGAAGAAGCCGGGATCTACGATTCTATACCTCGTGCATACCGACACAATGAAAGCTTTGAAGGTTGAACTGTCGAATAGCTAGAGGACTGGGAATGGGGGGCGAGTCATGAGCAGCGATCTCTTGACTGCAGCCTCGTTGTTGCTGGCTGCCATCGCCATGGTCTTTTCGGTCTGGTATCCCGAATTAAGCAAGACGTCATCAGGTGACGTCAATTTGACCGAGGCTAACGAGGTCCTTCACGTCCGTGCTTACCCACTAGTGATTGCTGCAGCGATAGCAATCGCCGTGTTGGCACCGCCTTTCGTCGATGTTGTTAGGGAGGCGTTCGATGCACTCAAGAACGGAGGATATGATTATGATGCAACCAAGGCAATATTCGCTGTTGTTTGGATGATCCTCCTGGGATTCGCGATTATTCTGACTCGCTTGGTCTGGCAGGTTCGAAGGACTACTCGCGCTCTGCGCGAAAAGCATGATGCAATTCTTGCCACGCAAGCTGAGATTAACGGCATGTAATCTCGATTCCCGTGGCAATGTAAGAGAATTTCCAGATTGATGGGTGCTGCTAGCGCCCTAGCGCTTCGGCCAGCATTTTTCGGTCATGCTTCGTTCCCGGCAAACTCCCTCCTGAATGCACAAGTATCTCGGATCGCAAGAATGTGAGGTCGAACTCTTTGCCTCGCGGAAAGGTTTGCACCAACCAGCTGAAATGTCCAGCCACCCGAAGCCAAAACGAGGCACCTTCTAAGTCACCTAGTCGTCGGAGTGAGTCCGACAGTCGCGCCGCAGCGACGTACATCCCGCGTGCGTGAAGAACTGAGTGAGACGTACGAAACTGGTGTTTGAGATTTTCATGGCCCGTGTCAGTATCGCCTTCAAGCAGTGCGGCCTCTGCGATCGCTCCGTATATGCTAGCGATTGCGATAGTGGCACCTGCGCTACCGTCGTGGCCGCCATCCGACGTGGCGAGCTGTCGAACTCTTGTATAGTCACCTGATTTGTTGAGAGCCGAATACAATCTGAACTTAACTTCGAGTTCATCCAAGTTATTCTCTGGCCGAAGGTCCTCCAAGACTGCTACCTCTTCTGCGGGAGTCCCATGCTGTCGTATGAATCTGACGAGGGACACACCAAAGCGTGTCGAATCCGAATCCGAAAGGTCCATTCGAGGGTATTCGAGGTAAAGAAGCTGGGAAGCTTGATCGGCGATCGTACTGGTAGTACCTGCATAAGCACTAAAGTCGGTTATTAGTCGCGCAATGTCCAACCGGAGATCTGATGTGCCGGCGGCGTCTCCGAGGTCGGTATAAACTCTTTCAAGATGGAAAAGAACTGAAAGATAGTGACCCGATAATATACTATCGGTTCGTGCGGATTGATGGAGTAGGAACTGAGTTGCTTGTACGGCGTTACTGGACGCCGCAATTTTGCTGTCTAGCGCTTTCATGCGTATTGCTCGATCCCGAGCCTGCTGAATAATAGCCACGTCCGAAAAGTCATATAAACCATGAGGAAAGCTTTGGTGACAACTCGCACATAGCGGAACGAGATTGTCTGAATGATCGGGCCCGCCCTTAGACCTGAAGACAATGTGATGAACATGAGTGTTTCGAGATCCGATATCGCGATGACATATGGCGCAGCACCCTTGAGTTGATTCGAGAGCTTCGCGCCGTGCGCGAGCTGGAATGCGACTCATCGTTCCAAGAGAGAGTGTCGTACGTAGGTGGAATCTAACTGGATTCCGCGACTCCGGAATAGGCGGTCCAAGTCGTGTGCGACGCGTTCGAGATACAAAAATGGCGAAGTAATCAGGCGGCTTTCGCCGACCTTCCGAGGTGGGTAAGGAATCTCCACATCGGTTATCAAGTAATCGTTCCACGCTGCAAGAAGTATTTGTTCCTGAGTGTAGGTATGGTCGGAGTCAATTTGAAGAGCGGCTATTTCCGGGCTGAATGCACGGAGGCCGGTTTGGCTGTCGGAAATTTCGAATCCAGCGAGATGAGATATTAATTCGCTAAGGTAGAGGTTCCACCAGTACTTGATGTCAGTCATGCCTTCGGGCTGACGATGAAGTCTATTGCCAAGTACGAGTCCACCACACCGAACATAGGTCTCAAGTATGCGGCGCACTGCCAACGCAGTGTGTTGTCCGTCCGCGTCGGCGTGAACGATTACGTCAGGGGCGAGTTGCAACGCGCGCTTCATGCCAGCGCGAAATGCCGCGGCCAGTCCTCGTGTTTGTGAGAGGGAGAGGACTTCTGCGCCGGCCGCACGTGCTGCAGAGGGAGTGGCATCGTCAGAGTGGTCGTCAACGACCACAATGTGCGCTGTCGTGGTCCTGGCGAGTTCAGCTCCAAGATCAGTGAGAACTTCGCCAATAGTTGCCGCTTCATTGCGTGCAGGGACTACTAGAACAGAGTGCATTCCTTTACGGTACCGGGTAGGCGTGTCGACGCCCGGCGGCAATGGATGCCAGTTCACAAGACTCACGGTGTTTACCGCTGTTCAATAAAGCCTCCCACCACGACGGGGGCTTCGTGTGCCTCTGCTATCGCACGTCAGTAGGCAACTGATCGTCACCTCCACGGTGGTGATCGAACCTGAGCTACCCCCGCGATGCGGGTCGCGAGGCCTTCGAGGCGTATGAAGTCGGACACTCGGACACTCAGTCTTCCGGGTAGCAGGCTCGCATCCTCGACCGTTCTCCCGTTTCGCTTGGCCCCATGCGTAGGCCTAGCCTAGCTAGCTAGACGTAAGCGATTCTGGGCTGATCCGTGGTTCTGGCCAGGGCGGGCTGGATTTGACCCTTCAACTGCGAATCCGCAGCCGTCGGCCTGTCGTGTGCCAAGGCGGCATTGTCCGTGTGCCAGGGGCCGTGTTCGCGTTCGCCCGGCCCGGATCAGCGGCTATTCCAAACATGCCCCACCCACCCGTACCAGCGGGTCCACCTCACGGCGAACGACCCACCTCACCGCAAGTGAAGTGGGTCGCCACGGATCCGATGATCGCCTCCAGAATCGCCTACCGATCTCCTAGCTGTAGAGCAAAGGCCGATGCAGGTCGAGGTAGACGACGTCGTCGCCCATCAGTCGCATTTCCTCCTCGTACAGAGACCGCAGGTCGTCGGGAATATCCAGCTTCTCGTGATCACGAGCCTCCGACTCGGAGGTGAAGTAGACCGCCTCGACGAATTCGTCCCCGCTCCCGCTGCACAACGTTCCGCCGATTATCTCGGGGCGGACTTCGTGCAAACGGTCGCCGGCTTGATCGAGCATTTCACGCATGCGGCCGATGTCGCGTGTGTGGCCCTCCATGATCTGGACGAACCCGGCATCGTCAGAGCCGCCGCCCATCCACTCGGTCACGTCCGGACAATCCATGAACGTCACTTCACCGTCGAAGCATTTCTCTGTCTCCGACCACCACGCACCCTGCTCCGGGCGCTCACTGTTGCGTCGTGCCGCGTCCTCGGACTCGAAGCGGGCCAGTGCGACGAAGGTGCCGTCGTCGCACGTTCCCGCGGTGGTTCCGAGGTAGCCGGTGGCACCCGGCCTCAGATCCCGATCCCAGCGATCAAGGCATTGCCGGAGCCCGTCCTGGTCGGAAACCTTTCCCTGAATGAGTTGGATGAACATTATGTGCCTCCTTGCGGATCACCCGCAGTGAGATCAATGGTGGTGGCCGACCCGTCGCAGGTCTCCGTCGTGAAGCGACGGCCCGTGGCCGCAGCCACTCCGTGATCAATCGTGCTCCGCGCGGCGAGGGGTGGCAAGGTCTGCACACAGTCGTCCCTTGCCAGGATCGGCACGCGTCGTCTGGGTGGAAGAAACCTCGTCGGCGATGACGCCGCCGCGCCGCGGCTTGTCATCCATCGGGATGAATGTGACCAGACCTGACTGTGCTACCAGGGAAGCTCCGCGATCCCGATGTGCTTCCGTAAAGCGTTTTCGATAACCTGCTGCCAGCATTGTCGGGGGTGCAGTACAGGGGAGTGCTGCGAGTCGGGGGGTGAGAACCATGGCATCTGGCTGGTTCGACGACGTTCCCGCATGGCCTGCCTCCGAACAGACACCCGCGAACGAGCTGGCACGGGCGCTCGTGACCGCCGGATTGGTGGGTGCGGTCCCGAGTCGCGGCAGCCATTCGCCGGAGCCGTCATGGGGAGACTCCACTCCGACCGCGTCGATTCCCGTCGTTACGGATCCGGAGGTATCTGAGCGGATCCCCACTCCGACCGAGGACGCCCCGCATCCACCCGACGCATCCCGTGAGGGTGCCGGCGACCCCTTCGAGCAGATGCTCGTACGAGCCGTCCCTCCGAAGCGCAGCAGCGGGTCGCCGCGCTTGTGGAAAGACCATCGCAGACCGATCCTCGGGGCCACGGTCGCGGTCGTTGTGTTGACAGTGGCGGCCGCGGTCACTGCGACGCAAGTCGGCGGTGGCGACTCTGCGCGGGAGACCACCACCCAGGCTGCAGGACCCACGTCGGCGACCATCTCGCCGACCCCGGCAGACGCCTGCTCGGCGATGGTCGATGGCGCAGTCACCACGGGCCACGGGCCGGGCGATCAGAAGTCGGGCGCCGGCGCGATTCTCGCCTTCAATTACGCCTATTACGTCGAGCGCTCCGCCGCCGCAGCGCGTTCCGTTGCGGCGCCCAATGCTGTCGCCACCGCGTCGGTTATGCAGCAGTACATCAACCAGCGGGCCCCCGGCACCGAACACTGCCTCTCGATCACCGACCTGGGGAAGGGAACCTATTCGGTGGTACTCACCGAGATCCCGCCCGGGCCCGATGCGGAGACGATCGTGTACCGCCAGCAGATCAAGACCATCGAATCGCGCGGCAAGTTCTGGATCGCCGCGATCACTTCCGAAGAGTAGCCACGGCCGACAGACCGGCTGCGTGCACGCAGCAACGATTTCATGTCCACGTGACCTGCACTGAGGTCACATCTGAAGGGGAGAGCAGTACATCATGAGTCAGCGGGGGACACGGAAACGTGTTGGCGGAGAGGGGCAGCGGCGCACGCCGCTGTTGATGACGGTCACATCGGCGGCATTGGCAGCGTCGATAGCGGCAGGAATGGGAGCCGGCCTTGCCCAGGCGGCGCCGGAACAGGGCGGAACCAGTCCGAGCGACACGGCACCACAGCAGGGTGGCACGACGCCCGGCCAGACCGCGCCGGAGCAGGGTGGCACGACCCCGACACCCGAAGTGGCCCCCGTGGCAGTTCCCGGGCCCGGTTCGCTGCCCGCGCCGCCGCAGGAAGCGCCGTATCAGCCGTACGTCGAGCCGAGCACGTACGAGGCCCCGACCTACGACGACGCCTATGACCCGGTTCCCGAGCAGCCGCTGACCGTGCCGAAACCGACGGCGCCGGTGCGCCCGATCGCGCCTCCGCCCGAGAAGATTCGTGTGGGCAATTTCATCACCGACATCCCGAAGGGCATGTCCGAGAGGGACGTCAACTCCCTTAACGCCTGGTCGGCGTACGGCGAGGCCAAGATCGCCCAAGGGCTGATCTCGGTGGGCGTGCCCGCCGATGAGGCGTCGCGGCAGGCGGCGTCGACGATCATCGGTGCTCTGACGGGTGGCACCGTCGGAGCGGTGACGTTGGGGATTCCGGCGGCGGTCGTGGGGGCGGCTGGTGGGGCGGTGATCGGTGCGGGAGTCGGCGCTGTTGCCGGAGGCATCTACAACGCGGTCGTCTTCCCCTATCTCATCGCTCCGAGTGCAGGCGGCATAATCGCCGCCGGCGCTGCGGCCGGCGCAGGCATCGGCCTGGCAGCCGGAGCGGCCATCGGCGCTGTCGGCGTCGGCGCGGCCGGTGCAACCGTGGGGGCCGCGATCGGCGGAACGGCCGGCGGCGCTCTTGCTTACGCGCTCGGTGCCGGCGACCCAGGTGCGAATCCGGCCGAGCCCTGGAAGCAACGGGATCCGAAGGCCCCCAAGGCCAGGCCCCTGCCCAACCCCGGCGCCAACCAGTTCGAGTTGAAGCTCTCGCCCGAGGATGCGCAAAACGCCGGGCTGCCGGCGGTCGACTATGTGGTCAACGCTCGCGGCGATGTTCACGCATCGGTTGCCGGGATGCACGTGAACTGGTCGGTGGAACAGGCCATGGCGCCGTACGGACTGTTGGGTGCAGGTGCGCGCGGCGCAGAGAACTCGGCACGGCAGGGCACCAAGCAACGCTCCACGCAGGCGCAGAGTGCGATCCCGGGGCTTCACGTCGCATGGCCACAGGAGAGCGCGCCGGCGCACTGATGAGTTGAATCGGGTCGCCCTACACTGACTGTGGCCCGGACGTCTGGGCCACAGTCAGCCTAGGTCGTGATACGACCCGACCGAGACAGAGTTCGAGAGTGACGATGAGCGAGGACGCCCAGGGACCAGGGGTTGCGATTGCGCCGCCGGACACCGCCGAGCGCAGCGTGGTGGTCTGCGGTACGGCCGGCGGTGTAGGCACATCGGTGGTGTCCGCGCTACTGGCCGAATATCGCGCAGGCACCACGCTCGGCGGAACGTCGTGGTGGGTCGACGCTGCCGGTAACGACGGTGACCTCCATCAGCGACTGCGGGCGACCGGTGACGAAGCGCTGCTGCGGACCGAGCTCGGCACAGGGCTCTTGCCGGCTCCCGATGCCTCCATCACCGATGTGGTGCTGCACAGTTGGCGCTTTGGTTCGGTCCCGGTGGTCGATGCCGGCGCCCGTCCGCTGACTGTGCTGCCGGAGTTGTGTTCGCCCGAGTTGAACAGCGTGACACCGGTTCTGGTCGTTGGGCCGCGTCCCGATCTGATCAATCGGTCCCGCGAGGTGTTCAGCGAGTGGGAGGCGGCAGGGGTGCTCAGCCGTACGGTGATGGTCATTTGTTGCCAGGTGCCGACTTTGAATCACCAGGCTCTGACGCAGATGCTCATCGATGTGGTAGCGGGCCGCGTTGCCGGTGTCGTCGGTCTCGAGTACGAGCCGGTGATCGGAGAGGGAACTGCGTTGGACAAAGCAGCGCAGCAACACTTTTCGTCACAGACATGGGCAGCGGTAAGAGACTTGTACTCAACAACATCAAGTCAACGTTCGCCGTAAAGCCATCGCAACATTCGGGGGAGTCAGTGGAGAAGTTCTGTCTATCACTGGTAATCATCGGCGAGCTTGGCCTTGCCCCTTCCGGGGAGCTGGAAGCGTTGCTGCCCAACCCTTGCCGCGACTGACCATATAGCGAAAACCTCGGAACCTTCGGTGACCATGACTTCTGCCGGGGCGTCATGCATGTCGGATTGGCAACAGCACCCGGGAAGCGAGGCGTGATCCGGCTGACGCTGCGGTCCGACGGGTTTGTCGGGAATGGTCCCGGGTGGAAGCGAAATCCGAAGTGCCGGGTACTGCTCATCGAGGCCAGTACAAGCGCTGCGAGCCCCTACAAGGAGACCTACATTCCAGCCACGTTCGGACACAAGGCCGGACAAACGGTAGTCCGGGATATTGCGACTGGATCGGGTCCGGTTAACATCGGTGCCTTGGTTCCGTAGCTAAACTGGCGCCTCGATACCCAGATGTGACTGGGCCTGTGAGCCGTGCTCTCAAATTCGACACAAGCATGTGACTGGCTCAAAAGCCAGCCGGATGGCTTTGTTCACCACCGATCTCACGGCACGATCAAGTAGACCGAATTCCCGAAGCTGACCCCGAGGCCGCCGAAAGCAAGATTGTGTAAACCGGAACCCGGGTGCAGCGTCAGCCTGACCGGCTGTCCGCCGTGCGGGCCGGCCGCGACAATTCGTCGCCAACTCGGAGCTGCGGACAGAAAGTCAACGACGGCACTCATGTTGATCTTGCACACCGGATGACGCCGCCACCCGGGACCGTCCCCCGTGAACGATCGCGGTGTATACGTAATGAATGCCTTGCCAGGTTGTTTGGGATCGACCTTGATCCCAACGTGAATCGCTCCTCGGCATCCGCTGTGTGCGCCGACCGCCCAGATATCATCGCTGTACTGGCTTATCCGCGGCGCCTCATACGGTCGCGCCTGCGCCGCGCCCACACCGTCAAGTGAAACAGACAGCACCGCAGCAGAAGCCGCGATCAACACCACGAAACGTCGGAACACGCGGGGCCTTTCGGATCGGTTGTCGGCACAGAACGCCTGATCTGTGTCATCGTAGCCAACCACACTCGAACTGCCGCAACCGCATCGGGCAGTGTCATTCATTCGAAGGACACGAGCAGGCTGCGCTCAGGAACCCTGTCCAGCGATCCAGAAATACGTCACCAACGCGAGCACGAAGACCACGATGTACAACCAGCCGATCCAGATGGCCACGCGCGCAAAGGGTTCACCGAGCTCGCGCGTGCGTGCGATGGCTGAGCGCGCGCGGTAGCCGAGAAAAAGGCCGATGGGGGCGGTGATACCCAGGATGGACAGCACCAGGGCCCAGATCGCCATGCGGTTCGTGCCCCGCGACCGAGCGGTGCGGGAGGGCCGGGCGGCCTCGGTGCGGGTCCGCGTGGGCACGGGCTCCTCCGGAACGTCTTTGTCGGGGTTAGTGTTCGAGTAGGCCAGCGTGCGACTCGACTCGCCGCCGTCGCGGGTGGGCGTCGAGGAGTCGACCGACGTGAGACCGTCGGCCTCCTCGTGAAACGGCGGGGGCCGGTTGACAGTGGTGTCGGCGTCCGAGCGGGGCTCGTGGGGGACCCGGGTCGTCGGCTCGGCGACATCCGGACCCTGGGGCAACGCGGTGACACGGGTCGGGGTTGCGCTGGGCGAGAGCCCGCGCGGAGAGCCGCCGGGTCGCGGCCCGCCGGCCTGAGGTGGTCCGGCCTGCGGAGGTGGACCTGATTGTGGGGACTGGTGCGGTGCACCGGGCTGCGGCGGGCGGGCGCCCCCCGGCGGCGGTGGGCGGCGTCCCGGAGGAGGTCGGTAACCGGGGGGAGGAGGGCCGCCCCGACGGGGTGGTGCGTTGTGGCCGCCGGGTCCCGAGGTGTTCCACGGGGGCACGCCACCACCCGGTGGCGGCCCACCGGTGGGCATCGGCGGTGGGCCGCCGGGTCCGCGTGGCGGGGGTTGCGTGCGCGAGGGCGGGGGACCACCGGGTGGTGCCACCCCCGGTTGCGGCGGCCGTCCACCCGACCGGGGCTGCGGAGGAGGGGTCGGGCGTGCGGGACCGGAGCCAGACGATGGTGCCTGAGCACCCGGTGCGGTCACAGGAGCCGTCGGACGACGCTCCCATGGGGCCGACACCGGAGTGCCGGCCGTCGCGCCACCATCATCGCCGGTCCCATCCCGGGACCCACCGGGATCGGTGGGAGGACGTGAGGTGTCGTCGGAGGTCACTGTTCCAAACTACCGTTGTCGATGCATGGTCCGCGCAGCTACCGATGTGTGCACGGTCGCGAAGCGGCAAGAAGCGAGGTCAAACTACTGGGTGGATGCCGGGTCGTCACCCGCGCGAGCGAGCTCCTCGACCCGCGGGACCGTCGCGGAGATCGGCGGGGGTTCGCGCCGGGAACGCCGGACGACGGCCACGGTGATCGCCGTCGCGAACAGCGAGGCCAGGACCGAGACTGCGGCCCACACGTACTTGTTCGACATGCCACCAGCGTGCCAGCATCCGTCGCGGACTGTCACCCCGGGCGCGTGGGACGTGGCGCACAGCACCTGACAACACCGCGTTGTTCGCTGAGGGCCGATCCGCCACCACAGGAGAAGTGGTTGGATGGAAGGCGTGACTACTCAGAAGCAGACCGCGACTCTCAAGACCAATCGCGGCGACATCGTTGTCGAACTCTTCCCGAACCACGCCCCCAAGACCGTGGCCAACTTCGTCGGCCTCGCGGACGGCTCCAAGGAGTACAAGCAGCCGAACGCTTCCGGCGGCAACAGTGGCCCGTTCTACGACGGCTCGGTGTTCCACCGCGTCATCGAGGGCTTCATGATCCAGGGTGGCGACCCGACCGGCACCGGCCGCGGCGGACCCGGCTATCAGTTCGCCGACGAGTTCCACCCTGAACTGCAGTTCGACCGCCCGTACCTGCTCGCGATGGCCAACGCCGGCCCGGGCACCAACGGTTCGCAGTTCTTCATCACCGTCGGCCCGACGCCGCATCTGAACCGTCGCCACACCATCTTCGGAGAGGTCAGCGACCCGGCGTCGCAGCAGATCGTCGATGCGATCGCCACGACCTCCACCGACCGGGCGGATCGTCCGCTCGACGAGGTGATCATCGAGAAGATCGAAATCAGCTGACCGGCCCGCAACATCCCGGTCCGCAGTACACCGCCGGCCCGCCGGCGGTGTGCTTTCGGCACCCCGACAGACCGACCGGGCTGGCGTGTAGCCGGTGTGGCCGGCCCGCGTGTCCCGAGTGTCTGCGTCCGGCCGCGGTCGGGCAGCACTGTGTGGCCTGCCTGAGCAACGACGGGGTGCAGCGATCCACTGTCGCCCCGACCTACGGGGACCGCGGGATCCGACCGATGGTGGCCACACCGATGGTCGCCGCGCGCCCCTATGCCACCTACGGCCTGATCGCGGTGAACGTCGTGATCTTCGCGATCTGTGCACTGCAGGCCCGTGGCTTCGACATGCTCCGGTCGCCGTTGTTCGTCGACTGGGCGTTGGTGAAGCCATGGGTCGCCGACGGCGAGTACTGGCGCCTGTTCACCGCCGGTTTTCTGCACTTCTCGGTCACCCACATCGCGGTCAACATGATCTCGCTGTACATCCTCGGCCGCGACCTCGAGATCGCCATCGGTATCCCGCGCTACCTGGGCGTGTACTTCACCGCACTGCTCGGCGGCAGCGCGGCGGTCATGGCCCTCGGTTCCGGCACGGCGATCAATGCCGGTGCTTCCGGAGCGATCTACGGCTTGATGGGAGCGGTCCTCGTCGTCGTCCTGAAGGCGCGTGTCTCCCCGGCCCCGGTGATCTCGATCATCGTGCTCAACATCGTGCTGTCGGTGACCATCCCGGGCATCTCGCTGCTCGCGCATCTCGGCGGCCTCGTGTTCGGCGCCGCGGCGACCGCAGGAATCATCTTCGGGCCGCAATGGGTGCTCTCCCCGCAACGCCGTTCGGCGTCCGCCGCCGCCCGGGTGGGGTGGATCTCGATCGGTGTGCTGATCGTGTTGGCGGTGGCTATCGGCGTCGGCGTCGGACTGTCCGCGGACAGCCACGTCCTCGTCGGCTGAGCGGCACCGCAGCCGCTCGCCGACTCCACCGCTACCTGCGCTGATCCTCGACGACGAACCCGGCGCGCCGCAGGTCGTCGGCGACCGAGTCGAGGTCGGTGCCGAGGTCCCAGCGACTGAACACCATCAGACGTGTGTCTTCGCGTAACCCGTCCGCCGGCGGGGTCGTCGGTGCGCCGGGACGCAGGAAGTCGAACTCGAGCTGACCCGTGCGACGCCCGATGCGTCGGAAATCCAGCAGCCGGATCCGCTCGATCCGATCACGCGGATAGGTGTGCGTACCGCCGAGCGTGCGGACCTCGACCGCCGGCCGGCCGGCCACAGCGGTCACGGCGAGACGTGGGCGAACCGTCAGGGCATAACCGGAGAATCCCAACAGCAGCAAACCCGCGGCGCCCATGAGGACCAGACCTACCCGGTCCGACGCGGTCACCGCTGCGCCGACCAGCAGGATCAGACCGCCGACGCCGAGTGCCAGACCGGCCGTGCGCGACGTCGACCACGCGAGTGTGGACAGATCAGCAGAGTTATCCACAGGACTTACTCACAATGGGGATGACTTACACACATGTGATTTCCACAGTGTGGATGAATTACACACATGTGAGTCGAGGGTGTTCGGCCTGGTCGGAGACAGGCCGCCGACGTCAGCGCCACCTCATGGTCATCAACAAGCCGGCAACCATCAGGGCGAACCCGATCAAGAAGTTCCACGGACCGAGGGCGTACATCCAGTGCAATGGCTTGCCCTCGGCACCCAACGCCGACGGCGTCGCGACCAGGTAGAACACGATCAGCCAGGCAAGCCCGAGCAGCATCAGGCCGAGCATGATCCAGACGTAGATGTTGCTCGACGGCCCGGCCTTCACCTTCACCGGCGTCCGGCTCGCCGGATTGATGGTGTAGTCGGTCTTCTTCCGGACTTTTGACTTCGGCATGACTTCCTCTGTAGTGCTGAACAGCCTCGGGCTGTCGGTCAGGCGCGACGGTACCGGTCCACACTCGTGTACACGACGGTCCGTCGCTCGCAGGTACTATCTGTCCACGGTATCTCACCAGGTCGCCGTCCCGGCAATGTCGCATCCTCTGCTCAGGCGCTGAACGAAAACCGCTCGACCCGGCCACCTGCGGCCAAGGTAGCCTGACTGGGTGATCCAGCCGTCTGCGCACGAGGAATCCGGGTCCGGCCGCATCCTCGTCATCGACAATTACGACAGCTTCGTCTACAACCTGGTCCAGTACCTCGGCCAGCTCGGAGTCGAGGCCGTCGTGTGGCGCAACGACGATCCGCAACTGGCCGACCCGACCGCCGCCGCCGAGGGCTTCGACGGTGTGCTGCTGAGCCCGGGTCCCGGAACCCCCCAGCGCGCCGGAGCCACCATCCCCATGGTCGGAGTCGCGCGGGACACCGGTCTGCCGCTGCTCGGCGTATGCCTGGGCCATCAAGCGATCGGTGCGGCGTTCGGCGGTACCGTCGATCGGGCCCCCGAGTTGCTACACGGCAAGACGTCGCAGGTCATCCACGACGGTGTCGGAGTGCTCGCCGGACTGCCCAACCCGTTCACCGCCACCCGCTATCACTCACTGACGGTGCTTCCCGAGACCATCCCCGACGAACTCATGGTGACCGGCCGCACCGAGTCGGGCATCGTGATGGCGATGGCCCACCGCGAGCTGCCGATTCACGGCGTGCAGTTCCATCCGGAGAGCGTCCTGACCCAGGGTGGCCATCGCATGCTCGCCAACTGGTTGGCCGTGTGCGGCATCGACATCCCCGAGTCCCGGGTGGAGGTTCTCGAGACCGAGATGGCCGCGGCGATCGGCTGAGCTGATCGTCGGCTCTTCGTGACACTCGGCTGGCGCCTCGTTCCTCAGGGACCGGGGTAGGGGTTGGGTTGGTTGCTGGTTGCCCACGGGCCGGTGACCGGGGTCGGGTTGTTGATCCGGTGCCGCGGCGGATCAGGGGCTTGGTCGGGCCGCGTCAGCCGGGCAGCAGGCTGGCCTGGCCGATCACGATCGACACCGAGCCGTCCTTGCGGATCCGGGTCCCGGCCGCCGGATCCTGATCGATCACCTTGCCGTTGTCGGAGCTGGTGATCGGGACGTTGCGGTTGGAGCGCGTCAGGGTGCTGTCCTCCCACCCCGCGGCCGTCAGCGCCGCCCGGGCCTGTGCCGGTGTGCGGCCCCGCAGATTCGGCATCACGAACATGTTGCCTCGCGACACCACGATCTGCACCGTCGCGCCCTGCTCCACCGTGGCTCCGGCGGCGGGCGAGCTGCTCACGACCTGACCGGCCGGCAGTTCGGAATCGCCGGCGACACTGACCACCTTCAGACCCACCTGCTCGAGCACCGTACGCGCGGCGTCCTCGGACTGTCCGGTGACGTCGGGGACGGTGATCTCCTTGGGCCCGTTGCCGACATGCACCACCACCGCGCCGTTGACCGGTGCTTCCGCGCCGGTCGGCGGGGTCGTGTTGACCACTTTGTCCTTGAGTTCCCCGCTCGAGTCGACCCGGTCGGTCTTCACATTGGAGAAGCCGAGAACCCGCAACTCCTCGGTGGCCTCGTCGGGTGTCTTGCCCCGCAGATCCGGCATCTGGTGGCGTTGCGGCCCGCTGGAGATGTAGAGGGTGATCTCCGCACCCTCGGTCGCCAGCACGTTCTCCGCCGGTGCGGACCGGGTTGCCGAACCGGCGGGAACGTCCAGGCTGGGTTCCTCGAGTTCCTTCACCTTGAAGCCGGCCTTCTCCAAACTGTCGTGAGCCTGCGTGGACGGCAGTCCCACCACTGTCGGCACCGGTACCTGCTGCGCCGAGTCCGAACTCCACGGCGACCAGAGGAATAGTCCGGCCACCACGACGACGATCGCCGCGATCGCGCCCAGCAGCAGACCGCGGTACCGACGTCGGCGCGGCTGCGCGTCATCACCATCGTCGTCGCGGCGATGTGAGGTGACCGGGCGCCGCGGACCGGAATCGGTGAGCAGCGACCGGCGGGGCGCCGCGTCGATGAACTCGGTCCGATCCTCATCCGACAACAGCATCGGAGCCGACGGCTTTCCGCCGGCGAGCACCTTGATCAGGTCCGAACGCAGATCGTTCGCCGACTGGTAGCGATTGGCCGGGTTCTTGCTCATCGCCTTGAGCACCACCGAATCCAGCTCGCGCGGGATCTCCGGGCGGATCGACGACGGCCATGCCGGGTCCTCGTGGACGTGCTGGTGGGCCACGGCGACCGGGGAGTCACCGGTGAACGGCGGTTCGCCGGTCATCAGCTCGAACAGCACGCAGCCCATCGAGTAGATGTCGCTGCGCGGATCGACCTTGATGCCGCGCGCCTGCTCCGGCGAGAGGTATTGAGCTGTGCCCATCACCGCCGACGTCTGCGTCATCGTCGACGTCGTGTCGCTCATGGCACGCGCGATCCCGAAATCCATCACCTTCACGGCGCCGGACTTGTCGATCATGACGTTCGCCGGTTTCATGTCGCGATGCACGATGCCGTTGCGGTGCGAGAAGTCCATCGCCGCAGCGACGTCGGCCATCCAGGTCATGGCCTGCCGAGGTGACACGGGGCCGTTTGCGCGCAGCACGTCACGCAGAGTGTCGCCGTCGACGTACTCCATCACGATGAACGGCAACGGACCGTCGTCGGTCTCGGACTCTCCGGTGTCGAAGACCTGCACGATCGTCGGGTGATTCAGCTTGGCCGCATTCTGTGCCTCGCGACGGAAGCGCAGATAGAACGTGGGGTCGCGGGCGAGGTCGGCGCGCAGCACCTTGATCGCGACGTCGCGATGCAGCCGGAGATCGCGTGCGAAATGCACCTCCGACATCCCGCCGAATCCGAGCGTCTCTCCGAGCTCGTAACGGTCGGACAAGTGGTGCGGCGTCGACATCACCTTGGCCTCACCATCTTTCGCTGATCCGGTCGTCTCGACGACCGGCCGGTGTGCCTGCCCTGGCCGCCATCCGTACCGACACCCCATCCATTATCGGCCAACTCATCCGCCCGTCAGCCCGGGAATGGTGAACGTCGGGAAGACGGGATTGTCGGCGGTCGGGGCACCCGGATCGGTGGTGTCGGGCGTCTCGGTGGTGGGTTCCTCCGTGGTCGTGGTCGGCTCTTCGGTCGTGGTGGTGGTGGTCGTGGTGTCCTTCTTCTTCGTCTTCGTCGGCTCCGGGGCCTGCTCCTCGGTGGTGACCTCGGGCTCGGCGGTGGTCGTCTCGGTGATCGTTGTCGTCGACGACGTCGCGGGCACCCCCGGCGACGACGAGTTCAGGTTCAGCAGCCAGTAGCCGATCAGGATGAGCGCGGCGAGCAGCAATGCGCCGGCCACGCCGGCGAGTACCTTCTGACCGGTGGTCCAGCTGTTGTCGTCGGCCGGCGGCACCGGGCGACTCGGGGGCCTGCTCGTCGTGCGCGCGGTCGACGGCTGCGTCCCGGGAGCCGGCCCGGTCATGGCGCGCGTCGCCGTCGGGCGCATCGCCGCGGCCGCCGCACCGGCCGCACCCGCAGCTGCGGCACCCGCGATCAGCCCGGGGCGTGGCGGGCGGTGGCCCGCTCGTACCGCGGCGACGGCGTCGGCGAACTCGCCGCCGTTGGTGTAGCGCTGTTTCGGGTCCTTCGCGAGCGTGATGTCGATGAGCTCGCGCACGTTGGCCGGCACGCTGGTCGGCAACGGCGGAGGTGTCTCCCGGATGTGCTTCATCGCGACCGTGATCGCACCGTCGCCGAGGAACGGCCGACGACCGGTGAGTGATTCGTAGCCGACCACGCCGAGCGAATAGACGTCGGACGCGGCGGTCGCCTCGTCGCCGGTGGCCTGCTCGGGCGAGATGTACTGGGCGGTGCCCATCACCATGCCGGTCTGGGTGACCGGCGCCGAGTCGACGGCCTTGGCGATGCCGAAGTCGGTGATCTTCACCTGGCCGGTCGGCGTGATCAGGATGTTGCCCGGCTTCACGTCGCGGTGCACCAACCCCTTGGTGTGCGCGGCCTGCAGGGCCCGCCCGGTCTGTTCGAGCATGTCGAGCGTGTTGGTCAACGACAGCCGACCCATGCGTGAGATGACCGAGTTCAGCGGCTCGCCGTCGACGAGCTCCATCACCAGATAGGCCAATGGCTCACCGCCACCGCGGTCCGGCGTCTCGCCGTAATCGAAGACGTTGGCGATGCCGGGGTCGTTGAGCTTAGCGGTCGTCTGCGCCTCGGCGCGGAACCGGGCGGTGAACTCGGGGTCGTGGGTGTATTCGGCCTTGAGAACCTTGACCGCCACCCGTCGATTGAGACGGGTGTCGAGGCCTTCCCACACCTGGCCCATGCCACCGGTGGCGATGAGACGCATCAGTCGGTAGCGATCGGCGATCGTGGTGCCGCTCTGCAATGTCATCAGCTTGCACCTCCCACCAGCGCGTTGATCACGGCCCGTCCGATCGGCGCCGAGACCGCGCCGCCCGTCGAGGCCGGTCCCGGGTCGCCGTTCTCCACCACCACGGCGACCGCGATCTGCGCGTTCGACGATGGTCCGAACGCGATGTACCAGGAGTACGGGGTCTCTGATTCGACGTCGGAGGTCGCCGAGTGCTCGGCGGTACCGGTCTTCGACGCGATCGACAACGCCCCGCCCGCACCCTGCGTGCTTCGCTCGGACTCCATCATCAGCGATGTCAGGGTGGCGGCCTGATCCGAGCTGATCGGTTCGTTGATGGTGGTCGGTTGGGTCGTCTGCAGGGTACGCAGGTCCGCGGCCTGCAACTTGTCCACCAGATAGGGCTGCATCCGGACGCCGCCGTTGGCGACGGTGGCGGCGACCATCGCCATCTGCATCGGCGTCACCCGCACGTCCCGCTGCCCGATGGAGGCCTGGCCGAGCGCGGCGAGATCGGGGATCTCACCGATCGTCGATTGCGTCACCGGCAGCGGGGTGTCGGGTTGCTTCTCGTCGAGGCCGAAGCGCTGCGCGGTCTCACTGAACACGGTGATCGGGTCCTTCATCTTCGAGGTCGTCAGATCGACGAATGCCGTGTTGCAGGAGTACTTGAACGCCTGCAGGAGCGACACGGTGCCGCCGGACGATCCCGGGCATGTCTCGCCGCCGTAGTTGCTGAGCGACGTGTTGGTGTCGGGCAGGACGATCGATGGCGCGGCGGTCAGCCGGACGTCGGGGGTCAGCCCGTCCCGCAGCGCCGACGCGGTGGTGATCACCTTGAACGTCGATCCGGGTGGGTAGAGCTGGTTGATCGCACGGTTGAGCATCGGCATGTTGATGTCGCCCGGCTGATTCCAGGCGGCCCAACTGCGTTCGCGCACATCCTGATCGTGACTGGCCAACTTGTTCGGGTCGTAACTCGGCGTCGACGCCATCGCGAGGATCTTGCCGGTGTTCGGCTGCAACGCGACCACCGCGCCGCGGCACCCGCCCTGGCATCCGTTGCGCAGACCGTCATAGGCGGCGCGCTGCACGCGCGGCACGATGGTGCTGACCACGTTGCCGCCGCGCGGATCCCGGCCGGAGAACATGTCCATGAACCGCTGACCGAACAGGCGGTCGTCGTTGCCGTTCAGGATCGAGTTCTCGTACAGCTCGAGTCCGGCGCTGCCGTACTGGAACGAGTAGTACCCGGTGACCGGTGCGAATGCCTGAGCACCGTTCGGGGGATAGGTGCGCAGGAACTTCAGCCGACTGTCGGTGGGCACCGACACCGCGATCACCGAACCGCGGTCGGCGGTGATCGAACCCCGTTGGCGCGCGTACTCGTCGAGCAGCACCCGGTTGTTGCGCGGATCGGACCGCAACGCGTTGGCCTTGAAAACCTGCACGTAGGTGGCATTGGCGAGCAGCGCGATGACCATCACGATCACCGCGACCGACACCCGCTGGATCTGCTTGTTCATCGGCGCACCGCCTGGGTGGGCAGCGAGTCGATGCTCTTCGGTGGTTGCCGCCGGGTCGGGTCGGGTTCGCGTGCGGCGTTCGAGATCCGGATCAGCAGCGCCACCAGGATGTAGTTCGCGAGCAGCGAGGATCCACCGTAGGACAGGAACGGTGTGGTCAGGCCGGTCAGCGGGATCAGTTTGGTGACCCCGCCGACCACCACGAACACCTGGACCGCGATGGTGAACGACAGTCCGGTCGCCAGCAGCTTGCCGAAACTGTCGCGCACAGCGACGCCGGTGCGCAGGCCGCGCATCACGAAGATCAGATACAGCATCAGGATCGCCCCGAGACCGACGAGCCCCAACTCCTCACCGATCGTCGCGATGATGAAGTCGGTGTTGGCGAACGGGACGATGTTGGGTCGACCCGATCCCAGACCGGTGCCGAACAGACCACCCGTCGCCAGGCCGAACAGGCTCTGCCCGATCTGATACCCGGCGCCGTCGAAGTCGCTGAACGGATCCCGCCAGATCTCGACCCGCACCTGCAGGTGGGCGAACAGCTGGTAGGCGACGAACGCGCCGATGATGAACAGGGTTATGCCGAGCACCAGCCAGCTCGACCGACCGGTGGCGACGTAGACCATCGTGAGCATCGTCGAGAAGATCAGCAGCGAGCTGCCCAGGTCGGAGGAGTAGGCGAGCACTGCGATCGAGACGAACCATGCCGCCAGCAGCGGACCCAGGTCGCGGGCGCGGGGGAAATCCATCCCCAGGAAGTGCTTGCCCGCGGTGGTGAACAGATCACGCTTGGACACCAGGAATGCCGCGGTGAAGATGATGATGAGGATCTTGGCGAACTCGCTGGGCTGGATCGAGAAGAACGGCGTGATGATCCAGTTCTTCGATCCGTTGATCTCCGACATCGACGACGGCAGGATCGCCGGGATGATCAGCAGCAGAAGGCCGCCGAGGCCCATCGTGTACGCGTACCGCGACAGGGTGCGGTGATCGCGGACCAGGATCAGGATCGCGGAGAACACGATGATGCCCAGCACCGCCCACAGCAACTGCTGATCGGCGTTGTGGGTGACGTCGCTGTCGTTGATGGACTCGCCGGTGGGGCCCGTGCCGAGGTCGAGGCGATGGATCAGCACCAGTCCGAGCCCGTTGAGGACCGCGACGATCGGCAACAGCAGGGGATCGGCGTGTGGGGCGTAGCGACGGACCACGAAATGGGCGGCGCCGAACAGCGCGATGTAGGCCAGCACGTACTTCAGCAGGGCCCAGGTCAGGTTCTGCTCCTGTGCGGCCTGCACGATGATCAGCGCAACCGTCACCAGGCCGATCGCGAACGCGAGCAGCACCATTTCGGCGGTGCGCCCGGTCTGCTCGGGTGGCTGGCGCGGCGGGGCGTGGACGGGTGCGGACGATTGAGTCATCTAGTGGCCCCGACAGATCTTGTTGCCGTCGCTGTCGTACTGCGGCGGTGCCTGAGGTGACGTCGTGGTCGAGCTGGTCGCCGAGCTCGCCGGCGGCGCACTGGCCGGCGCGGGACGCGCGGATGTCGGGGTGGGCGCCGGTGCAGGGGCCGGCGCGGGTGTGGGGGCCGGCGCCGGTGGCGGCACCGGATTCGGGCACAGCGGAAGGAAATTGAGCTGCTCGACCCGGTCCTGGGCGTCGGCGAGGGGCATGTTCCGGATCGAGTTGTTGACGACGGCGTTGCGGTCGAGTTCGGCCAGATCAGAGGTCTGCAGCGGGGTGCAGGTGTCGGAGGTGTTGTACTCGACGAACGCGACCTGCGGACGTTCCTGGTCGAGCCCGGTGACGCACACGCTCTCATTGGCCGAGCTGAGGTCGATGAACAGCACCTTGTCGGGGGAGCCCTGGTAGACCACCACGTCGCCGTCGACCTCACCGACGAAGTAGCTGTTGCGCACCATCGCCCGGGTCACGAAGAACCCGGCGATGAGGATGGCGATGATGGCGACGGTGACTCCGGCGAACACCCAGCGTCGCCATGGTCGGCGCGGTGGCTCGTCGTGGTCGTCGTTGATGATGGCGGGCCGCTGCGGCTGCGAGGGCGGTGGGCGCAGGGCCGCTGCACGACCGGCAGCGGTCGCGGGGTCGGGGGTGTATCCCTCGTCGTCGTGACCGGCGGCGCCGCCGACGATGGGTCGCGAATCGCCGTACTCGTCGTCGACCACATCGGCGACGATGACGGTCACGTTGTCGGGGCCGCCGCCACGGAGCGCGAGTTCGATGAGCCGATCCGCGCACTCCTTGTGGTCCGGGATCGAGCCGAGGGTGTCGGCCAGGGTCTCTTCGCTGACCACGTCGGACAGGCCGTCGCTGCACAGCATGTAGCGGTCGCCGGCGCGGGCCTCCCGGATGGTGAGGGTCGGCTCGACCTCCTGACCGGTCAGCGCCCGCATGATCAGCGAACGCTGCGGATGGGTATGCGCCTGTTCGGCGGTGATGCGTCCCTCGTCGACGAGGGTCTGCACGAAGGTGTCGTCGCGGGTGATCTGTGTCAGCTGACCGTCGCGGTACAGGTAGCCGCGGGAATCGCCGATGTGACACAACCCGATCCGGTTGCCGGCGAAGAGGATGGCGGTCAGTGTGGTGCCCATGCCGTCGAGCTCGGGCGAGTGATGGACCTGGTCGGCGATCGCCGAGTTGCCGTTATGGGTGGCGCGGTCCAGTTGGGCCAACAAGTCGCCGCCGGGTTCGTCGTCGTCGAGGGTCCGCAGCGCCTGGATCACCAGTTGGCTGGCGACCTCACCGGCCGCGTGTCCGCCCATTCCGTCGGCGAGCGCGAGCAGCCGGGCACCGGCATACACGGAATCCTCGTTGTTCGACCGCACGAGACCTCGGTCGCTTCGCGCGATATAGCGCAGTACCAGGGTCACGGGCGCAACTCGATCACGGTCTTGCCGATACGGATCGGCGTGCTGATCGGGACCTTCACCGCCGTCGTCACCTTGGACCGATCGAGATAGGTGCCGTTGGTGGACCCGAGGTCCTCGACGTACCAGTCGTCGCCGCGGCGCGAGAGCCGTGCGTGCCGTTCGGAGGCGTAGTCGTCGGTGAGGACCAGCGTCGAGTCGTCGGCCCGGCCCAGCAGCACCGGCTGGGCGCCCAGCGTTATGCGCGTGTTCGCGAGCGCGCCTTGGGTGACCACCAGGTAGCGGGCCGACCCTCGGGCGGACGTGCGTGCGCCCGAGCGTTCGCGCTTGTCGCTGCGTGTGTAGCGCGCCAGACGACTGCCGCCGGCGGTGGCGATGTCGGCGCGCAGGGTGCGAATGACCGCATACACGAACAGCCAGAGCAGCAGCAGGAACCCGAAACGGGTCAGCTGCAGCACCAAGCCCTGCATTAAGTGTTCACCTCCAGCGCCATCACCTCTGGCCCGCTCGTTCCACCCCGGGCGCCGGTCGTAGAAACGGACCCGACTGCATCTTATGGGCAGAGCACGGTTTCGCCGGCATTGAGATGTGACAGTTCAGTATCAACGCCCGGCCTCCAGGTGGAGACCGGGTGAATGACCGGTGACTACTGGAACCGAACGGTGATGTCGGAGTGGCCGACACGGATACGGTCGCCGTCGGCCAGTTCCCAGCTGCTGACCTGCAGGTCGTTGACCGTGGTGCCGTTGGTCGAGTTCAGGTCGGTCAGCATCGCGACGGACCCGTCCCAGCGGATCTCCACGTGCCGACGCGACACGCCGGTGTCCGGCAGACGGAACTGCGCGTCCTGGCCGCGGCCGATGATGTTGGAGCCCTCACGCAGCTGGAAGGTGCGGTTGCTGCCGTCCTCGAGCAGCAGGGTGATGGCGGCGGGGGCATAGCCAGCCGGACGTCCGTAGCCCTGGTCGTAGCCCTGCTGGTAGCCGTAGGTCGGCTGGCCGGCGTAACCCTGGTCGTAGCCGCCCTGCTGGTAGTCGTACCCGCCCTGGCCGTAGCCCTGGTCGGCGTAGCCCTGGTCGTAGCCGCCCTGCTGGTAGGCCTGGTCGTATCCGGGCTGTGCGTAGCCCTGCTGCGCGTACGCCGGGTCGTAGCCCTGCTGGCCGTAGGCCTGGTCGTAGCCGCCCTGCTGGTAGTCGTAGCCACCCTGCTGGCCGTAGCCCTGTGCCGCGTAGCTCGGGTCGTAGCCTGGGCGGCCGCCCTGCTGGCCGTAGGCCTGCTCGTAGCCTTGCTGATAGTCGTAGCCACCCTGCTGGCCACCCTGGTCGTACGCCGGGTCGGTGCCCCTGCGCTGGTCGTATCCGGGGTTGTTGGTCATCTTCGGGGCTCCTACTTGTCCTTGTCGGTGTGCACTTTCTGGGTGCTGCTCTGCATCTGGTCGGTGCTGGCCGGGCGAGGTGGGCCGCGGCGTGATGTCCGGATCAACCGTTCCGCGGGCGCGGAAAATCCCGGTATGTAGCGACGGCGCCTCGTCGAACTCTACGACGACGCGCCCATATGTTTGCCACCCGTTGTCGGAGATGAAGTTCTCGAGGTGCTTGGAGAACGTCTTCCGGTTCAACTCGTATTCGGCCGCAAGGTGCTTGTAGTCGGTGGAGCTGAACAGCAACGAATAGCTGTTCGGAGCGAGGATCGCTCCGTCACCGAGGTCTCGCAGACCCTCCTGTGCCTCGCGCTGCAGCCCGTTCTCGATCTCCTGCGGGGCGACCTGGCCACCGAAGACACGCGCGAACCCATCATCGACAGCTCCCTCGAGCTTTCGTTCAATTCGTTGCAGAATGCCCACCGGCGACCCTCCCTTCGCGGCTTGGTGCACACGGGCGTGGCGTGTCGCCGTGCGTATGGCCTTGATAGATGATACCGATTTTGACCATTAAGCCGGGGTTCGCGTCAATGCAGCAACGTAAGCAACATCAGCCTCACCGACGTTGCGAGTCTCACTGTACTCGCGATGTTGCCCCTGACCAGCGCTTTCACATGTATTTCCGATCACGAATCAGTGGATCTGTTCGGTGAACATGTCGTGATGTCGACGACGCGGGTCTGCTCCGGTGGCGCGGTTGGCTCCAGACCGCGTACAGGACTCGCCCCCGGTCCCTGAGGGGCCTCCGAGCTTGCGAGGATGCGTCACGAAGGGCCACCTCGCGGCACTCCGGATTTGCGCACGTCCCAGAGCCTGCGCGTCCCCCGGCAGGCCGGTTTTACTTCCGCCCGCCACCCTTGCTATCGTCTTCCAGTCTCACGCAGACAGCCACGGGCGAGTGGCGGAATGGCAGACGCGCTGGCTTCAGGTGCCAGTGTCCTTCGGGACGTGGGGGTTCAAGTCCCCCTTCGCCCACCACGAGCTTTCAGCTCAGACCGATGTCAAGGGTCAGGTTGCACTCAGCGATCTGGCCTTTTTTCGTTGCGCAGGCAGGATTCCCATTATTCGAGCCTGACGTGCGTGATTTCCAGAAATTCGGTCGATCTCGCCGAAAAGATCGTCCAAATGGTGGAGTCGCGGTGATTAAGCAATTGTTACGCTGGCGACGGAAATGAAAAAGGAAATAGTATTTGGAAAGGTGGAATCGAGTATGCGTCGTCTCGTCGGAACCGCAACCGTGGCCGCAGCGGTGGGGGCCGCAGCCATGATCTCCCCGGCCATTGCCGCGGCCGCGCCGGACACCGGCAGTCTGGGGCAGGGGTCGTGCGCGAGCGTGTCGGCGGAGAACCAGACCAACGGGTGGGGGAACACCTTCTCCGACGAACAGGGCCAGGCCGGCACATACTCTGCGACGACGGTCGTCGACAAGGACGGCTCGCTGGAGCTCAAGACCGATGCGCAGACGCCGCGGAAGGCGTCGTATCACTCGGCGAACAAGGTCAAGTTGTCCCAGGTCGTCGGCACCCCGCTCACCTTTGAAAGCAAGGGCGGCAACGCCAACTGGCAGATCCGGGCAACCGGCGCCAACACCGGCAGCAGCGACGGATTCGTGACGTTCGTGTGGAGTGCGAACCACGAGAACGCCGCCAAGAACGACGCCACCAGCTCGGATCAGTGGTGGGCGACGCGTGATCTGGGCAGCAATTTCCCGCGCGGCAAGAAGGGGACTCTGCAGGAGCTCGCGGCAGCGGCCGGCGGGAACACCGTCGTCGACGACTACGGCGTCTCCAGTCAGCCGGGCGGCAGCGGTGACCTCGTGCACGTCGACAATGTGACGTTCAACGGGTGTACCACCAACTTCATGAAGTCGGCACCCAACAGCGGGTTCGGATCCCTCGACAATCTCCTCCCGTTCTGAATCTCGAGGAAATAGAAAGCAGACCCCGATTTCGGGGTCTGCTTTTTATCCGAAATGTACGTATCGGCGGAATTCCGCTTTTTGCCCGACCTGCTCGACAGGCGCTTCGACGCGACGTGTGAGTTCGTGACACCGGGATGCGACGACGTTGATCTCGACACCCGACCACCCTGGTGGGACGATTGACCAACGTCCATGGAGGTCGCGATGAGCAAGGAATCCGGTCCCGTTCCACGCCACATCGAAACGCCAGACGGCACGAGGATCGCCGTCTGGCGAACCGGCTCGGGGCCGCCCTTGCTGTTGGTGCACGGATCCATGTCGGATCACCGACGGTGGCGGATCACGAAGTACCTCACCCCGCACCGCAGCGTCTACGCGATGGATCGGCGGGGCCGCGGCGGCAGCACGGACGGTCCGGTGTGGTCTCCGGATCGTGAGGTCGACGACGTTGTCGCGGTGGTGGAGGCCCTTGCCGCCGGATCGGGCGGGCCGATCGATGTGCTGGGTCATTCGTTGGGCGGCTATCTGGCCCTGCGAGCGGCGTCGCGCACCACGAAGATGCGGCGCCTGGTGCTCTATGAGCCGGCGATCATCGAGGAACCTCAGCCGGCGAAGCTGGTGGCGAGAATGCAGCACGCCGTTGACGACGGACGCTACGAGGACGCCGTGGATCTGATGTTGCACGAAGTGCTTCACATGCCTGACGTCGAGATCGCCGCGCTACGAGCGCAACCCAGCTGGCCGGCGCGGGTCGCCACGGCGCCGACACTACCCCGTGAGGAGAGCGTCAGTCTGGTACTGCGGCCAGGGGAGGCCGCCGCGGTTCAGGTGCCGACATTGTTGATACGCGGTGGCGACAGCCCGAAGTTCCTGCAACACGCCGTCAACATGGTCGCCGCCGCCCTGCCCGCCTGCCGAGTGGTGACCCTGGAAGGCCAGCAACACATCGCCGATCAGACCGACCCCGAGACGTTCGCAGACATCGTGGTGGAGTTCCTCGTCGGCGCGAGGTGATGGCCTCTGGTTGTGGCAACGGATGACCCGCCGGTGCCGGCCGCACCAGTCCGCGAGAGGCTGCGCACAGCAGCACACAGCGAAACCGACGGCCGACCACCGGCGTGAACGGGTGTGTGAGACTGGTGGCCTCAGACCAGCCCGAGCGCGTGCAGGACCTGATAGATCTGGTACAACCCGATGATGGTTTCAATCGATCCCATTGTGTCCCCCGACATCTCGTGATTTGGTTGTGACGCCACCGCATGAACACGGCGACAAGATCGACCCTAAGGCCGCGGCCCCGTCGGCGCGACCCGGAGTGACGACCTTCACCGGATGTTCATCGGCCCGAGAACCGCACACCGCAAAGGACTTCGATGCCGAACTCGCTCGCCGCCACCGCCATGGACCTGGTCCAGCGTCGCACGCTCTTGCCACGCGCGGTCGAGGATGCGGTGTCCGGACGCGGCCGCGACGTCGCCGGGCTGACGGTGGTGGTCACGGGGGCGTCCGCCGGGATCGGCCGGAAGGCGGCGACACAACTGAGTCGACGCGGTGCACAGGTGATCGCCGTGGCGCGCCGGGAGAGCGAACTGCGTTCACTGTCAAACGAAACCGGCTGCGGCTACCGCGTCTGTGACCTGATGAACCAGGACGCGATCGCCGACCTGGTGGCCGACCTCGCCGACCACTCGGTCGACGTCCTGGTCAACAACGCCGGGCATTCCATCCGACGATCGATCATCGACTCGACCGAGCGTCTGCACGACTACCAGCGCACGATGCAGCTCAATTACTTTGCCTCCGTGCAGCTCAGCCTCGGGTTGCTGCCCGGGATGGTCGAGCGGGGACAGGGTCAGATCGTCAACGTCTGCACGTGGGCACTGTTGGCCAACACATTCCCGAGGTTCTCCGCCTACGCCGGGTCCAAGAGTGCCCTCGCGATCTTCGGGCGCAGCCTCAATGCCGAGCGGCCCCATCCCGAGGTCTGCGCGACGAACGTCCACTTCCCGCTCGTTCGCACCGAGATGATCGCGCCCACAGTCGAATACGACGACGTGCACGCGCTGAGTTCGGACGAGGCGGCTCGCTGGATCCTGCGAGCCATCACCCACCGGCCGAGTGCTGTCGCACCGGCGGTCCTGCGAGCTCTGCTGCCCGCGATGGACTACCTCGCCCCGACTGCCGCGGACCGGGCCATCGCGTCGCTGACGTAGGAGATCCCTCTCCGTGAGGAGCGAGGGTGGGTGTCCATCCGGTCAGTGCACGCACCGCGAACGGCGACGGACCGGGCCATCGCGGAGATGTCCCGGCCCTCGCCGTTATGTCGAGCAGGTGCCGTGCCGCGGATCACCGCACCAGCGACGCGTAGACGAGGTAGTTCTCCTCGGTCGCCCGACCGTGATCGAGGAAACACGTGACCAGGATCAGCCTCCCGGGCACCGGCTTCCACACCTCGTCGTAGCGGTCGAGATGCCACTTGTCGTACGTCGCGGTGGCGTCCACCCGATAGGTCCGGGTGCCGGTGGTGGTCGCGAGCCGGATCTCTGCGCCCGGCTGCACCCGCTGGAGCGGGGTGAACACCCCGTCGCCGGTGTGAATCGCATGCCCGGCGATGTAGACGGTGTCCGCCGAGCCGGGCTTGCCGCGCTCGGACCACCACCACGCGTCGCCCTCGGTGGGTGGATCGATCTCGTCGGTCGCGACGATCGGTTTGACCGCGGCGTCGACCTGCACCGACGGCACCGTGAGGTGGATCGGATCGCCGATCGGCGCGGTCCTTGTCGCCGACGTCTCGGTGCTACCGGAAAGGAGCTGGGCTGGTTTCACGGTCCCTTCGCTTGGGCCGCATGCGGTGAGCATCAGCAGGCCGGCGGCGATCGTGATCAGAATGACGAACAGTGCGGCGAATCGACGTGTCTGCATGACTTCTCCCTGTGGCGTCCGACGATCAGCGAATGGGCCGGCGGAAGACCGCCACGGCTGCGCCGCTGCCGATGATCAGTCCGATGAGGCCGCCGGCAACTCCGGCGCCGCCCACAGAGCGCTCGTCACCGGTGTCGAAGGTGGGGCGGTCGGATGTGACGTGCGGGGTCGGCGCCGGCGTTTCCGGCACGACGGTGAGAGTCACGGGAGGCTTCGGGCACTCCGGATCCCCGGCGTTCTCGTCGCACGGGGTGGCTATCGGCTCGCAGTTCGGGTCCTCACTGTTCTCGACGCATTCGTCGCCGCCACCCGCACCGCCGTTGTCGTCGTCCGTGGGGTTCTCGTCGCCGGTGCTGTCGTCACTGTTGTCATCGGTCGTGGTGTCGTTGCCGGGGGGTGTGTCGGCGTCATCGTCCTGGGGATCAACCTGATCGTCGGCGTCGCTCGGAGCGACGGGGCCGATCGGGTCGACCTCTTCTTGAACGACGCCGAGGCCCGGCTCGAACTGCTGAGCCGGCGACTCTGCGAAGGCGATCCCCGCGCCCGGTCCGATCAGTGCGGCGGCGACGGCCGACCCCAGGATCAGGCGGCGGGTGGTGGTGTGGAAGGTGGTGTTCATGGCTGACTCCTGAAGGCTGCGAGGCCGACCGTTTCGGCCTTCAGGGGTAGGAGTCCGCCGCACCCACAGGTGCAACACTTTCCACGAAAAGAACTTCGGGATCTACGAAAGCGCAGGTCACTGCGCCCGCGGAGCGTCAGTCGATCTGCGGACCTGCGGGATCCGTCGACGGCCCGCACGCCGCGGGCGGACAGTTGCTCATACCGGGATCGGGCGCCGGCGGAACAACGGGCGCAGCCGGATCCGGGACACCCGGAACGGGTGCGGGCGGAACCGAATCGTCGGGCGCGGGGGACACCGGAGCTGCCGGGGGGCGCACGGGGCCCGAGGACTGCGCCGAGGCCGAGGGCGCCGGCGGTGAGGGTTCGACCGGCGCCGACAGCTCCGGCGGCACCGCAGGCGTCACCGGCGACCGCTCGAAGACACTGGTCGTCGGTGCCTCGCGCTCCAACGGTGGCGGTGCCACCGACCGGATCCCGGCGGTCGTCTGCGGTGCGGGTTCAACAGTCTGCGAATCGTCGACGACAGGAGTCGGGTCCGGATCGTCGCTGCCCCGAACGACGAGCGCGGCCAACAACCCACCCGCGACCAGCATCGCCATCACTGCCGCGGTCACCCACATCCACCACCGGGGACCGGCACGCTCGGCCGGTGGGTAATCCCACGCGGGCTGGCCGTCGATCATCGTCGACGTCGGCGGCCCCGCCGTCGCGCCCGCGGTCTGGCCACTCATGGTCACCGGTTCCGGCACGAACTCGGCGGCGTGCGCCTCGCCGGCATTCTGTGTGTACGCGGTCAGCACGGGGTGGGCGTCGCTGATCACCCGATCACGCAGCGCGACGGGCACTGCCATCATCGGGAGCGCCACCAGGATCGCTGCCGGGGTGAACCGATTGCGCCGTTCGCCGGTGCAGTTCGGGCAGCCGTCGACGTGTTTGGCGATCCGTTTGCGCCACAGCGGTGTGAACACGCCGTCCCAGGGTGCGAGGAGGGCGGTCAGTTCGTCGCACCCTTCACCGCCGGCCCGTGCGACGAGCAGCGTGCCCAGACTGCGCTCCAACGCCTTGCGGCTGCGTGAGGTCAATGCGGTGACGTGCGAAGCCTTGACTCCGAGGACCGCGGCGATCTCGCCGTTGTCGAGGTCATGCCGCAGACTCAGCTCGATGACCTCGCGATCTTTCGGGGAGAGTCCGTCGAGGGCCGAACGCACCAATTCCTGCACCTCGCGTCGGTGCAGGTCATCGTCGGGTGCGTCGTCGGTCGCGCGGTCATGCCATTTCTCGAACGCGGTCTCTCGCTTCGTGCCGCGCAGGTCTCGCAGACATTCGGACCGCACGATGGCGTACAGCCACGGCCGCAGCCGCGTCGCGTCGCGGAGCTGGTCGATCCGTGCCGCCGCGATCATGAAGCTGTCGTGAGTGACGTCGGCGGCCCGGTCCCGACTGCGGACCATCGAGTAGGCGAAGGTGTGCAGCGCGGAACCGTAGCGATCGTAGGCGGCGCCGAGCGCGGTCATGTCGCCGGCGCGCAGCGCCGCCACGATCACAGCATCCGGCGGCGGTCCGCCGGTCTCGAGTGGTGCGGACATCTCGGTCTCCTGAGCCCCGACTTCGGGGCCTCGCATTCGTAGTGGCATCGCGGTGCGACCGCCCGTTCGGATCACGACCTTCGTCGAAATCCGACCGGGGCCGTCGGCACCAGGAGTCCCGAACCCACGTGAATGCAACACTTCCGCGTCCGGAAGGCCGGCGCACGCCGACAGCACGGATGTTGTTGAGCAGCGGTATCTTTCGTTAACGTAACGAACCGCAAGGTGTCCGCGCGAGAAGAATAAGCGAAATCCAGACTGTCACTGCGTCATTGGAGTCAGCACGGAGACCGCCATCTCCGGACGCCCGAGGGCGTGGATGGCCTGGCGGTGAGGCCTACCAGAGGAATCCCCAAACAGCACTGAGAATTCCGTGCACGAGATTTGCGACCAGGATGAACATGGGTGACACCTCCCTTCGACGAGCAGCGGCACCCGTCCAAGTGTAATCCAGATCACACTGGGCGCGGCCAAAGTTGCTCTAAACGGACGACCCTCACGAGGCGGTCACAAGGACCGTCCCTCGGTTGATTCGTCCGTTCCAAAGGTTGTGTTACACGTCACGTCCGGGAAGGCGTCGCAACGCCAGACGCCCGGCCTCACCTCTCTCGTCGGTTACCGACCCACGGACCCGCACGACGCTCCGGAGTCCGGGAAAATATCGCGCGGTCGATGGGTCGTGCTCGATTCCGAAGAATGATGAGCAAATTGCAACGAGAGTTGAGAAGGGATGGACAACTCTCGCGCAACTGTCCAGAGATCTCGGTGAGAGCCGAGCGGTCTGTCCCAATTGCCGTCAGGTTCACCAAAGGCTGGTGAGGAATCCGAGTGCGGTCTGGACGAAGCTGGCGAGAATGCCGAACAGATCCATTGCTGGTCACCTCCTCTCCGTTGTCAACGGCCGAAATCGGCCACGAGTAATACAGGGAGATAATTGCTTTCGCTGATCCATTGTTCATCTGGTGCGATGGTGATCGCCGGGTTCTGGACGATCGCTTGATCAGATTCTCGTTGGCGAGGAGAATTTCGTTACATCGGGCCGAAGCGTTCTCCGGTGCGAATTCTCCGTCTCGCCGACTCTACTAAGCCGTCACACGAATGCGTTCGGAAATCGCATTGTTCGTCATTCGATTTCGCCGTACCTCCAAATGGCCTGATCGCAGAGCTAAGTCCCGGAGCAAGCTACGAAATAACTGCAACCAGTGTTGTGAAAACCGCAATTCCCACTGTGACCGCGTGGGACGTTTCGCCGGCGGCCGAGAACTCGGGGCCGCATACTTGAACCTGAAGGCACCTTCAAGTAGCTTGATCGACACACCCTGACGTCGACGTTGAGTCGACAGCAGCCCGACACGGCAGAGGATGCGAGATGGAACTCGACGGCAAAGTGGCCATCGTGACCGGCGGCGGAGGCGGGATCGGTGCCGCGATCGGCGCCGGCCTCGTAGCCCGGGGCGCCCAAGTGGTGCTGACCGATCTGAACCCGGAGACAGTGGCGTCGACAGAGAAGGAAATCAACGAATCGGCACCCGGTTCGGTCGCCTCCATCGCCGGAGACGCGGCCTCGACCGAGCACATCGATGCGGCCATAGAATTGGCGGAATCCCGCTTCGGCCCCGTCGACCTCTACTTCGCCAACGCGGGGATCGGCGGCGCTCCGGGACTCTTCGCCACCGATGACGAGTGGTCTCAGGTCGTCGACGTCAACGTGATGGGCCACATTCGCGCCGCCCGGCGACTGGTGCCCGAATGGATCGACCGAGGCCACGGATATTTCGTGTCAACCGCATCAGCGGCCGGCCTGCTGACCCAGCTCGGGTCGGCAACCTATTCCGTCACCAAGCATGCCGCCGTCGGTTTCGCCGAGTGGCTCAATGTCACCTATGGGGACCGGGGCGTGCGGGTGAGCTGCCTGTGCCCGATGGGCGTCGACACCAAACTACTGCGGTCCGATGAGGCGCCCGACGATGACGAGGCCCTCCTCATGCAGCGGGCCGTGGAGACCGCGGGCCGGGTATTGACACCCACGGAGGCCGCCGACACCGTGATCGAGGCGATCGGCGACGAACGATTCCTGATCCTGCCGCATCCGGAGGTCCTGGAGATGTATCGGCAGAAGGGTGCCGACTACGACCGGTGGCTGCGGGGGATGCGCAGATACCAGCAGGGCCTGATCGACACCGCCACCTCCTGAACCCAGACCGAGACACCTCAGCCAGCACCCAACCACAGGGAGACACCGATGGATCTCTTCACTCCGTCCGACCGCGCCGCGAAGTATCAAGCGCAGCTGCTCGAATTCATGGACTCGCACATCTATCCCAACGAGTCCGTGTACGCCCAGCAGATGCTCGAGTCCGACAATCCCCACGCGACGCCGCCAATCTTGCTGGAACTGAAAGCCAAGGCCAAGGAAGCCGGACTCTGGAATCTCTTCCATCCGCACCCCGAGTGGGGCCCCGGCCTGACCAACCTCGAATACGCTCCTCTCGCCGAGATCATGGGTCGGGTCGGATTCGCCTCCGAGGTGTTCAACTGCAACGCCCCAGACACCGGCAACATCGAGGTCTTCACACTCTTCGGCACCGACGAGCACAAGCAGAAGTACCTGCAGCCGCTGCTCGACGGCGAGATCGCCTCCGCCTTCGCCATGACCGAGCCGGATGTCGCCAGCTCCGATGCCACCAACGTCGAGCTGTCGATGGTCCGTGACGGCGACGAGTATGTGCTGAACGGGCGAAAGTGGTTTGCGTCCAACGTGATGCGTCCCGACTGCAAGGTCCTCATCGTGATGGGCAAAACCGATCCGGGTGCGCCGACGCACCGGCAGCAGTCGATGATGGTCGTGCCCACCGACGCACCCGGACTCACCATCGTGCGCAACCTGCCGGTGTTCGGCTACGTCGACCGAGAAGGCCACGGCGAGCTGGTGTTCGAGAACGTCCGTGTGCCCGCCACCGACGTCCTCAAGGGCGAGGGTGAAGGATTCGCGATCAGCCAGGCGCGTCTCGGGCCGGGTCGCATCCACCACTGCATGCGGACGATCGGTATCGCCGAGCGCGCACTGGAACTGATGTGTGCTCGCGCCACCCAGCGTGTCACCTTCGGCAAACCGATCGCCGAACGCGCCAACATCCAGGATTGGATCGCTGAGGCGCGCATCGACATCGAGATGGTTCGGCTGCTGACCCTCAAGGCTGCTCACATGATGGACACCGTCGGCAACAAGGCGGCCGCGACCGAGATCGCCGCCATCAAGGTGGCCGCACCCAACATCGCACTGAAGATCATCGATCGGGCGATCCAGGTCCACGGCGGCGGCGGCGTCACCGACGATTTCCCGCTCGCCATGGCCTACGCCCACATCCGCACGCTGCGGCTGGCCGACGGTCCCGACGAAGTGCACAAGCGCGCCATCGCACGCCGGGAGCTGCGGCCCTACCGTGACGGCGCCGCCACCCCGGAGACCGTGGCCGGTGTCTCCGACCAGGCGCTTGTCTCGCGCTGAGCGGCGACGAGGTGCGGTGTGATGCCGGAAGATGCCGACGACTCGGGTAAGCCGCGTCCGCTCACCGCACGCGGAGAGCGGACGCGGGCAGCGCTGATCGTCGCCGCCCGTACCGTTTTCGAGCGGGACGGTTTCAACGCGGCACGCCTGACCGACATCACCGCTGAGGCCCGCTGCGCGACAGGATCGTTCTACACCTACTTCGAGAGCAAAGAGGACATCCTCGACGCGGTCCTCGCCGAAGCTCAGGAAGAAGTGCTGCACCCGGGCATGCCGCACGACGAACCGGCATCCGAGGATCCGATCGCCTCGATCGAAGCTGCCAATCGCGCGTATTTCATCGCATACCGGCGCAACGCGAAGCTGATGATGGTGCGCGACCAGGTGGCAGGTATCAGCCCGGAGTTCCGGGAGAAGCGTCGGCGACGCGGTCAGGTGTTCGTCGAACGAAACGCCAAACGCATCGGCGAGCTCCAGGCCGCCGGCCTCGCCGACCCGGAGCTCGACCCGATGCAGGCCTCCCGCGCCCTGTCCGGGATGGTGTCCCGAATGGCCTATCACAGCTTCGGTTTGGGCGCCGACGATGACCTCGACACCCTGGTGTTCACCGCAACCCGACTGTGGGCCAACGCGTTGGGGCTGCGTCGACCCTAGACCTCTGAGGTCCCTGACGAGCTTGCGAGCGCACCCCCCGGTCCCCGCGCAGCTCGCTGCGCGATTCCCCCGGTCCCTGAGGAGCGAGCTGCGCGTTCCCCCGGTCCCTGAGGAGCGAGCTTGCGAGCGTCACGAAGGGCCCTTCGTGACGCATCCTCGCTAGCTCGGAGGCTCCTCAGGGATCGAGGTGGGTTGCTGTTGTTGCGCCGCTGTTGGATGCGTATGCGGCCTCGGTCCGTGAGGAGCGAGGGCGCGTTCCCTTGTCGGTCCATGAGGAGGAGTGAGCTTGCGAGCGCAACCCCACCGGTCCCTGAGGAGCGAGCTTGCGAGCGTCACGAAGGGCCCTTCGTGACGCATCCTCGCAAGCTCGGAGGCTCCTCAGGGATCGAGTAGGACCGCGATGCCTGTTTCTCACCTTCCTCAGGGCGCGAGTAGGACCGCGATGCCTGTTTCTCACCTTCCTCAGAGAGCGAGTAGGACCGCGATGCCTGTTTCTCACGTTCCTCAGGGAGCGGGTGGAGTCGCGACGTTAGTTGCTCGCGCTTTCAATGAGCCACGCCGCGCAAGGCGTCGCGGTCGATCGCCCGCTTGAGGATCTTGCCGGTGGCGCCCTTCGGCAGCTCGTCGACGAACTGCACGATCCGGGGCACCTTGTAGGCACTCAGTCGCTCTTTGGTCCAGTCCCGCAGGGCATCCGGATCGATCGACACGCCCGGCCGGGCGGCGACGACCGCGGCGATCTCCTCGCCGTAATGATCATCGGGAACCCCAACCACCGCGACCTCCACGATGTCGGGATGCTCGTACAGCACCTCCTCGACCTCGCGCGGGTACACGTTGTAGCCGCCTCGGATGATCAGATCCTTGGCCCGATCGACGATGCGGACGTTGCCTGCCGCGTCCATCGATCCGAGGTCGCCGGTCTTGAACCAGCCGTCGACCAGCTCGGCGGCGGTTGCGTCCGGACGGTTCCAGTAGCCCTTCATCACCGTCGGGCCCTGGATGAAGATCTCGCCCACCACGTCGGGGTCGACGGCCGCTCCCCCGGGATCGCGGATCTCCACCCGGGTGCCCGGGAGCGCCGGGCCGACCGTGCCGGCCACCGGAACACCGTGGAGATCGTGAAAGGTTGCCGCACCGGCGGTCTCGGTCAACCCGTATCCCTCCAGGATCTTGGCGCCGAACGTGGCCTCGAACGCCCGGATCACCTCGGCCGGCAGTGCCGCGCCGCCGGACCCGGCCAGGCGCAACGAGGTGAAATCGCTCGGCGCGTAACCGTCGGCCACCTGCAACATCGCGTTCCACATCGTCGGCACACCGCACGCGATGGTGATCTTCTCGTCGCGCAGCAAATCGAGAAACGCTGTGGGCGAGAACGGACTCGACAGCGACAGACTGCATCCCTGCGAGAGCGCCGAGTTCATGACTATCGCCTGTCCGAACACGTGGAACAGCGGCAGCGCAGTGGCCCACCGATCCTCCTCGGTCACCTCCATCAGCTGCCGGAACGCCACCGGGCAGGCGTTGATGTTGGCCACGGTGAGTTCGGCGCCCTTGGGACGTCCGGTGGTTCCCGAGGTGTACAGGATCACCGAGGTGTCATCGTCGGCACGGTCCACGTAGTCGGACACCGGCGCGTGGCCGTCGATGACGTCCGGGTACGGCGGGACCTCGACGAACGGCAGGCCCGCGGACTGCGCGCTCCGTCGGGCGTTGTCGGCGCACTCATGCCACGCGACGATCATGGATGTTCCCGAATCGTCGACGACATAGTCGATCTCGGGTGACGTCGACATCACGTTCATCGTGATCACCGTCGCGCCGAGCGTCTGCAGGGCGTAGTAGGTGATCACGAACTCGGCGATCGACGGAGCGATGACGAGCACCCGGTCGCCGTGGCTCACGCCGCGACCGGCGAATCCGCCGGCCGCATGCGCGATGTGGTCACGCAGTGCGCCATAACTCAGTTGCCGCCCGCCACTGCGCAGCGCGGTGCGGTCCGGACGTTCATCGGCGGTGGTCCAGATCCCCGCCACGGTGTTGGCCATCGAATTCCTCCGGGTCACTCGAAGTAGCGGCGCGGGACGTCGACGAGCATGGTGTCGATGTCCTTGTCGCTGACACCGCGCTCACGCAGTGCCGGCAGGACGTCCTCGCTGATATGGCGGTAGTTCCATTTCGGGACCGCCTGCTTCTTCGCCTCGGGAGAGAACCAGTCGATGAAGCAGGCGGCATCGTGCGCCAGCGCCATGCGATCGGCATATCCTTTCTCGACCAACGCGACGACGGTGTTGATGCGATCCTCGAACGGCAGCAGCACATCCAGCCCGAACCGATCCATCCCGAGGATCGACCCGGCGTCGGCGAGCTTCATCAGATAGTCGAGGTCGGTGCTGTCCCCGGAATGTCCGATCACCACCTTGGTCAGGTCGGCACCTTCCTCCGAAAGTACCTGCTGCGCAACGAGTCCCGACTGGGTGTGCGGATTGGTGTGCACGGTGATCGGCGCGCCGGTCTGCACGCTGGTCTGCCCGACCGCCCGCATCACACGCTCCACACCCGGCGTCAGACCCTGCTCCTCGATGGCACATTTGAGGAACGCGGCTTTCACACCGGTGTCGGCGATGCCGTCGGTGAGATCTCGGACGAAGAACGTCACCAACGGTTCCGGCACGTCGAACAGCAGGCCCGGGCCGGTGTAGTGGAACTGGAACGGGATGTCGTTGTAGGTGTACACCCCGGTGGCCACCACGATGTTCAGGTCGATCTGCTCGGCGATCCGCTGGATGCGGGGAATGTAGCGACCCAGACCCAGCACGGTCGGATCCAGGATGGTGTCCATCCCGAGCTCCTTCAGTTCGCGCAGGTCCCGGACCGCCTCGGCGATCTTCTGCTCCTCGTCCCAGTCGTATTGGTAGTTCTCCCGGTACTCCTCCCCGAGCACGAAGACGTGCTCGTGAACCAGGACGTTGCCCAGATCGGCCGAGTCGACGGGTCCGGTGACGGTGTTGACGGTGCTCATGCGGCTCCTTTGCGCGTACGAGACTCCAGTGTGGCCTGGATCACTTCCTCGGCCGACTGTATTTGAGGCTGATTTCAACTTCAAGTGGCGACGAACGGACCCGGATCAACCGGGCGTGCATCATGGACGCATGGCGACCCCCCAACCTGTCGGCACAACGGAGCCCGGCTCGGACCGGCGTGAGAACGTCCTCCTCATCCATTGGCACGACCTGGGCCGGCACCTCTCGTGCTACGGGATCGACGGCGTGGCCAGCCCGAATCTCGACGCACTCTCGGCGAACGGCATCCTGCTGACCGATGCTCATGCGACGGCACCGTTGTGTTCCCCGGCACGCGGGTCGGTGTTCACCGGCCGCTATCCACACCGCAACGGCCTGGTCGGCTTGGCGCATCACGGGTTCGAATACCTCAGCGATGTCCGCACATTGCCCGCGCTGCTGTCGGAGGCGGGCTACCGGACGGTGCTGTTCGGCATGCAGCACGAGAGCGCGGACCCCACCACGATCGGATTCGAAACCGTCGACGTCACGGACTCCCTGTGCGACTACGTCGTGCTCCGATCAGAGGAATGGCTCCGCGAGCACGTCGAATCCTCCGACGATCGTCCCTTCCTGCTGACGGCCGGATTCTTCGAGACCCATCGCCCCTATCCGCCTGAGCAGTATGAGCACGCCGATCCCGCGTCGGTGACGGTGCCGTCGTTCCTACCCGACACCGACGACGTCCGCGACGACCTCGCGGGCCTTGCCGGCAGCATCACCCAGGCCGACGCGGCGGTCGGCAGGCTCCTGCACACGGTCGCCGAACTCGGACTCGACGAGACCACCTGGATCGTCTTCTTCACCGATCACGGGCTGGCCTTCCCACGGGCGAAATCCACTCTCTACGCGGAGGGTACGGGTATCGCCTTCATGATTCGGCCGCCGACACGGCGGGGCGTGACGCCGCACCACTACGACGACCTGTTCTCCGGCGTCGACCTCGCTCCGACCCTCCTGGATCTGCTGTCGATCCCCACGCCGGACGGCATCGACGGGACATCGCACGCGACGCAGCTGCTCGCCGGCGGCGAGAATCCGGTTCGCACAGCGGTGTTCACCGAGAAGACCTACCACGATGCCTTCGATCCCATCCGGGCGGTGCGGACCAAGGAGTACAGCTACATCGAGAATTACGCCGACCGATCGGAATTGCTGCTGCCCCTTGACATCGCCGACAGTCTGTCGGCGAGGTCACTCGACACGGCGACGATCGGGCGGCCTCGGCCGCGACACGAACTCTACGATCTCCGTTTCGATCCGGATGAGCGAAACAATCTCGCCGACGATCCGGACTACACGGAGGTCCGTCGCGTGCTGCGGCGGTTGCTCGATGACTGGCGGACGTCGACCTCCGACGTGATCCCTGACGAGCACGAAGGCACTGCGGTGGCCGAGCGGTTCATGGCCGAGTTCCACGCGAAAGCCGCCGAGACGTCGTCCGACGAGGAGAAGCTGCCCTCGCGCAGACCGCGCGGATCGCGGCGCGAGCTCCATGGCGAGATCACGTCGCCCGCCGGCCGGGGCGACGGCTGATCGGCCCACAGCACATCGCCCCGAGGATGTAAAGAGTTACGTGCTGGTTGACCGTAAAAGCCCAGGTTGCAAGGGTTTTCCGCGCCGCTAGACTGATCCGCGTGTCCGACATCCCGAACTATCTCGTGTGCGCGAGCCAGCGCAGCGGCAGCACGCTGTTGGTGGAGTCGCTGGCCGCATCCGGTGTCGCGGGCAAGCCGCAGGAGTTCTTCCAGTACTTCGCGAGCTCGTCGCTGGCGCCGCAGCCGCGGGAATGGTTCGCCGGTGTCACCGACCCGGCGATCCTGGATCGGCTCGCTCCGCTGGACCGCGGCGTCATCGATGATCGGGACTGGGACGAATGGAAGGCCGATGTCCTCGATCAGGGGCGCTCCCCCAACGGCGTCTGGGGTGGCAAGCTCATGTGGAACCAGACCCCGCTGCTCATCGCGCGGTCCCGCGTCGGATCAGGCTCGCTGCGTACCGCGATCCGCTCACTCTTTGGCGGAACCGATCCCGTCTACGTGTACGTCTACCGTGAAGATGTTGTGCCACAAGCAGTGTCGATGTGGCGTGCGGTGCAGACGCGGATCTGGCGCGACGAGGACGGGCGGCACTCGGCAGGTGAGGACGGCGCGGTCTATCACGCCGGGGCGATCGCGCACCTCGCCGGTCTCCTCCTCGAACAGGATCGACACTGGCGCCGGTGGTTCGAGTCCGAGCGGATCACACCGATCCCGATAGGTTTCACCGAGCTGACCCAGGCTCCCACCCGTACCACCGCACGTGTTCTGGCGGCGATCGGACAGGACCCAGACCTCGCACCGCCACCTCCACTCAAACCGCAGTCCAACGAGCGTTCCCAGGAATGGGCGCATCGTTACCGCCAGGATGCCGCACAGAACGGATACGCATTATGACTGCAGAGCCGGAGCTGATCGCCCCGCAATTCGATGACCCGCGTACGGAGGGCGACATCGAACACGTTGCTGCGCTGCGTGTTCTGGAATCCGAGGCGGTCCATATCATCCGCGAGGTGGTCGCCGAACTGGAACGGCCGGTGCTGTTGTTCTCTGGCGGTAAGGATTCGATCGTCCTGCTCCGTCTGGCGGAGAAGGCATTTCGGCCGCATCCTCTGCCGTTCCCGATTCTCCATGTCGACACGGGCCACAACTTCGACGAGGTCATCGAGTTCCGGGACCGGCGCGTGGAACCGACCCCGGACAACCCGGCCGGCATCAAGCTGATCGTGGCGTCGGTGCAGGAATCGATCGACGCCGGTCGCGTCGCCGAGACGACAGATCCGTCGGGATCCCGCAATCGCCTGCAGACACGCACGCTTCTGGATGCGTTGGAGGCAGGCGGCTTCGACGCCGCGTTCGGCGGCGCACGACGCGACGAGGATCGCGCACGCGCCAAGGAACGTGTGTTCAGCTTCCGGGACGAATTCGGCCAATGGGATCCGAGATCGCAACGCCCCGAACCATGGTCGATCTACAACGGCCGCATCCGACGTGGGGAGTCGGTGCGCGTCTTTCCATTGTCGAACTGGACCGAGGTCGACATCTGGCGCTACATCGAACTGGAGAGCCTCGATCTGCCGTCCATCTACTACGCCAGTGAACGGCAGGTGTTCGATCGCGACGGCATCCTGCTCGCCGTCTCGCCCTACAGCCGACCACGGGACGGCGAGAGCCCACACAGCGAGTGGGTGCGCTACCGCACGGTCGGCGACCTCACCATCACCGGTGCCGTCCGCTCCCGCGCCACCACCATCCCCGAGATCATCGCCGAGATCTCCGACGCGACGGTGTCGGAACGCGGCGAGACCCGTGCCGATGACCGTACGTCGTCGGCCGCCATGGAGGACCGCAAGCGCGAGGGGTACTTCTGATGAGCACCAGAACAATCGGGGACCGCCCGGACGCTGCCGACCAGTCGCGTCGGCGCCAGATCCTGCGCATGGCCACGGCAGGCAGCGTCGATGACGGCAAATCCACGTTGATCGGCCGTCTGTTGCACGACACGGGCAGCCTACCCACCGATCACATCGACGCCGTGACGGACGAGGACGGTGTCGCCGACCTCGCAGCCCTGTCCGACGGATTGCGCGCCGAACGCGAACAGGGCATAACGATCGACGTCGCCTATCGATTCTTCTCGACCGCACGGCGCAACTACGTCCTGGCCGACACCCCGGGGCATGAGCGCTACACCCGCAACACCTTCACCGGTACCTCCAACGCGCACGTCGCGGTGCTGCTGGTCGACGCGCGCAACGGGTTACAGGTCCAGACACGTCGACACGCCCGCATCGCCGGTGTGGTCGGGGTACCGCACGTGATCGCGGCGGTCAACAAGATCGATCTGGTCGACTACTCCGCGGAACGATTCGCCGAGATCGAGGCCGACCTGACCGATCTCGCAACACAGGTCGGCATCGATCGCATTCTGGCCATTCCCGTCGCCGCCAAGGATGGCGACAATGTGGTGCACCGGTCGGTGAACACGCCCTGGTACACCGGTCCCACCCTGCTGGAGCATCTGGAGGGTATCGAGCTCGTCGCTCCGTCGCCGACGACAGATGAGCTTCGCTTTCCCGTCCAATGGGTTTCGCGTCCCACGGACGTTCATCGCCGACGCTACTACGGACGACTCGCGTCGGGGCGCCTGCAGGTAGGCGACGAGGTGACTGTCCTACCGTCGGGCAACAACAGTGTTGTCACCGCCGTGGACACCCTCGACGACGAACGCGCAGTCGCGGTCGCGCCGTTGTCCATCTCGATCGAACTGGCTGACGAGATCGACATCGGTCGTGGCGACATCATCGTCAGCGCCGCGACCACAGCTCACCGTCCGGTGCCGGCCCGTGAGCTCGACGCGACCGTGTGCTGGTTGTCGGAATCGCCTCTGCGTGCCGGAGATCGGGTCGCTCTGAAGCACGGCGCGGCGTCGGTGCGCGCGACGGTCCAGTCCTTGGAGCGACGTCTCGACCCGGAGACCCTCATCGAGCAAGTCGGTCCGAGTTCATTGGCTCTCAACGACATCGGGGTCATCACGCTGCGCACCTCCTCGGTCGTCGTAGCCGATCGCTATTTCGAGAACCGTGACACCGGTGCATTCATCCTCATCGACGAGTCCTCCAACGACACCGTCGGGGCGGGCACGATCACCGAAGCCCGGGAGGTGATTCCGGGCAATGCGACTCGTAACGACATCAAGTGGCATCCGAGCTCGCTGGGCCGACCCGAGCGATGGCAGAAGACCGGCCAACGCGGCGCGACCGTCTGGCTCACCGGACTGCCCGCGTCAGGGAAGTCGACGGTCGCCGTCGCCCTCGAACGTGCGATCGTGGGCCGCGGCCGGGTTGCCTACCTCATCGACGGCGACAACATTCGACACGGTATCTCCGACGACCTCGGATTCTCGCCCGGCGACCGCGCCGAGAACGTCCGTCGTGTCGGCCACCTCGCCAGACTGTTCGCCGACGCCGGCGTGGTGTCCATCGCCTCGATGGTGTCCCCGTTGCGATCCGATCGCGAGATCGCGCGCGAGCTCCACCGGGCCGCCGATCTGGAGTTCATCGAGATCCACGTCAGCACCCCGGTCGCCGAATGTGAGCGCCGAGATCCCAAGGGGCTGTATGAACGCGCGCGGCGCGGTCAGCTCAGAGGGCTCACCGGGGTGGACGCACCGTACGAGAAGCCGACGAGCCCGGACCTGCGGTTCGACACGACCGGAGAGGACATCGAGGAACTCGCCGGGCGCGTGGTTGCGGTCCTGACCGAACGGGGCATTCTCGATCTTTGAGCGAGTCGTCGACCGCACCGATCGGGAGGTCTCCTTTGTCCTCGGAGCACAATCACCCCATCGAACTCTGGCCCGCCAGACCGTTTCACCTGCACCGCAGCGCACATAGTGTCGTAGCTCACAGCCAGCTACGACGAAAGGGCACCGACCGTGACCGTTTCCTATTTCGCCTGGGACCTCGCGCATCGGGGGTCGGCTCCCTGCGTCCGCGACGACTCCTGTGAGCTGACCTATGCCGAGTTCGCACACCGGGTGGATGCGTGTGCGCAACAGCTGCAGACCCTCGGGGTCGGGCGCGGCGACGTGGTGGCGACCTTCCTCCCCAATCGTGCCGAACTGCTCATCACACTGATGGCCGCGTGGCGGCTGGGGGCCATCGCCACACCGGTCAATCCGGCGTTCACCCCCGACGAGGCGGAGTATCAGCTCGGGGATGCCCGAGCACGCGTCGTGGTCGGCGAGACCGCCGGCGAGACCGATCCCGACCGCATCTTCGTGCACGTCGACGAGCTGAGGGCCCAGCCGTCCGACGCATGGGCGCCACCGAGCACGCCGGCGGCCGGCGATGACGCCCTGCTCATCTACACCTCCGGCTCCACCGGCCGGCCCAAGGGTGTGCGGCTCTCGCACGCGAACCTGGACTACATGGGCTCGGCGATGGTGGCGCACTGCGCACTCACCTCCGCCGACCATGCACTACTGGTCCTCCCGCTCTTCCACGTCAACGCCATCTGCGTCAGCTTTCTCGCGCCGATCCTGGCCGGCGGACAGCTCTCGATCACCGGAAAGTTCTCCGCCTCCCGATTCTTCGACGACGTCGCGCGGTTGCGCCCCACCTTCTTCTCGGCCGTGCCCACCATCTACGCGCTGCTGGTGTCGCACCCGGACCTCGACACAGAGGCGTTGGCATCCCTGCGCTTCGCGATCTGCGGCGCCGCACCCATCTCCGCCGAACTCCTCGACCGCACCGAAAAGGCCTTCGGCATACCGATCGTCGAAGGGTACGGCCTGACCGAGGGCACCTGCGCGTCGGCCTGCAACCCGGTCGATGGCGTCCGCAAGCTCGGCACCGTCGGACCCGCGTTGCCCGGTCAGCGCATCTCGATCATCGGACCCGACGGCCGCGACGTCGCTGCCGGACAAACCGGCGAAGTGGTGATCAGTGGGCCGAATGTCATGCAGGGCTACCTGAATCGCCCCGACGCCACCGCCACCACCGTCGTCGACGGCCGTCTGTACACCGGTGACGTCGGACGCCTGGACACCGATGACTACCTCACGCTGGTGGACCGGATCAAGGACATGATCATCCGCGGCGGGGAGAACATCTACCCCAAGGAGATCGAGAACGCACTCGCCGGCCATCCCGCGGTGCTCGAGTGTGCTGTCGTCGGGGCGCCGGACGAACTGTACGGGGAGGTCCCGGTGGCCTTCGTCGTCGCCTACCCCGATCAGCCAGTCACCGCCGACGATCTCGGCGCCCACCTCAACCGACTGCTGGCAAAGGTCAAGCAGCCGAGCCAGATCCACGTCGTCGACACCCTGCCACGCAATCCCGTGGGCAAGATCGACAAGCCGGCCCTGCGCACCGAAGTGCGCACTCAGATTCGCGCGGATCTCGATACGGCCCTCGCCTAGCGGCTCGGACCTACTCGATCAGCGGGAGATTCCGGCCGGCGCTGCCCCCGCTGGTCGAGTAGCCACGTGCGAGCTTGCGAGCCCGTGGCGTATCGAGACCCACCACCACCGACGTCCCCCTCGGTCCCTGAGGAAGCGAGCTTGCGAGCGTCCCCTCGGCCCCTGAGGAAGCGAGCTTGCGACGTTCCCCCTCGGTCCCTGAGGAAGCGAGCTTGCGACGTTTCCCCTCGGTCCCTGAGGAAGCGAGCTTGCGACGTTCCCCTCGGTCCCTGAGGAGCGAGCTTGCGACGTTTCCCCTCGGTCCCTGAGGAGCGAGCTTGCGACGTTCCCCCTCGGTCCCTGAGGAGCGAGCTTGCGAGCGTCACGAAGGGCGTATCGAGACCCCCACAACCCGACCCCCACAACCCAACCCCCGAAACCGCACCCCAACCCGAAGGAGCACCACCATGGGCTTCACCCAACCCGACTTCCCACCCGTCGACCCCGACACCTTCCTCGACAAACCGTTCCTCGAACGGCTCCGTGTGCTCGGCCGCCACTGGGCCGAATACGGCTTCGGCACACCGAAAATGGTGCACGTCATCTACTTGGTCAAGGTGTTCGTGTTCTATGCCGGCGTCGGCATCACGCTCGCCACCCTCACGTCCGGGCTGAACCCGCTGCATGTCACCGACTGGTGGAATCAGCCCATCGTCTACCAGAAGGCGATCCTGTGGACCGTGCTCGTCGAGATCCTCGGCATCGGCGGCTCCTGGGGACCGCTTGCCGGCCATTTCAAACCGATGACCGGAGGGTTCCTGTACTGGTTGCGACCCAACACCATTCGGCTCCCACCGTGGCCGGGAAAGGTGCCCCTCACCAAAGGCGACACCCGCACATCGGGCGACGTCGCGATCTACGCCCTGATTCTGGTCAACCTGGTCGTGGCCATCGTGCTGCCCGGCGTCACCTCGTCGTCGCTGGATTCGGTCGTCGCCGACAACCAGGGCCTGGTCAACCCCGCGCTGATGTATCCGCTCATCGCATTGCTCGTCGTCATCGGGCTGCGTGACAAGGTCATCTTCATCGCGGCACGATCCGAGCAATATCTGCCCGCCATCGTCTTCTTCGGTTTCCTGCCGTTCGTCGACATGATCGTCGCGCTGAAGCTGCTCATCGTCACCGTGTGGGTCGGCGCCGGTATCTCCAAGCTGGGCCACCACTTCTCGATGGTGATCCCGCCCATGCTGTCGAACACACCGTGGATGCCGAGCAAGGCGATCAAGCGGGCGCACTACCGCAACTTCCCCGAGGACATGCGACCGTCAAAGGTGGCCGGTGGCATCGGCCATGTGCTCGGCACGCTGGTCGAGGTCATCACCCCGCTCGTGCTGCTGTTCTCCGCCAACAAGTGGCTGACTCTTGCGGCAGTGGTGCTGATGGTGTGCTTCCACCTGTTCATCCTCTCGACGTTCCCGTTGGCCGTTCCGCTGGAGTGGAACCTGCTGTTCGCCTACGCCGCGATCTTCCTGTTCTGGGGCTTCCCGAACTGGAACGGCTACGGCCTCACCGACACGACCATGCCGTGGGCGATGGTGGCGATTGCCGCGGGGCTCTGCTTTTTCCCGGTGCTGGGCAACCTGAGGCCCGATCTCGTGTCGTTCCTGCCGTCGATGCGCCAGTACGCCGGCAACTGGGCGTCGGCCACCTGGGCATTCGCGCCCGGTGCCGAGGACAAGCTCGACAAGTATGTCGTCCGGTCCGCGAAGAACACCCGCACCCAGCTGCTGGCGTCGTATCCGCCCGAGGTCGCCGACGTCGTGATGCACCAGATGCTGGCGTGGCGGTCCATGCACAGCCAGGGCCGGGCATTGTTCTCGCTGATGCTGCGTCACCTCGGGGACGACATCGACACCTACACGCTGCGCGAAGCCGAGTTCAGCTGTAACTCACTGGTGGCATTCAACTTCGGTGACGGACACCTGCACGACGAGAAGCTGATCGCCGCCCTGCAACGGCGCTGCAATTTCGCCCCCGGCGAGTTCACCATCGCCTGGATCGAATCCCAGCCGATCCACAAGGGTACGCAGCGATACAAGGTCATCGACGCGGCGCTCGGTGTCATCGAGACCGGCACCTACCGGGTTACCGACGCCATCAACGAGCAGCCCTGGCTCCCGAACGGTCCCATCCCGTTCGAGGTCGATTGGACGCTGGACGTTGACGCACACCGCGCACTCACGGATCCTGAGATCGTGTCCGAGCCACAGATGCGATCCAACGACGGCGCGCCGACCGCCCACAAGCAGGTGCAGCAGTGACGACAGCAGTCGTTGTCGGCGGCGGGCCCAACGGGCTCGCCGCCGCCCTGCACCTCGCCCGTAACGGCGTCGACGTGCAGGTGCTCGAAGCGGCCGACACCGTCGGCGGCGGCGCCCGCTCCGGTGAGCTGACGGTCCCCGGTGTGATTCACGATTACTGCTCGGCGTTTCACCCGATGGCCGTCGGCTCCGCGTTCTGGGCCGACATCGGACTCGAGAAGCACGGGCTCCGATGGAGATGGCCGGAGATCGATTGCGCGCACCCCCTCGACACGGGTGACGTCGGCGTACTGCGCCGCTCGCTCGCCGAGACCGCCGACGGTCTCGGCGACGACTCCCGTCGCTGGCGGCTCGCGCTGGGTGATCTGGTGAAAGGATTCGACGATCTCGGCGGCGACCTGCTGCGGCCGATCGTCAACATCCCGCGACATCCGATCAAGCTGGCGGCCTTCGGCCCGCGTGCGCTGCTCCCCGCCTCCGTGATGGCCCGCTTCTTCCGCACCGACACCGCTCGCGCACTGTTCGGCGGGGTGGCCGCGCACGCGTTCACCCGCCTCGACCGTCCATTGTCGGCGTCCCTCGGGCTGATGATCCTGGCGGCGGGACACCGCTACGGATGGCCCGTCGCCCAGGGCGGTTCCGGCGCCATCACCGCGGCGGCGGCATCGGCCCTCGGCGAGCTCGGTGGCAAGATCGAGACGGGCGTACGGATCAGCAACCGTTCGCAGATCCCCGATGCAGACCTGGTGATGCTGGATCTGTCTGCCGCGCAGGTTCTCTCGCTGTACGGAGACCAGATGCCGGCTCGGATCCGAAGGTCATACCAGCGCTACCGGACCGGTTCGTCGGCATTCAAGGTGGATTTCGCGATCGACGGCGACATCGGTTGGCGCAATCCGGAATGTGCCGCCGCCGGTACCGTCCACCTGGGCGGGGACTATGCGGAGATCGCGCGCACCGAACGGCAACGTGCGACCGGGGTGATGGCCGACCGACCATTCGTCCTCGTCGGTCAGCAGTACCTCGCCGATCCGACGCGCAGCAACGGGTCGATCAACCCGATCTGGTCGTATGCGCATGTGCCCGCTGGCTATTCAGGTGACGCAACGGAGGCGGTGATCGCGCAGATCGAGCGTTTCGCCCCGGGGTTCCGTGACCAGATCGTGGCCACGCACAGCACCAGCACCGAGCAACTCCATGGGTACAACGCCAATTATGTCGGCGGCGACATCATCGGTGGTGCCAATGATGGACTGCAGATGATCCTGCGACCTCGGGCGGCGATCGACCCGTATGCGACCGGCGTCGACGGCGTCTATCTGTGCTCCCAGTCCGCGCCTCCGGGTGCGGGCATCCACGGTCTCTGTGGCTACCATGCGGCATCGTCGGCACTGCGCTCGCTCGATGCGTCCCAGAGGTGAATGATGACGTCCCCGCTGGCACCGGAACTCGCGTCGGCGGTCACGGCGGTCGCCAAGCGCCTGCGGGAGAGCGAGCCGGCGCTCGTCGCCGAACTGTCGGACATGATGAAACGCGAGATCGATCAACTCGACTCCGACCCCAAACTGGTGGAACTGCTCGAGGCGAGTGTGCACGGCAACGTGTCGACGATCATCCACGTGCTGGCCAACGGTATTCCAGTCGATCACCTGCAACCCACCACCGCCGCCGTCGAGTACGCGCTGCGCCTGGCCCAGCGCGACGTGTCGTCCAACTCGTTGATGCGTGCATATCTGTTGGGACAGAACAGCATGACGCTGCACTGTCTGCGGTTGGTGCAGGAGCTCGGGCTGTCGTCGGACGACACCGTGACGGTGGCCCGGCACATCTCCGACATCCTCTTCGGCTACATCGAGTGGATCACCCAGTACGTCTTCCAGGCCTACGAGAACGAGCGGCGCCGATGGTTGGGCGCCGAGGGCAACGTGTTGTCGTCGACGGTCCACCAGCTGCTCGACGGTGCCGACCCGGAAGGACGTGCGTTCGAACAGGAGACCGGATATCGTCTGCAACGCAACCACATCGCGATGATCCTCTGGGAAACCCAGGGTGATGCGCGTGGCCTGAGCACGCTGGACCGGGCGGGCCGCGACCTGGCAGCGAAGCTGCTCTCCGACGGACCGCCGCTCGTCACCGCGATCGATCGGTCTACGGTGTGGGTCTGGATTCCGCTGCGGGACACGACGAGCGTCATCGAGTCCGAGTACGTGGCGCAGCGGGCCGATCTGCCCGCGGGAGTCCATGTCGCGCTGGGGCTGCCCGGGACCGGCCTGACCGGATTTCGTCGATCGCACGAGCAGGCGGTGGCCGCGTATTCGGTGGCGACGATGCCGGACAGTTCGTCCGCGCGCGTGCTCGGCTTCGGTGACCGAGGGGTCGCCGTGGTGTCGCTGCTGGCCCAAGACCTCGACTCCACCCGATCCTGGGTCCGCGAGGTACTCGGCGACCTCGCCGATGACACCGAGAACGCCGCCATGCTCCGCGAGACCCTGTCGGTGTATTTCGCCACCCGGGAAAGCCATCTGCACACCGCCGAACAGCTCAACCTGCACCGCAACACGGTGAAGTACCGGGTCGGCAAGGCCTTGGGCGCGACCTCGCCGAATCGCGATCGGATGGACCTTGCACTGGCCCTGACCGTCTGCGAATTCCTCGGGCCCGCCGTGCTCGGTCCGCGGCACTGACCACAACCCGATCCGCTTCATACCCATCCATTGCTCGAAAGGTGTCAGCTGTTGCTCTCCCATACCCTGCAAACCCTCACCGACGATGAATTCGCCGGCCGCACGGTGGTGATGTCCGGCGGCAGTCGCGGAAACGGCCTGGCCATCGCGTGTGCTCTAGCCGCACGGGGCGCGAACATCGTGCTCCTCGCCAAGACCGACACCCCGGACCCGCGCCTCCCCGGCACGATCCATACCGCGGTCGCCGAGATCGAGCGCATCGGCGGTCATGCCGTCGGGGTGGTCGGCGACCTCCGCGACGACAGCGCTGTCGCCCACGTCGTGCAGACCGCCGTCGAATGCTTCGGTGGCATCGACATCTGCATCAACAACGCGAGTGTCCTCAGCCCCACACCGACGGCGGAGCTCTCCATGAAGCGGTATGACCTGATGCAGGCGGTCAATGCGCGGGGAACGTTCGCGCTCACCCAGGCATGCCTGCCGCACCTCACCACCTCCGATCGGAGTCGGGTGATCACCCTGTCCCCGCCGCTGAACCTGTCACCGAACTGGCTGGCCAGGTTTCCCGGATACATGCTCGCCAAGTACGGGATGTCCTTGTTGACCATGGGTTTTGCCGCCGAGTTCGTTGATCGGGGCATCGCCTGCAACTGTTTGTGGCCGGAGACCACGATCGCCACCGCGGCGGTGCAGAACATTCTCGGCGGGGACGACGCGTCGGCGCACGCCCGAGATCCGCAGATCATGGCGGACGCGGCCGTGGTGCTGGCCGCCCAGCCCGCTGATGTCAGCGGTCAGTGCTTCATCGACGCCGATCTCCTGCGCGACGCCGGGATGACCGACCTGACGCGGTACGGCGGATCCGATCCGCTCGAGTACGACTTCTTCGTCGATGCCGGTCGGTGAACCACGCCCCGCTGTCGCGGTGACGACCGCCATGCGGTGAACTGACCCCATGGAACTGCTCCTCATCCGGCACGCCCTGCCGTTCCGGCAGACCGATCCCGCGGGCGCCGACCCCGACCTGACCCCGGAAGGCCACGACCAGGCGCAGCGACTGGCGAAGGCCCTCGCGAACGGCCGATACGGACAGGTGCACCGGCTGGTGAGCAGCCCGATGCGCCGAGCGGTCCAGACCGCCGACCCTGTGCGGGACGCCCTGGCAGTGGACGTCGACGTCGACGACCGCCTCGTCGAACTCAATCACGGCTGGACCACCTACGGGGCTGCGCTCGCCTACACCGACCGCACGCTGCTGCTCGATCACATGAATGCCGGACGCCTCGGCGACAACACCTTTGACACCGCGCGGTTCCAGCAGCGGGTGGTCGACGGAATGGAGGCACTGACCGGCGGCGCCGAGGACGGCGTGGTGGCGGTCGTCTGTCATGGCGGCGTGATCAATGCGTACCTCTCCCACGTCATCGGCGCCGACAAGATGTTCTTCACCGATCCCTACTACACGTCGGTGTCCCGGGTCCTCGCTCTGCCCGGCGGTCATCGGCAGGTGTTGTCGCTCAACGAGACCGATCACCTGCGCTGATCCGCAGGGTTGGTGGCGAGTACGAACGCGCGAATCGAAGAACTCGCTCACCCCCGGTCCCTGAGGAGCCTCGCGAGGAACGAGCGATGCGTTCACCAACCGGTCCCTGAGGAGCCTCGCGAGGAACGAGCGATGCGTCACGAAGGGCCTCGCACCCACCCACCCAAACTCTCGCCCACCAACCGGTCCCTGAGGAGCCTCGCGAGGAACGAGCGATGCGTTCACCAACCGGTCCCTGAGGAGCCTCGCGAGGAACGAGCGATGCGTCACGAAGGGCCTCGCACCCACCCCACCCAAATCCTCGACCTCCCAAACGGAGGCCGCCTCAGAACCCGACGAGTGTCGCCCTCACTCGGCTCCCGCGGTGATCGTCAGCCAGATCGTCCGCGACAGCGCCGCGACCAGCCGCTGATCGGAGGACATGGTGTCGCGCGGATGCAGAATGTGCTGGGTGACGCTCTGCTCGACCATCCACGTGACGGCTGCCACCGCCTCCCTGTCGACGACAGGATCGACGCGTCCGGCGGCGCGCCACACATCGACGCGAGAGGTCGCGAAGTCGATGAAGTCGTTGATTCGGCCGAACCAGAATGCGGCGACCTCGGCGTCGTAGGCGGCGACCTCGCCCAACGCGCGCATCAATGTCCAATGCTTGCGGAATTCTTCGACCATCGCGCCGATGGCGCGTTCCACTCCCGCGACCCCCGCGTCGAGCGATGCGTCGTCGGCGAACCAGGCGGTCGGAGTGGCGAAGAACTCGGCGGATGCGACGTCGGCGACCTGGATCAGCACCTCGCTCTTGTTCGGGAAGTACTGGTAGAAGTTGGTCCGCGACATTCCGGATTGTTCGGCGATCCGTTGCACCGGTAGTTCGGTGAAGCGCTCGCCGGTAGCGAGGAGTTCCTCGACGGCGGTCAGTACGCGTTCGGTTACTTCGGCCCGGCGTTCCCGCGCGTGCACACCCTGCGACCTCGTCACCGAAACCATGTCGCAGATGCTACGCCGTTCTTGACACCCCCTGCGTACAGGCATAACGTCTTCCTGACACTGTGTCGGACTGTGTGTCGGAGGTCGGCGGATGGAGGACAGATGAGTCCAGCCGTCGAGCAGTTCGATGCAGTGATCGTCGGTGCCCGATGCGCGGGCTCGGCCACCGCGATCGCCCTGGCCCAGCGCGGCCTGACCGTGCTCGTCATCGACGCTGCACAGTTCCCGTCGGACACGCTCTCCACCCATCTGCTGTGGCCGACGACCATGGCCGAGATCCAGGCCCTCGGGGCACTGCCCGCGGTCGAGGCGATCGGCGCCCCGCGCATGCCGCTGGCCGAGGCGATCCTCGACGACATCGGCTGGCGCACAACATACTCCGCAGTCTCAGGTATCGACTACGCGATGTGCGTGCGCCGCATCCAGCTCGACGATGTCCTGGTGCAGACGACCCGTGCCGCGGGTGCCGAGGTCCGCGAACGGTGCACGGCCACCGACGTCGTCGGGCGCGGCGGGCGTGTGATCGGCATCCGCTACACCGACGACGACGAGGTGGCCCATGAGGTCCATGCGCCGGTCGTCATCGGCGCGGACGGCCGCAAGAGTCTGGTGGCCGACCGCGTCGGCGCCCGGGTGCCGACGTTGGTGGCACCCAGTGGTCGTGCCTGCTATTACGCCTACTGGTCGGATGTCCGAACCGACTTGCGTCACATCGCATCCCAATGGCGGGTCGGTCGGCTGCTCGGCACCGCGTTCCCCTGCGACGGTGGGGATCTGCTGTCGTTGCTGCAGCCACCCGTCGATCTCAACGCCGAGTTCAGGGGGCGGAGGGCCAAGGACGCGTACCTCCGCGGCATCGAGGCGCTCCCCGGGTTGGCTCGGCGGCTCGACGGATGCGAGATGGTCTCGCGGGTGCGGGCATGTACCGGCATCGAGTCCTACTTCCGCCGGTCGAGCGGCCCCGGCTGGGTCCTGCCGGGCGACGCCGGACACTTCAAGGATCCGGTGACCGCGCAGGGCATCCGCGACGGACTGCGCTACGGCCGGCTCCTCGGGGAAGCACTGGCCCCGGTGCTCGGCGCGCGCGACGGTGCCGATCCCGAAGCCGTCGACTGCGCAACAGCCGCCTGGGCATCCGATCGCGAGCGTGACTGCGTCGATGTCTACCAGTGGACGAACTTCCTGGCCTCCGGACTCCCACCCTCGCCGCTCGAGTACGAGCTCTATCGCCAGGCCCAGCAGCAGCCCGGCTTCGCGGCGGTGCTGAGTGACATCTACAACCGCGTCCAGGCGCCTGCGGCGATGATGCCGGTGACCACCCTCGCCGGCACGGTGACCCGAGCCCTACGTCGGCCCGAAGTCTCCGCGCGAGAGGTGGTCGCCGACCTGCGTTTCCAGCAGAAGCGGATGCTCGCGGACTGGCTGGAGAAGCGCCGGTTCCTACGTGCCGGCGATGCGACCGGTCGGCTGCTCGGCGACGACCCTGCGGCGCATCGGGTGCCGATCACCGCCTGACCGACACGCCCCCGAACGACGCCCAGCAACCTCCCAGCAGGCGTCGATGGAGTCACAAGTACTGACGGGCAATCTCATTGGTGTCAGAGAGATCCACACCGGATCGCACACACCACGAGAAAGGCCACCGATGCCCACTCCGCAGAAGACCAACAACAACAAAACCCCGCAGGCCCCCGCGCGCCGCCGCCGTCGCGTCCGCCGGTTCGATCAGCGCTCGCGTCGTTGGATCTGGGTCTGGCAGTGAGCTGAGGCCGCGCCCCTCCGGACCAGCAACACCCACCGCGCCGTCGGCTGCAGCACGCAGTCGGCGGCGCGCTGGTATTCGTCACGTCGGCCTCGCCGACAGAACCCCGAATCTCGCCCCTTCGGTCCCTGAGGAGCCTCCGAGCTTGCGTGCGTCCCCTCGGTCCCTGAGGAGCCTCCGAGCTTGCGAGGATGCGTCACGAAGGGCCACAGCGCCAAACCTCGCCCTCGGTCCCTGAGGAGCCTCCGAGCTTGCGAGGATGCGTCACGAAGGGCCACAGCGCCAGACCTCCCGCCGACAGAACCGAAGATCCCGCCGACAGAACCTGCACCCTCGCCTTCGGCGGCCATGTTAACGGATTCGGTCGCTCAATTATTCTCCCGGTAACCACCACGAAATACGCCGGGCGTCAACTGTATCTCGTAGCCGATAAGGACTACGACCTCCGATCCCAGGGATCGAATCCTCTTGTGAGGCAGCGTCGCCTCGACTTCCGAACTGTCCGACGGACTCGACCCGTCGCGCCTCATTCTAGGAGAAACTGTGCCCACTTTCGACGAGACCATCACCGAGAACATCGCCAAGTCCCTCGGTGAGATCCCGCACCCCTCGCTGCCGAAGGGGTCGAACATCTATGGCGGCACCAAGATCTTCCCCGATTACCAGGCCGAGGACGGCGAAACCTACTTCACGTTGGTGCACGGGATCGCTCACGAGTCGTCGGTGTCGTTCGTGGCGGTGCTTCAGGCCACTCGGGCGCTGCGCAAGGGCTTCGAGTCGGCGATCTACTTTTACGGGCCCGGCGCGATCAATTGCCTTGCCACGCGCGGCTTTCCGAAGACCGGTGATTCCGGATTCCCCGGCGAACAGAACATCAACGACTCACTGGCGACCTTCATCTCCGAGGGCGGCACCGTCTTCTGTTGCCGTTTCGGGCTCGCCCTGCACGGCGGCCGTGAAGAGGACCTCATCGAGGGAGTCATCCCGGCCCACCCGCTCGACGTGCAGGACGCCATCATCCACTACGCGCGCAAGGGCGCGATCATCAACTCCACCTACATGGTGTGACCCGACCCCGAGACGAGCTCATGACAACCATCGGATCGGTCGCGGCCAACTTCACCCGCGACCTCGAGCAAAACTACGAGACCATCGCCGACTACGTGGCCCAGGCCCGCGAACGCGACGTCGACTTCCTGGTGTTCCCCGAAGCGGCGATCGGCGGCTACCTGTCGTCGCTGGGCAACCACGGTGACACCGTCAAGAACACCACCCGCTCACTGCCGCCGGCAATCAGGCTCGACGGGCCGGAAATCCAACGGGTGCAATCGATCATCGGTGACCTCGTCATCGCCATCGGGTTCTGCGAACTCGCCGAGGACGGTGAGACCCGCTACAACGCGGCCGCCGTCCTCGACGGCTCGCGGATCTACGGGAGCTACCGCAAGGTGCACCAGCCGCTGGGCGAGAACATGTCCTACGCCTCGGGTGCCGAGTACGGTGTCTTCGACACACCGATCGGACGCGTCGGGCTCCAGATCTGTTACGACAAGGCCTTTCCCGAGGCCGCGCGTGTGATGGCGCTCAATGGCGCGGAGATCATCGCGAGCCTGTCGGCCTGGCCCGCCGCACGGACGGCGACCGCCGACAACCTTCAGGACGATCGATGGACCTACCGGTTCAACCTCTTCGACACCGCCCGCGCACTGGACAATCAGGTGTTCTGGGTCGCGTCCAATCAATCCGGCACCTTCGGGTCGTTGCGCTATGTCGGCAACGCGAAGATCGTCGACCCCGGGGGCAACATTCTCGACTCGACCCTGCTCGGAAGCGGAATGGCGGTCGCCGACGTGGACATCGCCGCCACCTTCACGGCCATGCGTGGCGGCATGTTCCATCTTCGCGACCGCAGACCTGACGCCTACGGCGCGCTCACCGAACTCGATGCCACCGGAACCGCGGCGTGGCGGGACCTCGCCCATGCCTGAGATGACCGTCACGGTTCGCTGGCCCGACGGCGTCGTGCAGCACTGCTACTCGCCGAGCCTGGTCATGCACGACCATCTCGACGTCGGCGCGCAGTACACCGTCGACGAATTCCGCAGCCGCGCGACGACTGCACTCGTGGAAGCCGCTGAGCGGGTCCGCGCAAGGTACGGCTTCGCCTGCACTTCGGCGGCAGCCACTGCCGACGACATCAGCCGTACCGCCGACCGTTACGAGCATGGCGCCACAGTCGAGATCCTCGACATGCACCCACCCCTAACGACCCCTACAACCCCTTCCTCCCTGGAGACATCATGAGCGCACCCGCTCATCTACCCGTGGTGATCATCGGCGCCGGCCAGGCCGGCCTCTCGGTCAGCTGGTATCTCGGACGAGCCGGCGTCGAACACCTGGTGGTGGAGACGAAGACGCCGACGCACGCTTGGGCCGACAAACGGTGGGACAACTTCACCCTGGTGACACCGAACTGGCACTGCCGGCTCCCTGGTTACGCCTACGACGGCCCGGACCCCGACGGGTTCATGACGCGCGACGAGGTCGTCGACTGGCTCAACGGCTGGCTCGACACCTTCGACCCACCGGTGCGTGAGCACACGACCGTCACGCGACTCCGCCACATCGGCACGACCGGTTTCGAACTCACCCTGGACAGCGCAGACGCTGACGGACTCGAGCTCATCACCTGCGACCAGGTGGTCATCGCCACCGGCGGCTATCCACTCCCGGTGATCCCGCCCTACGCATCCTCGCTCGATCCTGCTGTGACGCAGATCCATTCCGAACAGTACTTCAATTCCGACCAACTGCCCGACGGCGCCGTCCTCGTCGTCGGGACCGGGCAGTCGGGCGCACAGATCGCCGAGGACCTCCATCTGGCGGGTCGAGAAGTCCACCTCGCGGTCGGCAACGCTCCCCGGGTCGCGCGGTTCTACCGCGGCCGGGACTGCATGACCTGGCTCGCCGACATGGGTCTCTACGACACCCCCACAAAGGAATACCCCGGCGGTAAAGCAGCGCAGGAAAAGACAAATCACTACGTCACCGGCCGCGACGGCGGCCGCGACGTGGACCTGCGACAGTTCGCGTCGGAGGGTATGCGCCTGTACGGAACTCTCACCGATGGCAAGGACTCGACACTGCGCTTTGCGCCAACACTCACCGCAGCTTTGGACAAGGCCGACGCCGTCTACAACTCGATCTGCGCCGACATCGACCGGTACATCGACGCCCAGAACATCGAGGCCCCGCCCGCCTCGCGGTATGAGTCGGTCTGGGAATCTGAAACCGACCCTACCGACCTGGACCTCAGCACTGCGGGCGTCACCAGCATCGTCTGGGCCATCGGCTTTCGCCCCGACTACCGCTGGATCGAGGCGAGCGCCTTCGACGGTGGCGGCCGACCGATGCAGACCCGCGGCGTCACCGGTGTCCCCGGCCTGAACTTCATCGGCCTGCCCTGGATGCACACCTGGGGATCGGGACGCTTTCTCGGGATCGACCGCGACGCCCGGCACATCGCCGAAACCGTCATCGAGGCGCTGGGTGAGTCGCATCTGCGGCTTGCGGCCGGGCAGTAGCGAGGCCCCGATGGCACGCCAGTCGATCGCGTCGGTCTTCGCCGACCGTGCACGGACCACTCCTTATGATGTCCTCGTCACCGACCGAACGGGCAGTGCGACGGCCGCGGAGATCGATGCCCGAGCGATTCGCCTCGCCCGTCTGCTCATCGCCGAAGGTGTGATCCGCGACGACCGGGTGATTCTCTCCTTGCCCAACGGGATCGGGTTCGTCGTCGCCTTGGTCGCCATCTCGCGGGCCTGCGCCACTCCGATACCGCTGTCACCGGACCTCGATGCGGCCGAGCGTGACCCGGTCCCTGAGGAGCGAGCTTGCGAGCGTCACCATCCGGTCCCTGAGGAGCGAGCTTGGCGTCGCCACCCGGTCCCTGAGGAGCGAGCTTGGCGAGCGTCACGAAGGGCCGGCCCTTCGTGACGGTCCTCCGCTGGCGCTCCGGACCTCCTCAGGGATCGGTGGTAGCGCATGCGAGCGTGACCCGGTCCCTGAGGAGCGAGCTTGGCGTCACCACCCGGTCCCTGAGGAGCGAGCTTGGCGTCGCCGCCCGGTCCCTGAGGAGCGAGCTGGCGAGCGTCACGAAGGGCGGCCCCTTCGTGACGGTCCTCCGCTGGCGCTCCGGACCTCCTCAGGGATCGGTGGGATGTCTCCTGAGGATCGAGCCTCGCCCGTGACCCCACGATCACTCCACGACTTCGCGCGCACACGCCTGCCCGCGACTTCCCGCCCCGATCACATCTGCCTCACCCATCGACCACTCCGCAACGACGCGGGCAAGATCCGCCGACGCACCCCGGCCGGCCGCGGCCACCGGGATGCATCAGCCCTCCGAATGAACGGAGTTTCCGCGTGACCGTAACGACCAGAGTGGATCTCGCCCTCCTCGGTATCCGGGGAACGCCGCCTGTCAACCGAACCGGCGGCGCCGGACCGACCGACGACGGACATCTCCGTATCGACGGCCTCAACGCCGCCATCCCGCGAAACCCCAACAGCCCGTTCGCCTTCGACGGTGACCGCGTGCTTTACGACGGTGCCGACACCGGATTGCAGGTCGAGACCATCGGGCGCCCCCGCTTCTACGACCTCACCACCGACGACGGCATCCGGTTCGAACAGATCGCCAAACTGCACGGCGCCGATGTGCTCGCCACCACCGTGGTACAGACCTGCATCCGCTACGTCGAGGACCAGCGCTGCCGCTTCTGCTCCATCGAAGAATCGCTGCGTTCGGGATCGACTGTCGCCGTGAAGAAGCCGGAGCAACTCGCAGCGGTGGCCCGCGCCGCCGTCGACCTCGACGGCGTGACCCAGATGGTCATGACGACCGGCACCTCCGCCGGCAAGGATCGGGGCGCCAGGCACTTGGCCCGGTGCGTCCGCGCGGTCAAGGCGGCTGTACCCGAACTGCCCATCCAGGTGCAGTGCGAGCCGCCGGCGGACCTGTCGACCATCACCGATCTGCACGACGCCGGGGCCGTCGCGATCGGCATCCACGTCGAGTCACTCGACGACGAGGTTCGCCGACGGTGGATGCCCGGCAAGTCCTCGGTGTCCCGCGATGAGTATCGCGCCGCCTGGGCCGAGGCGGTCCGGGTCTTCGGCCGAAACCAGGTCTCCACCTATCTCCTCGTCGGCCTCGGCGAAGACCCCGACGAGATGATCCAGGGTGCAAAGGAACTCGCCGACCTGGGGGTGTATCCGTTCATCGTGCCGTTCCGGCCGCACGCGGGGACGCTCGCCGTCGACGTCGACGGGGCGGTCGCCGCCGAACCGGCGGTCGTCGAGAAGATCAGTCGCGAGGTGGCGGCGCACCTGCAGCTCATCGGCATGGCCGGCGCCGCCCAGCGCGCCGGATGCGCCGCCTGTGGAGCCTGCAGCGTGTTGCAGAACGTGGGAGGGTGACGCGATGCTCGACGGAACCATCCTCCCGACGCAGTCGCTGCGGGATACGCGGACCGATCTGTCGATCCTGGCCGGTACCCGGACCACCACTTCGCCGTTCCTGATCCGCGTCGCCGACGACACCGCAGCGATCGCCACCTATCACGCGCTCCGCCATGCTGAATTCGTTGAACGGCAAGGGCTGTTCGAGGGATCCGATCGTGACGACACCGACGACGACCCACGCACCGTCGTCCTGGTCGCCGCCACGCCCGACGGAACCGTCATCGGAGGTGTGCGCGTCGCACCCATGACCGCCGTCGACATCGGCTGGTGGTCCGGCAGCCGGCTCGTCGTCGCCGACCCCGCGCACGCCGCTGGTGTCGGGGCGGCGCTCGTCCGGGCCGCCTGCGCCCACGTCGAAACCCACGGTGTCCTTCGGTTCGACGCCACTGTGCAAGACCGCTACGGCCCGCTCTTCGCCTCCCTCGGTTGGCACGACCACGGTCCCGGTCCCACGATCGGCGGGCGCACCCATCGCGCCATGCGCTGGCCGCTGCACCAGATCCAGCGCACCGCCGACACCACGAAGGCGCTGCTCGCCGACATCCTCGCGCCACTGGCACACCAGCCAGGAGGTCTGGGTCCCAGCGGATTTCGTGGCGATGACGGCGTGCCGGTGCCCGAGTCGGCGATCATTGCCGCCTGTGACGCGATCATCCCGGCGATGGTCGAACGCGATCCCGAATGGGCGGGCTGGTGTTCCATCCTCGTCAACGTGAACGACCTGTCGGCGATGGGCGCCCGTCCGCTCGGCTTCCTTGACGCGGTCGCCGCCCCCACCCGCTCACATCTCACCCGCATCATGCGCGGCATCTCCTCGGCCGCCCAGGCGTGGCAGACCCCCGTGCTGGGGGGTCACACCCAGGTCGGGGTGCACGCATCGTTGTCGGTGACCGCGCTGGGACGCGCCGAGGCCCCGATCTCCGCCGGTGACGGCCGGATCGGCGACACGGTGTCGGTGATCGCCGACCTCGGCGGGTCCTGGCGGTCCGGCTACCACGGCCGGCAGTGGGACAGCACCAGCGCGCGTTCCTCGGAGGAACTCGTCGCGATGGCCGGGCTTCTCGGCGAACTCCGCCCCGCCGCGGCGAAGGACGTCAGCATGGCCGGGCTCGCGGGCACCCTCGGCATGCTGGCGGAAGCATCCGGGACCGGAGCCGAACTCGACGTCGCCGCCATCCCCCGGCCTGCGGCGGCCGACATGGGCTCGTGGCTGACGTGCTTCCCGGGGTACGCGATGCTCGTCGCCGACCCCACACCGGTGGCGACCGCACCGGGCCCGACCACCACGGCCGCGTGCGGGCGCCTCACCGTCGAGCCAGGAGTACGGTTGCGCTGGCCCGATGGCGAGGTGACCAGTGTCATCTCATCGACGGTGACAGGTCTCGGAACGGCATGAACCTGAGTAGAGTTCGGTGACATGACCACGGTCACGCTGGGCGCCCTGGCGGCGCATTTCGGCCGCGACGTGGAGCGTGGTGTGTCCAAGGCCGTCGGCATAGTGGAGGCCGCGGCCCGCGACGGCGTCGACCTGCTCGTCTTCCCGGACGCATCGATCGGCGGCTACATCGGCGACCTGCGACATCCCGATCCGGACGACCTCCCGCCACCGGTCGACACCGACGGCCCCGAGCTCGCTGCCATCGCGGCCGCCGCCAAACAGATGACCGTCTGTATCGGCTACACCGAAGCGGCGAACGGCAAACGCTACAACACCGCGGTCTGCCTGTCCGGTGACGGCATCCTCGGCACACACCGTAAAGTGCACCAGCCGGCGGGGGAGTCGCTGGCCTATGCTGCCGGCGATTCGTTCGACGCCTTCGACACCCCGGTCGGACGGATGGGCATGCTCATCGACTACGACAAGACCTTCCCCGAGTCCGCGCGTACCCTCGCACTCGACGGGGCGCGGATCATCGCGGCGCTCAACGCCTGGCCCGCCAGCGTCACCGATCGCGCGGCCCGGCTGCCCGCCGACCGGCAATCGCGGCTGTTCGACCTGTACGACTGTGCGCGTGCCGCGGAGAACCAGGTGTTCGTGGTGTCCTCCAACCTCACCGGTGTCACCGGCTCGTTGCGCTTCCTCGGGCAGGCCAAGGTCGTCGGACCTGGCGGCGACGTCCTGGCCAACACTCGTTCCAAAGGTGGCCTGGCCAAGGTCGACGTCGATGTGTACCACGAGATCAGCCGTGCCCGAAGGGTTCTCGATCACCTCGCCGAACTCCGACCGGACACCTATCACGCCCGCCCCGAGAATCCCGACCCCCGCCGAGAGAACCCGGAATCTCGCCGAGAGAACCCGGAATCTCGCCGAGAGAACCCAGAATCTCGCCGACAGAACCCAGAAACTAGCCGGCCGAGCCCGATCCGGGGCAGGTGAGCACCATGCGAATTGCCCTGCTGACCTATTCCACCAAGCCCCGGGGCGGTGTCGTTCACACCCTCAATCTGGCTGAGGCGCTGAGTCGCCGGGGCGCCGACGTCACCGTGTGGAGCCTCGCCCGCGGCGGCGACGACGGCTTCTTTCGCAGCGTCGATCCCGCTGTCACACAACGACTCATCCCGTTCGCGGATCTGCCGGACGAGACCATCACCGAGCGCATCATCCGGTCCATCGACACGCTGCGTGCGGGTTTCGAACCCGACGACTTCGACGTCGTGCACGCGCAGGACTGCATCAGCGCCAACGCCGTCGGCCACTGTATCCGCACCATCCACCATCTCGACCAGTTCACCACCCCGATCCTGGTCGAGTGCCACGAGAAGGCGGTGGTCAACCCGTACGCACGAATCTGCGTCTCCCAGGCCGTCGCCGACGAGGTCCATGCCGGCTGGGGTCTGACCCCGACAGTGATCCCCAATGGCGTCGACCACGGACGCTTTGCCGGTGCGGCAGCCGATGATCCCGCCGCCGAAGCAGCGCGTCAGCGGTGGCGCGCAGAACTCGGACCCTACGTACTCGCGGTCGGCGGCATCGAACCACGCAAGGGCAGTATCGACCTGCTGGAGGCCTTCGCGACGGTGCGCGCCCACGCCCCCGATCTCTCCCTCGTCTTCGCCGGCGGAGAGACCCTGTTCGACTATCGCGACTACCGCGCCGATTTCGACCGCAGGCAAAGTGAGCTCGGCATCGAGCCGGTCGTGTTGGGGCCGGTTGCCGACGCTGCGCTACCGTCGCTGGTCGCGGCCTGTGACGTCTTCGCGTTCCCGTCCACCAAGGAGGGCTTCGGTCTCGCTGCCATGGAAGCCCTCGCGGCCGGTCGGCCGGTCGTCGCGCGCGAGCTGCCCATTCTGCGAGAGGTGTTCGGCGACACCGTCGCCTACGCCGCTGATGTACCCGCACTCGCGGCTCAGTTGCTGGCGGCGCGAGAGCCTGCACCCTCCCGCCGCGACGCCGGCCGCGACCTGGCCTGCTCACTCACCTGGGACGCCGCGGCCCGCGCCCATCTCGACTTCTATGCAGCCCACCCGTTCCCGCAACGCTGATCGGAAGCCCACTCCCGGACCGGGACCAGACGAGATCAGCCTTGCGTGGTCATCCGGTTGGTGATCGAGAACGTCACCTGATCCGGGCGATACCGGTCGTCGGAGTACTCGAACGGCCGACCTTGTGGATCGAAGCTGGTGCGCCGCTCGCGAAGCAGTGGCGCATCCGGCGAGATCCCCAGTGCGCGAGCATCCAGATCATCGGCGGCCACTGCATCCAACTCGTGGCGCATCGACGCGAACTCGACACCGTGGTCGAGGAGGTGGTCGGTGATCGACCCGGTGTCCGGATCGAAGTCGAACAGCGTCCGGCCGACGTCGAGGGTGAACCGACTCCGCTCGAGCAGGGCAGGCAACTCATCGAGAGTGCGCAGCCGGACAATCTCGACGACGAACTCGTCGTGACCGATGTGCAGCGCGTCGGCGATCTCGGCATCCGCTCGGACCCTCCCGACACTGCGTGTGTGGTTGCCGGGCGTTCGTCCGGCGGTCACCGCCCACTGGGAGAAAGGGGTGAATGATGCGAGAGTCTGTGTCGGTCGGTGGGGATGACGCACTCGCGCGGGCCGTCCACGTGTTGTGGAGATGTATCCCTCGGTCCGTAAGTTGTACAACGCCTGACGGATCGGGCCACGGCTGACCTGCCACTGAGCCATGAGCGCTGTCTCCGCAGGTAGTTCGTCGCCGGGCTGGTATTCACCGCCGAGTATCTGAGCGCGCAGCGCGTCGTGGATCTCCCGATGCCGAGGGGACATGTTCACCACAGCCTTCCCGAAGCGCAGATGTACACAAGCCCAACCTGTATACCTACCCTAACCGTCGTGGGCGGCCATCGCCTCCGTGACACTCGCCTGTGCCAGGCCCAGCCCGGTTGTCATCCCGATGCCGGTGGTGACCGTGACGATGTGGGTGTGGGGGAGGGGTTCGTGGCGGAGGAACTCGCGGCCGGCTGCCGTGCTGTAAACGCCCTGCCATCTTTCGACGACGTCGATCGTCGTGACGTCGAAGAGCTCCTTGGTGACCTCCAGCAGCGTCGCGAATCCCGCTTCGGACTGGAACGGCGACACGGTGACGTCGCGGGTGTGGGTGTCCCCGATGAGGACGGTGCCGTCCGGCTGCGGCGTGTACATCTGATGGAGATCGAGTGCGGTGTACTCGGGATGGTCGGCGTGCAGACGGTCGGCGACCCGGGTCGTCGACGGAAGCGCCTCGAAACCGCTGTACCGCAGCAACGACCAACCGGTGAACAGCGGCGTGGTCAAGGGAAAGCGCAGCGGCACATGGGCTCTCATCATGTGCAGGGCACAGCGCCGCATCGAGATGCCCTCGGCGACATCCGGGAACAGGCGGTCGAGGTCGTGGTTGACCGCGATGAACGTGGTGTCGGCGCGGATGTCCCCGCGTGACGTGCGCACCACGCCGACGTCGAACGATGTCGCGGCAGTTCGCCAGTGGAACCGCACCCCCACCGATTCCAGCCACCGCGCGACACGTGGTGCCGCAGTGCGCGGATCCACCTGGAGATCGCGAGGAAGGAAGAGTCCGCCGACGACCCCGCGGCCGTCGGCGGGTACCCGGTCGAGCGTTTCCTCGCGGCTCAGCAGTCGTGCCTCCTGTGGACCCCGGGCCTCGGTGAACTCCGCCATGACGGCATGTTCGTCCGCGTGCCGGGCGATCGCGATGGTCCCCGACTCGGCTGACCAGAACCCGGCCGCGTGTGACAGCTCGAGCCAATGTCGACGTCCCGCCCGTGCATACCCGAGGGCCTCACCTGACTGGGCGGTGATGCAGGCGTGCCCGAAATTGCGGACGGATGCGCCGGTTGGCCGACCGGCATGATCGACAACGGCCACCGAAAGACCCAGTCTGTGTGCGTGATACGCGTGAGCCAGGCCGACGATGCCGGCCCCGACGACCACGACATCGACGTGTGTCCCCGCTGCGGCCATCGTCCCTGCTCCTCGATGCAGTCAATACTTACTGCGAAGAAAGATATACAAGGTAGGTGACGGCCCTGTGGCCGGAAGGGAACCATCTGCTGAACGGTCGGAGGTCACCCCTCGTGGATCAGCAGTGGTACCAGCTGTTCGGCAACAGTCCACGCGCCGTGGTGGCCCACCATGTTCACCTCTGGCGTCGGATCGTTGAGCGTCCGGGTCAGGATGGTGTTACCGCGCGCCACCGCGACCAGGTCCCCGATGCGCTCGGCGATCACGTCAGTCACGTCCGCGCCGAACCAGTTCTCGTCCAGAACCTGTTCGCGGGGAACAACATAGGCGTCGTCGCCGGCGACGTTCTCCCAGAAGGCCTGGACATGGTCCCGGGCGCCGGGCCGCGTGTAGACCTGACGCACCCGCATCTCCCCGGCCACCGCCTCCACACCCTTCAACATCTCGTCGGTGGTGTCGATGTCAATTCGCTTGTCCGCCTGTATCATTCCATGATCCCCGGTGACTGCCAGCACGGTATCGCGGGGAAGTGCTGCGGCCAGGTCGCCGACGAGCCGGTCGACCACGCCCAATGTCTTCACCCACTGCCCAGACGCGGGACCGAAAATGTGGCCGGCCGCATCGAGATCGGGCCAGTAGGCGTAGACGAACCGATGCCGGGGCGTCGACGGTGCCAGTGCCTCGCGGACACCGTCGAGGATCTGGGCCGGTGTCTGGGCCCCGATATAGGTGCCGTCGACCTGGAACGCGGCGCGGCTGAAACCCGATCCGCGGTAGGCGTTGGGCATGACATAGGTCACCTCGACGCCTCGATCGGCCATCTCGCCGAGAACCCCGCGGCCCGGCTGAATCTGTTCGGGCACATACAAGGCCAGCGCGGAACGTCCGTCCGACCGGTTGAACGTCCAGCGTAAAGCGTTGAGTGTGCGGCGTTTCGGACCGCGGGTCTCGTCCCGTTCGGTGCGGAACGAGTAGCCGATGATCCCGTGGCTGCCGCACGAGGTACCGGCCATCAGGCTGGTGATGCTACTGACCGTGGTCGCCGGAAACCCCGCCCGCATCGAGCCGACCCGCATGGACGTGAGAGTGGGGGCGATGTCGGCATGCGCGGCGAGCAGCGCGTCGCCCAATCCGTCGATCAGCAGCAGCACGACGTCCTTGGCCGCGGGGATCGGCACCGCCGCCGAGGGCCGGCGGCGAAACGCGTCGTCGATGGCCGGTAGCACGTCGGCGAGGGTCGCATGGCCACCCCACTGCAGCGGAGGGAGCTCGTCCGTCGATTGACTCACAGGCCTCACGGTATCCGGATCGCCTGTGGACAATCCGCCGTGCCTCGACCTTCGCATCCGCCGGGCACCCTACCCTGGTCTCTATGCCCGGCTACGACCCGCTCAGCGCCACCGCGAGCGACCTCTTCGTGGCGTTCGACGACGGGGCCCTCGAACGCGGTTCGGATTATGCCGACGACGGCCGGCTCTTCGGGCTGTCCTGGGAAGCGGACGAACTGACACTGACGGCACGGTGCCGCGGGTCCAGCCGGCACGTCTACCTCGTCAAAGCTCACTTCAGTGCGGTCGGCGCGGTCCGCAGCCTGGACTCCACCACCTGCACGTGCCCGATCGGATATCTGTGCAAACACGGCGCCGCCCTGTTGTACGTCGCGATGGAGGCCGAGACGTCCGTGTCCGCCCCCGTGGCACAGATCAGCACGTTGCCCGCGCAGTGGCGAACGATGTTGGGGTCATTCGTCCGCGATGAGGAACCGGCCGAGGCATCCCCGCTCGGCATCCTGGTGGAGCTCCCGGAGCCGACCCGGTGGGCGCCCCACCCGAGCCCGACCGTACGGCTCGTCCGTCGCGGCAAACGCGGAAACTGGGTACGGACCGGCATCAGCTGGCGGAAGTTCACCGGCGGGTACCCCCACGACTCCGGACTCGCCCTGGACGAATTCGACCCTGACCACGTGCGCCCGGTCATGGCCATTGCACGCGCGCTGCTCAACATCGGATTCGGCGGCGACGACGTGTCCCTGGGTCTGGCTCCCGCCGACATCTGGGAACTCCTCGCGGCCGCCGACGCCGCCGGGGTCGAGCTGGTCGCTCACCCGTCGACCGGAACCGCTCGTGTCGAGCTCTTCTCCGGTGCTCGCATCGGCTTCCGCCTCACCCGCGTCGACGACGGTGCCCGAGTCGAGCCGTACATCCAGGTCGATCATGCGAACTGGCAGGATTCGCCGATCGGGTTGATCGGACAGGCGGAGCCGCACGGCGCGTTCACCATCTCCGACGATGCATTGCTCTTGGGGCCGTTCCAGGCTCCGGTCAACCGTCGGGCCCTCGAGGAGATCATCAGTAGCGGCGGCATCACCATTCCCGACGCCGACCTCGACGAGTTCACCACCGAACTGCTACCCACCCTCGCGGCAGTCGTCCCGGTCGCCATCGAACCCGGCGCCATCGAACCGCCGACCATCGAGGGACCGACGCCGCTGCTGACGATCCGGGTCGGCGACGACGCGTCGCAGGTCCGCTGGGACATCAGTTATCGGATCAACGGACGACGACGCATCTTCGAGACACACGATCCGGTCGCGGCCAGCACCATCCGGCGGGCCGAGGAAGAGGAACGGGCGTGGAAGACCGCGCGCCCCGCGATCGAACTCGTCGCCGCGCGGTGCTCGCGCTGGCAGGTGCAGGCCATGCGCATCCAGAGGCAGGCCCGCAGTGCCGGCTCCGGCGAGCAGGATCTCGATGCCGTCTTGGCTGACGACGTCGAGACCGCCGTCCAGCAGGCCAGCGTCGATTTGCTCTGCCGCACCTTCACCTACTCGATGACCGAGACCGCCGTACTGATCGGCGAACTGGTTCCCGAACTCGGAGACGACATCGAGGTCGAGATCCTCGGCGACCATATCGATTTCAAGCCCGCAGACCAGGAACCGACCATCAGCATCGGTGAGGACGACAGTCCGGCCGGCAACGACTGGCTGAATCTACGGATCACCGTGAAGGTCGATGGGCATGACGTCCCGCTCGGTGACATCATCCGCGGACTCGCCGCGCGTGCCACTCACCTGCTGCTACCCGACGGCACCTACTTCTCACTCGACAATCCCGAACTCCGCCGGCTCGCCGAACTGATCCAGGAGGCGCAGGACCTCGGCGAGGTCGACAACGGCCTGGTCCGCCGCGACACCTACCACGCGACACTGTGGGATGAGCTTCTCGGACTCGGTGTGGTCGACGACCAACTCGCCGACTGGCATCAACGTCTCAGTCGGCTTGCGGCCGCGACCATCCCGGCACCCGGCGGCCCGCCCGTCGGTCTGCGCGCAGACCTCCGTGACTATCAGGCCGACGGCCTCGACTGGTTGAGATTTCTGTGGCAGAACAGGATCGGCGGCATCCTCGCCGACGACATGGGACTCGGCAAGACGGTCCAGGCCCTCGCGCTGATCGCCGAGGCGTCGGCGGAATGCCCGAGCGGTGCGTTTCTCGTCGTCGCGCCCACGAGCGTCGTCGGAAACTGGATCAACGAGTCCCAGAAGTTCGTGCCCGACCTGAAGGCAGTCGCCGTGACCGCCACCGAGGGCAAGAGCGGGGTCGACTTCGCCGAGCAGATCGAGGGAGCGCAGATCGTCGTCACCTCGTACACACTGCTGCGCCTGTTGTTCCAGCAGATCAACCAGTTCCATTGGACCGGAGTGATCTTCGACGAGGCACAGTTCGTGAAGAACCACAACAGCAAGACCCATCAGTGCGCACGCCGGCTCGGTGCGGAGATGAAACTCGCGATCACCGGCACACCGATGGAGAACAACCTGATGGAGTTGTGGTCGCTGTTGTCGATCACCGCACCCGGGCTGTTCCCATCACCGAAGACATTCGGCGACTACTTTCGCAAGCCGATCGAATCCGGCAACAACCCGGAGCGTCTCGGGCAATTGCGCCGTCGTATCCGCCCGGTCATGTTGCGGCGCACCAAAGACCAGGTGGTCGCCGACCTTCCCGCCAAACAGGAGCAGGTGCTGGCCGTCGAGCTCGGGGCCAAACACGAGAAGATCTATCAGACCCGACTCAACCGCGAACGCCAGAAGGTGTTGGGCCTGCTGGGCGACTGGGACGAGAACCGGTTCGCGATCTTCCGGTCGCTCACCATGTTGCGCCAGCTCAGCCTCCACGCCGGACTCGTCGAGGAGAAGCACCACGACGTCGCGTCGGCGAAGATCGACTACCTCGCCGAACAGCTCCCCGAACTCATCGCCGAAGGCCATGCCGCACTGGTGTTCAGCCAGTTCACCGGCTTCCTCGGTCTGGTTCGCGAACGGCTCGACGAGTTGGGGATCGCGTACAGCTACCTCGACGGCTCGATGAACGCGAGTCAACGCAAGGCCGCGATCGACGAATTCAGCAGCGGCACATCGAAGGTCTTCCTGATCAGCCTCAAGGCCGGTGGGTTCGGGCTCAACCTCACCGAGGCCGACTACTGCTTCGTCTGCGACCCGTGGTGGAATCCCGCCGCCGAGGCGCAGGCCGTCGACCGCGCCCACCGCATCGGCCAGACCCGCCCCGTCACCGTCTACCGGCTGGTCTCGGCCGGAACGATCGAGGAGAATGTGGTGGCGCTGCAGGACAAGAAGCGCAAGCTGTTCGACGCCGTCGTCGACGACGGTGACCTGTTCGGCACGGTCATCAGCGCCGATGACGTGCGCGCGCTCTTCGGCGACGGCGAGTGAGCTGAGGAGCCTCCGAGCTTGCGACCGTCACCCCGGTCCTTGGGGAGCCTCCGAGCTTGCGACCGTCACCCCGGTCCCTGAGGAGCGTCCGAGCTTGCGACCGTCACTCCGGTCCCTGAGGAGCCTCCGAGCTTGCGACCGTCACGCCGGTCCTTGGGGAGCGTCCGAGCTTGCGACCGTCACCCGGTCCCTGCTCGCTCCTCGGGAACCGGTGTTTGGTTGCGGGCGTTACCCTCCGGTCCCTGAGGAGCCTCCGAGCTTGCGACCGTCACCCCGCTCCCTGAGGAGCCTCCGAGCTTGCGAGGATGCGTCACGAAGGGCGGTCCTGCGTGACGCTCGCAGGCTCGCTCCTCAGGAATCGGCGTTAGCTCGCAGGCTCGCTCCTCAGGAATCGGTGTTTGGTTGCGGGCGTTACCCTCCGGTCCCTGAGGAGCCTCCGAGCTTGCGACCGTCACCCCGCTCCCTGAGGAGCCTCCGAGCTTGCGAGGATGCGTCACGAAGGGCGGTCCTTCGTGACGCTCGCGAGGTTGCTCCTCAGGAGCCGGCGTTCGCTCGCAGGCTCGCTCCTCAGGAGCCGGCGTTAGCTCGCGAGCTCGCTCCTCAGGAACCGGCGTTCGCTCGCGAGCTCGCTCCTCAGGAATCGGCGTTAGCTCGCACGATCGCTCCTCAGGAATCGGCGCGCACGGACTACAGGAATGAGTCGTCGCCGCGCAGACCGTAGCGCGGGTGATCGCCGATGACGATGGACTCGAAGATGCCGTAACCGGTTGCGTCGCCCTCCTGCACCCGGATGACACAGTCCCGCAGCTGGTGCGCTTCGAGGACGGTCTCCCGATTCGTCATGTCGGCGTAGCGCTCACCGGACGTGTGATCGACACCGTTGTACTTGCCGTGCCGGTCGCCCTTGAATCCGAAGTAGTTGGCGGTACCAAGGTGGAATCCGGTGTCGGAGACGGGTGCGATCTCGACGGCCCGCTCCTTGCCCCACCCGGCGTCGAACCTCATGGTGCCACCCAGGAGCCGTCGAGTGGCCGGGTCGTATTTGAGGTCATCGACGGTGCCGTGCAGAGGTTCCTGCCGGCCATCGGCATGGTTGACGTAACCGGAAAAGTAGTGCACCTCGCCGTTCACCCACTGGAGGTAGTGGTGGATCTCGTACGGGTCGCCACCGTTTGCGGGTTGGAAATACATCGGACTCCAGGTGAGGATGAAGTCGTCGTTCATCCGGTTGGGCGCCTTGACATCCGGCGCCGGCTCGCCGACATCCATCCGGACACCCCAGGAGCGGTCCCGATAGCCGAGCCAGTCATCGTCGGTGATGGTGATCTTCTCGCCATCGATCTGCACCCATCCCGACACCGTGACGAACTGGTGAAAGCGTCGGAGGTCCGACGCGATGCGGAATCCGTCCGCGCCACGCTGCGCGTCCTTGCGCTCGAGAAACGGCGGCAGCAGGGTGCTGGTGAGCACCACGTCGAAACTCAATGGCTGAATGTCATTCTCGCGGAGGATGCAGCGCACCTTCTGCATCGGTTCGATGATCTCGTAGTCGATCGGGCCGACCCCGATACGCTCGGGGTCGAGATCCAGCTCGGTACTGGCACGCACGGTGATCTGCTCGACGCCGCGGGAGATGCCCGCGAAGCCGTCGATGACGTTGCGGTTCTGGTACTTGCCGATGCCGAAGTCGATCTGCAGCGATCCGTCGCGCGCGAACAGCGAGCACCAGATCTTCTCGGTCCACGAGATGTCCGCATGCGAAACGGTGGCGAAGGTCTCCGGCGTCTGGTGGATCAGGAACTCGTCAGCGGGAACGATCTTCTGCATGGGTTGGCGCATTGATTTCTCCTTGGTCGTTCTGGGCGGTCGGCAATCGACCGAAATGGGACCGGTAATGTCAGGCGAGGCCGCTGAATGCGCTCAGACGGTCGTGTCCGACAAGCGCACCGCCGAAGATCGCAGCGGCTTGATCGTCATCAGCGAGTGGCTCGGGAAACAGCGCCATGGTGCGGTCGGAGATCGCCCACTCGATCGCACCCTCGACATCGGCAAGGCGCGCGAACGGTCGAAGACCGAAGGTGTACATCTCGGTGGCCGAGAGGATTCTGCGTTCACGGTTCATCTCGCTGAACGCCTGATAGAGCTTCAGATGCTCTGCACCCACGGCCTTGGTGAGGGCATCCCAGCGATCGGGGGCCAGCACCTCGGTGCTGCCGTCGGCGCGATGGCCGATCACAGCCGCATGGGTGACCGTCGACAGGAACTGCTCGGGCTCGGTGAAAGTGGTTCCCCAGTCGTTGATCTCGAACTCGGTGAACACATCTGTCGGGAAGGTCAAGGTCAGCGTCACCCCACTGAACCCGGGATCACAGCCCTGAGCCCACCGATAGCCGAACTGGCCCGTGTCGAGACTCAGGAAATCGCGTACCAGCGTTGCCGTGCCCTCACCGTCCGGGTACGGACCGTTGTCGCAGATCCCCACTCGAGAGTCGGTGAAGTACATGAAGCAGTATCCGGACAGTGCCGCATTCAGCGTCTGGAGTTCCTTCCGGGTGCCGTCGGTGAGTTCCTGCAGATCACCCCGCAACGCGTTCACCGCTGTGGCAGGCAGGTACCGGTTGGTGAAGCCCGCATCCTTGTAGTCGAGCGTGCCGTCGCCTCGATGCGCGAGAGTCAGACGCCGCCAGAAGTCGACCACCGTGCGGACATCGTCGAGGTCGTCCCGCGCTCCCAGCTCACCCATGTGGATCAAAAGCTCTCGGCCACAGAGGTAGTGGTAGCCGACCATCCAGATCCACAACGGACTGATGAGACCGGGCTGTTCACGTAGCCGGCGCCCGATCTCCTCGGCGGGCATCGCCGCGTCGATGACGCGAATCCGTTCCGGATAGGAGTGGAAGTCTTCGATCACCGACATCGACATGTACGGCATCATCGGGAAGATCTCGGAGGTGAAGCCGGAACGTCGGGTCATCTCCGGCTTGAACGCGCGCCCCATGTGCAGGATCAGGGCATCGAGGTCCTCATCCGACAAGGTCTCCGAACACAGTTGTGCGACTGTCCCGGCGCCGACGGATGACGGGAACGGCTTGCACGCGATGTCGTCGCCGACGGTCCGGACGTAATCCCACCAATCGGTACGGGCATCGCCCGACGTCGCGTCGGTGAAATCCCGCCCCACCGGGTCGGCCCGATCGAGGGGGTCCACCCCTGATTCGCGTGGCGATGCCGCCGATGCCGCTTGTTCCGAATCATCGGATTCATCCGCCGAAGAGAGGAATCCGGTGCCGGCGGAGGTCGACGTCATGCGCAGACGATCACCGTCGGCCGGCTCCCAGCCGTCGAGCTCGACGGCGAGCAGACACGGGACGCCGTATTCCCGGGACACGATCGCCAGGTGCGAGCGGGTAGTGCCGGACGTGCACACGATGCCGCCGAGCCGCCCCAGGATGGGGGACAGGAAGGTGGTTCCACCCGACTCCACCAGTGCGATGACATCGGACAGGTCGTCCGCGAAGACCGCGATGACATCGTCGGGAGCGGCGAACTTCTGTATCCGGCCCGATACGCTGCCGAAGTCGTACGAGCTGATACCTACATGGCGGGCCGGCGCGGAAGCGGTCATCGGTCTCCTCCCAGCGGGCGGAAACAGCCGTCCCGGTCGGCCGGGACGAACACACCACCGATGAGCGCGAGCGCCGTGTCCGGGTCGCTGAAGCGCTGGTAGGACTCCACGATCGACGGACTGATGGACCAGTCGATCGTGTCGTAGCATCCGGCGATTCGGGCCCACGCCTTGAGTTTCCAGCTGTACATCTGGGTGGCGTACAGATTGCGTTCCTCGGGATCGGTCTCGGCGAGCCGCGCATACAAAGCGCGGTGGGCCTTGCGGATGTGCGCGGTCAGATCGACAACGTCACCTTGTGTCAGGGCGCGTAGCTGTCCGTCGCGAGCAGCGAAGACGCGTGCCTCGATGACCTCGGAGAGATAGTCGCTGGGCGCGAACCACGCTGTTCCCCACACGTTGTTGTCCATCGAGACCGAATTCGGCAGCCGGTAGGCGATCACGAAGTTGTGCTCGGGCAACGTTTCCCGAATGCCGTCGAGCCATGGGAAGTCACCGGCGCCGTCGCAGCAGAGTTCGCGCAGTGCCAGGAACGTCCCGTCGCCGAGATCGTAGGGTCCGGTGTCACACACCGCTGTTCGCGCATCGCAGTTCTCCAGGAACGCGTACGCGGTGAGCCGGGCGGCGAACTTCCGGAGGGTCGTGGTCGCCGTCGAATCGTTGGGTTCGAGTTGTCCGCGGATCTCCGCCAGCAGCTCATCGGTGACGATGTGCGAGCTGTTGGGCGGAGTGGCATCCATGTTGTACAGCACGTTGTCGGTGCGCATGGCGATGGTTGCGCGCCGCCAGAAGCGCAGCACGGTCAGCTGGTCCTCGAGATCGTCGGCGAGCTGCTTCTCACCGAGGTCGACGTAGAGCTCGCGACCCGTGAGATAGTGCAGAGGCATCGCCGCGAGGTTGATGAAGCTGCGCTTCGACCCGACCGGCAGGCCGGCAGCGACGAGATCCTCGGGGGACGCGTGCTCGGTGACGGTACGGATCCGATCCGGGACCTGCAGGTAGTCCTCCATCATCGACATGATGATGTAGGTGTTCATCCCGAACAGCTCCGACTCGAAGACGGTCCGTCGCGAGAGCTCGGACTTGTACGCGCGGCCGCCCTCCGCGACGAGGTCGTTCCACTCCTCGAGGGTGGGCTCATAGTCCGGGTCGTTGAGCAGTCGGCTGTCCTGGGCGTGACTCGTGATGGTCATGAGTTCACCGCCGGGGCGGTCACGATGTCGATGGTCGCTTGCTCGGCGTCGGTCAACCCCAGGTGAACCTGCGAACCGGATGGGATCTCGGTGCCGATCTCGGCGACCAGGACGCACGGCACCGCCGACTCCCGCGACAGGATCGCCAGGTGCGATTCACGACTTCCGGCGGTGCAGACGATCGCCTTGAGGTCGGGGAGGATGGGGGACAGGAACGTCATCCCGCCCTTGTGCACGAAGGCGATGGTGTCCTCGAGATCGTCGTCGTCGATGTCGAGGACGTCCGTGGTGTCCTCGAACCACCGTGCTGTTCCCGAAAGATCGCTTGTGGCAAATAGATTCACACCGGTTCCGGCGCGCGTTACGGAGCTCGTCATGTGCTGGATGTCCTTTCCACGAGGCAAGAGGCCTACGCAGACTATGAACTGCATCACAGATCAGGGGCAGTCCACTTAGGGGGACATCATCGCCGGGACGAGCCGCCGGCGAGTGGGTCAGAGGGTGGCGTCGCGGGCGATCAGCGCAAGCTCGAGGCGGGAGTGACAGCCGGTCTGCTGCAGAATCCGGGTGATGTATTTCTTCACTGAATCCTCAGCGATACAGAGTATTTCGGCGATCGACGCGTTGCTCTGACCATCCGCCACGAGCTTGACCACCTCGCGCTGCCGCCCGGTCAGACGGCCCACCGCCTGCATCTCCGGACCGGCCGGCAGTCGCTTGGTCACCGGCGCGAGCTGTTGCCCGACGAGCCGCAGCGTCGCGATCTCGTGCGGGCCGAGGTCGGTCGCCGACCGGCCGAAGAGTCCGATCAGCGCGGTACGTCCACCGGCCAGCGGCAGGCGCATCGCTGCCGCCGAACCCATGTGCCAGCGCCCGTGGAGGAAGTGATGCACGTACGCCTCCGACGATGCCGGTAGTCGACCCTGTGCCAGCAGCTCGTCGAGCGAGGCCACGGAGCTGGTCAACAGTTGTCGGACCGCGGGCGGGGAGCCGAACACGTCGTGGGTGGCCCAGCGCTCCTGATACTCCGGAAGCATCTTCGCGGTCGCGCCCTCGGTCAACGGCGCGTGGTCCTCGAACACCAGATGAAACGTCGACCCGGAAAAGAACGAGATGTTCGCCAGGTCGAGGTGGCGGGACAGCGACTCGACAAGCCCTTCGCGGAACTCGGTCAGGTTGGCGGCGTCATGGCATCCGGAGATGATCTCGAACGCGCGACGATAGTCGGCCGCGTCCAGGATGGCGGGCGGTTCCCAATGCGTGGTGGTGGCCATCGGTGCTCCTTGCTCACTACCGCCGGGAAAGTGTCCCCCTATGTGGACTACATCACATCGAGCGGTGGTTCTAGGTTTACATCACCGGCCACCGCTCGTGCCACTGAAGGCAGCTGACCTGGGAAAAGGTCAGTATCCCGCAATCCGGACCGAGCGCCGGGCCGAGTGTCCACGATCAAAGGAGCGAAGATGGCGGAGTCAGAGACCCTCGTGCCGAAGTGGGGGGTGCCGGAGACCCTGCCGCTACCCAACAAGTACAACTCGGCGATCCGCGCGCTGGTGGCACAACGCGCGGCCGACCTCGGTCTGGACTGGACCACCGACGTGTTCACCCGGTCGGCGGAACTGTTCTCCGCCGACGATGCGCGGGCGGTCGAACAGGCGGTACTCGACACCGGGTACCGGTTCGAGTTCTCCGCGACGGCGTCGCTGGACTCGGAGCCGGACAAGTACCGGCGGCCCGAACCGGAGGAGAACGGATTCACAGGCGACAGCGCCGACGAAGGTGTGCACGGTCGCGGCGACAACGTCCTGACCACCGGGGAGAACACGATCGGCACGGTGCTGCGGATCTCGCGGATCGAGCAGGTCATGGACCTGCTCACCGACGGCGTCCCGGACAACACCGTCGCCGTCATCGACGATTCGGGCGGCACACTCACCGCGCCGATCCTGGAGGGCTTCCACGGTGTCATCTGTCTCGGGGGAACCGTTCGATCACACCTCGGCATCCTCGCCCGCGAATACGGCGTGCCGACGCTGATGAACTGCCGGATCGAGGGCCTCGACGATGGTGACCGCGTCGAACTGGAGACCACCACAGCGCCGCCGGCCGCCGACGCCTACGAGACCGGCGACACCGGTCACGCCCGTATCTGGAAACTGCAGAGCTGAGGACCAACCATGGCACGCGAACTGAGCTACACCGACCTGCTCGAATCAAACAGCTTCCTGCGCAACCTGAGTGACACCACCTACTGGTTGTGCATCACCCGGACGGTGCAGGAATCCAAGCTCTTCCCGATGAACCCCTACATGTTGCTGTCGTATCTCAACAGCTTCTATCGTCTGCCGACCCTGCTGCGCGAGATCGATTCCGTGGTATCTGCCGAGGAACTCGGAGATCGCGTTCGGGAGAGCAGTTTCAAGGTCGACACCGTCAACGCGGCGTGGGGGATGCCGACGTTCTACCTCCTCGGCCGCGAGATGCTGCTGTCCTGGGGGCTGATCCGTTCCCAGGACGCTGTCGACGATGTGGTCGACGTCCTCGACTTCAGCCGGCGCTTCAATCTGTCGTACCACCGCAACGATGGACACATCACCAACAAGGAGTTCGGCGACCGGTCGCAGTTCCTGCCCGAACGCACCCTTGACGGATTCAACGACCAGCTCGTGGGGGTCTCGGCCGGTGACCGTCTGCACACCGCGACCGTCAAACTGCTCGCGACCCTGTCACAGTATGCGTTTCTCGCGCACTGCGAGTGCCGCATCGGCATCCACAACAGCGGGCCGTACAACTTCGGGGACAACAAGCAACTGCTGGTCCGCGACTTCTTCGACCTCGCCGAAGGCGACTACCCCTGGCTCGACGGCATCGCGGTCGGTCTCCCGCACAACAACCTGACCATCCCGATCGTCTTCAAGGACACCAGCTTCCGGCTGGTGGACGACTGGGCGTCCTTCGAGGCCGACCCCAGCTACGACGCCGCGAACATCGCGGCCGTCGGTATGTACACCTCGGACGCACTCACCGACGGTTACGTCCCGGTCGGAATGGACAACGCCGAGATCCTGGCCGAGACGATGGAGCAGTACCGTGAGGTCGTCACCGAGGCGACCGCGGACCTGTGGAAGCGGATGGCAACCTGGACCCGCGAGCAGATGATCGATGCCGGTGCGCTGGTATACTCCTCTGTCGGCAAGGATTTCGCACACCTGGCCGGTACGTACCGGCAGTCGGACTGGCTCGAACTCGATGGTCGCGTCCAGCGCTTCAAGACACTGATGAACGACGAATACGCCCGTGACAACCTCGCGGAGATGGTCGGATTCCTGGGTCTACCCCAGCAGAAGGCCAATCCGTACACCATGGCGCGGTATTCGGGTCTGAACCAGAACATGATCAGCGCCATCCCGTATTCGGTGCTGTCGGAGAAGGATTACGCACCCACCGTCGGTGCCGAGCTCAGCGGCTGGTCGAGCCTCGACGCCAAGAACGGACTGTGGACCACCAGCGCCGGGCGCCTGGAGATCGACGACTACAACAAGCGTGTTCAGGGCTTCACCCCGACCATCCACGACGAACGATTCCGCTACCTGGACGAGGAATGGGTCAAGTGGAATCACGGTACCGAGCGCGCAGCCGAACTCTATCGGGTGGGCCGTCCGGCCACGCCGGGACAGGACCCGCGGTGACCGGACAGCACATGCAACTCGGTGACCTGATCACCAGGGCGGCACGCGCCTACCGGGACGCGCCGGCCCTGGTGCACGGGTCGCGGACGGTCAGCTTCATCGAATTCGACCGTCTCACCGACAAACTCGGCAACGCGCTGCTGGCCCGCGGACTCGAACCCGGCGATCACGTGGCCGTCCTGATGCCCAACGGTATCGACGGTGTCGTCGCCTACTACGCCCTCGCCAAGGCCGGCCTCGTCCGGGTACCGCTCAACGCTCGCGAGACCGATGTCGAACTCGCTTACAAGATCACCGATTCGGCGTCACGCGCACTCATCACGGACGGCCGGGTGCCGGCCGAGGTGGAGATCGAGATCGGTGTCGATGAGCTCGACGGCATGATCGCGGGGGCCGATGACGCACCGTGCCGTGTGGCGCGGGATCCCGAAGCCCCGCTGCGCCTGGCCTACACCGGCGGTACCACCGGCAAGCCCAAGGCCGTGGTGCTCACCACGCGCAGCGAACTCGCCGAGGTCGCCAACTTCCTCGTCGACCTGCTGCCGGATCTCACCCCGGACTCGGTGATGCTGCATGCCGCACCGATCACCCACGGCAGCGGCGCATTCTTCCTCCCACACCTGGTGAAGGGGGCCCGCAACGTCATCCTGCCGAAGTTCTCCCCGCAGGCATTCGCCGACGCCGCCGTCGAGCAGGGTGCCACCGCGACGTTCATGGTGCCGACGATGATCGCCATGCTGCTCGAGGACGCGACGATCGACCGCGACAAGTTGCGCCTGAGCAGGCTCTGCTACGGAGGAGCACCCATCGCACCGGCCCTGCTGGCACGTGGAATCGAGACCCTCGGAGAGGTTTTCGCGCAACTCTACGGGCATGGCGGAGGCACCGCTGGCGATCACCTGCCTGCAGCCGTGGGAACACTCCCCACAGCGGCTGGCCTCCGCGGGCAAGCCGTACACGTTCGTCGAGGTCGACATCCGAGACCCGCAAGGTAACTCCTTGCCGGCCGGGACGCCGGGTGAGGTGGTCACTCGTGGACCGCACACCATGAGCGGCTACTGGCGACGACCAGAAGCGACGGCGGAGACGTTGAGCGCCGATGGATGGCTGCGCACGGGCGACATCGGACAACTCGACGCCGACGGCTACCTGTACCTGTTCGACCGGCGGCACGACGTCATCATCAGTGGCGGGTTCAACGTCTATCCCCGTGAGGTCGAGGACGCGCTCCTCACCCATCCCGCGGTCCGCGAGGCGGCCGTGGTGGGCGTCGACGACGACCGATGGGGGCAACGCGTCAGCGCGGCCGTGGTGCTCCGCGAACCGGTCGACGACCAGGTCTTGCTCGACCACTGCGCCGAGCGGCTGGCCGGGTTCAAACGGCCCCGCTACATCGAGCGATGGGATGAGCTCCCCAAGAGTGCCGTCGGAAAGTCGCTGCGTCGCACCGTTCGTGAATCGATGCAGAAACCACTGGAGGTAAGTGAACATGCTTGACACCGCAGATCTGGCCCTGCACGGGCTGACCCTGAAACAGCTGGCCACCGCCGAGCAGCTGGCCGACATCATCGACCTCGACGCCGCGGTCATCGGCGAAGCGCTCGACACCGCGGTCGGCGACGGAGCGGTGGTCGCGGCCCGCGGCTCGTACATGATCGGGCCTGCCGGCCGCAAGAAGCTCGACGACATCTACCCGACAGTGTTCGCCGACCAACGCGCCGATGCCGAATTGGTCAGTACGCTGGCCGATTTCGAGCAGGGCATCAACAAGCAGATGCTGTCGCTGATGACGTCCTGGCAGACCGTCACGGTCGACGGTGCGCAGCAGCCCAACGATCACTCGGATCCCGACTACGACGCGAAGGTCATCGACAAGCTGGCCCGTCTACACGACAAGGCCGAGCAGCTGCTGGCCCCCTTCGCCGGGGCGGACCCGCTCACCAAGCGCTTCGTCGGACGGCTCGATGCCGCACTGCACAAGGTGGACCAAGGCGACCACGAGTATGTCAGCAACGTGCGTCTCGACTCCTATCACACCGTCTGGTACCAGATGCACGAACATCTGCTGCGCATGATGGGCGAGGAGCGGGACGAATGAGTGCGGCGGTCATCGACCCGGCCGTCCTCCGGATCACCGACCTCACCGACGAGCCGGCCCGGGAACTGGTGGGCGGCAAGGCCTGGAGCCTGTGGCGGATGAGTCGACTGGGACTTCGCGTACCCCCGGCGATCGTCATCACGACGCGCTCGTGCGCCGAGTACTTCGACCGTGGCCGCATGCTGCCGGACGACGTGTTCGAGCAGATCCGCGAGGGCATCGCCTACCTGGAGGAGCAGACCGGCCGCACCTTCGGTTCCGGACCCAACCCGCTGCTCGTGTCCGTCCGGTCGGGTGCTGCGGTGTCGATGCCGGGGATGATGGACACCATCCTGAACCTCGGCATCAACGATGACACCGAAGCCGCGTTGGCCGCCGAATCCGGGCATCCGGGGTTCGCCGCGGACGTACACCGCCGTTTCGGCGCGTTGTACGGCAAGCTCGTCGCCGGGTGCCTCGACGATCTCGAGGACCTGCCGGACATCGCCGCCGTGCGGGCGGCGATCCGCGAGGACTCCGGTACCAAGATTCCCTCCGACCCGATTGCGGCGCTGCGGAACTGCGTGGCCGCCGTGTTCGACTCGAGTCAGTCGCGACGGGCGAAGGCCTATCGGGCGCACTACGGGATTCCCGACGACCTGGGCACTGCGGTGACCGTGCAGGCGATGGTGTTCGGCAACCTCGACGACGTCTCGGGTACCGGCGTGTTGTTCACGCGCAACCCGTTGTCGGGGGAGAAGGAGCCCTACGGCGAGTACCTGCCTCGGGGACAGGGCGAAGATGTGGTGTCCGGCCGGGTCACACCGCGTCCGCTGTCCTGGCTCGCCGATCAGAACCCCGATGTCCATCGCGAGCTGATCGCCGCCGCGGATCTCCTGGACACCGAGGGCCGCGACGCCCAGGACATCGAGTTCACCGTCCAGCACGGCACGCTGTACCTGTTGCAGTCCCGACCGGCCAAACGGACTGCGCAGGCCGCGGTGCGAATCGCCACGACCCTGGTGAACGAGTCGACCATCGACGCCGCAACCGCATGCGCGCGGATCTCCGCCGAGCAGATCCGCAATCTGTTGCGACCCTCGATCGATCCCGAAGCGGTGCACGGTGCGGAGCCACTGGCACAGGGGGTCTCGGCCAGTCCGGGCTACGCAGTCGGTCTGGCGGTCGCCACCGCGGAGGAAGCGCAACAGCAGCCGGGCTCGATCCTCGTGCGCGAATCCACGAGTCCCGAGGACGTGCACGGAATGATCGCGGCCGCCGCGGTGGTCACCGAGAACGGTGGTTCCACCTCGCATGCCGCGGTCGTCAGCCGCGCCCTGGACACTCCCTGCGTGGTCGGTTGTGGCACCGGGACCGTCGATGCGCTCGTCGGACGGATCGTCACGGTCGACGCGACCGGCGCGCGGATCTACGACGGGGAGATCACCGGGCGGGCAACGAATGTGGACGGCGACGCCGACCTTGCGGCGCTTCTCCGGTGGGCGCAGACCATGTCGCCGGTCCAGGTGGTCGGGACGGGCGATGCGCCCACGGTCGACTTCGACGCCGACGTCGCGTTGCGTGAGTCCGGAGCAGACCTCCCGTCGATCCCCACCGGCGTGCACACCGTGCGCGGGTCCTATTTCGAGACCGATGCCGGTGTGCGCGCAGCACTCGATGCCGGCGCCTGTGTCGTCGTCTCCGACAACCCGCTCCCGATCCACCTGGCCGCCATCGCTCACCGAAAGGCCGCATCATGAGTTCTCCGAGCAACACGACACCCACCGCCGACTTCGGCCCCGACGAGATCAGCGAGATCCTGAACACCTTTGCCGCCTCGGGCTGGTCGGGCATGCGTCTACGTGTGGGCGACGTCGAGGTATCCGTCGGCAAGGACGCGCCACCCCCGGAAGCGCCATCCCGAGCCGCGTCCGCACTCGCCCCCGCCGACCGGACGGTTCCCCCCGACCCGCCCGTTCCCGCTGGTCGAGTAGCTTCCGAGCCGCTAGGCGAGGCAGCGTATCGAGACCCCGCCCCCGCCCCCGCTGGTCGAGTAGCTTCCGCTCCGTCCGTTTCCGCTGGTCGAGTAGCTTCCGAGCCGCTAGGCGAGGCAGCGTATCGAGACCCCCCCGCCCCCGACCTCACCGGCGCCGTCCCGGTCACATCCCCGACCGTGGGAGCCTTCTGGGCCGCGCCCGATCCCGGCTCACCCCCGTTCGTGGAGGTGGGTTCGCACGTCGCCGCAGGCGATCAACTGGCGATCGTCGAAGTGATGAAACTGATGAACCCGGTCGTCTCCCCGGCGTCCGGCGAGGTGGTCGCGATCAAGGCGGTAAACGCCGAGATGGTGGAGTACGGTCAGCCCCTCTTCCTGATTCGTCCCGATGAGTAGTCCGCAAGCCCTCGTCGACGACCCGGCCGTCGCGCGCCCGGCGGGTACAGCGGTCGGATCGGTGCTGCGGCGGGTGCTGATCGCCAACCGCGGGGAGATCGCCGTCCGGGTTGTCCGTGCCTGTCGCGCACTGGGTCTCGAGAGCGTGGTGGTGGTCTCGGAGGCCGACCGCGACGGGATGGCTGCACGGGTCGCCGATCGGGCGGTCTGCATCGGACCGGCAGCGGCCACGGCCAGCTACCTCAACCGGGATGCGGTGCTGGCCGCCGCACTCGGCTCCGGATGCGACGCCGTGCATCCCGGCTACGGATTCCTCTCCGAGAACCCCGATTTCGCGCGAGAATGCGTCGCCGAGGGGCTGACGTTCATCGGTCCGAATCCGCGGATCGTCTCCGGTACCGGCGACAAGTCGGTTGCCCGCGAGATCGCCGCGAACGCGGGAGTGCCGGTGTTGTCCGGCTCCGACGTCACCACGAGCCCGGACGCCGCGGCAACAGCCGCTCTGCGGATCGGGTTCCCGGTGCTCATCAAGGCGGTCGCGGGCGGCGGCGGACGGGGTATGTCCGTGGTCACCGATGAGGTCGAGCTGCGCCGAAAGCTGCCCACCGCAGTGGCGGAGGCCACGGCGGCCTTCGGGGACGGACGGATCTACGTCGAGAAGTTCATCGGCCGCGCACGGCACATCGAGGTGCAGGTGATCGGTGACAAGCACGGCAACGTCGTGCATGTCGGCGAACGGGACTGCAGCGCCCAGCGTCGACACCAGAAGGTCATCGAGGAATCGCCGGCCCCGGGCATCTCCGAACAGGTGCGGGCTGCGATCCACCGGGCCGCGATCCAGTTCGCGCGGGCGATCGAACTCGACAGCGCCGGCACGGTGGAGTTCGTCTACGACGCCGACACCGAAGAGTTCGCCTTTCTGGAGTTCAATGCCCGCATCCAGGTGGAACATCCGGTCTCCGAAGCGGTTTCGGGCATCGATCTGGTGGCCGAGCAGATTCGTGTCGCCGCGGGGTTACCGCTGTCGTTCACACAGGACGATGTGCGTTCGGTAGGACATGCCATCGAGGCCAGGCTCATGGCCGAATCGCCGGAACGCGGCTTCGCGCCCACCCCCGGAACCATCCGAACCTGGTGCCCGCCGTCCGGGAAGGGCATCCGCGTCGACTCGCACTGCTACTCCGGTTCCGTCGTGAGCCCCTTCTATGACTCGCTGATCGCCAAGATCATTGCGTACGCGCCGACACGGGACGAGGCAGCCGACAAACTGGTCGCCGCGCTGCGCGAACTCGTCGTCGACGGCACCGACACCACGGCCGGATTCAATCGATACATCCTTGCCCACGACATCTTTCGCACGGCTTCGGTGACCACCCGCTGGATAGACCAGGTGGGCGCCGACGAATACCGCAGCATCCATGAGGAGACGACATGAGCACATACCTCGACTGTGCCGACCGTGCGGTCGGCGGCAGGCGCACCATCGACGTCATCGACCAGACCCTGCGCGATGGTCCGCAGAGCTGGTGGGGGATGCGGATGACCAAATCGATGGGTCTGCCCATCGCGGGTGAGCTCGACCGCACGGGCTTCCACACCATCGACCTGGTCGGCAGCTCGATCTTCGAAGTCCTGGTGCGCCACTGCAAAGAGGACCCGTGGGATCAGCTGATCACCCTGTCGGGAGCGATGCCGCGCACCACCGTCCGTGCGGGCACACGCAGCAACGGAATCGTCACATTCGGGCTCACCGCGGACAGTGTCATGGACCTGTGGATCGAGCGGCTGTGCGCTCACGGGATCGGAAGCTTCTGGATCTACGACGGACTGTTCAACACGGACAAGATCGCCCGGCTGACCAAGGTCGCGCAATCCAACGGCGCACAAGCCATACCGTGTATCCTGTTTGCCGACAGTCCTTTCCACACCGACGAGTACTACGCCGGCAAGACCCGGGAACTGGTGGCGCTCGGTGCCGACGGCATCGAACTCGAGGACGCCGCCGGTCTGCTCACCCCCGAACGGGCCCGCTCCCTGATCACGGCGATCAAGAAGGAGGCCGGCGATCTCCCGGTCGAGGCCCACTTCCACTCGAACAACGCGCTGTCGCCGCTCAACTATCTGGAAGCGGTGCTGGCCGGTGCGGACCGGGTACACACCGCGAGCAGGCCACTCGCCGCCGGTGTGTCGTTGCCCTCCACCGAGAACACCATCGCGAATCTGCGGTACGCCGGGTTCGACGTGAACCTCGACGACTCGCGACTGGCGGCCGTCGAGCAGCACCTGCTGAACGTGGCCAAGATCGACGATCTGCCGGTCGGCAAGCCCGCCGAGTTCTCGCTGTTCCAGTACCGGCATCAACTCCCCGGCGGCATGGCCGGAACCTTCAAGGCGCAGCTCAAGGACCGCGGGATGGAGGACCGGTTCGAGGAGGTACTGGACGAGATGTCGCGGATTCGGCAGGAACTCGGCTACCCCGTGATGGCGACACCGTTCTCCCAGCTGGTCGGAACCCAGGCGGTGCTCAACGTCGTCACCGGCGACCGATACGCCGTCGTCCCCGACGAAGTCCTGCTCTACGCCAACCGGTTCTACGGCGAACCGGTGGCCCCGGTCGACCAGAATGTCCTCGACAAGATCATGGACAGCCCCAAGGCCAAGAGCTACACCGATTGGCAACCGCCGCAACCAGAGCTTTCCGAACTGCGTAACAAGTTCGGCGGCAACATCTCCGACGACGAACTCATCCTGCGGCTGCTGGTCCCCGAGCACGACATCGACGCGATGCGTTCGACCCCGCCTCGGCAGGTCGACTACTCGTTGACCAGTCGGGAGATGGCCAACATCCGCAAACTGATCTCCACGTCGGTGGGCGCCTATCTGCACGTCGAGTCGGGGGCCTTCGAGCTGACCCTGCACGGGGACCACTGATGACGACGGCGGTGGAGCGGTCTCAGCTCACCGAACGACCGAACAAGCGTCGCGGTGGAGCAGTGGCGGGCGGATTGACGGTGGCCGAATCGCGGCCGCAGGTCGTCGACGGCCTGCTGCGCGGCGCACGCTGCACCGCGTGCGCGCACGCGGTGAGTCAACCCGATGTGCCCTGGTGCCCGGTGTGTTTCGCCGCGATCACACCGTGCGGGTTCGCGCCTGCCGGCCGGGTGTGGTCGTCCACCACGGTTCATCTGCCGGTCGGTAGGTGGGCGGCGCCGTTCGGGCTCGCTTACATCGACGTCGACGACGGACCGCGGGTTCTGGTTCACGTGCAGGTGGAGCCGCTGCCGCGCGGCGGGGAGCGGGTCGAGTTCACCTCGACCCGGGACGGCGATCTCGTTCAGGCCGGACTGGACGACGGGGCGCGCGCATGAACGCCGACGTCGCGGTATGGGGAGTCGGCACCTCCGACTTCGGGGTGATGCCGGACCGTCGGGTGGAATCCCTGGCCTGGCAGGCGGTTGCCGAGGCGATTCGCGACGCCGGCGTGACTCCACACGACGTCGACGCGATCATCGTCGGTTCCGTGTTCGGACCGCCCGGCGTCGCGACCCGGATCCAGCGGGGGCTCGGGATCGGTGCCGTGCCGATGTGGACCATCGAGAATGCCTGTGCCAGTGGCACAAGCGCTTACCACGAGGCGGTCACCGCCGTCGACCAGGGGCGGTTCCGGTGCGTGCTGGTGATCGGTGTCGAGCAGATGTCGACGCTGTTCACCGGCGCGATCGTGCCCGAGGCCACCGATCCGGAAGGCGCCACCGGACTCCCGCTACCCGGCCTCTACGCCCTGACCGCCGCCCGCTACATGGATGTGCACGGTCTCACCGTCGAGCAACTGGCCGCGGTGGCGGTGAAGAACAAGACGAACGGGATGGACAACCCGCGAGCACATCTCCGCAAGGAGCCGCCGACCATCTCGTCGGTACTGGCGTCGCGGCCGATCGCCGATCCCCTCACGATGCTGCAGTGCTGTCCCACCACCGACGGCGCCGGCGCGGTCGTGGTGGGCGCCGGACGACGCACTGCCCGTGACGTTCTGGTCGAATCGTCGGCGATGGTATCGGGTCGGCCGTGGGACCAACGCAACGACGAGGTGTGGGGATTCTCGTGTGTCCGTCGTGCCGGCGAACAGGCACTCACCCAGGCCGGACGAAGCATGAGCGAGATCGATGTGCTCGAGGTACATGACGCCTTCACGATCGGTGAGATCACCACCCTCGAGGCGCTCGGCATGACCGACGTCGGTGCGGGTGGTGATCTGGCGGTGTCCGGGCACACGGCCCGGACCGGGGCGCAGCCGGTGAACCCCAGCGGTGGACTGCTGTCCCGCGGCCACCCGTTGGGTGCGACCGGGACAGCGCAACTGGCGGAGGTGGTCTGGCAACTCCGCGGCGACGCCGAGGCGCGACAAGTGGACAGGCACGACGTCGGCATTGTCGAGACGATGGGCGGTGGGGCCGCCGGCATGGACGGAAACGCCTGTGTCGTCACGGTTCTGTCGGTGTGAAGCGAGACGAGGAGATATGAGCGAATCCGAAGTGTTCACCGTGACCAATGACGGGCCTGCCGGTCTGTTGGGTTTCCGTCCCGTGGCCGACATTGCCACCGTCGATGGTCGACGGGTGCGGCCCGGGCTGCTCTACCGCAGCGCCACACCACAATTCGTCTCCGACGCCGACGCGCGCGAGTTCACCGCGACCACGGGTCTGAGAACCATCATCGACCTGCGACTCGCGCACGAGGCGGACACGGAGGGCAGTGGTGGATTCTCGGGAAACGGGGTGTCCATCGTGAGCATCCCCTTCGCCATCCGCAAGCCGGTCGCACCGGGCTCGGCCGTCGCGCCGATGACGGGCCCGGACCCACTCGTCGGCACCTACCTCAACTACCTGACCGACCCCTCCTCCTTCCGCGCGATCGTCGACAGCCTGATCGAACCGGGCGCACTTCCCGCGCTGGTGCATTGCACCGTGGGCAAGGACCGCACCGGGGTCGCCGTGGCAGTGCTGCTCGACGCCCTCGGCGCGCTGCGTTCCGACATCGCCGCGAACTACGCGGCGCGCAGCGAGGATGTCGGGACGATGATGGAGCGGCTCTTCCAGATGACGAGCTACGGCCCGGCGGCCGGCACGTACCCGGCCGAGGCCTATCACGCGGATCCGGCGACCCTCCTGCGCTTCCTGGGGTGGGTCGACCTCATCCACGGCGGTTCCCGGTGTTACCTCGAGTCGGCCGGTATCGGCGCGGAGCAACTCGAGACACTCGCCGACCGACTGCTGGTCTCGGGCGCGGAACCGAGAACGCACCAGATTCTGCGCAGCGCGATCGTGCCGGCGCCCGCCGACGAGGCATGGGAACTGGTCGGCGACACCGCAGGCGTCCACAACTGGGTTCCCGGACTTGCCGACACGGAGGTCAACGGCGACGTGCGTACGGCGACGTTCGACGACGGTACGCAGGCGCACGAACGGATCCTTGCGCACGATGATGCGACCCGGTCGTATTCGTACAGCTATCTCGACGGGCCGATCCCCCTCGACAGCTATGAATCCACCGTCGCCGTGGGTCCGCATCACGATGGGAGCGGGTCGATCGTCGTCTGGAACGCCACGCTGCAGGCGGCAGACGAGGTGGTACAGGCCGTCACGGCGCTGTACGACGCAGGGATGGCGAGACTGGGGGACATCCTGCGGTAGTGCCGGCCGTACCTCCGACGTCGACCCCGGCGATCACCCCGCGGGCGAGCGCGCCACAGCGAACCCGTCGACCACCGATCTGAGGGTGTCGCGCCAGACCGCATCGAAATCCTTCGGTGCGACGCCGCGCCAGAAGCCGGGACCGGCGGGGGGTCGCTGTGCGGCCAGCTCGGAGGCGGCCAATCCCTGGCAGGTGGCGTGGAACGCGAAGATGCAATCGGCGTCGCCGCGGGTCGGGTGGATGAGGCCGGCGTCACGGGCGCGGGATATCCAGGCGGCCAGTGCCTCATAGCTTGCAATCGCGGCCTCGACGACGCGTGCCTGTTTGAGCGCGTCCGGAGAGATCTCGTCGAAGGTCAGGCGGAACAATGCCGGACGGGTGGTGGCGAATGCGCGAAATCCCGCTGTCCCCGCACGGACGAGATCGGCGGCCGGATCGTCGGTGGGGACCAGCGCATTGACCCGGGTAGCGAGATCGCGGTAGCCGAACGCGGCCAGGGCATCGAGCATGCCCTGCTTGGACCCGAACAGGGCATAGACCGCTCGATGGCTGGTGTCGGCGGCGTCTGCCACCCCACGCACCGACAGTGCGGCCTGTCCCTGGGCGAACATGAGATCGGCAGCCACGGTGAGCAGGTGCTCGGCGGTGGTGTCGTCATGAATTTTCGGCCTACCCATGTTGACAGCGTAGCGGAACGGCGTAACGTAACGATGTACCGTAACAGTGCTACGAAAGGTCGGATCATGGGCACTCGGGTGGTCATCGTCGGGGGAAGTATCGCCGGGCTCGCCGTAGCGGCCACGCTTGCGCCGATGGCCGACGAGGTCGTCGTGGTGGAGCGTGCCGACGAGGCCGTCGGCAGTGTGGCGCCGCAGGGCATGCTCCCGCACGCCATGTGCCTGGCAGGCAGCGCGGTTCTCGAGGAGCTGTTCCACGGATTCCATCGCGCGTTGCTCGAGCATGGCGCCGCACCTGCCGGAGAGGACCTGACGCGCATGCCGGTGTACTGGCATGCCGCCGGCGTCGCGCGACGACAGCTGATCCTGCCCGATCTCGGTTTCCCGCGGGCGAAGTGCGGACGCCGGCTGATCGAGCCGGAACTGCGGCGCCGGGTTCGCGCCTTGCCGACGGTCACCATGGTCCGTGGAACTGTGAACCGTGGTGTCCGCGATGATGTCGGCCGGTTGGTCGGCGTCGGCATCAAGAACGGCCCGTCATTCGACGCCGACCTGGTCATCGACGCCACCGGACGCGCAGGGCACTTCCGTCGCGCTGTCGACGTTCCCGAACCGCCGATCACCGAGGTCGGTGTGGATCTCAAGTACACCGGGTTCGTCATCGAGCGGCGGCCCGACGACGCGGAGATCGGCGAGCTGATCCTGGTCCAGAACACGCCGACGCTGCCACGCATCGGTGGACTCCTCCCGATGGATGCGCAGCGCTGGCAGGTCATCCTCGGCGGCTACTTCGGTGACAGCCCGCCCACGGATCCGGAAGGTGCCCAACGGTTTGCCCGGACCCTCGCGGATCCCGTCGTCGCGCCCTTCCTGCAACGCCCGTTCCTCGAGGAACCCCGCCGCTACACCTTCCGATCGAGCCTGCGCCACCACTGGGACTCTGTTCGCACGCCCGGCTACGTGGCGGTCGGCGATGCGGTCGCCAGCTTCAACCCCATCTACGGCCAGGGCATGAGTTCTGCGCTGCTGCAGGCGAAAGCGCTAGGGGACGAGCTGTCACGCGGTGTCACGCCCGGTGCCGAAGAACGGATCGCCGCACGGCTGAACGCAGTCGTGAACAATCCGTGGACGGTCGCCACGGGAGGAGATTTCGTCTACCCGACCACGCGTGGTCGTCGCCCGCCTGGCCATCGGATGGTGGCGAAGTACATCGAGCGGGTGATGCGGGCGTCGGCGGCCGATGATCGGGTCAATGCCGCTTGGACGGCAGTCCAGCAGCTTGTTGCCCCGCCCGCCTCCCTCTTTCGGCCGGCGATCGTCGGTCGGGTGCTCGCACGCCGGGAAAGTGGACTGCACATCGCCACATCTGACCCCGTGAACTGCTCAGTCCAGAGATGAGACGCTAGCCTGGACGTATGCGACGGACCTCATTCGAGAACTGGCCGTGCTCGGTGGCACGCACGATGGACGTCGTCGGCGACTCCTGGACCGTGTTGGTGCTGCGCGAGGTGTTCTACGGTATCCGACGGTTCGACGACATCCAGCGTGAACTCGGGATTGCGCGGAACACCCTCGTCGATCGACTGACGCGGCTGGTGGAGGCCGGTGTGCTGGAGCGACGCGAGTACCAGGCCGAGCCGCGGCGCCACGAGTACGTCCTCACGCCCAAGGGTGCCGACCTGTGGGGCGTGCTCCTGGCCATCACCGGATGGGGCGATCGCTGGATGGCCGATGAAGCGGGTCCGCCGGTCACCCTGCACCACACCGCCTGCGGACACGACACCGGCGTCGCGGTGGTGTGCGAGTACTGCGGCGAACCGATCCCGATCGAGGAATCCCGCATGCGTATGGGACCCGGATACCCCGATCACCTGCGCGAGCGTCCGGACATCGTCGAGCGTTTTCGCCGTGCGGGAACCGATCCAGGGTAGGCGTTGACCACCTAAGTCTTATTATGAGACGATGCAACTCACGATGATGTGAGGAAGGTGGTCCCGTCATGGAATGGACCGGAGTGCGCTATGCCGACGGCCCGACGGTCGAGGTGGACACGTGGATCGATGCGCCGCCGGAGGTCGTGTGGGACATCGTCACCGATGTGACCGTGATGCCCGAGATGAGCGATGAGCTCGCCGAGGCAGCGTGGACCGATCCGACGAGACCACCCGGCGTGGGCAGCACGTTCGTCGGCACCAGCAGGCACGACGCACTCGGGCAATGGTCGACGACCTCGCACGTCGTCGAATGGGACCCGGCCCGGCGTTTTGCCTGGGCGGTCGAGGACGCCGACACCCCGTCGTCACTGTGGCGGTTCACCCTTGACGCGGAGGACGGCGGAACGACGCTGCGACAGTGGATGCGGTTCGGGCCGGGTCGTTCGGGTCTGTCGTTCGCGATCGACGCGATGCCCGACAAGGAGCAGAAGATCGTGTTCGTGCGGATGCGTGAGTTCGAGAAAGCGATGTCGCGCACCGTTGCCGACATCAAGCGCCGCGCCGAGGCGGTGGACTGATGCGCAGCGCGACCACCGTCGAGGTATCTCAGTCACGTTCTGAGACAATCGATTTCGTCCTCGAGGCCGAGCGTCTGGGGTTGGATGTGTGCTGGGTGGCCGAGGCCTGGGGATCGGACGCCCCGTCGGTGCTGGGCTATCTCGCGGCCCGCACCGATCGGTTGACGCTCGGCTCGGGCGTGATCCAGATCGGTACCCGCACCCCGGTGGCGATCGCACAGGCCGCGCTGACGCTCGCAGATCTGAGTGACGGACGTTTCGTGCTGGGACTGGGAGCCTCAGGGCCGCAGGTGATCTCCGGGTTGCACGGTGTCGCGTTCGACCGTCCACTGCGGCGGATGCGGGAGGCGGTCGAGGTGATCCGGCAGGTGTTCGCCGGTGACAAGGTGAGCTATCAGGGCCAGACCGTGACGATCCCGGCCGACGACTCGACCAGGCCGATGCGCCTGTCGATGGCGCCGAATCCGGACATCCCCATCTACCTGGCCTCCCTGTCGCCGAAGATGCTCGAGCTGACCGGTGCGATCGCCGATGGCTGGCTCGGCACCAGCTTCGTACCCGAAGGTGCCGACGCCTACTTCGATCACCTCGATGCGGGACTGGCATCGGCCGGACGGGTCCGCGCCGATCTCGACATCTGCCAGGGCGCGGAGATCGCGGTGTTCGACGACGAGGACGAGCTGGCGCGCCACATCGCCGGTCGTAAGGGCGAACTCGCATTCAGCCTGGGCGGTATGGGATCTGCGTCGACGAACTTCTACAACGCGGCCTATTCGCGGCAGGGCTGGGCCGACGTCGCCGATGAGGTCCGTGCCCGCTGGCAGCAGGGCGACCGGGCCGGCGCCGCCGCACTCATCACCGACGACATGGTGCTGGCCACCACGCTGATCGGGACTCGTGCGATGGTGCGCCGACGTCTGCAGGTCTGGCAGGAGACCGGCGTCGACACGGTCCGGATGTATCCGGCGGGGGAGACCGTCGGGGAGCGCCTGGACAACCTCGCCATCGGCCTCGAGATGATCGCCGAGACCGGTTCGGCCACCACCGCGTCGGCCCGGCGGTAGATTCAGATGCATGCTCGATCACGTCGCACTCCAGTGCGCTGACGTCGCCGGCGCCACCGACTTCTACACAACCGTGTTCGCTGCCATCGGCGTCACCGAGGCGATGCGCTTCGAGAACGACGGAGGAGTCGTCGTCGGGCTCGCCGGGCCGGACGGCTTTCCGAAGCTGTGGCTCGGTCCACTCGTCGACCCCGGCGATCGCCCGATCCACCTCGCCTTGACCGCACCCACCAGGGCCGCCGTCGACGACGTGTTCGCGGCCGCCCGCACGGCCGGCGCGATCATCTTGCACGAGCCGCGCGAATGGCCCGAGTATCACCCGGGCTACTACGGGGTGTTCTTCCGCGACCTGGACGGCAACAACGTCGAGGCCGTCTGCCACGGATTCGAGGGGTGAAACGGGCGGATCGGGAAGTATGGGGGGCCGTCGCATAGCGACCTCTCAGCTGCACTTGACCCCGCAGCCAGCTTGGGTGGGCACCATCGAGGGTGTCGAGCCCACAGACGATGTCGGGCTCGTCCAGACCACAAGAGCTGGATGCGGCAGAGACGCCGGGCAGACCGCGACCCACCGCCGCTGAGGGGCCACACGCTTACCGAACCGTCGGTGAGTCGGGGTGTGCCGGTGACCTGAACGCGCTCGAGCTCATGCCATGTGGCCCCGTCGCAGACCTCGTGTCGCGGCGGGGTCGCAGACTTCAGTCGGCCACCTTCCGGCTCTCCGCCTGCCACGTCACGGTCACCGGCACCTCGTCATCCCACGGCTGTCTGGTGACGAGATCGGCGACCTGGACAAATCCTCGTTCGAACTCGCCGATCGCCGGGTCCACGAGCCGGTACTGCTGGGTCTGCCGATGAGCCGGCTGCGCGTCGAGTAACACGATCCGGACCTCGCCCGGCTCGAACCGGCACCGGCGCTGTAGCGAGGCGATCAACTGCTCATTGGACAGGTGGCCGTCGCCGAAGTTCCAGCCCATCGCGGTGCTGCAGATCCGCTCACCGTCGGTCAACACGTACTCCTGCTCAGGATTGCCGCGCATCGCCCGATGCGCCAACGTGAACAGCGCCCGACCATGACTGTTGAACGCGCGGAACGCATATCCCATGTACAGCGGGATCTGCGCGGCCTCGGGGCTGCCGTAGAACCGTTCGAGTTGCGCGGCGGGCATCGACGCGATCGCTACGATGTCCTTCTCGATCTTCGCCGAGGCCGACGGCTTCACACACCACAGCGAGGTGTCCCAGTTTCCCGCGTAGTAGCGCATACCAGGCAGGAACGAGACCTTGCGCGGCATCAGGTTTCCGATCACCACGGTGCCGGCGGACACGAGGAACAACACGATGGGCCACATCGACTGCAGGTCGGTCAGCCCCAGATCGGCATGCCCGACGAACAGGGTGACGACCCCGAACATCATGAAGACGTTCCACTCCAACGGAACACCCATCGGGATCGACGACAGGATGCCGCAGTGGAAGACCACCATGATGATCGCCGCGACCGCCGTCAGCCACCCACCATGGGAGAAGAACAGCACGATCGGCACGAGACCCTCGACGGCAGTGGAGAAATGCGCGATCCATCGGGATCGCCGACCGGGTCGCAGGTCGTCGGGGAAGTTCTCGAAGAACTTGCGCTTGACCTTGGGGGAGCGCCAGATCGGGTTGTTCGACATCATCGTCGCGATGACGAACGGGAAATGTTTGTTGAGCTTCGACGTCGCCGCACCCATCCAGATGCACAGGAAGATCAGTTTGGCGCCGATGATCATGTCGACACCGGTGAACAGGAACGTCACCGTCAGCGCGGCGTACACCTCGCCGCGGGCGGCGAGAAAGATAGTCTTGTCGCGCAGGCCCAGGACCGCCAGGAGAGCCAGGACGGTCCAGATCTGCCACACCGGCAGCACTCCGACCGTGGTGTCCAGCGCGGGAATCGGGCCCGTCCCGGGGGTGAACAGCGCGACCACCAGCATCACCAGGAACGCCGCGTACAGTGCGACGTCGACGACCTGACGGGAATCGCCGCGGGTGAGCGGGACGCGGCCGGGCCAGGGCGGCTGGCGGATGGTCTGCGGGCGAAGCCAATACAGGATCGACCCCAACGGCGGGAAGAAGCGGTTGTTCAGCGGCCCGAACCCGCAACCGAGGCCGACGACCTCGAACAGCATCGTGTACAGCACGACCTTCTGGAAGACGATCGGCTCGTTGTACCAGGCGGCGACGTCGAAGAAGCCGTCGATACCCGGTGTGGAGATGACGATCGCCCAGCCCACGAGGATGTAGGCCACGATCTTGCCGACATAGAACAGATGCAGTGCGACCGGGGTGCCGAAGCCGACCTCGGCCCAGTGCCGGGCCATCGGCCGGATCTTCTCCGCCCGACTGCCCTGACTCCAGGTCGGGAAGTCGATCTGGGGGGTGGTCTGTTTCAGGAATCCCACCGTTGCGAACCTAGCAAACCAAGCTAGTGCTTGGTAGGGGTTCCGACGGTACCGTTCCGTCTACTCGAAGTCGATCTCCACGTCAGCGCTCGTCGGGGTCGACTGGCAGGTCAGCAGGTACCCGTCGGCCGCATCCTCCGGTTCGAGGGCGATGCCGTCGCCGCGGTCGACCTCGCCCGACACCAACCGGGCCACACACGATCCGCAGTCGCCTTCTCGGCAGGAGTACGGTGCATCCACATCGGCGGCCAGCATGGCGTCGAGCAGTTTGGTGTTCTCCGGACATGTCACCGTGTACGTTGTGCCGTCCAGTCGAGCCGTGACCGTGGCGCATGCGGCGTCCTCGCCTGCCGGCGCGGTGTCGAGCGTGAACGGATCACCGGTCAGCGACACATAGCGTTCGACGTGCACGTGGTGGTGGTCGGCGCCGGTGGCGGCGAGGGCGCCTTCGACGAGGTCCATGAACGGGGCCGGGCCGCAGATGAAGGCCTCGTCGCCGTCGGCGATCGTGCAGTGTTCACCGACGGATTCCGCGGTGGGTAGTCCGCGCTCGTCCTCCAACCAATGCACCACCGTCAGCCGGTCCGGATACCGCCGGACGAGGTCGTCGAGGACGTCGCGGAAGATCACCGAGCAGGCGTCCCGGTTCGCATAGAAGAGGGTGACTCGGTTGCTGTGCTCGATAAGAGCCGCCTTGATGATCGACAGCACGGGGGTGATCCCGCTTCCGGCAGCGAACAGATGCAGATCGTGGTCCCACCCGTGCGGGGTGAACACCCCTGACGGCGCGAGCAGGTGCATCGTCATGCCGACGGTCGCGTTGTCGCACAACCAGTTCGATCCATATCCCTGGTGGGTGCGTTTCACCGTGATCGCCGGCCGCGGGTCGATACCGGGAGCCGTCGACAGCGAATAGCTGCGTGCGACGAATCCGGTGACCTCACTCGGGATGCGGATCGTCACGAATTGCCCGGGCCGGTAGTGATCGTGCCCGGGCCACTCGAAGGTGATGGTCCGCGCGTCGGCGGTCTCGTCCCGGACGTCGACGATGGTGGCATCGAGGCCGAGGGTGCGTGGTCGGACGGGTGCGGCAAGCTCGGTCATGACACGCGTTCCTCCGACGAGATCAGCGGAAGTGCTCGATACCACAACTGCCCCAGCGCATTTCCCAACTCGACGATCTCCTCGCGACGTGGTGTGCTGGCTGGTAGGCCCACGTGCACGTAGGCCATCTGCTCGGTCGCGCAGCCGAGGGTCTCGGCCAGCATGTGCTGGTCGCCGGCCTCGATCAGGCCCTGTTCGGCCAGCCGGTTCAGCCAGCGTTCGGTGCGCTTCACGAAGTCGCCGCGCAGGTTGAGCCAGAGCTGCTGGAATCCCTTGTTCTCGCTGGCGGCAGCTGCTTCACGCAGCAGGCGCAACATGTGCCGGTTGCGCGCATAGGCCTGTAGGTAGGTGGTGTTGACACCGATGAGTGACTCCAGTTCGCCGTGGGCATGGTCGGGCCGCAGCCGCGCCTTCGCGAGCTCTTCCAGCGACGGTTTGAGCGCTGCCAGGAAGATGTCGTCGAGCCCGGTGAAATGGCGATAGAAGTTGCCCTGAGCGGTGTTGGCCCGGTTGGTGATGTCGGAGATGCGGGTACGGGTGTAGCCGTACTCGGTGAAGCACTCCTCGGCCGCGCGGATCAACTTGTCGCGGGTCTGCTCGCCGCGGCGATTCGGCCGTTTGGGCGTCGCGCCGGTCTCCTCGACCAGGCCGGCGGCAGTGTAGATGGCGTCGATTCCGTCGGTCATCGTTGCTCCTTCGAACCTCAGTGGAGGGATCAGGCGGGTAAGGCGTTGTGTCGGATCAAGGGTGCCAGCGCGTGATCGGAGGGAAGGTCGGGTGGCAGGTAGGTGAGCAGTTCGTCTACGTAAGTGTCTCTACGATCGGCACTCCCCGCCGCATCTCCCGCGTAGATCGTGCCGCTGCTGCCGTCGACGGTCACGGTCTGCCCGGCCAGGGTGGTGGTCAACCCGGAACCGCAGCCGACCACACATGGCAGCCCGATCTCGCGACAGACCAGCGCCGCGTGCGAGGTGGTTCCGCCGACCTCGGTGACCACCGCAACAGAATCGAACATGGCCGGGACATCGGCGGGAGATGTGGACGGTCGTACCAGAATGACCTTCTCCCCGCGCGCCGCCGCATCGCAGGCGTCGTCGGTGTCGGTGTACACCACGCCCACCGCGACGCCCGGACCCGCCGCGGTGCCCCGAGCCAGCACGGCGGCGTCGGATGCCACCGCCGACTCGTTCGCCAGCACCTGCGCATGGTCCGCACTGATCCGTGACAGCGCTTCGGCACGGTCGATGAGACCCTCGCGGACAAGGTCGACGGCGACGCGCACGGCAGCGCGCGCCGATCTCTTCCCCGAGCGGCACTGCAGCATGTACAGCTTTCCGCTCTCGACGGTGAACTCGATGTCGACGAGGTCGCGGTGCTCGCGTTCCAGGACGGTGGCGATCTCCTGCAACCGATCGAACAGTTCTGGTGCGTGACTGCCGAACTCGCTGATGGACTCCGGGGTGCGCTCACCGGACACCACGTCCTCGCCCTGCGCCTGCCTCAACCACTCACCGAACAGCGCGTGCTCGCCGGTGCTCGGGTCGCGGCTGAACACGACACCGGTGCCGGAACGGTCGTCGCGGTTACCGAAGACCATCGCCTGTACCGTCACCGCGGTGCCGCCGCCTGCGCCGAGGCCGTGCCGCTTACGGTAGGCGGTGACGCGCTCGTTGGTCCAGGATCGGAACACCGCGCCGATGGCCTCACGTAGCTGTTCGAGCGGATCGGCGGGCGGCATCGCGGTCCGGTCGCCGCGGACGATGTCCCCGAAACCGGTGCAGAAGCGCTCCCACGTGTCGTCGGCCCAGACGGGATCGCCGGTGGCCGCGCCGATCTCGTCGGCCAGTTCTCGGGTGAGCCCGAGGTTGAGCACGGTGTCCATCATGCCGGGCATGCTCTGCGCCGCCCCCGAACGGACCGAGACGAGCAGGGGGAACGGGCCCGTGCCGAACCGCCTCCCGGTCTCGGACTCCAGAGCGTGCAGATGCTCGAGCACGGTCTCCCAGACGTCGGTGGGTAGTGCACCGCCGTTCTCGTGAAAGCGTCCGCACACCGGGGTGGTCAGCGCGAACGCGGGCGGTACGGGCAGGCCCAGGGCGCGCATCTTGTTGACGCTGTACGCCTTGCCGCCCAGCAGGTCCCGGTCCGCGGGTGCGGTGCCGTCGAGGGTGACGACGTCGGGGGTGGTGGGGATCGGACTCATCGGGATAGTCCCTTCGTGGTGGGGGCCGTACGAGGTGAGGTCAGTGGGGCGGGCAGCAAGGCGGCGCGGATGGCGGTCAATCCGCCTTCGACGGGAAGGTCGACGCCGTTGATCCAGGCGGAGTCGACGGACAGCAGGAAGTCGACGGCGGCCGCGGACTCGGCGGCGGTGCCGTGTCGGCCCACATGGGCCGCGGACCGGGCGATCGCGTCGGCGCCCATCGAGGCCTCGAAGTCGACGAGGATCGGGGTCTCGGTCGGTCCCGGACTCACCGAGTTCGCCCGGATCTGGCGCAATTGCAGTGCAGCCGAGAGGGATACGGTCCAGTCGACGACCGCGCGCTTGGAGGTGTCATAGGCGGCCGCGCCGTCGATTGGATGCTCGGCGAGCCAGTCGTCCAGACCCTCACGATCCGTGACATTCAGCAAGGCCGCGACCGCGTCGGACGGCAGTGTGTTGCGGTGTGCCGCAATCGAGGCGACATTGACGATGCTCGCGCCCGGACCCATCCGTTCGAGGACCCGGAAGGTGAGGGCACGCATGCCGAGGGTGTTGACCGCCAGCACGGTTCCCGCGGGGGCGGTCCCCGGTACGCCGGCCACGTTGGCGAGCGCGTCGACGTGATCGGGCAGGTGGAGATCGGTGATCGCGTCGAGATCCGACAGGTCGCAGGACGCGGATCGCACGCGGGTGTCCGGACATTCGGTGAGGTCGATGCCGAGGACATCCGCGTTCGGCTCTCGGTCCAGGATGCGCGTCACCAGCGCCAGCCCGATCCCGGATGCGGCGCCGGTCACCACATAGGTGCGGCCGCGGGCGTTGCTGCTCATGCCATCACCGCTTTGATCTCGGTGAACTCGGCGAGGCCGGTGGCGCCGAGTTCCCGTCCGTACCCGGAGTTCTTGACGCCGCCGAACGGTACGCCGGGCCGTTCCCGGGTCTTGACGCCGTTGATCTTGACCTGCCCGACGTCGAGTTGATCGGCGACCTCCACGGCGTGCTCCGCACTGGCCGACCACACCTCGGCCGAGAGTCCGTAGACGCAGTCGTTGGCCAGTTCGATCGCCTCGGCCACCGAGTCGTAGTACTGGACGACGAGCACCGGACCGAATATCTCCTCTCGGACGGTTCGGGCATCGGGCCCGAGGTCGGTGACGACCAGCGGGTCGACGAAGCACCGCGAGTCGCCGATCGCGACGCGCTCACCGCTTCCCGCGACGACCCGTGCGGTGTCTCGAGCGAGGGCCGCGTGCTCGAGCACACGCTCGGTCTGCCGCCGTGACGCCAACGGACCGTGGGTGGTGGACGTGTCGGTCGGGTCACCGAGCGTGACGGCGCTCAGCGTTTGCACCAATGTCGATTCCACGGTGAACGTGGCGGCACGCGGGGCGAGGATCCGGGTGGTGGCGTTGCAGGCCTGCCCCGAGTTGACCAGGCCACTGGCCAGAACCCGCGGCAGGACCGTCTCGAAGTCGGCGTCGGGCAACACCACCGCCGGCGACTTCCCGCCGAGTTCGAGAGTGGTGCGGGTCAGTGCGCCGGCGGCCGCGGCAGCGACGGACTTTCCCGCGCCGACGCTCCCGGTGAAGGAGACGTGGGCGATGCCGGGATGGCCGGCGAGCGCGGTGCCGGTCACCGGGCCGGTGCCGTTGACGATGCTGAACGCGGCTGCCGGAAGCCCGGCGTCGAGGAAGCATCGCCGGATGAGCTGGGCATCGAAGGGTGTGGCCTCGGACGGCTTGAGGACCACACTGCAGCCGGCGGCCAGCGCCGCGGCCACCTTGGCGACGATCTGGTGGACCGGCATGTTCCACGGGGTGATCGCGGCGACCACCCCGGCCGGTACCCGGTGCAGGGTCGCACCGTTCATCGGCTCGTCCCATGGGAACTGCTCTGCCGCATCGGCGATCGCGTTGAGGACCGCGACCGGCATCACCTGCTGCGTGGCGACAGCCAACGTCGTCGGCATACCCATCTCGGCGGTCACGGTGTCCGCCACCGACTGCCCGCGCGCCGTGAGGATCTCGGCGGTACGCCGCAGGACAGTGGCGCGGTCGGCGGCATCGACGGCTGACCACAACCGGAAACCCTTGTCGGCCAGCGCCACCGCCTCGTGGACCAGTGCCGCATCGGCCTCGTGCGTGACGCCGATGACGGTGTCCGTGTACGGGTTGACGACGGGGATCTCATCGCCGGTCCCGACCGTGCGGTCGACGATGTGTGCGGCCGGCGAGACCAGGCCGGCGGGTCGGGCACTCTGAACGCTGGTCATCCGCGCTGCCCGATGGTGACCGGCAGTGTCTTGATGCCACGGAAGAAGTTGCTCTGCAACCGGTTCGGCTCGCCCAGAACCTCGATCTGAAGGTTGCGCTCGATGATCCTGGTGAAGAACAGTCGGGCCTCCATCTTCGCCAGGTTGGAGCCCAGGCAGGCGTGCGCACCCCATCCGAACCCCAGGTGCTCGTTGGGGAAACGGTTGCCGATGAACGTTTCCGGGTCGTCGAAGACGCGGTCGTCACGGTTGGCCGAGCAGAACCACATGACGACCTTGTCGCCTGCGGAGATCTGTTTCCCGTGCATCTCGAGATCGCGTGTCGCGGTGCGCCGCATCGACAGCACCGGTGAGACCATCCGCACCATCTCCTCGACGACCACACGGATCTTCGCCGGGTTCTCCCGCATGAAATCCCACCACTGAGGATTCTCGGCAAGCAGATTCACGCCGCCGGACAGCAGGTTTCGCGTCGTCTCGTTGCCCGCGACCATCAGGATCAGGTAGTACGCGTCCAGGTACCCGCGCGAGAGCGGGACACCGTCGAGTTCGGCGGCGGTCAGCACGCTCACCAGGTCCTCGGCCGGGCACTCGCGGCGCAGTTCTCCAGGGCGCGGAAGTAGCCGAACACCTCGTCGCGCGCTGCGATCGCCGTCTGCGGCCCCTCGGAATAGTCGGGATCCTCGCTGGCCATCTGATTGGTCCAGCGCAGCAGGTTCGGGCAGTCCTGCAGCGGCGCGCCGAGCAGGCGGCCGATCATCACGAGCGGTAATTGCGACGAGACGTTGGCGACGAAGTCGATATCGGTGCGCCCGGTGGTGTCGTCGAGCAGACCGTCGATGACGGCGGCGATGTCCTTCTCCAAGGACTTGAGCTTCACCGGCCGCACATGGGGCGTGACGATGCCGCGCAACGGTCCGTGCTCCGGCGGGTCGACGTGGTGGATGCTGCGGGCGCCTTCCCCTTCGGCCCGTCTGCTGGCGATCTGAGTGCCCTGCGTGACGGTGAAATCCTCATGATTGGACGCGACCGCCTTGACGTCGTCGTAGCGGGTGACCGACCAGAACCCGGGGCCGTCGGGTTCGGCGTTCCAGTGCAGCGGGTCGTTGTCGCGCAGGTGGGCGAACAGCTCATGGTCGGTGCCGGCGGCGAAGGGCCGTAGGTCCATGAGGTCGATACTCTCGACGCTTGTCATCTCGGCTCCCGGGGTGATGCTCGGAGGAATCTGGTTTGCGACTGCCCTTTCACTAAATCATAGACTATGGTGTGCTGTGAACCACAAAAGTAAAACAATCTTGAACGCGTCACCACGAGGTACGGGCCTGGCGGGCCGGTCCCCAAAGTGACTGACCATTCGCAATTGGAGTGCCGTGTATCCACCAGCCATCGCCGCCGACCGACCCGACGCCGTCGCGTTCGTGATGGCCGGCTCCGGGCAGTCGATCACCTACCGCGAGCTCGACGAACGGTCGAATCAACTGGCCCACTTCTGGCGGGAGCACGGCGTCGCGGCCGGAGACACCGTGCTGATCGCGATGGAGAACAACATCCACTGGCCGGTTGTGATGGCAGCCGGCATGCGCAGCGGGCTGTATGTCACGCCGGTCAACTGGCATCTGAAGCCGGCCGAGCTGGCCGCCCTCTTCGACGAAGCGGCCCCGCGGGCGATCGTGACCAGCAGGACCGTGGCTGACGCCGTGGCCGAGGCCGTCGACGGCAGTCCCGCCACCTCCGCGGTCACGATCTGCGCCGACGGCCCTCATCCCGGCTTCGTGACCTTCGCCGACGCGCTGGCCGGGCAACCGGTCACCCCGATCGCCGATGAACTCCTCGGAGCGCGCGTCCTCTACAGCGGCGGCACCACCGGCCGGCCCAAGCGCTTCGCGCAAGACCTGCTCGGCGTGCACCCCGCCGACGCACCGCGGCGGCATTCCGGACTCGTCGACAAACTCGGTATCGATGCGGCCACGCGCCTGCTGTCTCCGGCACCCAACTATCACGCCGCCCCCTTCACCTTTGCGCTGATCACCCTCGCCGCCGGCGGAACAGTCGTATGCATGGAACGATTCGACGCCGCGGCCGCGATGACGGCGATCGTCCGACACCACGTCACCCACTCCCAATGGGTGCCGACGATGCTCGTGCGGCTACTGCGTCTGCCCGAACGGGAACGTGTCGAGCTGTCGCCGACCCATCGGGTGGCTGTCACCTCCGGTGCACCCTGCCCCGTGGATGTGAAGGACCAGATCCTCGACTGGTGGGGGCCGATCCTGCACGAGTACTACGGGGCTTCGGAAGGCTACGGGCACACGTATATCGGTCCCGACGAGGTCCGCAGTCACCCCGGATCGGTCGGGCGCCCCCTCGGCTCCACGCGCGTGCGCATCGTGGATGCGGACGGCGCGCCCGCAGTCGAGGGCGTACGCGGGCGAGTGTGCTTCGAGAGCACCACACCCCAGACCTACGACAGCGCCGGCAACACACCGGCCCTGCGCCAGATGGGTGACATCGGCTACCTCGACGACGGCTACCTGTATCTCGTCGGGCGCGAGGGATTCATGATCATCTCCGGCGGCGTGAACATCTATCCCGAGGAGATCGAAGAGGTACTGCTGAGTCACCCCGACGTGATCGACGTCGGCGTGATCGGCATCCCCGATGCGGAATTCGGTGAATCGGTGAAGGCCGTCGTCGAGACCCGCCCGGGCGTGGTGCTCACCGAGCGAGACCTCATCGAGTTCTGCCGGGGCCGTCTCGCACACTTCAAGGCACCACGCGTGGTGGAGTTCACCGACGACCTGCCTCGCCTGACCACCGGAAAGCTCGACAAGCGAAGTCTTACAGCACGTTTTGCACAAGGAGAGAGAGTATGACCACCACCACCGACAACGATCTCGTCGAAGTGATGCACGCCTTGCGGGTCAAGGGACTCACATCCGATGCCGTACTCGCCGCGATGACCGGACGTTCGGTCGACGACCTCGCGTCCGTCGTCGGCGAGATCGTGGACGCCGGTTGGGCCATGCGCCGTGAGGGCCGGATGGCAGGCACGATGCTCACCCCGGCCGGACGGGAGAAGTACGTGGAGTTGCGCGGCGAGCACGGCCTGGACGACACGCAGATCCGGGCGGTGACGGCATTGTACGAGGCATTCCTGCCCATCAACACCGACTTCAAACAGATCTGCGGCGCCTGGCAGATGCGCGACGACACCACCCCCAACGACCACACCGACGCCGACTACGACGCCTCGGTCGTCGGGGACCTGTCCGACCGACACCAACGGATCGTCGAGATCCTCACCACCGCATCAACCGACATGCCCCGCTGGGCCCGCTATCGCGACCGTCTGGACGATGCGCTGGCCAAGGTCCGCAACGGCGACAACGCCGCCTTCGCGCGGCCGATGTATGACAGTTACCACGACATCTGGATGGAACTGCACCAGGACCTCCTGCTCACCGTCGGCCGCGAACGCGGTTCCGACGACGAGTAGCCGCTCGCGTCCGGTTCGCCACCGCCCACCCCGACCCTCTCAGGCTCGGGGTGGGCGTGCGCTCAACGAATTCCCGCCACCAACTCCGGCACGTCGCCGCTGAGCGCTCCCAGGTCCGCGCCCACCGAACTCAACGGGGTCACCGACACATATCCGTCGGCAACCGCAGCGCCATCAGTCCCCGCGAGGAAGCCGGACGACCGCTCCACCCGGCGCAGCACCAGGTCGTCGTCTGTCCGCACGACACGCAACGTGAACATACTCTTGGCGCCGAGATCGACGACCTGAACACCCTGCAGCGCAGCATAATCGAGATCCGGCACATTCACGTTGAGGGTCAGCGGCGCAGTCGAGTCGCCGCGTGCCGTGAACCAATCGACCAAACCTCGGGTCACCTCGGCGGCCGTGTCGAATCGATGTCCGGGGGCGAAACCGGTACTGATCGCGAGTCCGCTGACGCCGGCGACACGGGCGGCCAACACGGCGCCGACGGTACTGGAGAACAACACGGATCGGCCCGTATTGTGCCCGGGGTTGATGCCGCTGACCACCAATTCCGGAGGTGGGCCGAAGGTTCCGGAGCAGAACGCGATCGCGGCGAGCGCGGGCGGGCAATCGAGCGCGAACACCGGCGTGTCACCGAGTTCGTCGATCCGCTTTTCGAACAAGGGGATTCGCGAGCCGTCCTCGATGGTTCCCAGTGAGCTGCCGCTGCCACTGCGCTCGGTCAGGGGCGCGCCGACGGTCACATCATGGCCGTCCGCGAGCAGCGCCCGGGCCACGGCGACCAGGCCAACCGAGTCGTACCCGTCGTCGTTCGTGACCAGTACACGCATCATCGACTCCTCCCGGGCGGAATCGCCCTCACATCGATAGTGACTCACTCGTCACAAGATTGTCCAGCGAACAGATCGCCGTAGAACGCCAAACTGGAGCTGGGTAATGGAAACAGCACGTCAGACCATCTTGACAGAGTGAGGGGCATCACACAATAATGTGACTCAACGTTCGCTAATCAGCGAGCTGTCGGAATGACGAAGATGCGGCACCACCGAACTCACCGCGACACGGAAGGAGGCCGCCAGATGACCGACTGGCCCCTCATGGATGACACCTCGAAGCTCTTCCCGCTGTACTCACGCGCGAATGTCGGTGAGATCTTCCCGGATCCGATCACCCCGCTGAACGCATCGCTGGGGTTCCAACATTGCCTCGAGCCGGGGTGGCGGGATGCCTTCGTCGCGTGCGGAGTCTGGGATTCGGATCTCTACGACGAGACCGTCGACTTCAACATTCTTCCCGCGTTCGGCAGCTACCTGTACATCAACATGTCATTGATGCGGCTGTTCGGTGTCCGGGTACCGGGAATGTCGGCAGAAGCCGTCGACCTTCAGTACTTCGGCGACATGCCGGGCATTCCCAGCTACGAGAGCGAGAAGCGGGACTTCGACGAAAATCCCGAATACGAGGCCAAGGCAGGTGCGTGGCTGGCTGAACAGGTGCTCGGCGCCACCGATCTCGCTGCCTACGACGCCGATCGTGTCGAGGTCGAGGAGGTCCGCCGGACCCGACCGGATCTGGGCACCCTTACCGATGCCCAGCTCATCGACCGGATGCACTCGTTCGAGGTCCTGCTGCGCCGACTCTTCAAGCATCACATCGAGGCCAGCCTCAAGAGTGGGGTCGGGCTGGGCGCCATCGCCCAACTTGCCGAGGCGGTCGGCAAACCCGAGCAGGCGTTGACGCTGGTGGCCGGGCTCGGCAACGTCGACTCTGCCGGCCCGTCACTCGGGATGTGGAAGCTCAGCCGTCTGGCGCAACATCCCGACATCGCGGCCCTGTTCGACTCCGGCACCAAGGGTCTGTACGCGAAGCTCGTGAAGTCGGATTCGTCTGCAGTACAGGAGTTCCGAACCGAGCTGGACCAGTTCCTCGCCGACTGGGATTTCCGCGGGCCTGCAGAGTGGGAGATCCGGGCGATCACCTGGGGCGTGGATCCCGACCTCGCGCTGGCCACCCTCGACCGTATGCGCAGTGTCTCGGAGAGCGAAGCGCCCGAGGCGAAGGCGGCCGAACGGTCCGCACAACGCGACGAGGCGGTAGCGGCCATCCGCGAGATGTTGGCCGCCGACGCAGATGCGTCGGCCCAGTTCGAGGCGGTCCTGAATGCGTCGGCACTATGGATGCGCGGGCGCGAACGGGGCCGGACCACCGCGGCGATGCTGATGCACGAGATCCGTCTGTCCGGACTGGAACTCGGTCGCCGCTATACCGAGAAGGGTGCGCTCGCATCGCCCCGACAGGTGTTCATGTTGTTTGCCTCGGAACTACCCGACTTCATTCAGAACCCGGCGGACTACACGGCCACGGTATCCGAGCGCGAGCGCAGCTACCTCGACCTGTTCGACCGCAAGCCACCGTTCGTCGTCGACGGCACACCGCCGCCGGTGGTGGAATGGGCTCTGCGCTCGGATAGTTCGGCCACCGTGGCGGGTGTAGGGGAGACCATCACCGGCGTGCCGGCCTGCGGCGGAACTGCCAAGGGACGCGCACGGGTGATCACCAGCCCCGACGACCCGTCGGCACTCGAACCCGGCGACATCCTCGTCGCTCCGATCACCGACCCGTCCTGGACACCGCTGTTCGTCGCCGCCGCGGCCGTCGTGGTCGACGTCGGTGCGCCGTTCTCGCACGCCGCGATCGTCAGCCGCGAGCTCGGCATCCCGTGTGTCGTCTCGGCCACCGATGCGACCAAACGAATCACCGACGGCGCGATCGTCGAGGTCGACGGCACGACCGGCACCGTCACCCTCGTCTGAGGCCGATCACGAAGGCGAGGGCCGCGAAGCCTCCGCCGAGCGTGGGGAATCGAAGCCCGGCCGGCCCCGGATGCCCCTGGATCCCGGGGCCGGCCGATCCACCCCACCCGCCGACAGAACCCGAAATCTCGTCGACAGAACCCGATCTGTCGTCGACAGAACCCTCAATCTCGCCGACAGAACCCGAAATCTCGTCGACAGAACCCGATCCGTCGTCGACAGAACCCTCAATCTCGCCGACAGAACCCGATCCGTCGCCGAAAGAACCCTCAATCTCGCCGACAGAACCCGACATTTCGCCGACGGCACCCAGTGTCGGGTGCTCAACCCTGCCACCTAACCGGGAGTTCCGCATGCATGCATCTGACGTCTGCGCCACCTGGCTCGACGACATCCTCCACCGCGACGGGCTGCTGGCCGACACCGTGTCGGTCACCGCCGTCGAGAGCAGCCCGATCGGCACCGGTCAGGTCGCCGACAGCGTGCAGATCCGAGCCACCTATTCCGGACCCACCACGGCCCCTGCGTCATTCGTTGCCAAGCTCAGTTCCGACGACGAGCGGAGTCGGTCGGCCGGACGCACCGAGCTCAACTACCTGCGTGAGGTGCGGTTCTACCAGGAGATCGCCCCGCGCGTCGATGTCCGTGTCCCCTCGTGTCATCATGCCGAGATCGATTCGAACAACACCGAATTCATTCTGTTGCTGGAGGATCTGAGTCCCGCCCGGCAGGGTGACCAACTCATGGGCTGCACTATCGCGGAGACCGAACTCGCGGTCCGTCAGGCTGCTCGACTCCACGCCCCGTTCTGGGGATCGGCCGAATTGGTGGGCAACCCGTGGCTCGACATCTCGGACACCTACTGGGAGCGCTTCGCCGAGATGATGCCGCTCTGGTGGTCAGGATTCCGCGAGCGCTACGCCGACAGACTCGGCAACGACGACCTCGAACTCGGGCAGTCCTTCACCGACAACATCCGCGGTTACTACAACGCACTACGGGCTGCGCCGTTCACCGTGCAGCACGGCGACTTCCGTCCCGACAATGTGCTCTTCGATGCCGCCGGCGGCGACGTCCCGCTCGTCGTCCTGGACTGGCAGACGGTCATCTTCGCGCCCGGCGCCGTCGACATCGCCTACTTCATCGGCGGTGCCCTCGACACCGAGACACGCCGCGCCCACGAAGCCGACCTGATGCGCGCGTACCACGATGAGCTGACCGCGCAGGGCGTCACCGATTACACCGCCGACGATCTGCGGAGCCACTTCGCGGTCGGTACCTTCCAGAACTTTGTGATCGGGGTGGCCGCCGCGATGCTCGTCGCCCGGACCGACCGTGGCGATGACCTGTTCGTCTCGATGGTCGCGAACTCCCTGGCCCACGCGCGAGACCATGGCGCACTCGACGTGATGCTCCAGATCGCCGGGGAGGTGGCCCATGTCTGAGCGCTCCGACATCGGCACCGATCGGCTCGGCTTCTACACATTGGGCGGCCACGTCGAATCGCCACGCGACATGCTCGACGAACTCGCTCTCGCCGAGTCGATGGGCCTCGGCCAGGCGTTCATCTCCGAACGGTTGAATGTCAAAGAGGCGTGCGCACTCTCGGGCGCCGCCGGCGCCACGACGTCGACCATCGGCATCACCACCGCGGCGACCAACATTAACACGCGCCACCCGGCGATCACCGCGGCATTCGCGACGACCATGCATCGACTGACCGGTGGCCGCTTCGCCCTCGGCATCGGCCGCGGCCTGCGCCCCCAGATCGCCGGCCTCGGATTGAGCCAGACAACGACCGAACAGATGGAGGAGTTCGCCCACCTCATGCGACGGTTGTGGCGCGGCGAGGTCATCAGAGACTACGACGGCCCACTCGGGCGCTTCCCGAAGCTGGCCCTGGACCCGACCTTCGACGAGCAGATCCCGCTGTGCACCACGGCCTTCGGGTCACGCACCCTGCAGCTGGCCGGACGCGCATACGACATGGTGGTACTGCACACCTTCTTCTCCGACGACACCACCGCACGGGTCGTCAAGGAGATCCGCAATGCGGCCGAGCAGGCCGGACGCGATCCGGCGGCCGTCAAGGTGTGGTCGTGCTACGCCACGGTGTCCGACGAGATCGACGAGCAGACCTTCCTGAAGAAGACCGTCGGCCGGATTGCAACGTACCTGCAGGTGTACGGAGATCTGCTCGTCGAGACCAACCGTTGGGACCCTGTGGCGCTGGAACGGTTCCGGGCGTCCGACGTCGTGCAGGAACTGCCCGGGTGGGCCGACGCGGTGGGTGACACCGCGACGTTCGACCGGCTGCGCACGGTCGTGCCCGACGAATGGCTCGACTGCGCCGCCACCGGCACCCCCGAACGTTGCGCCGACCTCGTCCGCAACCAGTTCGACCTCGGCGTCGACGGCGTGATCATGCACGGCGCGACGCCTACCGAGCTCGCCTCCACCGTTGCCGCGTTCACCAGACAACCACAGAAAGTATGAGTTCCGCCCATGGTCGAATCACAGATCCGGACACTGCTGCCCGCGGACGCCTTCGCCGACCACACCGTCGTCATCTCCGGCGGAAGTCGTGGCATCGGGCTGGCCATCGCGTGCACCCTGGCCCACCGGGGCGCCAACATCGTGCTGCTCGCCAAGACCGACGCTCCTGACCCGCGGCTCCCCGGAACCATCCACAGCGCGGTCGCCGAGATCGAGAGTGCGGGCGGAAAGGCGATCGGCGTGGTCGGCGACCTGCGCAACGGCGATGACATCCAGCGCGCCGTCGACACCGCCGTCGACCGCTTCGGCGGGATCGACATCTGCATCAACAACGCGAGTGTGCTCAACCAGTCGAAGACCCCGGACCTACCGCTCAAGCGCTTCGATCTCATGCAGAGTGTCAACTCCCGCGGCACCTTCGCCCTCACCCAGGCCTGCCTACCGCATCTGGCCGACTCGGATCGAGGGCGCATCCTGACGCTCTCACCGCCGCTGAACATGTCGCCGGACTGGCTCGGATTGTTCCCGGGTTACATGCTCGCGAAATACGGCATGAGCCTGCTCACCCTCGGCTTCGCGGCCGAGTTCGCCGATCGCGGGATCGCGGCGAACTGTCTGTGGCCGCAGACCACCATCGCCACCGCAGCCGTCCAGAATCTGCTCGGTGGCGCGGAGGGCACCAGACATGCCCGCGATCCGCAGATCATGGCCGACGCGGCGGCGTTCGTCCTCGCGCGGCCGACCTCGGAGACCGGCGAGTGCCTGATCGACGCCGACGTCATCACCGCCGCCGGTGTCCGAGACATCTCGGTCTACGGCGGAGCAGAGCCCGTCGACCTCGACTTCTTCGTCGACGCCTGAGAAGCATTGACCCCAGGAGAACACATGTCCGACAGCCCCACACGTCTCGTCGAGCGGTACCTCTTCGAACTCTACAACGCCCAGAACGGCGACCTCGTGCATGAGATCTGCGGCGAACCCATGGCGCGGCACTCCGCGGGTGAGGTCACAAATCTCACGCGGGCCGAGCAGATCGAGAGGATCACCAAGGATCTCGCCGCTCACGACCCACACTTCACAATCGTCACCCTGGTCGGCGACGACTCGTTCGCCTCGCTCACTTGGAATGCGGAACGACGTGCAACCGGCGAAAAACTCTGCGGCATAGAGATCTTCAAAGCATCCGGCGGCGTCATCACCGACGTCTGGAACTCCAACTACTTCGAAGGGTCATGGTCATGAGCACAGACATCAGCGGAGCCGACCCCTCCGTCGCCCCGGAACCCCGACTGATCGAGGTCGTCGACGACATCGACGACGCATGGATTCAATCGGTTCTGCGCCACTCCGGGATTCCCGATGCGACCGTCACCGGTGTCGCGGTGACCCCGATCGGCGCAGGCAACGTCAGCGACACCGTCCGGGTGGCCGTCGACTACGCCGGCGAACCCGGTGACGCACCACCGGCGTTGGTGGTCAAACTCCGGCCCAGCAACGCCGACGTCCACGCCCACGGACTCCGCAGCGGTGCCTATCATCGCGAGATCGGCGCCTATCGGTCCATCAGTGAGCGACACGCCTGCCGTATCCCGTTGAAGTACTGGGTGACCGGCGATGAGACCACCATCAACCTGGTCATGGAGGACCTCAGCACCTCGTCGACGCCCGGGGATCAGGTGGCCGGCGCAGGCCCCGACGCTGCCGAGGCTGTCATCGTCGAACTGGCCCGCCTGCACTCCGCGTACTTCCCCCTCACCGACGAGACCGCCGATGGCTGGATGATCCGGCTACCCGACGTATGCGACTACTGGTCAGACGCGGCGGGCCGAGGCGCCGCAATCGCTCTGGAGCGCTTCGCCGACGACCTGCCTCCCGAATCGCTGGAGGCGATTCAAGAGGCCACCGACCTGGTACGGGACTGGCATCTCCTCCCGCACCGGCGGCTGACGTTCACCCACGGCGACCCGCGAGTCGACAACGTCCTCTTCGATCAATCCGGTGGCGACATCGCCGCCATAATCATCGACTGGCAGGTCACCGGGCTGCGGAATCCGATGTACGACGTCGGCTACTTCATGTCGGGTAGCGTCGACGTCGCCGATCGCCGCGCCCACGAGCTGCGACTCATCCGGCGGTATGTCGAGGTCTTCGGTGAACGTGCGACCGGCTACGACTTGGCCACCGCCACATCGGATTACCAGATTCAGGTGCTCAGCGGGCTGTACATCTCACTCGCCGCGCTGGACGTCCTCCCGGACAACCCTGTGGTGAATCGGCTGATCCTCGCGTTGCTGGAACGCAACTGTGCCGCGGTCATCGACTGGAGATCGGTTGCAGCGCTGCGCAACGTGACACTCGCCTTGGGCGTGGGGTGACGCCCGCGCATGGAGCTGCTGTTGATCCGCCACGCGCAACCCTTCCATCTCGCCGATCCCGCCGGGGCCGACCCCGATCTCACCCCAGCGGGTGAGGAACAGGCCAAACGACTGGCCCACGCGCTCGCCGACGGTCGTTACGGAACGGTCGGCCGGGTGATCACCAGCCCGATGCGACGGGCCGCGCGGACGACGGCTTTCGTGGCGGAGGCGCTGGGGATCGACGGTGTCGTCGATGAGCGTCTCGCGGAACTCGATCGGGGCTGGACCAGTTATGGGCTGGATCTCGACGCCTATACCGAGCGGCATGCCCTCTGGCGTGACATGAATGCGGGACGCGTCGGCGTCAACTCGTTCAACCCCGCCGCTTTTCGGGCGCGGGTCCTCGCGGGATTCGACGCAGCGATCGACGCTGACGCCGAGGGCGTGGCCGCCGTGGTCTGCCATGGTGGCGTCATCAACGTCTGTCTGGCCGAAGTGATCGGCGCGGCAAGGACATTCTTCACCGACCCGCACTACACGTCGGTGACGCGGATTCGAGCAGACGGGGACGGATACCGCGAAGTGCTGTCGGTCAATGAGGTCGATCATCTGCGGGGGTGATCGTCCGGGCAAGTGGTGGTAGCGAGTGGTCTCGAGACCCTCACGCATCCACCACCGGCTGCCGCAGAATTGTCCGCAGCTTCGCCGGCTCGACGCGGCGCGGATCGCTGAGATAGATCTCGTGATGCTTGCCCGTCATCCGCAGACCGGCATCGGGGATGAACTCGCGGTGGAGGCGTTCGAGGATTCGTGTCTCGTCGTCGTACGAGCCGATGTGCAGTGTCTGGACGCAGCGGCCCTCGGACATGGTGCCCAGGCGCACCTTGCCGAGCGCCGCGGGCCGGTCCTTGGCCGCGACGGCGTCGATCGCGGCGTCGACCATCGGCTGATCGATCCAGTCCGGTGTCATGATCATGACCGTCCAATCCCATTGCGACTTGTCCCGATTGGTGGTGAACGACTCCATGTCGGCGGCCCACCACAAAGCCTCGAGCGGCGGTACGACGTAGTCCCTGTCCAGGTCGTTCTTGCTCGTGAACTTCAGCCGGTAGGCCACCGGGTACAACGCCTGAATGGCTTTGGCGTAGTCCGCCGCCGTGTTCGGGTCCCCGTGGCCGTCCACCATCAGGTACTGCATGGGAGGGATGTCGAGGACCCGGAACTCGTCGTGTTTGGCCTTGTAGGAGTCGAGGGTCTTGAAGTCGGTCTTCATCGGGATATTGTGTGGCGGTCGAGCCCATGTGCGCGCCGATTTCCATCGCCTGGGCCCGATGGTTGATGCGAGCCGGTCAGCGCATCGCGCTCGACACGGCCACGTTTTGTGACCGGCATCACGGCGGACTCCCCGGAACCGAACACAGATGCGGTGCGTCCTATATTGGCGAAACGGATAAACACGTGTGTGAACACTGGCGGGGGCAGATGACGACACCGAACGTGCAGGTCGATCCGGCTGAGTTAGAGGCCGCGGGATCGACGATCGCTGAACTTGGCAGTTCTGTGAAGGGCCTGGGATCGGGCTCATTCAGCTCGCTTGCCAGCTCACTACCAGGTATTCCGAGTCCCAACGGGGCTGCGAGTGGTCTGACGGGGTTCGAGACCTCCGAAGCGATGAGCCACTCTGCTGATGCCGTCAGACAGACCTTGGCAACCATCTCCGGTAGGTGCGAACAGTTCGCGGACGCTCTGCGAACCGGGGCTCATTCGCTCACGTCTGCCGATGTCATCGCGGCACGTCGGCTACGCGCTGTCGGAGACCTGAACAAGGACCCCGACGCCTGAGCTCATGACACAGATGACACGAACCGTGGTCGAACACGCCGACCTGAGCCAACTCGGTGAGCTCGCCGGCTCGCTGACTCCGGTGAGCGATGGCATCAGTCGTGCGGCCGACTCGATCCAGCGGACGATCCACGGGCTGAATTGGCATGGCCAGGCCCGGGCCGATGCGACCGGACGTGCCGACAGCGAGAAGACGCAGATGCACCGGGTCAGCGATGCCGTCGCGACGTTGCGGACCGCACTGACCGATGGGCAGGCTGCCATGACGCCGATGGTCGCCGATCTGAAGTCGTCGGCGCGCAATCTCGAGGCGGCCGGCTATGACGTGGCCGACAACTGGACCGTGACCGACGGGTACAAGTACGGGCTGGCCGAAGCGTTCGCGGCCGGGGACAGCGACGAACAGGCGCGGATCGCCGAGTTGAAGCGACAGCGTGCGGAGGAGGCCAGGAACGCCACGGTCCGGCTGACCCGGCTGGCACACGAGCTCGAAGCAGCCGACACAGCCTGCGCGACCGCCGTTCGGGCAGCAAACGGAGAAATCGGCTCGATCGCACCGGTGGCCGCTGGACTGTTGGGTGGGCAGGCTGCGACAGACCTGCAGGCATTGCGGTCAGGCAGTGCGACCAGCGAGCAGCTCGCACGACTACATGCCGCCACAACCTTGACGCCTGAGCAACTGGAAGCCCTGCGCGAGGGCCGGCCCGCCTACATGTCGCAAGGCCAGTTCGACTACCTCAAATCGTTGATGCGAGGTCTCGACGGTGTGAGTCTGCAAGAGATGGAAGACCTCGATCAGCGCGACCCGGGCGAGCTCGGCGACGCACTTCGGCTGATGTCGATGCCCAACCTACAGACGCTCGCGGGCGAGAGGGGCGGCGTGGGACAGATGCCGGTCGGCGTCCGGACTCTGTTGCAGGACAAGCCGACTCGCATCGACACTGCGGTTGTCGGGCCCACGATCCAGTCGTACCTTGATGTGCCCCGTCTGGATGACTTCCGTTCGCTCAACGGCATCCTGAGCCGCAGCGATCAGGGACTGCGTCTCGGGGCCGACATCGATTGTGGCCTGCTCAAGCAGGCCTCGGAGATCGGTAGCGGGCTCGGACCCCGCGGATCGGGCAACTACTACGGGAGCTACGACCATCGGATCGATGAGGGTGAACTCCGTCAGACCGTTGATGCGATGTTCCACAACGGCTCTGGCGATCACCAAGCGGTGACGGATTTCCTCACCGGCAACAACATGAATGTCACTGTCACCCCCGGCAGTCACTATAACGCCGACAGTCACGTGCTCGACCTGCTGGAGACGAAGTGGGAACCCGACGAGCTCGGCGCGAAGTCGGTGGTGAGTTGGCTAGGTGATTCTGCCGGCAGCGCCGGCCATGAGGGTGTCTTGGCGGGTAGATCGATGTCCGCGCTGGCGGACACGATGGTCAACCACAGCCACGACCTCATGACAATCACTGCGGGGGAACGCACCTACACCACATTCGGACAATTGAATCCGGAGCTGGCCCAGACAATCGCGCGGAGTACGACCCCTTTCATCGGCAACTATTTCGATCTTCCAGACTCGATGCTGGTCAGCTCGCACGCGGATCGTCTCGGGAGTGTTGATGACTTCTCGAAGGTATTCGGCGTGCTGGCCACCGATGGAACTGCCGGCGGCATGCTTGTTCACAGCTCGTCCGCGTGGGAGAACTACATCGGGCATGAGTTCGGTGCTAACCCGGCGCAATCCGGGTTAGGTATTCCAGCTGGTCAACTCCACCGAGCTGTCGAGACTGGTATCGACCAGATGGACCGGACCCTGGGTGAAAATTATCAGTGGAACAATACTGTCGACTACACTCGCCGATCGGATGAGATCGATGGTGTGCTGGGACTTTTGCAGGGGTCCGGAGTCCCGGGTCTGTCCGAGGCCGCCACTATTGCAGGACCGTCGGTCAAGAGCCTGGAACTCGGCCCACCGCCCGGTGATCCTGCAGAAATCAAACCGTGGGACTCACAGGTTCAGAACTATCACGAAACGCATCGCGGGCTGACTGAAGGCTTGCCAAGGACCTACACAATGTTGAAACCGTACCTTGAAGACCATCAGGAGTTAGTCAACCACTCGTGGCACGCTGATGGCGGGTTGCCCATTGACTTCTTTAATGAGAATGGAGATTTGGATTGGGAAAAGGCATCAGCAGATCCAATTCGTTTCCAGAGTTTCTTTGATTTGACCGAACTGGGGGATAAAGAGAACGACTTCACCGACAATGCGGGGGCGCTCGGCGGAGGGCCACGCATCGACTATACCAACCACCCAGAACCGGATGATGCCAGTAGTGGACCTAAATAGATGTGTACGATACATTTTTGCGATCACAATTCCTCTAATTCTTGCGGCAGCGATTGCAGGTTGTGGCAGCCCATCGGAAGGAGATATCAGTCGATCCGCGCCAGCTTCGTCGGATGCCGCCGATGATTCCCGTGCCGGACTCCGTCTGCGCGTAGTTTGGAGTACCGACGGCGCAGTTGATTTGGATGAACCTGTCGCGACCTTCATACGAGCGGCGTACGAGTCGGACTTCATCGCCTCAGTTTCCGGCGACCCAGAATTGGCGTTTCCCGGCTATCTGAATGCGCTACAAGACCAGTCGGCGATGAGTCGTTACGACGACGGGGGCGGCATGTACCTCTGGTATGGATACAACTATCGCACCAAGATAGCTGGGGTTGAGCGGGATGGCTCCGGCGAGCGTGCGCGTGTTTGTCTTATGGAGCGGATTGAGCTGCCGCAATCGATGCAAGCGACTAAGCGAGTCACGGCATCAGGCCCGAGGGTGGTGCTGATCTCCTTTGTTCCTGGCGGGGCAAACCCTCCGGGGTATCAACGCGGGCCGGCGAGCATGCCATCCACGAATGTGTTTGGAGGATGGCGGATCACAAAGATTCAACGTACCTGGAAGGACGGAGACCCGGACAAGCCCAATCCAGTGAAGGAATGTGGCCGAATGGCACCGGCCGCAGACGCGTTGCGTTCGTATCCGGGTTGGCCTTCTCCATAGGCTTGGCCAACGGCCAAGCTCTGCCCCGGTCACTCCCACATCCATCCCCCATACGCCCCGCTCTCCCAGGATCGGCATGTTGCGAGACGACTGATATTCTGTTCCTGTAGAACGGCTCTCGAATTGCTCATCCTCGGACGAGAGCCTGATAGGAAAGCCATTTCGCTGTTCAGCGTTTTCATCGATTCCACACCACTGGGCTACGACAAGATGGCGTTTCAAGAGAACTATTCGGAGGAGAGCGGGGGAACACGAGTTGACCAGAGCGTCCAGGCAGAGCCGGAAGAGGCCGATGGGCCACCTCGCTAGATCGCGTCGAGCGTTCGCGGTCAGTGCTTGTCTGGCAGTGGGATTGGCGACCATGCTCGGTTGCTCCCCGGCGTCACCTTCTGAGAGCCCAAGCCATTCGCCATCGACGCGGCGCCCACACAACTCATTGCCCGAGAACGTACATCTTCGGGTTCGATGGTCCGATAGGGGATCGGTTTCTCTCAGCTCGTCCGATGCAACGTTCATCCGGGGCGTCACCGAATCCGACTTTCTTTCAGAGATGATGTCGAGTGCTGATTTCGGATACCCGGGTTACGCTGCTGCTATATCGGATGATGCGCTGCTCGAGGACTATTCCTCATTCGGCGGTCGGTACTTGAAGCATACTTACGACTACCGTGCCAAGGCTGCAGTGATCGAAGCCCGTGGTGACAACCGGGCTTCTGCCTATGTATGCCTGGCGGGGCGTAGCGGCTTCTCTTCCACCACCTTTCCTCCAACCCTGTCGCCATCATCCCCGCCGACCGGCAGCGAGACCAATCCCGGAGTGATGCTGATCAACTATGTACGGACAGGTGACGCGCCACCTGAAGACCAGCACGGTCCCGCTGATATGCCGCAGGCCAATGTATTTGGCGATTGGATGGTCACAAGTATTCAGCGGTCATGGGCAAAGGAAGATCCGACAAAGCCGGATCCTGGTCAGATGTGTGGTGACTTGGGTGACCTGACTGCGCCGGGACCGTCTTTTCCCGGCTGGCCCGCCGTATCTGGCGAGTAGGAGGACTGGTGACAATCAGTCGGTCGGCGGATCGCGGATTGATCGAGATGACCAGGCGACTCCGAGAAGTGCCGATGCTGCGCCACGTTGATGCAAGACGAGGATTGACGATCGTCGCTGCAGGTGTCTGCTGCGCGCTGTTTCTTGTCGCCTGCGGTGATGGTGAACCGGACCCGTCGGTGGGTAAAGACTCGCCAGTCCAGAGTGAGCCCAACCGCACTGGCCCCGAGAATCTCCGAATGCGTGTCAGATGGTCCGATGACGGCGCGATGCCCTTGGACACATCTGATGCCACGTTCTTGAGAGCCATCTTCGAGTCGGACGCAATTGCGACGATCGAAGGTTCCGCGTCGGCCGGCTTCCCCGGGTACAGTGACGCGCTGGCGGACCCTGATGCAAGGTCGCGCTACGAGGGTAGTGGAAGCCCCGCGAGGAAGCACACGATTGATTACCGGGCGAAGGTCGCGCGTATCGACGAGACCGGAGGCAACACCGCGGCTGCTCTGGTGTGTTCGGCTGGGCGAAATGCTTTTTCCGACAGCGAGTTCCCGCCGATGATCTCCGCGTCCGATCCGCCACACGGAACTGAGGGGAATCCAGGCGTGATGAAGGTGACCTTTGAACGCGGCGAGCAAGCGCCTCCTGAGAACCAGCATGGCTCATCAATAGTGCCTGGCACCAAAGTCTTTGGTGATTGGCAGGTTTCGCTGATACAGCGGACCTGGGCGGCGGACGACCCAGCACGTCCCGATCCTCGACAGCTCTGTGGAAACCTTGGCGATCTGACCGAACCAGGGACTTCACTGCCGGGTTGGAGTCCTGAAAGCGGAGTCTGAGCCATCCCAGATGCTCCCGAGCTCGAGGTGAAAGTTCTGTCGAGGTCGCTGACATCGGAGCGGGCGGCCAGCGGCCCGCAAGCCGGGTACTCTGCTCGCAGCTCTGTCCGGGGTCGGCTGCGGCAGGAGACCGACGCGTGTCAATCCACACACGCCTGGGTACCCCACCCCGATGAACGTCACGCAGATCAGCCCCTATCGACGCCAACTCCTCGCCACTTACCTACGCATGCACCTGATCGGCTCGGCTGCCGGCATCCGGTTGGCCGAACTACTGGCCGGTGATCCGTGGACGGAGGGTGAGCTCGGCGGATTGCCGGAGGAACTCGCCGACGAGGCCACATTCGCCCGACAGTGGGCGGCCTCGGTGAGCGGACTATCCGAGAGGTGGGTGCCCCCGACGTTCGCGGTGACGGCGGCCGCGCGTCGCGTGATCGCGCCGCTCAAGCCCACCCGCGGGCATTTCCGCCGAGTCCTGGCGCTCGAGGCGATGCGGTCGTTGCTGCTGGCCAAGAAGGCGATGTGGGAACTGGGGCTCGCGCTTGACGACGACGTCGTCGACCGTCAGACACGCGAGCAGCTCCGCGCGTACGACGACCATGCCCAACGGCAGGCCGCGACCCTGCAGTCGCTGCACCAACGTGCGTCGTCGGAGATCTTCACCTGACGCGCGAACGCGCACCCCGACATGCCGAACGGCGATGGCCGGCAGTCGCAACGACGATCCCTTCGGCGGACGGGTCGAGTCATCCGCACCTATCCCGGCGCCGTGAACACCTGGAACATCACCTCACGCCGCACGATGAATCCCAGCTGCTCATACAGCCGGATGGCACCGGTGTTGGTGGCGGCCGCGTGCAGGAACGGTGACTCATCGCGCAGTCGAATACCATGTGCGACAGCGTGGATCAGGCGAGTAGCCAATCCCTGACCGCGAAACTCGGGATCGGTGCACACTGCACTGATCTCGGTCCAGCCGGGCAGATGCAGTCGTTCACCGCCCATCGCCACCAGTCGTCCGTCGCGGCGGATGCCGACATAACTGCCGAGTTCGATGGTCCGTGGCCGGAAGGGTCCGGGCTCGGTGCGCCGGACCAGATCCATCATCTCGGGCACGTCGGCGGCGGTGAGCTCCACCGCCTCGTCATCCGGGGCGTCGTCGACGACGTCGGCCACCATCTGAACACCCGGCATGCTCATCGTCACGCCCCAGCCGACCGGCGGGGCGACGGTCACGACGGGCAAGAACATCGAATGGCCGGAACCGACGAGTGTGGCCGCGGCGGCCCAGTCCGCTTCCGTCGGGTCATCGGGGAGGGCCGCCATCGGGCACACATCCGTCTGGTAGCGCACAGCGTTGCCGTATCGCTCCGCGAACACGGCGTGAGGTCCGGTCAGCGCGGCGAGCGCTGGGTTGTCCAGGAAGTCGTGGTCAGGGTGCAGCGAACCGGGTGCTGCTTCGGAATAGCTGGTGACCACGTCCCGACGATACCGATCAGCACCTGCTCCGATCGAGCCAAGTCCGGGTGGTTCCGATAGGTCGCAGGCGGTCGACGGCCTACGCTCGAAGGACATGGCAGACGGAGAGCGAGATGGACACGCGACGGATTCTCACCACAGCGGCAGGGTTACTGGTCACGGTGCTGCTCGCGGGTGGGTGCACGTCGGGTGGCGATTCGGAGCCCGCCGGCCCAGGTCAATCGGGCACTGCGGCAACCAGCGCGGCATCGAGCGTCGCCACCGATATCGCTCCGCTTCCCAGCGCATCCTCATCACTTCCGACCGCCGACTGCACCGACCAGGGGATGAACCCCGCCGACTGGAACACCGCCGAGGACACCGCACCCCCACGAAGCCCAACCACCGACGGGGGCATCGACACCGTGACGCCGAGCGCCGGTGACTGCTTCGACCAGGTGGTCGTGCGAACCGACACCACCTCCGACGTCGGTTTCTCGGCCCGATACGTCCCCCAGGTCACCCAGGACGCCTCCGGCCGGCCGGTCCCGCTGCAGGGCGGGGCGTTCCTGCAGCTCTCTGTCTTCGCTCCGGTTGCCGATCCGAACCTGTTCCGGGGTTCGGGTTCCTCGCCGACGACACCTATGAGACTCTGCGGCAGATCGCTTTCGCCGGCTCGTTCGAGGGTGTAACCACGTTCGGTGTCGGCGTCGATCATCAGGTGCCGTTCGCGGTGGAGTCGCGAACGGCAGACACCGGCGTGACGGAAATCGTTCTGTACCTGGCCCATTGATCGTCGTCGGCATTGGTCAGGGAGCCATGACCACCGCGCGCCGTGAGCAGATCCACCGCCGCGTGAATACGCGACTGATGCGCGGCATCATCGCATCAGCGGCCGAAGGAACTCGCCGGTCATCGCGACGGCCGGCTTCGACGATCCGCCACCCACCACCAGCGCCGCGAACGCGAGGTCGCCAACGATACCGGCGAACCAACCGTGCGGGTGAGAGTTGTCGCCGTACTCGGCGGTTCCGGTCTTGCCTCCGAGGCCCGGGACATCGCGCAGCGCAGTCGCCGTCCCCGACGTCACGGTCTGCCGCATCATCGCGCGCAGGTCGCGGACCACCGCGGCCGGAATCGTCTGCGGTTGGCTGTTCGCCGTGGTCTGTCGTCCGGCGATCAGCGTCGGCGTCACGGTTCTCCCGCGTGCCAGGCTGGCCTCGGCCACCGCGAGCCCGAACGGGCTGACCGTCACAGTGCCCTGACCGATACCATTCTCCACCCGTTGCGCGGCGCCGGCGGCTGTGGTGACCGAGCCGGTGACGGTGGTGATCCCCGGAATCACGTAGTCGACGCCGATCCCGAATTGACGTGCGGCTCTGGGCAACGCGTCGTCGGGAAGGCGGTTGGCGAGTGCACCCATGGTGGTGTTGCAGGACTGGGCGAATGCGGTGGCCAGGGGCACGGTGCCCAGGTCGAAGTCGTTCTCGTTCGGGATCGTACGACCCTCGATGGTGGTGCGACCGGGGCAGGGCAGCGGCGTCTGCGGTCGCACCGCGTCGGCCTCCAGGCCGGATGCGGTGGTGATGGTCTTGAAGGTCGACCCGGGCGGATACAGCCCCGACAGGGCGATGGCCCCGGATCTGTCGGCGGCCTCATTCTGGGCGACCGCGACGATCTCGCCGGTCGATGGCGCGATCGCGACCAGCACCGCAGGCCGACGCTGCGATCGCACCGCCACCTGCGCCTGCTCCTGGATGTCGCGGTCGATGCCGGTGCGGATCGGCACAGTATCCTGTGGTGCCACCTGTTTGATCACATGTGTGGGTGTGCCGGCATCGTCGACGATGCTCACCGACCATCCTGCCGTCCGTGAGATCGATTCTCGCCATGCATCTTCCAGTCCGCTCATGGCGGGGGAGTGCAATGTCTTGGTCGCGCTCAGCAACGCTCCTCGCGCGGAGAGGTCCACGCCGTCGACCCCGGCCAGAGCCGAGTGAACGGTGTCCAGATCCGCACCGCGTAGCCGGATGACGGTCTGCGTGTCCCCTGGGGAAGTCGCGAACTGACGGCGGATGTCGGCGCCGGTCATGCTCGGCTCCACCTCCCGCAGTACCTGCGCGAGTCGGTCGGCGGAATCGAGGTGGGCACGCTGCAGGGTCACCGACGACACCGGTTGCCACGTCATCAAAGGGCGCCCGTTGCGGTCGAGTACCGACGTCCGATAATCCATGTCGTCGCTGTACGACAACGTCTGGCCGTCACGCAGACGGGAGTGCAGTACGCTCGGCGCCCAGCGTACGGCCCACCCGTCGCCGGCTCGCTCGAGACCGACCGTCGTCTGGTAGTCGGCGGTGCGGGTGCCGCGGATGATCCAGTGGTAGTCGATGGTGCCGGTGACCTGTTTGTCGTCGACGATGCGCGGTGACGTCCGCACGGCCGCCCGCGTGCCCATCCCGTCGAACATCGACCGCAGCGCCGTCTCCGCCGCAACTGGATCGGAGGTTTGCGCCGCGGCGGCGTCGATGTCCCGGTGAGCGACGGCATCGGCGAACCGATCGAGCACATCGTCGGGCGAATCCGAACGGAGGAAGCAACCGGTGGCCACGGTTGCGACGACCAGGCAGACCACCAGAACCCTCACCGCACGCGTCATGGGTTGCAGCCAAGCGTGACCGGGCGGGCGACGCAAAGTCCCGACATGCCTCCTGGCGATAGCGAATCGCTATCGCCGCAGGCCATTCGGGATGCTCGGAGCATCCAGCGGCATTCGTAACTCGGTGACCACCGTGTGTGCGACGTCGCCGATGGCGCGGTCGACCGCCGGCAGCGATGGGTCGGCCCGTGCGCTCTTGGTGAACACCGCGACGGCGACGGGATGCTCGTTGGGGAACTCGACGACTCCGATCTCGTTGCGGATCGCCGCCAAGGTGCCGGTCTTGCCGGCCACCACCACGTGCCGGTACGGAAACCCTGCGGCCAGCCGCGCGGTGAGCACCTGCGCGCGCATGGCCGACCGGATGAACTCGCACGACAGTGCCGAAGCGGCACGATCGTCCCAGACCGAGGCGAGCAGGTCAGTGCAGTCGCGCGGGGTCGACGCGCTGGCGTACGCGGCGTCATAGGCGGACACCGACGCCTCGACGTCGGGATCGGTGAGCACCGCGAACGCCTCGGCGACCGTGCTGGTACCGGTCTCGCTCTGCAACCGTTCGTGGACCTCGCGCATACCGCCGACGATCCGGGTGTCCGCGGCACCGAGCTCGGCCAGGTCGGCGAGCACCGCGTCCAGGCCGACGCGATGCAGGATGACGTCGGCGGCCGCATTGTCGGAGACCGTCATCATCGACGTCGCCAGATCGCGCCAGCTCATCTGGACCGGATCACGCAGCAGGCCCAGGCCGGTGGCGCCGGCCGCCCACCTGCGGGGATCGACGCACACGGTGTGACCGAGGTCGATGTCACCACGGTCGGCCATGCGGCACAACGAGATCAGGAGCGGCAGTTTGTACACCGAGGCGAGCACCACCGGGGTGTCGGCGCCGTAGGAGTACTGGAGGTCGGGACGGCCGAGGGTGACCGCGTGCAGCCATCCCGCGCAACCGGCGTCCGCGAAGATCTCCCGTACCGTCCGATCCAGGTGTGCGCGGGCGGTCACGGGCGGGCGCCGGCGGCGTGTTCGGTCAACGCGGCGGTGAGCGTGTCGGCGACCTCGGCGTGCTCGGCGGGACGGTGAATGACAGTGAGTCGCAGCACAGTTGCCTCGGCAGCCACGCTGATGCAGCGAATCTGGCTGACCGCGCTGAGCGTGTCGGGCTGGGTGGTGAGTCCGAACCCGAAGCCGCCGGCCACCGTCGCGGTGAGTTCGGGCTCCGAACTCACTGCTCGCAGAGGCGGATCGAGCCCGAGTTCGCGGAAGCCGTCGACCAGTTGGTCGTGCGCGGGTGGGTTCCAGGAGCGCGGCGGATGGCAGAACGTCAACCCCTCGAGTTGTCGCAGCCGGGGGCGTGTCGACGATACGGTCGGGTCGTCGGCCGGCAGCATCACCTGTCGGGCGACGCGCACGACCGGCCCGGTCGCCAATGTGCCGGTGACACAAGGATGGTCGACGACGGCCACATCGAGGCCGCCGGCGAGCACCTGATCGACCAGCGACGTCGCGGGCGCCGCGATCATGTCCTGACTGGGGGCCACCGCGCCGATCTCCCGTGCACAGCGCGCGGCGGCGGCGCCACCCAGCTGCGGGACGACGCCCCAACGCAGCACCTCGGAACGCTCGGCCAGCCGACGGGCCTCGCCGGTGAAGCGTGTCGCATCGTCGACGAGGAGCCGTGCGCGAGGCAGGAGTTCGCGGCCCGCGGTGGTGAGGTCCGCCCCGCGGGAGGTCCGGCGGATCAGCTCCACGCCGAGTTCACGTTCGAGACGTCGCAGTCCCTGCGACACCGGCGGCTGGGTCATCTCCAGACGTGCCGCGGCATCACCGAAGTGGCCTTCTTCGGCGACGGCGACGAAGAAGCTGAGGTGACGGATGAGGTCCACCGCGTCAGAATGGCACAGCAGCGCCGACCAGCCGCGCGCACCGGACTGCCGCGTGTCCTGCGAGCTCAGCTCGGCGGGTCGTCGGGATTCGGTCCGATGTCGGTGCGCCACTGCCCGGTGATCTCGTCCACCTTCGCGCCCGTGGTCGGTGCGAATCGTGAGTCGTCGAACCGAGGCTTGCCGTCGACCTGCAGGTGATAACGCGCGAGCTGGTCACGCACAGGATCTTTCATCTCGGCGAAGATCAACGTGATGTCATGGGTGGTCAGGTAGTCGTCGAGTTCGACGATCTCGTCGACGGCGGTCGCATCGATCTCGGTGATCGGCTCGGCCGCCAAGATCACCGTGTGTACCTCCCGGCCCTCGTGGTGGGCCTTGCGGACCTCGCCGCGCACGTAGTCGTCGAACATGCCGCCATTGGCGAAGAACAACGGTGCGTCGAAGCGCAGGATCAGGACCCCCTCGATCCGCTTCGCCTGGGGATACCGGGTGACGTCGTGATAGCCGCGCAGGCCGGGGATACGCCCGAGTTCGGTACGGTACGGCCGCCAGGCCTGATTGATGAAGGCGATGAACGACAAGCCGATGGCCACCAGGATGCCCTGCAGCACGCCGATGGCGGCGACGCCCAGGAACGCCGCGATCGACAACCATGCCTCGATCGGGTTGGCCCGGAACAATGCCGCGACACTGTGCACGTCGATGAGCGACAGCACCGCCGAGATCACCACCGCCGCCAGCGCGGCCGACGGCAGGTATGCGGTCACCCCCGGCGCGGCGAAGATGAACACCACGATCAGTACCGCGCCGATCAGCGGGGCGAGTTGTGTGCGCGCACCGGACTGTTCGGCGACCGGGGTGCGGGACGAGGACGCCGAGATGGCGAATCCGCTCAGGAATCCGGTGGCGATGTTGGCGGTCCCGATCGCGGCCATCTCCTTGTTCCCGTTCACCGAGGTACCGGCCCGGGCGGCGAACGTGCGCGACAGCACGCTGGTGTCGGCAAAGGCGATGAGTGCGATGCCGACCGCCGGTCCCGCGAGGTTGACGGCGTCGTCAAAGGTGATGCCGCCGAGCGCCGGTGTCGGGAATCCGCGCGGCATCGCGCCGGCCACCGGCATGTCGTCGCTCCAGCCGAAGACCGCGACCACGACGATCGCGCCGACCACCGCGATCAGCACACCCGGAATCGTCTTGCGCCACAGCTTGAGCCCCAGGATGACCGCCAAGCAGACCAATCCAATGGCGGTGGGCAGCCATTCGATCTCACCATTGGCGATGCCCTTCACGATGTCGACGGCCTCGCCGATCACCGAGTCGCTCTCGATGCTGAACCCGAGGAGTTTGGGGATCTGGTCGAGCAGCACCACCAGCGCAATGCCGTTGAGGTAGCCGATCCGGATAGGTTTGGACAGCAGATCGGTGACGAACCCGAGCCGCAACAACGCACCGAGAATGAGGACCGCACCGACCTCGATGGACAGCAACCCCGCCAGCGCGATGCGTTCGTCGTCGAAGGCGGCCAACGGGATGATGGCGGCCGCGATGATCGGCGCCAACGAGGAGTCCGGCCCGAGGACCAGGATGCGCGACGGCCCGACGAGTGCGTACACGACCAGCGGGACGATCGTCGCATACAGACCCGTGACCGGGGGCAGACCCGCCACCTCGGCGTAGCCCATGCCCGCCGGGATCAGCAATGCGGTGAGTACGATGCCGGCGACGATGTCGCCGCGCAGCCAACTCCGGTCGTACGAGCGCAGGGTGCCGAGTCCGGGGAGGAACCGGGCGAAACCGGTGGGCGGGGCCGCTTCGGGCATGCAGAGATTAGATCACTTCGCGTAGGTCGCGGCGGCGGATACGGCGGCGGTTTGCCGCGGCGGTACGGGCCGAAGCCATTGCCTGAACTGGCTGCGCGCCGACTGGTGGTCACGATTGTCCCCGTGGGTGACGTCTGAGGGAAATATCCCTCGGACGTCACGCTGGGGGACGATTGTCGCCACTGCGGGAAACCAGTCATGGATGAATGGAAACCACAGCACCTGTCTCAGCTGGGCGAGCTGCCGATGACCGGATGGGATCACGATCGTCCGGGACACTGATGGGTATGGCCGATGATGAGGAGCCACACACCGGACTCGGCGACCGCGACAGCCGCGAGCGTGTCCTGATGATCGTGCTCGCGGTGGTCGGGGTGGTCATCACGCTCGTCCTGTCGACCCTGCCGATCGTCGCGGGCGTACCCCACAGCCCGCTGTTCGCGGGGATCGTCGGTGCGCTCAACCTCGCCGGGTACGCCTCGATCGTGTTGGTCGCGGCACAACCGCCCCTGCGGTCGGGGCTGGTCCGCCGTATCGCCTGGACCGTCGTCTGCATCTCGATCATCGCCGCGATCTGGGCGGTGACCGGCATGGAGGCGGGTGGCCCGAGCTTCCTTCTGGCCATGTCAGGGTTGATGGCCGCGGTGATCCTCGGCGTCGAACGAATCATCAGGAGTTCGAGATAACGCCATCGCGCCAGCAGAGTGGTTGCGTTAGCACAGATTCCGTCCGGCTGTAGTCGAATCATGTTCCTGCGTAAGCGCCATACACGGTGGTCTGGTCGACGAGCAAGCTGCGAGCGCGATTTGCACTGAATGCCCGAAATGGGGTGCAAAGGTGTCGGTGTGGCAAATGGGACTCGGCCGGGTCACAAACCGGACGCAATCGTGTGCGGAACTAAGCACATGATTATCGTGAGATGAGAACCGACTGACAAGTGCCGGTCACCGGAACAACCGACGCCGTTCCCGCCCCTGATGTGTGTGCGGACGGCCACCCCGGCATGTCCGGGGTTGGAAAGGGAGACGTTGACGACTCCAGCCCAGAGTGAAACCTCGATAGCCGACGCCGCGCCGGGCGCGCCGGCCGTCCGTGCCGAACATGTCTACAAGGTGTTCGGGCGACGCGAGGACGAGATGGTCCGCCGCATCGAACAGGGCGAGGACCCTGCCGACCTCGGGTCGCTGGGAACCGCGGCCGTCATCGATGCCAGCTTCGAGGTCGCACCGGGTGAGATCTTCGTCGTCATGGGGCTGTCGGGGTCGGGTAAGTCGACGCTGATCCGCACCCTCAACGGGTTGTGGACGCCGTCGGCGGGCCATGTCTTCGTCGGTGACCTCGACGTCGCGGCGGTGTCGGAGAAGCAGCTGCGTGAGATCCGCCGCACCAAGATCTCGATGGTCTTCCAGCATTTCGCGCTGCTGCCGCACCGCTCGGTGCGCGACAACGCGGCCTACGCGCTCAAGGAGCAGGGGGTCGACAAGAAGACCCGCCTGGAACGCGCCGATCACTGGTTGCACATGGTGGGACTGAAGGGGTGGGGAGACCGCTATCCCAGCCAGCTCTCCGGCGGCATGCAGCAGCGTGTGGGTCTGGCCCGCGCGTTGGCGGCCGAAACCGACATCCTGCTGATGGACGAGGCGTTCTCCGCGCTGGACCCGCTGATCCGCCGGGAGATGCAGGACCAGCTGATCGAGCTGCAGTCCAGCCTGGGCAAGACGATCGTGTTCATCACCCACGACCTGAACGAGGCCATGTACGTCGGCGATCGGATCGCCGTGATGCGCTCGGGACGGATCGTGCAGATCGGCACCGCCGAGCAGATCCTCACCGAGCCGGCCAACGATTACGTCGCGAAGTTCACCGCCGAGGTGGATCGTTCCCGCGTGCTGACCGCCGGCTCGGTGATGGAACCTGCCGCCGCCGTCGTCGAGCTGGACGCCGGCCCGCGCGGTGCGGTCGACGTCATGCGGCAGCATCAGACGGCCGGGGTATTGGTGGTCGACGGTGATCGCAAGCTCGTCGGCTATGTCACCGACGACGATGCGGTCGCCGCGGCAGCATCGGACGCGGGCGATCTGTCGGCGCTGGCCCGGCGCGACGACCTCATCTCGGTCACCGAGTCCACCCCGATCGCGGAGCTGTTCGCGCCGTCGGCCCAGTCGCCGGTACCGCTGGCCGTCACCGACGACGATGGACACCTGCGCGGCGTCGTGCCGCGGGTGGCATTGCTGACATCGATGGCGCCGCCGGACGAGCCCGACCACACCGAACCCACCGAGGTCGCCCCGCCCCCGGAGGATGCCGGCCAGAACGGGGAGGACGCGCGATGAGCAACTTCGATCCCGTCAATCCCCGTATCAACCTCGGCGACTGGGTGGAGAGCGCCTTCGACTGGCTCACCGTGCACGTCTCGTGGCTGTTCGACGCGATCAAGACGTTCATCACCAACTTCTACGACGTTCTCAACAACGCACTGTCGAGCCCGCCGTACTACGTGATGATCCTGATCTTCGCCGGGCTGGCACTGCTCGCGGGCGGACTGCGGCACGGCTGGAAGCTGGCATTGTTCGCCGTCATCGGGTTCTACTTCATCCGCGCGTTCAACCAGTGGAACAACGCGATGGCCACCATCGCGTTGGTGCTGGTGGCGGTGATCATCGCGTTGGCCTTCGCGATTCCCATCGGCATTCTCGCCGCGAAGAACCGCGTGGTGTCGGCGATCGTGCGGCCGGTGCTCGACCTCATGCAGACGATGCCCGGCCTGGTCTACCTGGTTCCGGTGATCATCGTGTTCAGCATCGGGCCCACCCCCGGCGTCGTGTCGACCATCATCTTCGCGATGCCGCCCGGTATCCGGTTGACCGAGTTGGCGATCCGGCAGGTCGACCCCGAGGTGGTGGAGGCCGGACAGGCATTCGGGTCGAGCCCGTGGCGCATCCTGCGCCAGATCCAGATCCCACTCGCGATGCCGACGATCATGGCCGGCGTCAACCAGGTGATCATGCTCGCGCTGTCGATGGTCGTCATCGCCGGGTTCGCCGGTGCCGGCGGCCTCGGTGGTCAGGTCAACCAGTCGCTCCAGACCCTCGACCTGGCGCTCGGCGCCGAGGCGGGTCTTTCGGTGGTGATCATCGCCGTCTACATGGATCGGCTCAGCGCCGCGATCGGTAACCGGGGAAGGGTGGGCTCCATGCAGCAGTGACCGGCGCCATCGCCGAACAACGGAATTCGAGGAGATTGAGGGAGTCGAGATGAAGCGGAAACTAGGGGCGATCGTAGCGGCGCTCAGCGTCAGCGCGCTGGTGCTCAGCGCTTGTGGCGCATCGAATTCGAATGAGAGCAGCAGTGGTGATTCCGGTGGTGGCGGCAACGACCTCGCCAGCCAGTACTCGGACTGCTCACTGACCGACGGCGTGGCCGACGCGAGCGGGAAGTCGGAGGGCAACACCGACATCATCATCGGTGCCTTCAGCGGATGGGACGAGTCGACGGCCACCGCCTATCTGATGAAGAACGTGCTCGCCGACAACGGGTACAACGCCCAGGTCAAGACGCTCGATGCGGCAGCGGCGTTCACGGCGACCGCCAACGGCGACGTCGACGTGCTCACCGACGTCTGGTTGCCGACCACCCACAAGACCTATATCGACAAGTACGGGCCCCAGATGGAGGCGCTCGGCTGCTGGTATGACAGTGCGAAACTGACCATCGCGGTGAACGATTCGTCGCCGGCCAAGTCGATCGGCGATCTCAAGTCGATGGGCGGCGACTACAACAACACCCTCGTCGGCATCGAACCCGGCGCTGGTGAGACGGGCGTGGTCAAGAACACCATGATCCCCGACTACGAGCTGCAGAACCTCACCTTCCGCACGTCGTCGACCGCCGCCATGCTCGCCTCGCTGAAGAGCGCGGAGGCCAGCAACTCGAACATCGCGGTGACACTGTGGAAGCCGCACTGGGCCTACGCCGCCTTCGACATCCGCGACCTCGAGGACCCGAAGGGTGCCATGGGCGGTACCGAGGGGATCTGGAACTTCGGCACGAAGGGCTTCGGTGACGCGTCGCCGAAGGCCGCGCAGATGTTCAACAACCTGATCCTGCCGGATTCGGATCTGTCCCAGCTCGAGGACCTGATGACCCAGAAGTATGGCGGCACCAACCCGGATGCGGCCGTCGTCGAGTGGCTCAACCAGCACCCCGACTTCGCCAATCAGCTCATGAGTGGCGAGTTGAAGTAGGTACTCCGGTCCCTGGGGAGTGAGCTTGCGCGTCACCCCGGTTCCTGAGGAGCGAGGTTGCGTGTCACCCCGGTTCCTGAGGAGCGAGGTTGCGTGTCACCCCGGTTCCTGAGGAGCGAGGTTGCGTGTCACCCCGGTTCCTGAGGAGCGAGGTTGCGTGTCACCCCGGTCCCTGAGGAGCGAGCGTGCGCGTCACCCCGGTCCCTGAGGAGCGAGCGTGCGAGCGTCACGAAGGGCCGCCCCGGACGATGTCCGGGGCGGCACCTTTGTCGGGGGCGGGCTCACCGAACCCTGTGCCGACAGCCCACATCGCGGAATGTTGCGGTGCCGCAGAACGTTGAAACCCCATGTAAGAGACGGCTTTGGAGTGATGCGGACCACATGGGCGCGTTGCCAGAGTCAGGCGGCACCGGGGCAGCCATTTTTGTAGTCCCGGACTGGCGTGTGCCCGAAGCTCGACGGCACCGGAACGGGGGATCAGATGGTTGCAGTATCGCCACAGACAACGGTGGTGGACGCCACGCCGATGTTGCTACCTGCCCTGGACCCGTTCTACGACGCTCCGGACGCACTCGACACGATGCGTCCCGGGCAGGTGATCCGGTCCCGGCAGGTCGAGCTCAAGGACTATTGGGCGTCCCATCACCGCAGCCAGGCGTGGCAGCTGCTGTATCGCTCCACCGATCTCAACGGGGACGCCAGTGTGGCAGCTACCACCGTGGTACTGCCGCGCAAGCGCGCTGACAGTGGCGACTTCCTGCTGCTGTCGTTCCAATGTGCGATCGACGCCGTCACCTCCCAATGTTTTCCGTCGTATGCGCTGCGCAAGGGTGCCGACTCGGCTCGGGCCATTGCTCCGTTCGAGTTCCTGGTGGTGCGTCGTGCGCTGGCCAAGGGCTGGGCGGTGTCGATCCCGGATCACGAGGGCATGCTCGGCGCGTGGGGCGCTCCCCGCGAACCCGGCTACCGTGCGCTCGACGGGGTCCGCGCGACTCTCGAGTTCGCCGGCCGGCGACTTCCCGCCGACACTCCCGTCGGGCTGTGGGGTTACTCGGGTGGCGGCATGGCGACCTCCTGGGCGGCGGAGATGGCCCCGCAGTACGCTCCGGAACTGAACATCATCGGGGCGGTGCTCGGATCCCCGGTCGGCGACATGGCGTCGGCCCTCATGCGGCTCAACGGTCGGATGCACGCCGGACTGCCGGTCATGGCGATCGCAGGGTTGCGCCGCGTCTACCCGGCGCTGGACCGCGCCATCGAGGAACATGCCACCGAGACGGGTCGACGAGAGCTCGCCGCGATCGCCGAACTGCCCACGATCGATGCGATCCGGCAGTTCAAGGACCACGACATCGACGACTACCTCGACGTCCCGATCGCCGACATCATGGCCCAGCCCGAGATCGTCACGATGATGCACGACCTCGAACTCGGCACTCACGCTCCGGAGATCCCGCTACTCGTGGTGCAAGCGGTGCACGACGAGGTGATCGATGTCGCCGACATCGACGCCCAGGTGCAGCGCTACCGCGACCACGGCGTGTCGGTGACCTACGTGCGGGACCAACTCAGCGAGCACTACACGCTGCTGCCGCTGTCCGGGCCGATCGCCGTGGGTTGGTTGGCACACCGGCTCGAGGGACGCCCACACAAGGACCGCACCGTAACGACCGTGGCCGGACAGCATGCACCCCGATGGTCGATGCGATGGTTGCCAAGGCGTCGTCGAACGATGTCGGCGTCGTCGGCCATGAACTGAACCGCAGACTTTCCTCCCCCGGGTATCACCAAGGCCTCCAGACGCTTTCGCGGATATGGCGATACCCGGGGGAGGAACGCCCTCGAGAGCTCTGTTGTCAACGTGACGATCGCGACACCGCCGACGAGGCCGCACGGGGCTTACCGTAGGTCATGGCCAGTACAAAGTCGTACTCGCAGTTCATCGCCCTCGATGCCGATGCCTTGTGGCGGGTCCTCGGTGATCCGTCGCGGCTCCCGCAGTGGCACAGCGGATATCGCTCCGTCGTCATGGACGGTCCTGTCGAGGTGGGTGGGCGCGGATCGTACGTCCAGTCACGTCGATTGGTCGGTGCCTTCCACCGACGTCTGGCCCCACCGTTCACCGTCACTGTCTTCGACAGGGCACGCCACTTGCAACTGACGCAACCAGAACCGGTGGGCGCCACCCTCATCGACTTCCGGATCGAACCGGCCGACGGCGGTTGCGTCGTCACCGAAACGGTGACGACCACAGCACGATCGGGCCCGATGAGCCGACTGACCCGGTCGGGTGTCCCGCAGCTGACCGATCGAACCGACCTCACCCGGCTCGCACGACATGCCGGACTCGCTCCCGCCGACGACGCGCTCACCGTCGTGCTGGCCGGCGGCAGCGGCGCCCTCGGCCAACACCTCGCCGCCGACCTCGCCTGCCGTGGTCACCGGCCGGTGATCCTCACCCGCACAGCCGATCCCGCGTCGTCATTCGAACAACTGACGTGGGATGGCCGCACCATGGGGGACTGGGCGCGCACGCTGACCGCAGATCGGCCCACCGCGGTGGTGAACCTCGCGGGCAAGCTGGTGGATTGTCGTCCGTCCGAACGAAATGTGGCGCTGCTGCGCGACAGCCGCGTCGACGCCACACGCGCCCTGGTCGCCGCGTCGAAGCTGCGTCACACCCCTGTCGACCGTTGGCTACAGGCGAGCACCACCGCGATCTGGAGCGACGCCGGCGAACAGTGGTGCACCGAGACCACGCCCGTGCCCGATGGGCTGCCGCAGATGACGGGTGTCGCCCGCCCGTGGGAGGAGGCGGCGGCGGGTGCGAACACCGGCCATCTGGTGACCCTGCGGACCTCGATCGTGCTCGACGGGCAGGCCCCGGCGATGAAGCGGCTCACCGATCTGACCCGCGCCGGCCTCGGCGGCCGCGTCGGTTCAGGACAACAGTGGTTCAGCTGGATTCACGTCGATGACTGGCTCGCGATCGCACGGGCCGCACTCGGTCTCGACCCGGAGGTCACGATCCCCGATGGCGTGGTGGTCGGTGCGAGTCCGCATCCGGTCCGCAATGTCGAACTCATGGCGGCGTTGCGTCGAGCCCTGCACCGGCCACCCGCGCTGCCGACCCCCGGCCCGCTGCTGCGCCTGGGCGCCGTAGCGCTGCGCACCGACCCCGCGCTCGGCCTCACCGGCCGTCGCGCAAAGTCGGAGGTGCTCGCCGACGTCGGATTCGAGTTCCGGTTCCCGGAACTCGACGCAGCGCTCGCCGACCTGCTCGGACGCTGAGCCACAAACAGTTCGAGGCCGGCACACCGGCTCGAGGGACGCCCACACAAGGACGCGCGGCGACGACCGTCCCCGGACAGCATGCGCGGTGGCCGCGGCGATGGTGGCCGCGACGGGCACATGACGGCAAGGACACGACGCCGCCTGCACCGGCACGAACCACGAGGGTGTAGCCGGACCGAGGCACCCGAAGCCGAGGGCGGAACTTGCCCCGCAATTGTGGACCAACGTCCCTCGACAGTGCTCATTAGACCCAATACCGTTCAGTTAAGATCACAGCCGTGTAAGTTATGAGTTATGCCGCGTGCTGGGTGGGTGAAGCCTGAGTCGGATCGACGATTGTCGGATTTGGTGTCGGTGGGTGTGTTGACGCGGACGTTTGCGCCGGATCTGGTGGACGAGGTGATCGCCGAGGTGGGTCGGACAGAGGTGCGTCATCGTGCGCTACCGGCCCGGGTGATGGCGTACTTCTCCATCGGGATGGCGTTGTATGCCGAGGGCTCGTATGAGGATGTGTTGTCCCAGCTCACCGATGGTTTGTCATGGGCCTCGGGGTGGCAGGAATCGTATCGGCCGCCGAGCAAGTCGGCGATCTTTCAGGCGCGGACCCGGCTGGGGTCGGCGCCGTTGGCGGCGTTGTTCGACCGGGTGGCGACACCGTTGGGCCGTGAGTCGATGCCAGGGGTGTGGCTGGCCGGGCGACGACTGGTCGCCGTCGATGGAACCTGCCTCGATGTCGCCGACACGCCGGTCAACGACGAGTATTTCGGGCGGCCCGGGGTGAACAAGGGTGAGCGGGCAGCGTTCCCGATGGCGCGGGTGGTGGCGCTGGCCGAGTGCGGCACGCACGCCATCTTCGCGGCCGCGGTGGGCACCTACACGCAGTCCGAGGCGGTCCTGATCGAGTCGTTGTTGGCGCGTATGCAGTCGGGGATGCTGGTCACTGCCGATCGCGGAGTGTTCTCGTATGCGTTGTGGCGCAATGCTATAGCGACCGGGGCGGACCTGCTGTGGCGAGTCAAGACCTCAGCATCGGGGCCGAAACCACGACACGTGAAGGACTTGCCAGACGGTTCGTGGCTGGCGGACTTGCAGCAGACACACTCGGCCGCGGCGCGTCGCGCAGCGCCGATGCTGGTCCGGGTCATCGACTACACCATCGATGACGGACGCGAGAACGCCGAACAGTACCGGCTGCTGACCACAATCCTCGACCCGGGCGAGGCCAGTGCCGTCGAGCTTGCCGCGGCCTATACCGAGCGGTGGGAGATCGAGATCGCCTTCGATGAACTCAAAACCCACCAACGTGGACCCCGAACCGTGCTCCGTTCGAAATCTCCTGACCTTGTGCTGCAGGAGATCTGGGGCCACCTGTGCTGCCACTACGCGATCCGATCACTGATGGTCGAGGCCGCCAGCCTCGCCGGCCACGACCCTGACAGGGTCAGTTTCGTTGCTGCACTGAGGATTACCCGCCAGTCGGTCGCCCACCAGGGCGACTTTCCCCCCTCACGACCCTGACGTCTGCCACCGTAGCTGGAAAACCTGCCTACGCCGCCTGGCCCGTCGGCTCAACCCCAGGCGACGCCGCCGAGCCAACCCACGCGTCGTCAAACGCAAATACGTGAAATGGCACGTCAAACGCGCCCACCACGCCTCCTGGCCTCAACCGACACAGGCACCGATCTACACATCCGCACCCCTTAACTGAACGGTATTGTCATTAGACCCGCGCACGCTGGAGGCATGCGCTGCCGCGGGAAGGAGTCCGGCGATGAGGTACGACGACGACCACATGTGGGGCACCAGCTGGGGCTGGGGTGACTGGATCCTGATGACCGGACTGATGGTCGTGTTCTGGGCGGCCGTGATCACCGCCATCGTTCTCGGTGTCCGATACCTGACCAGTTCTCGTCGATCGGCGGGCGGTCCGTCGCCCGTCGAGCCACCGCGCTCGGGCCATTCGCATGCCGAGGAAGTCCTGGGCGAACGGTTCGCGCGCGGCGAGATCGACGAGGACGACTACCGCAAACGCATGGCAACGCTGCGCGAACACCGGTGAGCTGCGTTCGCTCGGCGAAACGCCGAGGCGCGCAGCACAGTTCGTCCCCCGGGTATCGCTCCGCCCATCCGGTGACCCTGCGGACCTCGATCGTGCTCGACGGGCAGGCCCCGGCGATGAAGCGGCTCACCGATCTGATCCGCGCCGGTCTCGTGCCTCGCTGACTCCGGGGATCTTCTGGCCAGGCCGAGTTCCGAGATCACCTGGAACCCACGTTCCGCCGCACCGCGAAACCTGGTGGCGCGTCTCGTGCAGCCCGATCTCGCAGGTTTTCGTCGCCGCGGGCCGGAACGGTTTCTTACCGCGTTTGCTCGGCAAACCCTCGGGCCCACACCGACCCGACCGTCCGCCGGTACTTTCGCCCACCGGTCGCATTCAGGATGAACACCACCGGTGCCGGGATCTGTTTCCGCAAGCCGCGGCGCTCATTCTCGTCGGCGCCGTCCTGCAGCCAGGCGACCAGTTCGCCGAGATGCCCGCGGTGCTTCTTGATCACCGTCTTGACCGCGGCGCGCATCTCCGGGGTGTCGCTGTAGCCGGCCGAGATCGGCTCGAGGTCGAGCTCCTCGTGTGCCAGGTGCCGCAGCAACACACCGGTCAGTTCGGTGACCGACGCACGCGCGGCCGATGCCGCTTCGCCTGTTGCGGCCGAGGCGAACTCGTCCATCCGGGCACTGGCTTCGTCCAGTGTCGCGCGGATCACTTCGTGTTCGCCGTCGAGGTCGCTGACCATGGGCAGGTCGGGGTCGAGCTTCTGCAACGTGGGCCAGAAGATGTCCTCTTCGTACGAGTGGTGATTGTGCACTTCTTCGGCCAGGTACTCCCATGCGACTTTGAGCCGCTGGGCGCGGTCGGGTGCGGGCGGGTCGAAACCGGCCAGCGCGGCGTCGAACCGGGCGAGGTCACGGCGAAAGGCCGCGTGCACGACGGTGTTCATCGTCTTGTGTGTGGTGACGGGCTTGGTCATGATTCTGCTCCAGCGGGGTGCAGGATGGGGGTGGTGTTTGGGTGGCCGAGGATTTCGTCAGCCGGAGAGCGCACTCGTCGCGAACTCGTAGGAGCAGCGGACGAAGCCGGTGAGAATTGACGCCTCGTCGTTGTCACGGGGGGCGTAGAGCATCACGAACGTGTGTGGGACCTGACCGGTCGCCACCAGAATGTGTGGTTCTGCCCAGCCTGCCGACGTTGCGGCCTTTGCCTGGGTGATCGGCAGGGTGACATGAAAACTGTAGTCGCCGTCGGCATGTCCATGGGCGAACTCTGTCCCGACGAAGAACGCTTCGGGCGGGCCGACGGCTTCGTCGAGCGAAAGGGTCAGTGCGCGAGCACCTTCGACGGAGATCTTGGACTCGCCGTCGGTGACGCCGGCCCAGGTGAGCGCTTCGTCGAGGACCGCATCCATCAGATCGCGTGATCGGGGTTGCTGATCAATCTGGCTGTGCGGGATGTCGCTGGTGGTGGACGGTCGCGGACCGCGCCGCTGCGGGATGGTGCCCATCTCATGCGCCGGTCCAGATGAGTTCGATGGGGATCCCGTCGGGGTCGTGCAACTGGACCATCACGGCCGGCATCGGGTCGTCGAGCTCCTGGACCGGGTTGTGCGCTACGCCGAGGCGGTCGAGATGCGCCGTCCACAGGCGTACCTCTTCGGGCGACGACAGCGCCAGCGCAAGGTGATCCAGACCGGTCCGACGCGCATCGAACAGCTGTCGGTCGGCGTCGTGATGGTGGTCCAGCCCGAGGAAGAAAGTGCTGCCCGGCCGTGTCATCACCACCGCGTATCCGGTGTCGTTGTCGTGTTTCTCAACGAACGCCCGAGCCAGTCCGAGTGTTCGCGTGTACCAGGCTTCGCTCGCGTCGACGTCGCGCACGGTGATGCCCAGGTGGTGGTAGCCGAAAAGAGGGGGTGCATCGGTCACGGTGACTCCTCGAGGGTGGGTGCTAGAACCACATAGTGTAATGTCGTTCTAGTGTGGTACTGAAAACGCTAGAATGTCGTTACACCATTGTCAAGGGAGAAATTTGATGGCGACCGACCAGCGTGCTACACGCCGTTCGGCGAAAGCCGAAAAGTCCCGTGCCACGCGTGAGCGGATCATCGCGGCAGCGACGTCGCTGTTCGTGGAAAGCGGCTATTTGAGCAGCACCATGGCGGCGATCGCCAAGGAGGCCGGGGTGGCGGTGCAGACGCTGTATCTGTCGTTCGGCAGCAAACCGGCGATCCTGAAGGCGGTTTTCAACACGGCGCTCGCGGGTGCCGACTCGGCCGACGGCATCTTGGAACAGGAGTGGGTGACCGAGGTCATCAGCGATCCGGACGGACCCACCGCGCTCCGGCGGTTCTGTGCGCACTCCGGCGAGATAATCAGTCGTGCAGCGCCCGTGTTCAATGTGATGCGCATGGCCGGCGCCGATCCGGACGTGGCGGGACTGCTCGACGAGAACAAGCAACTCCGGACACGCAGTTTCGGGATGGTGCGCGACGCTCTGGTCACGCGGCCCGGATTCTCGCCGACGCTGAGTCCGCATGACGCGCTTGGTGTTCTGTATGCGGTGGTGAGCGAGGATTCCTACATACTCCTCGTCCACGAGTACGGGTGGACGTGCGAGCGGTGGATCGAGTGGATCACCGAAACAGCGGTGGCACAACTGTTTCCACACGCGACACGTCCGGCCTGACACCTATACGCCTCGAGCATCGCCGCCGGTCGTGACCCGATCCGAACCTCATCGCCGGGTGTCGATGACCGGCGTGAGGGTCCCGTCTCGGACGACCTTGTCGCTCGTCGCAATGGTCAGGCCTCGGCGCGTGGCCTGGGCAACGATCATGCGGTCGAAAGGATCTCGGTGATCCCAATTGAGCTGTCCGGCAGTCGCTGCGTCGTTGGAGTCGATCGCCAGATCAGTTGCTGCCATGGCCGTCACGGTAGCGTTCCAGGCCGACAACAGTGGCGCAGCGTCGAGTCGGCCCATGCGCGTCTTGATCGCGATCTCCCACGCCGACGCTGCGGAAACGTACAGCTCGTTGGCCGGATTCTCGAGGAGGTCGAGCGCGCGACGGCCGAGGCGGTCAGGATCGTGCACAAGCCATAGAAACGCATTCGTATCGAGAAGGATTGCCGTCACAAAGCGGCCTCCCACCCGACCAATTCTTCATCGGGCAGAGGGGCATCGAAATCGTCTGGGATCACGAGTCCGGGAAACTGGCCGAATCGGCGAACACCCGCGTCGGCGGGGGAGAGCACGGCCACTGCACGCCCGTGGTTGGTGATGGTGACAGGTTCGCCGGTTCGCTCGACTTCGGCCAGCAGCGCATTGAGCCGCGCCTTGGCCTCGGTGCTGCTGACCGTTCTCATGGCACGACCATACGCCTGTCGGACTAGTTCGAATAGTCCATTCTCGCCCTGGTCACAAACCAGTTCGTCCCCCGGGCATCGCTCCGCCCGCCGACTGAACCGTCGGGGGACGTAGCAATACCAGGCGGACGAACGTCGCTCACAGGCGCAGACAGCGCAACCTCAGAGTCGTGTGACCTCCAGGTCACCTTCCTGGTACTGCGAACGCAGCCGCTTCTTGTCGAACTTGCCGACGCTGGTCTTCGGGACCTCGTTGATCACGGTCCAGTTCTCCGGCAGCTGCCACTTGGCGACCTTGTCGGACAAGAAGTCTCGCAGGGTGTCGGCGGTGGCGTCGGAACCTTCGCGCAGTACGACGGCGACCAGCGGCCGCTCATCCCACTTGGCGTCCGGGATGCCGATGACGGCGGCCTCGATGACGTCGGGGTGGCCCATGACCGCGTTCTCCAGGTCGACCGAGGAGATCCACTCGCCGCCGGACTTGATGATGTCCTTGGTGCGGTCGGTCAGCGTGAGGTAGCCGTCGGGGGTGATGGTGCCCACGTCACCGGTGCGCAGCCACCCGTCCTGGAACTTCTCCGGGGCGTCGACGCCGTAGTAGGCGCCGGTGATCCACGGGCCGCGGACCTCGAGTTCGCCGACGGTGTCGCCGTCGTTGGGCAGCACCTCGCCGAGTTCGTCGACGAGTCGGGCCCGCACCGACGCCGGGAACAGGCCTTGGGTGTAGCGGTAGCGCCAGCGCTCTTCGCCCTCGGTGCCGGCAGGCGGGCGGGCCACCGATCCCAGCGGCGACGTCTCGGTCATGCCCCACGCGTGCAGCACCGTCACGTCGTGATCCTCTTGGAAGGTGTGCATCAGTGACGGCGGCACGGCCGACCCGCCGATCAGCACGTCGTGCATGCAGGAGATGTCCTGCGGGTGTGCTTCCAGGTACTGGTGCAGGCCCTGCCAGATGGTGGGCACGGCAGCGGCGAAGGTGGGCTGCTCGGCGGCGATCAGTGCGGCGAGCGGTTCGGGCTGCAGGAAGCGGTCCGGCATGATCAGCGAGGCGCCGATCATGAACGCCGCGTAGGGAAGACCCCATGACATGGCGTGGAACTGCGGCACCACCGCCAATGCCCGATCACCCTGCTTGAGGGCGGGTCCGTCGGTCATGCACACCTGCATCGAGTGCAGATAGATCGAACGGTGCGAGTAGACGACACCCTTGGGGTCACCGGTGGTGCCCGACGTGTAACACATTGCCGCAGCGGAATTCTCGTCGACCTCAGGCCAGTCGAACTCGGTGGGCTGATCAGCGATCAGCGTCTCGTAGGCGTGCACCTGCACACCCTCCGGCGCCTCGACACCGTCGGCGGAGTCGCCGGTCACGATGATGTGCTTGACGGTGCTCAGCTGCGGCAGCTGCGGGTTGAGCAGGGGCAGAAGGGTGGGATCGACGATGATGACGTGGTCTTCGCCGTGGTTGGCCACGAACACGAGCTGTTCGGGGAACAGTCGGATGTTCAGGGTGTGCAGCACCGCACCCATCGACGGCACCGCCAGGTATGCCTCGAGATGCTCGGCGTTGTTCCACATGAACGTCGCCACCCGCTCGTCGCCGGTGACACCGAGGCCGCGCAGCGCGTGAGCCAGCTGAGCGCAGCGGCGTCCGACCTCGGCGTAACTACTACGGCGCGCACCCGCGCCGGTCCACGTCACAACCTCGGCCTTGCCATGAAACGTGCTGCCGTGGCGCAGCAACTGCGCGATCGACAGCGGGACGTCCTGCATCGTGCTCAACATCTATCTCTCCTCGATCTTTGGTTGTGCCCTTGGAAGGCTATGCCCCACGGCGACGGCCCGACACCGGCATGTGCACCAGCCTTGCACTCGTCGCCCGTCGGCTGGGCAGATTTCGGCGAAAGCCCGGTGAACGCCGACCCCTCAACCGGCGCGTGGTTGCCGCGATAATCTGCTGCTCGGCCGAAGGTGAGCCGAGTGTCCCATCAATTGTCCCGCCTCCGGATCACGCAGGTCTTGACCCCACGGGACACAACCTTGACAGCAGAGGACGCCCGCGCCCAACGCGACCCTTCGTGACGGCCCTTCGCTAGCGCTCCGGGCCTCCTCAGGGATCGGGTGGTGGACCCGGTGCCCGCAAAGCCTCCCGAGGAATGAGCGTCACGACCCCGGTGCCTAAGGAGCGAGCGTGCGAGCGTCACCACCCCGGTGCCTGAGGAGCGAGCGTGCGAGCGTCACCACCCCGGTGCCTGAGGAGCGAGCGTGCGAGCGTCACGAAGGCCCACCGAACCCCTCAGCCCCTCGGCACCCACCGCTTCCCGGTCGCCCGAGCGATCACGTCACCGGCCTGCGCAGCCACCTCGTTGAACCGCTCGGTCCCTGCCGTGCGCGCCGCGTTCGCATCCCCGCTTGCCGCCCACGTCGTCGCCGCGACATCCGCCGCGTCGGTCGCGCCGGCCATCATCAATTCGGGTGCCTGGAACAACACGGCCGATCCGACATCGATCGCGTCGAGGACCGAGGCTTGCGCCGGCGTCGTCGGGGTGGCGATCTGCGGCGGGTTCGGCACGATCGGCGCGTGGAGCGCGTCCACGATCTCGGCTCGGCCGGTGTCGAAGGCTTGCCCGACCGCAGCGGGCGGTGCGCCCGACCGCGCGGTGTCGGCGACGTGCATCATCTGGACCACCGCGACCTCGAGTGCGTTCTGGGCGCGCGGCAACACCAGGCCGAGGTCGTTGCCGATGATCCCCGACATCGCCGAATTGGCCGGGCCGGTCACCGACGCCAACGCCATCCCCCGTGCCCTGTCGACGGATCCGGTGCGCGCCAGCGCCGCGAAGTACACGCCGGGCGAGCGCACCAGTGCGACCGGTACGTCGATGACGAAGTCCAGCATGTGTGGACAGATCAGCGAGCAGTAGGTCAGCTGGTTGTTCGCGAACGCCAACGCGATGGCACCCGGCGGCGGCGCGGCGACCTGCGGGTACGCCTGGTCGGCTGCCGGCCGGGGCGAAGTCACGACCGCCGCCGTCGACGGACCGGCCCCGACGATCAGCGCGGCCGAGGCCGCCAGCACCACGATCAGTAACACGCCGGCACGTTGGCTCATCTTCATCGGGGCTCCCAAGGTCGATGGCCGATGATCCCCGCGAGTGTGCGACCTCGAGGCTGAAAGAAGCCTGAACGCGATGGGGCCGCGTCGACTACCCAGCCGTCGCGATCCCGAGGCTCGGGAAGAAGAAGCAGGTCGCGTTCTGCCGCTGCACGGTCCCGTAGATCGCGGAGAGGACTGTGCCCGAGCCGGTTTCGACGAGTCCACCGCGAACGCCGCCCTGCGGGATCTGATTGAGGGCCGGCTTGAGGGTTCGGTCGAGGAGCGCGTTGACGACGACTGCGGGTATGCCCGCGTCGGCGGCACGCTTCTTCACTGCGTCGAGGATCGTGTCGGTGAGTCCGCTCATCGGGGCGCCGATGTCACCCTTCAGGGTGCTGGTGTTCAGCCAGGCGACGCGCATACCGGACTTGTTCGAGGATTCGTCGGTGATTCCCGTCGGGACGAATCCGTACAGGATCTCGCCCTTGCGGACGGCGTTGAGGTCGATGTTGCCGGCGGACAGGTCGCCGAATCCGGGTGTGTAGGGACCGGGCACCGCGCCACCGATGGCGAGCGGGAAGGTGAGGTCGGTGCACGCGCCGACCGTCGGGGTGAACGGGGTGATGCCGAGCTGCTTGAGGATCGCGTTCGCGGTCTCGATGTTGTCGATGACCGATGCCGCGGGGACAGGGTGCGCGTTGATCCAATCGAGTGCCCGCGCCGGTGTGAGCTGCTCACCGGTCGATGGTGCGGCGGCGGCGACGCCGGCCGGTGCGAGCAGTGCGCCACAAACAGCGGTTGCGGCGACAAGAGTGCGGAGACGCGCAAGCATAGGGGACATTCCCTTCACATCGGTGAACGATCTTCCACACCGTAATGTGCCAGACGCGGTGAGGTGATGCGGGGTGAACGCCGATGTTGTGGCCTTGGGTCACACGATGACTCGCACCGCCGATGGCGGCGCGGTCCGATCAGCGGCTGCTCGGGCTTGCCGAGACGAGGACCCTGCCGGTGGATGGGTCGTCGGCGCCCACCAACGTCCGCAGCCTGTTCTCGGTGATGATCTGGATGCGTTGACCTCGGCGTTTGCGTTCCCGCACTGCGTACAGCTTGCGGCCTTCGGACCCGCCGACGGTGTTGGCGATCCGTGGGGCACGCACCAGCACGGTGGTGTCGTCGGTGACGGCACGCTGAACCGTTGCCCCGGCATCCTGGATCAGTTGGCTCATCTCGTGCTGGGTGCCGGTGTCGAACTTTCCCGTCACCACCACGTGGTGGCCACGCAACGACGACGGGCTGCGACTGTTCGTGCGCATGTCCACCCACTTGAGTTCGGCCAAGGCGTCGCGTGCCTCGGTGGCGTCGACGTAACGCATCCCGCGATGGGCGGTCGCATGCCAGATCCAGCATTTGAGGTCTTCGGGGGCGTCGACGGTCCGAATCCGAGCGATGTCGACGTTGGTCCAGTCCTCGCCGGTCAAGAGCGCGCTGGCCAGTAGTCCGACCTGGAACACGTCGAGCCAGGTGGCCCAGTGGCGTCGGTCTTCGATGTCGGCGGGTGAGTACGCGGGTGTGTAGGCGTCGATGGGTGAGCGCTGCGGGGTCAGCGAATGCTTCGAGATGCCGAAGTCGCCGAGCACCAGGTGTCCGTCCCGGAGAAAGACATTGTCCGGTTTGATGTCCCGGTGGGTCACGCCGGCCGCATGCATGAGCGCGAGGACTTTCAGGATGCGGAGGATCTCGCGCCGGACATCGGTGGGCGACCACCCGGCCCACTGGCCGTTCTGGATGCGATCGGCCACGGTGCCCTCGTGGAGATACTCCGACACCAGCACGTAGCGGGTTGGTGTCCGCGAGCCGGTGCTGAACGCGAACGTGTCGAGCAACTCGATCACCTCGGGGTATCCGGCGAGCAACCCGCCGAAATGGGCCTCGCCATGCCAGTCGCTGGCAGAACCGCACACCTTCACACACACGGTGCGCCGCTTGCGGTCGCTGCGTTGCGCCAGCTGATGCGCCAGGTAGACCTGCCCGTACCCACCGTCACCGATCCGCCGTTCGATCCGGTAGCGGCGGCCTTCGTCGCTGGTGATCACCTGGCCGATACGGAGACGCGGTGCGGTCATGAATTCACGGTAGCCGCTTATGAATCCGTGCCGATCGGGAGTCCGGGTTCGGGCTCGCGGCTGTCGACGCATCAGACGATGTCGTCGGGGACGCCGACCCGGCACGACCCACCACGGCCACCTCCCTGGGAGGTGGCCGTGGCGGGTGGACGGATCGATCAGTTCAGCGACCGCTGGTCGACCGGCGGGTTGCCCACCAGGTGGGAGTTGTTGTATCCGGTCTGGGCGCCGTTCGCACCGCCCCGGAAGTCGTGCTTGACGTCACCCTGGGTGCCGAACGCGCCGAACGCACCCGCGCCCGAACCGGGTGCCGGCTTGGACGACTCGCACCCCTGCGACGACTGGTCGCAGTACGCCGCCGACGCCGTCCCGACGCCGAGGGCGAGCCCGAGGACTGCGCCGAGTCCGACGACGCCTGCCACGATCTTTCTGGCCATACTCTTCTCCTTCTCTTCTTCGGATCGGACGATCCGCAACGCTCACCTCCCTGAGGTCGGGGGATGGGCGCAGCGAAAGGGCCGATCAAAGACTGGGGACATCACCGTCTGCCGGCGATCGTCGTCCGCACTTCAGATGCGGACACGCCCGTCGGGTGTCACGCTGTGGCGTGCGTTCTCCGGAGCGCGCACGGTGAGACCGGTCGAGGTTTGATGATGTCAGTCGGTGGAGCCGGTCTGCTCAGACGACACCGATGAAGTCAGTTCTGTTGTGAGAAAGCGTGATCGGCGATCCGGATGCAGGAAGTGAATCGCGGTCGCCAACCGGCGCGGGTCGGCGAGGAGCGCGGGTCGTCGGATGGGACGCGCATCCTCCTCATCCGCAGAGTCACCCGGGCTCCGTCTGTGATCCGCCAAATCCGTTCATCGGGAACGGAAACCGTATCCACTGGCCATATCGCGAGTGCACTGGACGTCGTTATCAGGACAGTGGAAGTCAGGACGAAGGTCGTCACCGGTTAGATGGAAAGGTCCCGGCTGTTACTGGGTAGAAGGTCCCGACCTCCCGCGGACCGACATTGCGCATCACACGCACGCCACCCCATCACCGTCGCCGTCCAACCGGGCGGAATAGCCGGGTTGACCCCGATGGAGCGGAGCGGCGCCGGCAGCCCGCACCGCGGCACAGTTCCGGTAGTACACCCCCGCGTCCGGCGCCGGGGCCACGTCACGCGGGGTGGTCGGCGTCTGTACCGGTGGGGCGGGCGGCGCGGTGCCCTCGCCGTGCCCAGAGGTGGCTGCCGCCGCGGGAATCATTGCGCCACAAGATGTCAACACCCGCTGCATCGCCGACTTCTCCGCGGTGGTCACCCAGAGCCGGTAGGTGGCCTTGACGTCGATCTGCCGGGAAACGTACGTACAGCGGTAGGACTTGTTCGGTGGCAGCCAGGTGGCGGCATCGCCGGCACCTTTCTGGCTGTTGGTCGGGCCGTCGGTGGGCTGCAGGTTGCGCGGGTCGTTTGCCAGGTCGCGGCGTTCATCGGCAGTCAACTGCTGTGCGCCCTTCTGCCAGGCGTCCATCAGCGCGACGACGTGATCGATCTGGACGGCGTTCGACGTGCCCTCGCCGCGGGTGAACGCGATGGCGCGACCGGTGTACGGGTCATGCAACGTGCCCGACAGCACCACGCAGCCGTGGGTACCCGGCTTGATCACCAAATCGTCCAGGGATTTCAGCAGATCGTTGCGGGTGTCGCAGCCGTTGTGTCCGCCGGCGACGGTGACATCGTCCGACCAGGGCTGCCCGAACTGGGCACGCTCGTAACCGGTCTTGGGTGCGCGGCCCTTGACCGGGAGCGTTTCCAGTGTGGTCAATGCGGCAGTGGCGGCCTGCGCGAGCGGCGTCGATGGGGCGGGGGCGGCGGATGAGTTCGTCGGTGCCGGCTGCGGGGTGCTCGATGACACCGAGCCGCCAGCGGCCGACGGACTCGCTCCATCGTTGGCCGGCCCGCATCCGCTGACGCCGACCGCCACCAGTGTCGCCGCGAGCGCGCTGCCGACCTTCCATCTCATTGCGCACCGTACGGGCGGGGCAAGTGGCGAACTCATCAACAGTGTCTCCAGGCGGCGATCGACAACAACCCAGTCAAGCACGGATGGCCGAACGCCTCAAAGAGCGTCGGTGCGTACCGGCGATTCGCTTGTGCGACGAAAACCGTTGTCCAACACAGAGCCGTCGCAGGAGCACGCGATTGCGACCGTCCATGCGATGAGGAAAGCCTATGCAGTGCGACGATTCTCACGTATCGGTTTCCGGCCCACTCCCCTAAATTAACCAAATAGTACATAACGAGGAGTGATCCGATGTCGGCCCGCAACAGCGATGGCGCTGTGACCGTAGTGACAGATATCCCAGGGACGGTGGGTCCGTTGGAGGTCTCACGGACGGGGTCGGCGCGCCCAAGCGATGCGGATCTCATCGCGCTGGCGATCGGCGTCGAGGCCGATCTTGAGGACCCGGGCCTCTGGTTCATTCCGGACGGATATCGAAAGTCATTGGCATTGTGCCTGATCGATGCCGTCTACTCGGCCGGCGCGTACGACACGTCGACGGCGAACGTGGTGGCCTGCTACATCGCCTACCGCGCCGAATGTGGTGGCGATGCTTACACCGACAGCTTGGATGACCTGCTCTCGACATTCGAAGTCCTTGGTGGATATCACAATTGGGCCTACCGAATCGGAAATCAGTGCCGGGCGACGGCGGGCACCCCGATCAAGGCGGAAGCGGTGTGGCAGCTGGCCGAACGGTTCGTCGCCCAGGGTGTGAACACCACCGACGATCTGCGCGTCGCCGCTGCTGACGGGCGACTCGCCGATCTGAAGAAGACGTGGTGCGCGACACCTGGACAACGCACCGGCATCGCCTGGGATTATGGCCTGATGCTCGCCGGCGTTGCCGGAGGGCGGGTCAGCCGACTGGTCGCCCGATACGTTGCGCGGGCGCTCGACCAAACCTCTGTGGACACGGCGTACGCCGCAGAGCTGATGGCGGCGCTCGCCGAACGGCAAGGCTGGGACCTGATCGCCTTCGACCACAGTGTGTGGCTGTTCGAGTCCAGTCGACAGGCCAGTCGCGCGGGCCGTCGCTGAAACGCTGGCTCAACGTCCCGTTGGGGGATGACCATTGCCATCTCTGACCACTCGGTCTACATTTAGACCATGCGGTCAAAGAGTCCGAGCGGGCGAACCTTCGCCGACGAAGCGCGCCGACAACAGCTCGTGTCGTGCGCCGTCGAGCTGATCGCCGAGGTCGGCTATCCGTCGGCCTCGCTCGCGAAGATCGCCGAACGAGCCGAGATCGCGAAGAGTGCTGTGCTGTATCACTTTCGCGGAAAGGATGAGCTGGTCGCCGCGATCGTCGAAGCGGTGTTCACGGCGTCGGCGACGGTGATCGTGCCGCGCGTCGTCGCCGCGGAATCCCCGACGGCACGACTGACGGCGTACATCGACGCCAACGGCGAATTCCTGGATGGACATCGACGCGAGGCGATCGCCCTCTACGAGATCTCGATCGGGTACCGCGACGGCGCCGGCCGACGGTTCGACCAAGCCATCCAATCCTCCGTCGATCAGGACGGGGTGCCGCCGGAGTTCGCGCTCCTCGATCCGGTCACAATCCTGGCCGACGGCATCCGCGGTGGCGATTTCACCACGTCAGCCGACCCCGCCGTGTTGAAGAACATTCTGCGCGCCAGCCTCGACGGCGCGGTCAGCGAACTGTCCCGCGACCACACCTACGACGTCATCGCGCACACCGACGCCGTTCGAGACCTCTTCCTCACCGCGATCGGAGCCCACAGATGAGTCCACGAATCACGATCCTGGCGTTCGGCACGACAGGCGATGTCGCGCCGCTGACCGGCCTGGCCGCGCGTCTGCGCGACGACCTCGGGGCCGCGGTGGCGATCGCCGCGCAACATCCGTATCGGCGGATGATCGCCGACGCCGGATTCGAGTTCCGGTTGCTTCCCCGTGACACCGAAGCGGACACCCGTGCCTCGACCTATGGACAGGCGATGGTGGACGGTCGACGACTCAAGCCCTCCAAGGACGCCCTGGCCGGCATGCGCGACGACCTGGCCGGCGTCGGCGAAGCCATGGCCCAAGCGGGTGAGGACGCCGATCTCCTCTTGTGCGAAGGGCCCGTCGGGGGCCTGCTCGGCTGGCACGTCGCCGAAGCCCTCGACGTGCCGAGCGCCGCGCTGATGCTGCAACCATCCAGTCCGACCGGTGATTTCGCGCCCCCACCACTGGGCACACGGTCCTACGGCCGGATCGGCAACCGCGCCGCCTGGCAGCTCGCCGCCGTGGGGGAGAAGCTGTTCACCCCGCTCGTCGACGACCTGCGCGCCGGCCTGGGATTGCCGCATCAGTCGCGGCGCAACTACCAGCGCCGCAAGCAACAGGCGTGGCCGCAGCTCTACGGATACAGCCGGCATGTGGTTCCACGGCCCGCTGACTGGCCCGATCACGTCCACGTCACCGGTTACTGGTGGCCGACCAAAGATGTCGAATACGAACCCTCACAGGATCTTCGGGACTTTCTCGATGACGGTCCCCCGCCGATCTTCATCGGGCTGGGCAGCACGGCGATCAGCAGCGGAGCACAGCTGAGCCACCTTCTCGCAGAGGCTCTTCGTGCGAGCGGTCAGCGGGCGGTCATCCAGCACGGCTGGGCCCACCTCGACACCGACGGTGGTCGCGACCTCTGCAGTGTGGGTGAGATTCCCCATCACTGGCTGTTCCCCCGTGTCGCCGCGGCCGTGCATCATTGCGGTGCCGGAACCACCGCCGCCACCCTGCGTGCCGGCATTCCCAGCGTGGCGCTCCCGGGCATCATGGACCAGCCGTTCTGGGCGCAGCGCTTGCATCAACTCGGCTGTGCCCCAACACCGATCGCACGTGCCACCGCGAACGTCGACGAACTCGCCGGAGCCCTGACCGCGGTGGCCGAGGACAGTTCGGGGTACCGGGAGGCCGTGGGACGCATGTCGTCGATGATCACTGCCGAAGACGGCGCGGGCGCCGCAACCCGCATTGTCGAGGCCCTGCTCGACACCCCGAGGTCTGCGGCGCACACCTGACCGAATCGGTGGCGAAGCGGGGGAGCCGCGAACGTTCATATGCTGCCCTCGCCGTCATGGCGCGGTTCGTCGCCACCCTGGATAGCTTGTTGAACCGCCCGGATTGTCGCCCCTCGCCACCGCGATCTCCGCGGCCACGATCAGCGCCCCCGTGGCACCGCTGTCCTCCGGGACGGGCCCGCCCAACAACGTGGTGATGCGATCCAATCGTAGGTAGAGCGTCTGTCGGTGGATGTTCAGCGCCTTCGCCGCAGCGACCCGAGAGCCGTTGCGGTGCAATGCCACCAGCGTGTGCAGTAGCTCGCCGCTGCGATCTGAGGTGAGCAGTGGACCGAGCACTGTGTGCAGGAACCCGTCGACCGCTGCGGTGTCGATCTCGCGGAGGAAATGCGCGACGGTGACGTCGCGGGACCGAACCACGAAGTCGCGAACCGTCGCCGACCGGGCGGCGGTGTGAGCCGTCGGCATCGACGCCGACAACCCGAGGATGTCGTCGGCAGGTTCGGTGATCCCGATCCGCAACGAACCCGGCAGGGCCGTCGACGTCAGCCGCCGCATCAAATCGTCGACGACGCCCGCGCGTTCGCGGCGAGTAGGGAAGCGGACGATCGAGCGATGCATCCCGTCGCGGACCTCCGACAGAACGGGAAACTCTCCGGTCCGTAGCACCTCGGCGAGCTCGGCGGTCTGAAGCGGCCCGCCCGCCGAGATCGCGACCACGCCGACGAACAGTGCTGGGCCGTCGAGACCGAGTTCGGTTGTGGCCAGACGCATCGCGCGGGCATGGTCGGCGCGGGTGGCCTCGGACCGGCCTGGTTCGGCGGCATAGGTCAGCAGCCGGAACACCTCGCGAACATGCTGATCCGACCGCGTCATCGGATTACCGCGTAGCACCGCCAACGCGAGGGGTTCGGGCGCGCGGCGGCAGGCAGCGGCGATCATCTGGAGGTCGACGCCGGCCCGGGGTAGCACCTCGAGCGTGGCGATGGTGACACCCGCCGATTCGATCGGTGCGACCCGGGCATAGCCACGGGGCCGCGCCTCCGGCACCTCCGCCGCAGCGATCACCGCGCCGGCGGCGGATCGCACGGTGATGCTGCAACCGGTCAGGTCGCGCAGTGCGGTCACCATCGCCGTCACATCGCCCTCGGCGGCGAGCAGCCCGGCCAGCGTGTGGGTCACCTCGTCGTTGAACCGCAACTCCCGCACCGACTCCGCCACCAGTCGGCTGTTGATGGCCCGGGTGACGTCGACGAACCGCACGACTTCGCCGAGCTCGATGAGCGGGAATCCGCGAACGGTCGCCTGCTCGATGATGGCCGCCGGCACGGAGCCGAGTCGGGGCGCCTCGATGGCGAGACCGGCCGCCCCGACGTCGGCGAGAGCGTCGATGTAGGCCCGCTGCTGGTCGGCGGCGATGTCCCCGAGCAGCACTCCGGAGATCAACAGCAGTTCACCGCCGGTCAACAGTTCGGCGATGTCGAGGACCTCACTCGTGTGGACCCAACGCAGCGTGTCGCCGAGACGATCCCACCCCGCGAGCACCACGGGGCGCGCCGCCGACAACGCGGGGTCGTCGAGAACGTCCCGCATGGTCAGCGACCCGGGTGGCATCGGCGAGGAACTCATCGATGTCCTCTCCGGTCAGTCCCGCTCCCAAACGAGTGAGCAGAATGCAAGTATTGAGCATCAGACTATATCCATTCTGTACATACCGCTGGGACCGTACGGGCACGAGGATGGGTAGCAGCGCAGCGTCGCGCCGACCGCTGAACCGCATCGGACCTGATCGAGGTCCCGCTTTCCGACAAGGAAGAACCCATGCCCGCAACCGACGCCGCGCCCTCCGCGGTGGCCACCGAGCCCGCTGACACGCTCGCCGTGCACGAGGCCGACCTCGAACCCATCCCCGAATCCGCCAAGATCCACGACGTCCGCGGGCAGTTCTGGATCTGGGCCGGCGCCAACATCGCCCCCATCAACTGGGTGCTCGGTGCCCTCGGTGTCGGGATGGGTCTCGGCCTGTGGGAGACGATCGCCGTGCTCGCCGCCGGCAACCTCATCGGCATGGCGATCTTCGGGGTGTTTGTCGTCATCGGGCAACGCACCGGTGTCACCGGCATGGTGCTGTCGCGGGCGGTCTTCGGTCGCCGCGGCGCCTACCTGCCCGCGGCCGTGCAGGCCGTCGTGTGTATGGGCTGGTGCGCGGTCAACACCTGGATCGTGCTCGATCTCGTGATGGCGCTGCTCGGCAAGATCGGCCTCGTCGACGCCGATGCGGCCAACAACGGTGCACGTATCGCGGTGGCCGCGGTCATCATGACGATGCAGGTGGGCATCGCCTGGTTCGGCTATCGCGTCATCTCCGCCTTTGAACGCTGGACCGTGCCACCCACCGTGGTGATCCTCCTCGCCATGACCGCTGTCGCATGGACCGGCCTCGACGTCGACTGGGGCCACGGCACCGATCCCGCGCTGACCACCGGCGGTCACTGGGGCGCCATCACCGCGGTGATGACCGCCATTGGCATCGGTTGGGGCCTCACCTGGCTGGGCTATGCCGGCGACTACTCCCGCTTCGTGTCCCGCGACGTCCCGGCCCGAAAGCTGTTCCTGGCCAGTGCACTCGGCCAGTTCATCCCGGTCGTCTGGCTGGGAGCGCTCGGCGCCACCTTGGCGACCCTCAGCACATCCGACGACCCGGGCACGATCATCGTCGACGCCTACGGTGTGCTCGCCATCCCTGTCCTGCTGCTCGTCGTGCACGGCCCGCTGGCGACCAACATCCTCAACATCTACACCTGTACCGTCTCCACCCAGGCCCTCGACATCCGCATCGACCGCCGCATCCTCAACGTCGCGATCGGATTGGTCGCGATGGGTGTGGTCACCTTCTTCGTCCTCAACGGCAACTTCGCCACCACCATCGACAGCTGGCTTGTTGGCATCGTCGGGTGGGTGACCCCCTGGGCCGCAATCGTTCTGGTGCACTGGTTCTATGTCGCTCGACGTCACGTCGACCCGGAAGTGTTGTTCGCCAAGCCCACCGGCAGCACCCTGCCGATGGTGCGGCCGACTGCGCTGGCCGCGCTCGCGATCGGCATGGTGTGCACGTGGCTGTTCATGTACGGCATGCTGCCGGTGCTGCAGGGCCCGATCGCCACCGCGCTCGGCGGAGTCGACCTCTCTTGGCTCGCAGGCGGAATCGCCGCCTCCCTCTCCTACTTCCTGCTGGAGCGCCTGCACCGCCGCCCGATGGTCTCCAACCTCACCGGCGACATCGACACCGTCGCACCGGTCGCCGGTCGAGACTCCACCCCCGCTGGCACCCCTGCTGGACGAGCTGCACCTTCCGCTGGCCGAGCTGCACCTTCCGCCGGTCGAGTCGCACCTTCTGCCGGCCGAGCTGCACCTTCCGCTGGTCGAGTAGCGGCGAGGCGCTAGCCGAGCTGCGTATCGAGACCCCGGAACCGCCCACCCACACCCCACGAGGACAACCGATATGCGCACCAACCTCTTCATCGACCGCGCGACCATCCTCCCGATGGACGACGACAACGGCGCCACCCCGATCACCAGCTCCATCCGCATCCGCGACGGTGTGATCACCGAGGTCAGCGCCGACCTGGTCGCCGAACCCGACGAGGAAGTGATCAGCGGCAGCGACCGGCTGGTCGTGCCCGGTTACGTCAACGCTCACACGCATTCCTGGGAGGCGCTGTTCCGGGCGCGGCTGGACAATCTGCCGCTCGAGCACTGGATGCTGTTGTCCTATCCGGTGCTTGGGCTTGACCCCATCTCCCCGGACCTCATCCGGCTGCGCAGTCAGCTGGTCGCCATCGAGTCACTGCGCAACGGCGTCACCACCCTGGTCGACGACGTGCTGGAGATCCCAGGACAGTCGGAGGGGCAGCTGGCCGCGGTCTTCGAGTCGTATCGCGACATCGGCATCCGCGCCAATATCTCCGGGCATGTGATGGATCATCCGTTTGTCGAACACTTTCCGTTCCTCGCCGACGTCATAGACCCCGGGTTGCGGAAACAGCTGGACGCCCTCGCGCTCACTTCGGCCGACGACTACCTCGCCTACGCACGGTCGGCGGCCGAGCGGTACCGCGACTATGCCGACGGCCGGCTGCGGTTCATGGTCGGGCCATCGGCGCCCCAACGGTGCGGCCCGGACCTGTTGGCCGGCAACAGCGCACTGTCCCAGGAATTCGATCTCGAATTCCACATCCATGTCTTGGAGACGCGGACCCAGGCGGTCACCGCGGAAGAGTTCTACGGCAAGACGATGGTCGGCTACCTCGAATCGTTGGGTGTGCTGAGCGAGCATGTCACGATGGCGCACGGTATCTGGATGACCGACGCAGATCTCGACATCCTCGCCGCCACCGGGGTATCGGTGTCGCACAACCCGATCAGCAACCTGAAGCTCGGATCGGGTATCGCGCCGTGGCGCAAGTACATGGCCGCGGGCATCAACGTCGGCCTGGGAACCGACGGGATGTCCAGTTCGGACTCCGCACGGATGTCGGAAGTGGTGAAGACGGCGGCATTGCTGCACAAGGTCACCGGGCCGGACTACCGGCAATGGCCGACCGCACAGGAAGTGTTGACAGCGGGCACCATCGGCGGTGCACGGTCGGCGCGGCTGGGTGACGTGGTCGGCAGCGTCGAAGTCGGCAAGCGGGCCGACCTGGTCATCTACGGCATGACCTCGCTGGCGTTCACCCCACGCAACCGACCCGAGCTGCACCTCGTCTACAGCGAGAACGGGTCGTCGATCGAAACCGTCATCGTTGACGGCCAGGTGGTCCTCGACAACGGCGAGATCACCACGATCGACGAACGCGACGTCCTTGACGAGCTACAGGCCCGCGGCCCCGAGATCCGTGCCTGGCAGGACGAACTCGAACGGCTCAACCGCGCACTGCTCCCTGCCTTCGACCGGCAGTATGCGCGGACCATGGCGCGCGAGGTGCCGGTCAACCGGTACAGCGGAGCGGGGGAGTGTTGGGTGAACTGAGGTCATTCGGGGTGACGCAAAGCGTCCAGGGTGGGGGAGGATATCGGCGAAAGCGGCAGTCGCGTGGGCGGGAAGCTGCCTTGATCTCCAGATGATCGTTCCACCAGCACGGCAGAAATCCATCGTTTGGCGTGTTCTCTGTGTCGGGAGACCGCGATAGTGTCAGGTCGACAGTGACGAAGTCTGATGATTGGGCTGCCATGAACGTGCGACGGGCAATGACGATCGGGTGTGTGGCAGCAGGCATCGTCGGTGTCATACCAGGTCTCTCAGGTACGGCGGTTGGCTCTGCGTCGCCGGTGATCGCGGTTGATACCGCCGGCTACGCGATACCGGGAAGCCCGGGCTATTACCGGTGGCAGTACGCGTTCTCACCGCAGCGTGAATGCGCAATCTATCCGATCGCCGGTGGCACCGCTGTTCAATGCTCGGTGGCCTTCCCGGCTGGGACGCCGTCGGTCAGCAGCCCGCCATTCCACGGACCACCGAATGCGGTCCAGATCGTGAACGGAAAGGTGCTCAACACCATCACCGAGGGTGGCCCGCCGGGAGCTCGAGTTCTTCCCGCAAATCACCGCATTACTGTGGGCGCCGTGTCGTGCACCGCGCTGGCCCGCAGCGGTATCGACTGCTCGTCTCGGGGGAGAGGTTTCCGATTCGCAGAGGGCGTGCTGACCAAGCGATAGCGAAAGCACGTACTCGCTACGGACTTCTGGCGAACGGTCGCCGGTAACCCGTCAAGTACACTCCGTCGAGTGGAGTCGAGAATGGACGAACTCCAATTGAATCGAGACGAACACGCACTCTTCGTGCGAATACCTTGTGACGGTGACCCGGTTGGCAACACTGTCACCCGCACGGCGCTCGGATGGTCGAAGGTTCGATACGGAAGGGCGCGCCAAGGGCTTCTCGACAAGGAACTTGTGCTCCGTGCGCGCGGGCGCGGTGGAGCCCTGAAGCGTGCACCTGTCACCAAGGACGCCGACGTCGAAGCCGACCATACCGCCAGGTTTGCGACGGTGCGACCGCCGCTTGCTGAAGCAGACCTGTACGGACCAATACTCTCGACGTTGCGTGACGAGTGGGCCGAGGATCGCGGATTCCAACCCCTGGCGATTGAAGAGACCGCGCGACAGGGCAAGAGGCGGACCGGAGGAGCCCGGACAAGACCCGATCTGGTTGCGATCGGGCTCAAGACCTTCCGGCATGTGCCGCACAAGCAATTCGAGATCTTCACCTTCGAGGTGAAGTCGATGCAACAGGTCAATTTGATTGCGGTCTTCGAGGCACTGGCACACAGGCGCGCATCAACGCACGCCTACATACTCGTCGAAATTCGGACCGAGCTGACTGATGTATACAAGGAAGCCCTGGACACCGCAACAGCGACCGCCCATGAGCATGGGATCGGAGCGATTACGTTTGACGACCCTGCTGACTACGAGACATGGGAGGAAGTCCTCCCCGCGCAGCGTTTCGACTCGCCGCCGGAGGCGATGAACGAATTCATCGAGGCTCAGATCTCACGGCAAGGTCAGACATCAATCGCAACCGCTATAGCAGCCATGCGAGGCGAACGTCGGAGGTCCGCATCGGTCGGTGAATCTCGAGGATGACGAGGAGTTCCGATGACACCAGAACACATTCGACCGGTCGATCCAACTGTTGAGCTCCTCAGCCTGCCCGCCGGCCGGAGCGCCGTGGCGATCGAGCGATTCTCGGTGTACGCCTGCCCGCAATCCCATCACGCACCGGCCAGCCGCTACCTCGCACCGCGGTTGCCGGACGGTGGAGAGATCCCGCGTGTCTACAAGGTGGATCGGGTTTTCGATATCGGGACCGCGAACCTGGCGGCGCACCTTCGCGATATTGCTGACGAAGATGCGGTGCGTGGCCCCCACCGCAGCGCGCAGGTACGCGATTTCTGTCGTGACCAACTGGGTCTAACGGACGCTGGCGACGAGGAGCTCCGTGTGTTCGTGCTGGCGCCGTTGGCGATTGAGTTACCTCACCGACCGCGGCCAAGGGCAAATCAGCCCTTCAAAGCACATCGATGGACCCTGGCCGACTTGCTCGACACCACAACGACTTACCTCCCGTGACGCTCACCGACCGCACGGGTCGACCGCATGACGACCTAGCTGTCGCAAGATGCCGCGTCATTCATTGCCGGCGTGATCCCCAAACACTGTGCCCCCACCCGACTCCGCCCGCACCACCGCCAGCGCCGCCCCGAACGCCATCACGCCCTCGAACCCACTCGGGTCGATCCCGCTCAACGACGCCACCTTGTGGAGCCGGTTGTTGACGGTGTTCGGATGGACGCCGAGTGTTCGAGCGGTGCGGGCGCGGTCCATGTCGCAGCGCAGGTAGTGCTCGAGGAAGTCGATCAGTTCGGGGAACGGTTCGATGGGTTCCAGCACGCGGCGAATGTGCGTGCCGGCCGGGCTCGGGCGGGTCAGCTGATAGGGGAGTGCGACGTCGGCGAGCCGGTAGATGACGCGCTCGGCGTGGTGTCCCGCCGACAGTCGCAGCACCTCCGACGCCAACCTCCCCGCCGACGGCACGTCCGCGATGGGCACGTCCTGCACCAGCCCGGCCCGAATCGGGACGTCCACCGATGACCGGATGCGTTCGACCAACTCTTCGGCGACTTCCTGCGCCGACGACCGACCATCCGAGTCCACCGGCATGAGCAGGTGCCCGCCCGCCGGGCCCAGCGTGGTCAGCGTCTGGTTGGTGCGATGGAACTCGGGCAGCGAGAGGATCTTGCGCATCTTCCGACGTCCGGCCACCAGCCGCCCGGTCGCATCCTCGATGAGTTCGTCCGGTGTCGACGAGATCTCCAACGCCAGCACGTGGTACGCCTCGGCCAGTGCGATCCGGAAGCGGTCGGCGTAGGGGCGGGCTTCCTGCCCGTCGAGGATCATGCGCGCCACCAGGTGCCCGGCACTGCTCTTCTCGCTGTCGAGGATGACCTTTTCCTGCTCATAGGCATCGACGATGGTCGCCGAATAGGTGCCGAACAGTGAGATCAGCGCGGTGCCGAGGTAGGCCATCTGGTCGGTCTCATCGGGTCGGGCGACCACTGTCGCCTCGGCCCAGAAGCCTTCGAATCCGCGTTGCCAATTCCGGATCACCACTGACAGCGGCACACCCTCGTCGGCGCGCTGCACGGCGATCGCTCGCGCCGGCCGCAGGTCGTCGTCACTGGGTGTGGCATTCGCGCGTAGCGCCCGGAAGATCGCCACCATGTTCGTCCGCGCCACCCACGGCACCTCGGTGAACCGGATCTCCGGCGGCAGGGCGCGGAGCGCCTCGGACGTCGCCCAATCCGAATGCTTGACGATCTCAGCCGCACGACCCTGCAACCGATTGATCAGATCGTCGATCCCCTCCGGTGGTGGGGTTGGCGTCAGCGCGGTCATCTCCGTCCTCCCACTCTTGTGCGATCGCACATCCAAATGCGGAGCTTCCTGTGCCGGCGCGCCATTGCGATGGGCGATAGCCCACCTTACCGTGGAGACGTAGCAGAAATTGTGATGTGAACCACGATGATGTCGCCGTACAGCTTGCGCCACCGAACAGCTCCGAAGCGCCGGCGTCGGTGCGTACCCGCTGCCCCACCTCCCGGGCGCCGATCCCCAGGCGCGACCACGAGAACACGCAAGGAAACACGATGGACCAATCGACCACCCGTCCACCCAGTACGACGGCGACGCTCACTCCCGAGCCTGCGCAGCCGGACCGGCGCGGCCGCACCGATCGCGGGCGGATGACCATCGGCGGCGCCCGCGCCTGGGTGATCACCGCGATGTTGATGATCCTCATGATGATCAACTTCGCCGACAAGGCGGTGCTGGGACTGGCCGCCACCAGCATTCGCGCGGAGTTCGGGCTCACCGCCCAGCAGTACGGCACCATCTCGAGTGCCTTCTTCCTGTTGTTCAGCCTGTCCGCGTTGGTGATCGGCCATCTCGCCGACCGCTTCAGCACCCGCAAGGTGCTGCTGGTCCTGGCGCTGATCTGGTCGGCCGCGATGCTGCCGGTCATCGGCCCGGCGGGATTCCTGGTCATCCTGGCCTCCCGCGTGGTGCTCGGTGCTGCGGAAGGTCCGGCGTTCGGCGTGGCGCAGCACGCCGTGCACAAGTGGTTCAAGGACGCCGATCGCAGCATGCCGACGGCGTGGCTGACGGTTGCGACGTCGCTGGGCGTGATCGTCGGCGCACCGACGCTGTCGTGGCTGATCGCCGCCCACGGCTGGCGCTCGGCGTTCATCGCCGTCGCGGTCGTCGGTGTGGTGTGGAGTGCGGTGTGGTTGGTGGTCGGCCGTGACGGCCCGATCGATGTGCACACGACCACTGCCACCGCCGACGACGCCGTCCGCCCCGTCGATCGTGTGCACGTGCCGCTGCGGAAGATCCTGGGCTCGCGGACCTGGATTGGCTGCGCGCTGAGCGCATTCGCCGGGTATTGGGCGGTGGCGCTGCTGATCGCCTGGGTGCCTGCCTACCTGACCGACGACCTCGGCTACAGCAAGGCGACCACCGGAACTCTCACCGCGCTTCCGTGGATCGTCGGAGTGATCGGTTTGCTCGCACAAGGTTTCGGCACCCAACGCCTGATGCGCAAGGGCGTCTCGAGCCGATGGGCTCGCGGTGTGCTGCCCGGCGCCATCGCCGTGGTCTCGGGTATCTGCATCCTGCTGGCGATGGCTGTCCACGGCAACGGCGCGATCATCATCTTCCTGTCCATCGGGCTCGGCCTGTGCGGCGTGGCGTTCGCCGCGGGCGCCGTGGCCTGCGGGCAGATCGCACCCGTCGGGCAGCGCGGCGCCGTCCTCGGAGCTTTTGTCGCCGTCTACTCACTGGCCGGCGTCATCGCGCCGTACGTCGCCGGTGTCCTCATCGACCGCGCCGGGAGCGACCCCACGTCCGGATACACGGCAGTCTTCGCGCTCACCGGCGCCATCGTGATCGTCGGCGGACTGTTCGCCGTGACCCTGATCAGCCCGGACCGAGACGCCGCCCGACTCGCGGCCGCCGCCCGCCCGGCCTGACCCCACCGCTCACACCGCAACCTTCCCCACATCTGACCCTTGAACGGAGAACTTTTGTCTCACAACAGCAAACCCGCCACCTCCCACACTGCCGCCGTCAACGAGGCCGTCCTCGACGCCCTGCCCTTCGAAGATCGGCGGGCCTTCGACGACGCCCACCGCGGCTTCATCGCCACCCTGGACCCGATGGTGATCACCGACGACACCGGCCGCATCGTGTGGGATCTGGAACGCTTCGCCTTCCTGCAGGATGAGGCCCCCGCGACCGTCAACCCCAGCCTGTGGCGGATGTCCCAGCTGCACACCGCACACGGCCTGTTCAAGGTCGCCGAGCGCATCTACCAGCTCCGCGGCTTCGACATCTCCAACATGACCATCATCGAAGGTGACACCGGCTACATCGTCGTCGACCCGCTCACCTCCGTCGAATGCGCCCGCGCCGCAATGGAGCTGGCGTACGAGAACCTCGGCCACAAACCGATCCACGCGATCATCTACACCCACAGCCACGCCGACCACTTCGGTGGCGTCAAGGGCATCATCTCCGCCGACGACGTGACCAGCGGCGCCGTGCGGATCGTGGCGCCCCTCGGGTTCCTGGAGCACGCCGTCAGCGAGAACGTGTACGCCGGCAACGCCATGATCCGCCGGGCGCAGTACATGTACGGACAGAACCTGCCGGTCAGCGACAGTGGTGTGGTGTCTACCGGTCTGGGCATCGCGCTGTCACAGGGACAGATGAGCCTGCTGCAACCCACCGACGTGATCTCCGGCAGCGGTCAGGAACTGGTGCTCGACGGTGTCCGGTTCGAGTTCCAGTACACCCCGGACTCCGAAGCGCCCGCAGAGATGCACTTCTACCTGCCCGACATGCGCGCACTCTGCTTGGCCGAGAACGTGTCTCACCACATGCACAACCTGTACACGCTGCGCGGCGCGCAGGTGCGTGACTCGTTGGGCTGGAGCCGCTACCTCGACGAGGCGCTGCAGCGCTACGGTGCCATCTCCGACGTCATGTTCATCTGCCACCAGTGGCCGGTGTGGGGCTCCGACGCGATCTGCGACCTGCTCGCCGAGCAGCGCGACCTCTACCGCTACATGCACGACGAGACACTGCGGCTGGCCGCACACGGGCACACGATGGTCGAGATCGCCGAGATGATCGAACTGCCCGAAGGACTCGCCACCTCTTGGGCGGCCCGCGGCTACTACGGGTCGCTCAACCACAACGTCAAGGGCGTGTACCAGAAGTACCTGGGCTGGTTCGACGCCAACCCGGCCACTCTGCATCCGCATCCGCCGGTCGAGACGGGCAAGCGGTATGTCGAGTTCATGGGCGGCGCCGACGAAGTGCTCCGCAAGGCGCGCAGCGCATTTGACGACGGCGACTACCGTTGGGTGGCGCAGGTGGTCAATCATGTGGTGTTCGCGGACCCGGACAACACCGCCGCACGCGAACTGCAGGCCGATGCGCTCGAACAGCTCGGCTACCAGAGTGAGTCGGCGCCGTGGCGCAACTTCTACCTGACCGGCGCGCAGGATCTGCGCCAGGGCGTGCGTACCGACGAGTCGGCGTTGGGTGCCAACGAGGTCGTTGGCGCGATGACCGTCGACATGCTGCTCGACTACCTCGCCATCCGGGTCAACGGCCCGAAGGCCAGTGGCCGCAAGTTCACTCTGCTGCTTGATGTTTCCGACATCGGCGACACATGGCGCGCCGAGCTGACCCATGGGGTGCTCAACTGCACACCCGCTCAGCCCGACTCCGACGCCGACGCCACGATGCGACTGACCAAGCCGGCCCTGACCGGTTTGGCACTCGGCGCCGTGCAGCTCGCCGACGCGGTCTCGGCCGGGATGGTGGAACTGTCGGGGGACGAGGCGCTCGCGTACGACCTGTTCGCCCTGCTGGACACGTTCAGCCGGTCGTTCAACATCGTCACCCCGTGAGGTCGCGGGCGATGTCGGGGGCAGGCGAAGGCATCACGTTCGACGACACGACCCAGGAGCCGGTGCCGGACGCCGAGCCCGACTACCGGTTCACCCTGGCCAACGAGCGCACCTTCCTCGCCTGGATACGCACCGCCCTCGCGTTGCTGGCCGCCGGTGTCGCCGCCGAGGAGTTGATCGGCGGCGGCACAGGCAATGTCGATCACTCGGTCCTCGCGGTGACGTGCGTGGTGGTGGCCACCGTGCTGTCGTTGGGCGCGTTCTACCGGTGGCGCCGGCTGCAGGCGGCGATGCGGCGCAGTGACCCGCTGCCGCCGGCCACCATCGTCCGTGTCACCGTCGGGGGAGTGTGCGCCATCGCGCTGGTATGCGTGGTGGTCGTGATCCTGTGACGACGACCCTCCGCGATCCCGGACCACAGCCGGAGCGCACGCTCTTGGCTTGGCGCCGAACAACATTGACCGCAACTGGGGTTCTGCTGCTGTGCAGTCAGGCATTGTTGGGCCATCACACCGCTGCGAATGCGGTGGCCGTCGTACTGAGTGTTGTTGTCGTGGTTGCGTTGTGCGGTGGCATGGCGCAACGGGCGCGGCGATACCGGGTCGATCCCCGGTGTGGCGAGGAGGCGTCGTCGGGGATGCTGATGCTGATCGCGGTGGGGATCGGGTGTGTCGGGGTGACGGTGCTGGCCGGGTAGACGGCGGCGCGGCTGCCGAGCTCGGCGCCTCACCCGGTCAGCGAGAACGGGTGCACGCTGTTGATCGGGTCGGTGAGCGTCAGGAACGACGGATGGGTGACGCCCCATTGCCCCCGCAGCAGGGTGATGGTCTGGACCGCGGCCCGGTGCAGCTGTTTGCGGCCGAACTCCCGGATGAATTCGTCCTTGCGGGACAAGTGTCGCCAGTCGAGCGCCTCGAACGTTCGCTGCGTTTGTTCCCACGCCGGTTGTTGTGAGCCGACCACTGCACTCTTGGGCACCGTTGCGCGGATGCGACCCGCCCGGTTGGCCCGGAAGGCGACGAGGAGCTGGTCGCGGTTGCCGACGGGATGGGCCAGATCGATGAACTCGAACGACCCGAATCGCAGATCGCCGAGACGCGCGGCGAGATCTTCGGTGAACTCGCGCCAGGATTCGGCGATCTGGTCCTCGTATCCGCCGACTCCGTCGAACTCGTAGTCGTCGTAGGCCTCGGTGGTCATGGTCCTCCTTGGTCGGTGGGCGGACCGGCAGCTGCCGATGACAACGAAGATACGAGCGGGGTCCGACATGTTCTGCTGATGTGCGATGTCGCCGATCCGGGGCGGCGATCAGCGCAGAGACATTCGAGAGTTGTTCGGAGCCATCGACAGGCTGATCGACCACCGCCAGTGTCAGGGCAGGCCTGCCTTGTCGAACTCGGCTTGCATTCGCGGCCGGTTACGATGGTCGTCCCGCAATTCTGCGATGAAGGTGTCGACGTTGTCGGCCCGGTCGGTACCTTTGGCCAGCTTCCGCATTCGTTTGAGGAGCCGGGCGGCGGCCTTGTAGTGGCTGACCCCCGTGTGCTCGAGCTCGGCGTAAGCCAGCTCGGTGATGGGGCCCAGCACGGCGAGCGGGTCGATCTTCTCGTATGCCTTGATGAGATCGAGCCACAGCGCCCCGTCGGTCAGAGACAGGGCGTGCGCCTGCTCCCACGCGCGGTGCGGATCGCGCAGTGTGGTGAGGGTGAACAGGACCGCCTGACGTGGGTCGTCGTCGAGCGCCGTGGTCACTTCGTCGGACACTGCGGCCCACTCGTCGCCGGCGGCGGCATACAGACGCGCGGCGGTCGCCGACGTCGGCCACCGCCGGAACACCTCGAGGCTGACGTTGAGCAGATCGTCCGGCCGATGCGCGGCCACCAGGTCACACCATGTTGACGACGCCGCCAACGCCTGATGTCCCGTGTCGTGCTCGGTGGCGCGTTGTGCCCACTCGATCGCCAGGTCGTATTCGTCGATCTCGGCGAGTGCCTGCGCGGTGTCCTCCAACCAGACGGCCCGCTGCTGGTCGCGGGCGTGCGTGCGGATGACCGCGTCGATATCCCGGTAGAAGATCGCGAGACGACCGTCGTTGTACGCCAACAGGAATCGGGTATGGCGGTCGGGGTCGTGCCAACCCTCCGGCTCCGGTGGCAAACTCGCCCGGATGTCGTCGAGTCGCTGACGATAGCGCTGCATCCCGACATCGGCCAGCGCCTGCGCGTAGCCCACCGGGTCGATGGTGAAGAAGTCGCAGCCATTGTGGAACTGGAACTTGATCATCCAGTCGACCAGTTTGGCCGGCGAGACGAGCGCCGGACCGGACAGATCGGCGTGTAGCGCCAATAGGCTGCGAATGGCGTCGCCCATGATTCCGCTGGAGTCGTCGGCACGCATGATCACCTTCTGCGCCGACGCGATCGCTTTCTGCGTGACGTCGAAGACCTCGGCGGGATCACCGTGCGCTGCCGCCTCCTGCAAGATGGCGACTGCGTCCTGCATCCGGGCGCCATGCGCGTTGGATGCCCGCCAGGTGTGCAGGTCGGCCCGCGTCCGGATCAGAGGGAGTGCGTCGTCGGCGAGTTGGGTCATGTTCACCATTGTGACCAATGGGCGTCTCACCTGGCCGGGGCTGGTCGAGTCAGTGCGGACAGGGCGACTCACGCCCGCCCGAGCAACTCCACCGCCATGTCCCGCGCGCGGTCGAACGCGTCCGCGGTGACCCCCATCCCCGACGTCACCAACGCGCCCTCGTGCACCAGCAGCAGACGCTCCGCCACCGCGTCGGCGTCAGCGTGGCCGGCATCGGCCGCGATACCGGCGAACAGCCCCAACATCCACTGCTTCTGTCCGACGATGACCGGATAGGCCGGATGGGTGGGGTCGCTGATCTCGGCGTGCGCGTTGATCATGCTGCAGCCCTTGTGTCCGCGCTCGGCCATCCAGTCCCGCCCGGCGTCGAACACCGCGGCCAACCGGCGCTCCGGCGACGGGCCGGCCGCGTCCAAGCGGTCCTGCAGGTACTCACGCCACTGTGCGTCGCGGGCCCGAAGGTACTCGACCACCAGCTGTTCCTTCGACCCGAACCGGTCATACAGGGTCCGTTTGGTGACCCCGGCCTCCGCGGCGATCGACTCGACTCCCACCGCGTGGATGCCGTGCTCGTAGAACAAGTCGGATGCCGCGGTCAGGATCACCCGGGCCTTGGGGGTCCACTCGACTTCGGTACTCACCTTGCAAATACTACACCGATCGGTAAAGTCGGCGACATGCGAACTTCACCGATCGGTATACCTGCGGGCTGGGTGACACCCGTACTGTCTGCGTTGTTCGTCGTGTGCTGGTCGTCGGGATTCATCGGCGCCAAGCTCGGCGCCGCCGACGCCCCACCACAGACCGTGCTGATGTGGCGGTTCATGCTGATCGCCGTGGTGCTCGGAGTGGTCGTCGGGCTGCGGCGACGGCGCGCGTCGGTACCGCCGATGTCGTTGCGCCAGTGGGGTATCCAGATGGGGATCGGCGTGTTGTCGCAGGCGGGCTACACAGGTGCCGTGTACTGGGCGATCGCGCTGGGTGTCAGCACCGGCACCACCGCGCTGGTCGACGGGATCCAACCGTTGGTGGTCGCCGCGCTCGCCGGGCCGATCCTGGGTGCGGTCACCCTCGGGCGGCAGTGGTGGGGGCTGCTCGTCGGCGCGGCGGGCGTGCTGGTGGTGACCGGCACGGATGCGACCGCCTCGGGCGCGCACGCGCCGTGGTGGGCCTACCTCGTACCGCTGGGCGGCATGGCCGCGCTGGTGGCGGCGACTTTCCTGGACCGACGCGCACCCGCCACACCGCCACAGATGCTGGCGCTGGCCATCCATTGCGGGACGTCGGCGGTGCTCTTCGCGGTGGCGTGTGTGGCGACCGGCGAGGCGATACCGCCGATGGCGGGGAGCTTCTGGATGGCGGTCGCGTGGCTGATGTTCGTGTCGACCGTCGGCGGCTACGGCCTCTATTGGGTAATGCTCGCCCGGGTGGGTGTCACCTCGGTGAACTCGCTGTTGTTCCTGATGCCGCCGGTCACGGCGGTGTGGGGTGCGGTCATGTACGGCGAACCCTTCACCGTCACAACGGCTCTCGGATTAGCGATGGCGCTGGGCGCGACGTGGGTGGTCAAGCGGTCGGCGCGGCCCGAGCCGGCGGCGCGAACGGAGGAATCCGGTGAACTCGTGAAGGATTCCGGCATCGATCAGGGGGCGGAGGTCTCTTTCCGGCGTTCGACTGCAGGTCATTGTCGGGCGTAAGTGAGGGTATGGCTCGGTGGTCCCATCACGTGTCGCGAGCCGAGGCGCGCTCTCGGGCTCGCCGCATCACCAGGTGTCGCCTCACCTTCCACGCATCGGTGAGCTCGTCGATCGTGCTGTACTGGAGAAGTGATCAAGCTCCTCGTGATTGTCGTCGTTGCGGCGGCGATCGCGGTTGCGCTGGTCGTGATCGGCTCGATGATCGTCAACGGTGTGAAGTCGCTGGCCACGGGTGTCGGTGACCTGGTACGGCGGGTCGGATCGTCCACTCCGCAGCAACCAGCCCTGCCGCCTGCGGACACCGATCCGGAGGGCGATGCGGCGGCGGACGACCCACTCGGGCGGCTGGCCGACGACCTGCGGGCGGCGCGGGCCCGCCGGTGGTCGCGGTGTCGCGCGATCCAGGAGCGCGCCGAACCCGCCGAGTCGCATCGCTACCGGCAGCTCGCGCTCGACTGCTGGCATCAGAACTCCGACGGTGGCACCGAAGAACCCGACCGGCTCCGCAACGACTCGGTAGGGCAGATCGCCATCACGGCGGGACTGGTTGCCGACCGGGTGAGCGACTACCCGGCCTGGCAGCTGGACTTCTTCGACCGACACGGCGTGCGCGTGGACCTCGGGGCCGAGGTCACCGCGCTCACGACGTCGGCCGCCAACGTCCGCCACCAGATCGACATCCTGGGTGACGCTCCCGCGGATCTGAGCACCGACGACGAGGTGGTCGACACCTACACCGCCAAGGCGCTGCTGTTGTCCCGGCGACTCGATGGGCTCGTCGAACGGGTCGGCGCGCTGGCCGAGTACCAGCAGATCGTGGCCAGCATCCAACATCGTCAGGACAAGCGGGAATGGCTCGACCGGGTCAGCGCCATCGACGAATTCGAGAACGAGGTCGACGCGCAGTGGGACAGCTCCGAGGCCGACCGCATGCGCAATACCGCCGACGAGTCGGACATGCTGGCCTCGATCTACCTGGATGCGCTTGCCCCGCTGGCGAAAACCCTTGGGCGGGAACAATGACCGGCACTGACGTGTGAATGTCTGTCACCTCCGAGAGAAATCGCTGCGCCTGCGCAGGAGGTCGTCTGTGCAAAGTTCGATTGTGAAGCAGCCCGCCGACCCGACGTGTCTGGTCATCCGACCGGCTAGAGGTTGCCATTCTTTCGGAATGCGCATCACGACCGCGCGCTCGTGTCCGACAGACCTGATACATGTCGACGATGTACTCCACAGAGGCGAGCAGCTCGGCATGATCGGTCAGGTCGCTACAGAGCTGTACCCCATTCACCAAGCGCGCGGCGTACCCGCGTGCCTTGGTAGATCCAGGTCGCGGGCATCGTGGCTTGTCGCGGTGGTCTCCTTCTGCTTGGTGACTACACCGACGTGGATCACGGTCGCCGCCATTACATATGCTTGCCTCCGATTCTCGCCGAGTCCGTGGCCTGCGCTCCCGCTGGTGTCGGTGTCTGTCCTCGTGTCGGTTTACACTTTGTACCGACTGGACGGGGATACCAGCCGAAACGCACAGTTCAGGCGGGCGGTCACCGTCGACTCGGATTACCTGGTGACTCCGTCTGCTCGGAGATTGCAAATCTGCAGATTCTTGCTCGCGGCCAACCTGGCTGCCAGCACTGCCACGACAATTGCCTTTGCGCGAATCGACATTCTGGCTTTTCATTTGACTGCTGGAGCCGCTGTCGCGCTCTATCTCGCCCTTCAACACCAACATGGCGTCCCAAGAGCAACTCGAGTACCCATCAGTCTGTTTGCCGCGTATCTGACCATCGCGTTCATGCTGATCGCTGCCGCCGGTTCGTTTAGTTCTCCGGGGTGGCGCGCAGGAATCGTGGCCGCGACGATCGCGGTCGCCCTGCCAATGGAACCCGAGCTGTTCCACGCCAACTTCGGCATCGCAATCACTGCGACATCTGCGAAGAATCAGATTCGTAAGCTTGAGCACGCCTGGCTTCGGCCGGAGATGCCTCGTGAGGCCGGCGCGATCTCGCGAAAGGGCACTAGAAGTGTCTCGCGCTGAGAGAGCATTATGTACTACGATGTAGCACATGTCGGAAGTAGGCATCCGTGCCCTCAAGCAAAACGCGTCGGCAGTGGTTGCTGAAGCTGCTGCTGGCGAGACGGTGGTTATCACCGATCGAGGACGGCCTGTAGCCCAGTTGACTCCGATCCCGACGTCGCCGTTACAACGTCTGATCGCTGCGGGCGCCGCCCGTCCACCTCGACGGGACATATCGCAGCTCCCAATCCCCGAGGTCGGCCCTCCGTTGTCACGCGAACTCGCAGCCATGCGAGACGCCGAACGGTATTGAGCCTTGGCCTGGTACATCGATACTTCAGCGCTCGTCAAGATGGTCGTCCGCGAGCTTGAGTCACCGGCATTGTTTGGCTGGATCACCGACAACAGGGTCGAGCTGGTTTCGGCCGATCTTGCTCGAGCGGAGCTACTCAGAGCTGTTCGGCGGACCGCAGCTGACCGCGTCCAACAGGCACGGGCGACCCTTGACTCGATCACCCTGATTTCCGTGTCGACCCGGATCTTCGACGCCGCAGGTCACCTCGATCCGTCCATCCTCCGCACCCTCGACGCTCTACACCTGACGGTCGCGCTCGAGCTCGGTGATGATCTCGAAGGAGTCGTCACCTACGACGACCGGATGGCTGATGCAGCACGTGCGCTCGGCATGACTGTCATTGCGCCGAACTGACCTTGTAGGTCGCGATGCCCACCGTGCGCACAACGCCGAGAACCAGAGCATGATCAGGGTGAATCCACCTCGGCGCTAAATGCTCTCGCTCTGACCTTGTCTGACTATGACAGCCATTCGAGGCGCGCGTTCGGTCCTCGTAGAGGAGGAGTCGCCCGCCGAAAGATGGTGTTCGCTCATCGCGCAACCAGAGGGCCGCCCCTCACCTCGCCCGCACACTCTCCGGCGCGCCCCACCCCGCCCCGGTACCGTCGACATGTTCGACCTCGGCCTCCCAGGGCACCGCATAGTCGCCCGCCACGAGGTCACGCATGAAGGTGTACGGGCAGTCGCCGACACCGCCGGCGACAGCCGTGTACCCGCGGTGACCCAGTTGGTAGATGTTGTTCTCGACTCCCCACATCCGTCGGGCGTCGTCGGCGCGGGGCGGAACGACTTCCGCGCTGGCGCTGGTTGCCGAGCGCCACGCCGCTGTCGGCGCCTACGTCGACACCCACCCGGGCGAGGTGGACCCGGCTGTGGGACAGATCATCTCCCGCACTGGAGGTATCAGCGCGTCGCAGATGGTCACCGATCTGGCTCGCCTCGACGATCTCCGCACGCAGAGCATGGCGCTGCTCGCCGACTGCGACGCGCTCCTCGTACCGACCGCGCCCGGGCAGCCGTCGGCGGTCAAGGTCGCCGACGATCCGATCGGGGGCAACGCCTGGCTCGGCACGTATACGAACTTCACGAATCTCTTCGAACAAGTGCGGCGTGGCGGTGCCTGCCGGCACCGTCGGCGAGGGACAGTTCGGCGTGACCGTCCTGGCGCCGGCGTTCCAGGATGCGGTGGGCCTGGACATCGCCCGACGCGTCCACGAAGCACCCGCGCGGCGCGCCATCGCGGCGGGTATTGTCGTTTCGGGTATTGCGCTGTTCGTGTGGTCGGTGATCAGTGCCTTTCTCTGAAGGCGCTGCTTGTTGTCCCGGCGACTCGATGGGCTCGTCGAACGGGTCGGCGCGCTGGCCGAGTACCAGCAGATCGTGGCCGGCATCCAACATCGTCAGGACAAGCGGGAATGGCTCGATCGGGTCAGCGCCATCGACGAATTCGAGAACGAGGTCGACGCGCAGTGGGACAGCTCCGAGGCCGACCGCATGCGCAATACCGCCGACGAGTCGGACATGCTGGCCTCGATCTACCTGGATGCGCTTGCCCCGCTGGCGAAAACCCTTGGGCGGGAACAATGACCGCGATCATCGGGTGACGGTGCAGAACCAGTAGTCGTTGTACTCTGGGCCTGACCGTTGACGAGATCGGCACCCCTGTGGATAACCCTGTCCAGCCGGCGAAGCGTGTCGGTCACCATCCCTACCGTGCCTGTCACAGGGTCATCGCCGATGACCGACAGCACAGGGGAGGGTGCAATGACCGGTGACGCCGGATTCGATGAAAGTGTGCGCGCCGCATGGCGCGAGTTCAATGAGCGTCTCGTAATGAAGTTGGCGACGCTGGCACGCGGCGAGTTCGTGGAGGTGAGCGAATCGGGTGGCACCGGTCGTGCGTTGCTGATCTTCACGGTGACCGGCTCGGGCCGGATCCGGTGCACCGTCGGCGACCTGGCCCTCACCAACTTCTGGCCACGAGAACAGATGGCGGTCGCACGAGCACAGCGCACCGCGCTGACTCGGCTGGGTTGGCGACAGTTACGCTCGGGCAGGTACATTCGCGAGGCCGGCAAGCGCAGCGTCGGCGACCTCGCGGCCGTCTCGGCCGACGCGCTGCGAGACGTGTGGGAGATCATGCACCCGTCGTTCCTTCATCTGCACGATCCCTTCGGCCCGGAAGCCAAGGCGCGCAGAACAACCGCAAAGCCGAAGGAAATGGTGATCACCCTCAGCGGCAGTCCCACTCCCGGGATCATGCCCGACGACGCCGAGCACCTGCTGGAGATGGTCCGCGAGACCCTGGCGACCACCTCTGGTCAGAACATCGAGATCATCGACCGGAAGATCCGCTTCGACGACGACAACCGACTCGAGACCAAGCTGCTGGTCTCCCCGCACGCGATGCGCCTCGAATTCTGCACCATCGTCGGACACTGCACCCCCGACATGGAACTGATCGGCGCGGTGATCGCCGAGCACTCATCGCGCTGGCCGGACATCTCGATCGTGGTCACCAAAGACCACGTCTTCGCCGTGCGGGCGCTGGAGTGCGCCACCTTCTTTCCCACGAACCTGCTGACGGCGATGAAGGCGTGGCACGAGTTCTGCAGCGCGGGTGCGGTCGACATCATCGAACAACTCCATCCCGAGACAACCGGCCAGTTCGGGCCGCCGTATGGGCAGATGCCCCACGGTCTGGTCGAGCTGATCAAGGAGTTCGCCGCCAACCCGTGCGCGCTCACGCCCGATGCGATCGCGCGACGCACCAAGGCCAACGCGCCGATGCTGCGCCGGTATGCGCGCACCTGCGACGAGTGGCTCGAGTACTGGCCCGAGGGCGAGGTGGCCGACGGATGTCCGGACGTTGCTCAAACGCCACCGCAACGGCACGAGGTGCAACGGTTCCTACCGGTCCTGCTTCCTGCGATCGGGGCGGCCGCGGAGCTCAACGTGGGCCGGGAGATGCGGCGGGGACGGTGAGCCCGCGTGTCCCGTGTACGTCGAGTGAACGACCAGTTCGGCGCTGGGCGCAGCCGCTATGGCACCATGTCTGCGAGTAAGCGCCGTTCGGGGGTGGATGTGGGCAAGTGTCATGGCGTGTACCGCGTGGACTCATTCGGTGTCAGGGCGAGAGTCCACTTGAGTTCCGCTCTCGCCCTGTCAGTCTCCGGTGCCGCGCATGCCTTGCCGCAGGAGCAATCGTGGAGGTAGGCCCTGCCACGAGCAGGTACACATTCCGCTGGACGAAGCACAGCGATTTCGTTTATCGCCCGTCCCGTGAAGCGACGATTGTTCTGCTCGGTTTTGCCGTCGCCATGTGTGCGTTGTCCATGGCGATGTCGATGCCGATCATGGCGTTCTCAGCGCTCTCGATGGCCTGGCTGCCGATCGCCACATGGATTCCGTTGCGAACGAAGCTCGTACGACGGGACGACCACGTCGACGTCTACCGGCAACCTTTGCACCGGAATGGGGTGCTCCAGATCACAGTCATGATGGCGATGATGTGTGGCGGGATGATCGCCGCGCCTTTCGCCGGGTACGGAGGCGCCGGGCGAATGTTCGTTCCGGCGGTGATGGGTGTGGCGCTCGTCCCGGTCCTTCTTGTCGTCAGTTACCGAGACCGCGGGCCGTTGACCCTCTGGCAGGGTGGTGTCGAGTTCGGGAACGGTGACGGGTTCGAGTTCGGTCTCACGACTGTGAATGTCGTCGTGCTGAGAAACGGTGTTCCTGCCATCGAGTTCACGACGACAGGGTCGTCGAGGCGGCCGCGTCGACTTATGCATCGCCCGTACAACATTGACTTCAACACGCTGGCATCCACCATCCAGCAACTGCAGCGGTGGCATGCGCAGGGGCGGCATACGAGCCCAGCCGAGATCGAGGCGATGCTGACTGTCCGGCCTCCCGATGTGCACGTCGGCGAGACCGTTCAGTTGGTCATACCGATCACCGCTCGCCCGTGACCATGGTTATCGAATTGGCCGCGGCGCGCCGCAAAATGGTGGTCTTGTCGGGTCAGTTTCCGAGCATCCGACGACCTGTGGCGACCGTTCACGCGATTGCCCGAATTCAGAGACAGCCGAACACGATGAAGTTGACACCGAGCTGGCGTCGCACTGCCCAGGGATTACGTGCGCTGCGAGGGTTGAAGCCGACGATACCGGCCTGCCCGATCAGGCGGCTCGGCCTGATCGAACCGCCTGTGGCGCTTACACAATGCGCATCCGCCGCGACCGAGACGAATCATGGTTGGTCGCGTTGCCCTCCAGGTGATGATTTGCAGCACAGCTGAAGAGCACAAATGTACGCGCCCAGGCGACGCGCTCACCCATTGGGATTATCGGCTGCGGCTCCACTTTGCTCGATGTGAGGTGGGTGGAATCCGCCGTGCGGCGTTGAACGGCTCATCCTCGGTGCAGTGCCGGTGCCCTCAGGCTGGGCGTGGTCGCCCTTCTTCCGACGCCAGACCCGGCCGACCCCGGGGATGGCACCCATCGAGAGAATGGACGTCGCCGGCTTGACCGGTTCGGAACTTCGTCATCGCACGAACTCGTCGGCGTGCACGGCGAGGGCGTGATCTGGTGTTGGATTGCCTTACGGCTGGTGAACAGAATGATGAGGGCTTGTGCGATGGTCACTGCGCACCTTCGTAGTAATAGTCGGCCCATTCCGGCGTGACCTGCGCACCCCGGATGATCTCCTTGGCGAACTGGTCGGCGCTGTAGTCCGTGTTGGCATAACCGTTCCGTGCGAGGATGCCCATGAGAGTCGACTGCACGACGTGCGCGAACTGTTGCGGCGTCATCGCGTACGGGCTGACATTGCCGAGCACCGAGTCGATGGCGTAGCCGCCCTGCTGTCGCACGGAAATCGGATAGGTGAACGTGCTGCTGCTGGTGGAAACGCTGGTGTCACCGCTGCTGCTGTCACTGCTGTGAGCTACGGCGATACCGATCCCGATGAACACCAGGACGAGCAGGATCATGAACGTGCCACCCAGACCCCAGAGGAGGTTCTTCTGCTTGACCGGCATGGTGTTGGTTGTCATCTCTCTATCTCTCTGCTGTTGGCCGGTCGGTAGTCCGCTTGAAGGACGATTGGGTCGACCTAGCCCGATCGATGCCCCACCGACCCATTCGATGCGGCTGCCGCGGCACCAGATCGCCGAACGTGTCGTGTCCCCACTGCTTTGCCGAACACGGCTGGGGCATCCTGGCGTGCAGCAAGATCTGATCGACAAGTGCAGGTACGTGTTCGTCGACTCGACGCGACTGAAATACGTTGTACTTGTGTGTGATTCAGTTCGTCGGGAACCGAGCGCGTGATACACCGCGGCCACGAACGGAGCCCTCGACGGCCACTGGTAGGTCCCAGCATTTGATATCGAATGACAGCGTTCACAACTCTTATCGATGAGCCGGAAGATGGCATTACAAATTCGCGGAGAATTGAGTCCAAGGTCCCGTCAAACCGGGCCCAAGGTCCTGATCGCTTGTAGCGCAGTAATTAGATAGGTCAAAGACTCACAGCAGATGCTACGCCGCGGACCGAACGAACGCTGCTTCGTACCATAAAGCCATGGACGAGACCACTACTCCTTCACCCGCCGCGAACTCAACCCCTCCGCAACCCGCTTGCCCAGCAGCTTCACCACCGGATATCGGTCGATCTGCTCGAGCGTCAATTCGGCTGTGGGACTGGTGATGCGAGCCAAATGGTCGGCATCGATGTCCGGAACCTCCAGCGCGACCTGGCGTGCTTCGACGACGTCGATGTTCTCGTGCGTCCAGATGAAGTCGGCATCGCGATGATGATCTTCGGTGACGAACCAGTTGGCGATGAAGATGGACCGGTTCGGGATCAGGGTCCACACCTTGCGTTGATCGATCGTCGCTCGGGCGGACGGTTTGGTCGCCGCCAGCCACTCCAGCGCATCGTTCTGGACGTTCACGAGACGCCAGAACTCCCATCCATGACTCGGCATCGACCTCTCCTCTCGTGACCGCGTGCTCAGACGCCGCCGACGATGTGCGGTGTGGGCGGGGTGAAGCTTGTGTTGTCGGGCAACGGATTCGCGCCCTTCTCCTCGCCGATCTGGCGCACGGTCTTCACACCGTTGAACACGCTGTCGCCCTGGCGTGCGAGTGAGTCGTCGTACCACTGGAACCACGGGTATCCGTGGCGGCGGTACTCCTCGATGGTCAGCGGTTCACGGTGCGGCAGTTCACCGGTGAGTGATTGCCACACAGTCGAATTGACGAGCCGCAGCCGAACCTCGGAACGTGCTTCCAGAGTCCAGTTCTCCCGGGGTTCGATCGGCGTGGCGATCGACTGCTCAATGGCTCCGCCCGCACCGAGACCCATGCCGGTCGGCACCGCAGCGCAGATCTCCATGACATTGTGCAACTTCGGCCGCTCCGCCCACACGTCGGCCTTCAGCGGGACGACCGAGAACCGGACGAGACCGTCGTCGGTGCCGGTGAGTTGCTCGGCGGCCGAGTAGCCGTCGCCTAGCGGCATCGCGACGAACTGGCGCACGGTGGTCGCGTTGACCCGGAACCCGTCCAGCCACGGCTGGGTGGGCACCTCGAAGTAGTCCTCGGTCTGAAAGTCCGGCTGCGGCGAGTACGTGTCACCGGTGACCGCGTTGATCCCACCGACACCGACCTTGACCAGAAACGGATACCCCTCGGGTGCGGTGAAGTCGATCCACGTTGCCTCGGATTGCCACAAGGGGAGTACCGCGTCTGATCCGGCGATACCGTCGGCGTCGATCTCGCGGGTGGAGCGGATGTCGAGAGCACCGAGGCTCGGCGGCAGCCCGTAGGTGGTCGCGTCGTCGGGCACCCGCAAGGTCCGATGGAAGGTGATGCGCAAAACGGCGTCATCATCCACATCGGGGAACGAGAAGTCGATGGCCTTGGGGCCTGCGATGACGGTCATGGGGCTCCGATCTGTGAACGTGCTGGTGGCCAGCGTAGGAGAGGGGTATGACAGATCGGCGATCCAGAAACGCAGCCGACCTGCTCGCTTACAGGCCGAGCTGGTCGGCGGCGTAGGTCGCTTGCTCGACGGTGAACTGGTCACCGGCATCCGAGGTCAGTTGATCGATCAGGCCTGAGCGGGACATGCCGGTCATATCCAGATACGCCTTGCCCGCCTGCACGGCTTCCTCATTCCAGTCCACATCGCCCTGCTCGATGTAGTTGACCGCAACGGTGGCATCCTCCACGGAGAACCCGTCCCCGGCATCCGAGCTGAGCTGGCCGATCAGTCCCTGCTTGGACATGCCGGTCATGTCCAGGTACGCCTTACCGGCGCGGACGGCATTCTTCTGGCTGCTGGTGAGACTCGGAGCCTGCTGGGTCACCGGCGCCGGTGCCTCGGCGGCAGACGTTTCGACGGCCGGGGTCGCCGTGGCCGGAACCTGGGCGACGGCATCCTGCTGCACGGCCGGCACGTCGGCCGGGTTGGTGGCGGAGGCGCTGGTCGGGGAAGCGCTGACCTCCTTCGTCTCGGTGTCCGATCCGCCACCCATGGCGGCGCCGATGCCGCCCAGGATGACGAAGGCAGCGATGCCGCCGACGACGATCTTTCTGCGACGACTCCACCCCTTCTTGCCCTCGGGCGTCGTCGGCGGTGCCCACTGCGCGGTGGGCAGGTCGTTGTTGTGCTGTGTCATCGTTGACCTTTCGTAGTTTTCGATGTGCTGATCGGCGATCGGGTGATCGCTTGCCGCGCAGCACATCGTCCTCAGCGTCGAGATGGCTCTGATCCGAACATGGTTGTGCGCGTGGTTATCACCGCAGAGCAAGAGTTTGGTGACAGCCGCCACGCGGACCGTGAGGTCCACGTTCATGGGATCGGCGGCAATGGGGATATTCGCTGCGATCTCTGACATGCTGATTACAAAATAGGAGGAGGGTCTGACAAGAATGGGCGGCTGATACGCCGACGGGCTTATTAGCGGGGTATGGCAGATCGAGCGCGCAACACTTGCCGAGTCGACACCTCGGTGCTGCACTGAGCGAGTGCCGTCGTCGAGATCGTTGCGCAGAGTCCACCGGCCGGGCGCCGCCCGTGTCTTCCGGTGCGTATGCGCCGGCCACGCGTGATCGAGCGGATCGCCGCATGGACACCAACGACATGCTCCTCGTCGAGACCAAGCTGCATGCCCCGCGGCGACGCCGGGACATCGTCGAACGCGCCCGTCTCGTCGAGCGCCTCGGGCACGCCGACCTTCCGCCCCTCGTACTCGTGTCCGCGCCCGCCGGATTCGGCAAGTCGACCCTGCTGACCGAATGGCTCAGCGCCACGGACACTTCCCGAACAGCCTGGGTGTCACTGGAACATCGCGACAGCGACCCGACGGTGTTCTGGTCCTACGTCATCGCCGCACTCCGCACGATCGACCCAGAGGTCGGTGCGGGGGCTCTGTCGACCCTGCGGTCCTCGCCGACCGCGTTGGACAGCGTCGTCGGGTCGATGGTCAACGACCTCGCCGCGCTGTCGGATGACGTCGTCCTGGTGTTGGACGACTACCACGTCATCGAGTCCGTCGAGATCCAGGAATCGATGCGCCTGCTGGTGGACCGTCTGCCGGCACAGGTCCATCTGGTGGTGTCGAGCCGGGCGGACCCGCCGTGGCCGCTGGGCGGGATGCGTGCGCGCGGGGACCTGCTCGAGATCCGTGCCGCCGACCTTCGCTTCACCGTCGGCGAGGCCGCGACGTACCTCAACGACGCCGCCGGTCTCGCGTTGACTCCGCTCGACGTCGAGGCATTGGCGGATCGCACCGAGGGATGGATCGCCGCCCTGCAGCTCGCCTCGCTGTCGTTGCGTGGCCGCGACGACCCGTCCGGATTCATCGCGGGATTCGCCGGGGACGACCGATTCGTCGTCGACTATCTCGTCGACGAGGTGCTGACCCGGCAACCCGACGACGTGCGCACCTTCCTGCTCGAGACCTCGATCCTGGGTCGCATGACGGCCTCGCTGTGCGCTGCGGTCACGGGCCGCACGGACGCCGGGGCGACACTCGATGTGCTGGAGCGGTCGAATCTCTTCGTCGTCGCGCTCGACGATCGTCGCAGCTGGTATCGCTATCACCATCTGTTCGCCGCCGTCCTGCGTGCTCGCCTCGACGTCGAGCATCCCGGGCGGGCAGCCGTGCTGCACCGACGGGCGGCCGACTGGTTCGAGACACAGGGAGACCGGCCCGAAGCCGTCCGCCATGCCCTGGCCGCGCAAGACTTCCCGAAGGCAGCCGAACTCATCGAACTCGCCGTCCCGTCACTGCGCCGGGCCCGCCAGGACGTCACCCTGCGGGACTGGCTCGACGCGCTGCCCCCGGAGCTCCTCGGCGACCGACCCGTTCTCGAACTCGGCTGGGTGGGCGCGCACATGGTGACCGGTGACGTCATGGGCGTCGAATCCGCCCTCGACCGCATCGAGGCCTGGCTCGATCCCGAGCGCAGCGACGGGATGATCGTGCACGACGCCGACGAGTTCCGTCGATTGCCCGCGCAGGCCGCCATGTACCGGGCCGCCCTCGCGCTGCTGCGCGGTGACCTGTCCGCCACCATCACCCACGGCCACCGCGCCGCCGACCTCAGCGCCACCGACGACCACCTCGGCCAGGGTGCCGCCGCAGCCCTCATCGGACTCGCCGCATGGGCGCGCGGTGATCTCGACACGGCCGCCCACCAGTACACGGCCGCGATCGCGGCGTTTCACGACGCCGAACACTTCGCCGACATCCTCGGCTGCTCGCTCGGTCTCGCCGACATCCAAACCGCCCAAGGCCACCTCCGTGCCGCCGAACGCACTCTGAACACCGCCCTGGATCTTGTTGCCGCACAAGGACCTTTGCGCGGCGCCGCCGACATGCACATCGGTCTCGCCGAAATTCACCTCGAACGCAACGAGCTCGACGAGGCGACCGGGCGCCTACAGGCGAGTCTCGCGCTCGGCGACGGCCGGGCGCTCGGTCAGCATGCGTATCGGTGGCGCGTCGTCGACGCCCGGCTCCGCGCTGCCGCCGGACAGTACGACGACGCGCTCGCGTTACTCCGCGACGCCGAGCGTCACTACGACACCGACTACTCGCCCAAGGTCCGCTCGGTGTCCGCCACCATCGCGCGGGTGCAGCTGGCCGCCGGTGACCTCGACGCGGCACGACGGTGGGCCGTCGACTCGGGCCTGTCCGCCGACGACGACCCCGACTACCTCCGCGAGTACGAGCACCTCACCCTCGCCCGCATCCTGCTCGCCTCGAACCGAGCCGTGGAGGCCACCCGGTTGATCGAACGCCTCCGGGGCGCCGCCGAGGATGGCGGCCGGATCGGCAGCCTCGTCGAATCGCTGGTGCTGCTGGCCCTGGTCCGTCGGGCAACCGACGATCCGCGCGCACCGGAGGCGCTCGACGAGGCGCTCATCCAGGCCGCACCGGAACGCTTCGTGCGGGTCTTCCTCGATGCCGGGCCGGCCGCTATCACGCTGCTGCACAACGCCGCCCGCCACAGCCGAGCCGTCGACCAGGCGGCTGCCATCCTCGCCGCCGGCGATGCCCAGGCCACTCCGACGCGGCACGCCCTGGTGGACCCGCTGACGAGTCGGGAACGCGACGTGCTGCGTCTGCTACGCAGTGAGCTCACCGGCCCCGAGATCGCGGCCGAACTGGTCGTCTCGCTCAACACCGTCCGCACCCACACCAAGAACATCTTCAGCAAGCTCGGCGTGACCAACCGCCGAGCCGCGGTGCGCCGCGCCGACGAACTCGGCCTGTAGCCGCCGACCGGCGAAATTCACCACCCGAATTCACCAGGTGTGGTGAGGACTACTCACCACATCGGTTTCTATGTTCGATCCGTGCAGTACGAGATCAGAGTCGCCGGACACCTCGACAGCCACTGGGAAGCGTGGTTCGACGAGCTGAGCATCACCCGCGCACCCGACGGCAGCACCTGCCTGCGGGGTGACGTCGCCGACCAGGCTGCTCTGCACGGCTTGTTGCAGAAGCTGCGTGACCTCGGCATCCCGCTGATCTCGCTCACACCGACCGACACCGTTTACGAAAGGAATGAACCATGACCATCTCCCTGACCGCGACGCCGTGGGCGTCGATGGAGCCGGCGCGCAAAGCCACGTTCGCCGCCGGCCTGTTCTACATCGCCACCTTCGTCTTCTCCATCCCCGCACTGGCGCTTTACGACGGCGTCGTCAACGACCCGAACTTCGTGCTCGGCGCCGGCGGCGACCAAGGCGTGCGGTGGGGTGCGCTCATCGAGATCCTCACCGCCCTCTCGTGCATCGGCTCCGCCGTGGCCCTCTATCCGGTGCTCCGCCGCTACGGTCCCGGCCGGGCCATCGGGTTCGTCGCCAGTCGCACCCTCGAGGCGGCGATGATCTTCACCGGCGTCCTCGCCGTCCTCACCGTCTACACCATGCGACAGGAGCTCGCGGGAGGCGACGCCACGGCGCTCAGCACCACCGCCAGAGCCTTTGTCGCCGTCAAGGATTGGACCTTCCTGCTCGGTCCGGGGATCATGCCGGCCATCAACGCTCTCTGTTTCGCCACGATCGTCTACCAGTTCCGCTTGGTGCCGCGCTGGATTCCAACACTCGGCCTGATCGGCGCCCCGCTGCTGCTCATGTTCGCGACGGGTTCTCTTTTCGGCGTCTGGGATCAGGTGTCGAGCGTCGGAATGCTCGCGGCCGTGCCCATCGCGGTGTGGGAGTTCTCCGTCGGCATCTACATGATTGTCAGGGGTTTCCGGATGCCGGGCGCCGACCACGACGGCCACGTCGAAACGGTTGTTCCGGTCGCTGTCCGCGGCCCTTCTGACACTCGTCACTGATCGGGATGGCGATGCGGCCACAGCGCACCGCCATCGCTATCCACCCCGAGAGTCTCTGAGGTCGGCCGGTCCACCAGCAGTGTGGGCATACTGGTCGGTGACTCGTGCTTCGTATCCTGGAGGTTGTTGTGGCTGGTGGCCTCGTCGCTCTGCTCGACGACATCGTGACCCTGACCAAGGTGGCCGCGGCGTCGGTCGACGACATCGGTGCGGCAGCCGGTAAGGCCAGTGTCAAGGCGGCCGGTGTGGTCGTCGATGACACCGCCGTGACGCCGCGGTATGTCCACGGGTTCACCCCCGACCGTGAACTGCCGATCGTCCGCAAGATCGCCATCGGGTCGATTCGCAACAAGCTGCTGATCATCCTGCCGGTCGCGATGATCCTCAGTCAGTTCCTCCCACGGGCGCTGCCGTATCTGCTGATCGCCGGCGGACTGTTCCTGTGCTACGAAGGCGCCGAGAAGGTGTACGAGGCCTTCGGCGGAGGACATGGACACGGGCACGCCGACGAGGTGCCCCTGGCGGCCAAGGGTCCGGAGTTCGAGAAGGCGATGGTCAACGGCGCGATCCGCACCGACCTCATCCTGTCGGCGGAGATCATGGTGATCTCCCTGTCGTCGGTCGAATCCGAACCGTTCCTCACCCGATTGCTGGTACTCATCGTGGTGGCCTTCCTCATCACCGCGCTCGTCTACGGGGTGGTCGCGGTGATCGTCAAGATGGACGATGTGGGACTGTCGCTGGCGCAACGCAAGTCGTCGGCGAGTCAGCGAATCGGACGCGGCCTGGTCACGGCGATGCCGAAAGTCATGTCCACTCTTACTGTGGTCGGCATCGCTGCCATGCTGTGGGTCGGCGGCCACATTCTGATCGTCAACGTCGGTGAGGCCGGATTCCATTGGCCCGCCGACCGTCTGCACGACCTCGAGCACTGGTTCCACGAGTTGTCCCACGGGTTCGGCGGCGTCCTGTCCTGGACCGCGGGGACGGTGGTCTCGGCGCTCGTGGGATTGGTGATCGGCGCGATAATCGTGGCGATCATGCACTTCATCCCGAGGCGCCGGGAGCGCAGCGAGCGGGCCTGATTCACACGGCGCCGTCCCAAGGGAGTGCCCACCGAGTCACCGGTGTGATCGCCGCACGCACCACCCTGTGACGGCTTAACGCACGAGCTTCAGATTGAACATCGGTGTGCCCAGCGCGCCCATAGCGCGCAGCCACAGCGGTAGGTACATCTCGGGGCCACGGGCGGTCTCGATGCCGCCGAGGTCGAGGACATCGTCGTGGCCGAGCGACTCGATCAGCCCGACCACGATCGCCTTGGCCGCTGAGTCATTGCCGGAGACGAAGACGGTGGTGCTGGCGCCCAGGGCCGACGGGTTGACCATCACCGGCGCACTGAGGGTGTTGAGGCCCTTGACGACCTTGGTCTCGGGGAACGCGCGCTGGATTTGCTCGCCCAGTGAATCGGTGTTGTCGACGAAAAGCGTGGGAGGGAAGCCGGAAGAAGGATCCAGAGGGTTGGAGATGTCGAGCAGGACCTTGCCGGCGAGGTTGTCGGCACCGGCCTCACCGAGCATGTCGAGCGCGGCGGCACCATTACCGGCGAACACCACCAGCTCGGCACCGGCGGCCGCGTCGGCGAACGAAACCAGGGCCACCGACGGATGGTCGGCGTGCCAGGCCACGAACGGCGGATTACCCATGCGGTCGGGATCGGTACGGGCGAGCGTGGCAGACGGGTCTCGGGTGCCGATGGCGACGGAGTGGCCCAACTCTGCGAGGCGACCCGCGATCGCGCGGCCGACCATGCCGGTGCCGAGAACTGCGATGTTCATGGCGTTTCCTTTGAGATGACTGTGTCTTCGGATGTGTTCTCATCTCATCTTGCCGAGTCGGCGATTGCCAGGAAACCCCTGCGCGCGGCGATCCCTGGTGCTGCTGAGAAGTCTCAGCGTCAGATCGCCGAGAACCTCGATACCACCCAGCCAGCGTCAGTCTCCAACTCAATTTCGCCCCGTTCTCGACCGCGTCGCCAGCGTCGACGACCTACATGAGCACGGCAAGGATGCGATTGTTGAGTACCGGGTGCTTCCGCCGCACGGAAGTGGTGCAGGAGTTCGTGTCCGGGCAGGCAAGACACTCATCCTCGGACTGCAAATGGCGACGGTCAGATGGCTCATCGAGCTGTGCAAGAGAACTCGACAGAGTCAATCGTCAGGTTCGGTACGCACGATTTTTGCTTGATGGTGGCGCAGTTGCGTGGACCTTGCCGGTGCTGACCGGCGTTCGTAGTGCAGGTCTGAGTGTGCTCACCGGTGTTTAATGGGACTCGGCCAGCTCATGCACCCTCATGGTATTCGGCCAAAGACTTTTTCCGGTTTCACCACCGCCAGATGCGACCTCAACTGTCGCGGAGTCGGTTCCCGCTGTCCGTACTGCGTCGACAATCCGTTTGCTGATCCGTTGGTCGCCTAGGCTGACCCCTTCTGACACCTGTCGCTGATCGGTCAGTGCTAGCCAGTGATTGACTCGTGGATGCCAGTGACGGGCAAAGAGACGCGAGTGGAGAGTGTCGAAGCCTGCGCAGCGTTGTTGTTGGCGACGGGTTCTGCGCCGGTCCGTCGCCCGACTGAGTCCGCGCAGAGAACCGACCCAAGGAACGAGTGCTGCCCGTGATGTCAGGCGATTCGTGCCGGTGCTGCCGGAGGCGATCGGGGTGGTGGCGGAGCTCACTGTGGCGTCGGAGATGAGGCGGGGGAGGTGAGCGATGGGACGCCGGGTCTACTCGTTGAGCGACACCACCTCCGCGGGGGCAAGGTCATTTGCCTGAATAGCTCTGATGGCCATGGCAATCCAACTGCGCGTACGATGCGTTCATGACGGTCGGGGGGTCGGCAGGTCCACACGTGGATGTGGTGCCGGAAGAAGTCGCCAAGGTGGGCCAGTCCATCGGGCAGGCCGCAGATCAGTTGAGTAAAGCGCTGACGGCGACCGGCCGCGATGTCGAGTCACTTCTGTGCGCGGGGTGGACCGGGGACGCGGCCAGAGCGTTTGGGCACGGGTGGTCCGACTGTGCCGACGGAGGACGGCAGATCCTTCACGCCCTTGCGACGTTGTCCGCGCGTCTGCATGCGGCGGCGGGCGACTATGAGAACGCCGATCATGAAGCGGCATCCGTCGACGTCTGGCTCGACCTGTGAGCGGCGAATTCCAGGTCGACCTGGACCAATTGGACGCAGTCGTCGCGCGCATGGCGAACTACACGAAGTTGCTGGCCGATCAGCTCGCCCTGATCGATCATCAAGCCGGCACCTTGGTCTCGACATCCTGGTCCAGCGAGGCGACGCAGGCATACATCGACGCCCATCGACAGTGGGTAGCCGGAGCGGAGGAGTTCGCACGCGGCGTCGACGAGATGAGAACCGCCGCACAGCATGCGCATGAGCGCTACACGAAAGCGCACCAGATCAACTCACGGATGCTGCGGTAGTCGATATGGTCAACGTCGACCCGCAGACCTACTTCACAGCAGGCAGTGCCTGTCGGCAGATGGCCGGTGACGTGAGTGCGCAACTCGGCCTGCTGCGTGTATCGCTGAACCAGTGCGGCGGCATGGCCGGCGACTACCCAGAGGCCCACACCTGGGGTGGCAACTATGACACCAAGACGAAGGATTTCCTGAATTCAGCCCAACTCCTGGTGAATGCCCTGGAGAACTTCGGAGATGTCGTCAACGTGGCGGGCCACAACTGGGCCGTCGCCAACTACGAAGCCAATCGAAACCCGAACAAGGGTGCGCCGCCAATAGCGCCCGCGCGGTCGCGCGGGCCGTTGTACACCGGCGCCATCGCACTTCCGCCCACCTCGGTCGGTGGCAACGGCGACGGACTCGACACCGACGTGCCAGGTCTCCTGGAGAAGATCGGCATCCCGGTGCCCAACGGCGACACCGGCAAGCTGGACAAGGCCTCCGCCGCGTGGAGCGATTTCGCCGCGCATGAGCACATCAGCAGTGCTGGAGACTCTCTCCAGCGCCTGCACGATTCCTTCGACGCGATCGAGTCCGATGATGCGCGCAGCGTCCAGGAGCATCTGCAGAACCTGAAGTCTGCGGCGGGCGGCGTCGCCGAGTATGCATCGGCGATGGCCGCTCCGATGAGCAGCCATCGCAGCGCGCTCGGCGACCTGCGGACTTCGATGAGTGGTCGTTCGCACGAACTGCTGATGGCACTTGGTGCGCTGGCCGCGACGGTGGTGGTCGGGCTGGTCCTGCTCACCGTGTTCTCCGGCGGGTTGGCTCTCGCCGGCGCAGACGAAGCGGGCGCAGCCGCCGGAACAGCGTCGGGGGCCGCGATGATCGCCGAAGCGGCAACCGCGCTGCGGGGGATGATCACCGGCAGCCGCCTACTCGTCGTGCTCGCCGGCGCGGGTGCTGCCGGGGCGGGAGCGTTTGCCGGAGCTCACGGTCTCACGGCAACAGGCGCCTTGGAGCACCTCGCGATGCTGACCGCTGAGACGATAGACGAGTCAGACGACGCCCCCAAGTACGTGCCGAGTCCCAAGCACGACACCAGCATGCCCCATCATGGCCGGCAAGGTACTCCGATGGACCTCAGCGACGAAGAGGCGCAGGAGGTCCTCGACAACTCGGTAGCGTCGGGTAAGCAACGATATGGGGTGCGGGATGGGAAAGTGTATGTGTTTCAGCCAGATGGCTCCGGTGGCTATCACGGTTATCCCGCGACGAGCCCCCGAGACGTGCCTGGCGAGGCGTTGCAGCGGCTTCGAGATCACGGCGACATCACGACCGCACAACTCAAGAAGATGTTGAGAGGCGACTATTGATGACCACTGAGAATGACCTGCGCCCGCGACACCTGCGCTTCGTCGAAGAGTCATCCCGGCGGCAGGATTCACGATTCGGAACGATGTGTCCGGAGCTCGCTTTGGTTCTCCTGGAAACCTCTGAACACCCGCGCGAGGTCTTGTTTCAGGCCGATCTTCTCCTTGAACCGATGCTTGAGTGGCTCCGGGATAGTGAAGCGGCGATACGTGATGATCCTCCGGCGATCACCCAGCAATCAGGGGAGACGGTGGGAGTGACTCTGGCTCGTGCGTACGACCTGATCGACGACAACATGGACGTCGATGTTGCGTTGTTGGTATATAAGTCGCTCTATCATTACAACTCCCATCACAACTTTGGTTTCGGTGCACCCGGGATGGAGATTCCGCGAGTCCTGATTGGTCGCGGTGAGCACGGTGTCGAGGTCTGCAACTGGATCGACAATGCTGCGGAGGACCATCCGTGGCGCCACGTTGTGGATGTTGATGATTTCTTTGCACACCTACCTGCCCTGTGACGGAGCCATCGGGAGCAGTGTGCTCTCGGCGCCGATGCAGAATGAGATCGGAAGGTGCCGGACAGGATCACGCCCGTCAGCGGCAGCGGATGCGGGCCCAACGCGGTGTCGGCCGGGAAGATGACCGGAAACGCGGTGAACAGTGTGCCGATGGACGTACCGTTCGTGGTCGCCAGCATGCCGACGATGAGGAGGGCGGTCCCGGGGATAACCCAGGGATCCGCTGCGCTCCACGTCCGGACTCCGGGGCAACCTGCGCCTTGTCGAATACTGGAACAGCGACGACTCCGACGAGTGATCTGTCCCGGTGTTTCCGCAGGCTCCTCTCAAGTGAGGATGAAGCCTATGGCAGCGGGATCGAAGTTGGGGTATCGATTCGATGTGCACTGTGCTCTCTGCGCATGGGTGGAGCATCGCCCCGTCCGCGTACTGCGTGGATATCAACCGCGGCCCGGGCGCCTGTATGTTGCGCGACGCGCCCGTCAGCGACGCGATTCAGTCGCTGCGCAACCGACAGCCGCCGCGCGGGTCCTCGGTTCATGCAAGGCGTGGATAGTGTTGCGTGGCAGAGGCATAGATGTCGCTCGATGCACTGTTGAGCGGGTTATGTGGCAGATGGCATGGCGTGGCGCGAGTAAGAAGAAGCGGGTACGCACAACCGTGCCCGACTCGGGTGCGCAGCCAAGACGTGTCGGCACCTCGGAGTGGTAACCCGCGCCGCCACCAGGTCAGGCGTGTCGGTCGATCGGATATCCGGTCACCCCAGCCCGCGCCACCGCGATCGCGGTCGGACTGAGGCGCAACGGAGCCGGCCGGCGACGCGGCGGTGACATCGCAGAGAGTGCGTCGTAGGCGTTGCCGTTCATGCGCTGCACATCGTATTGATCGACGGGCGCGCCGGTGGACAGGCGGTAGTCGAGCGCGTTGAGTAGTGCCGCGAGGTGCCCCATCGGGAGTTCTCCGCCCTCGGTGGTGGCTGCGTAGAAGAGAATCAGCAATGCGGCATCGCGGCGGAACGGGTCGTCGGCGTATTTGAGGACGAGCCGGCCGGCTATGTGGTTGGCCAGGCCGACGGGGTCGTCGATCACCGTGGCGCCGGCCTTAGTGAGCAGCAGACGGCCTTTCAACTTGCGCAGTAAGCCCAACCGCTGCAGCGATTCTCGAAAATGCAGCACCGGCCACGCGTCGATCTCGCGGGTCTTCGAATGAATCCAGTCCCGCATCTCCGGCAGTACCTCACTGGCAGCCGCGACGTCGACGGGCTTCAGATAGCCCGCCGCCGTCAACGGGATGCCCTCGCCCTGCGCCCGCCGCAGGAACCAGATGTGGGGATCGAGATCGAGCGAGAGTTGTTCGGGTGCAATTGATACAGCAGGGCCAAGGAGGCGAGCCGCCCGCGCCGACAGGTCGCCGGAGGTGTCGACGTGCTGGAGCTGGTGAAGCATGTCGACCAATCGCCTGGGCACGCCGGTCAGGGGTAGCTGGGCGACCGGATCGGTCATCGTCGTGTTGACGGCCGTGATGTCGAAGTGCGCCGGGTCGGGTACCACCGTCGCCAGGTCCTCGGCGCTGAGGAGATGACCGCAGTCCTCGGGCGGTGCCGCACGGGCCCCGTCGACGCAGATGGCCAGCGGGGTGCCGTGCTGTAGTGGCTCGATGCTTTCGAGGCGAAGGGTCAGAGCCCAATGGTCGCCGTAGTCGTAGACGTAGGTCATGATGTCGCCGGGCTCGTGCATCGTCTCGTCGAGCCGCACCGACAGCGCCGGCTCGCCGTCGTCCCCTTCGACATAGTCGTAGTCGCACAGGAACAGCTCGCTCGTCCGACCGAACGGGTCGCCACCCAATGCGAAGCGGTATAGATGATAATCCCACCAGCCGAACGCGCCTTGGATCGCGCGGTGCACGAGGTCCAGTGTCATCTCCGACCGCAACTCGACGGTGCGCCAGATCGGCGGCGCCGAGTCGTCGAGGTCGATGCGGACCCGGAACACCACAGCATCGCGCATCCGCGGCTTCCGGAAATGGCCGCGCTGCTGCGGTTCCGGAACCTCACCCACGCCGGCCTGGGACGGATGTAGGCCGCCGAGGATTACGTCAAACCGTGGGCGTGCACCGTCGGACGGGGTGTCGGTCATGGGTCGAGGATAGGCTGTGGCAGCCGGCCCGGCGGCCGTCAGCCCGGGTCGGACAGATCGGGCACGATGGTCAGGTGGTGACGCCCTCGTCCCGCCAGGCGGCCGGGATTCGCCGGAGGAGTCGTCGGCGCCGGCCTGGAGCGGTAGCCCAGCGGATGGACCGACCCGTGCGGGTCACGCAACGTCAGCGACCACGGATATGGCACACACCACCACTCCCGCAGGAACCCGACACTTTGCCGTGCGATCTCGCGGTGGGCGCGCCGTCCGACCTGTCTTATGTACCTGCTCCTTCAGGGCTGGTAGTGCCAACCGGCGGCGGCCAACAGCAGACGATACGACGTATGCTGGTCCCGGTTACCCTGTGGCAGTGCGCTATTGGGGACTGCGCAGCGTACCCGCCCGGAGTTGATGGCGGCGAACGTGATCAGCTGTCGGCCCCGGCCTCGCTCGGGAACCCCAACTCGATGAACTCGAACACGCCGGTCTTGAGGTCGTCGAGTCGGGCGGCGAGATCCTCGGTGAAGTCGAGCCAGGGCTCGGGCTCGTCATCATCCTCAAAGCCGTCGAACGGCATGGTGTGCCCCTGGTCCTCCGGGCCCGGACGGAATCGGGTCCGGGCAAACATTGGTGATGGGCACGCTACGCCGAGGCAATGACATCGCTGGAAGTCGAGCGTGGACATACGCCGACTCTTTCTGGCGCCCGTCATTGACGGTCACGCGTGCGGCGGTGCCCGATCAGACGTTTGCGGGAAGAGCGACCGATGCTGCGGCGGGCAAAGTCGTAGCGCCGGCGTTAGGCGAGCGCAGCCTCCCGCCTGACTGCTGCCGCTATGCCGTCGAAGCGCACAGGCGACACTTTCAGTACGCGCGGCAGCACCGACAGAGCGATGCTGCGTTGTTTGCCGAGTTGGCGGTTGATTGTTCTGGTGGCGACGACGTAGAACTCCCACTGATCGAGCCGAAGCGGATCGGCCGCCGCACGGTCCTCGGCAGTGTGGACGCAGAACACGTATACGTCGGCCTGCCGCATGGCTGATGACTCGTAAGTGTTGCTTTCGGCGTGCCAGCCCACTGTCTCGGCGATGTGAAAACGCCTCGACGACGGCTGCGTGACACCCCAGCTCTGCAGGAATGCCGTCGATTTCACCTCGATCGTGATGCCATCGGCCGTCTTGAGGTCGAACGCGTCCCACTCGCGTCGGACGCTCTGGTCGACGCATCCGAGCGCCAAACCGACGATGTACTCGGCGAGCTGGCCGCGCAGCGCGTTCGACAATAGGTCTGAGGATGTCCAGGACCAGAAATCACTGAGTGTGGAAGCCTGCGCAGCGTTGTTGTAGGTGAAGGGTTCGGCGCCGGTCCGGCGCTCGACCGGCTCGGTGATGTCGGGAGTCACGACCTCACTGTGGCACGCGTTCGCAACGCTTCGGTGGTGAAAGCGGCGTCCCAACGCGCGATCCTGCGACCGCGGATTGTCGAGAAATGACCTGTCATTCCTCCTGATGCCGTCGGTCACGGGTTGACGTTGCCGCAACGATGGAGGGCGGTCGACCGGTCGAGCCTGTCCTGTCCTCGGCCGGTGCTCTTGTCACTGACTTACCAGACGGATCTCAATCGATATACCATTCGAAGTCGACCCGGCCCAACACCCCGATGTCTCTGCGGCCCAACCAAACCGGTGTGCTCTCCGGTTGAGTGGCATACAGCCCGCGCGCCGCGGACACCACCCGATCGAACTGGCTGGGCCAGTTGATGTCGGCGGCGAGCGCATCGAGCACCGACTGGCCGCGGTCCAGTGCGCGGTCGACGTGGGTGGGGGAGGGCAGCAGGTCGGACTTGTTGGAGTTGCAGGCCGGGCAGGCCAGCACCAGGTTGGCGAGGCCGTCGATGCCGACGCGCGACCACGGCAGCACGTGATCGACGTGTCGGGCGGTGGTCAGTCGTGCGGCACAGTAGAAGCAGTGCGGTCCGAACGCGCTCGCCAGGATGTCGCCGGCCTTGAGTAGCGAGACGCGGTCGGCGCCGAAGAGGTGGTCGGCGATATCGGGGCCCTCGGCCAGCAGGGTCTTGTTCATGCGGCGCACGTCGTCGACCCAGGCGAGCTGGAACGCGGGCTTCAACAGCGGGGCGAGGCGGGCCAGCGTCGTGCAGACACCGGGGTACAGCTGCAGCTTGTTGCCGCGATCGGCGATGACCCGCAGGGAGTCGGTGCCCATCCACGAGTCGTCGTAGAGGAAACGTTCGTGGTCGGTGGCGGTGGTGACGTTCTGCAGCAACTTGAGCGGGTACCGGACCAGCGTGCGTTTGACGGTGGTGTGCGCGGTGCGGTCGGCGTCGGACCCTTCGGCGACCACCAGGTCGACGGTCGGTGTGCGGTGCGAGCGGGTCAGCTCTGCGCGCAGACCGGCGACGGTGGTGAAGATGACCCCGCGGCCGTCGGTGGATTGGCGCAGCTGATGTCCGTCGAGCGGTCGCATCTGACGCCAGTACAGCTCGATGACCCGGGCGGTCAGGTCATCGAGATCGATGTCGACAGCGGCGCGCGGATCATCAGGGACGGATTCGACGCTTAGATCTAGCAGCGCCATCAAGACGGCGAGCTTGTAGGTCGCCGTGCGTCGCCCACCCTCGAGGAGGGAGACCAGCTTCTGACCCAGGGTTAGGGGGTCGGAAGGCGGGTAGGTCATGGCGGCCTACGACGCGATCGCCGGAAACACCACGATCGACCCGTCGGACTCTCGCGCAATCTCGATGGCGACATCGGACGCGTGACCCGCGTCCGCGACCCGGCCACCGAGGTCGCGGAGCCGGTAGGAGGTCTGCAGGAGTTTGTCGACGTCGGCTGCCCGGAACGCGAAGTCCCGTACGCCGTGTGAGCGGTCGATTTCCAATGTCGAGAGGCGGCGGAGAACCTGGGCGATGTCGTTGTCGAGTTTGTCGACATTCTTCTGGTCGGCCTGCAATGTCCGGACGAAACTTTCGAACGGGTTGCCCTCGTTCAACTGGGCGTGCTCGACGGCCTGAAGGACAACGACGCGGCGTTTGAGTGCGATCGCCAACTCGGCCAACTCCAGATGTGCCGCGAACGTGCCGGAAGGTTCGTCGATGCCGGGGAATGCTTGTCGGACGACTGCCAACTCCACCCGGCCATCGGGGAACTTCCCGAGTTCCTTCTGCCACTTGGTCAGGCGGCGGTTGGCAGCAGCCCATTGCCTTGTCGATCGCGTTGCGGCACGCGTCGAGCTGGTTGCGTTCTTCATCGAGCTTGTCCTCGTGGAGTTGCTCGAGGAGCTCGGTGATCCGTTCGATCGCCGCCTGCCGTTTCTGATCGGCGTGCGCGCTGACGCCCACCGCGACGGCCATGAGCACGAGCGGTGCGGCGACCGTCAGCGCGGTCGTGCCGGCGGCGGCGACTCCGGCCGTCGCAGCTGATCCACCGGCTGCGCTTGCGGCGACCGCCTTGCCGGCCACCGGACGAAGGTGGCGCAATACGCGGTGGACACCAAATTGAGCCAAGTCAGGACTTGGGCACTTTGGGGGCTCTTCGAAGTTGTCCGGGCAATTCTGCTCAGCAGTGGAATTGCTGGATGCTGGCCCGCTGGACGCGGGTGCAGTGGAATCGTATCCGGCGCCGTGAGTTCTCGGTGTTGCGGAACCCGCAGGCGATGCGTTTGACCTGCTTGACCAGCCGGTTGTAGCCCTCGGTGCGGGTGTTGGTCAGCCTGGTGTGCAAGAACGCCAGGATCGCCGGCCACCACGTCTCGATCGTGGTCGCCAACCGGGTGATCTCGGGAATGTCGGCATCAGCACACCAGCAGTAGAACCGATAGAGCCGGCGGCGAATCTCCGCATCATCGGCGCCGTCACGGGCAGCGGAAAGGAGTTGGCGCAGTTCCTCTTTCGCGATGTAGGCCGATAGGATCTGCGCACTGGGATCATGGTCGATCAACGCGTTCCACATCTTGGCAAATGACCTGTCCGACAGTCGTTCTCGCGCACTGAGCAGACGTCGTCGGTTGGTCCATTCGGGATCCTGTTTGCGGCCACGGCGGCCGTGGGTGTCGAAGGTGACCCGCCGTCGCACGGCGGTGACCATGTCGTTGGCGAGCTTGACCAGGTGGAAATGATCGACCACCAGCTGCGTTGGGCAACAACGTGTCGGTGACCGCGGCAGCGTAGGCGGCCGACGGGTCGATCACCACGTGGCTGATCTGGTCGCGGAACTGTTCGGACTGCGCGGTGAGCCAGTCGGTGACGGCCTTGCTGGTCCGGCCCTCGACCTGACCCAACAGGCCCTGAGGGCCACCGAGATCGACGAATCCGGTGTCCCACGGGTCCACACGTACCCAGCGGCGTCCGTCGGCGTCGCGGACCCAGCGGGGCTTGCCGCGGCGGGTCTCGTCGATCCCGAGGACACGCACCGGTTGCGGGTCATCGAGCACTCGGTCGGCATGTTCGACGAACGCAGCGTGTGCGGTCGGCCAGGACACGCCGGCACCGGCGGCGACCTCAACCACCGAGCGGGCGGCGTCGCCGACATCCCGGCCGATCTGGGTGCGCAATCGAGTCGTTGCTCGGCGTCGCGGTGGGACTTGCGGGATCGATTCGGTGAAGGTGGCGCGTGCGCAGTCCGGATTTACGCACCGGTAGCGGGTCTTGTGCCACTGCAACAGGATTGGATCATCGCCGTAGCGAATATCGCGGGGTCGGGTGACCGCGTGATCCTTGACCGACGTCGAGATCGTCCGACAGTCCGGGCAGCGCGCGGCGTCGGGATCGACGGTCACCACATCCACCACCCGGACCCGGTCGACCTGCCTCGACACCCCTCGGACCTCGAGTCCTTCCAGACCCAACAACAACGACGTAGCATCAGCCATGCCCCTGGTACTCCTCACCGAAATCGGAATGTGTCGCAACATCCAGATTTCCGGAGACCAGGGGCGTCTCACGTCATCGACACGCCGGCCCGCTGACCAGGCATTGCCCGCTCAAGCTCGAAGAGCCCCCAAAGCTGACCGAGATTCACCTTTACATCATGGAAGTTTGAGTCGAAAGTTGGTGTGGTTGTTTTCAGTTCGATCTGAACAGCTTTCCCAGGTCTGCCAGGCAGCCACCGTACGTCGATATCCTCGCCTGCAGTAGGCCACCATAAGGCAAATTTAGACCGATATCGGTAGGCCAGATACTGGCTTGTCCAATGTTCTAGTGTTTTTTCCGGAACTGAAACCTTCGTCATGCTGTCCAATCATGCAGAAGTTCTGAACGATGTCGCTGCCTATTCTCAGACCAGCATATGCCGCCATCCGCTGATCGTAGTGAATCGAGTCCATTGCCGAAGTTTAGAGTTCCGTTTCTTCTAGCGAGGATGCGGCGGATATGTCGTTCGTAAGTCGCTCTATCAGCGCTCCTGGGATGCTGCCCTCGTGGTCGATGCAGTACACAAGGGTATTGACATCTACGTCAAAGTCGACTGCACGAGCGAGTAGGCAAGCGACGGTGACGGCGTCGAGCTGCGGGCGGTCTATTAGCCCTTCGTCAATCAGGCTGTTAATGCCCCAGCCTGCCGCCACCATAAGACCCGATGGGGTCATGCCGGCCGCTCGGTACGCGGAGAGACTCGCAGACAGGACCGCGTTCATCGCAGTGCCGTAAGGCAGGGTCGCGTCGTGTATGGAGAGCTCCCGTGTGATCTCGAATAGCGATTCGGCGACGGAGGTCGCCAGAATGTGTGCGTCAAAGTCCATAAGCATCCTTACTGTTCGTTTCTCGACGGGACAACTCTTCGCCAATACTCTGCACTATCTCGTTGGCGACAACTTCCGACGATCTTTCGTAACTGACCTGGTCTTAGCAAGGAGTAGTTGGGATCGGATCATTAAGTGTCTTCAAACCCCGACTGCTCAAACCGCAGCGTGCGGGAATTTTCCGAAACCGTGCGCACCGTGCCCTCGGAAAACCCAAGCGGGTCCGTTGCCTCGATCTCGATGGTCACGCTCACTTCGGCGTCGCCGTCACGCAGGTGAGCGAGCACCTCATCGGCGATATTCTTGAAGTCCAGCGCAATCCGATCGGCATCGAGCGTCTTGACGCCAAAGAACCGAGTATTACGTGGCGCGGGCGGGGGCTTCGGTGTCTCGAAATCCTCGTCGGTTCGACGGACGTCCGTATCGGTGTCCTTGTCGTTCGCATCTCCCCCGTCACGCTCGTCTGCTTTGGACTCAACGTCACGCTGGGCTGACGCACGATCCGGTCTAACAAGCAGCAGCGAGTCGGTTGGTGCCGGCGCGGGGTCCTTGTCGCCCGGAATCCACAAACCTATGTAGCGGTCCGCGCTTTCGTCATAGTCGGTTGCGAGCGCGTAGGCATCGGTCTCCCAGATCATCGGCAGCTCGACGACGCCTTCGTCGAGCACCCGTCGATCGCGCAGTCGCGGCATGTAGGTGTACTGGCTGTACAAGCCCCACAGCGTCCCCAACGACACGTGGCCGTCTTTCCAGATCTGCGGCACCTTGTTGATGGACAACCGGATCGTGGCCGCCGCCTGGCGGGTAGACAGGTCTCCGTCGTTGCCGAGCCGACGGCAGGCGCGTTCGGCGAGCGACTCGGACTGGCCTTCGACCTTGACCTCGCGGATCACGAATGGTGCGCTGATGTCCTTCTGCGCAGACGGCACGAGTGCCCACGTGAACGTTTGCAGCAGGCGAGAACTCGTGGTCTGGGCGGCCTGGTCCCTGCGTTGCGCTGCTTGGTTCTTCTGGTTTTGAGTGAGGTCGAGATCGGTCTCGTTGTCGAGGACATGTTTCCATCCGAGGTAGTCGCGGACCGCGTTGTCGAGCTCTTCAAGACGAGCCTCGTCGGCCGCGAGGAAGATGACCATGTTGCGGTGCGTTCGACTGGCGCTGCCCCTCTGCTCGGTTGCCTTCTGTGCGAACTCCTTTGCCGGCGAATCTGTACCCCGCTTGTGCGCAACCTTGGGGTGAAGGACGACAAGGCGTGCTTCGTCAATATCGGGAATATCGGCGTTGACCTCGGGGCACACGTGAATCCCGGCGAAGTCGCCGCGCGACCGCCCTTGCGTCTGCAGACGCTGCACGATCTCGGCCCACACGTCTTCTTTGTGCAGGCGCTCGGCTTGGTCTTTTGCCGTACGGGTGATGTTTGCCTGCAGGTCGTACCAATACTTGCCGGAGCCGGAATAGAAGTAGGTGGCGCGGTCCTGCAACTGGTTGAGCGCGGAGTGGAAGTTGCCGGGAACATCGCCCGGGATTGCGGTACCGAGGAACACCCGTTGTGTCGCAATCCCCTTGCTCGAAGCACCAGGGGCGACGGTCGGAGCCGCACCGAAGAACACGGTACGGGCGAGTCGCTTGGTCAGCGACCGCTGGCCGAACAGCGGCTTGTCCTTGTCGACCCGCGCAGGTTCGGACTGCGGACCATCCACATCGGCATCGATGATCGCTTTCCACGAATCCTGTAGGTACTGGGTCAGTTCGGAGTTCACTTCCGACGTGGCGAGCGGAATTGATCCGGGCATGATGAGCGGTGACGCATCCTCGCCGGTCCACAGGGCGTGGATGACCGTCGACATCAGCCGCAAGACACCACGGGTTCGTTGGAACCGCTCGAGGGAGGACCATTCCTCGTACAGGGTGTCGAAGAGCTCGGGATGGATCGGGTAGGTCTGCTTAATGCGATCCTCGTAGGCAGTGTCGCGCGACTCGCGCGGGAAGTCGTCGGTGTACTTGCGGTACATTTCGACGTACGACCGCGCGGTTGAGTTGATTGCGGCGAGCGCTGCTGCGTCGGGCTGGGTGAACAGTCGTTGCTTGACGATGTGGTACGCCTCGGTGGAGGAGGCGGGCCGCCACTGATCTGCCACACGACGTACGACGTTCTGCAGACGCTTGAGGGCTTCCAACCCGTGGGTGCCGCCGACTTCCTCGGCATTCCCGATGACTGGCTTGGAATCGTCGCCACTCTCTGACGCTGGGATTGAAATTGCCAGCAGTATCCCGGACGTACCTTTCGCGGCTTCGGTCAGCGACTGAGCGAACGTGAACTGGTCATCGAAGGTGCCGCCGGCCAGGTCGTCGCGGCCAACGAGGGATCGCGCATATGCCACCCACTCGTCGACCAAGATCACTGCCGGTGAGTACGCCGCGAGGAGGTCGTGAAGCGCCTGGCCGGGCGGCGTGCGGTCGGCGTCGGCTTTCGCCACGATGGCGTAGGCCTCTTTGCCACCGAGCTGCCAGGCAAGCTCGCCCCATACCGTGTTGACGTGAGTGTCTCCATGCAGCACACCGGAAGGGCTGAGGTGGTTGCCCACGATTGCGACGCGGTTCGCTTTGTCGCCTGTGTACCCGCTGGCCACCAGCAGTTCCTGCACGTCCTGCGGGAAATCGCCGGCCGGCAGACCTGCGGCAACGTGCCATAGCGATAGCATCGAGTGCGTTTTGCCGCCACCGAAGTTGGTCTGCAAGTTGATGACCGGCGATGAGTTGTCGTCGCCGGACAGGCGCCGGACAGCGCGGCCAATCAAATCCTGCAGTCCCTCAGTTAGATAGGTTCGCCGGAAGAACTCGACCGGATCGGCGTAGTCGGCGTCGACCTCACCGCCACTGGCGACTTTATAGAGATCGGCGGCGAACTCAGAGGCGTGGAAGTTGCCGGTGGCGACGTCCTGGTGGGGCGGTAAGACATCCCGCCACGGCTTGAGGCCGGTCGATTCAGGATTGTCGACCGCCGCTTTGAGGGCCTTCTTGTCGGCTTTGTCGGCGGTAACACGGCGCAGGTTGAGGCGGATCTCCTTGACCTCGTCGCCTTCCTTCGCGGCGCCGATCAGTCGGAGCAGCCGCTCGCCGGTGTCGAGTGCGCGGTATGCGTCGTCGTCGCTGAAGGTGCCGTTGTGTGCCCAGGAGTTTCGGGCTTCACGAAGCTCGCTCGCGTAGGTCTCACCGGATCGGCCCAGTTCACTGTTGAACGGGTACCAACCCTGTTTGATACCACCAGTGATGTTGCCCTCGGTGAGCATCCGGAACTGGACCTGAGGGTCGCGGGGATCGTAGGTCCGGTCACCAGCTGAGTTGTTGCGCTGGTCCTTTGCCTGCACCAGCTTGACCCATTCGGCGCCCTTGGCACGGTCGGCACGCCCGATCACCGTGGAGATGAAGTCGTCCAGGGCTGGTGCCATCGCCTGGAACATGCGGTCGATGCGTTCACGGTTACTCGTCGCCATCGTCTCTCCCGTTCTCGTTCAGTTGGTGTGCGTGTTGGTCAGGTGATATCCGAGGTACCCGATGAACAGTGTCGGAATTGCGGGGTGCCCATCGAAAATATGCATCCGAGGGCTTGCCATCCCGATCCGGGCCAGCTTGAAGTGGGCCTTCATCTCGACCTGCTCGCGTGGGTCAACGTCTGTCGGGACCGGAAAGACTCGTTCGTCTCCGAACTGCTTCATAGTCCTGCCGGTTTCCGTCTCGCCGAACTTGCCAGGCGGGAAGGTCTGGAATCCAGATGGCGTGTTGTGGAGGTACTGATCCAGGCTGCCGTCCCACTTGGATGCTGCGCGCGCTCGTGCGTAATCAGCCATTGCGAGCACCGCGTCCCAAGCGGTGCGCAGCGCCGAGTCGTTCGTGTCGAGCTGATTGAGTCGGGCTACTTCTGACGTGTCACCGGTGAAGCAGACCGAGTCGATCTGGTCGATGCGATCGAGTAGTTCGTCGAAACTCTGTGGCCGCGACACTCGGAACTCAGGAGGCACGTCGAGGTACTGCGACTCGTAGTCGCCGGACTCCTTGAGCCTCGATTCCAGCCATCTGGCGCGATCGCGTATCTCGTCGACGTCGATCCGTGCGAGCTCGGTCTCGAGCTGCGAGTCCTTAAGTTCATTAAGCAGCTGTTGGTTCTGGTCCTCTAGCTGTTCGACACGCGTCTGCAGGAGATCGACCCGGTTCTCAAGTGACCGGACTCCGGCGCGCTCAGGATCGCTCCTGCGGATTCTGCTAACGAATTCGGTCAGCGTCCGTTCGGTGATCTCCTTGAGACCCAAGACCCGCCGTACGAGAGTGATTTCCTCATCGTGCTGTGGCGGCGCAGTGGCCGCGACCTCTTCAGGGGGCGAAGCCTCATGGACCGATGGTTCGGTCGCATCTTCGGGCTGGGAATTCTCTAGGCTTTTGACAAGTCGACGATTCTCTAATCGGTCATACCGTCGACGCATTTTCTGAACCGTGGCGTCCGGCGGACGGGTGGACGCCTGCTGACGCGCGATCTCCCCGAGTAGATATTGGATCGCCCTGTCACCCTTAGAGCCCAGACTTCGTGTGCCCAATATTCTATGGCGTCGAGCGTCGAGCGCATCGTCCCAGGTCACGCCTGGCTGGTAACTGCGGATCGCCCAGACAGGTGCCGCGAGCTGGTCGCCGACCCGTTGCCGAAAGACCTCCGTACTGTGTGGGTCTAGGACGATGACCTGGGCCAGCCCATATACCTCGCGTGCCCACTGATCGACCTTCCGGGCGAAAGCGTCGACCGGGATATCCGCCACATTGTTTGTGCCGGCGACGAAGACCAACCCGTGGCGGCGATCATCCTCGAGTATCGAGACGAGCCGATCAACGGATGCCGAACCGAACAACTGGTGGCCCGAGGCGAACTCGAGCTGGCCATCGCGGAGCGGCAGGGCCTGCATCAGGTACCGCGCGAGGCGCGGCACTTTCACGAATCGCGCCTGGCTGTTGCGCACAGACAGCGAGATCCACCCGCCTTCATCGGCGCTGCCATCGGCTACGACTTCGGTTGACCACCTCCCGGTGCTGCCCCCGTCCTCCTCCAGCTCGATGCGAATGGTCGTGGAGTCATTGTCGATGCGCCGTACTGTGAGGCTCGCGCGGTCATCCTCGTAGTCACCGGACTCTCTGAGATCGACATCGAAGTCCTTCTCGCGCAGCCATGCCGCGAGCTGCGGGATCGCGCCATCAAGAAGGCCTTCACCTTCCGCACACCGCATGATGGTCACATAGTCGCGCGACCTATCGGTTTCGATCGCTGCGGCCGTCACAGGTCATCTCCGTCCTCAAAGTCGAGGCTCGTCTGGCCGGTTGTAGCCGCGGGGGTACGCGCAGATTCCAGGATCTCCGGCCAAGTGGTCACCAGCGCATTGAAACTCAGCGCGTCTTTGGTCCAGCCGTTGGATTCGGCGATGCGGAACAGCAAATGAGCGAGTTCCTTCACCAAGTCGGACTCGATAGCCCCGTCAGGGCGATTCAGAGCATCACGAAGGAAGTCGCCGGTCGGTGCGATGCCGTCACGTTCCAGGGTCTTGATGAGGTGGTGCAGCGCTTCCCAGTTGCTGGTGTGCTCGTCGGTGAGAATGTCGTATTCCCAAGGCAAGTCGCTTGGCTTGAGGAGCTGCACTTTTCCTGCGCGGCTGGTCAGGATCTCGCTTCGGTCCATGACGTCGACGCTAGTGTTGCGGGCCCGGGCGAGGTTGTCGGCATCGCCGAATTTCCCGACACCGTAGCCATGTTGGCGATACCATGCGATCGCGAAACGGCTTGTCGAGTCGAAGTCGCCTTCCTGCTCATTAAGGACCTGATCAAGAATCTCGTTGATCCGGGTCAGCGCAGATCGCACCGTCATCTTCGAGCCATCGGGTTCCAGCACAGCTGCGTAACGACTGAATACCGCCATTCCCGGGCCGATCGCTGCCTGTGGAAGGTCAACCGGGGCTATCTGCCCTTGCTGCAACTTGCGCAACGCGTCAGGCAGTTCGTCCTCAAGTGCGGAGATGAAATCGCGGCGGCCCGTCGTTACGGCGTGCTGAGTTCGCGGTCGGAGAGACAAGACAATCGAGGAAGCAAGGGCATTGGCTCCACTAGCCACCATCCGGTTGCTGAGTTCTGAACGATTCGGCCACGTCGATGTTATCTCCCAGCCTGATCGCATAATCCCCTCTAGCAGCGTTTCCCATCCAGTCGAAGCGGTTCCGCCGAGATCAGATTCAGCCTGTTTAAAGGCGTACCATATGGTTACCGGAAAATCGGTTGACGCGGTTAACCGAGCCTTGGCGAAGACGTTGCGGAATCCCTCTTCAAAGAAGTCGCGCGCGGCATCCTTGCTGTGGTGGCGGTATTCATTGGCGACTAGCTCCTCAGACTTCGGTACCAGCATCGTCGATAGCAGGTCTGGATAAGTATCTCGCAGGGTGCGACGTAGCCACACGTAGAAGAAGTCTGATAGATCGGAGTACCCAATGTTGTCGTAGTAGGGCGGATCGGTGGCTAGTATTGCGTCTGAGTAAGAAGCCGAGGCTGCATCCTGCTGGCGCGCGATACCCACACTCCGAGGTGTCAAAGCCGCGATTACTTTCGCCACCCATGCCCACTGGTCGCGCATGTTTCCCGAAGAGTTCGAAAGCGGATTGGCTTCGCAGAAATCCCATATCATGGGGATTGCTTGTCTAGAGAAAAGATGCCCAATACCTTCATTTTTTACATCCGACCGCCATGCGCAAAGAGCATTGTGGTAGTCCGACGCCTTGGAGACTCCGAATCCCAGTAGCGTGGCAACGCCATCCGCATACTCTGTTGTACCGCCGTCGGTAAGGATCTGTTCGCGTGCGTTGGCAACGAGGTCACTGAACGTGGTGAGCGTAACAAGTTGACGTGCGATGAATAAATCAGCCCACCTAGTCATTCCGTATGCCTGGATTCGAAATCCGAGCGCCTTCGGAGGGATCTCAGTAGTCGGCGTGTCCATCGGGTTGGCGACCACTGCGGCGATTTCATGTGCTTCTGTGGGCGGTAAATACACGCGCTGGCGGACTCCTTCGGCTACTACAGCCATCAGCCGCCTGTTAAGACGCTGCGCGCGGCCCTGTGCTCGGACATACTTCAAGTCGACCGCTGTTGCGCAAGCCAAACAGTGAGCTCCATTGCGTCCAACGGTTCCGTCACCAGTCTTCGGCGGTGTCGTGGCGAGTTTATGTCCGATGTCGAAGCGCACGCTTTGGCCTGACGGATGTGAAGAATCTGGCACTACCTCTGGAACAATGTAGGCTTCTTTACCCTTCTTCTTTCCGAGCCACCAGGAGCGAACGAGCGGCATTTCGATACCGCAGGCGGGGTTCGGGCATGTGACGGTGCGTGCCCAGATCCAGGCGATGACAGTGGCTTTGGTGCCATCAGGCAGCGTGGCTTTGGGATAGAGGTGGCCAATGCGTTTTTCAGCTTCGTCGCGCATCCATTGCCCGTAGGCGCGGACATCGGCGGCGAGTCCTTCGGCACCTTTCCATTGTCGGATTTCGGAGTCGGCAAGTCCGGGGTAGATCGGTGGTTGGTCGCGGAACTTCGGTGGGATCTCGATGAGCGCTTTGTTGATAAGTACGGCGACGGGGTTGAGATCGGAGGCATGGGCTTCGAGTCCTAGCCGTTGAGCTTCGAGCGGAATGGTGCCACCGCCGGCGAAGGGGTCGAGAATGGGTGGCGGGTTGCCGTTGGTGGATTTGAGAATCTCGGCGTGGGCTTCGGCGAAGAGCTTCTCGTCGCGGATGTTCTCCCAGACGACGAGGCGTTCGATGAGTTTGTGGAGGCGGTCGCGTTCTTTGCGTTGAAGCTCTTCAGTGGGGAACTCGTCGGGCCGTGCGGACGGGTCGTCAACGAGCTGAGCGAATAGGACGGCGCGTGCAGCCGCGAGCGGTCGGCGTGCCCACCACAGATGCAGTGTGGAGGGGTGGCCGTGGCGGATGGACTTCTCGCGAGCGGATTCGCGGTTGATAGCCTCCAGCGGGAGGGCCACCTCGATGAGCTTCTTCTTCGTCGTCACGTCTGCGTGCCTATCCGTAGCGTTGTCGTGCGTACTCGGGTCGCCCGTTCACCCTTGGGCTAGAACGGCTGTTTACCTTTGGACCAGGTCTTGTTCCAGTCACCGCGGATGCCGGTGCTGTCAAACCCGCCGAGGTCGGTGCTGGCGAAGGGGTCGTCGATGTAGCGAACCTCGTCGTACTGCGCACCGCGTGGGTCGACGCGGACCAGCGCAAGGCGATACAGCGGTGCAGCGTTCTTGCCGACCATAACTTCGTTGTGGGTGACGAAGAAGTAGTCGGCGCCGTCAATGCGTGCCTTGACTTCGATGCGGTAGCTGTCGCCGTCGGCGTTAGTCGACAGGATGTCGAAGCCCTTGTTGTTGAAGGCTTGTTCGACTGGTTTCCGCCCGAGTTGGCGTTCACGAGCCAGGACTAGATCGACTCCACGGCGTTCCACTGCTTTGGTTTCGGTCGCATGCACGGGCGCGTTTGCGGGTACGTCCTCTTCGAGCATTGCTAGCGGTAGCACGAGGGCTGCGGTCAGCAGGTTCGGCGGTTGGGTCGACATCAGTTCCTGCTGGTCGAGGAGGGTAAGCCTGGAGCGGAGGCGATGGTCGATCTCGACGGCTTTGCGGTTGAGGCTGTCCGAGGACTCCTTGGGTTTGTCGCCGGCGCGTTCTTTGTCGGCAGCGACCGCGGCATCGAGGAGAAGGCGTTCAGACTCCCCATTGAGGCGCTTGGTGACAAGTTCGCGAGTCTTGGCGAGTTCGGCTGCTCGTCGCGGTCGCACCTCGTCGAGGTAGTCAGGTAGTCGGTGGGCGATGATCCAGCTGGTGGCCTTGTCTTCGGCTTCGCCGAGCCAGGTCTGAGTGCGTGCAGAGGTGACCGCGGGGCTGTCGGGTGCGGCGACGCAGTCGAGGTATGGGGCGGGCCCCGCCGGTGTAACGGTGCCGTGCCTGTCGACGTAGGCATAGTTGAAACGCCTGGCCACTGTTGCGCTGGTGGCGTCGGTGACCTCTTCTATGACTCCAACGAGGAGGTGGGGCTCGTCGAGCTCGGCAGAGACCAGCACGGTGCCGGTGTTCAGTGCCCGTCCGAACTGGCGGATGGCTTCGTCCATCACCGCGTCGTGCAGGGGGTGGCCCGGTGCGAGAAGATCGGCGCGGGCGAGATCGTCGGGCTGGACACGGCTCAGGTCGAAGCAGACGCGGTCGTAGCGTGTGGCGATCGGCCCGTGCTTGCTCGCGCGGATGTGGGCAGGCACGTTGGCGATCTCGTAGCGGCCTTGTTCGCGTCGGGCGATGCGTCCGCCAAGCCGGGTGAATGCGGCTTTGAAGGCGAGCTCGATGTAGTGCGGCTGCAGGCGGCGCGCGCGGGCCTCATCCATGGCGGCGCGGAGTTTGGAGAGCTCGGCGTCAGCGAGATGGTCCGATGCCAGCGCCCGTTCTTCGAGAAGTTCGCGCAGACCCTCACCAACAGACTGATCAATGACCTCGTGCATCTTGGCCTTGATATCAGGCCGTTCGCCGTACTGGATGGCCTCCTTGAGTAGATCCCGCAGCGGCCTGTCGGTGAAGGCCTCACCGAGAACATCGAATACCTTGCCGCCATAAGCTTTTCGCTGCTCGTCGATCTTCTCGAGAAGCCGCGTGAAGACCGCGCCTTCGCGGGTGTTGTGGGCGACGATGTTCCACAGTCGACATACTTCTTCCTGGCCGATGCGGTGGATGCGGCCAAAGCGCTGCTCGATGCGGTTCGGGTTCCACGGCAAGTCATAGTTGACCATGAGGTGCGCGGCCTGGAGGTTGAGGCCCTCGCCGGCGGCGTCAGTGGCGATCAGAATCTGGCAAGTGTGGTTCTTGGTGAACTCTTCGGTGATCTGTCGTCGGTCCGCCCGGCGGACCCCGCCGTGGATAGAGCGGACGGCGTCGGGATTGCCCAGCAGTGTGCCGATCTTGCGCTGAAGGTACTCAAGGGTATCCCGGTGCTCGGTGAAGATGATGAGCTTGCGGGGTCGGCCGTGGCCGTCGTTGGTGAGTGCGTGATCTTGCAGGATCGTGGAGAGCTCGGACCATTTACGGTCGGTGCCGCTGTCGCGGACCCGTCGCGCCCTTTCGGTGAGATCTGCGAGCTCGACCAGCTCGGCGTTCAGCTCCTCGACAGTTTGCGCTGCGGTCGCGGCGTCGAGCAGTTCTTCTTCGAGGTTCTCGAGTTCTTCGGAGTTGTAGTCATCGGCATCGATGTTGTTCTCGTCGATCGTCGGTTCGGCCTCGCGGAAAGTGCCGTTCTGAATCTCAGCCTTGCGGCGCTCGAGCCGTGCTGTGCGCCGACGGAGGCTTCGGTAGATCGCCTCGGGGCTTGATGCCAGGCGCCTCTGCAGCACGGTCAGCGCGAAACCGACAGTGTTCTTGCGTTTGCCGCCGACGCGGTCGGCGCGGTTCATGCCTTCGCGGACGTAGGTCGTGACCTGCTCGTAGAGATCGTATTCATCGGCGGTGAGTTCGTAGGGCACCGTCTCGGCTACTCGCTCGGGAAAGAGCTTCTTCCCCTCGAACGTGAGCAGGTCTTCTTTCACCATGCGGCGCATGATGCCGTCGGTGTTGGCAGTCTTGGTGTTCTTGCCGGCGAAGCGGTCGCGATCGAGCAGGGTGAGGAACAACTGGAAGTCCTCCTCTTTGCCGGAGTGCGGAGTTGCGGTCATCAGCAGCAGGTGGCGAGTGATGGTGCCGAGCATTTCGCCGAGCAGGAAACGCTTGGTCTTCTCGACCTTGCCGCCGAAGTAGTGGGCACCCATGCGGTGGGCCTCGTCGACGATGACCAGGTCCCACTCGCTGCCGTTCAGTTGGTTTTGGAGCACGTCATTGCGGGAGAGTTGGTCCATGCGAGCGATGAGCAGGGGGTGGCCTTCGAAGGCGTTGAGGTCGACGCTGCTGTCGATGAGCTGATTGGTGAGCAACTCGAACCGCAGACCGAACTTGAAATACAGCTCGTCCTGCCACTGCTCAACAAGGCCGCCCGGCGCCACGATCAGGCATCGCTGCACGTCGTCGCGCAGGATGAGTTCCTTGATGTAGAGACCCGCCATGATCGTCTTACCTGCACCCGGATCGTCGGCGAGCAGGTAGCGCAGCGGCGTACGCGGCAACAGTGCTCCGTAGACGGCGCGGATCTGATGAGGTAGCGGTTGCACGTCGCTCGTCGCGACCGCCAGCATCGGGTCGAACAAACCGGCCAGCTGGATGCGCTGCGCCTCTGCCACCAGCTTGAAGTCCGAGGCCGAAGCGTCAAACGCACGGCTGCCAGTCGTCGCGACCGAGAGGGCATCCTCGTCCTTGCGGAACACAACCTGCTGGCCAAGCGCGCCCGCCGTCGTCTTGTAGGTCAGTTCGACCGCGTCGTTTCCATGTGCCTGCGCGGCGATGACGGTCACCACCTGGGCTGGGATTAGCCCCTCCACACGGAGCCCCGGCTTGAGGTGTTCGAGCAGCATTCGTGTCCTCCTGGTCGATAGCCTCGCCACGTTAGTCGCAGACTCCGACATTCTCAGGGTCTTAGTCATTCCGGATCCGACTTTCGCTAATCTTCGCACCAACATCGGATTGGGGAATCGGGCGTATGGGACGAGACGATCGGGCGCGCATCAAAGCACTCGCACACACGGCTTCGGAGCTGATTAAGCAGGCGAAGGAGCTGCGCGCGCTCCGCAAACAGATAGAGGACGGGGCGGCGACGGCGGAGGCGGGGCTCCGAGAACGCGTCGTCGACCTCGAGTTCGGAAACAAGCGCGTCAGAGTTCTACCCCTACGACAGAGCGACGCCAATCTCCTGGCAAGCATCGACAGCGCGGAACAACTCGGGGTGCTGACGGCCAGCGACCTCTCGATGATCGACAGTCTTTGCAACGACGTCGAGCGTGCAGTCAAGGATGCACGCGGCTCAGCCGGCGCCCGCCGAATCTTCATGGGGAAAGGTAAGAGAGAAGCGGGCCTGCAAGCGGGCGAGTTTCTCGAGCGATACCTCGTGTGGGCCGACGCTGAAAAAGTGCCTGATCGCCTGCCCAGGCTGATCGCGTCCGCCAAGGAAAGCAGCCCAATCGGCAATATCCGCGCATCCTTCTCTGCCTGGATAAAGCAATCGCGGGAAATCCGCGCATGGGGTGACGGCACTGTGGTCGATGGGGCGCCCGCCCAGGGCCTCGGTGGCGCAGTGGCGGCCATCAAGCATGCTGCTGACGCTGAGACTCAAGCGAAAGCCGCCGCACTCCAGGCCGGCAACGCAGTGCGGCACGCTGAAACCGAGAAACTCATCGACGAGATGCCTGTCGAGAGGCTCAAAGACGCCACCCGCGACCGGCTGCGCGTGGGTGCTCTGACCGACGCCGACATCACAACTGTGGGACAGGTGATGAGGTACGGCGCAGTGCTTGAAGAGCTGCCCGGCGTCGGACCCACCACCGCCACTCGTATGCGCGGGGCTGCCCAGACCCTGTGGCAGACCACCTACGAGGAAATGCCTGTCCGTATAGACATCAACAACCGGACGTCGCAAGGCACAAATCTGCTCTCGGCACTGGGCAGCTGGAGAGCACTGCGCGCCGGGCAGCCAACAGGCCGGGAAACCGAGCTGTTAGAGCCGATGGCGGCACTTGCCGGGGCCGCGTCCGAGCAGCCGGCGCTCCTCGCTGTCTTCTCGAGACGCGACTCCTACACCGCAGACGACCTGACTCAGGACATGCAGACACTCCAAACTCGCGCACAGTCGATCGGCGCAGCCACGAACCCGGCATCAGATCCCTGGGACGGGTTCGTGGAGCACCCCGCCGACTACTTCGCGCTGCTGTCGGAACTCGGCCTGCTGACCGAAGACGAAAACAGCATCTTCGGCGATCTCCCCCAAGAGGTCATCGAAGCGGTGCGCCAACAAGAACTCGACGGCAAGCACCTCAAGGCGTCGCTGCGTGGGTACCAGAGCTTTGGCGCGCGATTCGCACTCGTGCAGAAGAAGGTAATCATCGGCGACGAGATGGGTCTTGGCAAGACTGTCGAGTCGATCGCAGTGCTGACGCACTTGCGCGCTAAAGGCTCGCATCACGCACTTGTCATCTGTCCGGCTGCCGTCGTCACAAACTGGATGCGCGAGGTGGCCGCAAAGTCGACCCTACGTCCGCACCGGCTTCACGGACCTCAGAGGGAAAGCGCACTACGCCAATGGTCGCGAACCGGTGGAGTTGCTGTGACCACCTTCGAGACGCTCGCGTGGTTGAGCAGTGAAGATTTCTCGACGGATGGCATCGGATGCGTCATCGTCGACGAGGCGCATTACATCAAGAATCCGCATGCACAGCGCTCGCTACGCACGGTGAAGATCATCAACGACCTTCCTCGCGCAATGCTGCTGACAGGCACCCCGCTCGAAAACCGGCTTGATGAGTTCCGCAACCTTGTCGAGTACGTGCGACCAGATCTCGCCATCGATGCGACCGAATTGTCCCCCCGGCGGTTTCGCCAGCAAGTCGCACCTGCCTATCTGCGCCGCAACCAGGAAGACGTCCTCACCGAGCTCCCGGAACTGGTCGAGGTCGAAGAATGGTTGCCCCTATCGGCCGAGGACATGAACGCCTATCGCGCGGCAGTGTCAGAAGGAAACTTCATGGCCATGCGGCAAGCCGCGATGACGCAAGGCAATAAATCACAGAAGATGGCCCGGCTGCTCGACCTGGTCGAAGAAGCGGAGTCCAACGAACGTCGCGTGATCGTGTTCTCCCACTTCCGCTCCGTCCTCGAGGAAGTTGTTCGGGCACTGCCCGGCAAGGTATTCGGACCGCTGACCGGGTCGGTACCGGCTGCCCGGCGACAGGAAATGGTGGACAAGTTCTCCGCGGCTGGACACGGCGCTGTGCTGGTGTCCCAGATCGTCGCCGGCGGCGTGGGCCTCAACATCCAGGCCGCGTCCGTGGTGGTCATCTGCGAACCCCAGCTCAAGCCGACCACCGAATGGCAGGCCATTGCTCGCGCGCGACGGATGGGCCAACTCGAGACGGTCCAGGTTCACCGCCTCCTCACTGAGGAAGGCGTCGATCTCCGCGTTACCGAGATCCTCGCGCGCAAGAGGGAACTGTTTGAAGACTTTGCACGGGTCAGCGACATCGCGGACAGCGCGCCGGAAGCTTTCGACATCTCCGAGGCGGAACTCGCGCGGGAAGTTATTGCGGAGGAGCGGGAGAGGCTGTTCACCAAGGAGCGGTCAGCACGTGACGCGGTCGTGTAGGTCTGCAGGATTTCGAGCTATGTTGAGCCAACGTGGTTCGGCTAAGACTGTCGTAGTCGTCAGTCATGATCCGGGTCATGACTCAATGGATACCAGTGATCGGTGGGCTCACGACCGCTTTGATTGGCGCTCTCGCGGTTCTCTTGCGGGCTCGCTCCGAGATGTCAGCCAAAGGCAACTGGGAGCGCATCAAGCTCCTCCAAGAGATCAGCGAGAGGTTGGCTGTCGACGGTCACGAAATTCCCCAGGGGTTTCTGTCACGTAATTCCCCACGTTCGGGTGTGCTGTGGCCAGCGTAGCTGGCCCGGGGTGTTCAGCCGTTCTTGGCGCGTCCGGGCCGTTTGCGGGGCCGGTAGGACGGTCCGTCCATCAGGATCTGGTGGCTGGTGTTGATGAGCCGGTCAAGCAGGGACTCGGCCACGACCGGGTTGGGAAACAGCGGGTACCAGTCTTTGGGGGCGCGGTTGCTGGTCAGGATCAGTGGTTTGCCGGCGATCGCGCGGTCGGAGACGAGGTCGTAGAGGTCGTCGGAGCCGGTGGTGGTGTGCTCTCGCATGGCGAAGTCGTCGATGATGAGCACGGCGGGGCGGGTGTATTCGCGCATGCGTTGCCCGATGGTGCGATCGGCGTGGCCGCCGGCGAGATCGGCGAGCATGCGGGCGCATTTGACGAACCGCACGTCGTGGCCCCGTAGGGCGACCTGGTGGCCAAGTGCTTGTGCCACATGTGTTTTCCCTACACCGACCGGGCCGTAGAGGATGACTGATTCGCCGGCGTCGAGCCAGCGCAGGGCGGCCAGGTCGCGCAGCATCGCGGCCGGGAGTTTGGGGTTCGCGGTGAAGTCGAAGTCATCGAAGGTGGCTGATTGCTCGAACCGGGCCCGACGCACGCGGCGCGCCAGGGCGGCGGTCTCGCGGCGGGCGATCTCGTCCTCACACAGCACTTGTAAGAACTCCAGGTGCCCGAGTTCGCCGGCGCGGGTTTGGGCCAGTCGGGCGTCGAGGGTGTCGAGCATGCCGGTCAGTTTCAGCGCTTTGAGTGCGGCTCGCAGGCTGGGATCATGAATTGTCATCAGAGTGTCCTTGTTGTGAAAGATGTTGGCAGGTAGTGGAAGTAGTGTTGAACGAAGGACCTATTGGCCGACGGCTGCGTCGAGGTCTTCGGTAAAGGCGGCCGGGCCACGCAGACACGCCGGTGGCGTGGGGGCCGGCAGCGTGGGGGTGTCGTCGTGTTCAGTGCCGGCGACCAGGATGCCCTTGATGGTGCGGGCGCCGACATCGCCGACCGCGATCGCCCGCGCGCACGCGGCGTTGATACGGTCATCGGGGTACTTCGTGCGTAGGCCCACGATGGATTGCACCGCGCGCAGCCGGTGGATGGCGTTGACCTGTGAGAGTTCGTCGACCACGGCCACGGCGTGCTCACCGATCTGTTCGGCCTGCCCACGGCACCACACGACGGTGCGCGACTGGTGAGCGATCTTATGTGGCGGGTAGTGCTCGAAATGGGTTGAGCGGCCGTTGAGGTGGAGCACGTGGGTGGCCACCACATGATCGTCGGCGAAGACCTGCACCATGTCCCCGCAGGTGCGTACGCGCACGTGGTCGCCGATCAGCCGCCACGGCACCGAGTACAACGCCTTACCGGCTTTGACATGACAGTCCGGGGCGACTTTGCCTACGTGGTAGGTGACGAGTTCGAAACGACGGGATGGCAACGGTGTCAACGTGTCTCGTTCGTACTGTTCGAACAGCGAGACCGGCATCATGCCGTCGATCCCGCGGTGAGAGTGCCGTCCATATACCTGAAGGCACCACTCGATGGCGGCTTGCTGCATCTGCGAGACGCTCTCGAAGTCGCGGCCCCGGAAGAAGGAGTCCCGGATATAGGGCATCGGACGTTCAATGCGCGCTTTGTCTTTCGGTTTGAACGCGCGTGCCGGATCGATCAACACACCGTAGAACGACGCCAACTCGGCATAGGCGCGGTTGAGTTGCGGATCATAGAGATCGGGTTTGGTCACCCCGGTCTTGAGGTTGTCACACACAATCCGCTCCGGGACGCCGCCGAAGAACTCGAACGCCGCTACATGTGAAGCGCACCAGGAGGTTTGATCCATCTTCACCACCGGCTGCACGAACAACCAGCGCGAGTAGGCGAGAATGATCGCGAACGCCCATACCGTGACCCGCTTGCCCGTGTCCGGGTCGGTCCACATCCCCAACTTGCCGTAATCGACCTGGGCTTCCTCACCCGCCGGGATCGGCCCCCGCGGCGGGGTCGCCTTGGCCTCTTTGACCTGATCTGCGAAATGCGTTGCCATATAACGCCGTACCGACGATTCCGACACATCCACACCATGATCATCCCGCAGGCGTTGCGCGATCGTCGCGATGGTCACCGCGGCCTTGAGCTGATCAGCGATCCACTCATGATGAGCCGCGATCCGCGGCCACGTCACCGCCCGCACCGACGGATCGACCACCTCCGGGAACCAGTCGGCGATCAACGCCCGCCACACCGACTCATCGAACACGCCATCGGTGCCCGGGCTCATGCCCGCCGCGACCGCCGGCGCCAGAAACTTGCGGATCGTTTTGCGATCGATCCCCAACGCCGCCGCAATCTGAACCTGCGAGCGCCCGGCATGCCAATGCCGGAACAACTCCAACAACTGCATCATCGTCCACGTCCTCCGTGCCACCTCGGGCCCCTTCCCAAGACCCCAGGAGGAGGCCTTGGCAGGAGCGAACCTGTAGCAGCACCCCAACCCCCGCAGACACGCCCCAGGGTGGGGAATTACGTGACAGCAGGGTGGGGAATTACGTGACGGACAACCCCATCAACCTGGGGAATTTCATGACCGCTGACAGTTGGCTGAGGACGACCTGCGCTCGTGGATTGATCAGTATGCGCATTTACTGATTCGGTCCACTGCAATAAGTTCGACCCGGGTGAAGGCGGGTCGATTCTATGTCAAGGGACATCGGGAAGTGCCCATAGGTGGACATGGAAACTGCCCGTAGACGGTCACGAAGGGGTGCCCGGTGGCGGACACGAATCTGCCCACAGATCCGCCACCGGGGATGGTCAGTTCAGGGCGGTGACCCCCTGCCCGGCGAGTGCTTGGGCCAGGCGCACGGAGTCACCACTGGTCTGGCACAAGTGAGCATGGTGCAGCAGCCGATCCACTGTGGCGGTCGCCAGGGTTTTGGGCATCAGCTCGTCAAAACCCGACGGGTGCAGGTTGGAGGACACCGCCACGGATTTACGTTCGTAGGCGGCTTCTACGACCCGATACAGGCCCTCGGCAGCATCGCTACCCACGGGGAGCAGGCCAACGTCATCAATTACGACGAGCTCGGCACGCACGATCTTGGCGATGGCCTTGCCCAGGGTGTCGTCGGCGCGGTGCGCGCGCACCAGGGTGCCGAGTTGCTCGAGGCTGAACCACGCCACGGGCATGCCGGCTTCGATCACTTTCTGCCCGAGCGCTTCGAGGAAGAATGTTTTGCCGGTGCCGGCGGGCCCGCAGACGACGAGGTTCTCCCGTCGCTGGACCCATTCGAGGGTTTGCAGGGCGTGCTGGGTGGGTACCGGGATCGATGAGGCGGTCTCGTCCCACACGTCGAAGGTCTTGCCGGTGGGGAAGTTCGCCGATTTGCGCCGTGAGGCGAGCATGGAGCGGGCCCGGCCGGCCGATTCCTCGGCGAGCAATGCTTTGACGACTTCGGCGGGGTCCCAGCGCTGAGAGCGGGCGGTGGCGAGCACATCGCCGGCGATGGCGCGGGCGTGCGGGAGCCGCAGTTGCCGCATCAATGCCTCGACCTCTGGGGGCAGCACGGTGTGGGGTGCGGGTGTGGCGGCGGTCATCGTGTTTCCTCCTCGGTGGCCTCATTCTCATCGATAGTGTTGGTGCCCAACATGTTCCATCCCTTCGTTCCCTGGGCCAGGGACGTGGTTTCTGAGGCGTGATGCCGCGTCTGGTCGAGCCCTTTGGCGGCGAGGACCGAGTCGAGGTCACCGGTGGCGAAGCGGCCATGCACCGCGGCATTGCCCAGTGCCCAGTCCACATCTGCCGCCCCGTGCAGCGCGGCCAGGGAGACGGCGTGGCGCATCTTCTCCCGCATCCGTTCGGTACCGACGGAGGCGGCTTCTTTCAGCCACAACCCGGCGCCCTGGCCGATCGCCAGGAATGTCTGTTCTTCGGCGGTGCGGGCCCGAATCCGATAGTCGCCTGGTGTTTTCGGCTGATGTCCGGGGAAATGTGCGTCGTCGATCGCGGGGGTCCCGCGAGTGGCGCGGGCATGCCGGGCGACCTCGACCGGGCCGCCGGCATCGAGAGCACACACGATCACCTCGTCGGTGGTCGGATGATGACGCACCCACACCGATTGACCCAACAGTGTTGCCGGAACAGAGTATTGGCAATGTTCGAAGGCGATTATCGGCGTGTTCTTGGGAACCTGACGGGTCACCCCCAACCCGGCGGTATGCGGCAGCTGCGGAATCGGATGCAACCGCATCCGTTCGGCGGCGAGCATCTCCACCGGCCGCCGACCGGTGGTGCGGTGCTCGCGGTCGTTGACCTCGACCATGAACTGCTCACACGCCGCCACGACCTGGGCGAACGAGTCGTAGGCCTCGAGCAGATTGGTGTCGGTCGGCACGATATCGGCCTTGGCCAGCTTGACCGCGTTTTCCACCCCGCCCTTGGTCGCCGGGTCCGCCGGCTCGCAGGTGAGCACGGTGGTGCCGTAGTAGCGGCTGAACGACACCGCGTCGCGGTTGCGGACCGGGACCCCGGCGATATGGCCGGTGGTGACGGTCTTCTCGTTGTCGGTCAACACATAGGTCGGTGCGCCACCGATGATGCGGAACGCCCGGTCCAGGCCGGCGAACACACTCGGCGCGGTGCGGTCTCGCAGCGCGATGACCACCCGGTAGCGGCACCACGCCAGCCACGCCACCAACAACACGACCTTGCGGCCATCAACAACCGGCCCGTCACCGAAGTCGTACTGCAGCCACAACCCGGGTTCGGTGATCCACGGACGGTGTACCCGCGTATTACCTAGTCGCCATGAAGCTTTCACTTCTGCCACCGCACGACGTGTGGTACGTTCAGTGCCGCTATAGCCCAGAGTGACAAGCTTTTCGTGCGCCTTGTCGGCGCGGATCTTTCCGTTCGTGTCCTGCACCCACCCCTCGATATGCGGCAGGAAATCGTCGATCAACCGGGCGCGACGCACCGCCGGCGCCAGCCCAGCAGCACGATCGTCCACCGCCCGCTTGACCGTGTGATGGCTGCACCCGCACAACTGCGCAGCAGCCCGATACGACCCCGTCAGGTCGTAGGCATTGAGTATGTCCATGAGTTCTCCGTCAGACTTCAAGAAGGGTCTCTCCCGTGCGTGAGTTCGATACGACTAGGCATCGCCATCGAAACCACGGGAGAGGCCCGCACAGCGCAGACGCGCCGTCGGATGAGACAGGTGCAGGCAAAATCGTGTCCGCCAACGGGCAGTTTCGTGACCGCCAGTGGGCAGTCCTTATTGGCCGTCAGCGGGCACTTTCGTGACCGCCCATGGGCAGTTTTTCATGTCCGCTGACAATTCTATGCAGTCTTTGTTCCTGCCGGAACTGTGGCACTTGCAGGTGGTTGCATCGGCCTTGCTGGTGTAGTAGTAGACAGTGCCGAGATTACGTCGATTGCCACGATCATGTTTTGGGCGGGATTGGCAGCGACGCTATTGTGTATGTTTATCCCGTTGGCGCCCGATCTCCTTCCGGGAGTGCCACGCAAACAAATGAATGGCGAACTTCTCGCGCTCCGAAAGGATATTCTCGACTCCTACGCTGGTGTCGGACGCGAAAGAGGTACAACAATCGCATCCGATATGTTGGCGGCATTCAGTGCGAGCCGGAAGGAGAAAACTGAATCTGCCAGGAATGAACAGAAACTCTTGAAAGCGGAAATGCTCGAGGAAGGGAAGTAGGGGCACAGATCAACCAGGAGGCGCGATATTGCCTGGGCTAGGCAAGTCCGGCGTCGTTGCTGCACCCATCGCTACCCCGCACGGGTCTCTGCGGCCTCGTAGCTCATGCGCGAGGCATTGCTGGGGTCACGCTTTGGCGAAACAGGAAGAGCCAGATTGTCTTGCGCGGCGAGAGAATCCTCGTACCGATCACGGTCGTCCGTGTCGATCAGCGCGGCCACATGGTGGGCGTATTTGAGTGCTAGTAGCGATGTTGCTTCTTCGACGAGGGTGAGCCGCAGTGCGATCCCGCTTCCGCTAGCAACGACATCGGTCGATGGATACATGACTTCCGCGACGACCTGTGAACTGCAGGGTGTTTGAGATGGGAGTATCACACGCAAGTCAGTCCCGAATAGACGCAGCATCACCTTGCTCTCCGTAGTGCTTGTCAAATGCGAACCTGCTCTGGAGCTCGCCAGACAGCGGTGTGAGCAGGCGGAACGTTACCAACATCGGCTGAGATCCCTCATGGCTGAGCGGTACAGCCCTACCGACGTATGTGAATGGAGCGCTTGAGTTCCTCCGCATCCAAATCTCGATCGACTTTCCGGTCTGGGGCGCCTCGAGGATCTCCCGCCCCTTCTTTCCCTCCGGTTTTGTGGAATTCTGCGAGCTCCACACGAACAGGTCGGTATCTTCGAAATGCTCGATGTATTGGGTCCGGTCTGCGCGCTTCTCTAATGTCACGAACAAGATCGCGTGTTCCGACAGGGACACATGACCCGAACGCCAATTGCCGGGATTGTATACTTCGCCGTACAGGGCGGGCACGTCCATGCTCTTGAACTGCTCACCGATGCGCTCGGCGAGCGGGTTGAGATCGTCCTCGTTGAGCGTGGTGATCAAGCGGGCAGCCGGCAGCATGTCGGTTCTCGGCTCGACGCTGGGCGCGGCAGGATCGCCTGCTTCGAGCAGATATCCATCTGCCCTGCGCCGCAAGACCTTCAAAGCCACCTTCGAAGACCCTGCTTCACCACCGGCGCCCAGGATCACTGGTTGGTCGACATAGTCGCTCATCGAGCCGCCCGTGATCCACTCGAACAGTAGCGGCTCACCGTGCCGGATTGCCGTGCCGTCTGCGCTCACAGAGTGATCGTCTGCGAAGCACACGAAGTTGTTTGATCGGGATAGATCGCGGCCTTGCTTGTGTTGGACGGGAATCTCCGTGTGAAACGACGTGTCCGATCGCTGCCGGGCGACAGGGTCGCATGCCGACCGATAGTCGCCGAACAGTGGCACATACTCGACCTCCACGCCGCTGGAGTGGGAAGATACAGCCCGCAGCGTCAATGTTCCGTCAGCAAGGTCAAGCTCAACAGTATGGGCGGTTCCAGGGTGCCCAGCAGAAGGTCCAAACCAACCTCGGAGCATGTCCGGCAGGGCGTTTGTGGCAACGCCTTCCCGCGTGGCGAACGCGAGCAGACCGGTAGAGAATGTTCCTTCGTACTTGATGCCGTCAGCAATGAACTCTGCGGTGCCGGACGGCAGATCTGGATACTTGCGTCGATCGAGGCGGATGACTGGGGCACCGTCGGCGAACGCGAGTCGGCACGTCCAAGTCCGAGTCGCAGTCTGTTCGTCGTTCAATACGTACCGGGCAAGCCTGTACTCGATCAGCTCCGCTGCCATGGCTTCGAACACCCCACGGATGTCGGTGTCAATGGTGAATGAGGGCACGATTCGGTCCGACTCGAGGCGAAAGAGGAAATCCGTTCGCGCGCTGTTCCCCTCCGCACCAGTGAGGTGCGCTATAGGCCACTTCAGCCAGTACCGGGACCATTTGTCGGCCGGAGCGCCACGGAGGTCTGGGAACTGGCTGCTCGGCACTTCTCTGGATAGCCGAGGGTCCGTCAGAAGTAGATTTCGTGAGGTTGCTGCATTTTGGGAGACGTCGTCGCCGGCACAGAAGGTTCCGTCGTGCAGTAGCGCCCTCATCGCAATGAGCTTGTAGCACTTCGTGATGCTCTCGACTTGGATCGCGCGCAGGGTGTCGCCATGCGCCTCAAAGGCGGCAGCCTCGCGGTCGCCGAGCAGGTCAATCGCGCGGAGGAATGCGAACCAGCTACCGTGTCTGGAGACGACCGCTGATGGATCGTGGCCGGCGCGGAATGCCTGGGCAGCGGTTGGGCGCAGGCCCTCCTCTTCGAAGTACGAGCGGCAGTATTCCTCGATCGCATCCCGCGGGGTGGTGCGCGCCAACGTTCGAAGCATGTCGACGACGGTGAGTTCGTAGTCGACCGAGCACCCGTCGGGTAGGCCGAAGTCCCCCTCTTGCATGGCCTGCAACACCTGCAGAGTGGTCGGAGCGTCGCGCTGGCTCAGGCTCAGGAGCGTTCGAGGTTTCAACAAGAACGAACGATGGTTGCCGATGAAGTCGACAACGGTGAGTTCACTCTTTCCTTCCACGGTGCGCAGTCCTCGACCGAGTTGCTGGAGAAAGATGATGGGCGACTCAGTTGGTCGGAGCATCAAGACAGTATCGATGGTGGGTACGTCGAGTCCCTCGTTGAAGAGGTCGACAGCGAACACGACGTCGAGGTCGCCGTCGCGCAGTGCATCTATAGATTCGTTACGTGGTGCGCTCGTCGGGCCACTGTGAACCGATGCAGATCGGATACCGCGATCCTGAAAGTACTCGGACATGAAGTCGGCGTGTTGCTGTGACGCACAGAATGCCAGTGTGCGCGCGCCGCGATGGGTCTGCCATTCATCGAATGCGGCCTGGGCGCGCTCCTGTGTTTCGATGGCCGCTTCCAGTGCCGCGGGATCGAACTTGCCATTTCGCCAAGGAATTGGCTCGAAGTCAACTGGGTCTGGAACACCCCAGTAGCGAAACGGTACAAGCTCGGATCGCCGGATACCTTCGACGAGTCCGCAGTCGAATACCAGGTTGTCGGCGCATAGCGAGAGCAGGTCCGCACCATCCATCCGATCAGGTGTGGCCGTGAGGCCGAGTAAGAACTGCGGGACAAAGTGGTCCAGCACAGCCCGGTAGGTGACGGCTGCAGCATGGTGGAACTCATCGATGACGACGTAGTCAAAGGCGTCCGGTGCAAACCGGTCGAGATTGCGTGAAAGCGTTTGCACCGAAGCGAATACGATGTCTGCGTCGGCCTGCTTCTCGCCGCCGAAGTACAGACCCAACGTCGCAGTCGGTATGGTCTGGCGAAAGACATCTCTGCTCTGCCGCAAGATCTCTTCGCGATGAGCGATGAAGAGTGCGCGCCGAGTGCCCGTTTCCGCCACGTCAAAAGCAGCCAGCCAGGTCTTCCCTAAACCCGTTGCCAAAGTGACCATTCCTGCGTGGAATCCGGCATCCCTGGTACGGGCTAGTGCCTCCAACGCCTCCTCTTGGATTGGTCGTGGGGACGGTGGTTCGTCGGGTTGGTCGGCAACTTCGACGTCCTCGGGCACATGTGGTGGTGCTGGTCTGTAGTCGAGGATGAAGCGGTCGCTGAGCGGTTCGCATCGCTCGTCAGACCACAGCAGCGTGAAGCGCCTTCTCAGTTCCGAGATCGAACCGACGAGAAGATTCCATTCGATTCCTCCGGCCAGTCCCGAACCGCTGAGATTACTGCTTCCCACAAATGCAGACTCGGGTCCGTCAATGGTTGAAGAATAGAACAAGTAGGCCTTCGGATGGAAACTTACCTGTGGATCGTGAAAGATCTTCACGCTGAGCTGAGTCGGATAATCCTCCATGAGGTCCAGCAGGCGCGCCAATGCCAGGGGCTCCGTCAAGCCGAGGTAGTCGGTCGTGAGAACACGGATCTGTGCGCCACGGTCGAGGGCATCGACCAAAGCGCCCAGCACGTGCTTCAGCCCGGACATTTTGATGAAGCTGACCACGATGTCGACTCGGTCAAATGTAGCGCGACGCAGGTGGTCGACGAGTTCAGGGAGGAGAAGTCGCACCTGTCCGTCGATGAGGACCGCGGAACTAGGGGATAGATCGGAGTCGTTGGCCGCGGACTGGGCTAGATAATTTCCACGGCTTGGGATTACGTGCCGCACTCCACCTCGTGGGTCCGGTATGTCTCCTGTGTAGCGAGGGATCACGTGGATGTGCAGGTGGTCAATCGTTTGGCCGGCGGCCTGGCCAGCATTGAACCCGACGTTGAACCCGTCCGCGGCATGTTGCGAGAGTATGGTTGCCCGAACCTCGTCGACCAAGGCGAACAGGTCGACCTTCTCCTCCGCCGTTGCCTGCCACCAGTCGCTGATTTGTCGTCGTGAGATGACTAAGGCATGCCCCGGGCTCACAGGAAACGCATCCAACACCGCGAAGGCAGACCGATTGGCTGCAATCCATTCGGTACGTGGAATGTCGAAGAAGGGCGATTCCGATGGGATCATCGCGGGCTATCCGAGCAGGTCCCGTCCTGCAAGACCTGGTTACCATTTGCCAGCGATTCGTAGGCCTCTGTGGGAAACATCTGCGTCACGGTATCGAGTAGATCACGAGGCACCGACAGCGAAGCGACGACATCGGGGACCGGCGACAGCGCCATGTATCCACTCAGCGAATTGAGTACGTAGCGAGCGCACTACGCGGATGTTGACGGCGTTCTCGGACGACCGCCTGTACTGCCATCCGACGGGCGAGTCGTGGGCGACCTCCAGGTTCTTCCTGGCACCCGGTTACGGGAGAACGACTGACGTCGAATGGCTCCTCCCACCAATGGAAAGCGCCGCACTGGGGCCGACGCGGATGGGAGAGTCGAGTCGTGGCAGAGGCCATGGAACCGGCTTGGGAGACGTCCGCAAGTGACGAGGCTCAAGAAAGTTCCCCAGGTGTGCTCACTGAAATTCCCCACCTGTGGGCGGCTTCTACTGTAGCGACCTTCGGGTGGGGAACCTGCCACCTCATTTTAGGTCCACAGCTCCTGACCACCGACCTTGGGTTCGGCCGTTCTTGCCGCAACGTCCACCGCGATTCGCAGCACGTCTCCGGGCTTTGTCCCCATGGCCTTGATTGCAGGAAACCATCCCCAGCAGAAGGTGTGCTCGGCGCCAAGCTTCACCGTCGCGACTGTCGCTCCGTCAAACTCGACCTTCAATGCATCGCCAGCGAGCATGTTCTGGATCTCGGAGACGAACGTCATCACTCCTGTGTTCATGAACGAGGTTGTGACATCCATGGTTTGGACGATCCGACCGTCGTGCGCCCACGCCCAAGACTTTCGTCGCGGCTCCGCCATCGACCGTGCCTTCGCAGCTTGTCGGATCACCTGCACCGCTGCGGGGTTCGGTGTACTGCCGCGGAGGCCCCACACATTGGAACCGAACTTCTCCATCCACTCCGCGTAGGTGGTCCACACCCCGTAGGTCCCCTTCGAAATACCTGCGTCAATACACGCCTCCTCCAGCGACCGGCGGTCCATCACCTGGTACGGCGACTCCTTGAGAACATCGATCATCGTGGCGGAGATACTGCCCTGGACGTGGTGATAGTCGAGCGGTTCCACCGGCCGCACGAGTTCGCCGTCGACGACGAAATACGGACTGTCTTCGAAGAACACCGTCATCGCGGCGACGGGCGGAAGTACGTCGATCTTGCGGAACTTCCACATGCGCCGCGCGCCTTCGTGGATCGAGGCCACAGTTTGCGGGGAGTTGACGGACAGAATCGACCGCGCGGTATTGACGAGACGGTTGGCATGCAGTCCATCGTTGTCCTTCTCAACCCACAGCCATTCTCCCGCCCAACGGACGCTCGGCTCGCGCCTGAGGACGATCTCGATGTCGGCGCATTCGAGCGGGATGCCGGGGCTGGCGAGGTCCTGACGGATCTCCTCGACAGTGGTCAAGCCATGGGCGCTCGTGTGCTTGCTCGCTGTCGACAGCGCCTTCATCAGCGGTACCTCCGACTCCTCGACGACCCAGCCGTCCATACAGACAAGGTCGGTTCCGACAAGTCCGGTGGGTGAGGTTCCGGTGATGCCGAGGATGTTGAGGAACGCCGCACCGGTGAGAGTTGGACGCGTCAGACCCAACGAAGCCAGGTGATCACCGATCGGTTCGGGTACCGGCGAATCTGCAACGAGGACATTGGCGATTTCCATTGCTTGTGCGACCGCGACGCCCTCTAGGTGCGGCTTGATCTTCGCCACGACTTGGCGGACACGCTCCCGGGTGACACCGATCGCGGCGCCCGCTTCATCGAGCGTCGCGGCCTCGCCGGCGGTGCCGACACGCATGGTCATGGCTTTGAGCCAGGCCTCGGATGGCGCTTTTGTGAATGCAGTCGTGTATGCCTGCACGATCGCGGCCTCGACCTCGTCCTCGAACGTCGGCTCTGTCATGACGACGTGCCCTCCCCTTCTGTGGTCATGATGGCTGCTGTGCCGGCGAGGACGTTCAGGGCCAGTGTCACGCGGGTCCCGGCAGACACACCCATCTCAGTGAGCAGCGGGCCGAAGCCCCAGATTCTCGCATTCCGCACCGTCACATGTGTCGGCTTCGTCACCGACGCGACGCTGAACTCGCGGCCCTCAACGATCTCCGACACCGCTCGGGGCACCGCGACAACTGGGCTCGGGCCGCGCGGAACGGAGAACTCGATCTGGAGCGACCCGTCCGCGCTCCATGCGAAGGACGTCGGACGGCTGCGCGCGGTGCGGCGCGGCTCGGTCGCTCGAACATGCTCGTCGGCGGCAGCAGGCCGCCGGCCCCGCAGCGCCCACCGTCCGCGACTGACCCGAGTAACTGCTGGGTGCATGCTCAAAGCGGTGGCGACGGTCGTCGGCTTCAGCCCCGCTTCTTCGGCCGAATCGAGCAGTACCTCTCGATCGACGCCACCCGGCTCGTTGGTGAGGGCTCGCGACAGGAACCGGCCGACCTTATCCAGGTCCTCGGGGGGCACTGCACCGACGATAGGCGGTTCGCCGGCGCCGGATCGGGCCGAAACGGTCAACCCGCCGACATCGTTCGCCCAGTCGCGAAAAGCGTCGATGTTGTCGGGTAGCGGTGAGTACGGCGGTTTGCCCCCTGCCCGTGCCCAGGCGTTGAGGACCTCGTCGTACGGGAGCGGGCCGGTCATAGTGAGCAGTCGACGAACCGCCCGGGCGGTAGCGGGTGAGTCGGCCGACGGCTCTCGAGGCGCCCGAAGCGTAAGCGACGAACTCACTGAGTTGCTCGCGCTTCCCGCCGGCAGGTCCATCATGCGGAGCAGGTCCTTGCGCGCTCGACGGACGGTCTCCCGCGAGACGCCGAGATCGGCAGCGATGGCATCGAGAGTCTCGCGATCTTCGCGGCCGGTGTCCAGGCCGGTGGCTCGCAGGGCCATGGCCACTTTGGTCGACGACCAGTTCCGAGTGACGTCGAGCGCAGCACGACGCAGCCCGTCGATCTCGGAGCCATGCGTGGACGTCACATCTACATCTTGACACAGGGTAGCAAGTGTGCGAGGGTCTCAGTCGGTAGTAAGTGTGCGAGCGAAAGAAGGCGGATGAGGCTGACCAAGAAAGACGTGGCGGTGATGGCGCTCGCCAAGGTCGGCGGCGCCAGCACTGTGGTCGACACCGAGGATGCCGCGATTGCGGCCCACGCGATCGACCGCGACGCCTTCGGGTGGAAGAAGTACCCGGAGCGCGTCGATCTCGACGCCGTCCGCACCACGCTCCGCCATGAGGGCGAGGCGAAGAACCCTCGCATCGAAGGATCGGTGCAGAACGGCTGGCATCTCACACCGCACGGCCTCGCGTGGATCGAGGCCAACCGCACCCTCCTCGGCGACGGCGAGATCACCATCGCCGCGACTTCTGCGGCCACGCAACGTTGGCGAGCCGAGACCCGCGAGACCGGATCCGCCGTCAATCGGGTGCGCACCTCCGAGGCCTTCCGGCTGTGGAGTCAGGGCAAGGAGTTCAACTCCCGACAGGCGGCAGGGGTTTTCCGCATCGACGAGTACACCCCGAGCAAAGACCGCACACGCAAAGCCGCGCAGCTACAGGAGCTGACGCGCGGCCACGACGACATAGAAGCATTCATGAAGACTGCGATACCGGCCGCGCTCGACCTTCGAGCACCCGTAGGTCGCCAGCAGAAGGGCAACGAATGAACAGCAACCTTGTGGTGAAATCCCACGTCGGCCGCGACATCCTCCAGTCCGCGCAACTCTTCAAGACGCCGGAAGCCGCCGTCTGGGAGTACGTGGTCAACTCCCTTCAGTACGTCGAGCCGAACGTGGTCCCGCATGTTCGCGTCGCTGTCGATGTACCGGGCAAGAAGATCACCATCGAGGATAACGGTTTCGGGATGGACCGCGAGGACCTCCAGCATTTCTTCACCATGCACGGAGAGAATCAGCAGCGCCGCGTCGGCGTTCCGGGTCGAGGGAAGTTCGGCACCGGCAAGTCGGCGGCCTACGGGATTGGCTCGAGCCTGATGGTCTCGACCACCAAGGACGGCAAACGACAGACGGTTGAGCTCACCCGCAAGGCCATCGACCTCTCCGATGGCACCTCGGTCCCTGTCGAGTTCATCGAGGACAACGTCGACGCATCCGGTAACCCCAACGGCACGACGGTGACGATCAGCGGTATCAGCGTCCGCCTGGCCAAGGAACCCATCGTCGCACTCATCGAACGCCACCTTTCGGCATTCCAGGGGAGCCCGATTGTCACGGTCAATGGCCGCCTCTGCGAGATCGTGCGCCCGAAGCCCGCGATCACCAAGGTCTTCAAGCCAACGCCGGCTCAAGCCGCTGTAATGGGGGACATCGAGCTCACCGCGATGGCAGCAACAGCACCCCTCGAAGACAGCCATCGTGGTGTGCAGATCACCATCGGTACCGACAACCTTGTTGCCGTCGAGACGGCCGGTGTCGACGCCAAGGAATACGGAAAGCTCCTCTTTGGTCATATCGACTGCCTCGCGCTAGACGACGCAAAGTATGATCCTGTTGCCGCGTACACGAACGACCGCAGCATGAAGCTCAATCCTGCGCATCCCGTGGTACAGGCACTCATCCCCTTCATCGGCGCCAGTCTCGAACAGCTTCGGCAGGAGCTCGTGGAGGAGGGCCGGAAGGCGAAAGCAGACGCGGATCGCAAGCGCCTCAAGGAAACGACGAACAAGATTGAGGAGATCCTCAACACCGATCTCAAAGACTTCCGTGAACAGATCGAGGGCATGGGTAACAACACCCGACGTCGTACCCCGGTCGACGGCGAATCGGGGGGCGACGAAGAGCATCCGACGGACAAGGTCGTGGTCCCGGAGGGTACGGAGGCCGGCCGCGCGGACGGTGTCGGCGGCGAGAGTGTCGACAAGCCTGTACCCGGAGGCGGCACGCCTGGTGGTGGCGGCGGGGGGAAGAGCGGTGGCGACAACGCCTCACCGGCTGCAGAGTCCGACGTCGACGGCGATGAGAAGATCGCGCCGGCAGGTGCGGGTCACCGCCGTCCCCGCGGTGGTCTGACCATCGACTACGACCACTTTGGCGCAGACTACGACCGTTACCACTGGGAGCAGGACGAACGGAAGATCATCATCAACCTGGACCATCCAGTGGTCAAGGCCGCCAAGGGGTTACCGGATGATGAGGCCACCTACCGTCGGCTCATCTATGAGATCGCGTTCACCGCCTACGCCGTGGCTCTGGCGGACTTGCAGTTCGAGCGTGACCCGGCGCTGAACTCCAGCGACGCGACCTACGAGATCCGTCACGCCCTGCGGCGCGTGTGGGCACACGCCGGCGCGCTGTACGCAGTCTGACCAGATTCGACTCATCACATTGCTGCGAGGAGATCGAGGGCGGTGGCCTATTTGGTATCCATCGCGCTGAGACGTGTGCGAACCGCGTCGATAAGGTCGTGTGCGAACCGCGTCGATTAGTTCGTGGGGCAGATGCAATTTGAGGGCGCGGCTGGCGAACGATCCGTTATCGCCCTAAGACTCGTCCTCGTCATTCTCATCTTCGCTTCGTCGAAGTCGTCCTCTGTGCGGCGGCGTCATCGTCTTCCCAATATCTCTGGTGATCCATGGCGACTGACGCTGCGGCAAACAGCTCGACGTCTGGTGAGGTGACATCCGGGCGATCGCCCTGCACAAGGCGCTGAGAATCGGAGTGCACACGAGCCAGTCGATTGAGGGTCGCGGCGAACTCGCGATCGGTGGGTCGTTACATCGAGTGCAGGTGCGCCTCGGATCGGACGCGTCGCTGACGCGACCAGAGATGTTGTGGAGAACGAGGTACCTCTTCTTGAGTTGCGACCGCGCCGAATTGGCCACACGAACTGAACTCCACCTTGATGTCAGGCCTGGCAGGCATCATGACCCCATGCCCACCGCGCTCGCACGCCTGACGGAAGTCGCCACTCGCCTGAAGGCATGTTCGCCACTTGCCCCGGCCACGATAGCCGTCCCCAGTCACGCTGCTGGCCGCGACGTCCTTCACGAATTAGCGCGAGCGCACGCCGTCGTCAACACGGATGTCCTCACGTTGCATGGAGCCGTATTGGATCTCGCTACCCCAGCTCTCGCGCCTCGGCAAGCACTCCCGTACCCACTCCTGGAAGCCGCGATCCAACGCGTTCTCGCCGAAGCACCAGGCGTCTTCGCCGACGTCGCCGATGAGCCGATCACTGCCCATGCTCTCGCCAGTGCGGCCTGGGAACTCACCGCCGTCGCAAATCCGACGATGGACTCGTCGACCCCTCTAGTCGCCGACCTGCTCTGCATCTATCGAGCAGCCACCGACCGGCTCACCAGCTCGTACTACCTCCAACACGAGGCCTACACGGCCGCCGCCGAACGTCTCGACGAGCTCGGCGCGATCATCGTCTACCACCCAGTTGCCAACACACGCGCTGAACAGGTTCTCCTGCGCGAGCTCCAAAAGCGCGGCGAAACCATCGAACCGACCGTCGACGTCACGCCGACGCAAATCGTGCACACCTCTGACGCCGACGACGAGGTCCGAGCCGTCGTCCGACTCGTCCGCAAGCACCTCGCCAACGGAGTGCCCGGTCACCGCATAGGCATCTTCTACGGCAGCGACGACCCCTACCTGCCGCTACTCCACGAACACCTCACTGCCGGCCACATCGCATTCACCGGACCCGAATGCCACGCCCTCGTCGACCGCCCCACCGCCCGAGCGCTACTCGGTCTGCTGGAACTCGACCACGACACGATGCCGCGACGAGAACTCTTCACACTTCTCGCTGACGGCGCGATCCAACGCCCCGACCTCGACGACCAGCCCATCTCCCAACGCCGCCGCCGACCTCGCCGCGATCCGCGCAGCGCGCATCCTCGACGCCGTCACGGTTCGGCTCACCGCTCACCGAGGCATGCACGGAGACTCGGGAGCAGGCGTCACCATCGGGCCGATCGACTCGGGCGTCGGACGCAACCTCGACGTCAGCATCGCAATCGGCGCCGCCGAAGGCATCATCCCCACACCACGACGCGACGACCCGTTGCTCCCGCCAGAGCTGACCGGAATCACCGCCCGCGACCACATGGAACGCCAACGCCTCGCCTTCGCCAGTGCTGTCAGCTCGGGCCGTACCGAACGGATCGTCACCTTCCCCCGCGGCAACCTGCGGGGCGGCGCCGAAAAGGTGCCTTCGCGCTGGCTTATCCCCGCGATGGCTCAACTCGCCGGCCGCGACGTCAACGTCGTCAACTGGCAACGCGAGACCGAGAATTGCCCAGCAATCGTTGCGGTCGAATCGTTCGACGTCGCCGCCCAACGCGCCGACGACCGCATCGGCGCATCCGCCGCCTCCGACACCGAATGGCGGCTCCGCGAACTCGCCTCCGTGCCCGCCAACCGACGCCGCGGCACCCTGCACGACCCAATCATCAACCTCGGCATGGCAATGCGCAGCGACCGCCTCAATGGCCGCTTCACCCGGTTCAACGGCAATCTGTCGACGGTCAAAGACCTCATCACCACTTTCGACCACCCGGTATCACCGACCGGGCTCGAACTCTGGGTGCAAGGCCCCTACCAGTACTTCCTCGAACACATCTTGCGGTTGCGCGCCCTCGCCGACCCCGACGAGATCGCCCAGATCGACGCCCTCACCCGCGGCACCCTCATTCACACCATCCTCGAGCGCTACGTCCTCGCCACCATCGACGGCGCCGAACTCGACGTCGGCCGCCTGCACCTTGTGGCCCAGGAGGTGCTCGACGAAGCTCAGGCCGACAGTCCCGGCTGGCTGGAACAACTCTGGGCCAAAGACCGCGGCGCCATCGTGCGCGACCTCGACGACTGGTTCGGCCATGACCACAACGACCACGCCGACGGCTGGCAACCCACCCACGCCGAACAGAACTTCGGCACCGGTACCGGCACCGATCCCGAGGTCACCCTGACGCTCGGCGACCACAGCATCCGCTTCCGCGGGCAGATCGACAGAATCGACCGACACAGCGGCGGCCGCATCCGCGTCACCGACTACAAGACCGGCAAGAGCGACAAGTACCGAGATCTCACCAACCTCACGCCGACCAACTCTGGACTGCAATTCCAGCTCCCCGTCTACGGCCTGTTCGCGCGCACCCTCGGCGACGACGTCGAAGCCCGCTACTGGTTTGTCACCAGCAAAGGCAGATTCGACTCCATCGGCTACCCGATCACCGACGACGTCATCGCCACCCTCATCGACGACATGGACCTTGTCCACCGATCCATCCGCGCCGGCCACTTCCCACCCAAGATCGAAGACACCCACTGGGAACTACCCGTCATCGACCTCCTCGGCCGCGCCGGACTGCGCCGCGCCTGGGCCGCTCTCGAAGGCGTCGACGAGATCGCCGACTACGTACGGAAGTACGGAGGCTGACATGACCACCGAGCCCCTCGCCGACCAAGCAGCCCGCGACCGCATCACCACCGACACCGCCGCCACCCTGTTCGTCGAAGCCGGCGCCGGCAGCGGCAAAACCCACTCGCTGGTCGGCCGCATCTGCCGACTCGTGCTGCAGGACGGCATCGACCTCGACCAGGTCGCCGCCATCACCTTCACCGAGAAAGCGGCCGCCGAACTCCGCGAACGCGTCCGCGTCGAACTCGCCAAGAACGACACGGAACGTGCGCACGCCGCGCTCGAACAGATCGACACCGCCGCCATCGGCACCCTGCACGCCTTCGCCGCCCGAATCATCAGCGAACACCCCCTCGAAGCCGGGGTACCTCCGCGCATCGCTGTCGTCGACGCGATGGGCTCGCAGTTGTCGTTCGAACGACGGTGGCGCCGCATGCGCACCCGCCTCTTCACGGACGCCGCCCCACCCATGCTGGTGGACGCCATGGGCATCATCATGGCTGCCGGCGCCTCACTCGACCAGATGCGTGGACTCGCCGACGCGCTCGACCGCAACTGGGACCGCCTCACCCTCGACGACAACCCACACGGCATCGCCCCCGCCGACATCGATCGCATCCTTTGGGAAGCGGACACCATCACCGACAGGATCGACGACTGCAGCGACCCGGACGACAAGCTGGCCCAGCAGCTCGGGAAGATCCGCGAATGGCGCATTCTCGTTGCAGCAGAGCGGGATGCGACCGGCTGGATTCCCATGGCGGCGCTGTGCCCGGGACCCGGCAACGGTGGTGCTGGCAAGAACTGGCACGGCGGTGCGGCGCAGGTCAAGGAGATCAAAGGGTTCATCAAGGCGTTGCGCGACGAGATCTGCCCCGACGTCGTTGGCACCTACATCGACGGCGCTGTTCGTGTGGTGGTGCGGCATCTGTCCGAGATCGTCCTCGACGAAGCGTGCGAACGACAACGCAGCGGACAGCTCGAGTTCCACGACCTCCTCGTGCTCGCCCGCGACGTGCTCGGCAAACACGACGTCGCCGCAGCCGCGCACGACCGCTACCAGCGGGTGCTGCTTGACGAATTCCAAGACACCGACCCGCTGCAACTCGAGTTGGCGCAGCGCATCGTCGCCGGCCACGACGAAGCGGGTCGACTGTTTACCGTCGGTGATCCGAAGCAGTCCATCTACCGCTTCCGCCGTGCCGACATCGCTGCCTACTTGGCTGCTCGTGACCGCACCCCGGCCGCCGACGTCGTGCAACTGACCACCAACTATCGCTCCACTCGACCGGTCATCGACTGGATCAACACGGTCTTCGGGCGGCTCATCGTCGCGGATGACCACGTCCAGCCGTCCTACACGCCGCTGCATCCCGCGCCCGGCAGACCGAGGTGGGACCTCGATTGGGGTCCACACCCCTTCGTGTTTCCCGACAACGACGAACCCGTTGACGACGAGGACTCCCTCTCACCCGCCGAAGCTATCCGGGCACGCGAATCCCGTGATGTCGCGCGGATTATCGCCACCGCCGTCGAAAAGGGCTGGCACAGAGAGTCGCTCGACGACGACAGTACCTACCGGCACGACGCGCTGCGATGGAAAGACATCTGCATCCTCATCCCGTCGCGGACAGTGCTGCCGTTTCTTGAGAAGAGCCTCGACGCGGCGGGTATCGAGTTTCGTTCGGAAGCATCGAGTCTCGTGTACTCGACGCAAGAGGTGCACGACCTGCTGGTGACCTGTCGGGCGTTGGCGAACACCGCCGATGAAGCCGCGCTGGTCGCCGCCTTGCGTACCCCGCTGTTCGGCTGCGGTGACGATGATCTGCTGCGTTGGAAAGCTGCGGACGGGCGGTGGAGCATCTACGCGACGCCGCCTACGGATGAATTGGCTGACTCGCCGGTGGCGGCCGCGTACGCGTACCTGCGGGAGCTGTCGTTCGGGCTCGGCGATCTGAATCCGGGTGCGCTGCTCAGCCGGTTGGCGACCGACCGCCGGGTCTTTGAGGTGTCGATGGACTCGCCCCGTCATCGCGACGTGTGGCGGCGGCTTCGGTTCGTCATCGATCAAGCGCGTGCCTGGTACGCCGAAGACCGCGGATCGTTGCGCGATTACATCGACTGGGCCGACACCCAAGCCGACGAGAACGCGCGCGTTGCCGAAACTGTTCTCCCGGAGATCGGCGTGGATGCTGTGCGCATCATGACGATTCACGCTGCCAAGGGTTTGCAGTTCCCGATGGTGGTGGTTGCTGGGATGAGCGGTGGCTTCCGCACCCTGCCCGAACCGCTGCTGTGGGATGACGACGGCACGCTGCAGGCGTGCGCGTCGAAATCGGTGATGTCGAAGGGATACAAGGCGGCGGCTGCCGCGGAGAAGGATCACGCGGAGGCCGAGAAGAAGCGGCTGCTCTACGTGGCGTGTACCCGCGCGGAAAGTCATCTCGCGGTGTCCGGGTACGTGGGCAAAGGTGCGTCGTGGGGTGCGACGCTTGCGCCTGGGATCGACGGTCTGTCGAATTCGGTGCCGGCGCTCATCGAGCCTGTGCGGCGTGACGACGAGCCGATCGAGCAGTTCGAGCGTCAGTCGTGGGACGAGTGGTCGGCGGAGACGGCCGCGATCGAGGTGACTTCGGCGTTGCGGGCGTCCTACTCGGCGACTCGGATCGTGCATGGTGAGGACAGTGCAGAGGTTGCCCTGCTGGAGGGATATCGCGGCGCTGGTCTCCTGACTGTGCCTGCAGAAGAACGGGTTTCGGCAGGCACGGCGAGCACGGACAGCGGTACATCTCTGGGTTCGGCGCTGCACGCGGTGCTCGAGCTGATCGAGCTGGGTGCGCCGATCGACGACGCTTTCGAGACCACCGCTCGTCGTGCCGCGGTCGTGGCCGGCATCGTCGACGTTGAGCACTTTGTCGCGTTGGCACGATCCGCGCTGGAGTCCGAACCCGTCCAGCGAGCCGCCGTACGTGAGCATTGGAAAGAGATGCAGCTCGCTGGCCTGGGGCCCGACGGAGCAACGGTCGTCGAGGGCATCGCGGACCTGGTGTACCGGGACGACGATGGCGGGCTTGTGATCGCGGACTACAAGACCGATGTTGGCGTGAGTGCGCATACGCTCGAGGCGTATTGGGCGCAGTTGGCGATCTACGCGGATTTGCTGCGGAATGCGACGGGGGAGCGAGTGACTCGGTTGGAATTGGTGTTCTGTCGGGTGGGGCCGGCGGCGGTAGTGGCGAGGAGGTTGCACGGGTGACGGCGCAGGAGGAGTTCGATCGCGAACTGCGGTTGGAAGCGATGGGATGGCTCACGAGGCGTACGCAGGATGGGCTTGAAGCCATCCGATCCGATGAGCTTCTGGAGTTCTCCTTCAACGGCAGTCCCTTTCGACTCATGGACGCACAGCGTGGAATTCGAAAGCCGAGAGAGCTTGAAAGTGCGCTCTCGATCCGTACGGTCTACAGCCCGGACGAGGCGCGACGGCCGTACGCCGACGAGATCGCTGACGACGGCTCAATTACCTACAAGTGGCGGGGCGACGACCCGAGCCATCCGGAGAATCGCGGGCTTCGTCGGGCAATGGAACTCGGGCAGCCCTTGATCTGGTTCTTCGGAGTTGGGACTGCCCTCTACAAGCCGGTCTATCCCATCTACGTGGTCCGGGAGGAGCCGGAGCAACACCAGTTCATTCTCGCGCCGGACGATGTCGCGCAGATCCTGCGTGCGGGCGAGCCGGAGAGCGAGCAACTGCGGCGCTACGTGCAGGTCGAGTCGAAGCGGCGTCTTCACCAACCCGTCTTCCGGGCAACCGTTATGCGTGCCTACGAGACTCGTTGCGCTGTATGCGCACTCAAGCACGGTGAACTGCTGGACGCCGCGCACATCGTCCCGGATTCACACGAGTCGGGCATCGCGTCGGTTACCAATGGGCTGGCGCTGTGCAAGATTCACCATGCAGCGTTCGACAGGCACATTTTAGGCATTCGGCCCGACAAGTACGTTGTCGAGATACGTAAAGACCTACTTGACGAGATCGACGGGCCGATGCTCCAGTATGGGCTGAAGGAAAGACACGGCGAGCAACTGATGGTGGTGCCGAAGTCTCGGCGCGACCGACCCGATCGGCAACTACTCGAGATCAGTTACGAGCGATTCCGGGCTGCGAGTTAGGAGACTGCGCCGTCGCAGGGCCGCTGTTGAGCAGGTTCAACGTCGGGGTTGCTGCGGACTTCGCCAGGGCGGCCCTACGACTTCGGCCCCTGGTGCGTCACCGCAGGAGCCCCCATGCAGCCGGATTGGTAGTAGAAGTTCTGAATCGTCGCACTGTTGTAGCCCTGGTCAGATAGCGCATTGCTGATCAGGCGCGAGGCTGCGCAGTATCGACCAAGATGGGCGTTGAGCGACCTTGTGGCCTGCACGGCAGTCTTGTAGCCCGCGGCGTACTCGATGGCCTCATCGTGTGACAGACGGTTCATCGTCAAGTCACGGTATGCGTACTCGGCGACCTCGATATCGCTGCTTGCGTCAGTCACCGAACCGTTGAGCTCCAACGGCGACACGGCCTGTGCGATACCCGGTGTGCCAATCGATACTGCGCCAGCAAGAACAATTCCGGCGATCCAACGCTTCAACACAGGCTTTCTCCTGACCATCAAGCCGCACGAACGAGATGATCTTCGCATTGAGCACTGGCTTTGCGACAGCGCCGGCCCGTCATTCGAACAGCTGAATGTTGAGCCATCCCGTTGCTCCATGAAGCTATAGAGGCCGCTGAATGCGAATGCGGTCGATGCGCTGTCGGTGACGACAGCCCCTGCGCGATCAGTCCATGACGCCCGCATGCATGAACAGGGCTTTGTCGATGTCGCGGATCGACCAGGGCTGTGCCGTCTTCTCCGTCATCTCGGTTGCCAGTTCCGCGACGCTGGTCATGTAGGCGCGGTAGAAGCCGTTCGGGTGGTCGTGGCCGAGGGTTACGAGAGCAGAGGCTGCGCGCCGGTCGTACACCGCCATCCGGTCGGGCGCGCCTGCCGCAATGATCGTCGAGGCGATTGCTGCGCCGTTGCGGCACCCCGGAAGGTGCAAGAGCGCGGTGCGCGCCTGACCGGCCGCCTCACCGGTTGCCAAGGACGTATCGCGAGCGCGTGCAATTGCGTCACGAGTCAGTTGACGGACCTTGGCGTCGGGTGTCTGGTTGAGCTCAGTCGCCCAGCGGGTGCTGAGGTTGAGTCGCTTCCACAGCATCAGGGCACCGATGTCGGACTTGCCGAGTTCGCCGGACTGCTCGGCGCGCGCGATCACCTCGAGGAAGACTTCGTCGTACGGCGAGTCGGCATTCTCGTCAGGGTACTGGGATCGAGCTTCGGACAGCTCCGCGATCATCTGGTCGTCCATTTGCCGAACGTACGCGTCGCTACGTGTGGCTTCGTAGAGTTTGGGCGTTTGAGGTCGCACCGAGACGATACCGTCACCCCGTGCCCCACGAAGTCCCGTCGCAACCCCGATTCGCCTCCACCAGCGAGGAAGCCATCTGGAAGCTGCTCACCGAGCAGCTCCTCGATGATGATCTGATCATCCACGGCCAGCGCGTCACCGACCACGACAAGGACCACGAGATCGACATGGTGGTGGCCATCGACGGTGCCGGCATCATGTGCCTGGAGGTCAAGGGCGGCGAGGTGTGGCACGACGACGGATGCTGGTGGCAGTCGCGTGCCGGGCAGCCGCCGAAGCGGATCGACCCGGTCGAGCAGGCGCGAGGCGCGTGCTACGCGTTGCGGAACTATGTGGAGGACGATCCCGAGTGGACGCAGGGCCGTATCCGCTGGGACCACATGGTGGTGCTGCCGCACTCCGAGGTGCCCGCCGACTTCTCACTGCCGGACTGCCCACGGTGGAAGATCATCGACCGCACCCAGCTCGATCAGCTCATGCCGCTGGTCCGCAACGTGCTGCTCAAGAAAGGCGGCGACCTGCCGACCATCGACACGACCGGTATGACCCAACTCCGCAGAACGCTGAGTGGTCGGGGGCTCCCCCAACGCGACGTCGTGGCCCGGGCACTCGAAAACGAAGACCACGCAGACGCATTGACCTCGCACCAGGCCGTCATCCTCGGCGCGATCGAGAAGCTTTCGCGGGTGGAGATCCGCGGCGGCGCGGGCAGTGGTAAGACGTTCCTGGCGCTCGAACAGGCCCGGCGGCTGTCGCGCGCTGGGCAGCGGGTCGCGCTGGTCTGCTACTCCCACGGCCTCGCCTCCTACCTCGAACGCATCACCGCCACATGGAAGCGGCGGGATCGGCCGGCCTATGTCGGCGAGTTCCATGCTCTGGGTATCCAATGGGGTGCCGCGGAGGGACCCGACGAACAGGAACGCACCCAGGAGACTGCCGAGTTCTGGGAGAAGACCCTGCCGCACCAGATGCTTGAACTCGCCGAACAGCTCGACCCGGGTCGTCGCTTCGATGCGATCGTTGTCGACGAGGCCCAGGACTTCGCCGATGAATGGTGGAAGCCGATGCTGGCGTGCCTGCGCGACCCGGACACCGGCGGCATCTACGTCTTCAGCGACCAGGCGCAACGAGTCTTCGACCGGCAGGGCTCGCCACCGGTCCCGTTGGTACCGCTGGTGCTCGACCACAACCTGCGCAACACCCGTCAGATCGCCACGGCCTTCAGCCCGCTCGCCGATCACCGCATGCAACTGCGTGGCGGAGAAGGACCCGATGTCCGGTTCGTCGCATGTCACTCGGACGAGGCCATGGACGCTGCCGACGATCAGATCGACCTACTCCTCGACGAGGGCTGGCGACCCGAAGACATCGCGCTATTGACCACCGGCAGCCGTCATCCCGAGCAGAAGGAACGGCAGGACGCCGGCAGCATCTCGTACTGGAACACCTTCTGGGACGACGAGCAGGTGTTCTACGGACACGTTCTCGGTTTCAAGGGTTTGGAGCGGCGGGTCATCGTGCTGGCCCTGAACGAGTCGAAACCTCGTGACCGGTCGAGAGAGCGCTTGTACGTTGGGCTTTCGCGGGCGCGGGATCAGCTTGTGGTGTGCGGGGATCCTGAGTTCGTGCGGGAGGTCGGGGGAGAGGATGTGGCGCGGCGGTTGGGGGTGTGAGGGGGAGGCGGCAATCGCGCCCGGCGTGTCCAACAGGGTGACTGCGCTCTAGCCGGTGTAGTTGCCGTGCTGCGCCCGCAGACGTGCACATGCGTGTGATCCGACACAACGTTGAGCGCGGAGACACCTTCGCGGATGTTGTCGATGACGATGCCCCGTCGGCTGTCCTATTGGCCGGGATACCGGGTGCCGAAGATGCTCCGATGCCGTTGGACTGGTTGTCCTGACCCCAGGAGCCTGGCCGCAAATGGTGACGTCTCCTGTGGCCGCGAGCACGCGAACCCGCGGTCGTACCGAAGGGCCAGTGCAGAACTCGCGTTGCATCCGGTCGCCCCACCACTTTGGCGAGGAGAACTGGCGTTGATCCTCAGGTAGTGAGGGATGAGGACGCAGACGATCGATAGGAGGCCCCACCCGGCGCCCTGCTATCCGTCCGCGATGGCGGCGACGGTGTCCTTGTCGTTGACGATCCGGACCGCGGCGGCCAACGAGTCGTGCAACTGCTACTTGGCATGTCCGCGGGGAAGGCTGTCTGGGTGATCGCTGCAGCGGCCGCCTGCAGCGCAGCGACGGTGTGAACCCGTTGGGAGTGAACGGCTTCAGATCAGCCGACACGGCCTGGTGCGGTCAGGTCGACCCCTGATTGCCACGCTCGGTGGGGGACCAGGTCCAGGCCGCGGTGGCGCCGAATTCGTGCTGGAAGTCGAGAAGCGGATACGACATGGCTGGAGGGTTGTGAGGGAACGATCGACCGCTCGCGACCACCGACCGGTGCCGTGGTCATGTTGCCACCCCAGCACCCACTGGTCAGACCAACTACCCTCATCCCGTGCCCGAGATGCCCCAGGTGCCCGGCGGCGGCCGCAAGTACATGCAGGTCGTCAACCAGGTGCTCACTGCGATCAGTGCCGGCCGGCTCACCCCGGGGGACCGGTTGCCCAATGAGCGTGACCTCGCGGCCGAATGCGGTACGTCGCGTCCCACGGTCCGCGACGGCCTACTCGCGCTGGAACTCTTCGGAATCGTGGAGATCCGTCGCGGCTCCGGCTGCTACGTCACCGAGCGCGGCCATCACATGCAGAACCCGGCACTCGGACTGCTTGACGCCACGCCGCAGGAGCTGCTGGAGGCACGGCTGCAGCTGGAACCGACGATGGCGCGGATGTGCGCCGGACGGCTGGATCTCGATCAGATCCGCAGGATGAATGCCCTGATCGACGCCTCCGATGCCGGTGACGCCACCTCTACGCATGAGCGGGGATTCGGCAACTACTTCCAGCTCAGCCAGGCCTTTCACTCCGAACTGGCCGGCTACTGCGGCAACTCGGTGATCGCCGGGATGACCCGCCAACTCGTCGACGTCGCCTCCCACCCGATGTGGACGTTGCTCAACGGATCGAGCACCGCCACCAACCAGCCCGACGTGCAGGCCGACGAACACCGCCTGATCCTCGATGCCATCGCGCTCGGCGACGAGGACCGTGCCGCTGAGGCGATGGAAGACCACCTGTGCCGCATCGGCGGTGACCTCTTCGGTGGCGACGGACCACGTATCGGGCGGGCACGCCGGCGACGTGGGTAGCCATCCGCTAAACGCCGCAGGCAAAATTGGTAAGACCACTTGCGTAATCAAGCTTGATTTTCGCGTTACGGACGGGCAAACGCGCCTCCCTACCGTCGTAGACGTCGGCTCACGCCGGATCACGTCATCACCCGAGATGGAGGAGCGCACCCATGCGCCGAGCACGAATTACCCGACGACTCACCACCACCCTGGCCGCGACCGCCATCGCCGCATCCACCGCGTTCGTCGCCGCCTGCGGCAGCGATGCACCCACCGACGAGATCGTGGTGGCCTCACCCCAGTGCGCCCACTGCCTGTCCATGTCACTGCTGCCGGACAAGATGCCGGGCGAGAACGTCACCTACCAGAACTTCACCAAACTGTCCGACCTGAGCACCGGTCTGGCGTCCGGCAAGATCAACGTCGGCCAGATCGACTACACCGCACTGGTCAGCCTCATCTCCAAGGGCCTGCCGATCGTCGCGATCAGCGGACAGGTCAACGGTGGCTCCGACTTCGTCGTCAGCCCTGAACTGGGTCTCAAAGAGGGCGACTGGGCCGGATTCACCGACGCGGTCAAGAAGGCCAAAACCGATGGGCACCCGCTGAAGATCGCCTCGCAGTTCGGCACCGTGCAGGACATCGAACTGCGGCTCGAACTGCCGACGAAGGGCATCGACGCCAACAACGACGTCGAGATGACCAACGTGCCCTACGAGGGCATGGGCCAGGCGCTGGCCAATCACTCGGTCGACGCCGCCATCCCCGCCCAGCCGTTCGCCGCCGAGATCCTCGACCAGAAGTTCGGTCAGCACTTCGACTACCCCTACGACCAGGCCGCCGGTGACCTCACCAACGTCGTGGTGGTCAGCCAGGACTACCTCGACCAGCAGCCCGACCAGGTCAAGGCCGTCGCAAAAGGTATGCGCGATCTGGTGCCCTACCTGAAGACCCCAGAGGGACAGCAGGACTGGGTAAACGCCATCAAGAAGTACACCAACGTCCCGGAAGCGGCGATCAACCAGGCCATGCCGCAACTGTCACCGAGCATCGAGATGCCGTTCACCCAGATCAAGGCGATCGCCGACGCCATGTACGCCCAGAAACTGATCCCCGCGCCGCTGACCGACCAGCAGATCCGCGACCACGTCAACTACTCCATGCTGGCCGGCGCCACCGGGCAACCCGCGCAGGCCCTGGGTGACGCACAATGAGCGAGGCGATGCTGCTGACCGAGTCGCAGCCACAGACCGGCGTTGAACCGATCCCCACACCGACACCGCGCAACGTCCGGCGCAGCACCGGCTCCACCTCAACCATGGTGCGCCGCATCGTGGTCGGCGCGATCGTCCCGATCCTCATCCTGGCCGGATGGGAGCTGGTGGTGCGCGCCGAGATCTTCCCGAAGGCGCTGATCCCGTCACCGTCGATGGTGTTGGCCACGCTCAACGACTGGGCGACCAGCTCGCAGGGTGGCATGTTCTACAGCGGCAAGCTGTGGGTCGACATCGCCGCCACCCTCGAACGCGTCGCGATCGGCTACCTGTCGGCCGCCGTCGTCGGCGTCCTGCTCGGTCTGCTGATCGGCGTATCCCGCTGGGCCGATGAACTTCTCACACCCACCATGCGCATCCTCGGGCCGGTGCCGCCGACCACGTGGATTCCGGTGTGCATCGTCATCCTGGGCATCGGGTCGGTCACCAACTACTTCCTCGTGTTCCTCGGCGCGGTGTTCCCGATCGCCGCGTCGAGCACGGTGGCGGTATCCGGGGTGTCCCGGGATCTGGTGCGGGCCGCCCGCATGATGGGCCGCAGCCGATGGGGCACCACCTTCGCGGTGGTGCTGCCCGCGGCGCTGCCCGGCATCGTCGGCGGCCTGCGCATCGGCCTCGGCCTGGCCTGGATGATGGCCGTCACCTCCGAGATGCTCGCCGTGCACTCCGGCCTCGGCTACACCATCTGGAACTGCTACAACTACCTCGACTACCCCGGTGTGTTCGCCGCCATGATCGTCCTCGGAATCTGCGGTCTGGCAACCGATATGGCGCTGCGCGCGATCACCAACTCGGCGCTGCGCTGGCACACCGCGACTGGAGTACGCGCATGACCCCCCGACCACCACGTCCGCGTCGGTCACCCTGCACGGCGTGACCAAGGAATACTGGCAGAAGGGACGGTGCACCACCGCGCTGGCCGACTGCACCCTCGACATCAAACCGGGCGAGTTCTTCTCGCTGCTCGGGCCGAGCGGCACCGGCAAGACCACCCTGCTCAACCTGCTGGCCGGCTTCGAACGCCCCGACTCGGGCAGCGTGCGGGTCGGCGATCACGAGGTCCGCGGACCCGGACCGGACCGCGCCGTGGTGTTCCAGGCGCCGACGCTGTACCCGTGGCTGACCGCCGCCGGCAATGTTGCCGAAGGGCTGCGGCACCTGAAGCTGTCCCGATCGGAACGCAAGGCGCGAGCGGTACAACAGCTTTCCGAGGTCGGCCTGGAACACGCTGCCGGGCGATATCCACACCAGATGTCCGGCGGCATGGCGCAACGCGTCGGTATCGCACGCGCGTTGGCGATGCAGCCCGACGTCCTCGTGATGGACGAACCGTTCGCCGCGCTCGACGCCTACGTGCGTCGCGAGATGCAAGAGCTCGCCGTGCGGCTGCAGCAGGAACGACAGGTCACCACCCTGTTCGTCACCCACTCGATCGAGGAAGCACTCGTCCTCAGCGACCGCATCGCCACCATGGCCGACGGCCAGGTCACCGAGATCTTCGAGGTCGACTCACCGCACCCGCGTGACGCCACCACGCCCGAGTTCAACAGCCTGCGGCGGGCCATCGCCGATCGCATCGAAGCCGGTGTTCGCGCAGAACGTGAGCGGGTGCAGTGACGACGACCCAGACCGTCGCCCACGCACTCTCGAGCTGGGAGGAATACTCGTGGACGAACGCCTTCGTCCACGTCGACCCAGACGCTGTGCGCGACGAAGCCACCGTGGCCGACGGCGGTGCGTTGCACGGTGACCTGTTCAGCGTGAAGGATCTGTTCGCCGTCGCCGGGGTACCGTCGCGGGCGGGCAGCCTCGTCCTCGACGACTTCCGGCCCGACGCCGATGCCACCGCGGTGAGCCGCGTCCGGCGGGCCGGCGCGGTGTTCTTCGGGAAGACGAATTGCGCCGAATTCGGTTTCGGCATCGACACCGACACCCGCCTCGGCGGCCGTGTCCTGCACCCAGACAACCCCGATCTGTCGCCTGGCGGGTCGAGCGGCGGCGACGCTGTCGCGGTGGCCACCGGCATCGTGGACTTCGCGATCGCCGGCGACTACGGCGGCTCCATCCGCTGGCCCGCCCAGTCCGTGGGCATCTACGGGTTGCGGCCCGGACCCGACGTGCTGCCGCGGGACGGCCGCATCGGTGGCCTCGGGGCGACCCGCGACAACCCCGTCGGCTTCGGCCGCGCACCCTGGCAGCTGGCGGGACACCTCGAGGTGCCCGGCGTGATGGCCCGCACCCCGGGCAAGATCGCCGACGTGCTGCGCGCATCCTCCGATCTCGCCACCACCGGCGCCGTACGTGGCCGCGTCCTGATCACCGCCGCAACGGAGATCGCACCCGTCGGCGACGACGTGCGGGCGACTCTCGACGCCGTCGCCGATCAGGCGCGGGCGCGGGGCTTCCAGGTCGACGAGGTCGACGGCCTGTTCCGCGACGCGTGGCAGACCTACGCCTTGCTGCGGCAGCGCTTGGACGATCATGCCGCCGTCCGTGCACTCGCCGGCGGCCGCGAAGACCTGCTGTGCAGCGACACCCGCGCCGTCATCGAGGGGGCGCCGCGAGACATCGTGGTGGACAGCACTGTTCGCGACGCCTGGGCGACCGCCGCGCGGATCGCGCGGCGGCTGCGTCAGCGCCTCACCGGCTACGACGCGGTGATTCTGCCGTGCGCCCCGACGGGAGCTGTCGGCTTCGCCGAACGCATCCGGGTCGGCGCCACCGAGATGAGTGGCCACCAGCTGATGGCACACCTGCGTGCGGTGTCGTTGACCGCGCTACCCGCGTTGTCGATGCCGGCCGGACGCGGCGCAGACGGCCGGCCCATCTCCGTGCAACTGGTCGGCGGTGTCGGTACCGAACTGACGCTGTGTGCATTGGCCGAGCGGTTGGCGCCCGAACATCCGGCACCGCGGTCCTTGGCCGTCGCCCACGGAAGGGAGTGTCGCGCGTGAGCACCCCACGAATCGGGTTCGTCGTCCCATCGTCGAATCCCACCATGGAACGGCTCCTCAACTCCACCGGACTGCTGTCGGCACTGGGGATCTCGGCGGTGTGCACCCGGGTGCGCGTGCGGTCGGTGGGGGACGGCGCGGCACAGCAATTCGATCCAAACGTCATGGCCGATGCCGCCGACCTGCTCGCCGACTGCGAATGCGACGCCATCATGTGGGCGGGCACCACCGGATTCTGGCTCAGCGAACAGGCCGACGACGACATCGCCGCAGCTATGGCCGCACGCACCGGCGTCACGACGTCGACCACCCACCGCGCGCAGCTGGCCGCGCTCGCCGACGTGGGTGCACAGCGCATCGGTCTCTACACTCCGAACGCGGATGCGGTGCATCGCCGCGTCGTCGACCAGCTGACCGCCAAAGGCTATGTGGTGGAGGTCGACAAAGCCGGCGGCATCACCCGCAACATCGAGTTCGCGAAGATCCCGCAAGCCGACCTCGACGCGACGGTCAGCGCGCTGGCCGGCCCCGAAGGTCGACCAGTCGCGGTGATCTCCACCAACGTGTCGACCACCGTCGACCACGCGGTCGACTCGGCCATCGCGAGCGTATGGTGGGCCGCGCGACTCACCGGCGCCGCCGAGTGGACCTACCGGCAGGCGCACGAGGCGGCGCGCCATGGCTGAGCCCTACCCCCGGAACCTGCGTGGCTATGCCGACCGACGACCCACCTGGCGATGGCCCGACGGCAAGTCCGTTGCGGTCAGTGTGGTGCTCAACTGGGAGGAAGGCGCCGAGCACAACATCCTGCACGGCGATGAGGTCTCCGAGAACGCGGGATGCGATGTGGCTGACGGCTACCCGCGGGTCGGCGCACGGGATCTGCGTACCGAGTCGATGTACAACTTCGGCACCCGCGTGGGTGCGTGGCGCCTGCTGGACCTGCTCGACGAGCGTGGAGTCCCCGCGTCCGTGTTCGCCTGCGGTATGGCAGTCGAACGCTCCCCGGAGCTCGCTGCCGAGATGGCATTACGGGGCCACGAATTGTGCGGGCACGGCTATCGCTGGATCGACTACCACGACATCGACGAAGCCACCGAACGCGACCACATCGCCCGCACTGTCACCGCCATCACCGACGCCACCGGTCAGCGACCGATCGGCTGGTACACCGGACGCACCAGCCCCAACACCCGACGCCTCATCGTCGAGGAGGGCGGCTTCCTCTACGACAGCGACGCCTACGACGACGAATTGCCTTACCACGAGCATGCTTTCGGACGTCCACACCTGGTGCTGCCGTACGCCTTCGATACCAATGACATGCGTTTCGCCACCACCCCCGGGCTGTCGACCGGACGACAGTTCGGCGACGAACTCATCGACACACTCGACGAGTTACTCGCCGACCCGTCCGACACACCCCGCATGATGAGCGTCGGCCTGCACCTGCGGCTGGCCGGTCGCCCGGCCCGGGCGCGGGCACTCCGACGATTCCTCGACCACGCAGCCGCACAGCCACAGGTGTGGTTTGCCCGACGCGTCGATATCGCCCGGTGGTGGCTGGATCAGGAGTGTGCAGACGAAGTCGCCGTGAATCGGATTGCCGCGGAGGTATCTCGATGACGAGAGCGACCGTAACCGGGACGCAATCGTGCCTACCTGCCGTCCACAATCAGGATCGAACTCAGAGCCCGAGCAACTTCCGCTTGGCAGCCGCGAACTCTTCGTCGTCGAGCACGCCTTGCTCTTTGAATGCGACCAGCCGTGCGAGCTCCACATTGAGGTCGACAGCCGATGCCGGCGTCGCGGGCTGCGGCGCTGTTACCGCAGATGCGGCCGGAACACCGGTGTAGTTGACGTGCTGTGTCTGCATCTGGGTCCGCAGACGTCCGCGTGCTTGATGTGCGACGTGGTTGAGCGCGGCGACACCTTCGCGGAAATTGTCGATGTCGACGAGCTCCACACGTTCACGCATACCGCTTCCGCTGCGCACTGTGAACAAGACGATGGTGCCGACACCACGAGCCTTCTGGGTCATGGTCTGCGAGGCGTCGACGTCGTGGATCTCATGTGTGAGGATCTGTTGCGCCTTCGTCGAGAGGGTGCCCTTCTCGAAGAACAAGTGATGCCGCCATGACCACGACGGTCCGCCGAGAACGCTCGTCGAACGGCGCGAAGACACCGATCACGCTAATTTGCGTGGAACCGATCGGCGCCGCGGTGCGTCCAAGTCCACATCACGATGCTGCAGCGTCCGATCACATGACGACAGAGGGGGCCTCATGGGGAATGGTCGAGTCGAAGCGGATCTCGATGATCTGGTGGTGACGGCGGTGAGATTTCTCGGGGTAGCCGAGGAGGCAGGTCGTGCATTCGAGACACACCACAGCGCGCTGTCGGAGGCAGCGTCAGGGCTGTTCAGCGCCAGTGGCCGAGCCCTGACGCAAAAGGCGGACGGCTGGCGCCAGCGGGGAACAAACCTCGCGGCGATGGTCGGCGACCACGGTACGAACCTGCAGCGGACCGCCTGGCGGTACGGCTCGACCGATGCCGCCAATGCGATCGGTTTGCGACCTCAGCACGCCGGAGGGGACATGAGTGGTCGTCCCGAACTGCGGTTGTGACCGATGGTGACGTTCGGCGAAGTTCTCGCGTTCGACCCCGAACAGATCGCGGAGGTGTTCACGATCTGTTCGGCACAGCAGACGACATGTTCGACCCTGGGTGCGACCCTGAAGGAGCTCGACACCTTGCACACCTGGGACGGGGACGCGGCCGTCGCCGCGCGTGACTCGGCCCGCCGAGGTCGCGTCGATATCGACGCCCATGGCAACGAGACCTGGCAGGTCGCCGCTGCGGCCAGGGACTGTTATGTGGAGGGACTGGGACTGTCGCGCGAAGCCAAGGCGGTGCAAACTGACGCCACCGCCGCAGGCCTGGTCATCGATCCACAGACCAACCAGGTCAGCGACCCGCATCCCCCCGACCTGTCCCACGCCTCGGCCTCCGACAGGCAGGCCTATCAGCAGAAGGTCGACGATATGCAGGCCCGCGTCAACCGCGTGATCGTGCACGCCGAGACTTTCGACGACGACCTCGCCGCCGCGATCAACACTGCGAACGGGTCGCTACCGATGACACCACCTGGTGATGATCCCGAGACGAACCAAGCGGCCCGCAAGGCCAATCAGGTTGCTGCCTTTCGGGCGCTCTACGGTCGAGACCCGGCGAGCGACAACGACTGGAGACTGGCTGCGATGGTCGACCCGCACAGCTACGACCCGAAGAACAAGGGCGTGTCACCCACGATCAGCGTCCTGAGGATCAAACCGGTTCCTGGACAGGGCATCGTGAGTACCGGACTGTTCATTCCAGGTGAAAAGGTCGTCGGCGGCGTCGATCCAACCGACCCGGGTTTCGTACGGCATCTCGGGGACAACCGAGGATTCGACGAGAACTTCTCACCGGAAGACACCCGCGTCGCCTATGTCGTCGACTACGAGAACGGGTTGGTGATTGCGCGACAGAACCCGTCGGTCAACTCCAACACCGGCGAGGTCAGGGTGGGCACACCCGAGGTCTCGGCGAAACAGCTGTCCGACGGCACTGTCGCGATCGACTACAAGGCCGCCGACCCGTTCGCTCCACCCGGATCGGCGAGCGCGGGCTGGTCGGTGAACGGACAGACGATCGTCACCCCCGGCGACGACGGCGCACGAATCTCGGGCGATGTCACCGACTTCCCGTCGATGGAGACCTACCAATACCTCCCCGACGGCGAGACGAACACCTTGCACCGCGATGACCTGGGGGACCACACCGAGTGGGGGCCGCTCGGAAACCTGCCGCTGCACCACGAGTTCGGAAAGTGGATCGACGACGTGGACCGATTCCCACAAGGTGTGACTCTCGCCCCGGGCAGTCAGATCCCACGCCCGAACGGCGACATCTCCGGCACGTACCCACTAGTGGTGTGTATCTGAATTAGTTGGCTACTCGTTCGAGTGTCGTGCGTGCGCGGGCGATTTTGGCCAGGATGGATTCGGCGGTGGCGGTCCACACGTAGGGTTTCGGATCATCGTTGTGGGCGTTGAGGAATGCCTCAATGCTGGCGATCAACTCGGGCACGCTGCCAAAAATGCCGCGGCGAATGTTCTTGTCGGTCAACTCCCGAAACCAGCGCTCGACCTGGTTGAGCCAGGACGACGATGTCGGGGTGAAGTGGAAGTGAAACCGTTTGTGCCGATCCATCCATCGCTTCACCTCGGGATGTTTGTGGGTGGCGTAGTTATCCAGAATCAGATGGACCTCCAACCCCGCCGGCACCTGCTTGTCGATAGTGTTGAGGAACTTGATGAACTCGTTGTGGCGATGACGCGGCAGGCACTGACCGATCACCGAACCGGTCAGCACATCCAACGCCGCGAACAAGGTCGTCGTGCCGTTGCGTTTGTAGTCGTGGGTCATCGTGCCGGCCCGCCCCTCCACCAGCGGCAACGACGGTTGCGTGCGATCGAGCGCCTGAATCTGGCTTTTCTCATCCATACACAACACGATCGCGTTCTCCGGCGGGTTCACATACAGTCCCACCACATCGATCAGCTTCTCCTCGAACCGCGGATCATTCGACACCTTGAACGAGTCGACCCGATGCGGTTTGAGGTCAAGATCAGACCAAATCCGTTGCACCGTTGAAGGACTCACACCCACCTTCTTCGCCATCGTGCGGCACGACCAATGCGTGTGCCCCGGCGGCGTGGTCGTCTTGGTCAACCTCACGATCTCGGCGATCTTCTCCTCACTGATCGACGAACGTCGACCGCGGCCCTTTCGGATCAACCCCAACCCCGCCAAACCGTCCTCGGCATACCGGTTGCGCCACGCCCGCACCGTGGCCGGGCGCACCCCGACCTCCTCAGCAATCCGAATGTTGGCCACCCCATCGGCGGCCATCAACAACACCCGAGCCTGCAACACCTGCTGATGCGGCACCCGCTGGCTACGGGTCAACTTCTCCAACGTCTCTCGCTCACCGGCCGACAAAGCCAACGGTGCTGCAGGCGCGCTCATACTGAAATCATACCTAACGACTAGACGATTATTTACGATACACACCACTAGGTGATCCGGCCAACCCGCCAACTCTGCCGGGGGCGAGGTAAAGCTGATGTCGAACCGGCCCACGAACCGCGAGGACGAAATCGAAATGAACCATAGACCTGAGTACCTGACTGTCACGCGTGTACGCGAACACCGAACTGCGCGTCGCGGGTGACGCACATGGACAAGCGTTTCATCGGGAAAGAGTCACCGTTCATCATCGTCGGAGCCATCGTGCTCTGCTGGCTGGCGATCCAATTCCTCTGGGGCCTGGGCTTGTTCATCGACGTCCTGATTCTTGTGGTCGCTGCGGTCTGCATGATCATTCCCGGGCCGATCCGACGGGCCGCAACTGCCGTCGTGATCGGGTGCGCGCTGACGTTGGGAGGGTTCGCCGTCGCCGTCGTGGTGTCATGAGCGGACTGAGAGCACAATGAATCCGTGCACATCCGCCCCGCCACGCCCGCCGACGCCATGCCGGTGGCGGAAATGCATGTGCGTTCTTGGCAGGTCGGGTACACAGGGCTGCTGCCCGCCGACGCACTCGCCGCCATGCGACCCGAGGACCGCGCGTCGAGTTACACGTTCAACCAGCCCCATAGTCCGCGCGCATGGGTCGGCGTCGACGGCGACGCTGTTGCTGGTGTCGTGGTCATCAGCCCGGAAGGTGACGACGAGGCCCTGCTGATGGCGCTGTATGTCGACCCCGATCGGTGGCGCTCCGGTGTGGGGACGGCGTTGATGGACGTGGCGTGTGCGCAGCTGCGCGCCGACGGGTACACGTCGGCGACGCTGTTCGTGCTGGTCGGCAACGAGCGGGCCGAGGCGTTCTACCTTGCGCACGGGTGGACGCCGACCGGCCGCACACGCCGCGACATGGTGTGGGGCCTCGAGGTGGACGAGGTCGAGTACCGGATCGACTGGCCCGAACAGCCGGGCTGACCGCTTCGCGAGAACGACACAACTTCTGCTTCCGATGCATACGGCCTGGTGACGCCTACCCTGAGGCTAGGTTCGACACCAAGGATGGCCCAGCATGAGCAAGAAGCGCGACGCAACAGCCCGCCTCGAAGACGAGATGGCACGGTTTCGGTCGGATCTGTCCCAGTTCGACAAGGTGGCGCAGAAACGGATCAAGCGGCTCGAGAGGGAGACCGCCAAGCTGCGTGCAGAGGTCGTGCGAATCGTTGGCGTGCAGCGTGCGCCCACGAGCGTCGGCGGAGTCGAACCTGTCAACGCCGACACCGGCGATTGTTCGGAGCGAGTCCACATCCCGCATGGCGCGTCGCCGCATCCGCGGGCGCACCGTCGGATGCCGAGGCGAATCGCCGACGAGTCACCGGCTCGCAAGGCCGTGGCCAACTGGCCCAGCGCGATAGCGTCTCCCGCGTTCGGGCTGCGTTCGCAATCACGGGAGACGTCGGGGATCTCTCGTCGCACCGGCTGACCACAAGATTCGTGGACCACTGTAACGGTCAGCGGGTGAGACCGGACTGAAGCTACGGGCGTGATGCGTAGCTGAGTCTTGAGCGCTTTCGCATTCTTGGGGCAGTGTTGTCGGAGGAGTGATCGTCAGCTGCCAGAAGTATTTGACGCAGAAGGAGTTCGACGCCGTCAAAGAGGTTGAGCGATGGCGGCAGCAGCAGGCGAACGAACCCCTAGATCGGCGATGAGCAGGTAGAGAAACGTGCCCTCGATCGCTACCGCGAAGGCGCAGGCAATAAGCGTGTAGCCGGCGTAGACCGCACGCCTGAGCCAATATGCGAAGCCCCTGTCATACCAGGTGGTTCCAAGACTCCTCATCGCCTTCACCGGGGGTCGTCGGGCCGTGCGCGCCATCAGAACAGCCCGTGCTAAACGCTTTCGCGCTGCGCGCTAAGTCTTTCGCGAAGCCGGCTGTGTCGTCCGCTTTCTGGTGGCCGGTATTGCCTCCGACCGACTTCATGCCATGCCCGATTCTCGCGACGACGCCATGCTCGTGAATGTCTTCGCCGCAATGCTCGTGGACTGTCTGGTACGCGAGGTCCCCGACACCCATGCCGGTAGCAGTGGCTACGACGGCCACCGTACCGACTGTCAGTGTCTCAGGCGCGGTGGCAACCAGCGGCGGTGGGACTCGTTCCACCGTGACAACAGGTAGTCCTGCTGGTCTTGGCTGAGCGCGGGCACGGCGACGTGAAAGTCATTCATGGAACTGGCCTTTCGGGAGCCGCGGCCGTGCGGCGGCGGGCCAGTCTGCGTTTGTGACGACCGTCCACGTGTCGGGTGTGGAGGTGAAGTCCATCCAGCGGCCATGACCCAAATAGAGCGAATAAAGGTGTTCATCGGGGAAGTTGCCCATTCGAAGGTAGAGCGTTGCCGCGGCTGCTCTGCCACGAAACCACCCGGTATCGGCGGGATCTGGTGTGAAGGTCACCTCTGTTGCAAGTGCGGCTTCGAGGTCGGGAACTGTGGTCGCGCGAGTCACCATCGAAAGCTCCCCTCAGTCGTCCAGGTGTGCGGACTGCACGGTCCGAATCAGCGATCCCCGGGTGTCCGTGCTCTCGGACGATGTAGTACCGGTGCACTGGAGCAGGTACACGACGTTTCCCCGTTGGTACAGAACGTATTTGTTCACCGTGAACAACCAGCGCGCAGACGTGTCCTGGAACGAGCCTGCCTGAATGGTGCCACCCTCGTTTCGGTCGGTGATGGGGAATCGCTCGGCTCGTTGTTCTGTCCAGTGAGGCAATTGACGAGCTTCGTTAAACGCTTCGTCCAGCGAATCGTTGACGTCAACACCGCAGTCAACGACGAACCGAGTGACCACCACAAAGACGTTGTCACGGAACGATGCCATCAGCGATTCGGGTGCAACCAGGGTCATCAAATAACCGAGTTCCCGGCCGCTGTGATCCTGCTGCCATTGCAGCTGATCAGAATCCAGTCGAACCTCACCGGGAATGGTCCGAGGGTCAACAACGCGAGCCGCCGATACCGACATCAGCCGTACTCGTTCATAGATATCGATCTGGCTCAACCGAACAGCCCTCCAATTTGCTTCCCGAAGCTCCCGCCGATCAGGCCGCGATACCACCAATCACCGCTCCGGCGGCAACGCCGACGGGGCCGCCGTACACGCCCACCATCGCACCGTACTCGGCTCGCGCCCAGGCGCCTGCCACTGCGCCTGTCCCTGCGCCTGCCGCTTCAGGTACCGTTTCCGTGCCTTCTTCGACCTGGTGGTACCCGTCGTAGGCCTCGTGTGCAATGGCCGCGGGCAGCGCTGCCTTGCCGACAACGCGGAGCGCGCCGCGGCCGAATTCCGGCGCAGTATCGACGGGGACACGATTCTCGGTTCGTCGCGATTGGCCGGCCGGAACCGAAAGTGCGCTGCTGATGGTGCTGTACGTCGATCCGGGTCGGTGGCGCTCCGGTATAGGGACCGCGTTGCTGGAGGTGGCGTGCGCGCATTTTCGCGCCGACGGGCACACATCGGCGACGTTGTTCGTGCTGGACGGGAACGCTCTGGCTGACGCGTTCTACCCCGTCCACGGCTGGGTACCGACCGGGGCACACGCCGCGACACCGTGTGGGGCATCGACGTCGACGAGGTCGAGCGCCTCCACTGGATACGGCGTGCCGGCGCCTACCCTGAGGCCGGGTGCAGACATCAGGGATGACCCGCAAGAGCAACAAGCGTGACGCGACCGTCCATCTCGAAGGTGAAGTGGCGCAGTTGCGTACTGACCTGTGCCGGTTAGACAAAGCGGCTCACAAACGGATCAAACGGCTCGAGAAGGACATTGCCAAGCTGCGTGCCAAGCCGGCGAAACTCTACGGCACGCGCCATGATCCGGTCATGGCCGTCGCCGTCGCCTTGGCGAGAGGCCGAACCCGCGGTTCACGCGGAGGATGCCGAGTCGTCACGTCAACGGGCGTCGCAATGGCCGGGACATCACCTGGCGAGGCGCCGCGCGGCGCTGCGGACGGTTGAAGGGTCGCCGGTGCGGAAGGCAATACCCAACTGGCCCAACGTGATAACCTCCTCGGCGTTTGGCATGCGCTCCCGATCCCGCGGGGTCTCCGACGCCCCGTCCGACCGGGCTGACTTGGGCCGTACCGTCTCCGTATCGTGGGTGTCGCCTCAGCAGGGGATGGCTGTGGCGGCGTCCTCGCAACCACGTGCGCTTCTCGTACCCGGCCGACCCCCGCGGACTGCCGAGGTGGCTGCAATTACGAGACTATCCGCGTCGCTGGGACGGCCTGCTTGCCGCGGCCAGCCGTGCACACTCTCACGCCACTGCGAGGGCACTGCACTCGCACCCCACCGGCCGCCGAGCAGTCCGCCGGCGATCGCCGCGACGGTGTCGGTGTCGTTGCCGATCCGGATCGCAGTGTTCAGGGCTTCCGTCAGGTGCGCGGAGTCCGTTGACCCGGCAACGGCGGTCTGGGTGATCGCCGCAGCAGCGGCTTGCAGAGCGGTCACGGTGAAACCATTCGGGGTGAACACCTTCGGGCCTTGGGTTTCGGCGTCGTCGAGCCACCGCACCCAACGGCCAACGCGATCGGCCGGCAGCAGGTCGAGCCCGGTGCGAAGGTCGATGTGCCCGGCGATGACGGCGACCCGGATCGCCTCACACCAAACGACGCACGTGTCGCCGGCGAGGGGATCGGCATGTGTCAGTTCTGCAACCAGGCGTGCAGCGTCGGCGAGTCGGTCACGATCGTCGAGATGGGCGAGTGCGACCGCCGCGGTCCGCATCAGGGCGCCGTTGCCCGCGGAGTGCGGGTGTGCGGCGGCGTAGCGGGCGGCCTCGTCGCGCATCACCCGGCTTACGCCGTGCTCGCCGGCCTTCAGCCGCCGGCGGGTAGCGCTGAGAACTGCGCGGGTCTGCGTGCCGACGTCGGGCGGGCCGCCGTCGAACCAGCGCAGGAAATTCATGGCGATGGCGTCGAGCGCGTCGTTTGTGGTCAGGTCGGCGCCGGTGGCCGCGACTTCGGCGATCGCCATGGCCATCGACGTGTCGTCGCTCCATTCGCCGGGGGCGAAGTCGCCGAGACCGCCGCCGAGCATTTCGGGTTGCTCATCGTCGCGGAGAATGCGGGTCTCGAACTCGTACGGGACTCCGAGGGCGTCGCCGATGGCGGTCCCGAGGAGGACGCCGGCGGCGCGGTCGAGTTGGGTTGGGTTGAGGTGCAAAGGGGGTTGGCCTTTCGGGTTCTCGTGGTCGGCGGTCTCGATACGTCCTCGCCTAGCGGCTCGGACTACTCGACCAGTGGGTGGGGAGTGCGGCTCGGACTAGTTGACCAGCGGGTGGGGGTGGGCGGCTCGGACTACTCGACCAGCGGATGGGGGAGTGCGGCTCGGACTAGTTGACCAGCGGGTGGGGGTGGCTGGGGCTGGTTGGTTTGCGGGGTCTCGATACGTCCTCGCCTAGCGGCTCGGACTACTCGACCAGCGGTTGGGGGAGTGCGGCTCGGACTACTCGACCAGCGGAGGAGGCACGGCTGGGACTACTCGACCAGCGGGAACGGTGTGGTTGCGAGGTCGATAGGTCAAGGGCGCCGGCGGCCGCGCTTGCGGTTCTGCTGGTGGAACGAGTCGCGGGTCATCTTGGACATGTAGGCCGCGCCGTTCGTCTGGGACATGTCGCCCATCCGGTCGACGTCGGTGAGTTCGGCGCGGATCGCACCGACGATACCGGCCGGGGCGATGCCTGCGGCGTCGGACAAGCGGCCGCGGGACTCGGCCAGTAAGGCGTCGCCGGCAGCCAGATCGCCGGACTCGTAGGCCCGCGACGCTGCCAACTTCGCCGACTGCGCCTCCTGAAACAGCTTCTCCGACTGCACCGTCGGGTCGGGGATACGATCGCCGAGTTCGTCGCCCGGCACCACATTGACCGCGATCGGCAACGACACGGTGTGCTCCACCGGATCGGGCATGTCCACGTATTGCAGCTCCAGGCGCGCCACCTGGGCCAGGCCGAGCGCGGCCATGTTCTCGATACCCAGGCGCAGCAACAGCTTCCGCTCCTCCTGGGCATAGAAGTCGCCGAGCTCGATCATCACCGTGCCGTCGGCGATCTGATGCGCCGGCAGGTCGTTGTAGAGCTGCACCATCTGCACGTCGGGCTCGCAGTGCACGGTGACGCTGACCGCTTGCGCCACTTTCGACAGCAGGCCGTCCACCTCACCGGCGATCGCCGTGCTCGCTGCATCCGGGTTCTCGGCGAACACATGATTGCCGTTGCCGGAGCGCGCCATCGCCGACAGCATGGTCTCGTCGTAGCCCCGCCCATAGCCGAGCGCGGAGGTGATGATGCCGTCCTTGGCGGCCTGCGCGGTGACGTCGGCCATCTCGTCGGCATCACGGATACCCGAGTTGACGTGGCCGTCACTGATGACGAGGACCGTGCCGCCGTGCACACCGGCGTCGGCGGTGGCCCGTCGCATCTCGCGCAGCCCGCGGAGGTAGCCCGACGAGAGGTCGGTGCTGCCGCCGGAAACCACTGCGTTGATGCGGTCGGCGACTGCCGCCTTGTCGGTCAGCGGACCGGCGGGCACCACGACTTGCGCTTCGTTGTCGAAGGTGACCAGACCGAAGATGTCGGCCGGGTCGAGGCGCTGCACCAGCGCCAGCAGCGACATCTTCGCACCGTCGAGTGGTGCGCCGGTCATCGAGCCGCTGCGGTCGAGCACGACCTGCAGGGCGGTGGGTGCGCGGTGCTCGGTGACCGGTGCGGCGGGCGCTTCGATCTCGAGTAGAACGGTCACCTCGTCGGTGGCCTCGTGGGCGACGACGTTGACATCCAGAGCGGCGGAGAACTTCATCTAGTAACTCCCTTCTCCGCCGAGCTTGCAGCCAGCGGCTTTTCGTGAAAGCAAGAATAGCACTTTGCGCGTGACCTCGAAAAGGTCGTCGCTGGCCGAGGCCCGGCTGACATCCTTGGGCGTGGTCTCAACGACGTTCACTGACACCACCGGATGTCAGTGAACCTGATCGAGAACGGTCATAGGACGATCTCGATCGAACGTTCACGAGCGCTGCGGGTCATCAGCCGCGCCGTGTGTTCATATGGTGGCAGAGGGCACCGACAGAAACGCGCAGTCGACGGAAAAGCCAGTTCAGGAGGGTTGGGGCGGACTGTGCGACTGGGCTCGTAGGGCGCGCCTACGACCGAACAGCGTCGTAGAACGCCCGGGAGCTCGGGTGATGCAGCAACACGATGATGCCGAGCGCGAGAACGGCCATGACGAGGTTGAGCGCCACGGTGAACCCGGTGTCGGCGCGTATCGCCGAGAAGGTCGCAAAACCGGCGCCGAGCACCCCGAGAGTCGTGGCGACGGTCCGTGCCCAGCGCAGTCCTCCGCTGTTGGCGCGTGCCATCCAGAGCCACAGCCCTACAGCGACCACACTGAGGGCGATGGCGATCGCGATGCCGACACCCAGTCCGGTGTCGACGGCGTCGCCCACATCCGGCGGTAGGCCTTGCGATCGTGCCCACTCCTCATGGGCGGTGCGCAACTCGAGGGCCGCCGAGTTCATCATCACAAGCGCCGACACCAGCCCCAGCATCTGTACGAAGGCTCCGCAGTACATGAGAACGACCGCGGCCAAGACCGGAACGGGCAGTTCATGTGCCGCATAAGACGCGCGTGTGTGTAACGCGCCGCTTCCGCTGACCCCCGATGTCATGCGTCGAGGGTAACGGAGGTGGTCCTGCGCCGGGAACGTCGTCATTCGCGTGACCGGTTCTTCGGGTCGGAGGACGGGATGCCACGATCTGACGGCAGGACGTCCTGTCGAATGGGATGGCGTGCGTCCGACGGGTCGATGGCCTGCACATGTCGAGAATCGAGGTGACCTGTGAAACCGGTGGACCGGTACTTCTCCCGAGAGCATCGGGTATGCGCTGGGGCTGGTGCCGACACCGACAGTGTCTATATCGACCACTCGCAACTGGGATTGACCGGTCGATGAGACCTCTCGAGTCCGGCTGGGACAGCATCCGCGCCAAGACGAGAGTCCTCGCGGTCCTCGCCGCGCTCTTCGCTGCGTTCGGGGCCTTCTGGGTCTATCACGGCATCCGTGCGCTCATCGACGCCCGATTCCTGTACGCGCTGTTCTACTTTCCGGCTGCGATCGGCTGTTTCGTCGTATCGATCCTGACCGTGGTCGTCATGCGTCAACGGCTGAGCAACTCCGCTGTGCCTCGATCGGTGATCACCCTGGGCCCGAGCTCGATCTCCTTCGCGATGCCGAGAACGCTGGTCTGCGGGTACTGGCTCATCTTCGGACTGGCGTTCGTCGCGAGCATCGTGCTGGCGGTCGGCATGTGGACGGATGCGTTGACATTACCGATGAGCGCGGGTTTCGACGTGGTGTTGCCCTTCGTGGCGCTGGCATTGGCACTCTATGCCGGACTGGCGTTGATCTGGTTCGCCTTGGGCTACGCTCGCTTTCCCCGAATCGACTGCACACCTGAGTCTCTCGTTGTACAGGGATTCAAAGCGCGCCAGCAGATCGGATGGTCCGATCTGGCCGCCGTCGAACCGGTCGGTGTCAACAACAACCTGGGCCTACTGATCACGCTGGCCGACGGCGCCCGCGCACAGGTCGACATCAACTACGTCGGCCCGCTCGCGCCGACGGAACGCGATCTTCGGCAGTCGATCACCGTTGCCGCCGACCTGTTCGCCGTCGGTGCCGAACAGCTGCTCGATTTTCTGTCGTTCTACGTCGAGAATCCCTCGGCACGAGACGAACTGGGGGATGGGCGGGCGGTTGACCGGTTGGGTGTTTGAGGGAGCTGAGCGGAATTCTGCGCAGACGGCGTCATCGGCCAGGCAACCTCTGTTTCATGTGAAACCGACCTCGGCTGGGCCGCGCGGAAACCCGGCCGGCGTGGAGGTTATTGATCCGCGAGACGTCGATTCAGATCCGCAGACCACGCGGCGGCATCTCGGGCCGCGCTCTCGACACGCCGGTCATGCTCTGCCTGCAGATTTGCCCAGAAGGTTGGCGACTGCCCGAACAGGTTGCCGAGCTGCCGAGACATGACCGGTGTGATGCGCTGACGGCCTGCGATGAGGTCGGCGACCACTCCCGGGGATACGCGGAGCTGACCCGCGGCACTTTCGATCGTCAGTCCGAGGTCGTCCATGAAGTGGCGGAGCTGCTCGCCGGGGCGAATATTCGTTGGTTCATCGCACATGGTCAGCACCGTAATCCTGGGTATGGGTCGGCTGCGACAAGTTTTCGCCGAGACAACATCGATGCCTCGCTGAGCACCGGAGTCGGTGTCCATCCTTATGCTGGGCACAATCGATCACCCGACGAAGGAGCACCCATGGCAGGGCATCGAATCTTCACCACGAGCTTCGCCAGCATCTACCCGCACTATGTTGCGAAGGCCGAGCGCAAGGACCACTCCAAGGACGAGGTCGATCAGGTGATCTCGTGGTTGACCGGCTACGACGCGGCCGGCCTGCAGAAGACCATCGACGACGAGATCGACCTCGAGACATTTTTCGCCGATGCCCCGGCCTTCAACCCGAACGCCAAGCTCATCACCGGTGTCATCTGTGGGCACCGCGTCGAGGACATCGACGAGCCGCTGATGCAGAAGATCCGGTACATGGACAAACTCGTCGACGAGGTGGCCAAGGGCAAGAAGATGACGTCGATTCTGCGGGGGTGACGCGCCGGCTCGGTGAGCCGGTCACATCGCGGCGCGCTGCCACAGCAGCACCGACAATCACTCCGGACGCACCAGTCTCATCCCCACCGTCGGACGTGGCCAACATGGTGCCTGACCTGTCGAAACGCCTACACAAGTCCCGACATTCGTGAGCGGGGAACGTAGTCTCGTCGCGTGAGGAACGGTGCCCTGCAATTCCACGACGCCGAGCTGAATCGGATGTTCAGCGGCCCCACGATCGTGCGCGGCCGCAGCTACGCCAAACAGCGCAGGATTCTCGACCATTCCTGGACCGAGAACGGCACCACGCTGGCCGGGGCGTGTCTCGGCAGTCGCGGTGAGCAGTATCGCCAGCACGTCCGCTTTCGTGGAGAGCCGACGATAGCGGGCATCGCGCACGCCGTATGCACCTGTCCGGTTGCGGCCAATTGCAAACATGTTGTGGCGCTGCTGTTCACGGTGAGGGTTGCGACCTCTGAGCCGTCCGCGACGCCGACGCCGATGGCGTCCGTTGTTGCTCCCGTTTCGACGACCATCGCCACGGATTCGGCACCGATCCCACCGTCGTGGCGCACGACGATCGCCGCCATCCTCGACACCCCGACTACCGCGACGACCCGGACAAAGCCGCTGGCCCTCGCGGTCGGTCGGGCCGCGCCCACCCGGTATTCGCGGAACCCATCGCTCACGCTGCGGCCCATGATCCAGGGGAAACGCGACAAGTGGATCAGGACCGGTGCATCGTGGCGGGAGATTGCCATGCCGGATCATCCCGCCGCCGACCCCACCCACCATGCGGGTTTGCGCGCGATCCATCGCATGGTGGTGGGCAGCGTGTACTCGGCGAACCACGACTACATCTCGCTGGCATCACCTCCCGCGGCGCTGTGGCGACTGCTGTCCGAGGCGATCGCCGACGGCGTCGCACTGATCGCCGACCCGAACCTGCTCTCCACCACCGTCCGCCTCGGCAGCGCCGACGTGCGCTATACCATCACCGCGCATCCCGACGGTGCGCACCTGGCAACCGAGGTCGTACTCGACGATCACCCCGTAGACGCATCCGACCTCAACTTCATCGGCGCGCCCGACGCGCACGGGCTGTGGACCGTCGGCGACGGAGTGCTCACACTGGCGCCCTTGGAGCACCCGATCCGACGCGACGAACTCACTGCGCTCCGGCACGACGCCGACATCGTCATCCCCACGGCCGACCTGCCCGAGTTCTCGGTCGAGGCGCTGCCACGACTGACGCAGCAGCGCACGGTGCAAGTGGACGAGGGTCTGCTGGAACCTCCGAGCATTGATGGTCCGGAAGCGGTACTCACGCTGAAGGATTCGGAGCGTGGCGCCCGCTACTACTGGAGCGTCGGGTATCGGGTCAACGATGTGCCCGTCGTCTTCGACCCGTCGGAACCGACGGGAACCACACCCTATCGCGAAGCGGGCATCGAGAATCAGCTGTGGTCGGAGCTGCTACCGCAGATGCGGACCATCGCGCGCCACACGGCCACCTGGCGACACGACGCCTCCCTCAAGCTGGTCGCCGAGTTCCGGCGCCACCCGGGGTCACGGGATCCCTACGATGCCCATGAACGGCTTCTCGCCGCCGCGACCAACGACGACGCCATCGACGACGCACCATTCTTGGCGCTGCGGCAGCCGGCCACCTTCTCGATACCGGAGCTCGCCATCGTGTCCGGTGAACTCCTCCCACAATTGCGCACCCACCCCGGCATCCGTATCGACTACCAGTGCACCGACGAGTTCCATCCCGCCACCGACCTCCCCGAGATCGCCTTCACCTCCGGTGAATCCGAGCGCAACGACTGGTTCGGCCTCGAGATCACCGTGACCGTCGGAGACGTGCAGGTCCCGATCGCCGATCTCATCTCCGCGCTGTCGGCGGGCGAGAAGCACATGATCTTGCCCAGCAACGCGTACTTCTCGCTGGACACACCGGAATTGCAGAAGCTGGCCGACCTGCTCGCCGAGGCACGCACGCTCGGTGAGATCGACTCCGGTCGCGTCAGCAGACACAGCCTCAATGCGACGTTCTGGGAGGAGCTCCTGGCTCTGGGAGTCGTCGACAAACAGCTGACCCAGTGGCGTAAACACATGGCGCAGTTGGCCAAAGCGGCGCCACCGCGGCCGGTGAAACCGTCTCGCCGACTCAAGGCAGAGCTGCGCGACTACCAGCACCACGGCCTCAACTGGCTGACGTTCCTGTGGAAGAACGGACTCGGCGGCATCCTGGCCGACGACATGGGACTGGGCAAAACGGTGCAGACGCTCGCGCTGGTCGCGCGCGCCGCCGACGCCGACCGAACGGCACGATTCCTGGTGGTGGCACCCACCAGCGTTGTGCCCAACTGGGTGGCCGAATGCGGCAAATTCGTTCCCGGACTGAGGGTGTCGGCGATCACGGCCACCGAGGCGCGGACCGGCATCCCGTTCGCCGAGCAGGTCGAGGACGCGAACATCGTGGTCACCTCGTACACATTGCTACGCTTGCTGTTCGACGATTTCGACGCGTACGCGTGGGACGGCGCGGTCTTCGACGAAGCCCAGTTCATCAAGAACCACACCGGCAAAACCCATCAGTGCGCACGCCGCCTCGACGCGCCGTTCAAGCTGGCGATCACGGGCACGCCGATGGAGAACAACCTGATGGAGCTGTGGTCGCTGCTGTCGGTGACCGCTCCCGGGCTCTTCCCGTCACCGACCGCGTTCGCCGACTACTTCCGCAAGCCGATCGAATCGGGCTCGGCCCCCGAACGACTCGACACCTTGCGACGCCGGATCAAACCGGTGATGCTGCGGCGCACCAAAGATCAGGTGGCCATCGACCTCCCCGCCAAGCAGGAACAGGCGATGGTGCTCGACCTGTCGACCAAACACCGCAAGATCTATGACACCCGGCTGGCCCGGGAACGGCAGAAGGTGCTCGGCCTGCTGGGCGACTGGGAGAAGAACCGCTTCCAGGTGTTCCGCTCGCTCAGCATGCTGCGGCAGCTGAGTCTGCATGCGGCGCTGGTGGATACCACGCACAATGCGGTCAACTCGGCCAAGGTGGACTACCTGTCCGACCAACTGCCCGCGCTGATCGACGAGGGGCACAGCGCACTGGTGTTCAGCCAGTTCACCGGATTCCTCGATATCATCCGGGCCCGCCTGGACGAGGCGGGCATCGTCTACAGCTACCTCGACGGATCGATGACGACGCGCCAGCGGGACACCGCGGTGCGACGCTTCACCTCCGGTGCCACCCAGGTGTTCCTGATCAGTCTGAAGGCAGGCGGATTCGGGCTCAACCTCACCGAGGCCGACTACTGCTTCGTCTGTGATCCCTGGTGGAATCCCGCTGCCGAGGCGCAAGCCGTCGATCGGGCGCACCGCATCGGCCAGCAACGCCCGGTCAACGTCTACCGTCTGGTCTCCGCGGACACCATCGAAGAACGCGTGGTGCGGCTGCAGGACCGCAAACGTGCACTGTTCGACGCCGTCGTCGACGACGGCGAACTCTTCGGCACTGCCCTTAGCGCCGACGACATCCGGGAGATGCTGGCGTAGCCGGTGGCGCGGTCACCGCGGACCTGGTTCGACCGAGATCATCGTGTGTGAACCCGTTGACGGCCATCGCTCCAGCGTGCGAACGGATTTCGCCGACCCCGTCCCCGAGCGATGCTCGGCACATAGCATTGAGTCGGTGTCGCGTGCACGCGCGATTCACGCCTGGCCCGGTTCGGCCAGGTCGGCGACCACCTAAGCGCGAATCGAGAGCGATCATGCCTGAGCCGAGCGACGAACCGCCCGCCGACCCGAACGCGACGGCCGGGCAACCGCAGTTCGCCGAGCCGAACATCGTGCCACCACCGCCCACCGAACAGCCGGGCTACCAATCGGGCCCGACCGCCGCGATGCCGCCGCAACCGCCGCAGTTCCAACCATCACAGCCGCCGCCGTTCCAGCCCGTCGCCTCCGGGTTGGCGATGAAGCGCCGCAACCCTTTTGCCGCCTGGATCGGGTTGCCGCTCATCACCCTCGGCATCTACTTCTACGTCTGGTACTACAAGATCCACAAGGAGATGGCCGAGTTCGATCCCCGTCGCGAGATTCCGGTGGTCGGGCCGATGTTGGTGATGCTGTTCCTGTTCTGGACCGTCATCTGCCCGCTGGTCAGCTTTCACAACGCGGGCAAACGCATCCAGGATGCGCAACGTGCCGCCGGTCTTCCGCCCACGTGCTCACCGACGTGGTGCTGGGTGCTGGCCTTCCTGGCGAGCACCAACATCTTGTACATGCAGTTCGAGCTGAACAAGGTCGTCGACCGCTATGCGGGCGCGCCCCCGCAGAGCCAGGTGCCGCTGTTCGTGTGACCACGGGAGCGGTGCCCCCGTGCGGTCGAACCGGGCGCGACCTGCTCACGCCCACGGCTGCCGCCGGTGCCACCACGGCAGTGTCCTCGGGGCATCGGTCGGCACGGTGACGTCGCGATAACGTTCATCGAGGTGGGCGACGGCCGCGCGCAACTGCCGAGCTCGGCGTCCACGACGTCGCATGAAGGTGTCCAATCGTGCCCGGGGCTCGGTCCCGAGGGAGGCCATCACACACGCGGGATGGGTGCACCACAGCGGTTGCGGGCTGCCCTGCAGGACGAGACTGTGAATGTCCACGGGCATCCGATAGTCGCCCAGCCGGACTCGTCGTTCGAGGTATTCGACCTGCCGACGCCACTGCTCCAGGCTGCGGGTGGCATGCGATTCGCGGCGCCGTCGGCGACGGCGGTGCGGGTTCACGAGAACCGAAGGGACGACGCCCTTTCATCTGAGTGATTCATGATCTCCATGCGTCGTGACGTGACGCCGACGGTGTGTATCGGCGGTGCGCCGACCGTTGAGATTCTACCCGGCGACCACTTGTCGGTACCCGTGAACGCAGCCGGCGCAGACTCAGCGTCGCCACGATGACGAACATGACAATTGCCACACTGGGTAACGCCAGCCACAGCATTGCCGAATTACAGCATGGACCTGCGACAATCCCCGGGGGCGAAATCCCGGAAGCGGACCTTTCCGGCGCGCCCGGTGACTGTCGGACCCCACCTCTACGTTGCGTGTGGGCGTGATGGTTCGGACAGTCACGTATGCACTACTTGATCGGGGACACACATGGGCGACTTCGATGTCGACGCGTCGATCGACGACGCGTGGCGACTGTTTCGCAACGACTTGGCCGACCGGCTCGCAATCCTGCAGGTCGGCGACCGATTTGTGGTCGAGCAGGTCCCTGTCATCCCTGATGGACCCCGCGTAGTCCTGACGTTCACCGTCACCGGCGCGCGCCGTATCCGCTGCACGGTCCCCGACGAAGCGCTGCGCACCACCACCGCGTCCCACGACGAGCAGATCGAGGCGATGACCGCCGGCGGGTGGCGCAGGCTGCGGGACGGCCGGTTGATCTACGAGGTGAGTCGTCGCCGCGTCGATGAAGTCGCCCACATCGCGGTCGACATGCTGCGAGACATCGGGGAGGTCGTGCACCCGGCGTTCCTCGGCGACTCCCGTCCGGTGCGACGGGAGGCGACCATCGCGGTCGGCGCGGTCACCCAATCCCGCGATCACCTGCTGAACCTGATCACCGACGTGCTCGAGGGCATCGCCGGGCGCCGCATCGCGGCCGACGGCGACGGTGACATCCCCCTGCCGACCAAGCACGCCCCGACCTGGCTACGCGTCCTCGACGGTGAGGCGACCATCGAGTTCTTCGGCACGCTGGTCGATGAGGTGGCCGACGATGCCGTGGCCGCCGAGTTCGTCGCCCGGGAGTCGGTGCGCTGGCCCGGCATCACACTGATCCTGCACGAGTCGGCTCTGATGGTCTTCCATAGCATCGACATGCCGGCCTTCCATCGGGAGAACCTCGTCGCCGCGCTCGGTCGCTGGTTCGACTTCATGCACACCTGCGCCGCAGACGTCATCTCGGCGATCGCCAGTGCGGACGCGAATCCGCCTGCGCCCGAACGGGATCAGTTGCCTGATCCGCTGCAGACGCTCATCGTGCTGGACGAAGACGGCACCCTCGGCGCGCACGAGGTCGCCAAGATCTGCCGCTTCGATCAGTCGGCGATCCTGCAGTACATCCGCACCACCCAGGAGCAGTACCTGGAGTGGATGAAATCCGCCTTCGAGGCAGAGGCGGCCGGCGACTCGGATCATGCCGAGGCATGCCGTCGTGAGGAGCAGGTGTGGCGCGCGACGACCCGGCAACTGCAGGACGCGCTGCGGGTCGTCGTGTTCCGCGACGACGACGGACCGGTCACCGACCGCAGCGGACGGCCGTCGGCCACGTAGGGAACATTCCCGCCACCCGGGTGCATCCCACTCATGACCGCGCGAGAAACCGAGCTCGCGCACCACTCATGAAGGACCGCCCGCCATGCGAACCAGCACCCTCAAGCGCATCTCCGCCGCCGGACTACTCGCCGTCGCCACCGGCGCGACCCTGCTCACCGTTCCCGCCGAGGCCTCCGCGGACACCGGCCACATCTTCGGTGCCATCGCGATCTCACCGCGCACCGGCAACACCGCGTACGCCATCAACTACTCGACGGCCGGTGCCGCCCATCGCGCCGCGGAAGCCAAGTGCGCCGCATCCGACTGCCAGTGGGTGGTGCAGATGGACCGCAGCTGCGGGGCCGTCACCCAGAACCCGGTGACCCGGCGCTGGGGGTGGGCCTATGCGCCCACCAAGCGTCGAGCCGAGGTCGCGGCCGCCGGCAAGTCGGGACCCGGGTCGCGCACCATCATCTGGGCCTGCACCGTAGGCGCGTGACTCGCCGGGCGCTACTGGTGCCGTTCGCCGACCGGCGTCCGCAACGTCCCGATTCCGTCGATGCTGATGTCCACCACGTTCCCCGGCCGCAGCACCGCGGCCGTCTCGCCGGGCGGGAGATAGTCCGGCGTGCCCAACAGCAGCAGGTCGCCGGCATGCAGCGTGAGCTGCCGCGACATCCACAGCACCAACTCCTCGGGACCCACATACGCGTCTGACACCGGCGACTCCTGGATCAGCACGCCGTCGACGCGGGTCCGGATCATCGCCTCCGACCAGGGCGGCGCGTCGGCGGGGGCCACGATGCGTGAGCCGAGCGGGCAGAAACCGTCGAGGCCCTTCCCGCGCGACCAGTGGTCGTCGATCCGCTGCAGGTCGCGGGCGGTCACGTCGTTGGCGACGGTGTAGCCGGCGATCACCGCACGGGCGTCGCCGACACTCTCGAGCCCGCGACAGTCGGCGCCGATGACGATGGCCAGCTCGCCCTCGCACACCACCTCATCGGCGATGTCGGTCGGCAGGTGCAGAGTCTCACCGTCACCGATCACCGCATGCGGATTCTTCAGGAACAGCTGCGGACGGTCGGGCTTGCTGGGTGCGCCCGGGGCCGGAAAATTGCGCCCGGTACCCCAGATCGCCGACGGCCGATACGGCTGGGTCATGCCTCTCACCTCGTGGTTTCGATCGTTTACCCAGTGGTTACAGCGAACGCTTGTGGTTGTGGACGTCGCCATCTAGGTTCTTGGTATACCGACTTGGTATACCAAATCTTGAAGGAGTTCTCGCGATGTCCAACACCCGTTGGCGGATGTTTGCCTTGCTGCTCCTCTTGGTCACCGTCAATTACGTCGACCGCGGGTCACTGTCCGTGGCGCTGCCGATGATCAAAGAGGACTTCCACATCAGCGCCGAGGTCACCGGTCTGTTGCTGTCGGCGTTCTTCTGGGCCTACGCGGCGATGCAGATCCCGGCCGGCTGGCTGATCGACCGCTTCGGACCCCGCAAACTGATCACCGCCGCCTGCATCGGCTGGGGTGGGGCGACGGCGGTATCGGGCATGGCACCCAACATCGGCACCATGGCCATCGCCCGCGGCGCCATCGGCATCGCCGAAGCGCCCATCATGCCTGCCGGCGGCAAGCTCAACGCGGCGTTCCTGACCGAGAAAGAACGGGGCCGCGGCGCCACCATCCTCGACGCCGGCGCACCGCTCGGCTCGGCCATCGGCGGCATCGCCATCGCCGGACTCATCGCCTTCACCGGCAGCTGGCGCTGGGCCTTCCTCGCGGCCGGGGCGGTCACCATGCTGCTCGGACTGTGGGCGTGGCGCGCGATCCGCGACACCCCGTCCGAACATCCCAAGGTCGACGCCGCCGAGCTCGACTACCTGGAAACCGCCCACGCCGACGAGAACACCCGGCACTGCTCCACCGGCCAGCGCGCCGGCCTGGTGCACTACCTGAAGTACCGCAGCTTCTGGGCCATGTGCTTCGGCTGGCTCGGGTTCAACGGCGTGTTCTACGGCCTGCTCACCTGGGGACCGCTGTTCCTGTCGGAGAGCAAGGGCTTCGACCTCAAGACGATCGGCTGGTCGACGTTTGTGATCTTCGGTGCCGGGTTCGTCGGCGAGATCATCGGCGGACAGCTCGCCGACCGCCTCAAGGAGCGTGGCTACCGCACCAACCTCGTGATGCGTTCGCTGCTCGGCATCGCCGGCGTCTGCGTTGTGCTCGGCCTGCTCGGCGTGGTGCTCATGCCCGGCCCGGTCGCGGCGATCGCGCTGTTGTCGGTGGTGCTGTTCTTCCTGCGCTGGGTGGGCCTGTTCTGGTCGGTTCCGGCCATCCTCGGCGGCCGCGAAGACGCCGGCGTCCTGGGCGGCGCCATGAACCTCGCCGGAAACATCTCCGGGTTCATCACGCCGATGGCGGTCGGATTCATCGTCGGCGCCACCGGCGGATACACCTGGGCGTTGCTGTACTTCGTCGGGGCAGGCATCGTGATGACCATCGCCGTGCTCACCCTCGACTACGCGAAACGCCTTGCACCCCGAGCAACCCAGCCGACCACCACGACACCAGGAGTGAGGGTATGACCCGCATCGGCATGATCGTCCCGTCGTCGAACACCACCGTCGAGGACACCACCACCCGACTACTCGCCGGCCGCGACGACGTCACGTTCGTCTCCACCCGCGTCCGCGTGCAGGCCATCAGCGCCGACGGCACCGGGGCGTCGTTCGACGTGGACTCGATGGTCGCCGCGGCCGCACTGCTCGCCGACGCCAAGGTCGACGTCATCGTGTGGAACGGCACCGCCGGATCCTGGCTGGGGGTAGAGCACGACAACGCCATCGTCGCGGCCATCACCGACGCCACCGGCATCCCGGCGACCACCTCCACGCTGGCTCTGCTGCAGGCCTGCCACGACTTCGGCGTCAGCTCGCTGGCCGCCGCCACCCCGTACACCGGCGATGTGGTGGAGAAGATCGTCGCCGAATACCGCAGGCACGGAGTCGAGATCGTCTCCCACGCGGAATGGCACCTGACCGACAACTTCTCGTTCGCCGCCGCCACCGAGGACGCCGTGGCCACGCTGCTGACCGACGCCACCCAGGCCGGCGACGCCCAGGCGGTGGCGCTGATCTGCACCAACGTCGACGGCACCGGAGTGACCGCGGCGGTCGAGCAGAAGCTCGGCGTCCCCGTCATCGACAGCATCGCCGCAACGTTGTGGTGGGCCATAGAAACCGCCGGGGGCGACGGTCGCATCCGCGGCTGGGGCAGCTTCGGCGACCAGGCATCGTTCCGGCATCGCGCCAAGCGGATCGTCACCGGACTGCGGGAACGCACCGGTTGTGATCGCACCACCGTTCGCGTCGACGACGGCGATCTTGGGCTGCACGTCGACCTGTGCGTCGCCGAATCATGCGGTGCCGGAATCCGTTCCATCCAGCACGATCCGTCGCTGGATCAGCGTGCGCTGGAAACCGTACGCTGGCTTGACGAGACCCGTCGGGTGCTGGTCCAGCCCGCGTTCGTCGAGCCGCCGTTTCCGCCGCAGGCGCTGCGTGATTTCTACGGGGTGAGCGCCCAGGTGCTGGGGCCGGTGGAACGCGACGGTGAGGTCGCGGCCTGGTTGTCGGCGCACAGCATCGCCGAACGGGATTGGAGCGATGGCGATCTGGCTGCGATGGACGATGCGCGGGTTGCGATGGGGGAGTTGTTGGGGCGCCCTTCGTGACGGCCCTCCGCTAGCGCTCCGGGCCTCCTCAGGGGGCGGGAAAGGACACCCCCCTCCGCTAGCGAGCGTCACCACCCGATCCCTGAGGAGCGAGCTTGCGAGCGTCACGAAGGGAGCCTCCGAGCTTGCGAGGATGCGTCACGAAGGGAGCCTCCGAGCTTGCGAGGATGCGTCACGGTACGCCCAGCATGGGCATTCGCTTGGAGGTGGAAGTCCTCCGGAGGGGAAGGTGGTTTAACTCTTAGTCGAGGGCAACTGCGTCATCGTGAGGTGGGGTGGGAAGGAAGCCGGAGACGAAATCCTGCACCGAGGTATACGAATCGCATGTGAGGCATGCCGGTTGGGGTGAGTCAGCCGTGTGTGATGAAGCCCGTTCCACCGAAACGGCTGGTGTGTATATGCGGCGGTTGTAGGAGGACAGTGGATGTTCTTATCTGGGGAGGTCTGTCTTGGTGCGTCGGCGAGGGTTGTCGGAGCACGGCTGTCCGGGAGGGCGGTCGGTGACGGGGCAGAAGTCAGCAGAGGTCGTAGTACCAGTGGGAATCGGGTGTGCTGGGAAGGGCTGAACGTTGGGAATTGATGGTGTGAAGCAGTGTTTCTCGGAGGGTGCGGTGATCGCAGCCAACCCCGTGGTGGGGCAGACGAAAGGGGTTGAGCGGTGAATCCGCGAGAGCCGTCGTCTGTGCGTAGTGACCGTCCGGCGGATGCTGGGGAGGACCTCAGGGGCAGCGATGATTTGTGGGGGCAGGTGTTTGACTCGCAGAATCTGGCTGCCGCGGTGAGACGTGTCGAACGTAACAAGGGCGCGCCTGGTGTCGACGGGATCAGCACGGATCAGTTACGTGGCTGGTGCGCTGAGCATTGGGGTGAGGTTCGTGCGGCGTTGGATGCGGGTACCTATCGGCCGTCGCCGGTGCGTCAGGTGATGATTCCCAAACCTGATGGTGGGCAGCGGAAGTTGGGGGTACCGACGGTGTTGGATCGGTTGATCCAGCAGGCTGTCGCGCAAGTGTTGGTCCCGGTGTTTGATCCGGGGTTCGCCGAGGTCTCGTATGGGTTTCGGCCGGGCAGAAGCGCTCATGATGCGGTGAAAGTCGCTCGTCTGCTCATCGAGCAGGGTTATGCGTGGGTGGTCGAGGTGGATCTCGATGCGTTTTTTGATCGGGTCAATCACGACATGCTGATGTCGCGGGTTGCGCGGAAAGTCCAGGATAAGCGGCTACTCAGGCTGATCCGTGCCTATGTGCAGGCGGGGATCATGGTAGACGGTGTGCGGCATCCGTCGGCGCAGGGCACCCCGCAGGGGTCGCCGTTGTCGCCGTTGTTGTCGAATATCATGCTCGATGATTTCGATCAGGAGATGTGGGCGCGGGGGCATCGGTTTGTCCGCTACGCCGACGATATCCGGATCTTTGTGAAATCCGAGCGGGCTGCCGAACGGGTGCTCGTATCGAGCACGGTGTTGCTGGAGAAGCGGTTGAAGTTGAGGGTGAACCGCAGTAAGTCCTCGATCCATCCGGCGTTGGCAGCAACGTTGTTGGGGTTCGCGTTCTTTCTGCGTGACGGGGCGTTCGAGATTCGGGTGGCGCCTACGGCGTGGGCCCGGATGTTGGCGCGGGTCCGCGCGTTGACGTCGCGGACGTGGAGTGTGTCGATGGGTTTCCGGATCATGCGGCTCAACCAGTACATCCGAGGGTGGATGGGGTATTTTCGCCTCGCCACGACACCGGGAAAGTTTCGCGGACTCGATGGCCGGCTGAGGCGACGGTTACGGCAGATCCGTTGGGTGGAATGGAAGGGTGGCCATACCCGGGCCGCGCAGTTGCAGGCTCTGGGTATCGCGGCTCGCGAGGCTCAGCGCTGGGGCCACAGCAGTCTCGGGTATTGGCATGTGGCCGACACCTTCCTCAACCTGGCACTACCCAACAGCTACTGGCAACGCCAGGGGTTGCTCACCTTTCACCAGGCCTGGACCCGATTTCACTGACCCAGCGAACCGCCGTATGCGAGACCCGCACGTACGGTGGTGTGAGAGGAGGGCCGGGAAACCCGGCCCTCCTACTCGATAAGGGCGGCCCTTCGTGACGGCCCTCCGCTAGCGCTCCGGGCCTCCTCAGGGAGCGGGAAGGACACCCCCTCCGCTAGCGCGCGTCACCACCCGATCCCTGAGGAGCGAGCTTGCGAGCGTCACGAAGGGTCGACCACAACACAGAAAGACAAACACCATGACAAACAAGAAGATTCAGGTCAGCGTCGGTATCGACGTGGACTCATGCGCCGGTTGGCTCGGCTCCTACGGCGGGCAGGACTCGCCGAATGACATGCAGCGCGGCGTGTTTGCCGGGGAGGTCGGGGTGCCGCGGATGTTGCGGCTGCTGGAACGCCGCGACATCCGATCCACCTGGTTCTGGCCGGGGCATTCAATCGAGACGTTCCCCAAGCAGGCGCAGATGTGTGTGGATGCCGGTCATGAGATCGGGGCGCACGGCTACAGCCACGAGAACCCGCGATCCCTCACGCTCGAACAGGAACGCGACGTGATGGCCAAGAGCGTCAAGCTGATCGAGCAACTGAGCGGGGAGCGCCCACAAGGCTATGTGGCGCCGTGGTGGGAGATGAGCGAGCACACTGCGTCGATCCTCGCCGAATACGGTTTCGCCTACGACCATTCGCAGAACTACAACGACTTCGTCCCGTTCTATGCGCGGGTCGGTGATGAGTGGACGCCGATCGACACGTCCAAGCCGGCGGCGCATTGGATGACCCCGCTCAAGCACGGGCACGAGATCGATCTGGTCGAGTTCTGCGGCAACTGGTATGTCGATGATCTGCCGCCGATGATGTTCATCAAGGGTCACCCGAATTCGCACGGTTTCGTCAACCCGCGTGACATCGAGCAGCTGTGGAATGACCAGTTCGACTGGGTGTACCGCGAGCTCGACTACGCCGTCATCCCGATGACCCTGCACCCGGACGTGTCCGGTCGCCCGCAGGTGCTGCTGATGCTGGAACGTCTGCTGGACCGGTGGGGCTCGTTCGAGGGCGTGGAGTTCGTGACCATGGCCGATGCCGCCGACGAGTTCCGCCGTCGCTTCCCGTTCGGCGGGACCGAGCGGCCGGAGTTCGTGGGCCGTTGACGTGAGGACGAGTGGCGTGGCCGGGGGTCGTAAGCTGTGAGCGTCATGGCACCCACCACCCCCGAGGCATCGCCGACCAGCGCCACCGACAGCGTCTCGCTGAGCGGCCGGCTGCTCGATGCCCTGCGCTCGGACGTGATGACCGGTCGGTATCCGCCGGGATATCGGCTGGTGGAGCGTGACGTCGCTGACGCGTACGGGGTGTCGCGGCTCCCGGCCCGCGAAGCGCTGCAGGCGCTGCGCACCGAGGGTTTCCTGGAGGTCCGCAAGACCCGCGGGCTGGTGGTGCGGTCGTGGACCGAGCGGGATGTCGCCGAACTGTTCGACATCCGGCAGGCGCTCGAGGCGATGGCCTGCCGCGAGGCCGCCGATAACCGTACCGACGAGGACGTCGCGGCTTTGCGGGCGGCCGTGGTCGCGGCCGACGATGCGGTGGCGGCGGGTGACACGGCAGCGGCGCACGACGCGAACGCGCTGTTCCATCAGCTGCTGGTGACCACGTCGCACAACCGTACGTTGGGGGAGATCATGTCTCCCATTCTGTTTCGGGTGCAGTGGCTGGTCCGTCAGATCCCCGACCCGCAGACGGTGTCGCACGATCATCATGAGATCGTCGACGCCATCGCCGACGGTGACGGCGAGCGGGCCGAAACGTTGGCGAAAGAGCATGCCGAGCGGAACCGGTCGACGACCCTGACGGCCATGTTCGGGACGGGACAGTAACGCGAGGAAGGGGATCGCCCGATTCTCTGGTCTGCGGCCGGTGAGGCGGGGAGACTGACCCTGACACCGTCGACCGCCGGAGGGAGGACGCATGCGATCCGTCCGATCGGTAGCCGTCCTCGTGATCGGGCTGATGGTGGGGATCGGCCTGACCGCCTGCGCGACCGACGGTGAGCCGACGGCCGAGCCGGTACCGGTGACCAGCACGGTCACTGTGCAGGCGCCGAGCCAGGCGACGCCGGCACCCACCTCGGTCCCGACCATCACCGCAACCGAGACGCCGGAAACGTGCTCCACCGACGGCAGCGCGGCCATCTCGGCGGCGATGGCGCAGATCCCGCCGCCGTTGCCGTCGCTGCTCGACGCGCAATGGATCTTCCAGGGCAACACCAATTACAACACCTGCAACGACCTGAGCTACGCCGTGCTGGAAACGTCACGGGGCACCGCGTCCTCGCCCTCGCAGCTGCTGATGTTCCACCTCGGCCAGTTCGTCGGCCCCGCCATCGCCTGCAACCTCGGATTCCAGACGGTGACCGGATCGTCGCCGACCAGTGTCGACGTCACCTACCGCTGGCCGCTGCCCGGCGAACCCAACGCGGACCCGAGTGGCCGGGTCGACGTCTCGTTTGTCTGGGATGGCTCGCGAGTCGTGATGAACGGGTCGCTGCCGTACGAGGTGACGCGGGGGCAGTGCTGAGTCGGTGAATGGCGTTGGCGCAACGAGTCACCCGATTCGTGGAACAGTTCACCCGAGACGTGCGTCCGAGGAGCTATGACGCCGGACCGCTTGGCTGTGCTCGGGGAGTCGCTCTTTGACGTGGACAGAATGGCGCAATTCGACGTCGAACTGCCCGACGCGGTGGACGCCGATCTCCGTCGCGCTGCCGAGTTGCGGGCAGAATCGCAGCGGGCCAATCGTGAGGTCGCCCTGGCACAGCGGCGGCGCGGCGCGAGGTCTGCGCGATAGGGGACTGACCGTGCGGGATATCGGTGCAGCACTGGGCATCAGCCACCAACGTGCCGCCCAACTGCTCGACGATCGCGTGGCGGCGGAGGCCGGCGCCGGGACCTGAGCGGTTCCGGCCCGGCATCTCGCCGACCATTCGTCCGATCACCACTGATCGAAGCCGACGTTCACGTTCGGGTAGCGGCTGCTGATCTGGTGATTCATCCAGTAGTTCTGGGCGTGCGGTCCCCAGATGCCGCTCATCGACGTGTTGGTGTTGCCCTTCATGTCCTCGATCTCGTAGTTGGCCGTGGGTCCGAAGTGGCCGATCTTGTACTGGGCGTTGACGGTCAGGTAGTTGCTGAACGGCGCGACGGCGGTCACGGTCTCACTGGCGCCGGGGTAGAGCACCCGTTGCGGCGCGTTGACCCACTGGCCGGTCGAGCCGGTCGTGGCGCCGAGGAGGTATTCGGGCTTGTCGGTGTGGTTGGTGATGGTCATCGCGACGGTCGGCTCGCCGGGACGGGTGACGGGCATCGTGCCGGCGTGGGCGGCGCCGGCGACGGCGAGTCCGACGCCTGCGGTGGCGGCAACGGCAACGAGTCCGGCGGTGATGCGGCGGCTGGTGGTGTTCATCGGTATCTCCTGGGTGTGGGGCCGGGACGCTGTTCGTTCCGGCGACACCCATGACTTTGCCCTGGTCAGGGGCACGGCGAACTCCGCCGACCGGGTGATCCACCGGTGGACTGTCGGGTCCACCGATCGGGGGACACCGGGCGCCGACTTAATCACGTGACCGCACAGACGGCGACTGTTACTGTGACTGTCGACCGTGCAACACCGCGAAGGGAGGTGGTACCCGTGATCGGTTCAACCCAGTGGGTACTCCCTTCGGTTCGCGGTCGCCGCTGACACCAGGTGTCGCCGGGAGTGCCTCCACAGCAAGGCATTTCGAAAGGCAACACCATGCACTTCACATCAACCGATGACACGACGGCCGGCATCGTCGAACGCTCCTTCACCGTCGACGACATCCCCGGCGTCCTCTGGTCACCCGTCGACACACCGCCGACCCCGGCCCTGATCCTGATGGGCCACGGCGGCAGTCTGAACAAGCGGCATCGCGGCATCGTCCACCGCGCGCACCACTACGTCACGAACCACGGATTCACGGTCGCGGCGATCGATGCCCCCGGGCACGGCGACCGTCCCCGGTCGGCCGAGGATCAGCGTTGGGTCGCGGCGTTGCGTACCGCCCGCGCCAATCGCGAACCCATCGCCCCGATCATCCCCGACTTCAACGCCTCGCTGGCCGAGCGCGCTGTGCCCGAATGGCGGCGGGTGCTCGACGAGTTGTGCGCCCTGCCCGAGATCGCCGGATACCCGATCGGATACGCCGGGCTGACGCTGGGCACCGCCATCGGAATTCCTCTGACTGCAGCCGATTCACGAATCTCGGCGGCGGTGTTCGGCGGCTACTTCGCCTACGCGTCGCTGCTCGACGCGGCGCGGCAGATCACCGTGCCCATCGAACTGTTGCTCTCCTGGGACGACGTCGAGATCCCACGTGACGAGGGTCTGCTGCTGTTCGACGCGTTCGCCTCGGCCGACAAGACGTTGCGGGCGCACGTCGGCGGGCACAAGCGGGTACCGGCAATCGAGGCGGACAACACGGCGAGATTCTTTGCGCGGCAATTGATGGATCAGCCAGTGCGGGCGTAGCCGGACAAGTACCGGCGTCGCGTGACATCACGCGACACGCGACGCCGGTGGGTCGCCGCGTCGATGGTCATTAGGATCGAGGGATCGGACCGAACACCAGAGAAGGCGGCAACGATGGCGCATGCGGACCGGATCGACCCAGCAAGTGGGGCAGAGTTCACCTTTGCCCCGCTCAGTCCGGTCACTTTCCTGGGCAGGGCGGCGGCGGTGTTCGCCGACCGCACCGCCATCATCGACGGCGACCGCACCTTCACGTACGCGCAGTTCCACCAGCGAGTCGGGCAGTTGACGGCGGCGCTCGACGGGCTGGATATCCGGCCGGGCGACCGGGTGGCGGCCTTGTGCGCCAACAGTCACGTCATGCTCGAGCTACACAACGCGGTCCCCGGCATGGGTGCGGTATTGGTGCCCCTCAACATTCGGCTCTCCGAGGCGGAGCTGACCTACATCCTCGAGCACAGCGGCGCCACGTTGTTGATCGCGACCGTCGAATTCGCGGAGCGGGCACGCTCGGTTGCGCAGGCGGCCGGTATCCGGGTGATCGTGGCCGGCGACGCGTCCGACGAGTATGAGAACGCGCTCACCGGCGGCGGCGAACCCGTCTGGCGAGACGCGGAGGAACGCGGCCTGCTGGCCATCAACTACACGTCGGGCACCACCGGGCGTCCCAAAGGGGTGATGTACCACCATCGCGGCGCCTACCTGCAGTCGTTGGCGATGGCCTATCACTCCGTACTCGGACCGGCCTCCAACTATCTGTGGACGCTGCCGATGTTCCATTGCGACGGTTGGTGTTTCACCTGGGCGATCACTGCCGCCGGTGGCACCCATGTGTGCCTGCGAAGCATCGACACCGCGCAGATCTGGCGGCACCTCACCGATGACGCCATCTCCCACTTCAGTGCGGCGCCCACGGTGTTGACGATGATCGCCGAGGACCCCGCCGCGGCACCGCTGGAACAGACCGTGCAGGCGGCCACCGGCGGCGCACCGCCGTCACCGGCATTGCTGGCTCACATGGCCGATCTCGGCATCGAGGTCACCCATCTGTACGGCCTGACCGAGACGTTCGGCCCGATCGCCGTCAACCAATGGCAACCCGAATGGGATACCGGCAGTCCCGACGAACGCGCAATCCGCAAGGCCCGGCAGGGGATCGGCAACATCTCGGCCGGGGTGATTCGCGTGGCGGCACCGGACGGCGACGACGTCCCGGCCGACGGCACCACCGAAGGTGAACTGGTGGTGCGCGGCAACAACGTGATGCTCGGCTACTACCGCGATCCGGAAGCCACCGCCGCAGCGACGCTCGACGGGTGGCTGCGCACCGGTGACGTCGCCGTCATGCATCCCGACGGATATGCCGAGATCCGTGACCGCAGCAAGGACGTCATCATCTCCGGTGGTGAGAACATCGCCTCGGTGGAAGTCGAGCGTGTCCTCGACGCCCACCCCGACGTCATCGAATCCGCGGTGGTGGCCCGTACCGACGAGCGCTGGGGTGAGGTGCCGATCGCGTACGTGACCGTCCGCGCCGGTGCCGAGGTGACCGCCGCCGACCTCGTCGAGCATGCACGGAAAACGCTGGCACGGTTCAAGGTTCCCAAGGACATCGTGTTCGCCGAACTCCCCAAGACGTCGACCGGCAAGATCCAGAAGAACGTGTTGCGGCAGCGAGACACCGGGCCTAAAGAATGACAACTGTCAACTAATTGACAGTTGCAATTAATGTGACCTGGATCTACTGTCACTGACATGCGGGGGCAGGTCACAGTCGATTCCACGGTTGATCGCCGTGTCCGTCGTTCCCGTGCCGCGTTGTTCGACGCCGCGGTGCGGGTGGTATCGGAGCGGGGAACGACCGCGGTGTCACTCACCGAGCTGGCCGAGGCTGCCGACCTCAGCCGGCAAGCCGTGTATTCGCATTTCACCGACCGGGATTCGCTGATCGTCGCTGCCGGTGTCGACCTGATCGAGCGAGAGGTGTTCCCGCAGTTAATCGACTGCGACGATCAGGACTGGCGTGCGATGACCCTGTTGGCGACACGTCACCTCGCGCACTATCGGCAGTTCTACCGTGCCGTCGGCACCGGCCCGTGCGCCTACCCGGCGAAGCAGGCAGTGCTCGCGGCCGTCGCCGCCCTGCGGGATCGTCCCGGCGGACACCTCATGGTCGCGAGCGGCGACGACGCCACCTTCGTTGTCGGTGGATGCTTCTCGGTGTTCACGCAATGGCTCGACGAGAGCGACGATCCTCTCGACCCGGAGGCGATGGCTGATCGACTACTCGCCATGGCCGACCGGCTGCTCGGCGGGATGCTCTCCGATTAGTCGGGTGCACAACAGAAATCAGAGGAGGCCGACGATGTTCAGGTACCCGATAGTGCGCGTCGTGAGCGTGCTCATCGCGGTGGTCGTGGCGGTGATGACGACGCATGCGTCCGCGTCTGCAACTCCGGCCGGCGGCACCAGTGCCGATGCCCCGGTACCGTCGTCGGGGTGCCGAACCGCCACTCCGGCGGGGACGTCCATACACGCCTTCTCGGCCGCCGGCAGATCGGGCGACTATCTCCAAGAGGTTCCCCGCGTCGCGACAGGAACTCCCATGCCGGTGGTGTTCGATGTCCACGGCTATCTGCAGCCCGGCATCATGCAGGACTCGTGGAGCGGGATGGGGGAGTACGGTGCGCGGCACGGCTTCGCGGTGATCGTGCCGGAAGCCCATGTCCTGCCACCGAAATGGGACTACCGAAAGAACAGCGGCGACATCCGGTTCTTGTCCGAGATGCTGACCCACGTCGAGCAGACGCTGTGCGTCGACAAGCGTCGGGTGTACATGACCGGACTGTCGATGGGCGCCTTCACCACTTCGTCGGTCGCCTGCCAACTCGCCGACCGCTTCGCGGCGGTCGCGCCGGTGTCCGGACTGCAGAACTTCGCGTGGTGCCGGCCCGCCCGGCACGTCCCGGTGGTCGCCTTCCACGGCACAGGTGACGAGATCCTCTCCTACACAGGCGGAACGGGACCACGAGGCATGCAGCTGCCGGCGTCGGACGGAACGCTGCGAACCATCGGCCAGCAGATGCGTGAAGACAAGCATCCACAACTCGTCCCCAACGCGGCAAGCATTCCGGCCCAGACCGCTGCCTGGGCGCGGCGCAACGGATGCGCACCCCGTCCGATCACGAAGCAGATCACGCATGACGTTGCGCGAACGTCGTATTCGTGTGCACCCGACAGTTCCGTCGAGCTCTATACGATCGACGGCGGTGGCCACACCTGGCCGGGCGGAGACCCCGCTCTCGTCACCACTCAGATCACCGGGCCGATCACCCAATCGATCAGCGCCACCGCGATCATCTGGGATTTCTTCCGGGCGCATCCGCTGCGCGGCCCGTTACATGGGTGACGGTTGTGACGACTTGCGACGTCGGGCTATGCGTCCAACTGCCGCAATGCGTCCGCCGCATCCAGACTGCCGGCCGGACGTTGTTCCCGCACCAGTCGCGACGTTTCGGTCTGCACGAGCTCGTTGACCGGCGTCGGCACACCGTGCAGCCGCCCGAGCAGCACGACCTCGCCTGCCAGATAGTCGATCTCGACATTTCCGGCGCCGCGGGTGACGCTCTGCCACGTCGAGCTGCTCACCGCACCGGCTTCTTCCGGGCGCAGATCAATATGGGAACCCCGGCGTTCGCGGTCGGTCGCGTCGCTGACCACGTCGATGGCAGCTGCCGCGAGCACCGCCTCGCCCTCGGCGCGTGCCCGTTTCACGAGTTCGCGGTAGGCCTCGCCGTCGCGCCGGAAGGTGGCATCGACGCCGTTCACCAGATTCATGATGAGCTTGCGGTATTTCCACGCCATGATGTCGTCGCGGGTCTGTGAGACGAACCCCGCGGCCCGTAGGTCGGTGGAGATCGCTTCGGCGACATCGTCGACGCCGCTCGGGAACCGGCCGACGTCGAGAATGCCGGGCGCACCGGCAGATCGTTGCACCACCACACCCGGGTCGAGGTGACGCGCCGGCAGCATCACACACAGCGAATAGACGTGGCCGAAGCGCCGCAGGATCTCTCGCTCGTTGGCGACGCCGTTCTGCGCCGACACGATCGGCGTGGTGGGCGGCGCGTGTTCGACGAGGTCATCCAGCGCGGCGGCGGTCTGCTGCGACTTCACGCACAGCAGCACCACGGTGTCGTCGGTCCAGGCCACGTCGGCCGCTCCGGACACGGCCGGGACCTCCAGGGTGTGCGTTCGGGCCGCGGTGTCCAGGACGAGCCCACGATCACGGATCGCCGCCAGATGTGCGCCGCGCGCGACCAGCGTCGTCGAAACTCCGGCCCGGAACAGGTGACCACCGATCACACCGCCGACCGCGCCGGCGCCATAGATGACGAAGTGCATGCCGCCCAGGGTAGGCGCCGATGGCCGACGCACGAGCCTTGACCTCAACTGAACTTGAAGTTCTAGCGTCGACCTGTGACCAATGACATGCAGCCGCCCCTGCGGCAACCGATCGGATTCTGGACGGCCCGCGCAGGCGAGGCCATCCGCTCCCGAACCCGTTCTCGTCTCGCCGAGGCGGGCATCACGCAGCCGGAATGGTGGGTGCTGCACCAACTGTCGCTACACCGAGACGGTGTCGCAGAGCACGATGTGGTGGCGACGGTCGGACCGAACGAATCCGACACAGCGATCACCACAGCCATCGACGCCGCGATCGACAAGGGATGGATCGTGCGGGACGCCGGTGTGCTGACGCTGACCGCAGCAGGTGACGAGCGGTTCACGGCCGGGGCCGGCGTTCAGGGTGAGCTGGAAGCCGAACGTCGCCAGGGTATCTCCGATGACGACTTCGCGACCACCATCACCGTGCTGCAGCGCACCATTCGCAACGTCGGCGGCCAGGCGTGGCACTGGTGAGTGACGCCCGCGCCGGACACTGAACGTCCGGGAAGCAGAAAAGGTCCACCAACTCGCCCGTTGTTGTACGTTGGCCTACGCGATGTCGGCGACACAGTGGTCTGGTGAACCTGTTGTCCGTCTCTGATCGGTGAGTACATGCACCAGATTCATGATGAGCTTGAGGTACTTCCACGCCATGATGGCGTCGCGGGTCTGTGAGACGAACTCCGCGGCCCGCAGATCGGTGGAGATCGCTTCGGCGACACCGTCGACGCCGCTCGCGAACCGGCCGATGTCGCTCGTTGGCGACGCCGTTCTACGCCGACACGATCGGCGTGGTGGGCGACGCGCGTGACCAGCGTCGTCGGAACTCCGGCCCGGAACAGATGACCACCGATCACACCACCGACCGCGCCGGCGCCATAGATGACGAAGTGTATGCCGCCCAGGGTGGGCGGGGTGGCTGACGGGACGGTTACTCGGCGAGGGTGCGCCGACCGATGGCCGCCGAGAGCGAGTCGAGTTCCGCGAGGACGTCGGTGGCCGCCCAGATCTGGTTGCGGCGACTCGATCTCAGCGGCTCCAGGACTCCGGCACCCGTCAGTCGGGCCAGGGCGCGGTAGGTGCTCACGTCCGATGTCATCGTGATGCGTTGCGCAGTGTCGGCATCCATGACAGGTGTCGCGAGCAGCGCGTCGATCAACGCGGCATCGGCCGAATTCGCGCGAGGCCGGGCCCGGTCACGCCACTCGGTGGGGAGTTCGGCAAGCACGCGGGCGGTCTCCACGGAACCGGCGACCGCATGCACGGTCCCGGATGCCACATAAGCGACGAAGCCATCGACATCCCCGGTGCGATAGTCGTCGAGCTTCGCGAAATAGCGGGTCGTGTTCGCCAGCATCGCCGACGCCAGGGGAATCGTGACACGCTCGGTGAGACCTCGGCGTCGCAGGATCGCGCTGATCACTGCGCGACCGATACGGCCGTTGCCGTCGACGAACGGGTGGATCGAGTCGAATTGTGCATGGGCAATCGCGGCTTGGGCTAGGATCGGCAGATCACGCCGATCGCTGAATCTGATCAGATCGTCCATCAGCGGGGCAACCGCTTCGGGCGGGGGAGGGACATACCGCGCACCGAGCGGTGAATGATCGCTACCGCCGATCCAGTTCTGCACATCGCGAAGAGCCCCGGCCTCGCGAGCCTGATAGTAGTCGGGCGCCATGAGCGTCCGGTGCGCCCGAAAGAGAAGATCAAGTGTGATGGGGCCATCGTTCGCCGCGTCGACCATCGTGATCAGGGCTCGCACTGCGGCGAGCTGCGATTGTGCTTCAGTACCGGACTTCGCCCCCGCCAGAGCCTTTCCGAACGCGCGCAGTCCCGCGTCGATATGTTCGATCTTCGATGACGCGATCGCTTCGCTGCGGAGCAGGAAGTCCGCGAGCGGCGCCAGGTGACCGCCATATCCGGCCTCGAGTCGGGCGACCGCGATGACGGCATCCTCGTGACGTCTGGCCACGGCGGCAGTGGGGTTGTAGTCGAGGTCCGCGATCATCGGTGGGATCGACACATCGATGGCACGCAGCGTGCGGTCCGCGCGTGATCCCGACCGCCCGCGGGGCTCCCATGGACGTTCCTCGATGCGGCACGCGGGCCAGGTCACGGAATCTCCCAGAACTAGAAAAGTACACCAACGTGCCTGATATCGTACTTTGGTACCTATAAAGTTAGCTATGCGGCTGTGTGGGTGAACCTGAGCCCCTCCATGATCGGTGACTACATGACCTCGCGTGTCCGCCTGCCACGTCGGTGGCCGCTGTGGGGTATCGTCATCGCGGTCGTCGTGGTGATCCTGGTGATCGCCGCACTGCATGGGCGCACCACGATCCAGAATCGCGAAGACAGCGAATCCGCAGCCACCGATCACTGCGTCACCGCGATCCGCGACGACGTCCGTGACCGACTCGAGAGCAACGGCGGCAGCGGAACCCAAGCCGACACCGCCGAGTTCTCCGACGTCAAGACACGCACCTCGGGTCTCCGCGACGCCGAGCTGACCGCGCTCCGTGAGGCCGGGCGTGACCGGTCGACGGTGGCCACGAGCTGGGCGGTCACCGGAACCGTCCGCATCGAGGGCGATCTGCCGAGCGGTTCCGGCCTCGGACCCAACAACACATTCCGATGTACCGCAGCCGTTTTCAAGGACGGCGCCTTGCTGGTCACCGGTCGGCAGATCAATTGAGCGCGGAATTGCGCACCACTTCGACCACCCGCTGCGCGGCCGCAGAGATCCGATCGGCGCGCCACGCCAACGCGATGCGCAGCTCCGGAACGTCGCCGTCGATGGGGCGGTAGACGACGCCGTCGACCGTGATGTGAGTGGTGGCCTCCACCACCACCGCCACCCCGATCCCGACGCCGACGAGCGCGAGCAGACTGTACGGATCCGGAGCTTCGCGCGCGATCTGCGGGATGAAGCCGGCGGCCGAACACAGCGCGAACGCGGCGTCGCGCACGCGGGAACCATGTGCGGAGGGGTACACGACGAACGGGTCGTCGACGAGGTCGGCAACCGACACCCGCTCGTGTGCGGCCAGCCGGTGCTCGGCGGGTAGGGCCACCACGAGCGGCTCGGTACGTACGGTCACCGTGGACAGGTCCGGCGCCACCGGCAAGGCGACGATCCCCATGTCGATCGCACCGTCGTCGAGCAGGTCCACCACCTCGCCGGAATAGGTCTGCGGCCGCAGGTCCAGATGGATGCCGGGATGTCGTTCGGCCATTTCGCGTGTCAGCGCGGACAGCGCCACATAGCCACTCGCCCCGCCGAACCCGATCCGGACCACCCCCGTCTCACCGGCCGCGGCTGCCCGGGTCACCGTCCGCGCCGCCTGTATCTGTGAGTCGATGATGCGGGCCGGGCCGAGCAGGGCCGTCCCGGCGGGGGAGAGCTGCACCGACCGGGTGGTGCGGATGAACAGCTCGACATCCAGTTCTTTCTCCAGGGAACGGATCAGCTGACTCAGCGGTGACTGCGCGATGTGCAGCTTGGCGGCCGCGCGACCGAAGTGCAGCTCGTCGGCGACCGCGAGGAACGCCCGGATCTGACGCAACTCCACAGGTCACCGCCTTTATGTATCGATCACCACATAGTCATGTGGAATTAGGTCCTGGACTTTACATGATGCTGGTCGGAGAGTGATGGGAGTCTCACCACATCGACGCGAACCGGCGCGTCACACGAGAGGAGCACGAGTGACCTCGACAGTCCCGAGCGCGGACCCCGGCGGCGACGCCGACCAGCCGCCGTACGACGTCCGGCAGGCCCGCAAGGCCGGCATCACCGCCTTCGTCGGCACCACCATCGAATGGTTCGACTTCTACATCTACGGCACCGCCTCGGCACTCGTCCTGGGGCGCCTGTTCTTCCCCGACGTCTCGCCCGCCATCGGAACGCTGGCCGCGTTCGCCACCTTCGCCGTCGGATTCGTCGCCCGTCCGCTCGGCGGCATCATCTTCGGTCACTTCGGTGACAAGTTCGGCCGCAAGAACGCGGTCATCATCACCCTGGCGTTGATGGGTGCCGGCACCATCGGCGTCGGGCTGCTGCCCACTTACGCGACCATCGGTATCTGGGCACCGATCCTGTTGGTGCTGCTCCGGGTGCTGCAGGGCATCGCGATGGGCGGCGAGTGGGGTGGCGCGGTGCTGATCGCCACCGAGTTCGCACCGAAGGACAAGAAGGTGCTCTACGGCGCGTTCGCCCAACAGGGCTCTCCTGTCGGCAATCTGCTCGCCACGCTGGCCTTCTTGGCGCTGTCGGTGCTGTCGGACAACGTCTTCGACACCTGGGGCTGGCGACTGCCGTTCCTCGGCTCCGCAGCCCTGGTCATCGTCGCGCTGTACATCCGGTTGAGGATCAGCGAGACGCCGGAGATGCAGAAAGCCGCAGCGGCGCAGGAGCGCAACCGCATCCCCATCGTGGAGGTACTGCGCTCGCACGGCGGCAAGGTGTTGCTCGGTATCGGCGCGGTCGTCGCCGGCGTGGCCATCACCTACATCAAGACGACCTTCGCGCTCAGCTGGGCGACATCGGATCTCGGCTTCGGCCGCAGTGAGTTCCTGCTCGTGGTCACCATCTCGCTGGTGGTGCAGGTGCTGGTGCAGCCGTTCGGTGCTGTGCTCGCCACCCGCATCAACCCACGTCGCGCCGTCGCCGTGATCCTGCTGCCCGAACTCGTGCTGCTGCCGATGATGTTCCTTTTGGTGAAGACCGGGTCGTTGACGTTGGCGATCGTGGGTATGGCGCTGGCCACCGCACCGCACGCCATGTACTACTCGGCACTCGCCGGTATTCTCGCGCAACGGTTCCCGACGCACATCCGCTACACCGGCATCTCCCTCGCCTATCAGGTGTCGACGGCGATCTTCGCGGGAACGGCGCCGATGATCAGTCAGTTCCTGCTCACCAAGTCCGGATCGATCTGGCCGGTGGTCGGTCTCGCGCTCGGCTACGTGCTGCTGTCCCTGATCTGCATGCGCATCCTGCTGCGGCCGGATGGGGTTGAGGCGGTGGATGAGGTGCCGGAGCGGCTGGAAGCGGTTGCGAGTACGTCGTGAAGTGTCGCCCCTTCGTGACGCATCCTCGCAAGCTCGGAGGCTCCTCAGGGAGCGGTGAGGTGACGCTCGCAAGCTCATCGGCGCACGGGGAGGGCGTTACCCGATCCCTGAGGAGGCCCGGAGCGCTAGCGGAACCGTTACCCGATCCCTGAGGAGGCCCGGAGCGCTAGCGGAACCGTTACCCGATCCCTGAGGAGGCCTGGAGCGCTAGCGGAGGGCCGTCACGAAGGGCGCCAACAACAACTGACCTGAAAGGCATTTGATGAATTACGCACACACCGATCCCGCACTGACCGCGGTCGTCGACCGGTGGATCGACGCGGACGACCGCGACCGTACCGACGCACTGCTCGACCGACTGGGCGCCGATGCCGCCGAGCGGCTCACCGATCTGGCCGCCATCGCCGATCAGCATCCGCCGGTACTGCGCCAGTTCGACCGGGACGGCAACCGGATCGACGAGATCGACTATCACCCCGCCTACCGCGAGCTGTGCGCCGCCGCCTACTACGAGTACGGGCTGTCGGCGCTGTCGCACAAAGCGATTCACGGATGGACCACCAAGCCACCGCATCTGGTCAAGTACCTCGCGTCATACCTGTTCGTGCAGTCCGAATTCGGTTTGGCTTGCCCCGTGTCGATGACCGACGCCGCCGCTCGCACGCTTCGCATGTTCGGGGACCCGGAGATTTTCGGGCCGTGGATCGACGGGCTCATCTCCTCCGACCCGACGACGTCGCTGACCGGCGCCATGTTCATGACCGAACCGCAGGCCGGCACCGACATCGCGCAGACCTCCACGACGGCGGTCCGCGACGGTGGCACGTGGAGGTTGTCCGGGAAGAAATGGTTCGCCTCCAATCCCGACGCCGACGTCATCATCACCCTCGCCCGATTCCCCGGCGGAGCCGAGGGTTCCACCCGCGGTGTCGGAATGTTCATGGTGCCCAAGCACCTTGCCGACGGCAGCCGCAACAGTTACACCATCGACCGGCTGAAGGACAAGCTCGGCACCCGGTCGATGCCCAGCGGCGAGGTCACCCTCGACGGGGCCGTCGGCATCCAGGTCGGAGCGCTCGACCGCGGTTTCCGACAGATGGCCGAGATGGTCAACACCTCGCGGCTGTCCAACGCGATGCGTTCGACTGCGCTGATGAGACGGGCCGTGCGCGACGCCGTCGCGCACACCCGCGAGCGGGTCGTGTTCGGCCAGAACCTGTTCGATCAGCCGCTCATGCGGGCCACCCTGCTACCACTGTTGCTCGACGCCGAGGCCGCGCTCGCCCTCGTCGGCTACAGCGCCGACTGCCTGCGCCGCGCCGACGACCAGGACAGCGACGCACGCAACCTCATACGCATCCTCACCCCGATCGCGAAACATCATGTCTGTAAACGTGCCCGGCACGTGACCGGCGAGGCGATGGAGATCCGAGGCGGGAACGGCTACATCGAGGAGTGGGGATTCGCGAAGCTGCTGCGCGACGCCCATCTCGGCTCCATCTGGGAGGGATCGTCGAACGTCATCGCCCTCGATGTCCTGCGTTGTATGCGCAAGCAGAACGCACATCGGCACCTCGCGGACACGATGATTGCCACCCTCGCCGGCCTGGGCCCCGACTGCACGCCCGGAGCGGACATGTTGACCGAGCGATGGCATCGGCTCGTCACACGCGGGGACGATCTCCTCGCCGCCGATGACGCATCCGCTCAGATCGCCTGTGCCCGTTACGCCGACGACCTTGCGCAAGCGGTGCTGGCGACCCAGCTGTTCGACATCGCCGCCCACCGCCTCAGCGCCGGCCGCGGCTACCGTTCGCTGCTCGTCGCCAACGCGTATCTGGCCGGCCTCGACGGCGAACACTCAGCCTCCGCCATCGAGCACCTGGGCGCCATCGCCGACGGCACCGACGTCACGCCCGAGGTGGCCCACGCCGCCGCACCCCGCACACTCGCAGGAGCAGACGCATGAACACCGACGCAACCACCAAGTCCGGTCCGGCGCCACTGGCCGGGATCAAGGTCATCGACCTGTCGAAGATCCTGGCCGGCCCGTACGCCACCATGTCGTTCGCCGACCTCGGCGCCGAAGTCATCAAGATCGAACACCCCGACGGCGGCGATCCCACCCGCACCTGGGGCCCGCCATTCGTCGGCGACGACGCCACCTACTACCTTGCCGTCAACCGCGGGAAAAAGTCCGTAACCGTCGACCTGAAAAGCGAAGAGGGGCAACAGCTCATCGACCGCATGCTCGCCGACGCCGACGTGGTGGTGGAGAACTTCCGGCCGGGCAGCAGCCTGCAGAAGATCTTCGACTACCGGGATCTCTCCGCCCGCCACCCGCACCTGGTGGTGTTGCACATCTCAGCGTTCGGCGAGGAAGGTCCGCTACGCGACGAACCCGGCTACGACATGATCGCCCAGGCGGCCGGCGGACTGATGTCGCTGACCGGTGAGCCCGGCGGGGCGCCGATGAAGGCCGGCTATGCCATGGGCGACCTCGGGGCCGGGCTGTTCGGTGTCATCGGGGTGCTCTCCGCGCTGGTCGAGCGAGCCCGCACCGGACGCGGCCAGTACGTCACCACGTCACTCTATGAATGCCAGCTGGCCATGCACGTCAACTGGGCGACCAACTACTTCGCCGACGGTCACCGCCCGCACGGCATGGGCTCGGCGCACCCCAATCTGGCTCCTTATCAAGCGTTTCCGGCCTCTGACGGGTACTTCGTGATCGCGGTTGGCAACGACGCCCTGTGGGATTCGTTGTGCGCGGCCATCGGACGCCCCGAGCTGGCACAGTGCGAGGAGTTCTGGCGCAACCGCGATCGTGTGGAGAACCGGGAGAAGTTGGAACAGGTCCTGTCCGAGGTGTTCGCCGCCGGCACGGTGGTGCACTGGTGCGCGCTTCTCAAACAGCACGGGGTGCCGGTCTCGCCCATCCGTCATCTCGACGAGATCTACGCGGACCCGCACACCGAGGCGATCGGAATGATCGGCACCGTCGCTCATCACACGGGAGAGCTGCGGCAGATCGGCTTTCCCGTGAGCTACTCCGGTGTAAGGCCACCGCTACGGACCGCGCCGCCGCAACATGGCGAGCACACGCGTGAGGTGATCGACCGGTTGCGCGACGACGCCGAGGACCAGTCCGCGTTGATGGCGATGTGACGGTCGAGCAGGCCTCATCGTCGGCTCATTCAAGGGGCGTGTGATGTCACCGATGTCCTGATGCAGAACTGTCACCGATGTCCTGAGAGATGACACTTGCGGGACGCCCGAATGAGGTCTACTCTCGAACGTATATTCGAACGATGGTCCGCTGGGGGGTGGGTATGGCCGAGCCGAACACGCAGGACGCGCAGGAGTCGTTGTCGGAGGTGCCGGGTCTGCTCACCGAGTTGCATGCGGTGTTGGATCGGTTGGCGGCGGCGGATCTGACGCGCTGTAGTGATGCGGAGGTGCTGGCGGTGGCGCGGGCCTCGGAGCGGGCGGTCAATCGGCAGTTGTTCGAGGGTAATCGCCAGATTCTGGAGTTGTCGGATCGGGGTGTGCCGCGGGCGATGGGGTTTCGGAGTTTGACGAACTTCCTCAATGTCGAGGTGCGGGTCTCCGAACCTGGTCGGCGGAAGGATCAGATCGCGGCGACCGGGCGGATGCGGCAGTTGGGTGGGCAGTGCGCCGAACCTCGCTTTCCGGAGTTGGCGGCGGCGTTCGCGGCCGGTGAGGTCGGGCCGGCGCATCTGAGTACGGTGATCGACATTCTGGAGACGATCCCGCAGCAGGCGCCCCACGACAAGAAGGTGGCCGCCGAGGCGTCGTTGGCCGAGTTGGCGGTCAAACACACCCCGGATGAGATCGTGATCCTGGGTCAGCGGGTGTTGGCGCATCTGGATCCGGATGGCGAGTTGACCGACGACAGTGATCGGAAACGTAAGCGGAATCTGTGGCTGAATCGGCAGAACGCGCAGCAGATGTCGAAACTGACCGGCCATCTGGATCCGGAGACCCGGGCGTTGCTGGAGATGATGCTGGCCGCGTGGGCCAAACCCGGTCTCAACAACCCCGAGGATCCCGACGCCCCTTCGGGTGCCGAGGAGGACGCCGACCCCGAGGCGTTGAAAGCGGCCGCCGCCCGCGACACCCGCACCCAGGCCCAACGGAATCATGATGCGTTGGCGGCCTTGTTGCGGGCAGTGTTTGCAGATGGGTTGCTGGGCAAATCCCATCGGGGGTTGCCGGTGCAGCTGATCGTCAAGGCCGACCTCACCGATCTGATCCGGGAGACCGGATTCGGCACCACCGCCACCGGGTCGCTGTTGCCGATCACCGATGTGATCCGGTTGGCCGCCGAGGCCCAACAGTATTTGGCGGTGTTCGCCGACGCGAGCCCGCAACCCTTGTATTTCGGGCAGGCCAAACGGTGTGCCACCCGGGCTCAACGGTTGGCGTCGTTCGCCCGCCCGGACGGGGAGGTGTGCTCGGCACCCGGCTGTGATCAGCCGGCCTCCCACGTCGAACTGCATCACGCCCGCCGCGACTTCGCTGATGGCGGACTGACCGACATCATCGATCTGACCCCGGCGTGCCCGAAACACAACCGGATGGTCGGACCCGGGATCGGCCAATTCACCACCGGCATCTACGAGGACGGCCCCCACACCGGCCGCACCTGGTGGCGCCGCAACAGCGCCGACGGCGCACCGCCGAACCCGCAGCAGTTCAACCGGCGCCCCGACATCGCCGTGCTGTATGCGCAGCACCTCGAACAGGTCCGCGCACAACTCCACCCACCACCGCAACCAGACGCGCCGCCGCCCGACGACGGCCCGCACCTGCATCTCACCGAGACGATCCCCACACCGATCTCGGTCATCGAAGCACGCCTCGCACTCGCGCTGCTCAAGGCTGCGAACTGAGGCGGGGCCTCCTGGTCCCCGTGTTGCGGCTTTCCGACTGCCCGGTATTCTGCTGACGGCATGCGCTGGAGGGTGCGATGCCGGCCAACGGTCGTTGGCGTCGGGGTTTTCGGGTCGGGGGCTGAAGAATGGTGGAATACGCGGAGAAACACGGTGGCCGTCATCGTCTGCAATCAGAGGACCGGCGTACATCGTTGAAGCTCACCGTGACGTCGGCCGCATTGGCGGCGTCGATCGCCACCGGTGTCGGGGCCGGCCTCGCCCAGGCCGCACCCGAGCAGGGCGGAACCAGCCCGAGTGACACCGCGCCGCAGCAGGGCGGAACCACACCGGGCCAGGCGGCACCCGAACAGGGCGGCACGACTCCCACCCCCGAGATCGCACCCGTCGCAGTTCCCGGTCCGGGCACGCTGCCGGCACCGCCGCAGGAGGCCCCGTACCAGCCGTACGTGGAGCCCAGCACCTATGACGCGCCGACCTATGACAACGCCTACGATCCGGTCCCGGCTCGTCCGCTGACCGCGCCCAAGCCGACCGCCCCGGTACGGCCGATCGCGCCACCGCCGGACAAGATCCGTGTCGGCAACTACATCACCGACATCCCGGCAGGCATGTCCGACAAGGACGTCAACTCCATCAACGCCTGGTCGGCCTATGGCGAGGCGAAGATCGCGCAGGGGTTGATCTCCGTGGGCGTGCCCGCGGACGAGGCGTCGCGGCAGGCGGCGTCGACGATCATCGGCGTGATGACCGGCGCCACAGCGGGTGCGGTGACCCTGGGTATTCCAGCAGCGGCCATGGGCGCAGTGGGCGGTGCGATCATCGGCGTTCCGGTCGGCGCGGCCATCGGTGCCGTCTACAACGGCGTCACGTTCGCCTGGATGTTCGCGGCGCCACCGCCATTCGGGGAGGCAGCCTGGCTCAACATGGTTGGCGTCGGTGCCGGAGCCGGCGCTCTGATCGGCATCCCCGCGGGCGCTGCCGTGGGGGCCGTCGCCGCAGGCGCCGCCGGTGCGGCCATCGGCGCCGTTGCCGGTGGGATCGCCGGTGGCGCATTGGCCTACGCCCTCGGCGCGGGCGACCCCGGCGCCAACCCGGACGAGCCGTGGAAACAGGATGATCCCGAGGCCAAGCCCCTTCCGAATCCGGGTGCCAATCAGTTCGAGCTGACACTCTCACCAGCGGACGCGCAGAAGGCCGGGCTGCCGCCCGTCGACTACATCGTCAACGCACGTGGCGACGTCCACCTGTCGGTGGCCGGTGTGCAGGCGAACTGGTCGGTGGAGCAGGCCATGGCGCCATACGGTCTGCTCGGTGCCGGGGCCCACGGGGCCGAGGACTCTGCGCGGCAGGGCACCAAGCAGCGGACCGGCGAGGCCGGGGACGCGATCCGTGGTCTGCACGTGGCATGGCCGCAGGAGACCGCGCCGACGGTCTGATCGGTGCCCTCAGCAGGCCTGCACCGACAGCACACTTTCCCGGTGGTACCGCGCCAACGACTCGGCCACCTCCGTCGCCACGACCGCGTGCCCGGCCATCGTCAGATGGATGTAGTCCTGACTCAGCCAGCTCGGTCGCAGCCGCGCCGGATGTTCCCAGAACTCGGTGAGCACCGCATCGTGACGTCGGGCCACGCGACGCACCACGTCCGCGAACTCCATGAAACGTGGCCGCATCCAGAGGAATTCGCCGGTGAACGCATCGGCGAGGGTGAACAACGACAGCGTCGCGCCGGTCGCGCCCAGTGCCGCACACAGATCATCGAGGTCACCCTCCAGGGTCCCCAGGGCGGTGTCCGAGCGCAGCAGGTCGTTGCCGCCGCACGACACGTGGATCAGGTCGGGTCGGAAGTCGAGGACGGACTGCAGCTGCTCGGCGTGCACCTGGCCGATCGTCGCGCCGATCTTCCCGGTGTTCAGATAGCCGAGGTCCGGATGAACGGACTGCAGCATGCCGGCGACCCGGTCGGCCCACGGAACGTCGGCGTAGCCCGGCCATGAATCGCCCGTGCCGGCCGCGATCGAGTCGCCGATCACCGCGAATCGCTGCCACGGGACACCGACCAGCATGTCTCGGGCGGCAGCCGGCGACAGCACCATGGGATCGTCCTTCTCGCAGTCGATTTCGGTGGCAGTGAGGTCGTAGTTCATGACGGTGTCTCCTCGTTGCGGGTGGGGATGGCTGCGCAGGCGGCGGCCGCGAGAGCGATGGCCGAACACACGGCGAACAGGGTGTGAAATGCGGTCACCGGCTGGTCGGGGATCGCGGCGAAGACGGCGGCGAGCACGGCGATGCCCAGTGCGCCGCCGGTCTGGCGAGCGGTCACATTCATCCCGATGCCGGCGGCGAACTGATGTGGCGGTGAGGATTTCGCCACGGCCGTGCCGAGGACGGTGATGATCATGCCGATCCCGGCGCCACCGAGGATGCCGCCGGGCACCCACGCGAGCCAGAACGCAGGATCGGTGCTCCAGACGTCGGTGCTCATGTACAACGTCGACGCGGCGAACAGGACGGCGCCGACCACAGCGAGGCTGCGCTGCAGATGCTCTGGTGCCCGTCCGGCGGCCACCGCCGCGACCATCGACGCGAAGGCGCCGATCGTCATCGCACCCGCGGACTCCAGCACTGAGTAGTGCCAGATCGTGTCGAGCCACAACGGTCCGGCCAGGAGCCACGCGAACATGGTGACGCCGAAGACGAACGAGGCGGCGTTCGCGAGCGCATAGTCCCGATTGCGCCACAAACCGACCGCGATGGCCGGCCGCGGATGCCGACGGGACCGCAGCAGGGCCACCGCCAGCAGGGCCGCTCCGCCCATTCCGCACACCAGCGCCCGCCAGTCCCAATCCCAGTGCTGCCCTTCGGTGACGGCCGCGACCACGGCGCCGATCCCGACAGCCGTGGCGACGGTGCCGAGCAGGTCGGGCCAGCCACGATCACCCGTCCGCGTATCGGGCACGGTGATGATCGCGCCGAGGGCGATGAGGACCGCGGCCACCGGAACGTTGATGACGAACACCGACCGCCAACCGAACCACTCGACCAGAGCACCGCCGACCGCTGGTCCCACGGCTGCGGCCAGCCCACCGGCCGCGGTCCACGCCGCGATGGCGGTCCCGGCCCGCTCGATCGGAACCGCGCTGAGAACCAGGCCCAGACCCGCCGGGATCATCAGCGACGCCGATGCGCCCTGCATAACTCGACCGGCGATCAGCCACCCGATGTCGGGTGCGAATGCGCACAGCAGTGATGTCAGCGCGAACCCGGCCAACGCGCCCAGCAGGATGCGCCGCCGACCGATCACATCGGCCAATCGCCCTGCGGGCGTGAGGAACGCGGCGAACGCGATGGCATACCCGCTGACCACCCAGGTGAGTGTCGCCGAGGGGGTGGCGGGGAAATCGCGAGCGAGGACCGGGAACGCGATGTTGACCACGGACAGGTCGAGAAACGAGACGAACGCAGCGCCGCATGCGACTAGCAGCGCGAGCCGGGCGGTCCGGGGATTCGAAGGGTGTGTCGTCGGTGCGAGACCCGACACTCGCACGTCGGACGCAGGGACATCGGGCGGAGGGGCATCAGGCGGAGGTGTATCGGTCAGGGGGAGATCGGTCATCGGACTTCCTTCGCGACGATAATAGTCAACGGACGGTCGTACGTTTTGTTCGAGATGTGGAAAACAATACGACCGATCGTTCGCCTTTTCAAGACCGAAGTGTCACGATGGAGGGGTGAGTGACATCGAGCAGACCACCGACAAGCGACTGATAAAGGGGCAGCGAGCTCGCGCGACGATCGCGCGCCACGCGGCCGACGTGGCTTCGGCGGAGGGCCTCACAGGTCTGAGTCTCGGTCGGCTGGCCGACGACCTGGGGATGAGCAAGAGCGGTGTCTCGACCCTGTTCGGTACCAAGGAGAAGCTGCAGCTGGCTGCGGTGCAGTCGGCCCGCGAGGTGTTCATCGACAATGTCGTGACGCCGTCGTTCACCGAACCGCGAGGCATGCGGCGGCTAACGACACTCATCAGCCGGTGGCTGGATTACGTCAGCGAGCCCGTCCTGTCCGGGGGATGCTTTCGAGTGGCCACCACGGCCGAATTCGACAGCCGCACAGGCGCGGTGCACGACGCCATCCAGGCTGACAACCGAGAGTGGTCGGACTGGTTGGAGAACGAGATCCGCGAGGCGCAGGCCCAGGGGCACCTCGAGGGGCGTGACCCCCACGAACTGGCCTTCGAACTGAACGCGCTGGTGACGGCTGCCAACACGGGCGCGCAGATGGGTGACGACACCGCCCTGCCCACCGCCCGATCGATCATCGACGGGCTGTTGGCAGAAGCTAACTGACGTTCCGGTTTTCCGCGAGGGCCCGCAGATACACCGACGCCCACGTGCGGAACGGGCGCCACAACTCCGCGACGTCGGTCAGGGGACGGTCAGGACCGTAGAGGTGCGCGACCTCGGCTTCGAGCCGTCGTTCGTGGGTGGGCACCACGTCAGGTGCGTTGGCGCCGCGCAGGACGATGAGCTCGGCGGCGAACGGGCCGATGCCGGTGATCTGCTGGACGCCGTCGATGGCCTCCTCGGGCGGTTGCGCGCGCAGTGCCGCGGTGTCGAGGATGCCGGCGAGCGCGGCCTCGGCGACCGCACGCAGGTACTCGCCCTTGCGGCCGGGCAGATCGAGCTCGGCGCGTGCCAGCCGCTCGGGCGCCGGAAACGCGCCGTCGTCACCGTGATTCGCGATGAGGGTCTCCCGCAGCTGCGCGGCCTGCACGATCCGCACCCGCTGGCTCAGTACCGACCACGCCGCAGCCTCATAGGCCGAGTGAAATCCACACGGACGCAGCCCGGGCAGCTGATGCTGCGCGCGGCCGATCACCGGATCGCGCTCACCGACGCCGGGCCAACTCCGGGCATCGACGTCGAGGGCGAGAAACCGTGCGGCCTGAACGGCGGCGGCATCGAGATCGCCGTCCCCGTCGACCGACAGTTCGGCCACCTGATCGCGCTGCATCGCCGACAGGTGAGCCACCGACCAGTCGGCGTCGACCCGGAACACCGTGGTCAACGTCGCGTCCTTCTTCTGGTCCCGCAGCGCCGCCGGCGTGAATCCTTCCCAGAACTCGCGACTGGTGTCCAGGGACCACGGTCCGAGGACCTCGCGCCGCACCGTGTGCGTGGTCATGTTCTCGAGTATGCACCCCGTGCCCGACAGTCCTCCTATCGTGAACCCATGGGTTCCACCGACGACCTCGCCCGCCGCCTCGACGACCTCGACAGTATCGACGCGATCAAGCAACTCAAACACCGCTACTGGCGTGCGTGTGATGCCAAGGACCCCAAGATGTTCCGTGAATGCTTCATCCGGTCCGGCGCCCGCATCGACTACGGCCCGCTCGGCGCCTACGACGACGTCGAACCGATGGCGAAGATCTTCGAGCAGGTCGCACTGCACACCGTCGACGGCGAGTACGTCATCTTCGACATGCACCACGGCATGCATCCCGACATCACCCTGACCTCCGAGACCACCGCCACCGGACGGTGGACGCTCAAGTTCCGGCAGGTCAACCTGCTCGACCGCACCGAAGCGGTCATGACGGGGGAGTACAGCGACGACTATGTCGTCGAGGACGGTGTCTGGAAGATGGCGGCCTCCACCCTCACCGAACGCTGGTCCATCCGGAGACCACTGGGCGACGGTGCCGAGGTACGGGCCGGGGCGTTCGACCCGCCGCGCCAGTAGGTCCGGGCCGACTCAGGGCGCGGTGGCCAGCCCCGCGCCGGCGTCGATCTGCGGAAGGGGCAGGACCTCCGCATCGGTCACGAGCGCCTTCCACAGTTCCTTTCCGGTCTTGCCGGTGCTCTGTACCACGAGCGCGGCGATCCCGGCGACGTGCGGTGTGGCCATGGAGGTTCCGCTGATCGTGTTGTACCGGGTCGGCATCGGCCAGGACGAATAGACGTCCAATCCGGGTGCGGCGATGTCGATGGCCCCGCCGGGTACCACGGTTGCCCGCGCCGAGAACGCCGCCATCTTCAGGTCCGAGGCCAGCGCGGCCACCGACATGATCGACGGTGAATTGGCCGGACTGCCGATGAACCCGGGGTTGGCCGGGCGCTGGGCGTTGTTCCCGGCCGCCGCGATGATGAGCGTGCCCGCGGCCAGCGCACGCTGCCCGACGACCTCATAGGCGAGTACCGGTTGAGCAACGTTGGCGCCCAGGGACATCGACACCACCTGGCATCGGTTGGCGATGGCCCACTCGATGCCGGCCAGGATTCCGGCGTCGGCGCCGGAGCCCTGATTGCTGAGCACCTTGCCGGCGAAGATCGCGGCATTCGACGCGATGCCGTAGCCACGCGCGTTGGTGATCCGCCGCGGACCGCAGGACGTTCCGATGCAATGGGTGCCGTGCCCGTTGCCGTCCTGGACGTCTTGCCCGGCGACGAAGGACTTGGTGGTGATCGACCGTCCCGCGAAGTCCGGATGAGTCAGGTCGAAACCGGTGTCGAGCACCGCAACCCGGACGCCGGTGCCGTCGAACTGGGAGAGCAGCGCACGGGTCGCCTGGAGGCCCCAGGTGTAGAGGCGTCCGTCGGCCAGATGCGTCTCGAGCGCCAGTGGCGCGGCGAGGGCGTGCACGACGTGTTCGGGTTCGACGGCCACGATGGCCGGATTCTGGTCGGCCACCTCGCTGAGAGACTCGAATGCGGTGCCATCGACCGTCGCCACCGCCACGCCCAAGCGCTCGAAAATGGTGGCGTCGGACGCGTCGAGGTCGTCGGCGGAGGTCGACTCGATGCCGGCTTCGTCGCTGGATGCGATCGAACTGATGCCGCTCACGGAGTTGAGTGCGGCTACGCGTTGCTCGTGGGTGCTGTCCTCGGTGAACGTGATGATCTGACGCCCGGTCGTTTCTGCGGCGTCGGGTGTGCTGGTGTCGTCGTCGGAGATCATGGTGGGTCCTTGAGATATGTTGGGGTGGAGGCGAAGCTGAGCGAGCTCCGCGCACGTCAGAATGAGCCGCGGGTGGCTCGATGGCACGAGTAGCCGGCTACGCCAGATTGCTGCTCGGAAATGGGGTAGCCGACCTGCGGCTAATCGGGTAGCCGGCTACCCGGGTGGTCGAGCGCCCGAGTGTCTAGGGTCAGCGGGAGGGGTGCTCGGGATCGAGGTCTGGTGTGGTGGTCTCGATACGCGACTCACTGCGTTCGCTGCTACTCGACCAGCGGCGGGTTGGGTGTGGTGGTGTCGATACTCGACCAGCGGCGGGTTGGGTGTGGTGGTCTCGATACGCGACTCAGGCAGTTGACCCCGGATCTTGGACACGTTGAATCCCGCATCTGTGCGGGAGGAAGCGAGATGATCAAGAGATGGCCCGAAAGCACTATTCGGAGGAGTTCCGCAGAGACGCGGTCGAGTTGTATGAGTCCACGCCGGGCGCCACGGTCCGCGGCATCGCCGCCGATCTCGGCGTCGAGCGCGGCACGTTGCGTGGGTGGTTGACCACCTACGGCACCGGCCGCAAGAGGGCCGCGGACGGCAGCGCGACGCAGAGCCCGCTCAAACCCCGTCAGGAGCCGGTGGTCACCGAGGATGGCCCGGAGACTGTGGAGGCCAAGGTGAAGCGTCTGGAGGCCGAAAACGCCGCGCTGCGCAGCGAGCGGACGAAGTTGACCACCGAACGCGAGATCCTGCGTCAGGCGGCCAAATATTTCGCCGGGGAGACGAACTGGTGAGCCGCTTCCAGTTCGTCGCCGACCACCTCGACACCTACCCGGTGAAGTGGCTCTGCGAACTCCTCGAGATCGCATGTTCGTCGTTTTATGCCTGGCGTAAAGCTGCGCCGACCCGGGCGGCTCGTGAGGAGTCTGATGCTGTTCTGGCACAACGTATCCGCGAGATTCACGATGAGGACCGCACCTGTGGTGCGCCGCGGATCACTGCCGAGCTCAATGATGGTGTGCCACCGCAGGAGCGGGTCAATCACAAGCGGGTGGCGCGGGTGATGGCCGAGCACGGCATCGCCGGCTATCGCCGGCGCCGTCGGGTGGTCACCACGATCCCCGAGCCGTCCGATGCCAAGGTCGCTGACCTGGTCAAACGGGACTTCACCGCAGATGCGCCCAACGAAAAGTATGTCGGAGACATCACCTACCTGCCGTTGGAAGATGGGACGAATCTGTACCTGGCCACGGTCATTGACTGCTATTCGCGGCGTCTGGCCGGCTGGGCGATCGCTGATCACATGCGTACCGAGCTGGTCACCGAGGCGCTGATCAACGCCGCGTTGACCCGGGGTAGTTTGGCTGGCGCGATCTTCCACAGTGACCATGGAAGTGTCTATACCAGTAGGGATTTCGCGAAACACTGCGCCAGGCTGGGGGTGACCCAGTCGATGGGGGCGGTGGGGACAAGTGCCGACAACGCGTTGGCCGAATCATTCAATGCGACTCTCAAGCGGGAGGTCCTGCAAGATGACCGCTTCTGGCCGGATGCGGTGACGTGCCATCGCGAAGTGTTCGGCTGGCTGGTGCGGTACAACACGCGCCGCCGCCACTCCTGGTGCGGCTACATGTCACCCATCAACTACGAAAAGCACTCTAGTGCTACACTATTGACCGCTGCATGAATCCCACCCAGTGTCCAAGATCCGGGGTCAAGGCCCTCACTTCGTTCGCTGCTACTCGACCAGCGACGACGGGGCTGGGTTGTGGTGGTGTCGATACTCGACCAGCGGCGGGGCTGGGTGTGGTGGTCTCGGTACGCGAGCAGCGGCCGGCTGGGTGCGGTGGTCTTGATACTCGACCGGCGGCGGGTTGGGTGTGGCCGGTCAGCCGGCGTCGATCTGCGCGAGACCGCGTCGGACCTTCGCGTCCAACTCCGCCGCCACATCCCGGTGGCGCTGGGCCGCTGCGGGATCGCCGATGAGGTCGGCCAGCTCTGCGAGGACCACATCGACAGGACCGAAGGTGACGCTGCCCGAATCGAATCCGGCGATCACGCCCGACCAGTTCTGCAGCACTGCATAGAGATCGCGCGCCTCGTCGACCATGCGCAGGCGCACCAGGGCCCGCGCGTGGAAGACCTCGACCGTCGTCCAGTAGTAGTCACGGGTCACGTACGGATCGGTATCGGCGATGGCACGGGCCTCGTCCTCGCGGCCCGCGTCCAACAGGGCGACGACGTAGATCCAGGCGACGGAGTGCGGTGCCCGTTCGTACCAGCGTGCGGCGTGATCGACGACGTGCTCGATCGAGCCGCGGACCCAATCCACCGACAGGCGACCGACCTGGGCGAAGTCCTCCCCGGACGGTAGCCCGGCGGCCGAGAGCTGCATGGCCAGAACAGTGTAGGACTGCTCCGCGGCCTCCAGTCGGCCGCGCATGACGTCGAGGACGGCGTTGAAGGCCGACAGCACCACCACGAGTTCACCGACGCGCCCGCTCGTCGCGCACGCCATGGCTCGCTGCACCTCGGCGGCCGCACCTGCGGGATCGATCGCGCGGGTACGGGCCAGGAACATGAAGAATCGCGCTGCCGCTTCGTATTCGAGGCTGCCCGCCTCTTGCGCCGTCGCCAGGAAGGTGTCCACCAGCTCGGGATAGTCGCCGCGGTGGTCGGGACCGAGTGAGGCGTACACCAGACCGTTCAGTGCGGCGCAGCGCAATTCGATGTCGCCGAGTGTATCGGCCAGGTCCATCGCCGCGCGGGCGCATTCGTACGAGCGATCCTCGTTGATTCCCTCGTGCTCGAACACTGCCGTGACGAGCAGCCGCACCCGATCGGCGCCGGTGCTGGTGGGCAGCGCGCGATCGAGTGCTTCGACCATCACCTCGTCGGGCACACCCTTGGTGCGGGTGGTCCAGATCGTCGGAGTGCGCCAGCAGGTCAACGCCGATACCACCGTCGCCTGATCACCGGTGGCCTCCGCGAGCCGAACCGCATCGGTCCGCCGGCTCCGCGCCAGTGAGATCTCACCACGATGGGCGAGGGCGGTGACGAGGTCGCCGAGCGCGTGCACCATCGCGGAACGATCGGCCAGCGGGGCCGTTGGCCGATCGTGTCCGGCCAGGGCATGGAGATCCACGGCGTACTGCCACAGCTCGGCGGAGTCGGCGGCCAGGTCGCCCGAGCGGTGACGCGCTGCCGACTCGACGACCTCGAGGGCCTGTTCGGCGGTGGCCCCGGCCGCTCCCAGCGCGGCATGGATCGCGAGCTCGTCGGCAGCCGAGATGGCACTGTGCTGGAGGAATTCGAAAGTGCGCCAATGAAGTCGGCGCCGCCGCAGTACCGGGATGCTGTCGTAGACGGCGTCGCGCATCAGGACGTGATTGAACCAGACCGTGTCCACCTCGGCGGTGAGCAGACCGGCCACCACCGCGGTGTCGATCGCATCGAGCACCGTGTCCTCGGCGTCGGACGCATCCGGCCAGAGTGCGATGAGGGTGTCGATGTCGGCGCGCCGACCGCAGACGGCGAGCAGTCGGAGCACTGAGATGGTGTCGTCGGGGAGCCGTTCCACCCGCCGCAGCAACACTTCCCGGACACCACTCGGAATCGTCTTCTGCGCGTCCCGCGTCCCCCGTGACGCAACCAGTTTGGCCAATTCCCGCACGAACAGCGGATTCCCGTCGGTCCGGGATCGCAGCAACGCGAGGGTGGTGTCGTCGACGGGGTCCAGGCCGACATCGGCGGCCAGCGCCCGGATACCGTCGTCGGAGAGACCGGCGAGGGCGAGGAGGTCGGCGGTGGCCGACACCAGCGAGGCACCCGTCGCCAGCAGTTCGGTACGTGCCTCCGACGGCCGGTACGTCGCGAGGATCAGCACCGGCCGGTCGGCCAGCCAACTGACCGTCTGCCGCAGCACCTGCAGGGTGGCGCTGTCGGCGCGGTGGACGTCGTCGAGTGCGATGACGATGCCGGCATCGGCCGGTCCCGACTCGCAGGCGCTGCGGATCTGTCGGGCGATGAGGAACGGGTCGTCGAGTTCGTTGTCGCCGCCCAGTTCCCCGACGATCTCTCGCCACGCCCAGGCGGTGGGCGCACCCTCGACCTCGGGACAGTGTCCGATGGCCGTGGCCCACCCGGCCGCGCGGAGCCGACCCACGGCGAGCTGGGTGAGTGTTGACTTGCCGCCACCGGCCTCGGCGGTGATCCAGACGACCCGCAAACCGGTGTGGCGCACGGTGTCCGCGTGCTCGAGCAGTTTCTCGATCTCGGCTTCTCGTCCGGCGAATGCCGGATCATGCGCGATGTCGGTGCGCAGGGACTCGGCGGGCTCGGATCGGTGCACCGGCGCCGACGGCGCGGCCGGTAGCTGCAGATCCGGATCCTGCTGCAGGATGGCCGCTTCCAACTCCCGTACCGGCGGGGACGGGTCGACGCCGAGTTCGTCGGCCAGATACTCACGCACCGTCCGGAGCGTTTGCAGGGCGTCGGCCTGCCGGCCCAGACGGTATTGCGCCAGAGCGACCAGCCGAAACAGTTCTTCCCGTGCGGGATGACGCTCGCACTGCCCGGCGAGCGAGGCCACCACCTCGGCTGGACGGCCCAGTTCGAGTGCGGCCGCGGCCCGTTGTTCGATGGCGGTCAGATGCAACTCGTCATACCGCGCCACCTCGGCGCGGGCCCAGTCGTCGGTGGCGTGCGGCCCGAACGGCTCCCCACGCCACAAGGTCAGCGCATCACCCAGCCGTGCATGGCGGGTGGCGGCATCGCCGTCGACGGCGTGGACGATGTCGGCGAATCGCCACAGGTCCACCGCATCCCGTGGCACGCGGAGTGCGTAACCGGGCGGCTCGCTGACGAGGATGCGGGCCGGCGACCGCGGGGCCCGGCCCGGTTCGAGGATTCGACGAAGATTGGAGATGTGGACCTGCAAGCCGCCCAACGCTTTCGGCGGAGGCTCGCCGCTCCACAGGTCTTCGATGAGCCGGTCGGTGGACACCACGTGGCCGTCGGCGGCGATCAGGCGTGCCAGCACCGCCCGCTCGCGGCGCGACTTCACCTCCGCCGGGGCCCCGTCGAGGTCCACGCGGGCCGTGCCGGACATCCACATCGTCACGGCCGGGCTGGTGCTCACGCGATCTCCGCCAGACCGCGCTGCAGCTGCAGTTCCACCTCGGCGGCGATCTGCCGATGCCGCTGTGCCGCAGCAGAATCGCCGAGTAGCTCGGCGACCTCGGCGAGAACCGTGTCCATCGGACCGAACGAGACGCTGCCGGCATTGAGGCCGATCACGGTTCCCGACCACTCACGCAGCGTCGCATAGACTTCCGCGGCCTCGGCGACCATGCCGAGCCGCACCAGGGCGCGGGCGTGAAATGCCTCGAGTGACGTCCAGTAGTAGTCGCGACAGATCGGCACCCCTGCGTCGACGAGAGCGCGGGCCTCGTCGACCCGGCCGGCATCGATCAGTGCGACGACGTAGAGCCATCCGATCGCCCGCGGGGACCGTTCGTACATCGGCCGGATGTCCTCGACGAGATGGCCGATCGATCCCCGATGCCAGCCGATGCAGAGTTGACCGATGTTCCGGAAGTCTTCTCCCGCCGGGATACCCGCTGCCAGCAGTTCCCTGCTCAGCGCTTGATAGGTGTGATCCGCTGCTTCCAGATCTCCGCGCAGGACATCGGTGACGGCCGCGAACGCCGACAGCACCACCACCAACTCGCCGACCCGGCCGCTCGTGGCGCTCTGCAACGCCAACTGCATCTCGGTGACGGCGCCGGGTAGATCGTTCTCGGACATCCGCAACATGAACAGGTAGAACCGCGCCGCAGCGACATACTCGAGGCTGCCCGCCTCCTCCGCGACGGCGAGGAACTCCTGCGCCAGGCCCGGATACTCGTCCCGACTGTCCGGACCGAGCGCGGTGAAGACACGGGCGTTGAGGGCAGCACAGCGCAATTCGATGTCGTTGATCCCGGAGGCGATCTCGACGGCCTCACGCGCGAGATCGATGGCGAGCTGATCGTCGCTGCCCTCGTACTCCATGACCGCCGCGGTCAACACGTAGGCCCGGGCCGCGCCGGAGATGGTCGGCAGGACTGCCTCGATCGCGGCCGCCATCACGTCGTCGATCACCCCCTTGCTGCGCGTGCTCCAGATGAACGGAGTGCGCCAACAGGACAGGGTCGTGACGACCAGTGCGGGGTCGCCGATGTCCTCGGCGAGGTGCATCGCCCGCTCCCGGCACTCACGTGCGGCTGTGGTCTCGCCACGATGTGCCAGTGCCGTGACGAGGTTGCACAGCGCGTCGACGAGGGCGACGCGATCGTCACGGGCCGCGGTCGCGTCCTCATGCCCGGCCAGCAGGTGCAGGTCCACCGCGTGCTGCCACAAGGGTGCCGAGTCCGCCGCGAGGTCGGCATCGCCCTTGGTCCGAGCGGCCGCCTCGACGATCTGCAGAGCCTCGGTGGCGGTCGGCGCCGAGGCGCCCAGCGCCGCATGCACCGCGAGCTCGTCGGGCGACGATCGGGAGCTCGACCGGAGGTGTTCCAGTGTGCGCCAGTGCAGCCGCCGCCGACGAAGCGCCGGAATGCCGTCGTAGACGGCGTCGCGCATCAGCACATGGCTGAACCGGGCCCGTTCGATGTCGGTGGTCAGCAGGCCGGCGACGACGGCGGAGTCGATCGCATCGAGCACGGTGTCCTCGGCGTTCGCGTCGTCCGGCCAGAGCGCGATCAGGGTGTCGATGTCGGCGGTCCGGCCGCACACGGCGAGCAGGCGCAGCACCGAGACGGTGTCGGTCGGTAGCCGCTCGACACGTTGCAGCAGCACCTCGCGCACGCCGCTGGGCACCACGGTCCGGGCGTCACGGGAACCGCGGGAGGCCACCAACTTGGCCAGTTCCCGCACGAACAGCGGATTGCCGTCGGTGCGGGACCGCAACAGCGACAACGTCGAATCGTCGACCGGCGCCAGCCCGGCCTGGGCCGCGACCTCCCGGATGCCGTCATCGGACAGGCCCGACAACGTGAGATGGTCGGCGGTCACCGAGATCAGCGACGCCCCGGTGGCCATGAGTTCGGCGCCCGCCTCCGACGGACGATAGGTCGCCAAGACCAGAACCGGCCGATCGGCCAACCAGGTCACCATCTGCCGCAACACCTGCAGGGTCGCGCTGTCGGCGCGGTGCGCGTCGTCGAGCACCACCATCGTGCCGGTCCCGGTGGGGCCGGACTCGCACAGGCCCCGCACCTGGCGGGCGATGAGGAACGGGTCGTCGAGCTCGTTGTCGCCGCCGAGCTCGCCGACGATCTCCCGCCACGCCCACGCGGTGGGCGCACCCTCGACCTCGGGACAGTGCCCGATCGCTGTCGCCCAGCCCGCGGCCTGCAGATGTCCGACGAACATCTGTGCCAAGGTCGACTTCCCGCCGCCGGCCTCCGCGGTGATCCAGACGATCCGAAGTCCGGTGCGCTGGACCGACTCCGCGTGCACGGCAAGCTTCTCCACCTCGGCTTCGCGCCCCGCGAACTCGTGGCTGGGACGGTCGACGGCCGCCCTGAGGTCGGCGGTCCCGGCCGGGGCCGGCGCGTCGATCGACCCAGCGGTCGCCTCCAGCGACGGATCCTGCTGCAGGATGGCCGCTTCCAATTCGCGGACCGGCGGCGCCGGGTCCACGCCTAGTTCGTCGGCGAGATAGCCGCGGAGCGTACGCAGCGTCTGCATCGCATCGGCCTGCCGGCCCAGTCGGTACTGGGCCAGCGCGAGGAGCCGGAACAACTCCTCGCGTGCCGGATATCGTTCGCATGCCGCGGGCAGCGTGGCCACCGCCTCGGCCGGCCGTCCCAGGTCGAGCGCGGCCGCAGCGCGCTGCTCGACCGCGATCAGGTGCACCTCCTCGAGCCGCGTGACCTCGGCGCGGGCCCACTCGTCGGTGGCGTGCGGGCCGTACGGCTCGCCCCGCCACAGGGCGAATGCTTGCCCGAGCCGTTCGTAGCGGGCTGCGGCGGTTCCGTCGGCGCCGGTGACGAGATCGGCGAACTGCCAGAGATCCACCACATCGCGCGGTAGTCGCAACGCGTACCCGGGTGGCTCGCTCACCAGGATTCGTGCCGGGGTGCGCGGGGCACGGTCCGGCTCGAGGATGCGCCGCAATTTCGAGATGTGCACCTGCAGGCCGGCCAACGCCTTCGGTGGGGGTTCGCCGTTCCACAGGTCGTCGATCAGGCGGTCCGTCGACACGACATGCCCGTCGGCAGCGACCAGTCGGGCCAGGACCGCGCGCTCACGCCGGGACTTGACCTCCGCGGGGTGGCCGTCGACATCGACACGGACGGTCCCGGACATCCTCACCGAGACCGTTGGTCGGGTGGCCTCGACGCGTGCCGACATCTCGCTCCCGTTTCTCGCGCCCAGATCGTGTAATCGTCTGAGCTGAGATTAGCGTCGTCATGCGAGGTCCGTGAGGTTTGCGAGCTGTTTGGACGACACGTCGTCACGGCAGCAGCATCGACGCGAACACCCGAGGGATACGTCCCCACCCGGGCTTGGCCGCGTAGTGGGTGAGTGCCTTCGACGCCGACGTGTTCGCTTTGGACGTCACCAGCCAGGGCGCCTTCGGTGCCATCGAGGCCTCACCGCTCATCCACGAGCGGGGGAACGGGCGGAACGGGCCGCTCACCACCGACCGTTCGGGGTCGGCGATCAGGTGCGCGTTGTGGACGACGCCGATGCCGCTGCCCACATGCCCGATGGTGTTGCCGGGGTAGGCGCCCCACGGCAACGCCGGAGCCAGATAGGCGGTCGCCGACCAGCAGTTGATACCGATCGCACCGTAGCGCAGGTCGGCGATCGCCTCGCCGAACCGTACGCCCATCTCCTTGCGGTCATGGGGTGCCACGATGAGGTTCGCGCCGAGCGTTCCGACGAGTCGGTCGTTGGCGAACCGGACCGCCGCCCGGAGAAACTCGGCGCCGCCGCCGGGCAGTGTCGTGTGACCGAGCACGGGCGAGAAGTACTCGGTCCGGTACAGCTCGTCGGATGTCGACGACCCGACCTCGATGAGCAGTCGCCCGCTGTGCCGCTCGGCCAACGGGTGCGTGTGTTCGGCCTGCGCCATCTTCCATTCGCTGCCCGGGTACCACACCTCGCGGGGTGGCAACGATTCGAGCAACGAGCGGATCGTGTCGAGGAACCGCTCCCGCAGGGGCCAGGACGAACTGAGGATCAGCACCTGCGCGGCGATGCAGTTGTGGCCGGCGTTCTGCAACTTCTGCGTGACGACGTTCTCGGCCTGATGGACGATGTCGTCGTCGGACCAGTTGCCGGGTACGACGATGACCGGCGAGACACCGCCGAGTTCGCTGGTGATCGGCTTGCGCAGGAGCGGCGTCCCGGCGGCACGTCGCCGTTCTCCCTCCGGACCGCGGCCCCACACGATCGCATCGTGGGTGGCCTCGCTGCCGGTGATGTGCACATGACCGACATCCGGATGGTTGGTGAGGTAGCCGCCGGTCTCACTCTCTCCGTGCACGATTCGCAGCAGATCGAGATCGATCAGCGGTGCGAACGCCTTCTGGTAGATCCCCAGCATGTCGTCGAAGGTCGGATTCAGCTTGAGGACGCTGACACGGTTGTGGGCGACGAGCTCATAGACCACGTCGAGCGGACCGATGACGGTGACGTTGCCCGCCCCCAGCACCAGACCCACACCGCCGTTCTCGCCGCGCCGCCGGGCACCCAGGCCGGCCTGCGCGCAGACCTCGTCGAACCCCACTCCCGGCGGCATCCAGATCGATCCGGTGAACCCGTTGAGCAACAGCGCTTCCCGAGCGCCGCGCGGAAGCACCTTCAGCGTGATCCTGCCGCCGGGCGCCTGGCCGACCGGTATCCCGTCGAGGGGGTTGCCGCCGCGCGCCAGTGTCGTCAAGGTGGCGGCGGTGGCGGTCAGAGTGGCCATCGCGAGGTACGGACCACCGAGCCACTCCTCGCCCCTCACGTACGGCGGCGTGCCCTTGATACGAATCGCGGTGTCGGCCCACTCCTCGGCGTGTGCGGCGATGGTGCCGCGCGTCTTCAGCAGCAGCGCAGCACGATCGGACAGGCTCATGGAGGCCCAGACCCCGGCCCCGTGCCCGAGATCGCCGATCATCCGGTCGAGCTCCGCATGTTCCACGGGGTGGGAAAGGGTGGTCATTACTCAAGTGTGACACCGGTCACATGCCAATGCGAGTGGGCGTGACACGGCGTTTGGGATACGCGACGAGCGGGTCGCGAGACCGGCACTACCTCGGTGCCGGCGGGTCGGTGATGACGTAATCGGGTAGCCCGCTACCCGTGATCGTCGCGGCGCCACGTCGCACTCTGTGACGAAGGCCGACTGGCGCCGGAACCGAGAAGGGCAACGAGATGTCAATGAAGAAACCACGATCCGAACTGACCGCCATCGAACTGGCGGCCATCGATCTGTCCATCACCGCGCTGCAGAAGGCCGGGCACACGCTGGACGGCGTGAGCCAGTCGTCGAGCAATCCGCACGAGATGATGGCCGAAGCGGTCGCCGACGCACACCATCCGTTTGTCGAGATCACCGAACGTGACCGTGAGATCATCGCGCAGATCAAGGAGCTCGCCGGCCAGCTCAGTGCCCGTACCACTCTGGCCGATCTGGTGAACGCCCGCGGGCAAGTGGTCAACGGCGGCCGCTAGGCCATGTCCGGGCTTGTCATCGCCACCTGTGCTGCAGTCCTGGCCGGGTGGTGGATCGTCAGTGCGTTACATCAGGTCGACTCCGGTCGGTACACGCGAAGGATTCGGCGCCACATCCCGCTCGGTTTGCTGCCGGGCTGGACCTTCTTCGCCCCCAACCCGGCTCGGGCCGACCACCGTCTCATCTGGCGTGAGTATCAGGAGCCCGACGGGCGGTGGCAGGCCTGGCGGGAACTGCATTTCGGCTTCGCGCGGCCCATTCGCCGCTGGCTGTGGAATCCCGAGTTGGTCCTCAACAAGTCGGTCAGCGACCTGGTGAACAACCTTCGCGTCGACGGCGACGTCGAGGACTCACGAGCGATCCTGGTCAGTGCGTCCTACGTGGTGCTGTTGAGCGTGATCGTGCAGCAGGTACGCGACCCGAGGACCACGCGTGTCCAGTTCGCGGTCACGTCGACCGCGTGGGACGGGCTGAACCGACGGGTCGACGTCTTGTTCGTGTCGGAGGAGCACGACCTCGCCGCAGCGGGAGTTCCGAGTCCCGGCCATGTTCACGCATCCTGAGCTGCTCGTATCGCGCGTCATCTTCGTCGGCCTGCTGATCGAATCGTTCCAGATCATCGCGCTGCGTGATGCGTTCGGACCGCGTGGCATGTTCGCCCGGGCGAACCTACGCCAGCTGACGTTGAGCGTCGGGTGGCATCAGCGAGTCGGTGCCACCGTCGGCGGCCCCCGGTCGGTGACCGCCGCCGCGCTCGTTCAGGTCGGCGCGGCCGGCGCGGTGATCGCCATCGGCACTGGATCCGGTGCGGGAATCGTGGCCACGCTCCTCTGTCTGCTGACGGCGGGGTACATCCGCATGCGCCGGCAGATTGGCGGCAGCGGCGCCGAGCAACTGACGTTCATCGTCCTCGTCACCTTCGCGATCGTGATGATCGCCGGTGGTGGACACGACGCCAGGGTCATGGGTGACATCTTCATCGCCGCCCAGATCCTGCTGGCCTACCTCGCCGCAGGGCTTGCCAAGGGGTTCTCCCCGGCGTGGCGTACCGGCGGCGCGATGTCCGGAGTCCTCTCCACGGAAGGTTACGGGGTGCAGTCGGCGGGCAATCTGCTGATTGCTCATCCCGGACTCGACCGCGTCGTCGGCTGGTCGGTGATCGTCTGGGAGGTCGGTTTCGTCGCGATCGTGCTGGCGCCGCCGCCGCTGGCCCTCGCGATCCTGACCACCGGTGTCATATTCCATGCCGGCTGCGCATTCCTCATGGGTCTGAATCGCTTCGTCTGGGCCTTCTGCGGCTGTTATCCCGCGGTCTTCGTCCTCGTCACCGTGCTGCACGGCGCGTGACACGCCGAGGTGCGCTGATCACTCGACGCGGACAGCGAGCGGACCGAGGCCATCGCCGGTGACCGTGCCACCGGCGATGGCGCCGCGGTGCACGCGATCAATCCGGCGACGACGAACGGCCCGTGATCGAGGGTCGGTCAGGCGGTGATCACCTCGTGCATGTTGATACTCGCGCCGGCCCCCGCGAAGTTGGCGAGATCGGCGCTGCCCTTCTGTCCCTCCGGTGAGGTGAGTCCCGCGATGGCCGTCTCCTTGGACGGAAAGGTCAGCACGGCGATGACGAAGTGTTCCGGGGTGGAGCCGTCAAGTGTCTCCGACACGCCCCACTCGAACGAGGTGAGGCCGGGCATCGTCGTGGTCAGCGGTGCGTGCACGGTCCGATAGTGATCGAGGAAGTGCTCCGGGTCCTCGGGGTGGTTGTAGTTGATGGTGATCCGATACATCGGTGTTCCTCTCCTCGGTGGCAGCATGATGTGACAACTGCTCTGGTCACATATATTTCACATCTCGGTGGTGGCGCGGGCGAGTATTCACGAACTGACATCGAGGTTGGTGATCACTTGTCGATGAGCTCGCCGTCGCGAGGCTTGGTCGCCGCAGGTTGTGGGACAGCATTCGAACGCCGCGAGGTCTCTCGTTCTGACCTGCCTCACGGGTCAATCCAGCGCGGAATGGGCGCAGAACACCATCAGTGCATTTTCGCTTTTTTCGAATTACACTCGATGTTATGACTACCCTGCTGGAGCAGACTGTTCTCCCCGACACCGATGGTGGCGACGCGCAGCAACTCGACGCACTGATCGCTGTGCTCACCGCCGATGACTCGGTGATTGTGCGCGCCGGTGAGAGTTCGGCCGAGCTGCCTGACGAGTTGCGGCAGATTCTGCGAACAGTGCTGACCAACCTGGCTCGGGGAATCGCGGTGACTGTTGAACCGCACCGCACGCTGCTGACGACGCAAGAGGCCGCCGACATCCTCGGTATCACCCGGCCCACCCTCGTGCGCCTGCTGATCGACAACGAGATTCCCTACACCACTCCCGGCCGCCATCGCCGGGTGCAGCTCACTGACGTCCTGGCCTACCAACAACGCGTGCGCACTCAGCGCGCTGATGCCCTGACCGAACTCGCCGCCCCTGACCCCGGCCTGACTGAGACCGGCGTCTTCATCACCACGCGCTGACTCCGCGGCCGCAACCCTCCGCGTCGTGCTCGATGCCTGTGTGATGCTGCCGCAGAACCTCGACAACCTGCTTCTCACCCTTGCCGAGCATGACCTGTTCACACCGGTGTGGACGCCAGAACTCCTCGACGAAGTCCACCGCAACCTCACCGGCAAACTCGACGTGTCCGCCGAGCAGGCCGATCACCGCGTCACCCAGATGCGCCGCGCGTTCCCGCACGCCACCGACCACAGCGCCGGCTACCTCCAGCTCGTCGACGCAATGACCAATCACCCAAAGGATCGACATGTCCTGGCCGCCGCCGTCGCCTCCGGTGCTGCACTGATCGTCACTGCCAACCTCAAAGACTTCCCCGCTGAAGCCTGCGACCCACTCGGCGTCACGGCAGTACACCCTGACGATTTCCTCCTCGACCAACTCGACCTCGACACCCAAAAGGTGATGAGCGCGATCACCGCCCTCACTGGCCGCAATCAGTACCCGCCGCGAACCCCGGGGCAGCTCGCCGAAGCGCTACGCCCTCTCACCCCGAAGTTCGCCGCCGCCGCCGTTCAGGAGATCATTTCGCCCGTGGCGGCGTTGGAGATCGTCGACGACGCCGACATCGACGAACAGTTCCCAGACAACATCGAGGAGATCCTGCGAGACCCGGCCGCGACGGCGCGCGCATGGTGGTTCGCACTACTAAGACGTGACGAATATCCCTACGCTGTAGGCAATCTCAGCGCCTCACCCGAGGCCTGGGATTTCGACGATGTCGCCCAGATACTCGAGGGCTACTCGCTGGCCACCGGAGTCCATGATCACACCGACCGCGCCGACGTCGTCTACCTCAAGTTCCTTCCCGTCACGGGCCACAGCGTGCGAGCATTCGGCGAGACCGCCTTCACCGACTACCGAGTCCTGGCTTTGCAGCAAGACGCGACCGGATGCTGGCGCGTCTACGGTCTGGCCATGTCTTGGCCTGCCACCGCACACCACGACCGTCGACCCGATTCAGATCGACGCGCGTGATGGTTGTCTGTACGAACAAGTGGTGCGTCTCGGAAATGGGCAACTCGTCTCCGGCGTTCGTTCGACGCCTGGCTGCGTTGTCGTCGGTGACGATAGCGCCGCTATCGCTCCTACTCCGCCTTGCCAGATCGCCGATCGCTCCTCCGGATAAGGGTCACCTATGTCCGTGACACGCCACTGGGTTTCGTGGCGAGTCAGGCCCGCTGTGGCTGTGGGGTGGCAGTTCTGGCGAGGTAGGTTGCGCGTTCCCAGGTGATGGTTTCGGGGCGGCGACGCATCAGGCGACGCACGTCGCTGGGCAAATGCGCGCGAGCTGGACCGCCGCATCCGGCCCCACCAGCCCTGATACCGCAACCGCATCGATGCCACCGACATTTGACTTGGACATGTATGGATGCGCGGTCCTACCGTCGAATCATGGCTCGGGTCACATCGAGAGACCCCCGATGTGACCGGAGCCGTTCCACCAACGATCGCCGATTTCAAGGGATGGACGCCGATGACCACCGCGCAGCGGACCGGGCTTCACACGACGCAGACACTGACCGGACAGATGATCATCGCCGGTGACCACGTCACCGGCACCGGCACCGCGGTGCACGCGATCAATCCGGCCACCGACGAACGGCTCCAGCCGGCGTTCGCACATGGCACCGCCGACGACGTCGCCCGGGCGACCGCAGCCGCCGCAGAGGCGTTTGCGAGCTTCCGGGCCACCTCGTCGGCGCAGCGCGCCGACTTCCTCACCGCCATCGCCGACAACCTGGACGCGGCCTCCGACGCCCTCGTCGACCGCGCCACCGCCGAGACCGGGCTGCCGGTCGCCCGCATCACCGGCGAGGTCGGTCGGACATCGGGACAGCTTCGGCTGTTCGCATCGGTGCTTCGCGAGGGCAGCTGGCACGGTGCCCGAATCGATCCCGCCCGGCCGGACCGCACTCCGCTGCCGCGCGCCGACATCCGCCAGCGCAAGATCCCGCTCGGGCCAGTCGCCGTCTTCGGCGCCAGCAACTTCCCGCTCGCTTTCTCCGTCGCCGGTGGTGACACCGCGTCGGCGCTCGCCGCCGGCTGCCCGGTGGTCGTCAAGGCACACGACGCCCACCCCGGCACCTCTGAACTCGTCGGCCGCGCCGTCACCGAGGCCGTCACCGCCACCGGGATGCCCGCCGGTACGTTCTCACTGCTGTTCGGCAGCGGAAAGGAACTCGGCATCGCGCTCGTGACCGACCCGAACATCAAGGCCGTGGGCTTCACCGGTTCGCGTTCGGGCGGAACGGCACTCGTGCGGGCCGCCGCGTCGCGACCGGAGCCGATCCCGGTGTACGCCGAGATGAGCTCGATCAACCCCGTCTATCCGCTCGCCGGCGCACTGCGCGAGCGCGCCGCCGACCTCGGTCGCGCGTTCATCGGATCGTTGACGATGGGGTCGGGTCAGTTCTGTACGAACCCCGGACTCGTCATCGCCGTCGACGGCCCCGACCTGGACACCTTCGTCGATGCCGCGGCCGAGGCGATGAGCCAGGCAACCCCGACGCCGATGCTCACCCCGAACATCGCCCGCAGCTACGTCGACGGCGTCGACGAGTTCACCGGCGCCGCACAGACGGTCGCTCGCGGTGCCGAGTCGTCGGACCCCAACGTCTGCCGGGCCGCCCTGTTCGTCACCGACGCCGACGAGTTCCTCGCATCGGAGACATTGCAGCAGGAGATCTTCGGGTCGTCGAGCCTCATCGTGAAGTGCCGTGATCAGCGCCAGGTCCGCGACGTCACCGCCGAACTCGAGGGTCAGCTCACCGCGACCATCCACGCCGACGACACCGACCACGACCAGGCCGGGGCCCTGCTGGAACTGCTGGAACTCAAGGCCGGCCGCATCCTGTTCAACGGGTGGCCCACCGGCGTCGAGGTCGGCCACGCGATGGTGCACGGCGGCCCGTACCCGGCCACCTCCGACAGCCGCTCCACCTCCGTCGGATCGCTGGCCATCGAACGCTTCCTGCGGCCGGTCGCCTACCAGGACGTGCCGTCGGGTCTGCTGCCGGCCGCGATCGCCGACGGCAACCCGGAACGGATCTGGCGCCGCATCGACGGCGAACTCACCCGCGACTGACCATCACCCCCATACCTTTTCACCTCTAGGAGTCCCCATGCTCGACGGCGTCCTGTTCTTCCCCGTCACCCCGTTCGACAGTTCCGGTGAGGTCGACTACGACCGTCTCGCCGAGCACATCGCCCGCGGTGTCGCGGCCGGACCCGGCGGCGTATTCATCGCTTGCGGCACCGGAGAATTCCATGCTCTCGGGCTCGCCGAGTTCGGGAAGATCGTGCAGTGTGCCGTGGACACGGTCGCCGGGCGTGTGCCCGTCTTCGCCGGCGCGGGTGGCTCTGTGGTGCAGGCGAAGGAGTTCGCGGCCAGCGCGAAAGCCCATGGTGCCGATGGCATCCTGCTGCTCCCGCCCTACCTGGTGACCATGCCGGCGGCCGGTCTGGTCGAGTACACCCGTGCGGTGGCCGATGTGACCGACCTGCCGGTCATCGTCTACAACCGCAGCAACGCCGTGTTCGACGAGGCGTCGGCGGTGCAGGTCGCGAAGCTGCCCACCGTCATCGGGTTCAAGGACGGCACCGGCGATCTGGACAATGTCGCTCGCATCGTCATCGCGGTGAAGGCCGCGCTGGCCGACTCCGGCAAGGAGTTCCTGTTCTTCAACGGCCTGCCGACCGCGGAGATCACCCAGCAGGCCTACCGGGCCATCGGCGTGACCCTCTATTCGTCGGCGACCTTTGCGTTTGCGCCGGAACTGGCTCTGGCCTTCTACAATTCGCTGGAGACCGGCGATACCGACCTCGCCGAGGCGTTGCTCCGCGACTTCTTCCACCCGCTCGTGCGGCTCCGCAACAAGGTGCCCGGCTACGCGGTGTCCCTCGTCAAGCACGGCGTGACGATGGAGGGCATCGACGCCGGTCCGGTGCGTGCACCGCTGGTGCAGCCGACGCCGGAGCATCAGGCCGAACTCGGCCGGATCACCGTGGCCGGACGATCCGTGCTGGCGGGATCCCTCGCCGCGAATGCCGCCGTCTGATGAGCAACACCACCATCACCGCGGTGACCGTCACGCCGGTGGCGTTCGTCGACCCCCCGCTGCTCAACACGGTCGGAGTACATCAACCGTACGCATTGCGGGCGATCATCCGGATCGAGACCGCCGGTGGCCTACGAGGCGTCGGGGAGACCTACGCCGACACTGCCCATCTGGTCCGGATGGAGGCGGCCGGAGAGGCCATAATCGGGCTCGATGTGTTTGCTCTCAACGGTATTCGCGATGCGATCGACCGCAAGGTCGCCACGCTCTCGGTGACCGGCGGTGACGGGGTGGCCGGCATGATCACGACGGCCAGCACCACCGACCGGGTGTTCTCGCCGTTCGAGGTCGCCTGCCTCGACGTCCAGGGCAAAGAGCTCGGCCGGCCGGTCAGCGACCTGCTCGGCGGCGCCGTGCGTGATCGGGTGCCGTTCAGCGCGTATCTGTTCTACAAATGGGCCGGTCATCCGGGTGCCGCGGACGATGAGTGGGGCGAGGCCATCGATCCCGCGGGACTCGTTCGGCAGGCCCGCAGGATGATCGACGAGTACGGCTTCACCGCCATCAAACTCAAGGGTGGTGTCTTCCCGCCGGACGAGGAGGTCGCGGCGATCAAGGCGTTGCGTGCCGAGTTCCCCGGAGTCCCTCTGCGTCTGGACCCCAACGCGGCATGGACCGTCGACACCTCCGTGCGCGTCGCCGCCGAACTCGACGGCATCGTCGAATATCTGGAAGACCCCACGCCCGGACTCGACGGGATGGCCGAGGTGGCGGCCGAGGCGAAGATGCCGCTGGCCACCAACATGTGCGTGGTCGCCTTCGACCATCTCAAGCCCGCGGTCGCGAAGAACTCGGTGTCCGTGGTGCTCTCGGATCACCACTACTGGGGTGGCCTGCAGCGGTCCCGACTGCTGGCCGGCATCTGTGACACGTTCGGCATGGGCTTGTCGATGCACTCCAACTCCCATCTCGGCATCAGCCTGGCCGCGATGGTTCACCTGGCGGCCGCCACACCGAACCTCACCTACGCGTGCGACACCCACTGGCCGTGGAAGTCCGAGGACGTGGTCAAGCCGGGCGCGCTGCGCTTCGTCGACGGTGCGGTCCCGGTACCGACCGGTCCGGGTCTGGGTGTGGAGATCGACGAGGACGCGCTGGCCGCGCTGCATCAGCAGTATCTCGACTGCGGCATCCGCGACCGCGACGACACCGGCTACATGCAGTCGATCGACCCGGACTTCGAGAACAACTGTCCGCGATGGTGAATGGCTGAAATCGGACCCGTCAGCAGTGTCCGAGGGAAATATCCCTCGGATCGTGCTCACGGGGATGATTGTGCCCATTCCGCCGGCCGATCAGGCGGCTACGACCGCCCTGGTGACATTGTCGGCAGGTCCAGTGCGCGACAGCCATCGAGCAGCTGTTGGTCGCATGCGACGAATGTGGAGAGCTCTCGCCGGATGTGAACGGCTGCTGCGAGGTGGATGGCGTCCAGAGAATGCAGAGTCGGCGGGGCGATGGTCTCCGCGGCGCCGATGACGTCGTCGCCGAGCGGGATGATGTCCAGTGCTGACGGTAGTGTTCGCGCTCGTTCCGGGAGTCCCTGAGACTCGCCACGCAGAGCCGTGCGCACCAACTCGATCCGGCCCAACGCACTGATCGCGACCGGCTCGTCAGAGTGCTCCCCCGAACCAGGCGATCAGGGCATCGGTTTCATTCTCACGAATCAACAATTTCGCCGACGCCGAGGTATCGACGTAGATCATCGTTCTTCGCGGATCTGATCGAGCACCTCAGACAGATCCCCGCCGGGCAAGCGATCCCGATCGATCGCATCGAGAATTCCCGGGCGACTGGCCGGTATCAGCACGCCGGCCTCGACCCGGGCCAAGTAGCGAGACGCGTGTTGTCTGAGTTCACGCACGCCGATGGTCTTCATACAAGCCAGAGTGGACTCCAGGTGCTACGTCTCGGGCCGAGTTTTTCCGCGCCGTGCGAAGAACACCGCGACGCCCGCGCTCACGACGACCACACCGGTGACAACCGACCCGATCGGGAGGGTCGCAGCAAGGACGACGCAGCCGAGCAGGCCGAGTGTCGTCACCGCCCGCGGCGGTCGCCGCTCCTCGCCGCTCAGGGTCGCCGCCGAGGCATTTGCGATGGCGTAGTAGAGCAGCACCCCGAACGACGAGAACCCGATCGCGCCACGCACATCGGCGGTGGCCGCGAGCACGGCGACCACCACGGCGATCGCGAGCTCGGCATGGTGCGGAACCCGGTGCTGCGGATGCACCGCGGCCAGCCAGCGCGGCAGATGCCCGTCGCGAGCCATTGCCAGGGTGGTGCGGGAGACGCCCAGCACCATCGCCAGCAGCGACCCCACGGCCGCGATCACCGCACCGACCGTCACGACCGGCACCAACGCGGGAACGCCGGCGGCCCGAACCGTTTCCACCAGCGGCGCGGTCGCATCGGCCAAGCCCGTCGGGCCGAGCACCGCCAGCGCGGACACCGCGATCGCCACGTAGACCACCAGCACGATTCCGAGCGCGGTCGGGATCGCGCGGCCGATGGTGCGGGCCGGATCGCGCACCTCCTCACCGAGCGTGGCGATCCGGGCGTACCCCGCGAACGCGAAGAACAGCAGTCCCGCCGCCTGCAGTACCCCATACACCGTCGCGTCGTCTCCGAGCCCCAGGTGCTGCGATGCGTCGTCGGGCGTCGAGGACACCGCTGCGATCACCACCGCCGCCAGCACCGCGAGCACCAGCGCGACGATGCCCCGGGTCACCAACGCCGACTTCTGGATACCGCGGTAGTTCACCGCCGTCACGAACACCACCGCCGCAACGGCCACCGCGTGCGCGTACCGCGGCCACACGTAGGCCCCGACGGTCAGGGCCATCGCCGCGCACGACGCGGTCTTACCGACGACGAAACACCAGCCGGCCAGATACCCCCACAACTCGCCGAGGCGTTCACGCCCGTACACATAGGTCCCGCCGGACACTGGGTACACCGCCGCCAGCCGGGCCGACGACGTCGCGTTGCAATAGGCGATCACCGCGGCGATGGCCAGTCCGACGAGCAGGCCCGATCCGGCCGCCTGCGCGGCCGGCCCGAGCACCGCGAAGACCCCGGCGCCGATCATCGATCCGAGTCCGATCATCACCGCGTCGCCGACACCCAGGGACCGGCGGAGTTCGGGATCACCTCCAGGATCGGACATGACCGCAGACGCTAGCCGAGTCAGGTGAACGTGAGGTTCCGGAGGCCCGCGACGGCGCATGCACTAGCGTGATCCGCACGACGTCGTAGATCGCGGCGTTGCGATGCCGAAAGTGGATACATGTTTTCCCTGTCGCGCCTCTCGTGTTTCATCGCGGTCGCCGAAGAGCTCCATTTCGGGCGGGCCGCCGAGCGCTTGCACATGACCCAGCCGCCGCTGAGCCGCCAGATCCAGCAGCTCGAGCACGAATTGGGTGTGCAACTCATCGAACGCAGTAGCCGTGCTGTCTCGTTGACATCCGCGGGTTCGGCGTTCCTGCCCGACGCCCGACGGATCGTCGCGCTGGCCGAGAGCGCCGAACTCACCGTGCGTCGCGTGCCCGCCGGAGACCTGGGCACCGTGAACATCGGCTTCACCGGCGCGTCGGCGCGTGCGGTACTGCCACGCCTCATGCAGACCGCTCGCGAGCGGCTGCCCGACGTGCGACTGGTGCTCCGCGAGATGGTCACCTCGGCGCAGATCGAGGCGCTCGCCGGCGGCGATCTGGACCTCGGGATCGTCCGCCCGCCGGTGTCCCGGCCGGGTATCCACACCCGGCCGCTGCATCACGAGCGCCTGGTGGCGGCCTTGCCGGCCGACCATCATCTGGCGGCGGTGGAGCAGTTGGCCATCGAGGACTTCGACGGACAGCCGGTGATCATGTACTCGCCGGTCGACGCCCGCTACTTCAACGAACTGCTCATCAGCACCTTCACCGCCGTCGGCGCATCACCGCGCTACGTCCAGTACGTGACGCAGGTGCACACCATGCTGGTGCTGGTGCATTCCGGCCTCGGGATGGCGCTGGTGCCCGAGTCGGCGATGACGATGCATCCCGACGGGGTGGTGTTCAAGGACGTGAGCGCCATCCGCGACCGGCCGGTGCAGATGAACGTTGCCTGGCGCGGCGACAATCCCAACCCGGCACTGGTCCGTCTGATGAAAGACGTTCTGCCCGAACGGGAGTGGTCGGCGCCGTAGATCAGTCCCCGGTCAGGTGGCCGGCAGGACCGGCGGCTTCACCGCGACGACCGGGCACTGGGCGTCGAGCAGTACCCGTTGCACGACACTGCCGGTCAACAGTTTGCCGACGGGGGAGCGGCGCTTCTGACCGATCACGAGCAGCTCGACGTCATCGTCGTAGGACGCGTCGACGAGCTGATCGGCGTGGGACAGGCTCTTGTCGTTCTCGATGACCTTGTAGGCGACGTCGACGGCCGAGGCCGTCTCGCGGGCCTTTTCGAGATCGACCAGCATGTCCGGGGAGGTGGCGCTGTCGCCGTCGGCGACGACCAGCACATCGGTGGCACGCATCCGCGCCTCGGCGAAGCCGAACGGCAACGCGCCGCGTCCCTCGGCGGTGGGTTGGTAACTCAGGATGACGGTCATCGGATGTCCTTTGCGCGCGGGGTTTTCGCGGGTGCGACGACGGGGGTGACGAGGTCGCCGGTCCGCAGGAAGGTGTCGAGATTCTGCACCGTGAGCTCCTGCATCGCCGCGCGCGTCTCGACCGTGCCGCTCGCGAGGTGGGGCAGCAGTACCACGTTGTCCATGGCGATCAGTTCGTCGGGCACCTGTGGTTCGTTCGCGAAGACGTCCAGGCCGGCGCCGGCGATGCCGCCCGACGCCAACAGCTCGACGAGCGCGTCCTCGTCGACCACGCTGCCACGAGCCACGTTGATCAGAAAACCGTTGACCCCCAGCGATTCCAGGACCTCCCGGTCCACGAGGTGGCGGGTTCCGGAACCGCCCGCGGCGGCGACGATGAGCACATCGACCGTCGCGGCGAGCTCGGCCGGTGAGGCGGCATAGCGGTACGGCGAGCCCTCGATCTCCCGACGGTTGTGGTAGGCGATCCGGCAGCCGAACGCCGACAGGCGCTGCGCGATGGCCGACCCGATCCGGCCGAGGCCGAGGATGCCGACCGCGGCGCCGGAGACCTTGCGGGTGAGTGGGACATTCCCCTCTGCCGGCCAGCGTCCGGCGCGGACGAAGCGGTCGGCGGCGGTGAACCCGCGCATGGTGTCGAGCACCAGCGCGACGGCGGTGTCGGCCACGCAGTCGGTGAGCACGTCGGGGGTGTTGCTGACGCCGATGCCGAGCTCGGTGGCGCGCTCGACATCGGTGGTGTCGTAGCCGACGCCGAAGTGGACGATCGCGCCGAGGTCGGGCAGCTCGGCCATCAGCGCCGCATCGACGCCGGTGCGCCCCGAGGTCACGACGGCGGTGACCTCAGCTCCGTGCTCGGCCAGGAACGGCGCCCGAGCGGCCCCGTCGGGCAGGCGCTCGGCGCCATAGGTGCCGGCCAGCTGCTCCTCGAGCGAGGGCTTGAGCGGGCCGACCTGCAAGACCCTCCCGGTTGACGGCCGAAGATGTTGTCCAGCAACGGTATCGGTAGATACCGCGGTGTTCACGAGACTGCTGCTCATCCGTCCTCCTCGACGGCCGGGACCATGACGCGGTCCTTGGTGGATGAATCAACCGTAAGAGGCCGTCCGTATACCCGTCCAACACGTAAATAACATGGATCGATACCCAACCTGTATCGATGTCCGGTGGGTCGATTCGACCGGCGCAACCGGGCCCGGGGAACCGACAGGTCAGCGCCGGTTTTGGGTCGAATTCCCGACGACCGACGCAGGCCGCGCGAGCGGTCGAAACGCCCCGAAATCGCCACTTCCTGCGGTTTTGTGCTGTTGACGCCGTCGTTCGAGCGCTCTTAGCGTGTGTCTACCGTCACAAGCGGCGGTACCGCCCCCCTCGGTTCACACGCAGTGAATCACTCGCAGTCTTCTCATCGGAGGTCCCCATGCAGATCGCATCTCTGCGATCCCCGCGCCGCCGGATTGCCGGCGCGCTGGCAGTCTCCGCGGCGGCGATGCTGGCCGTCAGCGGCTGCAGCGTCGCCAACACCACCTCGAGCGAGAGCGCAAGCCCCGACACCCTCCGCATCGTTCTCCCGCAGGAGCCGCCCACCCTGGAGCCGTGCGACGCGTCCCTGACCGCCACCGGCGTCGTCGTCCGCTCGAACATCACCGAGCCGCTCATCGAACGCGACCCCACCACCGGCGACCTGAAGCCGCTGCTGGCGAGCTCGTGGCGCCAGGTGGAGCCGAACGTCTGGCAGTTCACCACCGTATCGGGCGTCACCTTCTCCAACGGCGCGCCCTTCACCGCCGCCGACGCCGCGTTCTCCATCAAGCGCACCTTCAACGGGGCGATCGGCTGCGACGTCAACGGCTACGTCTTCGACGACAGCACGATCGACGTCACCGCGCTGGACGACCACACCGTCCAGATGCGCACCGAGGCGCCGGACCCGATCCTGCCGCTGCGCGTCTCCTTCATCGAGATGGTCCCGCACACCACCGACGCGAACGCCAAGGTGCGTGAGCCCATCGGTACCGGGCCGTACATGGTCGACTTCTGGGACTCCGGCCAGCGGATCGCGCTCAAGGCCAATCCCGACTATCACGGCCCGAAGCCGGCCTACACCCGCGCCGTCTATCAGTGGCGCGCCGAAGGCAGTGTGCGCGCCGCGATGGTCGCCAACGACGAAGCCGATCTGGCGACGTCGCTCGGACCCGAAGACGGTGCCGGCGACCTCGGCATCGCGTACGTCAACAACGAGACGACGGCGCTGCGCATGCAGGCCACCGACGCCCCGCTCGACGACTACCGGGTCCGTGAGGCCATCGACTACTCCATCAACCGGGCCGGCATCGTCAAGGCGCTCTTCCAGGGCCTCGGCAAACCCGCCGCGGAACTCGTCGGCAAGGGCATCGTCGGCTACAACGATCAGCTCACCCCGACACCGTACGACCTGACCAAGGCCAAGAAGCTGATCGACGAGGCCCGCGCCGACGGTGTGCCCGTCAACCGCACCATCCGACTCATCGGCCGCACCGGCCAGTTCCCCAAGATCAACGAGACGATCGAGGCGATCCAGTACTCGCTCAGCAAGATCGGGCTCGACGTCAAGATCGAGATGATGGACACCTCGGGTCAGATGCAGTATCAGACAAGGCCGTTCGTGCCCGGTTCCGGTCCGGTGCTGCTGATGGTGCAGCACGGCAACCAGGCCGGTGACACCCAGTTCACCCTCGATCAGTACATGCTGTCCGACGGTTACCAGAGCACCTACGGCACAGCGGCATACGACAAGGAGATCACCGCGGCCGAAGCCCTGACCGGCGACGCGCGACAGAATGCGCTGGCGCAGGTGCTCGCCGATGAGCCGACCAAGATCCGCCAGTACGCCTACATCGCACACATGGAAGCCGTGCTCGCCAAGTCGAACAAGGTTTCCTACCAACCCAATTCGGCCACCGGTGACGAGATGCACCTCGCCGACATGACCCACGCCCAACCCCGTAACGACTGAAACCGAGGCGACGACCGATGCTCACCTTCCTCCGGCGCCGGATGATCACCAGCCTGATCCCGTTGATCATCGTCCTGTTCGGCGTGTTCTTCATGGCCCGACTCACCGGCGATCCCACCAACCTCTACCTACCGGTCTCGGCGACCCCTGACCAGCGGGCTGAGTTCGCCGCGGCCCACGGACTCGACAAGCCGATCTGGCAGCAGATGTTCGACTACCTGTCGGGCGTCATCCACCTCGACTTCGGCGAGTCGCTCAAGACCGGGCAGGAAGCGGCGGGCATGGCGCTCAAGGCCTTCCCGGCCACCCTGCAGCTGGCCTTCTTCACCTTGCTGCTGTCGATCCTCGGTGCGGTCATCATCGGCTGTTGGGCCGCCTACCGGCCCAACTCGCTCGCCGACCGATTCTCCAGCCTGCTCTCTATGACCGCGGCCAGCGTCCCCGACTTCTGGTTCGCCATCACCGGCATCTGGATCTTCGCCGTCGTGCTCGGCTGGCTGCCCACCTCGGGCACCGGTGGTGTGCTGGCCTGGGTGTTGCCGATCGCGACGCTGATGATCCGGCCACTCGGCGTCCTCACCCAGGTGGTGCGCGGGGCGATGGTGTCGGCGTTGTCGGCGCCCTACGTGAAGGTGGCGCGCAGCAAGGGAGCCGGCGATCTGCGGGTGGTCACCCACCATGCGCTGCGTAACGCCGCCGCTCCGGCGCTGACCGTCGCCGGCGACCTCGCCGTCGGACTCATCAACGGCGCGGTGGTGGTGGAAGCGATCTTCGGCTGGCCCGGTATCGGCAAGCTGATGATCGACTCGATCCTGCAACGCGACTTCGCCGTCCTGCAGGCGGCCGTCCTGCTGACCGCCGTCAGCATCTTCATCCTCAACATCGCGATCGACGCGGTACTGGCCCTGCTCGATCCGCGAGTTCGCGACAAGGCAACGGTCTAGGGGACCGGGAACCGAAGGAGCACACCATGTCCATAGTCACCGAACCCCTCGACACCACCAGTCCCGTCGCATCGACCGACCCGATGGGCGACTCGGTCGCCACCCGGAAGGTGCCCTCCGGGCAGATGCCGCTGTGGCGACTGCTGTTGCGCGACAAGTTCGCCACCGTCGCCGCAGCCATCCTGTTCGTCATCCTGCTGGTCGCCGCCTTCGGCCCGTGGCTGGTCGGCAACGCCGCCACCGACCAGAACCTCGACGAATCCAACCTGCCGCCGTTCAGTATCGACACCGGCTGGATGAACATCCTCGGCACCGACCCGCTCGGCCGCAGCATGCTCGCCCGACTGATCGTGGCCTGCCAGACCACTCTGCTGGTCTCGGTACCCGCGGTGATCATCTCCTGCGTCATCGGCTCGGCCATCGGCATGTGGGCCGGCTATCACCGCGGGTGGCGGGAGACCACCGCGATGCGCATCGCCGACATCATCATGAGTTTCCCGTCACTGCTGCTCGCAGTCGTCGTGCTGTTCGTGTTCTCCCCGAGTGCCGCGAACATCGTGGCCGTCTTGGCGATCACCCGCATCCCTATCTATCTCCGTACCGCCCGAGCGGAATCGGCAGAGTTGCAGAGTCGGGTGTTCGTGGATGCGGCAAGGACTTTCGGCGCGAGTAGCGGGCAGATCGTGCGCGGACACGTCCTACCCATCCTGTTGCCGACGCTGCTGACCGTCGCCACGCTCGACTTCTGCTACGTCATGCTGGCCGAATCGTCACTGTCGTTCCTGGGCATCGGTATCCAGCCGCCGGAGATCAGCTGGGGCCTGATGGTCTCGCAAGGCCGTTCCTACCTGCAGACCGCCTGGTGGCTGTCGTTCTTCCCCGGTGTCGCGATCGTCATCACGACAGTGTCGGCGACGATCCTGGCCGCATGGGCCCGCATCGCGACCGACCCCGGCCAGCGGTGGCGCCTGACCACACCCAAGGCCCGCCGGAACCTCTTCTCGTCACGAAAGGCTGTGCGATGAGCGCTCCCATTCTCGACCGGCCCGATGCCCGAGCCGATGACCGTGTCGCACTCGACGTCTCCGATCTGACCGTCGACCTGCGGACCCCCACCGGCACCGTCCGCGCCGTCGACCACGTGTCGTTCGTCGCCCGCCGCGGCGAAACCCTCGCCCTGCTCGGCGAATCCGGATGCGGCAAGTCGATGACGGCGCAGGCGCTGGTCGGTCTGCTCGACCCGATCGCCGACATCTCCGAGGGTTCGATCACCCTCGACGACGTCGACCTGGTGACCGCCAAGGATTCGGTACGCCGGCAGTTGGCCGGCACCGAACTGGCCATCGTGTTCCAGGACGCGCTCACCGCGCTCAACCCGGTGTACCCGGTCGGCACACAGCTGGCCGAGCCGTTCCGTATTCATCGCAAGATGTCGCGGAAGCAGGCGCGGGCCGAGGCCATCGAATTGATGCGCCACGTCGGCATCCCCGAGCCGGAGGCGCGCATCGACTCCTATCCGCACCAGTTCTCCGGCGGCATGCGCCAGCGCCTGCTGATCGCGATGGCCGTGGCGTTGAGCCCGAAGGTGCTGCTCGCCGACGAGCCGACCACCGCGCTCGACGTGACGGTGCAGGCGCAGATCATGGCGCTGCTGCAGCGCCTTCGCGCCGAGCACGACATGGCCGTCGTACTCATCACCCACGACCTCGCTCTCGTCGCCGAGCAGGCCGATCGTGTCGCGATCATGTACGCCGGCAACGTCGTCGAGACCGGACCGGTCGCCGAGGTGTTCGGGAATCCGAAGCATCCCTACACCAAGGGCCTGCTGGACTCGGTGCCGGTCAGCGCCGTGCGCGGGTCCGACCTCAAGTCGATCGGCGGCACCCCACCCGACCTGCATTCCATTCCGTCCGGCTGTGTCTATCAGGCGCGGTGCCCGCTCGCACGAGCGCTCTGCGTCGAGCAGCGTCCGGAACTGACCTCCGTCGGCGACGGCCGCAAGGCCGCCTGCCACTTCTCCGAGGAGACCAGCAATGTCTGAGGCAACACTGACCGATGCACCGGGGTCCGCGAGCACCGAACCCCAGGTCCTCGAGGTCCGCGGCGTCGGCAAGACGTTCACCGTGCCCGGCAAGTCGGGCCGCACACAACTGCGCGCCCTCGACGGCATCGACCTCGACCTGCGTCGCGGCGAAACCCTCGGGCTCGTCGGCGAATCCGGTTGCGGCAAGTCCACTCTCGCCCGCACCCTGATGATGCTCGAACGCCCGGACAACGGCACCGTGCGCTGGGACGGCACCGACCCCTTCCGTCTCAAGGGCAAGGATCTGATGGCGTTGCGCCGCAAGGTGCAGATGGTGTTCCAGGATCCGTATGCGTCACTGAACAATCGGATGAACGCCGCGGAGATCATCGCCGAGCCCTGGCGCACCCACCGGGACCTGTACCCGCGCAAACGGGACCGCGCCGCCCGCGTCCGGGAACTGTTGCATCTCGTCGGTCTGCGGCCCAGCGACGAGCACCGCAGCCCGCAGGAGTTCTCCGGCGGCCAGCGCCAGCGACTCGGCATCGCCCGCGCGTTGGCGCTCAACCCCGAGGTCATCATCTGCGACGAGCCGGTCTCCGCGCTCGACCTGTCGGTGCAGGCACAGGTACTCAACCTGCTCAACGAGCTGCAGCAGGAACTCGGCATCTCCTACATCTTCATCTCGCACGACCTGTCAGTGGTGCGCCACGTCGCCGACCGGGTCGCTGTCATGTACCTCGGCCGGATCGTCGAAACCGGTTGCACCGAATCCGTGTTCGACAATCCCGCACATCCCTACACCGAGGCACTGATGTCGGCGGCGCCCACGCTGGACCCGGCCACACGCCGCGAGCGCATCCTGCTCAGCGGGGAGGTGCCGTCGCCGCTCAACCCGCCGTCGGGCTGCCGATTCCGCACCCGCTGCGCGCACGCCACCGACCTCTGCGCGACCGCGGTCCCGCCGACGGTGACCGATCACGCCGAGGCCGGACACATCGCCGAGTGCTATCACCCGCGAGGTCGCGTCGGGCTCGGCATGCCCGCGGTCGCGTGAGCATTCGAGCGTGAGCGTCGTGGCATTCGCCGTCATCGCCGTCGCCGTCTGCATCGCCTCGTGCATGCAGGCGTCGATCGGTTTCGGCATGGGGATGCTCGCCGCTCCCGTCGTGGCGCTCATCGAGCCCTCGCTGCTGCCGGGCACCCTGATCATGGCCGCAACCGTCGTCACGCTGATGGTGGTGATCCGCGAACGGGAGAGTCTCGACCTGCGTGGTACCGGCTGGGCGTTGATCGGCCGGATTCCCGGGACCATCGCCGGTGCACTGCTGCTGGTGTGGCTACCGACGCGAGGACTGTCGCTGCTGTTGGCGGCGGTCGTGCTCGGTGGCGTCGTGCTCGCCGGCCTCGGCTGGCAGCCGGCACCGGAGAAACGCAACCTCGCGACCGCCGGCGCGGCGTCGGGGCTGCTCGGCACCGCGACGTCGATCGGCGGACCGCCGATGGCACTGGTCCTGTCGGGCGCCGAGAGCGCAGCCGTGCGCAGCAACATGAGCGCGTTCTTCCTGGTGGGCAGCCTCATGTCGGTGGGCGCGCTCGCGGCGACCGGTAACCTGCACCCCGACATCGCCCGCGTGTTCCTGGCCCTGATCCCGGCCGTCGTGCTCGGCTACGTGGCCTCCCGCTTCGTCAACCGGCATCTCGACAAGGACCGGCTGCGGTTCGTGTCGATCGGGATGTCGTGTGTCGGCGCGGTCCTGCTCATCGGTCAACAGCTTCTCTGACAACGGCTCTCGCAGAACTCGCCGGCAGAGCCCAGACAGAACCTCGGAAAGGAAATCCAATGACGACAACGACCCCGGTGGTCACCGAGATGCGCGTGGTGCCGGTTGCCGGCCGAGACAGCATGCTGCTCAACCTCTCCGGCGCCCACGCCCCGTTCTTCACCCGCAACCTGGTGATCCTCACCGACTCCGAGGGCAATCAGGGTGTCGGTGAGGTGCCCGGCGGCGAACCGATCCGCACCACGCTCGAGGACGCCCGTCCGATCGTGGAAGGCCGCGGCATCGGCGACCACAACGCCGTACTCGCCGACATCCGCCGCACGTTCGCCGACCGAGACAAGGGTGGCCGTGGCGACCAGACCTTCGATCAGCGGGTCACCATCCACGCGGTGACCGCCGTCGAGTCGGCGCTGCTCGACCTACTGGGTCAGCATTTGCAGGTGTCGGTCGCCGCGCTGCTCGGCGAGGGCCGGCAACGCGACCGGGTCGCCGCCCTCGGTTACCTCTTCTTCGTCGGCGACCGGACGAAGACCACCCTCGACTACGCCGACGGTGCCGACGAGACCGACGACTGGCTGCGCCTTCGTCATCAGGAGGCGCTCGATGCCGACGGTGTCGTCGCGTTGGCCGAAGCCGCGCAGAAGCGTTATGGTTTTGCCGATTTCAAGCTCAAGGGCGGTGTGCTCTCGCCCGACGAGGAGGCCGACGTGGTCACCGCCCTCGCCGAGCGCTTTCCGACGGCCCGGGTCACGCTCGACCCGAACGGCGGTTGGCTGCTCGAGGAAGCGATCCGGATCGGGCGGCGCCTGCGCGATGTGGTCGCCTATGCCGAGGACCCCGTCGGGCCGGAGGGCCGTTACTCGGGCCGGGAGATGATGGCCGAGTTCAAGCGCGCCACCGGCCTGCCCACGGCCACCAACATGATCGCCACCGACTGGCGGGAACTCGGTCACACCATCCGCACCAACGCCGTCGACATCCCGCTCGCCGACCCGCACTTCTGGACGATGGCGGGTTCGGTCCGGGTGGCGCAGATCTGCGACGCATGGGGCCTGACGTGGGGATCGCACTCCAACAACCACTTCGACGTGTCGTTGGCGATGTTCACCCACGTCGCCGCCGCTGCGCCGGGTGACATCACCGCCATCGACACCCACTGGATCTGGCAGGACGGCCAGCGACTCACCGTCGATCCCTACGAGATCGTCGACGGATATCTCACGGTGCCGGACCGCCCCGGGCTCGGTGTCGAACTCGACATGGACCAGGTCGACGCCGCCCACCGGCTCTACCGTTCCGAGGGACTCGGCGCCCGCGACGACGCGATCGGGATGCAGTTCCTCATCCCGAACTGGTCGTTCGACAGCAAGCGCCCCGCGCTGGTCCGCCGCTGAACGGCCGCGCATGCGGGAATGTGAATGGCGAGGAGGAATACGTGAAGGTTGTTGTCGGAGAGACCAATCTGCTGCCGCACCGGGAACTGTTGATCTCGTTGTTGTTGGCGTCGGACATCGAGCTGTCCTGGCATCAGCGATTCGACGAGGACGCACTGGTGGTGGACCTGGCCGACGCCGACGTCTATGTGGGCGGCCGGGTCACCCCGGCGATGGCGCGGGCGGCCCGTGGACTGCGGCTCGTGCACACCGGCGGCGCCGGAACCGACAAGGTGAGCTTCGATGAACTCGCGCCGGACACGCAGGTGGCCAACACGTTTCACCACGAGGACTCGATCGCTGAATACATCCTTGCTGCAGCCGTCATGCTGCGTCGCGGGCTGCTGACCCAGGATTGCGCCCTGCGTGAGGGGGTCTGGGCGTCGTCGGTCTACCAGCAACAGCTGGCCCAACCTTCGACGATGCGGGGCGCGATGGTCGGCTACGTGGGGTTCGGTCACATCGGCCGGCGGACCGCCGAGTTGCTGGGTGCGCTCGGTGCCCGTGGCTGCGCGGTCACCGGGTCGGGCCGGGTCGGTGATGGCGGCGGACTGGAGTGGCATGCCGACACCGGAGAACTGGGCCGGTTGTGCAAGGAGTCCGATGTCGTCGTCGTGTCCGCGCCGCTGACCGACCGCACGATGGGCATGATCGGTGCGGCCGAACTGGCGCAGCTCGGGCCCGACGGCATACTCATCAATGTCGGACGGGGCCCGCTGGTCGTGGAGCAGGACCTCTACGAGGCCCTCCGTGACGGCGCGATCGGCGGGGCGGCGGTCGACGTCTGGTACCGATATCCGGCCGGCGGCGACACTGCCGCACCGTCCGACCTACCGTTCGGCGAACTCCCCAACCTCCTGATGACGCCACACACGTCCGGTGTCACCCGGGACACCTTCGTCAGCCGGGTGCACGACATCGCCGACAACATCCGGCGTCTCGCCGAGGGTCGGCCGCTCGAACGCGTGGTGTGGCCTGCCTGAGCTCAGGGCGTGGTGGGTGCGAGACTCCGGTGCGGGCGCTGCGTGGGCGGACGCGCCTCCGTTCGTGGGACGGATCGACGGCCGAACCCGATCGGGAGCAGCGCGACCGCCATGACGGTCGCGATGGCTCCGGCGGCCGCGACCTGCGTGATCGTCGGATAGCTGATCGCGACGATGACCGGGGTGGCGACCGAGATCAGCACCGGTGACGCCAGGGTCCAGCGGGGTGGCGTGCGATGTGCTGCCGAGTGCCACGGGTCCGGCAGCAGCACCCCGATCCCGGCGACGAGCAGCGTCGACAGGATCACGTCGCTCGGCCGGTGCCAGCCGGAGGCGACCAGGCCGAACTCGAGGACCGCGGCCCAGGTGCCGCCGACGACGATCACCCCTGGCCGCAGGATCGGCGGCGTTGCGAGCGCCAGCACCACGACGATCGCGGTGACTGCCGCGGCATGACCGCTGGGTGCGGAGTTGGCGGTCTCGGCCACCCATGGGTACAGCATCGGGCGCGTCAGCACGTGATCGCGGAGGAATTGGACGAGCAGGATCATCAGCGGCGCGAATGCCAGGAGCATCCCGGTCGTCGCAACACCATGGCGGGCATCGGTGCGGGACCGGAACCGTCGACACTGGACCAACGTCACCACTGCGACCGCGACCACCAGCCACAGAAGCGGGCTGGTCACGACGTCGATCTGCAGGATGCGCGGCAGATCGTCGACCGGGGCGAGCGTGCGGCACACCTCGAGGAGCCATTGGTCGACTCGTTGGCCCGGAGCGGTTCGCACCGCGGCCCAGAACAAAAGGGCCGCGAGACCGAGAAATGTGACCGCAACCAGCGCAGCGCGTGAGAGGGAGGAGGGGCGCCGCGCCGCGCCGGTTGCGGTCATGGCTCTCACGCTACGGCGCGAATCTGGGAACGTCCTGCGCGAAACCTGAGGACATCTGAGCAACTGGGATCGACGACAACAGAGATTGTCAGATACCTGTCTCGCGACCTAGCTTCTGTGTACAGTCGTGCACAAGGTCTGGGAGGTGTTCCGAATGGATCTACTGAAGTGGAGCAAACGCCCGGCGGCAGGTGTCGAGGCGAAGAAACCCGAGGTCAACATCGTGCGCGGGCTGATTGCCCGGGCCACCACGCCGTTGCTGCCGGACGACTATCTGCACCTGATCAACCCGTTGTGGTCGGCTCGGGAGCTGCGCGGTCGGGTCGTCGAGGTGGTGCGGGAAACCGAGGATTCGGCGACGGTCGTCATCCGGACGGGATGGGGTTTTCCGGATTCGTACAAGGCGGGCCAATACGTCGGCATCGGATTGCAGGTGGGTGGCCGGTGGCACTGGCGCTCGTACTCACTGACGTCGATCGGCGACACGACCGACAAGACCATCGCGATCACGGTGAAGGCCAATCCCGACGGTTTTCTGTCCACTCACCTGGTAGACGGCGTCACCCCGGGAACGGTGATCCGGCTGGCCGCGCCGAAGGGTGATTTTCATCTGCCCGAACCGATGCCCGACAGCGTGCTGTTCCTGACCGCGGGTAGCGGCATCACACCCGTGATGGCGATGCTGCGGTCGTTGAGTTCCCGCAAGTCACTGCCCGACATCGTGCACGTCCATTCGGCGCCGACCCGCGACAACGTCATCTTCCTCGACGAGCTCGAGCAGATGGACACGGAGCTGACGTCGTACAGTCTGCAGTTGCAACTGACGCGCGAGCAGGGCAAGTTCGACATCGATCAACTCGATGCGGAGGTCCCGGACTGGCGTGACCGGTCGTGCTGGGCGTGCGGACCGGTTGCGATGCTCGACAGTGTCGAGGCGCGCTATGCCGAGGAAGGCCTCCGCGACCAACTCCACATCGAGCGGTTCGCCATCGCCCGCACCGACGTCGGGGGCGAAGGCGGCACCGTGACGTTCGCGAAGTCTGACAAGACCGCCGAGATAGATGGCGCCACCACTCTTCTTGAAGCAGGCGAGAAGCTGGGTATCCAGATGCCGTTCGGTTGCCGGATGGGCATCTGCCAGACCTGTGTGGTTCCCCTCGCCGAGGGATACGTGCGCGATCTGCGCAATGGCGAGGAGCACCGCGAAGGTGAACGAATCCAGACGTGCATCAGCAGCGTGTCCGGAGAATGCACACTCGACCTGTAGAGGGGGAGATATGGCGATCACCGATATCGACCGATACGCACATCTGACCGACGCCGACGTCGAGGCGCTCGGGGCGGAACTCGACGCGATACGCCGCGACATCGAAGAAGTCCGGGGGCCTGCGGATGCGCGCTACATTCGGCGCGCGATCACGATTCAGCGAAGTCTGGCTGCCGGCGGCCGTGTCGCGTTGATGTTCAGCAACCGGAAGTCGGCGTGGCTGGCCGGCACCGCGATGCTCTCGCTGGCAAAGATCATCGAGAACATGGAACTCGGACACAACGTGATGCACGGCCAGTGGGACTGGATGAACGATCCGGAGATCCATTCGTCGTCGTGGGAATGGGACACCACATGCCCCAGCGTGCAGTGGAAACACTCCCACAATTTCGTCCACCACAAGTACACGAACATCGTCGGCATGGACGACGACGTGGGCTACGGCATCCTGCGCGTCACGCGTGACCAGCCGTGGGAGTGGTGGAACATCGGCAATCCGATCTACAACCTCACGCTCGGCACATTCTTCGAATATGGTGTGGCGCTACACCATCTGGAGACGGAGAAGCTGCGCAAGAAGGAGAAGTCGTACCGGCAGGCACTCAAGGATCTGCGGATCATCGGACGCAAGGTCGGCAAGCAGGCGGCGAAGGACTACGTGATCTTTCCGGCGCTCGCGGGCCCGAATTGGAAGAGCACCATCGTCGCCAATTTCACGTCCAACATCATCCGTAACTATTGGGCGTACGGCGTGATCTTCTGCGGCCATTTCCCGGACGGTGCCGAGAAGTTCACCGTCGAGGAGTACGAGAACGAGGATCAACCCCGCTGGTATCTACGACAGATGTTGGGATCAGCCAACTTCCGCGCCGGGCCCTTGATGCGCTTCATGAGCGGAAACCTGAGTCACCAGATCGAACATCATCTGTTCCCCGATCTGCCGAGCTACCGGTACGAGGAGATCGGTGTCCGGGTCCGTGAACTGTGCGACAAGTACGACTTGCCCTACACCACGGGATCTCTGGCGAACCAGTATTACCAGTCGTTCCGGACGATCGCGAAGCTCGCGCTGCCGAACGCACTGCTGAAGGCGACGTCCGACGATGCGCCGGAAACGGCGTCGGAGCTGCGCTTTGCGGTGCGTGAGGGTATGCAGAACCACTTCGGGGTCGACCCGGCGACGGGTCGGCGGCGAGGACTGCGAACTGCGTTGCGGGAGCTCAAGAACGCGCCGGTGCAGTCGGCGGCCTAGTCGGCACTCGGGGCTGGACAATCAGGCCCCGGCCCCGGTGTCGCGTACCGCGCACCACTGTGGTCCGGTCTGGGTGACCGGGCTTGGGTGGCCGTCGGGTACGCGACACCGTGTGGTGCCGTGTGTGTTTCACTCTATGGAGTTCTCAAGGATCAGATGCGGTCCCGGCCGGGGGTCGGGTGCGTGGGAAGTCGTTGGGTACGTGGGTTTACGCGCGTCGGGTGGGTCGCTCTTTTGCTGGTCGAGTAGCGGCGAACGAAGTGAGTTGCGTATCGAGACCGGGGTTGGGTGATCTCGATACGGTCCCTCGCCTAGCGGCTCGGAACCTACTCGATCGGCAGGGGGTTCCTCACCTTAGCGGCTCGGAACCTACTCGATCGGCGGAAGAGCGACGGCGGGTCAGTCAGGCTGGTTGGTCGGGTGGGGTCGGCGGTGGTGGTCTGGCGGTTGTGGTCACCGGGTTTCGGTTCAGGCGGCGGTGGGCAGGTTGTCGAGGTTGAGGGTGCGCCGGTTGTGGGCGGGGATTGGACGGCGTTGCGGGTCGACGGATGCCGGCGGGATGAGCCAGGGGTGTTTGTCGAGTCCCATGACGACGTCCCAGCCGTTGTGGTGGACGTCGTGGTGACATGAGGGGCAGAACAGGCAGCCGTTTTCCAGGTAGGTTTTGCCTCCGTCGGCCCAATGTTTGATGTGGTGTGCGTGGCAGCGGGTGGCGGGTGCCCCGCATTTGATGCAGCCCCGATCGCGTTGGTGCAGTGCTCTTCGCAGAGGTGCGGGGAACAGGCGTTTGTCGTGGCTGATGTCGAGGGGGACGGCTTCGTCGTCGACGATCATGGTGGTGATGGTGCCGTCACAGGTCAGGGTGCGCAGGGTGGCTTCGGTGATCGACCCCATGAACTCGAGTTCGGCGTCTGCGGGTCGTTCGGCGGGCACGGTGATCAGGGTTTGGGTGCGCGGTGCGGAGGCGGCATCGCCGCCGCGGGCGGCGATGTCCAGCAACGTTTCTAGCGCGTCGGCTTGGCGACGTTCGGTGGACCGGGCGTCGGGGGAGCCGTCGGGTTCGGGGCGGGGTTTGGCTAGTTCTTCGATGGCGGCGTGGAACTTTTCGCCGACGTCGGTGTTGAGGTCGGCGTGCACTTCGAGCCGTCCGTCGCTGGTCAACGCTTTGGACAGGGTGTTGAGGTTGCGGTCTTCCGAGGCGGGCAGGCCGCCGGTGTCGTCGGCGGCCCGGTTGCCTAACGCGCGGGCGTGTTTGGTGATGTCGGCGGGGGTGGCGCCGGAGAAGAACTGTCCGAGAAGATCTGTCACAAACCTTAGACGCGCTGCGTCGTCGATCGGTTCCGCTGATCTCTTGGCAATATGATCCATCCCTTTGACCACCGCGTCGGCGTGTTCGCTGGAGATCGCGCCGTCGGCGGCGTGGGCGTGCAGGGTGGGCAGGGTGTCGCGGGTGGCGGCGATGCGCTGTAGGCGAGCCGCGACCGCGGGTGCCAGGCCCATCACGATCAAGAGTTCGGTCATTGTGCGGCCGTGGTCTTTCGCTACACCGAGGCGGTCGAGGTGGCCGACCATGATCGCCAGGTGGTGGGCGATCAGGTTGCCCATCACGATCAGTGCCTGGGTCGTGTCGAAGGCCGACCGTTTGGTCAGCTCATCGTGGGCGATGGGTAGGTCACGGAGTGTATCGACAAGCGGTGAGAGTTCCCCCGACGTTCTCATGCCATCCAAGGTATTCGAACTGGCGTTCGATGTCAAGGGGTTTGTGGAGGAAGGTGCAGAGAATTTTTCGGGCGGTCGGGGTTTGTTGGTGTCGTGGCTGAATGGTTGTGTGGCAGGGGATCTCGATACGTCTCCTCGCTGCCGCTCGTCAACTACTCGATCAGCGGGAGGGGTCTCGTCGCGTGCTCGTCGTCTACTCGATCAGCGGGAGGGGTCTCCTCGCGTGCTCGTCGTCTACTCGATCAGCGGGAGGGGTCTCGTCGCGTGCTCGTCGACTACTCGATCAGCGGGAGGGGCCTCCTCGCTGCCGCTCGTCGACTACTCGATCAGCAGAAGGGGCCTCCTCGCTGCCGCTCGTCGACTACTCGATCAGCAGAAGGGGCCTCCTCGCGCGCTCGTCGTCTACTCGATCAGCGGGAGGGGCCGCCTCGCGCGCTCGTCGTCTACTCGATCAGCGGAAGGGCTGCTCGTCGTCAACCGGATCACCCGGAAAGTGTTGGGCGCGCTGGCCGTTGGCCGGCGACCAACACGGAAGATCGCGAGACCACCTGCATGAGAACGCTTCTCAGCTCAGGGGGAGCTCCGCCACGAACGGGCCGGTCGGCTGGGTGGAGCCGCCGGGAGGTTCGACGGTGAAGGCGAGCGAGGTGGCGTCGCCGATGTCCTTGATCACTGCGGTCGTCGACGGTGCGACGTCCTTGTCGGTCATGGTGCCGGCCGAGGTGTCGCCGCTCGGCCCGACGAGCCACATCTGATAGACGGTGCCGGGCTGGGGTGGGGGCACGTCGTTCATCACGAGCACGCCGGCATCAGTCGAGGCCGAGTACGTGACGGTGGCATGACCGGTGGCGACGTCGCCCGACGATGTCCGGACGTCCTTCGCCGAGAAGACCTGTTCGGCAGTCGGCGGTTGGGTGGGCTGCGAACTCGTGGACGAGCCGATGATCCAGCCGACGGCGCCGATCGCGATCGCGACGACAGCTGCGGCGGCCAGGTACACGATCTGGCGACGTCGGTGCAGCGGGGTGACGGTCGCGTCCATCGTCGGCACGGCCGGCGGTGCGGCGTTCTCGGTGATCGCGGAATCGTCGGCCTCGGCCCGTGCGGCGGACAGGACCCGGGAGCGCAATGTCTCCGGCGGTGCCATCGCGGTCGCATGGCTCACGTTCGCCATCGCCTCGCGGGTCGCCGCGACCTGTCGGTTGAATTCCGCGCGGACGGCGGGCGAGGCGGCGTCGACCGCACGGTTCACGTCGGCCAGTTCGTCACCCTCGATCGCGTCGAGGCCGACGGCGGGTGCCAGGTCGAGGAGCTCGTCGTCAGACATCACGATCTCCCAGGCATCGGCGCAGTCGTTTCAATCCGTCGCGGATGCGGGATTTCACCGTCGGCAACGCGACGGACAGGCGATCGGCGACCTCGCGGTAGGTCAGGCCGTGATAGTAGGCGAGGTCGACCGACTGGCGTTGCACATCGGTCAGCGTCTCGAGGCAGCCGACCACGTCGCGGGTGATCTCCCGGGTCTCCACGGCCTCGATGACCTCGTCGAACGTCGAGCGCATGCTCTCCAGGCCGAAGGTGGTGTCCCGACGGGTGGCCGCGGTCTCCGACCGGACACGATCGACGGCACGGCGATGTGCCAGCGTGATCAGCCACGAGAGTGCCGAGCCGGCCTGCGGGTCGAACGAGCCTGCCGACCGCCACACCTGCAGGAATACTTCCTGCGTGGTCTCCTCGCTGTAGCCGGGGTCGCGCAGGACCCGCACCACCATGCCATACACGCGGTCGCTGGTCAGGTCGTAGAAACGTGCGAACGCCTCGGAGTCGCCGGACGCGATCCGGTCGAGCAGGGCCGGTAGCGCGGCCACGTCGGATGCGGAGTCTGCTGTCACCGCGGGCACTCGGTCGTCATCGACGATCAGCCTAACCGGACAAGTCTGACGCCTCAACGGTATGGCCCCGCGCCGCGGCGCGACGAGCGTCATGGCACTGCCTGCCGGGGCGGTCGGGGCAGGAAGTACGACGTCCGCTGCTGATACTCGGGATAGCCGGGTCGGCGACTCATGGATTCCTCGAGCAACCTCGCTCCGGTCGCGTAGACCAGGAAGTAGGTCATGGCGATGGGGGAGAGAATGGTGAGCACTCCCGGCCACGCGCTCGCGGCGATCAGCCACAGTCCCCACCACACGCTGGCGTCGCCGAAATAGTTCGGATGACGGGTCCACGACCACAACCCGCGATCCATGATCTGACCCTTGCTGCCCGGGTCGGCCTTGAACCGGCGCAGCTGCGCATCGCCGACCGCCTCGAACGTCAGTCCCAGAATCCACAGCGCGATGCCGGCGACGAGCACGATGTTCCACCAGCCGTGGGTGGCGCCGACGACCGCCGACACCTGGATCGGCAACGACACGAACCACTGCGAAATGCCCTGGGTGGCAAAGATCTTGCGTGCGACGACGACCAGACCGGAACCGCCCGAGCGGTCCAGCAGTTCGGTGTAGCGCGGGTCCTCGCCCTTGCCGAGGGACTTGACGTACATGTGCCAGGTCAACCGGAGCCCCCACGCCGTGACCAACACGGCCAGCAGCCAGCGGCGCACCGGGTCGCCGGGGCCGAGGATCAGCGACAGCACGGCGATACCGACGAACCCGAGTCCCCAGGCCACGTCGACGACGTTGTACCGGCCGATCCGATGACCGACCGCCATCGTCACGGCGTGGAGAACGAGAAGGAACAGCAGCGACGCTCCGGTGATGACACCGAAGGCGGCCCACCCATGTACGTCGATCATCGGGCTGCGCGGTGGTGCTGCGCCGGTTCGCGGGTGAAGACAAGCTGGTGGACGTCGAGGTAGCCGGACCGGAATCCGGCCTCGGAGTACGCGAGGTAGAACTCCCACATCCGCATGAAGGTGCTGTCGAAACCGAGCTCGGCCACGCGGTCGTGACTGCCGACGAACCGCTCGCGCCACAGCCGAAGGGTCTCGGCATAATGACGCCCCATCGCGTGGACGTCGGCCAGCCGGAGGTCGGTATGGCGGCGGGTCACCGCGTCGAGCGCACGCAACGAGGTCAGCTGGCCGCCCGGAAAGATGTATTTGTGCACCCAGGTGTAGGTGTTGCGGGAGGCGGCCATCCGGTCGTGCGGCATCGTGATCGCCTGGATCGCCACCCGGCCGCCGGGCGCCAGCACCCGATCGATGGTCTCGAAGTAGATCGGCCAGTACTTCTCGCCGACGGCCTCGATCATCTCGACCGACACGACGGCGTCGTACTCGCCGTCGACCTGACGGTAGTCGAGCAGATCGATGGTGACGCGATCGGCGAACCCGGCCTCGGCGACCCGCTGCCGCGCGAGCTGTTGCTGCTCCACCGACAGGGTCACCGAGCGGACCGTGGCACCCCGTGCGGCCGCCCGCAGGCAGAGCTCACCCCACCCGGTGCCGATCTCCAGCACCCGGCTGCCCGGCCCGACCCGAGCGAGGTCGAGGAGGCGGTCGATCTTGCGGTGCTGCGCGTCGGCGAGATCCGACCACGGCGGCCGCGTCCCGGGCGCGAGGTTGTCGAACAGCGCGCTCGAGTAGGTCATCGTCTCGTCGAGGAAGGTGGCGAAGAGGTCGTTCGAGAGGTCGTAGTGCCGCGCGATGTTGGAGCGAGTGTTGGCGGTGGTGTTCTCCTCGGAGCGGGGCTGGCTCGGCAACACCGCAGCCCGCAGCACCTGCAGCGGGCGGGGGATCAGGTGTGCCATCCGCGCCGCGAACGGGGTGAGGGCGCCGACGAGATCGTCGGTGGTCCAGTCGCCGGCCATGAAGGCCTCGCCGAATCCGATCAGTCCGTCGGCGCCGACGCGGCGCGCGAACGAGTCGGGCCGGCGGATGATCATGCGGGGCTGGACGTCGGAGCTGCGCTTGCCGGACAGTGCGCCGTCGGGGAATTCGACCCGAACGTCGACCCGCCGTGAAGCATGCCGGAACAGCCACGCGGCCACCGAGCCACGCAGACCGACGGTCGGTCCCGCGGGCACGCGCGCAACGTCGGGCCAACGCGCGGCCTCGTCGGAGGGATAGTCGTTGGGGAAGTTGCGAATCGGGGCGTTCATCGTCGTTCCTTCCGGTCGGCTGAACCGCGGGAGATGGTGATGGTCTGGTCGTGGCCGGGTCGGCCCGCAACGGGGAGTCGCTTGAGCCACAGTCGGATTCCGTGCCAGCGGATGCGTGCTGCCACGACGAGTGGGGCCAGCGGGGTCCGGAGTTGCGTGGTGAGGATGGCGGTCGGTCGCGCGGGGCGGGCCTGCCCCGACAGTGCCGCGATGAACGGCCCCTGTCCGGGCCGCTCGAGCGTCACCGACACCGCGACCCGCCCGTCGGCCGTGGGTGGCGGGACCCGCAAGCGGTACGAGCCGCTGACATCGTTGAACGGCGAGACGTAGAACTCCTTGTCCACCTGGGCCTGTCCGCGCTGGTCGGGGTGGACGACATAGGTGTGGCGCTGGCCATAGGTGTTGTGCACCTCGGCGATGACGCAGGCGAGCGTCCCGTCGCGGTGGTGGCACCAGAACACGCTCAACGGGTTGAACACGTAGCCGGCGACCCGCGGGGAGAGCAGCGCGATGATGCGGCCGTCCGGCACCGTCCCGCCGGCGGACGTCAGGTGAGTGGTCAGGCGATCACGCAGGCTCTGCGCGGTCTCGGCGGGGCCTGGGAAATGGTCGGCCGCATCGAAGCGGGCGAAGGGACGCAACGGCATCGGGGGTGTGGGCAGGTCGTCGATGTCGACAAGCCACGATGCGCTGCGATACACGAACGAGTGACGGACCGGTGTGGTACGAACGTGCGAGATCCGGGTCGCGACCACTGCGGGTGTGGGGTAGTGCGTGGCCGTGGCCTGCGCCGGGTCGTCGATCGGCGCCCGCGTGCTGGCCCGTTGCGTCGTGTAGGTCATGCCGTCACCTGGGTTGCGGGTGTCTGCCAGGGTGCTCCGAGACGTGCGGCGGCGCGGGCACCGGACAACGCACCGTCCTCGTGGAACCCCCACCCATGGTAGGCGCCCGCGAAGCGGATGGCATCGGTCTCCGCGTCGGGTAGGAGAGCTTGGGCGGCAACCGATTCGGTGGTGTAGACGGGGTGCTCATAGGTCATCTCGGCGATGACCGACGATGCGTCGACGAGGTCGGTGCGTCCGAGGGTCACCAGCATCCGCGGTTCAGTGGTGGGTAGCCGCATCAGCCGGGTCATGTCGTAGGTGACCGCGACGCCGGACCCGTCCAGCACACCGGACCCGTTCGCGGGGTGGTGATCGCGGGGCCCGTCGTCGCGGATCTGGTAGTTCCACGATGCCCAGGCACGGCGAGCACGCGGCAGCAACGAGGTATCTGTGTGCAGCACAGCCTGTTTGGTGCAGTACGGAATGGCGGAGAGCGCGCGGTGCTGCGCCGGCGTGGAAGCGTCGAGCATGGCCAACGCCTGATGGGGATGTGTGGCCACCACGACGGCGTCGAAGTGTGCGGTGCCGACGCCGTCGGCGACGATCTCGACACCGTGACCGTCGCGGCGCTCGGAGATCGACCGAACCGGCGCACTGCGATGCACCGCGCCGCCGGACCGGACCACGCCGTCGGCGATCTTCTCCACGTAGCGTGCCGAGCCACCGACCACCGTCCGCCAGGTGGGTGAGCCGAACACGGACAACATGCCGTGGTGGTCGAGGAAGGTGAACAGGTAGCGGGCCGGATACTCGGCGGCGACCTCGTCATCGCACGACCACACGGCCGCGACGAGCGGTAGCAGGAAGTTGTCGACGAAGTAGGTGGAGAAGCCCTCGCGGGCGACGAATTCGGCCAGTGGCTCGTCGGAATCCGGGTCGTCGAGCAGGCGCCGCGCCGCCCGATGGAACCGGGCGACCTCGGCGAGCATCCGCAGGTAACGGCCACGGGTGAGGGTGCGGGCGGTCGGGAACAGTCCGCTCAGTCCGCGCGCGCCCGCGTACTCGAGTCCGGTGATCTCCGATCGGATCGACATCGACATGTCGGTGTCCTGGGTGTCCACGCCGAGTTCGTCGAAGATCCGCAGGAGTGTCGGGTACGTGCGGTCGTTGTGGACGATGAAACCGGTGTCGACCGACAGGACCTGACCGTCGGGCATGGTGACGTCATGGGTGTGGGCGTGACCGCCGAGGCGGTCGTCCGCCTCGAACAGGGTCACCTGGAACTGATCGGCGAGTAGGTGTGCGGCGGTCAGGCCGGAGACACCGCTGCCGATGACCGCCACCGACCGGGACGAGGAATCGCTCATGTCCGGTGTTCGGAACCGGAACCCGATCGGATGGGTCTGGTCAGGCGGTTTGCGTCACACCGGGTCGATCACATGCGCGGCGCGGGGGCCGGTCCGCCGGGCATGTATTCGTCGGTGGAGACGATCTGCGCGCCGAGCGGCAGCAGGGACACCGGCACCATCTTGAAGCTGGCGATACCCAGCGGGATACCGATGATGGTGATGCACATGGCGATGCCGGTCACGATGTGCCCGATTGCCAGCCAGATCCCGGCGAGAACCAGCCAGATGATGTTGCCGATGAGCGACATCGCCCCGGCGGTCGGTTTGCGGACAACGGTCCGGCCGAACGGCCACAGCGCATAGTTGGCCATGCGGAAGGACGCGATGCCGAACGGAATGGTGATGATCAGGATGCAGCAGATGATGCCCGCGACCGCATAGCCGATGGCCAGCCACACTCCGCACAGCAGTAGCCAGATCACGTTGAGGACCGTTTTCATGTCGTCCATTGTCCGCCACCCGCAGGGCGCGCGTCGAGGATCCGTGTCGGCACTGCGACGTGTCACTGCGACGCGCGGGCGATCGTGGTTACCCTGACGCCATGTCGGATCGGGGACGCGAAGCCGTGTGGGCGGTGCTGACCACCCTGGTGCTGGTGGTGCGGTTGCTCGCGACCATCGCCCTGGTGCTGCTCGCGATCGGTTGGGTGATCGTCGCCGTGCGCGACTCGTTGAACAACGACTTCCTCTGGCCGGCGGTGATCGCCGGTGTGGTGCTGCTGGTCAGTACCTATCTGTACAGCTTCCTGCGCGCCCGGTACCCGCGGCGCAACGGGTGGATTCCGTAGCGGCACGCTGAAAACAACCCATAGGGCACGCTGAAAACAACCCTGCTGGGACGCGCTGTCGGCGATGCGCCGACGATGCCCGGCTGTCGGGCGGTTTTCAGGGACGGTCTGCGGTGAGGGGGCGACGTCCCAGCCGCGCGAGCAACCGGGTCTGGCGGTCGGCGTCGGCGGGTGCCGTGACACCGTCCTTGCAGACGCCGTCGGCGTAGAGAGTCGGCCCGAAACCGTCTGCGGCCGTTTCCATCACGTCGAGCTCGTCGTCGGTGAACCGCACCTCGTCGCCCGCCGCGGTCGCCACGTCCCAGCGGTGCGCGATCATGTCGAAACCGTAGAAGCGCATGAGGGTTTCGCCGATCGTGGTCGGTCCGAAGTGACCGTCGAACGATTTGTCGCCGACGGCGGGGTCGGCCAGGAGCTGCGCCACGCGAGTGCTGTGGCTGCGCCACGCGGCGGCCGGGTCGTCGAGGTCGGGTTCGTCGCCGAGATCGATGTCGTGGCGGGCGAAGAATTCCCGTTGGGTGCCGAGGACGTGGCCGACGACGTCTCGGGCGGTCCACCCGTCGCACGGGGACGGGGCCGCCCACGCGTCGGCCGGAACGACGTCGAGAACCGCCGCGAAGCCGTCGGCGAGAGCGCGGTAGCGGGTCGCGAGATCGGTGTCAGAAGAAGCAGTCATGATGGAAACCTATCGAGACCGACCGAGACGGGGATTGATGAAATCCGACAGATCCGGGGATCAGGCGGGTACGCGCGCCGACGACGTGGAACGCGCCCATCTCGTCGACCCGGCCGACACGTCGTTCACCATCGGCCGCTGGGCGCCGTCGCCCGACCTCACCGATCTGATCAGGCGTTTCTGGGTGCCCACCTGGTCGGTGCCGCCCGGTCGGGTGGCACCTCAGCGGGTCCTGCAGTATCCGGTCTGCCTCGTGGTGATCACCGCCGAGTATTCGCGGTTCTACGGCGTGAACACCGGGCTGTCGGAGACCGAGCTGACCGGGTCGGGCTGGGCGATCGGCACCATGTTGGCGCCCGCCGCGGGTGGCCTCCTCACCGGAACGGCGGTGGCCGACTGGACCGACCGATTCGCCGACCTGGCACAGGTCACCGGACCGGCCGGCGCGACGCTCACCTCCCGCGTGCGGGCCACGATGATGCCCGACCCGCAGGACACGACACGTCAGCACGAGGCGACCGACCTGGTCGAGGCATGGCTACGCGATCACCTGCCGGTCGACGACGACGGTCTGCTGATCAACGCGATCGTCGAGTACGTCGAGTCGGACTCGTCGGTCACCTCGGTGCCGCAGATCTGCGACCGTTTCCACGTCACCGAACGCAGCCTGCAGCGGCTCACCCGACGGCGTCTGGGCCTGACGCCCAAGTGGCTCATCCAGCGGCGCCGTCTGCACGAGGCGGCCGAGCGTCTGCGCGAGTCCGGCAGCACCCTCGCGACGATCGCCGCCGAACTCGGCTACGCCGACGAGGCGCACCTCGTGCGGGACTTCCGCACCGTGACGGGGATGACCCCGGGAAGTTTCGCCGCGCGCTTCGACTGAGACTCGAACCGGACCGTCCCAGGTCAGAACTGCACCTGCGGCGGCTGCTGGTGTCCCTCGGGTGCGCGGTAGAACTCGCGAGCCTTCACACCGGCCCACGCGCTGAAGAACATCCACGGAATCGTGTGCACCAGATTGTTGAGCCGGGCGACCGCATCGTTGTAGTACTGCCGGGCGAACGAAAGCTTGTTCTCGGTGGCGGACAGTTCGTTCTGGAGTTGGGTGAAGTTCGTCGACGCCTTGAGATCCGGGTAGTTCTCGGCAACGGCGAACAGCCGGCCCAATGCGCCGTCGAGCCGGGCGTCGGCAGCCGATCGATCCTGTACCGAGCCGCCCTGCGCGGCCTGTCGTAGCCCCGCGCGGGCCGCGGTCACCTCCTCGAACACCTCTCGTTCGTGGGTGGCGTAACCCTTGACGGTGTTCACCAGGTTCGGGATGAGATCGGCCCGACGGGTCAGCTGGACGTCGATACCGCCGAGCGCTTCCTGGGCGGTGATGTCGGCGCGACGGAGCTTGTTGAATCCGATCACACCGAACCCGATCACCGCGATGATGAGCACCACGACGATGATGAGGATGATCAGGGCCATGGGATTGGTGCCTTTCTGCAGGTTTCGGTCATCGGAGAAACAGTTGGCAGGTGCATCGCAGCTCGGTCGGTCACCACGAGCCGCCTCCGCCCCCGCCGCCGCCGCTGAATCCGCCGCCACCGCCGCCGCCGGAGGACGATGATCGCTGGCTCGCGGAGTACGCGGACAACGACGAGGAGAGGCTGGACTCGAAGCTGTCGATGCCACCGGCGCCGAACAGGCCCGGCGACCCGGAGCCGTAGCCGCCGGTACCGACGAACCAGATCGGCGTGGGCGGTTCGGTACCCATTGCGGTGCGGTACTTCTCGGCCCACTTGTCGGCACACCCGAAAGCAACGGCGTACGGGATGTAGCTGGTGTAGAGGTCCTGCCGCGCGCTGAAGTCGAGACGCTGCTCGTTCGATGTCGTCGACAGCAAGCGTTCGAATCCTCCGGCACGTGACCAGATGTCACGACCCAGCAGCGTTCGGCGAGTACCCACGCCGGTGGTGAACAGGCCTGCGCCGCCGATCGCGAACGCCGCGATCGGCAGGACGCACAGGGAGAACGGCAGCCACCGCGTGATGAACAGGACCGCCGCGACGACGAACGCCAGCAGCACCGCGAGCCGTCCGACCTGTTCGAAACCGCTACGGGTCACGGCACCCGACGATTGTGCCCACGCCTTGGCCGCCGCAGTGATCTCGTCCTGCGCGGACTTGAGCTTCTTGCCGGCGCTGACCGAGCCGTCGGCCTCGAACGACCGATTGGTGCCTCGTATGCCGAGCGCGGTCGCCAGGGCGTCGGTCACCGGATCGGTGCGGGCCCAGTCGTCGCCGGACACCTGTGAGGAGATCGTCCAGTCCTCACCGTGCCGCGCGAGGGTGACCAGGCCGGAGTCCGCCATGTGCAGCAGCGTCGCGGCGAGGGCCTTCGACGGCATCGCCTCCCGGGTCACGTAGTAGGTCTGCACCGGACCGAGGCGCGCCGTGATGTCTGCCGGGTCGGCCGGCGGCTCGTACATGACGGGGAGCAGTGGGATCTCCTCGCGGGAGCGCAGCGCCCAGAGCAATCCGAGGGTGAAGGTGACGGCGGAGAGGATGATCAACACGATCGCCGCCGGGACCGAGCGGCCGAGAAGGGGATCCAACGCCGGAGCCCACGGCAGTGTGGTGCGGTCGGGTGCCGCGATGGGTAGATCGGCGCGGATCGCGACGCCGGTGGACGGTTCGAGTAGGCCCGTCGTGATGGTGCGGGAGTTCTGTCCATTGGAGGTGATCTGGCAGGGAGTTCCGTCGCCGGTGGAGCACGATGTCGAGACCGGGTCGGCGGGCAGGTTGACCGTCGTCGAACTCTTCAGGATCGTCATCTGCCACCCGTCGGCGACGACGCGCCAACTGAATCTCGACGATGCCGCACCGCTCCAGCTCGACGAGGAGTTCTGCCCGTCGGGTGTGCCGGACGCCGGCGCGAGCACGCCGTCGATGACGTAGCTGATGCGGTAGACGTGTTGGCCCGCCGACAGAAAGGTGTCGGGGTCGCCGATCTTCGCGACTCGGAATCGTTTGCCCTTCTGCCAGCTCATGTCGACCGGCACGCCGCCGTCGTCGAGGCTGACCTGGACGTCTTCGGGGAGGTAGCGGACCGAGGAGTCGGTGGCGTCGGTGACGTCCCAGAAGCGGAAGATGCCGTGCCGCCCGGCCGGGAAATCGGCGGTGATCACCTCGGTGGCCGTCATGTGGCCTTGAGCGGACACATCGTAGGTCGCCCGATAGTCGGTGATGGTCACCGGATCGGCGCCCACGGTCTCGGTCGATCCCGGGAACAGCGACACGGGCAGGAGCAGACCGATGATGGTCAGCACGAGAACCGCGATCGACCACAGCGCGCGCTTCACGAGCGAAGCGTAGACGATCTGTGGTGGTCAGGCCGGGTTCTGGGGCCATTCGCGGCCGGTCACGCACGATCAGTCGAGACGGGGCGCGCTAACCTGGCATGAACAAGTGCTGTTATTCGCATCACGGTGAGGTGCGCGCACTTGGCGAACGCTGCCCGAACGACGGAGGACGTATGACCGATTCTGCCTCGGCGTCCCGTGTCCGTCGGGCCTACGAGGACTTTCTCTCGGGCATCACACCGTCCGACGACTCGGTTCGATCGGTCGTGCGGGAATCCTGGGCCCGCTCGGTCAGCAAGGGCGTCGATCCAGGAGACGCCGTGCCCGAGAACAGCGCGGCGACGATGACCGCGGTCGAGTTCGCCGCGTACCGCGATGCGCATCCGATCACCGCCGTACGGCCGCTGGTGCAGTCCCTCATGCTCGACGATATCGCCGACACCGGCGTCGTCGTCGCGCTGACCGACCAGGTGGGCCGCCTGCTGTGGGTCGAGGGTGCCACCGATGCGCGGGACAAGGCGGCGCACATCAATTTCGTCGAGGGCTCGATGTGGAGCGAGGAATTGGTCGGCACGAACGCGCCCGGCCTCGCGCTCGCCGTCGACCGCGGCGTGCAGGTCGTCGGACCCGAACATTTCGCCGGCCCGGTGCAGCAGTGGAGCTGCGCGGCCGCACCCGTGCACGACCCGATGACCGGTCACGTCATCGGCGTCATCGATGTCACCGGCGGCCGCGAGGTGGCGGCACCGTTCGCGCTGGCGGCGGTTCGGTCGGTGGTGGCCGCGGTGGAGCGTGAACTGCAATCCAAGGCCGTCGATCTCGCCGATCCCGCCACCTTCACCGCGCCGGGTGGTGCTCGCCTGACGGTACTGGGTGGCAGCACGTATCGGTGGCGGCGCGACGGTGACGCCCTGGGCGAACGGACGATGTCACGACGGCATGCGGAGATCCTCCTGCTGTTGCAGGCTTATCCGGAGGGTCTCAACACCGAACAGCTTGCCCTGATGCTCGCCGAGAACGGCATCGACCCGGTCACTGTTCGTGCCGAGATATCCAGGCTCCGTAGGGATCTGGGCAATGATGTGGTGGCCTCCCGGCCCTACCGGTTGACCGTCGATCTGGTGTCCGACGTGTCCGAGATCCGCGATCGGGTGGCGCGTGGCGAGGACCTGGCAGCGGTGATCGAGCTCCTGGGTCGTGGCGGGTTGCTGGCCGAGTCGTCGGCGCCCGGCGTCACCGAGATGTTCGAGGAGATCCGCGAAGACGTTCGCTCCCGGGTGATCTCGGCGGGTGAGATCGGGGCGTTGCGGAAATGGACGTCGTCCGTGCATGGTCGCGACGACCTGGTCGCGTGGCGGCGCCTCGAACACCGGCTTGCGCCCGGAGATCCTGACCGTGCCGTCGTCGGCGGTCGAATCAGGTTGCTGGACAAGCGGTACGGGGTCTAGGTCGCTCAGTCGGGGAGTGGCTGGGAGTCATACTGGCGGGCGGCTTCCAACAATTCGCGTGTTGCCTTCCACAAACGCGCCTCGCGTACCGGGTCGACTGCAACGGGTTTGACGCCGCGTTCGGTGTGTTTGACGACGAATGCCCCGTCGGCGAGGTGCGCCCACCGATCGTCGAGAACCACCGAGGCCAGGGCCGGTCCGGAACGCGCAGGCGTGGAGATGCCGGGGATGCGTTCCACGAGTTGTCCTATCCGCTGCAGACTTTCGCCGTGCTGGCGGGACAGGCCGGTGCCCGGCATGAATCCGGGCTCGAACACCGAGACATTGATGCCGGGAGATACCTGCCGCTGTAGTTCGTGCGCGTAGTAGAGGATGGCGAGTTTGGAGTCCGAGTAGGCGATGCCGCCCGACGACGGGGTCGCTGTCGTAGCCGGTCGAGCCAGTTCGAGTGGCTCACGCCACCGGGCCGGTGGGACATGCAGGATTCGGCGGACCCAGTTCTGGTGATAGGTGTTGGAGCCGAGCAGCACGATCCGGGCCGGCGTCGAGAAGGTGTCGACGAGGTCGTCGATCAGCTGCGCGTGCGCGAGGTGATTGACCGCGAAGGTGAGCTCGAAACCGTCCTCGGAAGCCGACGTCGCATCGACGGGGGAGACCCCGGCGTTGGCGACGAGGCCGCGCAGCGGCCGGACCGCGCCGGACGCGACGAGATCCTTCACCTGTTGCGCCGCGTCGCGCACGTCGGACAGCCGGGCGAGATCGCAGCCGATGGCGTGGACCGTCGCGCCCGATGCGCGCGCGACGTCGGCGACCTCGACCAGTCGTGGTCCGGCCCGGCCGATCAGGATCAGATCGGGGCGGGCGCCCGCCGGCCGATTGGCGATCGACAGAGTCGTCGCCCGGCCCAGGCCGCTCGTGGGCCCGGTGATGACGACGGTTCCTGAGCTGATGGAGTTGCTGTTGTCTGTTCTCGGTTGTGTTGCCATGAGTCCAGAGTCGGCCGCGGACCACCCGTGGGGTAGTCGTCTGGTTGTCCTGGGACTGTCAGGGCCAGGACAACACCGGCCGCCCGGCGCACACTCGAGGGGTGGAATCGTCGGAATTCGGACGCCTCGTCCGTCGGCTGCGCGACAGAGTGACACCGTCGTCGGTCGGCGTGCCGGTGGGCGCTCGTCGACGGGCGACGGGACTGCGGCGTGAAGAACTGGCCGGACTCGCCGGGATCTCGGTCGACTACCTGACCCGCCTGGAGCAGGGCCGGGCCATCTCGCCGTCGGCGCAGGTCGTGGAGGCACTCGCCCGGGCGCTCCGGGTCGACGATGCGGAGCGCGACCTCCTCTTCCGGCTGGCCGGCCACGTGACGCCGGGCCGAGATGTGGTGTCGATGCGGATCACGCCCAGTGTCGCGCGTCTGCTGGACCGGCTGGACCACACGCCGGTCGCCGTCTACGACGCCACCTGGACGCTGATCAGCGCCAACGCGCCGTATGACGCCCTGATGGGCCCGACCACGACCTGGCGGGGAATCGAACGCAACAGCGTGTGGCGCAATCTCGTCGGACCCGGCACCCGGACCGTGCACACGCCGGAAGAGAAGGCCGACTTCCAGCGTGGGCTGGTCGCGGACCTACGGCTGACCGCCACCCGGTATCCCGCCGACCAGCGGCTACGGCAACTCATCGACACGCTGGCCGCGCACAGCCCACGGTTCGTCGAACTCTGGGACTCCGGCGACGTCAATCTCCCCCGCGGGGACACCGGACGACACAAGACCATCGACCATCCGGCGGTCGGGCACATCACGCTCGATTGCGACACGATGATCGTCGCCGCCGACGATCTGCGCATCATGATCTACACCGCCGAACCGGGCACCGAGGACGCCGACCGGTTGTCGCTGGCCGTGGTGCTCGGAACGCAGGAACTTGTCGACTGACCTGCGGGATCAGGCGCGCTGCAGGTGCAGCACGACGTCGTGGGTGTGCACACCGCCACCGGCTGCCACACCGCGCTCGCGGGTTTCGTTCGTGATCACCGTCCAACCATCGCCGACCATGTCCGCGACGTCGGCGGGCTGGAAGTAGTCGTCCGGGTTGCGGCCGTGCGCGCGGACCCCTTCCGCCTCGTGCGACACCATCAGCAGGCGTCCGCCCGGCCCGACGGCGTCGATGATGCGTGCCATCGTGGCCTCGTCCGACCGTGCGATGGGGAAGTAGTGCAGCGCCACCAGCCCGAAGTCCCGGCCGGGGACATCATCGACGGTGAGGTCGGCGCGGAGCCACACGATGGAGTCCCGGGTGTCGACCTCCCGGGCCCGGTCGATGGCCACCTGGGAGATGTCGACAGCAGTGACCTGCCAGCCCTGATCGGCGAGCCAGCGGGCATCGGCGCCCTCCCCGGACCCGACGTCGAGTGCCGTTCCGGGCGGGACGTCGGCGATCTCGGCGACAAGTGCCGGGTTGACGTCGGCCGTCCAGAGTCGATCCGCGCTGCTGTACCGCTCGTCCCATTCGGCCGCGCCGTCCATGTCGCCGCTCCCGGCGCCGTGACTGTGCGGCCCGCTCGCTTCGCTCCCGGCGCCGTGGTCGTGCGGCCCGCTCGCTCCGCTCCCGGCGCCGTGGTCGTGCGGCCCGCTCGCTCCGCTCCCGGCGCCGTGGTCGTGCGGCCCGCTCGCTCCGCTCCCGGCGCCGTGGTCGTGCGGCCCGCTCGCTTCGTTCCCGGCGCCGTGACTGTGCTCGCTCATGGCTTCGACCGTAACCTGTCAGACCACTGTGCGAACATATGTTCTATGCGCATCGAGCGTAAGGAGAGGTCGGAGGCCACGATCCTGCATGCCGACCTGGACTCCTTCTATGCGTCGGTGGAGCAGCGGGACAACCCGGAGCTGCGCGGGCGGCCGGTCATCGTGGGTGGTGGCATCGTGCTCGCGGCCAGCTACGAGGCGAAGGCCTTCGGCGTACGCACGCCCATGCCCGGCCGCGAGGCGCGGGCGCTGTGTCCACGAGCGGTCGAGGTCCGCCCGAGGTTCGACGCCTACATGGATGCGAGCCGCGCGGTCTTCGAGATCTTCCACGACATCACGCCCGTCGTCGAGGGCATCTCGGTCGACGAGGCGTTTCTCGACGTCGGCGGTCTGAGACGGATCAGCGGGTCGCCCGTCGAGATCGCGGCCACGCTGCGCCGGCGGGTGGCCACCGAGGTCGGACTGCCGATCACGGTCGGCATCGCGCGCACCAAATTCCTCGCGAAGGTGGCCAGCGCGGTCGGCAAGCCCGACGGTCTGCTCGAGGTCGCCCCGGGCACCGAGTTGGACTTCCTGCATCCACTGCCGGTGCGCAGGCTGTGGGGTGTCGGGGCGGTCACCGAGGCGAAACTCGCCGATGCGGGAATCAGCACCGTCGGCGACCTCGCCTCGTTCGGCGAACGTGGTCTGAGCTCGCTGCTCGGGTCGGGTTCCGGGCGTCATCTGTATGCGTTGTCGATGGCCCGCGACCCGCGCCGCGTCGAGACGGGACGTCGGCGACGGTCGATCGGATCACAGCGGGCGCTCGGTCGGCGGCCGAAGAACGAGGCCGACCTCGAGGCCACGCTCGTCGCCATCGTCGAACGTCTCGGCAAGCGGCTGCGGGGTGCCGAACGTGTCTGTCGCACAGTCGTTCTGCGACTCCGGTTCGACGACTTCGGGCGGGCCACGCGGTCGCGGTCGTTCCTCGAGTCGACCGATCGCACCGACATCGTCATGGCCGTCGCGCGCGGACTGCTCGACGAGGCGATGCCGCTGATCCGGGATCGCGGCTGCACGCTGATCGGCTTGTCGCTGACCAACCTCGACGACCACGACAGCGTCCAGCTCACCCTGCCGTTCGCCGAGGACCACGGCGCTGAACTCGACATCGCGATGGACCAGTTGCGCAATCGTTTCGGTCGCGACGCGGTCACGCGGGCGGTGCTCGTCGGACGTCATCACGGGGACGACGCGCCGATGCTTCCGGACTGAGTGTGTGCGATCTCTTGGTGGTTGCGGGATCTCGATACGCGTGCTCGCTGCCGCTCGCCCGCTACTCGATCAGCGGGGGGAGTGGCTCGATCAGCGGGGGCCCACCCGCCGGTCGAGTAGGGGCGAGCCGCTAGGCGAGCACCGTATCGAGACCGCTTGCGATGCAGCGGGTCTCGATACGCCACTCACTACGTTCGCGGCTACTCGACCAGCGGGCATGGTTCGCGGCTACTCGACCAGCGGACAGCGTGCGCAAAACGCGCAAAAGAAAACTAATGAGCGCAAGCGTGACTGTGACGTGGGTTACCCGCAGAGTGCTCTTGTAACGGCCGCGACTCCCAGCCCGGCGACATCGCGACCGTTCCCAGAGCAGAAAGAGAACAACGATGTTGGTAGCACTCGGCCTCGGTATGGTGGCCACCTTCATGTTCCTGATCATCACCAAACGCGCGACGCCGGTCGTCGCGCTGATCCTGGTGCCGGTCGCGTTCGGCCTGTTCGCCGGGGCCGGCCTCGACATCAGCGACATGATCAAGGACGGCATCAAAGAACTCGCCCCGACGGCGGCGATGCTGTTCTTCGCGATCATCTTCTTCGGCATCATGATCGACGTCGGACTGTTCGACCCGATCGTCCGGTTCGTGGTGCGGATGGTCCGCAACGATCCGGCGCGACTGGTCGTCGGCACCGCTGTGCTGACGATGATCGTGTCCCTCGACGGTGACGGGTCGACGACCTTCATCATCACCACCGCAGCATTGCTGCCGCTCTATCTCAAGCTCGGGGTGAGCCCGGTCGTGTTGACGGTGGTCGCCGGTCTGGCGAACGGCACGATGAACATCCTGCCGTGGGGCGGCCCGACCGCCCGCGCGGCGAGCGCCCTCAAGATCGACACCAATGACGTGTTCCTGCCGATGGTTCCGGCGCTGGCTGTCGCGTTGATCGTCGTCTTCCTGTTCGCGCTGCACCTCGGCGTGATGGAACGTCGCCGCATCGGTCGTATCGAGATCAAGGACTCGCTGCTCATGCCGCGTGAAGAGGTGCTGGTCGCCGCGGGTGGCGGCTCGGGCACCGACGTCGCGCCGAAGTCGCGACGCTTCGGACGCTCGGGCCGCGGCAGCGGTTCGGCAGCATCCGGTTCCGCCGGCACCGGCTCGACCGGCGACGACGTGCCCACCCGCGACATCCCCGTCGGGCAGTACGACCCCGACGCCACCGACGACGACGGCGAGACGAGCTTCACCGGAGTCCTGGACCCCAATCGCGCATCCCTGCGTCCCAAGCTGTTCTGGGTCAACGCCGGACTGACCATCGGACTGCTCGCCGTTCTCGGCCTCGACATCGTCGCCATCCCGGTCCTGTTCATGATCGCCGCCGCCATCGCGCTGGCCGTCAACTTCCCACATGTGAAGGACCAGCAGGAAGCGATCACCCGGCATTCGTCGAGCATCGTGTCGGTGGTGGCGATGGTGCTCGCGGCGGCCGTGCTCACCGGCGTGTTCACCGGCACGGGGATGGTCGACGCCATCGCCCACTGGCTCGCCGACGGCATCCCGGACTGGATGGGCCCGCACATGGCCATCGTGATCGGCATCCTCTCGCTGCCGCTGACCTTCCTGATGAGCAACGACGCCTTCTACTACGGGGTGCTGCCGGTGCTGTCGGAGACGGCCACCCGCTACGGCATCGATCCCAGCGAAATGGCCCGTGCGTCCATCACGGGGCAGACGGTGCACATGCAGAGCCCGCTGGTCCCCGCCATCCTGCTGCTGGTCGCACTCGCGGGTGTCTCGCTCGGTGATCACCACAAGAAGGTGTTGTGGCGGGCCGCGGTGGTGTCGCTGACGATGCTCCTCGTCGGCGGCCTGGTGGGTGCGATCCCGTTCTGACCCGCGATACCCCGGCCTAGGCTGACCGAATGCGATTGCGAACGCAGGTACTGCTCCTGCAACTCGCCGTCATCGCGGTCAGCCTTGCCGTCGGTTTCGGGCTGGTGATCTCGGGCTCCGACGACCGGGTCCGCGACGAATACGCGCAGCGGGCACTCGCCATCGCGCAATCCGTCGCCGCCGACTCCGAGGTCCAAGCCGAGGTCGCCACACATCAGGGAGCCGTCCTCGACCCGGCAGCACTGGCGGCCGGGCCGCTGCAGGCCGAGGCGCTCGCGGTCCAGCGGCGCACGGGTGCGCTGTTCGTCGTCATCGGCAACGACCGGGGGTTGCGTCTGGCACACCCGGAACCCGCCGAACTGGGCAAACTGGTCTCCACCGATCCGTCGAACGCGCTGGCGGGGAGCGAGGACGTGAGCACCGACCGGGGGACGCTCGGCGAGTCGGTCCGTGCGAAGGTTCCCGTGTTCGACGGCGGACGGGTCGTCGGGTTCGTCAGCGTCGGGGTGTCGACGACACGTCTGGCCACCGACACGCGACGCGACATCATCACCACGATTCTCATCGCGCTGGGGGCGCTGGCGGTGGGGGCGGTCGGCTCGGTTCTGCTCGCGCGGCGCTGGCGTCGGCTGACTCTCGGCCTCGAGCCCGACGAACTGCTCGAACTGGTCCGCGAACAGGGTGCCGTGCTGCACTCGATGGCCGACGGAGTGCTCGCCGTCGATGCCACCGGGATCGTCCGCGTCGCCAACGACACCGCGCTGCGCCTGCTCGACCTCACCGACCCGGTGGGCGCCTCGATCGACGAGCTGGGACTGACACCGCGGGTACGCGGTGTCCTCGACACCCCGACCACCGAACCGATCGCGGCGACCGTCGGTGACCGCGTGGTGCTCGTCAGCTCGCACGCCGCCGAGGCCGATGGACGCGACCTCGGGATGGTGCTGTCGGTGGTGGACCGCACCGACGTCGAACATCTCACCCGGGAGGTCGATTCCATCCGATCGATGAGTACCGCGTTGCGTGCCCATCGGCATGAGACGGCCAATCGCATGCATGTGCTGGCCGGGCTGCTGCGCCGGGGCAACACCACCGAAGCGATCTCCTACCTGGACGAACTGACCGGGGCCGGTTCGCGGGGTGCCCAGCTCGCCGGGCTCGACAACGTCGGCGAACCGCACCTGCAGGCGTTTCTCGACGCCAAGGCCGCCCACGCGCGAGAACGCGCGGTCACCCTGCGGCTGGGCGACCAGACCTGGGTGCAGGGCGCGCTGCGCGATCCCGTCGTGGTGACCACGGTGTTGGGCAATCTGGTCGACAACGCGATCGACGCCTGCGCCGACGGCACGCGCGCCGGGATCGTCGAGGTCGAACTGATCACCGACGGCGACGACCTGCTGATCACGGTGGCCGACTCCGGTCCGGGCATCTCGTTCGACGACCCGTCGCTGATCTTCGACGAGGGCGTCACCACCAAGGCCGACCCGGGTGTCCCCGGTGGGCGCGGAATGGGTCTGGCATTGTCGAGACAGATCGCGCGTCGGGTCGGGGGCGACATCTGGGTGGCCGACGCAGGCGGTCGGGATGCCGCGGACCCGGGCGGCGCCGTGCTGGTGGCCCGACTCCCCGACGTGATGGACGACGGAACGGAGAACGACAGCGATGACCGATGACCTGGGCGTACTCATCGTCGACGACGACTTCCGCGTGGCCGCGTTGCACGCCGGCATCGTCGACGCCGTTCGCGGCTTCCGTGTCGTCGACCGGGCCGGCAGCGTAGCCGCCGCGCGTGCCGCGATGGTCAACCACGGCAGCGCGATCGACCTGGCCCTTCTCGACGTCTACCTCCCGGACGGCTCCGGAATCGATCTGGTCTCCGAGTTACCTTGCGACGCAATCATCGTCGGCGCCGAGACCGATTCCCAAGCGGTCCGCACCGCGATGCGGGCGGGTGCGCTCGCCTACTTGATCAAACCCTTCGACGACACCGAGCTCGCGCGACGTCTCGCCGGCTATGCGCAGTACCGACGTGTCCTGACCGCTGACACCGTCGATCAGCACGCGGTCGACGCCGCGCTCTCGGCATTGCGGTTCGGGACACGCGGATCGGATCGGCCCGACGTCGGGTCGCAGACCGAACGTCTCATCCTCGAACTGTTCTCGACCGAGGACGGTCCCTTGTTCGCCGACCAGGTCTCTGCTGCTGTCGGTGTGTCCGCTGCGACGGCCCGTCGACACCTGGCTCATCTCGTGTCGTCGGGACGGCTGACAATGACGCTGCAGTACGGGAGTACCGGACGGCCGCGGCAGGAGTATCGGTTGTCGGGCTGATCCCTCGTGGAATGCGGACTGCCGCCTCGTTGTCATTGATGAGCGAGCGGAGCCGACTCGGGTCGGGCAATGTGGTCCGTGCGGAAGGAGATCGCCGATGGTCGCGTACGCACGGAGGGCCGGTGACTGGGTTCGCACCGAGACCGGGAGCGCCGCGCTTCTCGTCCTGATCACCCTCGTCGCCTTGATCTGGGCCAACTCCACGATGGGCGACACCTACAGCGAGTTCTGGCACACGGAGTTGGGCGTCAGCTTTGGCGAGCACGGCTACGAGATGTCGCTGCAGCACTGGATCAACGACGGCCTGATGGTGTTGTTCTTCTTCGTGATCGGCCTCGAGGTGCGACAGGAATTCGCGGTCGGGACGTTGCACGATCGCAGCCGCGCGTGGGTGCCGTTGGTGGCCGGGCTCACCGGCGTGGTGGTCCCCGCCATGATCTACCTGCTGATCGCCGGCCGCGACGCCGCAAGTGGGTGGGGTGTGGTGGTCGGGACGGACACCGCGTTCCTACTGGGCGCGCTCGCGATCATCGGTCCGCGGATGTCCAACCAGCTCCGCGTGTTCTTGCTGACGCTGTCGGTCGTCGACGACTTCCTCGCCGTCGCCATCATCGGCATCGTCTACTCCGATGAACTCGACATCGTGCCGCTGGTGATCGCTCTCGCCAGTCTCATCGGGCTGTGGATGCTGTCGCGGACGACGGTGTGGCGCAGCTCGCCGTACGTGGCGCTCGTCGTGGTGGGGTGGGCGGCGACGCTCGCATCCGGGGTTCATCCGTCGCTGTTCGGGATGGTCGCGGGCCTGCTGGTGCCCGCGCAGGCGACCCAGCGCGGCCACGTCGAGAGCGCCAAGATCCTGTTCCGGGACTACTGGCAGTCGCCGCAGGCGACCGTCGCGCGGACCGCACGACGCGGCCTGGCGCGCTCGATCTCGGTCAACCAGCGGCTCCACGACGTGCTGCGCGGTCCGGTCTCGCTGTTCGTCGTACCGACGTTCGCCCTGGCCAATGCAGGTATCGCACTCGGCGGCGGGGTGTTGGCCGACGCGTTCACCTCCACCATCACCTGGGGTGTTGCCGTAGGTCTCGTGGTCGGCAAGTTCGTCGGTATCACGGTGGGGGCGTGGCTGGCGATCCGCGCCGGGCTTGGGCGGTTGCCGCAGGGGGTGGGCCCGGGCAGTCTGCTCGGCGGTGCGGCGCTGTCGGGCATCGGGTTCACGGTGTCGCTGCTCATCGTCGGGCTCGCCTTCACGGAGGGGGATGAGGCCGCGGAGGCGACCGTCGGCGTGCTGGTCGCGATGGTGCTGGCGGCGAGCCTCGGATGGCTCATCTTCACCCGCGCGCGCGTGAAGTGGGGCGAGACGTCGGCGGACCTGCCGGTGACGCTGGACCCGCCGGTGGACCCGGCGACGGACCACATCCGGGGGCGCGTCGACGCCCCGCTGACCGTCGTCGAGTTCATGGACTTCGAGTGCCCGTTCTGTGCGCGCACGACCGGAATGTTCAACGACGTGCACGCGCATTTCGGCGACGACATCAAGTACGTGGTGCGACATCTGCCGATCTACGAGTACCACCCGCACGCCTATCTCGCGGCGACCGCGGCCGAAGCGGCAGGCGAACAGGGGAAGTTCTGGGAGATGCACGATCTGTTGTTCGCGAACCAGGCCGAACTCGAGTCCGACCATCTACTCGGCTACGCCGAGCGACTCGGTCTGGACATGAACCGCTTCATCGTGGACCTGGAGAGCGAGGAGATCGCGGTACGGATCACCGCGAACGAACAGAGTGCCGTGATGAGCGGAGCCCGCGGCACGCCGACGTTCTTCTTGAACGGGCAACGTCATCTCGGTTCGCACGATGCCCGGACCGTCATCGCGGCGCTCGAGGCGAAACAGAACGAGCAGTCGGCGGCCCGGCGGAGGTCGTAGGGGGTGGTGGACGCCGCCGGTTGATCGTCGATAAGCGGCTCGGCTCGCGCCGCCACCTTCTGTTGATCGAGTAGGCACCGAGCCCCCCAAGGGCGAGGCGCCGTATCGAGATCACGGCGCTCGGACGCTCCTATGGTTTGTCAAGGGCTTGTTGTTAGGCGGCCTGAGCTGGGGTTTCGGGGTGTGTTTGGGTGTTGTGTTTGGGGTTTTCGAGCAGGGTGAATAGTTGGCGGGCGATGTAGGTTTTCAGGCAGCGGCGGATCTCGGGGCGGGTTTTGTTGCCTCCTTGTTTGCTGGCGCGGCGTTCGACGTATCGACGGGTGTTGTCGTCGTAGCGCATCCGGCACACCGCGATGGTGTGTAGCGCCCGGTTGAGTTGGCGGTCGCCGGAGCGGTTCAACCGGTAGCGGGTGGTGGTCTGGCCGCTGTTGGCCGGGATGGGTGCGGCGCCGGCGAGCATGGCGAACGCCGCGCGGGAGTCGATGCGTCCGGGGTGACTCCACGCGCACAGCACGACCGCAGCGGTGATGGGCCCGACCCCGAACACGTCGAGGAGATCGGGCCGCCACGCGGCGACGATCTGCTTGATCTGCTTTTCCAGATCGTCGGCCTCGGCACGCAACGTCTGGATGCGTTTGGCCAACTGCCGCAAGGCTCGGGCGATGGTGGCGGTCTGTGGGTCCCACTCGTTGCGGACCCGCAGTTTCGCTGCGCGAGAAACGATGTGGGCGGTATCTGTCTCGACGCCCAGGCGCTCGCGCAGCACGTCGGGAGCGGCGATGGCCAGGTTGAACAACTGCCGGGCACCGTCAGCGGCACCGTCGACAGCCGATCGCCGCACACTGAGCAGCGTCGAGAGCGCATCACGATCACCACCGCACCGCGGTGTGCCCAGGCGGGGCCGGGCCAGGGCCTCACGCGCGGCCCGGACCGCATCGATCTCATCGGTTTTCGCGCCGTGACGACGCTTGGCCCGCTCCGGACGGTCGAGTTCGACGACGATTTCACCACGCTGCTCATCCATCAGGAACCGGGTCAGACCGGCACCATGAATGCCCGTGCCCTCGATCGCGAAGAACCGCGCCGGCGAATGCCGGTCGGCGAACGCGAGCACCTTGGCGTACCCGTCGGCATCGGCGCTGACGGTCACCGTGTCGAGATGAGCGCCAGTGCGGGCATCCACCGCGGCGGCGACATGCTTGTACACGTGGGTGTCTACACCGATGACGACCTCGACCATCTCCCGCAGATCAGTCACACTGGTCATGCGTTCCTCCTAGGATGTGGAACCGACATTGATTGGTTCCGGTCCAGGCAGGCGAGTCGGCAGGACTGAGGATGGGACACGTGACGAACGCGGCTACGTTCACACGGTCAAGCTCCTGATCAGGCCAGAAAGCTCGCCCACCTGGGCCGGGGCCGATGATCATCGTTGGACAAGTCCAGGCAAAGGCACACAGCCAGTCTCGATAAGAGTCACAACGATGACCATCAACCAACAGCCCATCACCTCCGAGCTGCACACTCAATACTCACAGTCTCGATACGCTCGCTCGTTCCTCGCGGGCTACTCGACCAGCAGAATGGCTCGGCTTCTCGATTGGCCGATGTGGCCACCAACTATTCTGTCTGCCATGACGCTGAACGTGGACGCCACCAATCCGGATCTGGTCACCGTCGGGGTGCCCACGCACTGGTACAACCTCGCGGCCGAGCTCGATGAGCCGATCCCGCCGCACCTGCACCCCGGCACCAAGGAACCCGTGGGACCCGACGACCTCGTCGCGCTGTTCCCGGCCGGCCTGATCGCCCAAGAGGTCTCCACCGAGCCCTACATCGAGATCCCGGAACCGGTGCGTGAGATCTACCGCATGTGGCGGCCGTCGCCGCTGATCCGGGCGCGCCGATTCGAGGAGGCCCTGAACACCAAGGCCCGCATCTACGTCAAGTACGAGGGCGTGAGCCCGGTCGGCAGTCACAAGACCAACTCCGCGGTCGCGCAGGCCTACTACAACAGCGTCGACGGCGTGCGGAAACTGACCACGGAGACCGGGGCCGGGCAATGGGGCAGTGCGCTCGCCTTTGCCGGGGCGCAGTTCGGCATCGACGTCGAGGTGTGGCAGGTCCGCGCCTCCTACGATTCGAAGCCGTATCGCGGCCACCTGATCCGAACCTACGGCGGCACGCTGCACCCGTCGCCGTCGGATCTGACGGAGTCGGGACGGGCGATGCTGGCCAAGGACCCGAATACCACGGGAAGCCTGGGCATGGCCGTCAGCGAGGCGGTCGAGGTTGCCGCCGGCGATCCCGACACCCGCTACGCGTTGGGCAGCGTGCTCAATCACGTTGTGCTGCATCAGAGCGTGATCGGGCAGGAAGCGGTCGACCAGCTCAACGCCGTCGAATCCGGCGGCGCCGATGTGGTGTTCGGTTGTGCCGGCGGCGGTTCCAATCTGGCCGGGCTGTCGTTCCCTTTCCTGCGGGAGAAGATTCACGGCCGGGCGAACCCGCGGATCGTCGCGGCCGAGCCGGCGGCATGCCCGTCCATCACCCAGGGGGAGTACCGCTACGACCACGGCGACGTCGCGGGCCTGACCCCACTGCTCAAGATGCACACGCTCGGTATGGATTTCGTGCCCGACCCGATTCACGCCGGTGGTCTGCGCTATCACGGCATGGCCCCGGCGCTGAGCCACACCGTCGAACTCGGACTCGTCCAGGGTGTCGCGATCACCCAGCACGACGCGTTCTCGGCCGGTGTGCAGTTCGCCCGGACCCAGGGCATCGTGCCCGCGCCGGAGTCGACCCACGCCATCGCGGCGTGCGCCGCGCATGTCGCCGATTCTGACAAGGAGGAGGTGGTGGTGATCGGGTTGTCGGGACACGGCCAGCTCGATCTGCCCGCCTACGCCGAGTTCCTCGACGGGAGGTTCTGAGGGGTAACGCATTCCGGTTCTTGTGGGGTGGCCATCCGGGCCCTGAGTAGCGAGCGTTCCCCACCCGCTCCCTGAGGAGCGAGCTTGCGAGCGTCACGAAGGGCCCGACCCTTCGTGACGGTCCTCCGCTAGCGCTCCGGACCTCCTCAGGGATCGGTGAGGACCCCCCGGGGTACCTCAATCCCATGGATCGGTGAGGACCCCCCGGGGTACCTCAATCCCAGGGATCGGTGAGGAATCCCCGGGGTACCTCAATCCCAGGGATCGGGGTATCCATCACGGCAACGAAGGGTCGGCCACATGCGTACTGTCGGTATCGATCTCGCGGCATCACCGAAGCTGACCGCGGTCGCGGTGATCGACTGGTCGTCGGACGCGGCGACGGTCACCGAGTTGTCCGTGCCGGCCGACGACGCCCGGATTCGGGAACTCGTCTCCGGTGCCGACCGGATCGGCATCGACGCACCGTTCGGTTGGCCGGATGCTTTCGTGGATTTCGTTGTCGCACAACACCGCGGTGAGCTGGCCGCCGGTCGCGCTCTGGACGACATCGACCATCGGCGACCGCTGGCATACCGACGCACAGACCACATCGTCGTCGAGTCGAAGTGGGGTCGTCCGCTCAGCGTCTCCGCGGATCAGATTGCGCACGTGGCGTTCCGCTGCGCTGGCCTGCTGGCCGACCTCGGGATCGCCGACCGTGTCGATGGCCGGGCCGTGGAAGCGTACCCCGCTGCCGCGTTGAAGAAGTGGGGGCTGACCGCGCGCGGCTACAAAGGCGTCCGACACCGGGAGGTGTTGGTGGCCCTCGGGGACAGCCTGAGTGAGGCTGCACCCTGGCTTGACCTCGGCCGCCATCGCGATCTTCTCACCCGCGACGACAACGCGTTCGACGCCGTCATCACCGCGCTCATCGCGCGGGCCGCTGCGTTGGGCCGCACACATCTGCCGGAGTCGTCAGACCACGAGGTGGCCGCGCGCGAAGGGTGGATTCACGTGCCGGACTGCGGACTCGGTGACCTGGTGGACTAGCGCAGGTCGAGTCGCATCAGCACGCGCGGAAACCGGTTGAGTACCGACGTGGTGTCGGCCGCCCACTCGAAACCGGCGTCCTCGAACAGTTTTCGCGTGCCAACGTATGCCATCGTGAGATCCACCTTCTCACCGCGGTTGTCCACCGGGTAGCCTTCGATCGCCGGTGCCCCGTTGTCCCGGGCGAACTCGACGGCCCCGGCCAGCAATGCGTGCGAGATGCCCTGCTTGCGGTGTCCGGGCCGGACACGGATGCACCACACCGACCACACGTCGAGGTCGTCGACGTGGGGGATCTTACGATTGGTGGCGAACGTCGTGTCCGACCGGGGCGCGACCGCCGCCCAACCGACCACCTCATCTGCGTCGTCGTAGGCGAGCACGCCGAGTGGAATCCCGCTCTGGCAGAGCTTCTTCACGTAGGCGCCGCGCTCCTGTCGCGCGAGTTCGCGGTTGAGCTTGTTGGGGATCCGATAGCTCAGACACCAGCACACGTTGGAATCCGGCTTCGTGGGCCCGACCATGGTGGCGATGTCGTCGAACACGGTCGCGGGCCGAACGGCGATGGGCATGCGTCCACCATGATCGGAACCGGACACGCGCGCAAGGCCGGTGAGCGGGATGGTCAGATCGAGACCGACAGCTTGCCGCGGACATGCCCATCGGTGAGGTAGTCCATCGCCTTGGCCGCCTCCGGAAGTGCGAATGTCCGATCCAGGGTGGGATGGAGAGTGCCGGCGTCGACCATGGACGCCAGTTCGGCCATGTCGTCGGCGCTCTCCTTGGCGATGACGCCGACAAGTCGGTGCTTGACGAACAGTGACAGCAGCATGGCGCCGAGCTGACGCTGAATCCCACCCGTCAGGTTTCCGCCGCCCTCGCCACCGACGATGACGAGGGTGCCGCGCGGCGTCAGCAGTTGTCGCAGTGCCGAGACGCGCCGGTTGCCGGCGATGTCGAGGATGACGTCGAACGGACCGGCGGAGGCGTCGATGTCGTCGTGGGTGTAGTCGATCACCTGCTGTGCACCCAGCGACCTCACCCAGTCGGCTTTCGGCCCACTCGCCACGGCGACCACGGCGGCGCCGAACGTCGTGGCGATCTGCACGGCGTACGAGCCGACACCGCCGGACGCCCCGATCACCAGCACACGGTCGCCGGCCTTCACCCGGCCTGCATCACGCACCGCCTGCAGGGCGGTGAGTCCCGACACCGGCAGCACGGCAGCCTCCTCGAAGGTGACACCAGCGGGCTTGCGGGCCAGGCGCTTGACCGGTGCCACCGCAAATTCGGCCATCGACCCGTTGGCCGTGCCGATCACCTCATCTCCCACCGACCAGCCGTCGACGCCGGGGCCGATCTCCGCGACGACGCCGGCCAGGTCACGTCCGAGGACCACCGAGCGCGGCCGTCGGATGCCGAGGACGAGCCGAGCAAGGTAGGGCGTGCCGGTCATCAGGTGCCATGTGCCACGGTCGATGCCGGCAGCGTGCACCCGGACCAGAACCTCGCCCTGCCGGAGTGCGGGCCGATCGACCTCGCCCAGATGCAGGCATTCGCTGCTGCCGTACTCGACCCGAGTCATTGCTTTCATCGTCTCTCCAAACCTTACGTTGTAAGTGAGTTCTCCTACACGGTAGGCTTACGGCGTAAGAGAGTCAAGGGTTCGAGTCAGATCAGGCAGGAGTGCAGCGCGTGCCGGGAAAACCCCGATCACCCAGAGCGACCATGCTCAGTCGTGCGGCCATCGTGGCAGCGGGAATCGAGATCGCCGACGCCGACGGCTTGGGTGCGGTGACGATGCGTTCGGTCGCACGCAAGCTCGACGTCGAGGCCATGTCGCTCTATCACCACGTGGCGAACAAGGAGGCGATGCTCGACGCGATGGTCGACGCGGTGTTCGACGAGTTTCACCAGCCTGTCGTCGGCAACGATTGGGCCGACGAGATGCGTCGGCGGTCACGGTCGGCACGAGAGGTGCTCAAACGCCACGCGTGGGCGGTGGGGTTGATGGATTCGCGCCGCAATGCGGGTTTCGTGACGCTGCAGCACCACGATGCCGTCCTTGGCTGCCTGCGCGAAGCCGGGTTCTCGATCATGTTGGCCGGGCACGCCTTCGCACTGCTCGATGCGCACCTGTACGGGTTCCTGATCCAGGAGATCGCATTGCCGTTCACCGGGGAGGAGGACCTCGCCGAACTCGGGCATCAGATGATGGAGGCACTCCCGGAGGGGACCTTGCCCTACTTCCGGGAGTTCACCCTCGAACGGGCGCTGCAACCGGGGTATTCGTTCGGAGATGAGTTCGACGTCGGACTCGATCTCATCATCGAGGGACTCGCCGCGCGATCGGCAGCCGAAAAGGGCTGAGGCGTAACGCGATATCGGCTCCGCCCACGGGAACCGTGAGCGGAGCCGACGTACATCAGCTCTGGAAGAACTCCAGCATGTCGGCGTTGATCGTCGCCGCCTCGGTGGTCGGCATCCCGTGCGGGAATCCGGGGTAGGTCTTGAGCGTGCTGTTCGGCAGCAGTTCGGCCGAGCGCACGCCGGTGTTCTCATACGGCACCACTTGGTCGTCCTCGCCGTGCAGCACCAGTGCCGGGATGGTGATCTTCGTGAGGTCGTCGGTGAAATCGGTTTGCGAGAAGGCGACCACGCCGTCGTGGTGGGCCTTGACGCCGCCCATCATGCCCTGGCGCCACCAGTTGGCGATGACCCCTTCGGACGGCTCGGCGCCGTCGCGGTTGTAACCGTAGAACGGGCCCTCGGCGAAGGTCCGGAAGAAGTCGGCACGCCGGGTGGCCACCTGCACCTGGATGTCGTCGAACGCCTCCTTGGGGATCCCGCCCGGGTTGGCGTCGGTTTTGACCATGATGGGCGGCACCGAACTGATCAGCACCGCCTTGGCCGCACGATCCTGGCCGTGGCGGGCCAGATAGTGGGCCACCTCGCCGCCACCGGTCGAGTGCCCGACGTGAATCGCGTCAGACAGATCCAGGTGCGTGACAACGGCCGCCAGATCGTCGGCGTAGTGGTCCATGTCGTGGCCGTCGGCGACCTGGGTGGAACGGCCGTGACCGCGGCGGTCATGCGCCACGACGCGGTAGCCGTGCTGGAGGAAGAACATCATCTGGGTGTCCCAGTCATCGGACGACAGTGGCCAGCCGTGACTGAACACGATCGGCTGGCCGCTGCCCCAGTCCTTGTAGAAGATTTCGACACCGTCCGATGTGGTGATGGTGGGCATGGGCGCTCCTTCGCGGGGGATGAGGGGATGACCGGCACGTTCAGTGTGCGCCCGGATCGTCGGGAACGGTCCCACCGGCTGCGACACAAATACCCCGATTTGCGACATGCCGTGGGGAGACGGTCAGACGGCGACCATTCGGGTGGAGGAGAACCGCTGCTGATATTTGCGCGGCGAGATGCCGATGCGCGCGACGAATGCCCGTCGCATCACCTCGGAGCTGCCGTAGCGGGCGGCGTGCGCCGCGGCCGTCACCGTGAATCCGGCGTGCAACCTGTCCCGCGCCATCGCGAACCGGGCGTCGGCGACGTATCCCGCCGGCGTGGTGCCGAGTTCCTCGCGGAACAGCCGGGTCAGTTGACGGGCACTGACGTTCGCGTGTGCTGCGAGACCCGCAACCGTGTGCCCGATGTGCAGGTTGCCGTGGATGTGGTCGGTCACCTTGCGCACCAGACTCGTCCGCGGTGTCGGCCCGGACAGTGACGATGAGAACTGCGACTGCCCACCGCCGCGTTGCATGTACACGAGCAATCCCTGCGCGGTCTGCCGCGCCACCTCGGCGTCGTGATCCTCTTCCACCAGCGCCAGACTCAGATCGATGCCGGCGACCACACCCGCCGAGGTGTAGAGGCATCCGTCGCGCACATAGATGGCATCCGGGTCCACCCGGATGCCGGGATAGCGATGGGCGAGGTCGGCGGTGAATTTCCAGTGGGTGGTCGCCGACCGACCATCGAGCAGCCCCGCCTCGGCGAGCACGAACGAACCGGTGCACACCGATGCGACCCGCCGGCTACGCGACGCCAGATCCGACACCGCCGCCACCAGTTCGGCCGTGACGAACAGTGGTGGCGCCATCTCGCTGCCGGCGACCACGACGGTGTCGAAATACCCTGAGTCCGTGACCCGTTCGGTGCTCACACGCACACCTATCGAGGTGGTCACGTCGCCGCCGCTCGGCGACATGACCACGACCTCGTAATCACCGCCGAACTGGTTGGCCTCCACGAAGACGTCCGCCGGTCCGGAGAAGTCGAGCATCTTCACGCCATCGAACACGACGAAGCCGATACGTCGCTTTTCCTGCCGCGGCACCGGCGAATCGACTGCCTTCATAGGAGTCAATCTATGCGTTCGCGGGATGTGAATGCAGATGGCCGCCGTGGATCAGATCAGCTTGCGGTCCGCGTACCGTACACGGTGCGATACCAGATTGCGGTGAGTACGTCGATCGCCGTGTCGTCATCGGGGCGTGCCACGTCGCGATCCCCGCCGGCCGCCAGCCACGTCCAACAATTCGATTCCAGCGTGGACACGAGGGCCGATGCCAGAGCATCCAGCGGGAGGCCGATGCGATATCCCGCGTGGTCGGCGCTGTGCAGGCCGACCACAATCTGTCGTATGCCCGAGGCCCGATTCTCTTGCCATCGTCGACGGTAGCTGTCGTCGAGCATCGACATCTGGAACAGGCCGATCATCTCTGGCAGGTACTTCTTGTAAGTGGTCCAGTATGCGGACACAGCAGCGCGCACACCGGACTCGGGATCGGGGGATTTGCTGCTCAGCGAACCCTCGACGACTTCGGCTGTGAACTGGTCGAGAAGCGCTTCGAGCAGTTGCTCCTTGTTGTCGTAGTAGTTGTAGAACGAACCGGCCGACCGTCCGGCGGCCTGCGCGATGTCCGAGATCTTGGTGTTGAGGTAGCCCTTCTCGGCGAAGGTCCGACGCGCCGCGTCGAGAAATGCCGCTTCGGTCCGGCGGCCTTTTGTGGTCGGTGGCACGCGTCTGGCCTCATCTCGCGTGGTTGGTGGATGGGCGGATGTCGCTCCTCCTGGGTGAATTATGCATCCTCGAAGCTCAACGGATGTTGATGAGATTTCGAATCTGAATCCGCCCGCTGGGATGGGTGAGCTGGCGGCGAGCGCGGGCCCGTGCCTTCGGTAAGGTGACCTCATGAGCGTGGCAGACCCGATCATTCATGAGGTCACCATCGTCGAGGTCGCGCCTCGGGACGGACTGCAGAACGAAAAGGTGGAGCTGTCCACCGGTCAAAAGCTCGAATTGGTGCAGCGCGCAGTGCGATTCGGTGCTCGTAACGTCGAGGTGACGAGCTTCGTCCATCCGAGAAAAGTGCCTGCGATGGCCGACGCCGAAGACCTGGTGGGCCTGCTGCCCACGAACGACGGCATCACCTACAGCGCTCTGGTGCTCAACGAGCGCGGGCTGGACCGGGCGATCGCGGCCGGGGTCACCGAGATCAATGCCGTCGTTCACTGCACGGACACGTTCAGCGGGCGCAATCAGGGCACCGATGTCGACGGCGGCGTGGAGATCTGGCGGCGAATCGCACGGACCGCGCGAACCGCCGGGATCACGGCCAACCTGACCATCGCCGTCGCGTTCGGCTGCCCGTTCGAGGGTGAGGTACCCGTGACGCGGCTCCGATCCATCCTCGAGCGCGTGCTGGATGAACCCCCCACGGAACTGTCCTTGGCCGACACCATCGGAGTGGCGGTGCCGAAAGATGTCCGCGAACGCTTCGCCGTCGCAGCCGATCTGGTGCCGCAGGGCCTGCCGCTGCGGGCCCACTTCCACGACACCCGCAGCTGCGGCATCGCGAATGCACTGGCCGCGGTCGAGTCCGGGGTGAGCATCCTCGACGCCAGTCTCGGGGGCATCGGCGGATGCCCGTTCGCACCCAACGCGACCGGCAACATCGCCACCGAAGACCTCGTCTACGCCCTGGATCGCTCCGGGATCTCCCACGGTCTCGACGCATCATCGCTCAAGGAGGCCGGGGAGTGGCTCGAGCACGTCTTCGACCGCCGGCTCCCGGCGATGGTGTTGCACGCGGGTGGCTTCCCCACGCCTGCTGGTGCACCGGGCTGATCCGGCGGGGCTACTCCGGCCGTCTGAAGTCACCCCGCAGCTGGGTTGGGGCGCCGCCGGATGCCTTCCGGGGTGGGCTCACTGACAAGGTGAGGTGCGGACAGAGTAGGTGACGCCTCCGACGTCGGTGGCGTAACGGGACCGATTTCGCCGCCGCCGGCCCCGCTGCCTGGAGTTTCGAGGTGCAGCCAGGTGGCGTAACACTGTGTAAAACGCCGAAGGGCATTTCCCTTGGCAGCATGGGCGCATGTTGTTGACGCAGCCGCAGGCACCCGCCGCGCGCAAGGGGATGACCTGGGTTCCGGGCGGCACCTACTGGATGGGCTCCGAGGATTTCTATCCGGAGGAGCGCCCGGTCCATCAGGTGTCGGTCGACGGTTTCTGGATGGACACCCACCCGGTCACCGTCGCCCAGTTCCGCCGGTTCGTGAAGGCGACCGGCCATCTCACCACTGCCGAATGCGAGCCCGACCCTGCCGATTTCCCGGATGCCGATCCGGGACTGCTCGTGCCAGGATCGATGGTCTTCACGCCGCCGTCCGGACCGGTGCCGCTCGACGATTACCGCCGCTGGTGGTCGTATGTGCCCCACGCGAGCTGGCGCCATCCCGAAGGCCCGGGGAGCAACCTGGGCGAGCGGAATCACCATCCGGTCACCCATGTCTCCTACCTCGATGCGTGCGCCTATGCCGAGTGGGCGGGCAAGGCGATTCCGACGGAGGCGGAATGGGAGTTCGCGGCACGCGGAGGTCTCGACCGCGCCCGGTATGTCTGGGGCGACCACGACGAACCGCATGGGCGCCCCGGCGGCAACGTGTGGCAGGGCCAATTCCCTTGGCAGAATCTGGAAACCGATGGTTACGCGGGAACCTCGCCGGTCGGGCGATACCGTCCAAATGGCTACGGCCTGTTCGACATGGCAGGCAACGTGTGGGAGTGGGCCTGCGATCATCACACCCCTGGCCACGCCGCCGGGGACAAGAACGTCGCACCGGCGAGCAGCTGCTGTATCCCACGTAACCCGGTCCAGCAGAACAGGGTCGACGACGGCGGGAGGTATCCGCGGCGCGTGGTGAAGGGTGGATCGCACCTCTGTGCGCCGAACTACTGCAACCGGTACCGGCCGGCCGCACGGCAGGGACACACCGATGACGCGTCGACCGGACACATCGGATTCCGGTGCATCATCCGTGAAGGCGACGCCCGATGACCACCACCGCCGCCGGATACGGCGCCGACTCCATCACCATCCTCGAAGGGCTCGACGTCGTCCGGAAACGTCCCGGCATGTACATCGGTTCCACCGGCAGCCGCGGACTGCACCACATGCTGTGGGAGGTGATCGACAACGGCGTGGATGAGGCGATGGCCGGTCACGCCACCCGGGTCAGCGTGCGGCTCCTCGCGGATGGCGGCGCCGAGGTCACCGACAACGGCCGCGGCATTCCGGTCGACATGCACGCCAGCGGGATACCGACCGTCGACGTCGTGATGACCCAGCTGCACGCGGGTGGCAAGTTCGAGGCCGACGGCGGTGCCTACGCGGTCTCCGGCGGCCTGCACGGCGTGGGGGTATCGGTGGTCAACGCGTTGTCCACGAGACTCGAGGTCGAGGTCGCCCGCGACGGCCACCGCTGGTACCAGACCTACGATCACTCTGTCCCCGGCACGCTGCGTCGTGGCGAGCCCACCGCGGAGACCGGCACGACAGTCAGGTTCTGGCCGGACCCCGATATCTTCGAGACGGTTCATCTCGATGTGGAAACCGTTGCCCGGAGGCTGCAGGAAATGGCCTTTCTCAACAGCGGCCTCGAGATCCTCCTGTCCGACAACCGAACCGACGAGCAGCCCCGTCGTTACCACTATCCCGGCGGCCTGCGTGAGTTCGTCGGCCACATCAACCGGACGAAGCAGCCCCTTCATCCGACCGTCATCGGCTACACCGGAACCGGAACCGGCTACGAGGTCGAAGTGGCGCTGCAGTGGAACGATGGCTATGCCGAATCCGTCCACACCTTCGCCAACACCATCAACACCCCCGAGGGCGGCGTGCACGAGGAAGGCTTCCGGGCGGCGCTCACCGCAGTCGTCAACCGGCATGCCCGGGCTTCCAAGGTGCTGAAGGACAAGGACCCCAACCTGTCCGGCGATGACATCCGCGAAGGGCTCGCGGCAGTGGTCTCGGTGAAGGTCGCCGATCCGCAGTTCGAGGGCCAGACGAAGACCCGTCTCGGCAACAGCGAGATCCGGTCGTTCGTGCAGAAGGTATGCCACGAACGGCTCACCGACTGGTTCGACGCACATCCGGCCGAGGGCAAGACGATCGTCAGCAAGTCCGCGTCGTCGGCGCAGGCGCGAATGGCCGCACGCCGGGCGCGGGAGCTGGTGCGCCGCAAGACCGCCGGTAGCCTCGGCGGTCTTCCCGGAAAGCTGGCGGACTGCCGCAGCAATGACGCCGAGCGTTCCGAGATCTTCATCGTGGAAGGCGATTCCGCCGGAGGCTCGGCGAAGTCCGGTCGTGACTCGATGTATCAGGCGATCCTGCCGATCCGCGGCAAGATCATCAACGTCGAGAAGGCACGCATCGACCGGGTGCTGAAGAACACCGAGGTGCAGTCGATCATCACCGCCTTCGGCACCGGTATCCACAACGAGTTCGACATCACCAGGCTGCGCTACCACAAGATCGTGCTGATGGCCGACGCCGACGTCGACGGTCAGCACATCTCGACGCTGCTGCTGACGCTCCTGTTCCGTTTCATGCGTCCGCTGATCGAACACGGGCACGTCTACCTGGCACAACCTCCGCTGTACAAGCTGAAATGGCAAAAGACACAACCGGAATACGCCTACTCCGACCGGGAGCGTGATCTGCTGCTCGAACGAGGACGATCTGCGGGTCGAAGAATCGATCGGGACAGCGGTATTCAACGCTACAAAGGTCTCGGCGAGATGAACGCCAAGGAACTCTGGGAGACGACGATGGACCCTGCGGCCCGCGTGCTACGGCAACTCACCCTCACCGATGCCGCCATCGCCGACGAACTCTTCTCGATCCTGATGGGCGAGGACGTCGAGGCGCGTCGCAGCTTCATCACCCGCAACGCCGGCGACGAGAGGTTCCTCGACATCTGAGTGGTTGCGTCCACCGAAATCAGCGCACCCTTCGCCACACTCGCCGGCGAAGGGGGCGTCGTGGTGTGTGTGCCACCTGTTGGTGGAGTGGCGGCGAACGGAGTGAGTCGCGTATCGAAACCCGGTGCGGTGATCTCGATACGCTCCTCGCCTAGCGGCTCGGAGCTACTCGATCAGCGGGTGGGGGGTGGCGGGTTCGGGACTACTCGATCAGCGGGTGGGGGGTGGCGGGTTCGGGACTACTCGATCAGCGGGTGGCGTTTCTCGACCACCTGCGCCACCGGAAACGGCCTGGCCAGCGCATTCCTGCTGTTTCGGGTGGCGTAACTGGGGGATAATTCCCAGGCAAATCAGCGGGAATGTTCGCGAGGGAAGGTAGGACCATGACATCACGGCCACGGATTCCCCCGAAGGACTTCCCGCGCCCACCGATGCCCAAGTACGCGGGAACCCGCGAGGACGCGGCGCGTTGGGTGCGCGACGTCCTGCGGACCCAAATCCTCGACGGAGCGTTCGGCGGACTCGCTGCGCCTCGACCCATGCTGCCGCCGGAGAACGAGCTGGCCAAGGAGTGGGGTGTCAGCCGCAACGCGATCCGCGAGGCACTGGACCTGATGCGGGCCGAAGGGCTCATCACGCGGGTCCAGGGGGCCGGCACGTTCGTGACCGGCGCCAAGCTCAGGCAGCGCATCGATCGGCTCGAAGGTCTCGCGGAATCGCTTGCCGGACATCAGCTGACGGTCCAGAACAAGGTGCTCTCGGCCCGTGAGTCGACGGCCACGCCGTCGGTCGCCGACAAGCTGCAGATCCCCGAGGGCAGCCCGATCTTGTTCATCGAGCGTCTGCGGTCGGTGGCCAACGTTCCGCTCTCACTGGACACCACCTCGTTGCGGCCCGAGGCCATCGACGCCCTCGACGGTGCCAACCTGGCCGACGAGGACGTCTTCCGGCTCCTCGAGGACAAGCTCGGCGTCCGACTCGGCCAGGCCGAGAACACCGTCGAGGCCGTCGCCGCCGACAAGGGCACCGCCCGGCTGCTCGACATCCGGATCGGCGAGCCCGTGCTCCTACTGCATCGACTGTCGTATCTGGAGGACGGCACCCCGTTCGACCTGGAATCCGTTCGCTACCGCGGAGATCGGCTGTCGCTGGTCTCCGTCAACCCGAGAGTCAGGGTGTCGGAGGGCGACCCGGCCGACATCTGACATACCACTCCCACCAAGGTGCCGATAACTGTCGGCGCCTGTCCAAGCCATACCCCAAAGTGTCACCAACAGAAAGGAAGTGAGGCATAGCCATGCCCGCATCAAGCGCACAACCCAACATCGTGTACTTTCACGTCGACAATCTCGGGCTGGGGGAGCTCGGCTGCTACGGCGGCGGCATCCTGCGCGGCGCCGACACCAAGAACATCGACTCCTTCGCACAGGAGAGTCTCAAGCTGTCGCATTTTGTGGTCGAACCGCAGTGCACCCCAACGCGTTCCGCACTGATGACCGGTCGGTATCCGATCCGATCCGGCAACCACACGATCGCATTGGGTGGCAACGCGGGCGGCATCGTCGCGTGGGAACGCACCATGGGAGACATCCTGTCCGACGCCGGCTACGCGACCGCCTGCTACGGCAAGTGGCACATCGGGGCTGAAGACGGCCGCTGGCCGACCGATCACGGGTTCGACGAATGGTACGGACCGGCACGCACCTACGACGAATGCCTGTGGCCCGATGATCCCTGGTACTCCGGTGAACGTGACGGCTGGTCGTACATGTATGACGGGACCAAGTCCGGCGGTGTCCGTACCACCGACGAACAGCTCACCGTCGAACTGAAGGGTCGGATGGACGCCGAATACGATCGGCGCGCCAAGGAATTCATGGAACGCAGTGTGGCCGAGGACAAGCCGTTCTTCCTCTATCACAACCACTCGCTGCTGCACTTCCCGATCGAGGTCCGTGAGGAGTTCCGCGGCAAGAGCAGCAACGGCGCATGGGGCGACGCATTACTCATGCTCGACGCCGACTTCCAGAGCCTCCTCGACAAACTCGACGAACTCGGCATCGCCGACAACACCATCGTCGTGTTCGCCGGTGACAACGGACCCGAAGACCATCTCGCCGGACGGGGTACCGCCGGCTTCTTCGACGGCTCGTACTTCAGCTCCGCCGAGGGCGGGATCCGGACTCCGGCGATCATCCGGTGGCCCGGGCAGGTGGCCGCGCGGGAGAGCAACGAGATGGTCCATGTCACCGACATGTTCACCACGTTGCTGCGTTTCGCGGGTTGCGACACCCCGGACGACCGTCAGATCGACGGCATCGATCAGCGCGATTTCTTTCTCGGCGCAGAGGAATCCGCTCGTGAAGGCTGCATGGTGTGGCTCAACGACGAACTCCACGCGGTCAAATGGTCCCAGTTCAAGATCAGCTTCGTCCGTCAGCAGCACTTCCACGATCCGGAGATCCCCCTCGGCTTCGCCCGGATCATCAACCTGCTGGAGGACCCGAAGGAACGTGAACCGGTCAACCAGACCTTCGTCCGGTGGTGGGTCATGCAGCATGCGCACCGGATCATCCGCGAGCACGACGAGTCCGTCGAGCGGGAGGAACTGATCCCGCCCGGCGCGCCGCTCGACTTCGTCCCAGAACGCGCCGAGGTCGTGACGGTCTAGCACACGAGCGAGCACGCAGGCGCCGGTCGCCACGACCGGAGCCTGTGTGCTCGCGCCGTGTCGGCCGGCGTCGACCACCCGAGAGGAGACCTGATGAGTGTTGACACCCGCCCACGCCCTGACGTGCGGACCCAGATGTCGTCGGCGGTGGTGCGATCCGTCGCGGGGGTCCGCCGGTCGTCGACGATGACGGCCCTGCGCAGTCCGCGGCTGCTGCGGACCGAGGTCTTCGCGGGACTGGTGACCGCGCTCGCCCTGATCCCCGAGACGATCTCCTTCTCGTTGATCGCCGGCGTCGGACCTGCTGTCGGCCTGTTCACCTCCTTCATCTTCGCGATGACCATCGCCGTGGTCGGCGGCCGGCCGGCCATGATCTCGGCGGCAGCAGGTTCGGTTGCCCTGGTGGTGGCCCCCGTGGTTCACGACCACGGCGTCGACTACCTCATCGCGACCGTCATCCTGGCCGGGGTCCTGCAGGTGGCGATGTCGATGCTGGGAGTGGCGAAGCTGATGCGGTACATCCCCCACAGCGTGATGACGGGCTTCGTCAACGCGCTGGCAATCCTCATCTTCACCGCACAACTCCCGCATCTGATCGGGGTGCCGTGGCTGGTGTATCCGATGACGGCAGCGGGTCTGATCATGATGGTCTTGCTACCCAAGATCACGAACGTCATACCCGCGCCGCTGGTCGCCACGGCCATCCTCACCGTGATCGCGGTGGTGTTCGCCATCGGCGTCCCGCGGGTCGGTGATGAGGGGCAGGTGTCCTCGGACATGCCCACGCTGGGGATACCCGGCGTCCCGATGACCCTCGAGACGCTGCGGATCATCTTCCCGTACGCACTCGCAGTGGCGCTGGTCGGACTGCTCGAGTCGTTGATCACCGCCAAGCTCGTCGACGAGCTCACCGATACCCCGTCGGACCTGAAACGCGAGAGCTGGGGCCAGGGCGTCGGCAACCTCGTCACGGGGTTCTTCGGTGGCATGGGTGGCTGCGCGATGATCGGGCAGACGATGATGAACGTGAAGAGCGGTGGGCGGACCCGTGTCTCGACATTCGTCGCGGGTGGTGCTCTGCTGTGCCTCGTGCTGTTCTTCAGCCCGGCCCTTGCCGCGATCCCGATGGCCGCGCTCGTCGCTGTCATGGTGATGGTCTCCGCCGCCACGATGGACTGGCAGTCGATATCCCCGACGACGTTGCGTCGCATGCCGATCGGCGAATCGGTCACCATGCTGGCCACGGTCGCGGTGACCGTCGCGACACACAACCTGGCTTACGGGGTGATCGTCGGTGTGCTCTGCGCGATGGTGCTGTTCGTCGCGCGGGCAGCGGGCCGTGCCTCGATTGATGGCGACGTCGAGGTGCCGGATGGCGACGAGTCCGGGCCGGTCCGAACGTACCGGGTCACCGGCGACCTGTTCTTCGCGTCGAGCCACGGGCTCGTCGACCGCTTCGCCTACGCCGACGACCCGCCCCTGGTGATCATCGACTTCTCGGCGTCGCACGTGTGGGATGCCACGACCGTCGCGACCCTCGACGTCATCCGGGAGAAATACCGCGAGCACGGTACGGCCGTCCGTTTCGTCGGGCTCAACGCGGCGTCACAGGCGCTGCACACCCGCCTTTCGGGAGCAATCGGGGACACCTGAGCGTCTCACCGTCCCTACGAGCAAGGCCCGGGCATCGATCCCTGTGATCGGTGCCCGGGCCTTTGTCTGTCGGAGGATCGCTGCAGGTCAGAGGGTGGCGGTGATGATGAGCAGCGCGGCGAGGGCGATCACGCCACCACCCGTCGCCATGATCAACCGCGGGTCCGAGATCGGGTACTGCAACGGACGTCGTGACAGCACCCGCGTCCGTCGCCGCCCGATCAGGTACACGGCGATGGCCAGGAGCGCCGCCATCGCCGCGGCAACCCAGCGCACCGCACTCCATGCGTCCGGATGACTGAGCACATCCCTTCCGGCGACCAGCACCCCGTTGGCGAGAACGGCCAGCGACGTGCGGGTCCAGGCGAGATGCGTACGCTCCGGCTGCAGGCCCGGATCGGCGGGCGGATGATGCGCGGTCATCCGTGGGTCACAGCGGACACGATCGCCATGACCACCGCGATCGAAGCGATCGCGATCAGCACCACGGTCACGTAGGTGACGACATGTGGTCGGGGGAGTGGGAGGTCGCGACGCATCGCGTAGTCGTTGCTACGCCAACGGTGCAGTCCACCTGCCGCGGTGATGATCGCGAGGACACCCAGCAGACCACCGAGACCGTAACGGATGACCGGATTGGCCGGGTCCGGAAGGAACTGGAGCACCGCCACCGACGCCGCGAGCAGACCCAGAGACGTTCGCTGCCACGCGAGGAAGGTGCGTTCGTTGGCCAGCGTGAACCGGTAGTCGGGCTCGGTGACCGGGGCGTCGTCGCCGTCGGTCGTCGTCGTGCGGTCGTTCATGGGTTCCAGTGTCCCACGGGCGCTCGCGACGACCCTGCGACCATGGTGGCGTTATGGGCAATTCGGGCCTTCGTCGACCTTGTGGCGGATCAACACAGCAGCCGTGTCGGTCCGAAACATCTGTGCTGCAACGACTCCTGGAACAGCTGTGCTGGCCTCGGTAGAGGCGGGTGGACCGGCAAGCCTCTGACCAGGTGGCTTAACGGTGATGCAACGGTGAGTCGCGAAGATGTAACAGTTTGCTTCGACTCTTGAGTCATGCCCAAGAACACCACCTCGCGCAGCACCCGCCGGACGTCGACACGTCAGCGCAGCCGCGTCCGCGTCGCGATGGCCGCGACCACGGCGGCCGTCGCGTTGAGTTCTGCACTCACCGGTTGTGGGATGTTCGACTCCGATGCCGTCGTCGTCAACGTCGGCTACCAGTCGAAGACGATCAACACGGTCAACGCCGGCACCCTCATGCGTGACCGGGAGGCCTTCGAGGACGCGCTCGACGAGGCGGGTCAGAAGTCCGGCAAGCACTATCGCGTGGTGTGGCAGGACTTCTCGTCGGGCGCACCTCTCACGGCGGCGATGATCGCCTCGCATGTCGACATCGGCTCGATGGGCGACTACCCGCTGCTGACCAATGGGTCGAAGACCAAGAAATACGACGACGCCAAGACCGACTTCATCGCCACCACCGGCTACAACCTGCGCGGTTCGCTGAACCAGGTCGTGGTGCCGAACGGCTCGGCGGCCACCGACCTGGAGGATCTGCGCGGCAAGTCCGTGTCCACGAGCCTTGGTTCCGCGGGAGACGGGATGCTCTCCACCGCCCTGCAACAGGCCGGCATCAGCAAGGAGGACGTCCACGTCGCCAACCAGGACCCGTCGATCGGCGCCGCCGCGATCGAGGGCAAGCAGGTGGACGCCTTCGCCCAGTTCGTGCCGTGGCCGCAGCTGGTGATCTTCCGCAATCAGGGCCACCTGCTCTACGACGGAGGCGACAACGGGGTCCCGACATTCCATGGCGTCGTCGCGCGGGACCAGTTCGCCGACGAGCACCCGGAGGTGATGACGGCGTTCATGCAGGCCTTGCGGCAGACGACGGACTACATCACCGCGAACCCGATGCAGGCCGCGCTGCGGGTCAGCGCGATCACCGGGATCGAGCCGGAGGTGGTGTACCTCTACAACGGACCGAATGGTCTGGTCTCGTTCGATCCGACCATCAAAGAGCAGTTCGGCCCGGCGCTCGAGCAGGTGAAGAAGTACCTCGTCGGCCGAGGCGCGGTCGCCGCGGACTTCGACATCACGAAGTTCACCGACACCGACTACCTCCGCAAGCTGTACGGACCCGACTACGCGGCCAAGGCCGCCGACGTCGACAACCCGAGCCGGCTGAGCGGCACCGACGACCTGTGCGGGCTGCCGGTCTCCGATCCGGCGACGGCATCCGAGGTCTGGTTCGCCGGACAGCAGACGACCACGGTCGCGGCCACCCCGAGCTGCGCATTGCGGCGGATGGCCGACACCACGACCGACGTCCGCGCTGCCTACGTGCCCGACGCCGTCACCGCGACCAAGCTCTTCGCCTCCCACGCCACCTGGCTCGCCGACCTCGGCGCGCCGCCGTCGCAGCGCTATCTGCCCTTCGCGACGAAGGACGGCGCCGCGAAGTACCAGCAGACCCATCCCGGCCTGACCGAGGTCTCCTACGAGAGCGCCGTGTCGCAGTCGCGGTCCACCACCTGAGTCCGAACCCAACCCACCTGCCCCACCCACTCGGATCCGGCCCGACCCGGATTCCGTGAAAGGAGAACCACCATGGCGCACATGGCACCCACCCAGGATCGGCCGATCGCCGATCATGACCCCGCCGTCGCCACACAGGGAAGCGCCGCATCGCCCATCGCCGAGGACGCGAACGGGCAGCCCGGCGGCACGAGCCGGTCGTCGGCGAGACTGCGTCGCACCGCGATGGCGATCGGCCTGCCGCTGATCCCGATCGTCGCGTTCGTGGTGGTCTGGTATCTGCTCACCGCCAACGAGGTGGTCGCCTGGCTGCGGTTCAACCGGATGCCCACCCCGGGAGCGGTCCTCGACAGATTCGTCGAGCGACTGGGCAGCAGCGGCTACTACGCCGACCTGTTCGCCAGCCTGCAGCGAATCCTCGTCGGATTCGCGCTCGCCGCCATCGTCGGCATCGCCCTCGGCATGCTGATCGGGCGATCCGAGTTCGCGCGGAAGACGTTGCGGCCCTTCATCGAGATGGTGCGCCCGATTCCCGCGATCGCGCTGGTCCCGCTGACCATCCTGCTGTTCCCGTCCAGCGAGCAGGGCATCGTCTTCATCACCTTCTTCGCCGCGTTCTTCCCGGTGCTGGTCAGCACCATCCACGCGATGGACTCGCTGCCGAAGGTGTGGGAAGAGGCGGCCAAGACGATGGGTGCCGACCGGTGGACCATCCTGCGCAGCGTCGTGCTGCCGGGTGCCATGCCCGGCATCTTCGCCGGACTCTCCGTCGCGATGGGCGTCGCCTGGATCTGTGTGGTCAGCGCCGAGATGATCTCCGGCCAGTACGGCATCGGCTACTACACCTGGCAGTCCTACGGACTGCTCGACTACGCCGGGGTGGTCGTCGGCATGCTCTCGATCGGCGCGCTCGGACTGATCACCGCCTGGATCGTCGAGCTGATCGGTCGCCGCATCAACCACTGGCTGCCCCGGGCATCGCGATGAGGACCGACATCACGACCGACACCGTCCCGACCGACACTCGAAGGACCGACACCATGACATCGACCGACACCAGGACTTCCGGCACCACAACCGGGACCGACACGATCACCCGGACCGCGGCCAAGGCGACCACCGACATCCCGGTCTACGGCGCCGGGGCCGGTGCCGCGGTCAACCTCAACCATCTGCAGCTGGGCTTCGACGGCAAGATCGCCGCCAACGTCACCCTCGACATCGAACCGGGCGAGGTCGTCGTCTTCCTCGGGCCGTCGGGCTGCGGCAAGTCGACCATCCTGCGGGCACTGGCCGGGCTGCTCGCACCGATGGGCGGTGAGGCCACCGTGAACGGTCGCGCCATCACCGGTAACGACGCCCACTGCGCGATGGTGTTCCAGGAGGACGCGCTGTTCCCGTGGCGGACGGCGCTGAAGAACGTGCAGTTCCCGCTGGGGCTGCGCGGCGTCCGGGGGCGCGAGGCGAAGAAGGCGGCGACCCAGTATCTGGAGCAGGTCGGGCTGGGCTCCTACCTCGACCATCTGCCCAGCCACCTGTCCGGCGGCATGCGTCAGCGTGTCCAGCTGGCCCGCACCCTGGCATGTGAACCGCAGGTGATGCTCATGGACGAGCCGTTCGGCGCGCTCGACGCGCAGACCCGCCTGGACATGCAGCAGCTGCTGATCTCGGTCTGGGCGCAGACCCAGATGACGATCCTGTTCGTCACGCACGACGTCGACGAGGCGCTGCTGCTCGCCGACCGCGTGGTGCTGCTGACGCATCGCCCCGCCACCGTCGCGGACATCATCACCATCGAGAACCCCCGCGACCCGCAAGCCCAGTTCGAGGAGACCTACCAGCGTCGGCGCCAGTCGATCCTGGAGTTCCTGGGCCATTCCCCGGTCGGAGCGCACTGAGCCGCAGCGGGCGAACCCGCTCTGCCCATCCCCGAAAACCGCCCACCCCGAAAAGCGCCCCAGACAAGCACCCGCTCCAGGCGACTCATCGACATGATGTCGACGGCCGCCCTGGGGAGGGAGCTTCTCTGGGGCGCTTTTCGTTGCCGGGTGGCGGCCGGGTGGGTGGCGGGCCGGCGGGCCGGCGCGGTTCCGGCAGGTAATCTCGACCCATCATGGACGGAGTCGATGTCATCGTGTCGCACTGGGCGGTCGCCCGACCCGAACTGGACGTGTCGGCACTGAAGGTCTTCGGACGACTTCATCGCAGCTTCCTCGTGTACCGCGCGCGCATCGCGACGACGTTCGAGGAGCACAACATCAGCGAGGCCGGGTTCGACGTGCTCGCCTGCCTGCGCCGGGCCGTCCCGGACCACCGACTGACCGCCGGACAGCTCGCGGAGCAGACGCTGGTCACCACCGGCGGGCTGTCGCTACGGGTGAAGCGCCTCGAGGACGCGGGCCTGGTCACCCGATCCAAGGACCCGCACGACGCCCGGGTGGTCTACGTCGAACTCACCCCCGAGGGTGCCGCGCTGGTCGATCGCGTCGCCGACGAACACTTCGCGAAGCTGCGCACGATGCTCGACGGACTGTCCGACGAGGACGCCGAAGCACTCGCCGGTCTACTCGGCGGGCTCGAGTCGTCGGCGCGGTCCGCGGTCCTCGGCGACGGTCTCGATCCGGGCGAATCTGACCCGATCACCGCCGGCTGACCAACTTTTCTCAAAAAAATCTCGCCCGTCCGTGACCGGCGCCACACCCTGTGTGACCTGCATCTCTACCATTTCGGCCGTGTAAAACGAGCGTTACAAACGTCTGTCCTGGGACTTCTGGCCTTGACCTCTTAGCGCTAAGGCTTTAGAAATGTCTTAGCGCAAAGATAAATGCCGACGCGCTGACAATCCTGAAACTCACCCGCTGGAACGGACCGCAAGCATGTCGCTCGTTACGAGTAGCCCCCACACCGCCGACCTCGTGTCCCGCGGGATCGATGCCACCCGTGATCTGGCCGACCGGATCTACGTGGCCGGGCGGTGGGAGGTCGGCACCGGCGACCTCATCGAATCGGTCGATCCCTCCACCGGCCGCGTCTTCGCGACGCTGCATGGGGCAACGGCGGATACCGTCGACACCGCTGTGCGCGAGGGTCTTTCCGCGGCCCGCGCCAGCGGGTGGTCGACGATGCTGCCGCATGAGCGGGCCGCCGTGCTGCATCGGATCGGCAACGCGATCGACGCCGCCGCCGACCGGATCGCCGCACTGCAGACCCTCGACACCGGTAAGACGCTGACCGAGACCCGTGCGCTGGCCGGCAGCGCCGCCAACACCTTCCGCTACATGGCCGCCGCGCTGGAAACAATGGACGGTGCGATGACGACGTCGCGTGGACCGTGGATGACACTGTCGACGCACCGCCCGATGGGAGTCGTCGGCGCCATCACGCCCTGGAACTCGCCCATCGCGTCGGACGCCCAAAAGCTCGCACCGGCGCTCGCCGCCGGAAACGCCGTGGTCAGCAAGCCGCCGGTGTGGGCGCCGTGGGTCACCCTGCTGCTGGCGCGGCTCTGCGAGGAGGCCGGCCTGCCGCGCGGCGTGCTGTCGGTCCTGCCCGGACCCGGCCGCACCGTGGGGGAGGCACTGGTGCGCCACCCGTCGGTCGCCAAGGTCAGCTTCACCGGCGGCACCACCACCGGCCGTCACCTGGCCCACGTCGCCGCCGACAAGCTGATGCCGATCACTCTCGAACTCGGTGGCAAGTCGCCGACGATCGTCTTCGACGACGCCGACATCGAACGCGCGTTGCAGGGTGTCCTGTTCGGCATCTTCTCCTCCAGCGGACAGAGCTGCATCGCCGGATCACGGATCTTTGTGCACCGCAGCATCTTCGGCTCCTTCACCGACCAACTCGTGGCACGCGCCGCGCGGTTGCGACTGGGCGTGGGCACCGACCCGGCCACCGACGTCGCACCGATGATCTCCCGCTCACACCGCGACTCGGTCGCCGCGATGGTCGACGAGGCCATCGCTGCCGGGGCCCGGGTACGTTGCGGCGGAGCGATTCCCGACGACCCGCGCCTCGCCGAGGGCAACTACTACCCACCCACCGTGCTCGCCGGAGTGACCAACGCCGACACCATCTGCCGCGAGGAGATCTTCGGTCCAGTCGCCGTCGTTCTACCGTTCGACGACGAGGCCGACGTGATCGCCCAGGCCAACGACACCGTCTACGGATTGGCCTGCGGCATCTGGACCGAGGACTACCGGCGCGCACTGCGGGTCGGCGAGGCCGTGGACGCCGGCACCGTGTGGGTCAACACCTACAAGCAGTTCTCCATCTCCACCCCGTTCACCGGGCTGCGCGACAGCGGCCTGGGCACCGAGAAGGGCCGCGACGCCGTCCGCCAGTACTGCGACCAGAAGAGCATCTACCTCGACCGCAGCGAATCCCCGATCGCCTGGGGAACTCCCCGATAACCGACCGCATCTCCCGATTGCAGTACCACTGAAAGGAATACATCCATGTCAGCTCCCGTCGACACCGCCACCGAATCCGCACACCCCTACAGCCCCGCCTATGCGGTGGCCGGCTTCGGATTCGTCTCTGGCGCACTCTCGGTGGATGAGAACGGTCAGGCCGTCGACGGCGTGGAGACCGCGCTGGACGCCGCGATCGCCCGCCTCACCGAACGACTCGCGACCATCGACATGACGCTGTCCGACGTCGTCAAGACCACCTACTTCGTCACCGACGTCACCCTGCGCGACGCCGCGAATCGGCACTACGAGAAGGTCTTCGCCGCACCCCGGCCGGCCCGCTCGTTCGTCGAGGTCGCCGCGCTGCCGTACGGCGCGACCGTCGAGATCGAAGCCGTCGCGCACGTCGCCTGACCCCAGCGCAGTCTCACCACCGCCAGCCGAGAACACCACCCCGAAAGGACACACCATGACCGCACCCGAGAAGACCACCGTCGACCTCGAGGCGCAGATCGACGCCGCCATCGCCAGCCGCGAGACCCGCCACGAGGACTGGGACACCCTGGGCTTCCAGGCAGCCGCCGGCGGCGACCGGTTCAAGCGTGCCCAGATCCGCTACATCGGTTCCGGCGCCACCGGAAACCACGAGGGCGACAACCGCACCCTCCCGTCGGAGCACTTCACCTTCTCCAACATGCGGCTGCCGGTCGGCGCCGTCGGCCCCGAGCACACCCATCACGACGTCGAAGAGGTGTTCTTCGTCCTCGAAGGGGAACTCGAGGTGGCCGTGCACGACGTCGAGGACGGCACCAAGAAGGCCGTGCGCCGCCTGGGCTACCGCGACCTCATCCGCGTACCCGCGGGCGTGCCGCGCAGCCTCGCCAACGTCGGTGACACCGATGCGCTGTTCTGCGTGATCATCGGCGCCAAGAAGCCCGAACTGCCCACCTATCCGCCGAGCTCCGAGATGTACGGCGTCACCCGCTGACCCCGTCCGCACCGACCGAACACCTACCGAAAAGGATCAACGATGAGCGCAGGAACCTCGAGAGTCCTTCGCGTCCAGCAGAAGACGTGGGAGGCCGACGGCATCACCAGCGTCAGCCTCGTCGACCCGACGGGCGCAGCGTTGCCGACCTGGGAACCGGGTGCACACATCGCAATGCACCTCCCGGGCGGGCTCATCCGCGAGTACTCGCTCTGCTCGGACCCGCAGGACACCACGCGCTGGACCGTCGCGGTGCTGCGGGCCGAACAGTCCCGGGGCGGTAGCACACTGGTCCACGACCGGTTGTCGGTCGGTGCGGAGATCGAGGTCGAGGGGCCGCGCAACGCGTTCGCCCTCGACCCCGACGCCGACGAACACATCCTCGTCGCCGGGGGCGTCGGCATCACCCCGATCGTGGCGATGATGCGCAGGCTGCACCGGGACGGGCAGTCGTGGCGGATGCTGTACGCGGGGCGATCACGCCGCACCATGGCGTTCGTCGACGAGGTTGCCGCACATGACGCCTCGACCATCCACGCCGACGACGAGACCGGCGGTCTGCCCGACCTGGCCGCCAGCGTCGGCGCCGCGACCCCCGGCACCGTCGTCTACTGCTGCGGCCCGGCGCCGCTGTTGGATGCGGTGGCATCCCATGTGCCCGAGGGCGTCACGCTGCGCACCGAACGATTCGCCGCACCGGTGGCACCCGCTCCCGCCGGCGACGAGAACGCCTTCGACGTGGTCCTCGACCGTAGCGGACAACGCATCCCGGTCGGCCCGGACATCTCGGTGCTCGACGCACTGCTCGACGCCGGTGTCGACGTCGCGAGCTCCTGCACCGAAGGCATCTGCGGCACTTGCGAGGTCGGCATCATCAAGGGCGACGTCGACCATCGCGACTTCCTGCTCAGCGACGCCGAACACGAGGCCAACACCACCATGTTCCCGTGCGTATCCCGCTGCCGCTCCGCCGAACTCGTCCTCGACCTCTAGAGAAGGAACCATCGTGCTCTACTCCCAGATGCCCACCCTGGCCGACGCGCCGGTGTGCCGACTGCGCAGCCTGCGATCGGTGGCGCTGACCGTCGCCGACCCGGCCGCGTCGGCGGACTTCTACCACGAGGTGTGGGGACTCACCACCGTCGACGAGGACACCGATCGCTTCTGGCTGCGGGCCACCGGCACCGAACACCACGTACTGGATCTGCGCCGCGGCGACGTGAACGGCCTCGGCGGCATCAGCTTTGCGCTCGCCACCCCGCGTGAGGTGGACGACGCCGCCCGCGCGCTGGACCGCATCGGTGTTCCGCTGCTGCGGGAACCGGCGCCCCTCGACGACGCCGGCGGCGGCTACGGCTTGGCGCTCGTCGACCCGGAAGGCCGCGTGATCGAGCTGTCCGCAGACACCTTCGCGGTCTCCGACCAGGAACCCGCCGGACGACGCGCGGTGCCCCGCAAGATCGCCCACGTGGTGCTCAACACCACCGACATCGAACGCACGGCGCGCTTCTACACCCAAGTCCTCGGCATGCGGATCTCGGACTGGTCCGAGCGTCAGATGGCGTTCCTGCGCTGCAACTCCGACCACCACGTCATCGCCCTGAACCAGGCGGCGTGGCCGTCCATCAACCACGTCGCCTACGAGATGGGCTCGCTGGACCACTTCATGCGCGGCATCGGCAGCCTCAAGGCGCACGGCATCGCACCCCAGTGGGGACCCGGCCGCCACGGCCCCGGCGACAACACCTTCTCCTACTTCACCGACCCGGCCGGTCTGGTGTGCGAATACACCTCCGAGGTCGCCCAGATCGACGAGGACGCCTGGCTGTGCCGCACCTGGCGGCGCACCCCCGAACTGTCGGATACCTGGGGCACCGCGGGTCCGCCCACCACCACCATCCGATCCGCGATGGCCGGTATCCCCGACCTCGGCGCGCAGGCGCTGGTCACCCCCGCCGACGCCGACTACTTCTACGGTGCACCCGCGATGGCCGGTGCCTCATGACCGCGCCGGCTCCCACCACGTCGCCGACGGCCGGTGACCGCTTGAACGTGGTCGCGCACCCGACGCACCGCGAGATCCGCTGTGCGCAAGTGGTGGTGATGCTGCACGGCATCGGTGGGTCGGCGGCGTCGTGTGCGCCACTGGCCGACCGGCTGGCCGCCGCCGGGATCGCGTCCTGGTGTGTCGACGCCCCCGGGTACGGAGATTCGCCGGACCCCGACGCCTCATCCGACGTGGTCGATGAGATCGTCGCCGTGATCGACCGCGTCTCACCCGAACGTCCCGTGGTCCTGCTCGGCACGTCCTGGGGCGGGGTGATCGCCATGTCGGTGGCGCTGCGCCGACCCGACCGGGTCGCCGGGCTGATCCTCGCCGACAGCACTCGCGGGTCGGGCACGACGCCGGCGAAGGCGGCCGCGATGCGCGCCCGGATCACCGAACTGACCGACCGGGGCGCGGCGGCCATCGCCGTCGAGCGCGCCCCACGGCTCACCGCGCCGGGCGCCGATCCGGCTGTCTCCGAATCGGTTCGCCGCTCGATGGCAGCTCTTCGGCAGCCCGGCTTCGCGGCCGCCGCGGAGTTCATGGCCGCCACCGACCTCGGCTCCGAGCTGACTCGTATCACCTGCCCGACGCTCGTCCTGGTCGGCGAACACGACGTGATCACCGGCGTCGACGAATCCCGACTGATCGCGGACCGGATTCCCGCCGCCGAACTGCACGTCATCGCTGATGCAGGTCACGTCGCCATCCAGGAACAGCCCGGCGCCGCAGCAGAGCTCATCACCGAGTTTGTCGGAGGACTCCGATGAGCCCCGCAACGAACGGCACCGTGGTGGTCACCGGCGGCGGACGTGGCCTCGGTCGCAGCATCGCCGAACGTTTCGGCCGCGACGGCCATCGAGTCGTCATCGCCGAACGCGACGCGCACACAGCGCGCATCGCCGAAGACCAGCTCAGCGCAGCCGGATTCGACGTCACCGCACTGGTCACCGACATCGCCGACACCGCCTCGGTGCGGGATCTGGCCGATCGTCTCGACCGCGACGGCGACCGCGTCATCGGCCTGGTGAACAACGCTGCCATCGCCGACGGAGTCGGCGGCGCAACCTTCTTCGAGCTCGCCGACGACGAGTTCGACCGCCTCACCGACGTCAACGTCCGTGGCACCTGGTCGGTCACCAAGTACCTGTGGCCGCTGCTGTCGGCGGCACAGGGCGCGGTGGTCAACATCGCCTCCGATGTGGCCATGTACGGCTCACCGCGGCTGGTGCACTACGTCTCGTCGAAAGCGGCGGTCATCGGCATGACCCGCTCGATGGCCCGCGACGCCGGCCCGCACGGCGTCCGCGTCAACGCGGTGGCACCGGGGCTCATCCGCGTCGAGGCCACCGAAGGGGTGCCCGACGAGCGCTACCGCACCTACGCCGACGGGCGCTGCCTCAAACGGGAACAGACGCCCGACGACGTCGCCGGCGTCGTGCGGTTCCTGCTCTCCGACGACGCGGCATTCGTCACCGGACAGACCATCGTCGTCGACGGCGGATTCATCTTCCGCTGACCACCATTCACCACCACACCATCCACCACAGACGAGGGAGAAGCCATGGATCTGCAGCTCGAGCGCCGCAGTATTCTGATCACCGGCGCCAGCTCGGGGATCGGCCTGGCCACCGCACGCATGCTCGCCGACGAAGGTGCCCGCCTGGCACTCTGCGCCCGTGACGAGCAGCGGCTGCGGAAGGCGACGGCAGACCTGGCCGACCGCACCGACGTCGTCTACACGACCTGCGACGTCACCGACCGCGCCTCGGTCGATGGTTTCGTCGAGGCGACCGTCGCGGAGTTCGGCGGCATCGACGGTGTGGTGTGCAACGCCGGCCGATCTCTCATGCGCACCCTCGACGAGACCACCGACGACGAGATCCGCGGCGAGTTCGACCTCAAGATCTTCGGTGCTCTCAACGTGATCCGCTCGGCCCGCAAGGCGCTCGCGGCCTCCGACGCCGGATCGGTGGTGGTGGTCAACGCAATCCTGTCGCGGCAACCCGAACTGCGCCTGGCCGCAACGGCGGCGGCACGAGCGGCACTGCTCAACCTGTCACGGTCGCTCGCCGGTGACCTCGCCGACGACGGCATCCGCGTCAACTCGGTACTCCTCGGCCTCATCGACACCGGTCAGTGGCAACGCCGCTTCGCCGAGAGCGGCACGGACGCGGACTTCGACGCGTGGAGCGCGGAGATCGCCCGCGACCGCGGAATCGCGCTCGGCCGCTTCGGCTCCGCCGACGAACTCGCGTTTCCCATCACCACACTGCTGTCGCCGCGCAACAGCTACATGACCGGTGCCGCACTCGACGTCGGCGGCGGCGTCCACCGCTACGTCTGACCGCACCACCAGCAGCCCAGCCCAGCCCAGGAGAACAGCATGACCGATCAGCCCACCGAGCACCGCCGAACCGGCGGCGACGTCCTCGTCGAGGTGATGCGCCGACACGGCGTGACCACCGCCTTCGGCGTCGTCAGCATCCACAACCTGCCGCTCGTCGAAGCAGTCGACCGCGAGCTCACCTTCGTCGAGATGCGTCACGAAGCGGCCGCGGTCAACGCCGCCGACGCCTTCGCTCGCGCTTCGGGCGGCATCGGTATCGCGTTGACCAGCACCGGAACCGGCGCCGGCAACGCGGCCGGCTCGATGGTGGAGGCCCTCACCGCCGGTAGTCGCGTGCTGCACATCACCGGCCAGATCGAGAGCGAACACCTCGCACCCGGACGCCCCGAGACCAGCCGCGGTGTGATCCATGAGTTCCCCCGCCAGCCCGAGCTGCTGCACTCGATCTCCCAGCACTCCGCGACCATCACCGATGCCAAAGACGTGGCCGCCGAGCTCGAGGCCGCGATCGCGCACATCGAGTCCGCGCCGCAGGGCCCGGCCAGCGTGGAATGGCCGACCGACCTGCAGTACCTCGCCACTCCGGATGCACAGCGGCCCATCGACATCGATGCCGTGCCGACCGTGCGCCCCGACACCGATGCCGTCACCCGCGCAGCCGAACTGCTGAGCACCGCACGCTCGCCGCTGATCTGGCTGGGTGGCGGAGCGGCCGGGGCCGGCGAGGCGATCGCCGACCTCGCGCACAGCCTCGGCGCCGGCATCCTGACCAGCAACTCCGGCCGCGGCATCGTGCCCGAGGACGACCCGCTCGTGATCGGCAACTTCGCCACCACTCCGGCCGCCCGGGCCCTGCTCGCCGACGCCGACGTCCTGCTCGCCGTCGGCACGCACTTCCGATCGAACGAGACCGCCTCGTACAGTCTTGTGCTGCCGCAGAAGCTGATCCAGATCGACGTCGAACCCGACACGGTCGGCCGCGTCTACCCGGCGCAGGTCGGCATCGTCGCCGACGCCGACGTCGCCATCCGGGCCATGTCCGATCAGCTCGGCGACACCGCAGCCGAGGCCACCTGGCAGGGCCGTGTCACTGAGGTCCGCGACACCGTTCGCGCCGAATTGACCGACTACATCGGTGGATACGCCGAGATCTGTCAGGCCATCCGGGACGCGCTGCCTGCCGAGTCGGTCATCGCTCGCGACGTCACCATCCCGTCCAGCCAATGGGGTAACCGGCTGCTGCCGATCTACGACCGCGCCACCAACGTGTTCCCCCTCGGCGGCGGCATCGGCCAAGGTCTCGCCATGGGCATCGGTGCCGCCCACGCCCGACCCGACGTGCCGACGCTGGTGATCGCCGGCGACGGTGGGCTCGCCGTTCATCTCGGCGAACTCGCCTCGCTGGCCGGCTCGGGAGCCCACGTCATCGTGCTGGTGTTCAACGACGGCGGCTATGGCGTGCTGCGAAACATGCAGGAGAAGAACGGGTTCCGACGTTCCGGCGTCGACCTGCACACCCCGCGGTTCGACCTGCTCGCCGCGTCGATGGACCTCCCGTACCGACTGGTCCAGGGAGTCGGCGTCATCAGCGACGCCCTCGCCGACGCCGTCGCGCACCCCGGCCCCTCGATCATCGAGATCGACGTCGAAGCCGTCGATCCCGCGCCCGGGCCGTTCGTACCGCCCGTTCACGTTCCCGGAGAGGCACACTCATGATCGCCGCGCAACGCTGGTGGGACGACGGCGCACGCATCGCCGTCGAAGCCGGCGAACCGACCCACATCTTCGCCACCGGTGACGATGTCGGCGCGGCAATCCGGCTCGCCGTCGCCCACCCGGACACTGTCCTGAGTCTCATCCTCGCCGAACCCGCAGCCGTGGCCGACGACGTCGCGACGCTGCTGCCCGCGGTCGAGGTACCCACCCTGGTCCTCGCGTCGGCCCCGACCGCCGACGCGGATCTCACTGCGGCACAACAGCTCGCCGGTGAGATCGACAATGGCGTCTTCGTCGTCATCGACGGCGCACCGAAGCCGGTGCACACCGAGCGTCGGGAGTCGTTCGCGGAGTGGAGCGCGTCGTTCGTCGCGATCGCTGAAGGACTGGCCGTACGTGACGGCCGACTGCTCACCCCACCCACCCCACTCGTCGAAGGAGCCCTGACATGAACACTCGCCCAGCCCACGAGCCCTATCTGGAAGTCCACCAGACCCACCCGGAGCCCATCACACCGTACGAGCGCAAGCTCGCCGGCTCGATCACCGAGATCTTCACCGGCGGTGCGACAACTCTCGACGAGGTCGTCGACGGCCTGAACGCGCTGGGACTGCACGGACCCGACGGCGGCCCGTGGACCGACGACACCTACCGCGCCGAGATGCGCCGATTGGGGAAATGACATGACCACCACCGAAACACCCACCACCGCTGCTACACCCACCACCGCACGCGCCGCCCGCGGCCGTCCGACCTTCGCGGTGGGGGCCCGCCGTCACCTCGACGCCGACGAGATCGCCGCCACCGGTCTGCGTGACCGGTGGTATCCGATCCTGCCGTCACACATGGTCGAACCGGGCGCCATGGTGCCGGTCCGCCGCCTCGAGGTCGACTGGGTGCTGTTCCGCGACGCCCAGGGCGTGGTGCACATGCTCGAAGACCGCTGCCCGCACCGCAGCGCACCGCTGTCGGTGGGCCAGCACCTCGGTGATCGCGTGGCCTGCGCTTATCACGGCGTGCAGGTCGACGGTGCGGGCACGGTGGTCTCCGTTCCCGGCATGCCGGGCTGCGCGCTGGAAGGACGGCGGGCGACCGTGTCACTCGAGGTGGTGGAGGCCGCCGACACGATCTTCGCCTTCATCCCGTTGACCGCGGAGTCGGTGCCGACACCGTTCGTGTTGCCTGATCGGCTCAGCGATGCCGAGGTGTCGTGGTTCGGCAACTACGCCGAGTGGGCCGGTCCGTGGCGCTTCTACATGGACAACGTGCTCGACCCGATGCACGGCGCGTTCCTGCACCGCAATTCGCACTCGATGTTCGGCGGCGACACGTCGGCGCGGTTCCGCATCCGCGAAACCGACCGCGGCTTCTTCTTCGAGAAGACCGACCAGTGTGGTGTGAACTTCGACTGGGTGGAGTTCGTCCGCGGCTCGATGGACTATGTCGACCTGGAGATCCCGTACGGTCCGGGCGCGGGGCCCGGCGGGGTGTTCGGCATCGTCGGGATGAGCACCCCGATCGACCGTTCGACGTCGGCGATCTTCCACTGGCGCACGCGTCGCGTCAGCGGCTGGGAACGCGAGACCTGGCGGTTTCTGTTCCGCACCACACTGGAGGCCAAGCACTGGGAGGTGCTCGAACAGGACCGCGAGGTCCTCGAGGTGCTCGCCGACGACGCCGACCGCGAAGAACACCTCTACCAGCACGACCTCGGCGTCTCGCGGATTCGACGGATCTACCGCGCCGACGCCGTCGCGCAGGCCGAGGTGCTGGCGAAAGCCAACGCATGAGCACCGACACCACGATGCTGCTGACGGTCATCCTGCGCCACGACCAGTCGCAGAACCTCGAACAGCTGCAGGGCCGTCTCGACGACAACGACTGGTGGCACGGCTTCCCGCCCGCCGGCTGCGAGATCGTGTCCTGGGTGGTCGCGATGGGGATCGGGCAGATCGTCACGCTACGGTTGCCCGCCGATCGTCTCGCGGCGGTCAACGTCGAACTGGAACGCCGGGCGTGGGGCACCTTCGCCACCGACTTCTATCCGACCTATGACTTCGTGCCGGTCCGCGAACGCCTGACCGCGGAGTCCGACGCCCGACGAGGCGCGGCATGACCCGCATCGGCCATCCGGAGGTGGCCGAACCGCCGCGGCCGGACATGTTCAGCAACGCCCGCGTCGTCGGCGATCAGTTCTTCCTGTCCGGCATGCACGCCGGTGGCCCCGACGGCCCGGTCGGCGGCGACGACACCCATGCGCAGGCCGTGGAGGCCTTCCGCCGGCTGGCCGCACTCACCCAGGCGTGCGGTGCGACCGTCGACGACATCGTGGTCCTGCGGATCTATCTCACCGACATCGCCGACAAGGCGGCCGTCGGTCGTGCCCGGAGCACGATCTTCTCCGGCGACTTCCCGTGCTCGACCCTCGTCGAGGTGTCGGCACTGGTGGAACCCGACCTCACCGTCGAGGTCGAAGCCCAGGGATTCCTCCCGACGGCCGCTTCCGCGGCCGATTAGAATCAATCAAACCGGCGTCAGCCACGCCGACTACCCCGAGGACGCCACCATGAGCGGACCGACACAGAATTCCAGCCCCACACACAGCCCCATCACCCGACCGAACTGGTCGGTACTGATCCTTGCCTTCGTCGCGGTGGTCCTCGACGGCTACGACACCATCGCCCTGGGCCTGTCCGTCCCGGCACTGGCCAAGGACTGGGACGTCCCGGCATCCCACTTCACGCCGGCACTGTCGCTGACCAGCCTCGGCGTCGCCCTCGGCTACATCGCGGTCGGACGGTTGACCGCCCGGTTCGGCTGCCGCCGCGTGGTGCTGGTCGCGGTCGCCGTGTTCACCATCGGATCGCTGCTGACCGCATGGTCGGGCGGCATCCTCGAACTCAGTGCGCTGCGCCTGCTGACCGGTTTCGGTCTCGGCGCCGTGATGCCCGCGGCCGTCGCCCAGGCGACGGCGCTCAATCCGACCCGCTACCGCCAGTCGATCGCGGTGTTCGTGACGATGGGCATCTCGCTGGGCGCCCTGATCGCCGGGCTGCTCGGCACCAAGCTGATCGGTTCGTTCGGTTGGCCGTCGGTCTTCGTCTTCGGTGCGATCGCCTCGGCCGCACTGCTGCCGTTCCTCTGGATCTGGCTGCCCGACGAACGCGCCGTGATCGGCACCCCGCCGGCCTCCGCCCGCCATCAGGCGTCGGTGGCGCGGCTGTTCGACCCCGAGGTCCGCACTCGCACCATCCTGCTCTGGGCGTTCTCGTTCCTGGTGTTCTCGGTGTTCTACATCTTCTCGTCGTGGCTGCCGACCCTGCTGACCAGCTACGGGTTCACCACCAAACTGGCACCGCTGGGCTCGGCCGCACTCGGCGTCGGCAGCATCGTCGGCGCGGGTGTGCTGATGGTGGGCGCACTGCGGTTCCGGATGACGTCGGTGCTGGCGGGCACCACCGCCGTCGCGATCGTGTTCCTCGTGATCTCGGCCTTCCTCGGCCCGGACAAGGCCCTGTTGCTGCTGGTCTTCGGCGGCGTGGGGCTCGGGTTGCAAGCCGGCATGATCGGGCAGGCTGCGGTGTCGGTGTCGCTGTACCCGCAGGCCACCGCGGCGACCGGTGTGGGCTGGGCGTCGTCGATGGGCCGCATCGGATCGGTCGTCGGACCCATCGTCGGCGGTGCGCTGATCGGTCTCGGCTACTCGGCGAGCACCATCGTGCTGATCGCCTGCCTGCCGGTGGCGGTGGCGCTCGGCGTGATCGTGGTGCTGGGGCGGGTTCGGACACGTGCCGAGTCAGCCGTCGTCGGCGACCCGGTCCCGGCCGCCGGCTGACCCCGCCCGCTGAAAGGCACCCGAACTACCGAAAACCACCCTCGAGCGGGAGCCTGCCGGCGATATGCCGACAGGTCACCGCTCGAGGGTGGTTTTCGGTGGGGAGCGGGGGTGGGGAGCGGGGGTGGGGAGGGAGTGTGAGGGTGGGGAGGGAGTGTGGGGGACGGAGGAAGTGTGGGGGACTCAGTCCAGCAGCTTCTTCTGCACCTTGCCCATAGCGTTGCGGGGCAATGCGTCGACGAACCGGATCTCCCGGGGACGCTTGTGATGCGACAGTTCGGTGGTCACGAGATCGATCAGCTCACGCTCGACCACGCGTTCACCCACCACATACGCGACGATGCGCTGCCCCAGATCGTCATCGGGGACACCGATCACCGCGACTTCGTCGACGGCCGGGTGACCGAGCAGCACGGTCTCGATCTCACCGGCGCCGATGCGGAAGCCGCCCGACTTGATCAGGTCCGTCGCCCGGCGGCCGACGATCCGGTGCATGCCGTCCGGATCGATGACCGCGACGTCGCCGGTCGCGAAAAAGCCGTCGGCGAGCCAGGATTCGGCCGACTTCTCCGGCTGGTTCAGATAGCCCCGGGCCATCATCGGACCCCGCACGTGCAGGTCGCCGACTGTCTCGCCGTCGTGGGGAAGGTCCTTGGCGCCGTCGCGGATTCGGGTCTCGACACCACGCAGCGGCAGGCCGACCCAGCCGGGGCGGCGGTCACCGTCGGCGCGGGTGCTCACGGTGATCATCGTCTCGGTCATGCCATAGCGTTCGACGATCTCGTGGCCGGTGAGTTCACGGATCCGCTCGAACACCGGAACCGGGAGTGGTGCACTTCCCGACACCAGCAGCCGGGCCGACGACAGTGATTGCGCGGCAGCCGTATCCGCGGCCACCCGGGCCCACACCGTCGGCACACCGAAGAACATGGTGGCGCCCGGCGACATCGCGTTCGCGTAGTTCTCCGGAGTCGGCTTGATGGTGTGGATCAGTCGGCCACCCCGCCGGAGTGGCCCGAGCATCCCCAGGATCAAGCCGTGCACATGAAACAACGGAAGTCCGTGCGCCAGCGTGTCATCGGCGGTCCACTGCCAGGCGTCAGCGAGCGCATCGAGGCCGGCGGCGATGGCGCCGCGGGCGATCGGCACACCCTTGGGCAGGCCGGTGGTGCCGGATGTGTAGAGGATCAGGGCGGTTGACGATTCGGGTGGCTCGGGGTGTCGGTGCCACGAGCGGGCGTAACGGCGCACCGGGATCACCGGCAGTGTGGGATCGGCGGGCGCTGCACCCAGCCAGGCCTGTGCGCCGGAATCGGAGAGGATGTGCTCGAGTTCGCGGGCGCCGGAGTCGGGTGGGACCGGCACCGCCGCGACCCCTGCGATCAGGCAGCCGACGACGGCGAGCGCCGTGTCGATGCTCGGGCGCGCGAGAACCGCTACGGCGCGCGCTCCCGCGACTCGTTCGGCGACGGCGGTGGCCGCTCCGACCAGGTCTTCTCGCGACAAACGGTCGTCACCGATGGTGATCACGTCGGAAACGTCGGGTGCGTTGGGGGTCAGCGTCGGGAACAGCACGTCTTCAGCTTCTCAGATGGACGATTCGTCGATAGTGGGCATGGCCTGTTACGGTGGGGACCACGTTCACGCGATGCTGTAACTCGCTTGTTGAACCAGAGGCCGGGGCGGTTTACAGAACCCCCGGTCTTGTCCAAAACTCTCTCTGCATACGCGGCCGACGTCTGCGTCGGTGACAATCCGTGTCGTCAGGCCCCGAACTGTACGGTCGCCCACTCCTCGAAGGTCTGCCAACCGACATCGGGAAACCGGGTGTGCAGCGCGGGGATGTCGACCTGGTAACCACCAGATCCCAGAAACTCGAACATCGCTCGCATATCAGGAGACGAAATGCGTTCCGGATCATAAGATTCGGCGTGCACTTCCGTTGCCAGCACAGACGACAGAGTTGCCGCCATCTGGTCGGGCGTGAGGGCGTCTGAGGCGACGTCGATGCGTTCACCGGTATATGACGGCGGGTCCCGGAAGAGTTCGACGACGACCCGGCCCAGATCTCGGCGCGACAACTGTTGCAGTGGTTGGTCGCTGGGCATGGCGATCGGCATCACGCCGGCCGCCAGGGCATCGGCACCACCGAGCAGATTGTCGTAGAAGTAGGTCGGGCCGACGATGGTGTGCGGGAGACCGGTCCCTGCGAGCCGTTGTTCGACCTCGTATTTGCTCTCGAAATGGGGAACCCCGGTGTTGCGGTCGGCACTGGCCACCGACGAGAACACCAGATACGGGACGCCTGCGTCGATCGCGGCTCCGATGATCGCCACCCCTTGCGTGAACTCGGCATCGACGCCGGTCTCGAACGGAGTGGTGAAGGCGAACACGCCGGTGGCGTCGGCGAAGGCTTCCGCGAGTCCGCTGCCGCTCACCATGTCGCCGACCGCAAGCTCCACGCCACGGGTCGCGAGTTCGTGCGATCTCGTGGAATCGGGATTGCGGACGACCGCACGGACCGGGAGACCGGCAGCGAGCAGTTCGGTGACCACCGCGCCGCCCTGGCCGCCGGTCGCTCCGAGAACCACATAGGTCATGGTTCCAACCTACTTGGGTCCTTCGACCCTAGGGTGTGTCAGATCACATCGGTAGCGTCGTGTGTGCCGACGGATCGTCACCCTCCCCCCGGCCGACGATCCCGACGACGCACCGCCCTCGTCGACACCCCTTGACCCCCCGACGAGGAATCCGGGGGCTGTGCAGATTCGAATCGCCCCGATCGCATGCATGCGATCGGGGCGATTCGGTGCGTTCGTCGTCCACGAAAGACGACACCGCCAGATCAGGAACGCTGTCCCGATCTGGCGGTGAGGAGCCCCGAAGCTCTCACTTCGGATCAGCAGGTCTCGGACCTGCCGTCATCGGCGGAGGATAGGGGATTCGAACCCCTGAGGGCTGTTAACCCAACCCGCGTTCCAGGCGAGCGCCATAGGCCACTAGGCGAATCCTCCAACCACGGCATGATAGCGGGCCGAGGCCGTCGGACCCAAAACGCGGTCGGGTGGGGGTTGGCTCGACCACAGCTACAACTCCTGTCGTCATCTACATGCCGCGTGCCAAGGGTGGATGACGACAGGAGTTGTGGATGGCATTGCGCGCCTCGTGAGAGCCCCGGGCAACCACCGGTTTGTAGAACGCCCCGACCCTCCCGCTACACTTGACGGCGGATCCCGCGCGGCGTGCATCCTGTGAACTCCCCCAGGGCCGGAAGGCAGCAAGGGTCAACGGGCTCTCTCGGGTGCGCGGGGTCCCCTATCCCGAGACGAACATCAGTTTCCACAGCGGCGCCGCCGGCCGATGCCGGTGCCACTGGAGAGGTCCCGCGTTGAACTACCACTCGATGAGTGCCGACCAACTTCGCGAAACCCAATCCGACCTGCGACAGATGTACGACGCACTGTGCGCTGCGGGTCTCAAGCTGGACCTCACCCGCGGTAAACCCTCACCCGAGCAGCTCGACCTCTCCAATGAGCTGCTGTCGCTGCCGGGCGATGAGTACCGCGACGCCGCAGGCACCGACACCCGCAACTACGGCGGCGTGACGGGACTGCCCGAGCTGCGCGAGATCTTCGGGGAACTGCTGGGTGTCGACGCCGCGCATCTGCTCGCCCTGGGCAACGCCAGCCTCGAGGTGATGCACGACCTCACGGTGTTCGCGCTGCTCTCCGGCACCGTCGACTCCGCGCAGCCGTGGGGTGCCGCCCCGATCAAGTTCTTGTGCCCGGTGCCCGGCTACGACCGACACTTCGCCATCACCGAGAACTACGGGATCGAGATGATCCCGGTGCCGATGCTGCCCAACGGTCCCGACGTGGACGCGTGCGCCGCACTCACCGCCGACGATCCCTCCATCAAGGGGATGTGGGCGGTGCCGACCTACTCGAATCCGACCGGCGTCACCTTCACCGAAGAGGTCACCCGCGGTCTGCTGGCGATGCCGGCTGCCGACGATTTCCGCATCTACTGGGACAACGCGTATGCCGTGCACACGCTGGTCGACGCGCCGCCGCCCCCGCTGCCCGTACTGGACATGGCGGCCGAGGCGGGCAATCCGAACCGCGTGTACGTGCTCGGCTCGACGTCGAAGATCACCTTCGCCGGTGCCGGCGTCGCCTTCTTCGGGTCGTCGAAGGAGAACCTCGACTGGTTCTCGAGCCATCTGTCGATCAAGACCATCGGCCCCGACAAGGTCAATCAGCTCCGCCACGTCAAGTTCCTGGGGGACGCCGACGGCGTGCGCGCACACATGGCGCGCCACCGCGAGATCCTGGCGCCGAAGTTCCAGTTGGTGCTCGACATCCTCGCCGACCGCCTGGCCGATTCGAAGGTCGCCGCATGGTCGGAGCCGGAGGGCGGCTACTTCATCAACCTCGACGTCATCGACGGCACCGCCCGCCGCGTCATCGAGCTCGCCAAACAGGCGGGTATCGCGCTGACCGCGGCCGGATCGACCTACCCGTACAAAGAAGATCCGTTCGACCGCAACATCCGCCTGGCGCCGACCTTCCCGTCGACCGACGATCTCCGGACCGCCATGGACGGCGTCGCCACCTGTGTGCTGCTGGCGGCCTCGGAGACCCTGCTGGCACCCCGCGAAGCCTGACCTCGGGCGCGGTGCTGTGAAAACCTGCAAAGAGTGAAGCGTCGTCGGTCGGTCGTCGGGACTGCGCCTTTCGCACCCGACACCCGACCAGCCGGGTGGATCAGGCTCACCCTGATCGCCGTCGGCTCCCTGCTCGTCGCCGCCTTCGCCCTGTGGCTGCAGGACGTGATCGTGCCGTACAGCACGCCGTTCTGGGGGTTGTTCGACAATCAGCTCGACCTCGACGTGTACCTGTCCGGGGCGCAGACCGTCATCGACGGCGGCAGTCTCTATGACGCCAAACTGCTCGGTCAGATGGACTACACCTACGCGCCGATCTCCATCCTGCTGTTCACCCCGTTCACCTGGGTGTCGTTCGAGACCGCGCGGATCATCTGGTCCGCAGGCATCTTCGTCGCCCTCTATCTCGTGATCATGCTCAGCTTCAAGAGTCTCGGTCGTCGGCCGACGTGGCCGCTGCGGTTCGTCGCGCTCGCACTCGTCGCGGTCGTGCTGTTGCTCGAACCGGTGCGCACCACGGTCTGGTACGGCCAGATCAACGTCTTCCTGATGCTGATGATCGTCGCCGACCTCACCCGTGCCGACGGCCGCCGCCTACGCGGCGTGGGCACCGGCATCGCCGCCGGGATCAAGCTGACACCGCTGATCTTCGTGCTCTACCTGGCATTGCTGCGTCAATGGAAGTCGATGATCGGGGTCCTGGCCGGGTTTGCCGGGACGATGATCATCGGATTCGCGGTGCTGCCGCGCGAGTCGTGGGCCTACTGGACGGGCACCATGTTCGACTCCGATCGTGTGGGCGCTCCGCAGACGGTCGGTAATCAGTCGATCCGCGGTCTGCTCGCCAACCTGATCCACACCGACGAACCCAACGTCGTGTTGTGGGGGACCCTCGCGGTGGCCGCACTGACTTTGGGGATGTATGCGGCGACCCTCGCACATCGGCACGGTCAGGAGCTCCTGGCGGTCACGATCGTCGGGATGACGGCCTGCGCCGTCTCGCCGATGTCGTGGGGGCACCACTGGGTCTGGTTCGTGCCGCTCGTGGTGATCTGTGTGCACCTGCTGCTCACACCCGGTCGTGGTCTGCTGGTCTCCGGGGTGGTCGGGGCGGGACTGATCGCGCTGATGCTGATCGCGTTCTCCTGGCGGACCTACCTGGCCTACCCGATCTGGTTCGTGAACAAGACCGTGCCGGACGCGTATCTGATCGGCCTGTTCTTCAAGCACGGCATCGTCGGGCTGCAGTGGTTCACCTATTACCCGTACAACGCCATCTTCCTCGGCACCGCGATCGCCACGATCGTGGTGCTGCGGCGCCAGTCCGAGTCGTCGTCGACCGGCGTCGGCGACGAAGTGGTGGCCGGCGGCCGCTGATCCCGTCGTTGCCTGCACCGATGTGTGCCGGAACGGCCACCGTGTGCGGAGGCATCCACGGTCGCGTCGCGGGCTGTGGGGGAGCAGGTTCGGCTGTCGGCGATCGCCGGTAGTCTCGACGCGTGGCTCTGTATCGCACCTATCGCCCGGCCAGCTTTGCCGACGTCGTGGGTCAGGAGCACGTCACCGATCCATTGAGTCACGCCCTCGACTCCGGGCGGATCAATCACGCCTATCTGTTCTCCGGGCCACGAGGATGCGGTAAGACGTCGTCGGCACGCATCCTCGCCCGCTCCCTCAACTGTGTCGAGGGTCCGACGTCGACTCCATGCGGCGTGTGCGGCTCGTGTGTGGCGCTGGCGCCTGGTGGTCCGGGCAACCTCGACGTGATCGAATTGGACGCCGCCAGCCACGGTGGTGTCGACGACACCCGTGAACTCCGCGACCGCGCGTTCTACGCACCGTCGGAATCGCGCTACCGCGTTTTCATCGTGGACGAGGCGCACATGGTGACCAACGCGGGCTTCAACGCGTTGCTCAAGATCGTCGAGGAGCCGCCGGAGCATCTGATCTTCGTGTTCGCGACCACCGAGCCGGAGAAGGTGCTGCCGACGATCCGTTCGCGCACGCACCATTATCCGTTCCGGCTGCTCGCGCCGCCCGTGATGCGCGCCCTGCTCGAGAAGATCTGTGCCAGTGAGCAGGTCGTGGTTGCGCCCGATGTGTACCCGCTCGTCATTCGTGCCGGCGGCGGGTCGCCACGCGACTCGCTGAGCATCCTCGATCAACTGCTCGCAGGTGCGGGTCCCGAGGGCGTCACCTACGATCGTGCGCTCGCCCTGCTCGGTGTCACCGACACCGCGCTCATCGACGAGGCGATCGACGCGCTGGCCGACGCCGACGGCTCACGCCTGTTCGGCACCGTCGAGAAGGTGGTGGATGCCGGTCACGATCCGCGTCGGTTCGCCGTAGACCTGCTCGAACGCTTGCGGGATCTGATTCTGCTGCAGGCGGTTCCGGATGCAGCAGACCGTGGCCTCGTGGAGGCGCCTGGCGACGCGCTGGCACGCATGCAGCACCAGATCGACGTGCTGGGTCCGGCATCGCTGACGCGTTTCGCGGAAACCGTCCATGCAGCGCTCGGTGAGATGCGCGGTACCACCTCGCCACGTCTGCTGCTCGAGGTGATGTGCGCCCGGATGCTGCTGCCCGCCGCCTCGACCGAGGATGCGGCGCTGCTGCAGCGGCTGGAGCGGCTCGAATCCGGTGTCGTCGTCCCGAACGGAACGTCGGCGCGCGCAACGGGTTCCGTGGCTGCTGGTGCCGCGTCCGCTCCGGAAGACGAGCCTGCGCCGAAGTATGTTCGACCGTCGCAGCGGAAGGGTGCGGAGCAGGCGGAGACGGCGGCGGCGGGGTCCGAGGTCGGGTCACCGGGTCTCGATACGCCACTCACTCCGTTCGCGGCTACTCGACCAGCGGAGGGGGCTGCGGCTACTCGACCGGCGGAGGGGGCTGCGGCTGCGCGACCGGCGGAGGAGGGTGCGGCTGCGCGACCGGCGGAAGGGGGTGCTGCTGCGCGACCGGCGGAGGGGGCTGCGGCTACTCGACCGGCGGAAGCGAACGCGGCTGCGAGACCGGCGGAAGGGAACGTGGCTGCGCGACCGGCGGGGGAAGGTGGTACTGCGCGGCCGGCAGAGCCCGAGCCTGTGCCGCCGTCGAGCGCCGAGCGTGACCGTCGGGTACCCACACCGCCCAATCCGACATCGCCGCAGCCGCCGGCGCGGGCGGTGGCCGAGCCGGAGCCGTTGATCGAGGCCGACGCCGACATCCCACTGCCGGATGAGCCGATGGACGACGAGCCGCCACCGCCGTTCGATGTCGACGAACCGACGCAGCCGGTGGCTGACGTCGAACCGCCGCAACCGGATTCCGGCTTGTCGGTCGCCGACGTGGAGGCCAGGTGGACCGAGATCAGATCCGCGGCGCGCGGCATCACGCCGGTGTTGGAGGTCATGCTCTCGGGCGCGTCGATCCAGGGCGTGGACGGCAACACGATCGTCTTCGGGCATTCGACCGAGATGCTCGTCGGCCGGTTGAGCAAGGAGCATGCGGGCAACCTGCGGGCGGCGGTGCAGCAGGTGTTCGGTCCCGACATCGACGCCAGGTGTGTCCACGCCACCGGCCCGGCCGCGAATCAGGCTGCGCCGCAAGGTGGTCGATCGGATCGGGAACCGTCACGGCCGGCACCGAAGCGGCCGACGTTCTCGCGGCCGAGTCGGGGACGGGATCAGGCCGCGGCGCCGGCGCCCACGACTCCGGAAGCCGCCCCGGAACCCGAGGAGCCTGAGCCGCCACGGTCCGACGAGGAGCTCACCGACGCCGAGCGCGATGAAATGGTCGCCGATGCTCACTCCGGTCCACCGGAACGACGGTTGGACCCGGATCAGGTTGCGCTCGAACTGCTCAAATCAGAACTGGGTGCACGCCCGCTGGAGTGAATCGGCCGTTCGGCCCCGGGTATCACTTCGTCGTCCTGCGGCAGTTGGCGGACGAAACGATACCCGGGGGAAGAACCCGTGACGACGACGGCTTAGGGCTGCCACCACGGGCGCAGCGGAAGATCGTTGCCACCCTTGTCGTCGAGCTTCGTCGCCAGCACATGGTGCAGCTGGATGATGTCGCGCTCGAAGCCGATCCGGCAGCCGGCCATGTACAGGCCCCACAGCCGTGCGGTGCCCTCGCCGACCTCGTCGACGGCCTCGTCCCAGTGCTCCACCAGGTTTCGGTTCCAGTCGCGCAGGGTCATCGCGTAGTGGTCGCGGAAGTTCTCCTCGTGGACCACTTCCATGCCGCCGATGTCCTGCAACTTGGAGATGATCTTGCCGGAGCCGGTCAGCTCGCCATCGGGGAACACGTAGCGGTCGATGAAGGAACCTGCTCGCGCGTTGCGACCGTTGTCGGGACGGGTGATGCAGTGATTCAACAGCATTCCGCCCACGCGAAGCCGATCCCGGATGAACTTGAAGTATGCCGGGTAGTTGGCGACGCCGATGTGCTCGGTGAGTCCGATGGACGAGACCGCGTCGAAGCCGGTCTCGGTGATATCGCGGTAGTCGCTGTGACGGACCTCGGCAAGGTCGGTCAGTCCTTCATCGACTATCGCCTTCTGCGCCCATTCGGCCTGTTCGGCGGACAAGGTCGCGCCGATCACGTGTACCCCGCGACGTGCCGCGTAGCGGACCATTCCACCCCAGCCGCAACCGATGTCGAGGAGACGGTCACCGGGCTTGAGGCGCAGTTTGTCGAAGATCAGGCGGTACTTGTTGTCCTGCGCGGCTTCCAGCGAGGCCTCGAGTTCCGGGTAGACCGCGCACGTATAGGTCATCGACGGTCCGAGCACCCACTCGTAGAAGGTGTTGGAGACGTCGTAGTGATGGTGGATGACCTCCGCGTCACGAGCGCGGCTGTGCCGCAGACCCTCCGCGAATCGGCGCCACCGCGGCAGCGCCTCCTGCGGCGGTGGTGCGATCGGCTTGAAATGCTCGATGCCCAGCGACCGTGCGACGTGCGCCAGGGTCAGCGGTGACGGTCGGACGAAGTTCAGGTCGGACGCGAGAGCGCGCAGTGCGCCGTACGGGTCGCCGGGATGGGCGCCGACGAGCTCGAGGTCACCGGCGATGTAAGCGCGAGCCAGACCCAGATCGCCGGGTGCGGTGACGAGATATGTTGTGCCGCGTGAGGTCTTGAGGTTGAGTCCGAACTCGGCGTCCGCCGGTCCGGCGGCACTGCCGTCGTAGGCGGTGATGCGGATGGTGAGGTTGCCGCCCATCAGCGATTCGAAGATCTGCGCCAAAGTCATCTTGCTCGACGAGGTCTCACCGCCGGCATGCAGAGGGCTTTCCTTGAATGTCGTCATTGTCGTTTCACCGCTTTCGCATACAGATCGAGCAGTCGGCCACGCGGGTCGTACTGTTTCTTGAGCAGTCGGTAGCTTTCGCCCCCATAGAGTTCGTCGAACTCGTCCGGGGAGTAGAAGGATTCCGAATACAGCGACTTGTGACCCTCGAGCTCGGCCACCTTACGTTCGATCAACTTGTTGGTGTACCCGGGGTCTTCCGGGTTGACCGGGACCGCGGACCAGAATCCGACATTGACGTAGGTCCGGCGGGGTTCGAGGGGATAGAGCGGCCATGGCCGCACCGGATCCGAACCGGACAGGTTCGGCTCGCGAAGTTGCAACGGGCACAACCAGATCGGCTCGATAGGGACGTTGTCGAGGAACCACTGCACGTAGGCGGTGGTGTTCTCGATCGGGACCTCGATGTCCTGGACGACGCGTTCGCTTGGTGGTTCACCTTTGCGGGCGTTGAGCTTGTCGCCGATGTTGAAGCGGTGGTCGAGGGCGATGAGCTTCCAATAGAAACTGCTGCGCAGCAGCTTCTTCGGCCAGAGCCGGCGGATGCGGGGATTCTGCGCTCCGAACGCGCGTGAACACCAGAACCAGTCGGTGTCCCAGCGCCACAGGTAGTCGTGGATCGTCAAATAGTCGCGGGTCACCCCGCCCGGGTGCTGAATCGACCGGTAGAAAATGTCCATCCCGGTGTAATCGCTGACGGGACCGGGGTCATCGGTCTGTCGTCCGAGGGTCAGGTAGCTCTCCTCGGCCGTGAACACCACACCGTCGAGGTAGTCCACCTGCTCGCCGTCATACGTGCCGTCGGCGATGACGGCCGACATCGTGTCCTGCAGGTCGGTCAGCCGGTCGAAACGCACATGGCGCAGCGCCACATACGGTTGCACGGCTTCGAGTTCGATCTTGAGCCGAACCGAGTAACCGAGCGTGCCATAGGAGTTGGGGAAACCGAAGAACAGGTCGGCGTTCTCGTTGGTCGGTGTGGCGGTGATGATCTCACCATCGCCGGTGAGGATGTCGATCTCGAGCACCGATTCGTGCGGAAGTCCGTTGCGGAACGATGTGCTCTCGATGCCCAGTCCCGTGACGGCGCCCCCGAGGGTGATGGTCTTCAGCTGCGGGACGACCTTGGGGGCCAGGCCGTAGGGCAACGTCGCGGCCACCAGATTCTCGTATGTGCACATGCCGGCGACGTCGGCGGTCTTGGCATCGGCGTCGACCGAGATCACTCGGTCCAGGCCGGAGACGTCCAGGCCGGGATACGGGTTCTTGGCACGCTTACGGAACAGATTCGACGTCTTCTTTGCCAGACGTACCGTCGCACCCGGCGGGATGGCCCGGTAGCTGGCCAAAAGGGTCGCGACACCCTCGTCGAACGCCTGCGCACCCATCTCCAACCGGTCCGAGCTCACTTGGATAGCCTAGGACGTGAGTTTGCCCCCCGCCAATCAGTTCAGAGGAGAGCCCACCGTGGGTCAGGTTTCCGCAACCCAATCGATCGACATCGCCGCCGCGCCGGACGCCGTGGTCGCCGCGCTGTCCGATTACAAAGAGGTGCGTCCGGCGATCCTGCCCTCGCAATATCGCGACTACCAGGTACTCAGCGGCGGCAACGGCGACGGGACCGTCGTGCACTGGATTCTGCAGGCGACCGAGAAACGTCAGCGGGACGTCAAGGCGACGGTGAATGTGGTTCCGGACACGGTCACCGAGAATGACGAGAATTCCTCGATGGTGACCACCTATGTGGTGGCGAAGGCCGGGGCGGGCAGCCGGGTCACCACCACGACGACCTGGAGCGGTGCGGGCGGCATCGGCGGGTTCTTCGAGAAGACATTCGCCCCCAAAGGCCTGAACAGGATCCAGGCCGAACTGCTGGGCAACCTCAAGAAGCGTCTGGAGAGCTGAGCCGCCGCCGTCGCCGTGGAGGCCCCGTCACGCCGCTGCCGGCGCGCGATGGGGTCGACGCCACGCGTGTGGTTCTGCGGTCCGGTCCGGAGCGGACCGTCGCGGAGTGCCTGCTCGCGACGCCGTCTTTGGCGGGACTGACGATCGCTGATCTGGTGTCGCGCGCCGAGCGGGGCGAGATCGTGCACGCGGACGGCCATCCCGTCGAGCTCGAGGGTGCCGCGCAGCTCAACACGTCGGTCTATCTGTACCGCGACCTGCCCGACGAGCCGCCCATCCCCTTTGACCTGCCGATTCTCTACGCCGATGACAATATCGTCGTCGTCGACAAGCCTCATTTCCTGGCGACCATGCCGCGTGGACGGCACGTCACCCAGACCGCGCTCGTGCGTCTGCGCCGGGAGTTGGGCACCGACCTGGTGTCGCCGGCGCATCGCCTGGACCGGTTGACGGCGGGGGTGCTCCTGTTCACCCTTCGCCCCGAGGTCCGTGCCATGTATCAGGCGCTGTTCGCGCAACGTCGCGCGAAGAAGGAGTATCGCGCGTTGGCGCCGGTCCGCGCCGACCTGGCGACCACGGTCACCGTCGCCGACCGCATCGAGAAGACCGCCGGTGACCTGCGCGCACGCGTCGTCGCGGGTGAGGTCAACGCGATCAGCGACATCACTCTCATCGAGCAGGTCGACGACGGCGGCATCTACGAACTGCGGCCGCACACCGGCCGGACTCATCAGCTGCGCATGCACATGGCGCAGCTCGGTGTCGGGATCGTCGGGGACCCGCTGTATCCCGAGATCCGCCCCGACCTGGCCGAACGTCCCGATCACGGCGATTTCAGCGAGCCGCTGCGGTTGGTCGCGCACTCGTTGGAGTTCGAGGACCCGTTGTCAGGGGAGTGGCGGAGGTTCGTTTCTCGGCGGAGCGTTTCCGCTGGTTGAGTAGCCCGGAGCGTTAGCGGAGCGTTAGCGGAGGTCGTATCGAAACCCGGTGGGTGGCGGCGGGATCTCGATACGAGCTCGGCTAGCGCCTCGCTCTACTCGATCAGCGAGAGGTGATGGCTTTGGCTAGCGACCTGCTGTACTCGATCAGCGAGAGGTGATGGCTTCGGCTAGCGCCTCGCTCTACTCGATCAGCGAGAGGTGATGGCTTTGGCTGGCGTCTGGCTGTGCTCGGTCGGCGGGCGATGGTGGCTTGGGCTGGTGTCTTGCTGTGCTCGGTCGGCGGGGGATGGTGGCTTGGGCTGGTGTCTTGCTGTGCTCGGTCGGCGGTTGGGTGCGTCTACCCTGACGACATGGCCATTCAGGCGACGTACGAACGGCACGCCGACCTCGGGTGCGAGGCCGTCGTCTTCATCGACGACGAGTCGATGGCGTGTTTCCAGATCCAGCGGGATCTGATGGGGGGTCCTCGCGCCGACGAGTATTGCGTGACCACCGGCGCGAGCGCGCCGGTCTACGGGGGGATCACTCAGTGGCGACGCGTGGACGACCGGTTCGAATTCGCGCTGACCAGGCGTGCGGGCCGCTTGTTCGGTGACGAGGTGCTCTCGTTCGTCGTCACCCCGGGAGCGGGGGAGAGCGTCGAGGAGCTCGCTGCGCATGTCGAGCGGTTGCTGCGCTGATCCGGCCACTACTCTGGACATCGTGACTCAACCTTTCGACCCCAGCGCACTGTTCGGCGGCGGCGAAGGCGGTGACAACCCGATGGCCGGGTTGTTGGCGCAGGCGCAGCAGATGCAGGAGCAACTGCTGAGCGCCCAGAACGAGATCGCGGCGGCCGAGGTGACCGGATCGGCAGGCAATGGCCTGGTGACGGTGACCGGCAACGGCACCGGCGAGGTCACCGCGGTGACCATCGATCCGAAGGTCGTCGACGCCGACGACGTCGAGACGCTGCAGGACCTGGTCCTCGGCGCGCTCGCCGACCTCTCCACCCAGCGGGAGGCGCTGGCGCAGGAGAAGATGGGGCCGCTCGCCGGGGGACTCGGCGGCGGCATCCCGGGTCTCGGCCAGTAGGCCACCATGTACGAGGGGCCCATCCAGGATCTGATCGACGAGTTGGCCAAGCAGCCCGGACTCGGGCCCAAGGGTGCGCAGCGGATCGCCTTCCACCTCCTGTCGGTGGAGAACAACGAGATCGACCGGCTGATCGCGGCGCTCGGGCGGGTACGTGACGACGTCACCTTCTGCGCCGAATGCGGCAACGTCTCGGCCAACCGGCTGTGCCGGATCTGCTCGGATGCGCGCCGCGATGCGACCAAGATCTGTGTCGTCGAGGAACCCAAGGACGTGCACGCCATCGAGCGGACCAAGGAGTTCAACGGCCGTTACCACGTGCTCGGTGGCGCGCTCGACCCGTTGTCGGGGATCGGGCCCGACCAGCTACGCATTCGGGAACTGCTCAAGCGGCTGGCCAATCAGGCCGACGGCGTCGACGTCACCGAGGTGATCGTCGCGACCGATCCGAACACCGAGGGTGAGGCCACCGCCACCTATCTGCTGCGCATGCTCAAGGATTTCCCCGGCCTGTCGGTCACACGCCTGGCCTCGGGATTGCCGATGGGTGGCGACCTGGAGTTCGCGGACGAACTGACGCTGGGCCGCGCGCTGTCGGGCCGGCGGGTGCTGGCTCAGTAGGTCGCCATGACCGGATACGCGGGCGACGCTGCGTTGACTGTGCCCTCGGCCACCAGCGGGAAGTCCGATCACTCGCGTGAGCGCACGCTCGATCCCGATGTCGCGGCCCGCCTCGACTCGCTCGCTGACGAGATGGAATCGGGGATCGTCGCGATCGACGGCCCATCGGGCGCCGGGAAGTCGACCGTCGCCGATGCGCTGGTGAAGCGGTTACGTGGCCGCGGCACTGGTGTGCAGTTGATCCGTACCGACGATTTTGCGACCTGGGATGATCCGGTGGCGTGGTGGCCGGAGCTGGAAACCGATGTGCTGCAGGCCTTTATCCGCAGGCACGATTATCACTACCGGCCGCGGGTCTGGCGCGACGGTGAACCCGAACCCGGTCGACTGGTGTGGTTGCGGTGGGAGCCGCTGTTGATCATCGAGGGTGTGTCGTCGGCGCGGCGGCGGATCGCCCGGCGGCTCACGCACTCGCTGTGGCTCGACGGCGGTACCGCGCAGGAACGTCTTGAGCGGTCCGTGGCCCGCGACGGCGAACAGTCACGACCGCAGCTCGAACGGTGGCAGCAGTTCGAGCGAGGCTGGTTCGCCGTCGATCGGACCCGGGACAGGTGCCGCGTGCTGGATTGACGTCGGCGGTGTGGCATCGGCGCTACCGTGGGTTGTGGCCTACCGCAGCATTGCCGCGCTCGACGCCGACCTCGTCGACTGCCGCGCCTGCCCGCGGTTGGTGGCATGGCGCGAGCAGATCGCCCGCGACAAGAGGGCCGCGTTCGCCGACCAGACCTATTGGGGTCGACCGGTTCCCGGGTTCGGGCCGCCGGATGCGCGAGTAGTGATCCTGGGTCTGGCTCCCGCCGCCCACGGTGCCAATCGCACCGGACGGATGTTCACCGGTGATCAGAGTGGCGACGTGCTGTTCCGTGCGCTGTATGACGTGGGCCTGGCGAGCCGGCCGACCGCGGTGTCCGCCGACGACGGGATGCAACTGTTCGGCGTCCGGATGACCGCTCCGGTCCGGTGCGCTCCGCCACAGAACAAGCCGACCGTCGCGGAGCGTGACCGTTGCGCGCAGTGGTTGGACGCCGAGCTCGCGCTGTTGCTCCCCACCCTGCGATCGGTCGTCGTCCTCGGTGCGTTCGGCTGGCGGTCGGGTCTGCGCGCGTTCGCTGACCTCGGCTGGACCGTCGACCGGCCCAGGCCCAAGTTCGGCCACGGCGCGCGAACCGTGATCCGCCGTGACGGCCGCGAGCTCGTCGTCTTCGGCAGTTACCATGTGAGCCAACACAACACGTTCACCGGACGGCTGACGCCAGAGATGCTCATCGACGTGCTCGTGGCGGCGGCCGAGAATGCGGGATTGGCTGCGCTCGATCGGTAGGCGAAGTGCCCCAACCGATCTGAGCTGAGGTCCGGGTGTCACCAGATCCCCGAGGAACCCCGGAGCGTCGGCGGGTTGTCCAACCGATCCCTGAGGGGCCCCGGAGCGTCGGCGGGGTGTCCAACCGATCCCTGAGGGGCCCCGGAGCGTCGGCGGGTGTCCAACCGATCCCTGAGGGGCCCCGGAGCGTCGGCGGGGTGTCCAACCGATCCCTGAGGGGCCCCGGAGCGTCGGCGGGTGTCCAACCGATCCCTGAGGAACCCCGGAGCGCTAGCGGAGGGGTGTCACGAAGGGCGGCCCTTCGTGACGCATCCTCGCAGGCTCGGACCTCGGGGACCGGGTGGGGACGCTCGCAGGCTCGGACCTCGGGGACCGGGTGGGGACGCTCGCAAGCTCGCTCCTCGGGGACCGGGTGGGGGCGCTCGCAAGCTCGCTCCTCGGGGACCGGGTGGGGGCGCTCGCAAGCTCGCTCCTCGGGGACCGGGTGGGGGCGCTCGCAAGCTCGCTCCTCGGGGACCGGGTGGGGGCGCTCGCACTCTCGCTCCTCGGGGACCGGGTGGGGACGCTCGCAAGCTCGCTCCTCGGGGACCGGGTGGGGGTGCTCGCTCTCGGGCGAGGGGACGCGCGCTCCTCAGGACGCCGGGCTCAGCCCCGACGCCCCGCCGCGAGACGTTCCTTCCGAAGGCGATCCACCTGTGGAAGGTCGAGCGGCGCAAGCGGATCGGTGCCCATGGCGCGCGCGAGCAGGTAGTCGGCGAGTTCGGGGTTGCGGGCCAGAGCGGGACCGTGCATGTAGGTACCCAACACCGAGCCCTGGATGACGCCCTCCGTGCCGTCGCCCACGCCGTTGCCGACGCCGTGTCGAACCCGGGCGAGTGGACGAGCATCGGAGCCGAGAGTCGTTCCGCCGCGATGGTTCTCGAATCCGGACAGTGGAGCGCTGAGCCCGTCGACAGCGGGCTCGGTGATCAACTCACCGATGCTGCGCTTCGCCTGGGGGGACGTGGTCAGGTCGAACAGCGAAATCCCTTCCACCCGTTCACCGGCCGACGTCTCGTACCAATGACCCAGGACCTGGATGGCCGCGCAGATGGCCAGCACGGGCCGCCCCGCCGCGGCCGCCCGCTGCAGACCTGGATAGCGGGTGAGGTGGCGCGTGGCGAGCCGCTGGGCGTAGTCCTCGGCGCCACCGAGTGTGTACACGTCCAGCGAGTCGGGTACCTCGTCGTCGAGGGTGATCTGGATGATCTCGGCGTCGATCCCGCGCATCAGCGCCCGCTGGCGCAGAACCAACGCGTTGCCGCCGTCGCCGTAGGTGCCCATGACGTCGGGCAGGACCAGGCCGATCCGCACGGTCGACTCGCTCATTCGTCGGCCCCCCGTCGCGCGCGCTCGGCGCGTTCCAGTGCGACGCCGAGATCGCGGAACGCGGTGTAGTTCGCGAGCACCTCGACCCGACCGGGCGGGCACGACGCGATCGCCTTCATCGGGTCCGGGATGGTGGTGTGCTCGGCGCCGGCGTACAGCAACCGCACCGAGAGGTCGGCGGCACGCTCACCTGCGGCGACGACCTGCATCGTCTCGAACGCCTCGAATCGCACATCCCACAGCCAGGAGAGGTCCTCGCCGTCGGGCACCTGGCCGTTGACCGCGATGACCAGACCGTCAGCGTCCTGATCGATCATCGACAACGCCTCTTGCCAGCCGGCCGGGTTCTTGGCCAGCAGGGTGCGCACGGAGTGGTTGCCGACCTGATGGATGCCGTAGCGGCCTGCGACCTCGCCGACGGTGCCGACCGCCGCGACCGCCTTGGCGGGGTCGGCGCCCATGGCCACGGCCGCCGCCACGGCCTGCGTCGCGTTGCCCCGGTTTGCGCGGCCGGGCACCGACAACGACATCGGCGAACTGAATCCATCAGGGCCGTAGATGTTCTCGTCGTCGAACCACCAGTCGGGGGTGGGGCGTCGGAACTTCTCGTCGCCGCTGGAGCGCCAGTCGTCGCCGGATCGGATGATCGGCTCGCCGGTCCGCGGACAGCTCACCGAGTCACCGACCCACCCCGCGCCGGCCGCAACCCATACGACGTCGGCGGCGTCGAATGCGGCGGAGGTGACCAGCACGTCATCGCAGTTGGCGACGATCGTCATCGACGGGTGGCGCGCGATTCCCTCACGCAGGCGCCGTTCGATCATGTTGATCTCGCCGACGCGGTCGAGCTGATCCCGCGACAGGTTCAGCATGACGAGAACCTGGGGGTCGACGGCATCGCTCACGCCCGGCACGTGCAGTTCGTCGACCTCGAGTGCGCAGATGGGGGCGGGTCGATGCAGCGTGAGGGTGGCGATGATGCCGGCGTCCATGTTGGCGCCGTCGGCCTGGGTGGCCACCTCGCCCAGTTCAGAGAGGGCGGCCGCGGTCATCCGCGTGGTCGTCGACTTCCCGTTTGTGCCGGTGACCAGGGCAGTGCGCTTGCCTGCTGCCAGCCGACCCATGATGTTCGGATCGATCTTGGCGGCGACCAGGCCGCCGATCATCGAACCCTTCCCGCGACCTGCGGTTCGCGACGCCCATCGGGCCGTGGCCGCGGCGGCCAGCGCGACGTGGGTGCGCATGGGTGTTCTCACGCGGTCGGGCATGCAGAAGAGTCTGACACAGCCGACCACGTGCAGCGCGACCGCGCGACGCCGGTATTGTCGCGCACGTGAGTCAGGCCACACAGACCCAAGCGTCGTTTGCCACCCGTGTTCAACACGCCGTCATGCGGGGCGTCGGGCACCTTCCGCCCGCAGTGCTGCACTTCGCCGGCCGCTGGAGCCGCACCAACTCCGCCGGGGACCGGTTGTCGCCGGAAATGGCGTTGACCGGGTACCTGGCGGAGAAGGTTCCCGCTCTGTCCCTCACGGGGAAGACGCCCGAGGGCGCCCGGGCCGATCTGGCCCAGACCGCTCTCACCCTCTCCGAGAAACTGCCGGCGTTGGCGGTGGAAGAGGATCTCAAGATCGACGGCCCCGGTGGGACCATTGCGGCGACCCGCTACCGCGCCCACGTCGACTCGGTTGGCATCGTCGTGTTCTTCCACGGCGGCGGCTTCGTCCTCGGGGATCGGGCCAGTCACGACAACCTGGTGCGACGCCTGGCGCTCTCGACGGGCGCGGACATCCTCTCGGTCGACTACCGGCTGGCCCCCGAGAACCCCTTCCCCGCGGCCGTCGACGACGCGGTCGCCGCGTGGCGGTTCGCCATTGCCAACGCCCCGAAGTGGGGTGTATCCGCAGATCGCATCGCCGTGGCCGGTGACAGCGCCGGCGGCAACCTGAGTGCGGTCGTCGCACAGCAGGTCCGTGACGATGACGTCACGCCGTGCCTGCAGATGCTCATCTACCCGGTCACCGACGTGACGACGAAGACCGGGTCGAGGCTGGAGTTCGCCGCCGGTTTCTACCTCACCGAGGAGGGCATGGACTGGTTCACCGACCACTACGTCCCGGCTGTCGAACAGCGCTCCGACCCGCGGGTGTCACCGCTGCTGGCCGACGACCTGTCCGGCCTCGCACCGGCCCATGTGGTCGTCGCCGGCTTCGACCCGCTGCGCGATGAGGGCATCGCCTACGCCGATCGGTTGCAGCAAGCCGGCGTCCCGGTCACGCTCGACCGTGCCGGTGGCCTCATCCACGGTTTCGCGAACATGACCCTGATCAGCCCCGATGCCCGCGCGGCTGTCGATCGGATCGGAGCGGTGCTCGCCGCGTCGATGCGCTGAGGGTGCGTCGAGAACCACCGGATCTGAGGCCGGAACGGGGAGTTTCGCGACGGATCGCGGCGCGGCCAGCACCCCGGCCGCGCACCCCGCGATCACCGTCGCTGCGCCCACCAGCTCGACCAGCGTCGGATCCTCGCCCAGGAACAGCCAGGCGGCGGTGATGCCGACGACCGGCACCAGCAGCGACATCGGCGCGACCCGGCTCGCCGGGTACTTCGACATCAGATGGGTCCACAGTCCGGAGCCGGCCACCGTGCCGAGGAGCACGGTGTAGGCGAGTCCGGCCAGCGCCAGCGCGCCGCTACGCGAATCCAGTGTCGCCAGGGACGCGACCCCGGCGGTCGGTCCGTCGAACACCAGGCTCATCAACAGGAACGGGATCGGTGGGACGACCGACATCCACAGGGTCATGCGCAGGGCGTCGTCGGGTCGACTGAGGCGACTGCCGATGTTGCCGAACGCCCACCCGAGCCCGCCGAGAACGGTGAGGATCATCGGCACGACCGCCGCGATGCCGATCGCGCTCTGGGTGGCACGGTCGATGCCGATGATCACCATACCGATCACCGCGACGGTTATACCGATGACCTGCAGCGGGGTCATCCGTTCGCGCAGGAACAGCACGCCCAGGATCACCGTGAACGGCGCCGAGGTCTGCAGAACCAGCGAGGCGAGGCCGGTCGGCATGCCGAGATGCATGGCGAGGAACAGGAACGCGAACTGCAGGATGCCGAACCCGACCGCGTACAGCAGAAACCACCGGAATTCGACGCGCGGGAACTTCACGAACAGCACAACCGGAATCGCCATCACCGCGAAGCGCAGGAAGGCGCAGAAGAACGGCGGGAAATGGTCGAGGCTGAGGTGAATGGCGATGAAGTTCAGCCCCCACAGCACCACCACGGAGAGTCCGAGGAGTCGATCGCGATTGGTCACGACGTCCATCGTGCTGGCAGATTAAGTCCAGAACAATCGAATTAAATCGGACCAATAATGTAGAAAATCTTAACTATTTCTGATGACGATCAGACCGCGGTGCGGCCGCCGTCGACGGGAACGATCGCGCCATGCATGAACCCGGAGCCTTCACCGGCCAGAAAGCAGATCGTCTGCGCGATCTCTCTCGGGTCGGCCACGCGACGGGCGGGCGACATCTTCGCCAGTCGGGCCAACCCGTCGTCGCCGAATGCGTCGGCTGTTCCCTCGGTCAATGTCGGTCCCGGTGCGACGGCGTTGACCCGCACGCCGCGTGGGCCGAACTCGGCGGCCCAGGACTTGGTCAACAGGTTCAGGGCCGCCTTGCTCGAGGCATAGACCGCCGATCCGGGAGCCCCGAACGACGCGACCATGGTGCTCACGTTCACGATCACGCCGTGCCCACGCTCGACCATCGTCGGCGCCAATGCGGCCACCAGGTAGAACGGCGCCTTCACGTTCACGGCGAAGCAGGAATCGAAATCTGCCTCAGCGATCGCGGGCGTCGGCCCCATCGGGCCGATCGCCGCGTTGTTGATCAGGATGTCGACATGACCGGCGGTGTCGATCGCCCGCGTGGCCAGGCCTGCACAGTCGCGAGCGTCGGCGAGGTCGGCGGCCAGGAACTCGGCGGTGCCGCCGGCCGCCCCGATCGCCTCGACGGTGGCCCGGCCGCGATCCGGATCGCGGCCGCTGGCCAGCACATGAGCCCCACCCTCCGCCAACAACAGTGCCGTCGCCCGACCGATGCCGCTCGTCGCACCGGTCACCAGCGCGACTTTGCCCCCGAATGACATGACGACCACATAACCACGGAACGCGACCAGCGGGATGTCGTAAGCGGAAATCTGCACGCCGTCAGTGGCAAACGGAATTCCATCGGGGGTGGCGCTGTCATCCGTCTTGGGGCGACAGCTTGTCGATGAGTTCCAAGCCTTTTTCCGCCCAGGCGATCTCGGACATCCCGCGATCGATCAGCCCTTCATAGGCGAAGGCCTTGTAGGCGATGATCCGCTCGTGGTCCTCGGCAGGATACTTCTGCAGGCGTTTCGCGATGCTCGGATGTGTCGCGTCGATGATCGACTCGCGCATCACTGTCCACCGCTCGACCTGTTCCCGATAGTGCTCGATGTGACGGCGGAGATGGTCGCGGGCCCGGTCGGGGTCGGCCCATTCGTAATACGCGGCCTGCATGTGCACGGGATCGCGGACCGGCTGGTAGTCGAGCGAGGTGTTCATCCACTCACGTAGCGCCTGCAGTCCCTCGTCGGTGATCGAATACTGCGTCTTGGTGCTCCGGGGTCCCCATCGGACCTGCTCGCCGACGACGAGTCCGTCCTTCTCCATTCGGCGCAGTTCGGGATAGATCTGCGAATCGGGGGCGTGCCAGACATGGCCGACGGAGGCCTCGAACCGCTTCGCGGCGTCGTAGCCGGTGATCGGTTCGGCCGTCAGCATCGCGAGCAGGGCGTGACGCAGGCTCATGGGTCCATTCAACGTCAGCGCACTCACTCTTGCCAAAGACTATGTAGATAGTTATTGTGTGTGCCACGTCACCGACTATCTATCGACGTAGTGAGTGACACTCGCGATGCACCGAAGGAGGACCTCCCATGACCGATCTGAGCCCGTCCGGGGCAACGGCGAAGAACATGACCTATCCGCTCGACGCCTGGTACGTGGCGGCCTGGGATCACGAGGTGGGCCGCTCGGAGATCGTGGCGCGAACCGTTGCCGGGAAGCCGATGGCGCTCTATCGGACCACCGAGGGGCGGCCGGTCGCATTGGCCGACGCTTGCTGGCATCGCCTGGCGCCGCTGTCGATGGGAACCCTCGTCGGAGCCGACGGAGTTCAGTGCCCCTATCACGGACTGCAGTTCAACTCGGCAGGCCGCTGCACCAAGATGCCGGCGCAGGAGACGATCAATCCGTCGGCGATGGTCGCGTCCTATCCGGTCGTGCAGCGCCACCGGTTCGTCTGGGTGTGGCCGGGAGATCCGACCCAGGCGGATCCGTCGACGATCCCCGACATGTTCCAGATGGACTCACCGGACTGGGCCGGCGATGGTCGCACCATCGACGTACAGGCGAATTATCAACTCGTGCTCGACAATCTGATGGACCTGACCCACGAAGAGTTTGTGCACTCATCGTCGATCGGGCAGGACGAACTGAGCGAATCCGGCTTCGTCGTGACGCATGACGAACGCACTGTCACGGTGTCCCGCTGGATGCACGACATCGAGGCACCGCCGTTCTGGCGCAAGAACATGCGCGACAAGTTCCCCGGGTTCGAGGGCAACGTCGACCGGTGGCAGATCATCGAGTTCCAGGCGCCGTCGACCATTCGTATCGACGTGGGTGTCGCCCGCGCCGGCACCGGTGCGCCCGAGGGCGACCGCAGCCAGGGGGTGAACGGGTTCGTGATGAACACCATCACGCCTGTCGATGAGCGCACGGCACTGTACTTCTGGGCGTTCATGCGCGACTACTGCCTCGACAGTCAGCTCATCACCACCCAGCTCCGCGAGGGCGTGCACGGTGTCTTCGGTGAGGACGAGGCCATGCTGACGGCGCAGCAGAAAGCGATCGAGGCCAACCCCGATCACGAGTTCTACAACCTCAACATCGACGCCGGCGGCATGTGGGTGCGACGGATCATCCAACGGATGGTCGAGGCGGAACGCGCGATCGCCACCGGGGTGCAGGTCCTCGGGGCGGGTCGTTGACATGGCCGCGATGAATCAGCCCGAATGGCTGCGTGGACAGGTCGTCTCGGTCGAGATGGCGGCCGACGCCATCGCCCGCATCACCATCGCGACCAACGTGCCGACGCGTGCGCAGCCGGGATGTCACGTGGATGTGCGTCTGCCCGGTGGCGACCTCCGTTCCTACTCGGTTGTCGCCGGAGCGCCGGACGGTCACGGCGTGACACTCGGTGTGCGCCGGTCGCCGACGTCGCGCGGTGGGTCGGAGTACATGCACTCGCTGCGCCCCGGTGACAGTGTCGACGTGACGGTCCCCATGCAGAACTTCCCGTTGCGAGTCGGTGCCGCGCGCTACGTGTTGGTGGCAGGCGGTGTCGGGATCACCGCGATGGTCGCGATGGGCGAGGTCCTGCGCAAGCTCGGCGCCGACTACCGCTTCGTGTATGTCGGGCGCAGCCGATCGGCGATGGCCTTCATCGACGAGCTCACTGCGACGCATGGCGACCGCCTCGAGATCTACGCGAACGACGTAGGTGGCGTTCTCGACGTGCCCGAGTTGACGCGCGGAATCGATTCGGAGACAGAGCTGTACATGTGCGGACCCATTCGGCTGATGGATGCCGTCCGCCGTGCATGGCTCGATCGGTCGCTTCCGCCCACCAACCTGCGCTACGAAACCTTCGGCAGCAGTGGTTGGTTCGATCCCGAGGAGTTCGTCGTCCGGGTGCCCGGACTGGGCATCGAGACGACTGTCGGCACCGGGGAGTCATTGCTCGATGCCCTCGAACGTGCCGGCGTCGACATGATGTTCGATTGCCGCAAGGGCGAATGCGGCCTGTGTCTGGTCGACGTCGAATCCGTCGACGGGACCATCGATCACCGCGACGTCTTCTTCAGCGAGGCGCAGAAGACGTCCTCGAACCAACTGTGTGCCTGCGTCTCGCGCGTGGCAACCGCACCGAGCTGTGCGGGGACCCGACATCGCGCCGGCCTCACCCTGAACCTCACCTGATTCCCGACCCCGAAACCTGAAGGACACGAGATGGATCTACGTTCTCGCATCGACATGTCGCCGATGCGCCCCTATCAATGGCTGGTCGTCGCCCTGTGCGTCGTGTTGAACATCCTCGACGGATTCGACGTGATGGCGATGGCCTTCACCGCGAAGAGTATCAAGTCGGAGTTCGCGTTGAGCGGCGCCGCGATCGGCGTCCTGATGAGCGCGGGTCTGGTCGGGATGGCCATCGGTGCGATGGCTCTCGGGCCGGTGGCCGACCGAATCGGCCGGCGACCGTTGATCCTGACATCCGTCGCGCTGGCCGCGCTCGGCACCGCACTGTCGGCGACCGCCGCAGCGCCCTGGCAGCTCGGTGTCTGGCGGGTGCTGACCGGACTCGGTATCGGCGGAATCCTGGCGTCCACCACGGTGATCGCCAGCGAGTACTCATCGTCGCGCTGGCGCGGCCTGGCTATCAGCGTCTACACGGCGGGATACGGCGTCGGAGCCACCCTGGGAGGACTCGCAGCCGTTGGTCTGCAGGCCGAATATGGTTGGCGCGCTGTCTTCGTCGTGGGTGCAGCCCTCACCGGATTCATCCTCGTGATCCTGATCGCGCTGCTGCCGGAGTCGATCGACTACCTGGCCTTGCGCGCACGGCCCGGTGACCTCGACCGCGTCAACCGGATCGCACGTCGTCTCGGACAGAGCCCCATCGCCGCCTTCACCCCTGCGACGGAGCGCACCGCTGTGCGGAGCGGACGGATCGGAGATCTGTTCGCCGCGGGCAGGGCACGCGGGACAGTCCTTCTGTGGGCCGCCTTCTTCGCGACGATGTACGGCTTCTACTTCGTCAACTCCTGGACGCCGTCCCTGCTCGAGACCGCCGGCCTGACCAAGGATCAGAGCGCCACCGCCGGAATGATGCTCACCCTGGGCGGCACTGTCGGTTCGGTGATCTTCGGGGTGATGGCCAGTCGTTGGGCCGCACGCACCGTGCTGATCGGATTCACTCTGTTCGCAGCGGGATTCATGGTCGTGTTCATCGTCTCGATCTCGATGCTCGCGGTCGCCTTCGCGCTCGGTGTGCTCATCGGCGGCCTGATCAACGGATGCATCGCGGGGCTCTACACACTGGCGCCGGGCCTGTACGGGTCGCACATCAGGACCACCGGTGTCGGCTGGGCGATCGGAATCGGTCGTGCCGGAGCAATTCTCGCTCCGTCCGTCACCGGCGCGCTCCTGGACTCGGGATGGAGCCCGCGTCAGCTCTACTTCGGCGTCGCCGGTGTAGTGGTCCTCGCCGCAGTCGCGCTGCTCGCCATGCGCCGGACCGATGAACCGGCGGCTGCGGCGGAGCCGGTCCCGGTCGCCTCTGCGTAGCAACAGCGCGCACCTCGGGACCGCCCGCCCGCTGTCGAGCGAGCTAGCGGAGGACTCAACTCCGCTCCCTGAGGAGGTCCGGAGCGAAGAACCCAAGCCCCGCTCCCTGAGCGGAGGAGGTCCGGAGCGAAGGACCCAAGCCCCGCTCCCTGAGGAGGTCCGGAGCGCTAGCGGTGCGCTAGCGGAGGACCGTCACGAAGGGGCGCCCTTCGTGACGCATCCTCGCAAGCTCGGAGGCTCCTCAGGGAGCGGGTGGGACGCATCCTCGGGGACGTGGTGACGCCCGCGAGCCGCGCTTCGGGTCTCCTCCTGGTCCGGGTGGTAACGCTCGCCGGCTGGTCCGGGGTTCTGCAGCTCAGATAGCTGAGCAACCAGCCTGCGCCGTCAGCGCCAGCCCAGCTCCGGCGCCACATGGGTGAGGATCGACTCGATCACGTGGGCGTTGTAGTCGACGCCGAGCTGGTTCGGCACGGTCAGCAGGAGCGTGTCGGCCGCGGCGATCGCCTCGTCCTCGCGGAGTTGCTCGATCAGCTTGTCCGGCTCGTCGGCGTAACTGCGCCCGAACCGTGCGACGGCATTGTCGATGACGCCGACCTGGTCCTGTTCGCTGCCACCACGGCCGAAGTACGCGCGATCGCGATCATCGGTGATCGCGAAGATGCTGCGGCTGACCGACACCCGGGGTTCGCGGGTGTGCCCGGCGTCGGTCCAGGCCTTGCGGAACCGCTCGATCTGCTCGGCCTGCAACTGGTGGAAGGGCACACCGGTGTCCTCGGTCAGCAGCGTCGAGCTCATCAGGTTCATGCCCTGCCCTGCGGTCCACTCGGCGGTTGCGCGGGTACCCGCGCCCCACCAGATGCGGTCACGCAGGCCGGGGGACTGCGGCTCGATGGGCAGTGGGCCGGGCGGGTTCGGGAACATCGGCCGGGGATTCGGTTGTGCGAAGCCACCTCCCGTGATGACCTTGAGGAACACGTCGGTGTGCTGACGTGCCATGTCGGCGTCGGTCGAGCCCTCCGGTGGTACATAGCCGAAGTATTTGTAGCCCTCGATGACCTGTTCGGGGGACCCCCGGCTGATGCCCAGTTGCAGGCGCCCGCCGGAGATGAGGTCTGCGGCACCCGCGTCCTCGGCCATGTACAGCGGGTTCTCGTAGCGCATGTCGATGACACCCGTGCCGATCTCGATGCGGTCGGTCTTGGCGCCGATCGCCGACAGCAGCGGGAATGGCGACGCGAGCTGGCGAGCGAAATGGTGCACCCGGAAGTAGGCACCGTCGGCGCCGAGTTCTTCCGCCGCGACGGCGAGGTCGACGGACTGCAGCAATGCGTCCGACCCGGACCGCACCTGCGACCCCGGCGAGTCCGACCAGTGTCCGAAGGAAAGAAAGCCGATGTTCTTCATGATCTGTTAAATGGTACTCCGGTCCGTTTGATTCCCGGGCTCTGCTCGATGACGAACAGCGCGGTACCGGCCGGCCGGGGCGCAGTAGCTTTGGGCGCATGGATGTGAAGCGGCTGCGGCTGCTGCGGGAGTTCGCCGATCGCGGGTCGATCGGCGCGGTGGCCGATGCCATGCACATGACGCCCTCGGCGGTGTCGCAGCAACTGAAGGTGCTGGCCAAGGAGGCGGGTGTCGAGTTGCTGGCGCAGGACGGCCGGCGGATCCGGTTGACCGATGCGGGTCGGGCGTTGGTGCTGCGGGCCGACGAGGTGATCGCCGCGGTCGACCGCGCGCAGGAGGAGATGGACGGATACCGGTCGGGCAAGGCCTCGGTACGGTTGGCCATGTTTCCGTCCGGGGCGGCGCTCCTGCTGCCCGGAGTGCTGGACCGGGCCGCGGAGTCGGGTATCGATGTGCACGCATCCGAACTCGACGTCGGTTATCCCGACGCTGCTCCCGCGCTGGCCGATTTCGCCATCGTCGTGACCCATCGTGATGAGCGAACGGCGCCCGTCCGGGAGCCGCGGGTCACGGTGACCGAACTGATGCGTGAACCGGTTGATGTCGTGGTGGCCGTGCATTCCGAGTTCGCCGATCGCGACGGGATCGAGGTCGGCGACCTGGCCGACTGCGACTGGATCAGTGTCGAAGGCGGCTTTCCGGTCGATGATGTGCTGTTGTCGATCTCGGCGATCACCGGCGTCGCACCACGCGTCACGCAACGGATGCTGGACTTCGGCACGATCCAGTCGATCGTGGCCGCGAATCACGGGATCGCACTGATCCCGCGCTTCGCGGTACGACATCCGGGTGTGAAACCGTTGACGCTCAAAGGGGTTCGTGCGGCGCGAGTGTACGAAGCGCTGACCCGGCCGTCGCCGCGGCAGTCGGTGTCCCGTGTCGTCGAGCACCTGACGGAGGCGGCTGGGAGTGTGTGGTCGTCTGGCAGGTAGGTTCACCGTTCGGTCCCCCAGGAGCCTCGCGAGGGACGAGCGATGCGTCACGAAGGGCCGACCCTTCGTGACGCTCGCAAGCTCGCTCCTCAGGGATCGGGTGGCGCTCGCAAGCTCGTTCCTCAGTACCCCTCACGCCGGACTCAACCGCCGCAACCCGATCGACTCGTAGCCGACGACATAGAACAGGGTCCAGAGGACCAGCCAGTCGAGGAATCCAAGAGCGTTGCCGTTGACGCCCGCGGCGACCTCGGGTTCGTGCAGGATGTGGCCGGCCGCGAAGTGGTAGTAGAAGACGAAGGTCACCACGGCGAGTGCGAACGTGATCAGGGTTCGTGTCACGGGGCTGAATCTGTTTCCGAAGCCGTTGGCCCAGAAGATCATCCAAAAGGCCCAACACACACCGATCTGTGCGGGGAACTGGTGGATGGTGGTGCCGAGTTCTGCCGTGGCGGCCGAGCCGAGGAGGACCTTGGCGAGCGGCACCAGCGCGAAGTAGATCGCGGTGCCGAGGATGACGTTCCCGACGGTGGCGGCCAGCGCGGTGCGGCCGCCACCACCGAACAGCTTCCACGGCCAGTTGTCCAGCGTCTGTCCGGTGAGGATCACCGCGACGACGATCGAGTAGAACCATCCGAGTACCGTGTCGACGGTCATCAGCGAATGCGAAGCCGAGAGAGACACCGACGGCAGTCCGAACACGAAGTACAACGCCAGGGTCGGCACCGCCACGAATGCGATCTCGCACAGTCCGACGAGTGGCTGTTTCATACCCAATGCCGTCCACGGCCAGTGCTGCCAGTTGAGGACCACCATGACCCAGGTCGCGAAGCCGAAGAGTACGAACAGCGCGCCTGCGAAGTAGCCGAGACCATCGGCGCGGGAACCGGCGAAGTCCGGATAGATCGACCCGAGACCGCTACCGAGCAGCCAGGTCACGGCGATCGCAAAGACCGTGGTGGACAGCAGGATCGCCGTACCGCGCAGCGGTTGACGCAACCGGCTGAACCCGGCGAACTCGCAGTTGAAGCCGATGAAGACGACGAAGAGGATCGCCCAGAACAGTGCCGCGTTGAACGGGAGTGGATAGAAATGCCAGGGGCTCGTCGTAGGGTCGGCCAGCAGGAACCAGGTACCGACCGAGAGGGCCGTGACCACCGCGAGATTGGCGATCCCGAAACCGAACCAGCGGCCACTCGACGACGCGGTCGGCGAGTTCTCTTGTAACGCAGTCTCTTCTATCCCTGCAGTGGCGGTCATGTCGTGGTCTCCTCGGTCGTCGGGCACGGGCGCTGTCACTATGGCCTGGATCACAGCTGCGGCGGCAGGGTTGCGGAGGGTTGCGGCGTGCTCCGGGCGAGGAGCAAGCCATGCAACGCACTGCAACCCTGTCGGACTGTGGGGTGGATCACATATGCATGAGTGCATCGGTACGAGCCGACGACAAAGGGAGTGAGAACTGATGCGTGCAGCTGTGTATTACGGGGCAAACAAGGTGGAGATCGCCGATGTAGCCGAACCCACACCAGGCCCCGGTGAGGTGAAGGTGAAGATCGGGTTCAACGGGATCTGTGGGACTGATCTGCATGAGTACTACGCAGGTCCGATCTTCATACCCACCGAGCCGCACCCGCTGACCGGTCAGCAGTTGCCGCTGGTCCTGGGACACGAATTCTCGGGCACCGTCACCGACGTCGGCGACGGCGTCAGCGAGGCGAAGGTCGGCGACCGGGTGGCGGTCGAGCCGCTGTATCGCTGCGGTCACTGCGGACCGTGTCGCGCCGGCAACTACAACATCTGTCAGCAGATCGGCTTCCATGGCCTGATGTCCGACGGCGGTATGGCCGAGTACACGGTGGTCCCGGCCAACATGATCCACCAGCTGCCGGACAACGTCTCACTCGAACTCGGGGCGCTCGTTGAACCGATGTCGGTGGCCTTCCACGCCGCCACCCTGGGCGCGCCGCAGCCGGAGGACACGGCCATGGTCTTCGGGGCCGGGCCCATCGGCATCGGACTGTGGTTCGCGCTGCGCGGCAAGGGGCTCGACAACGTCTACGTGGTGGAGCCGTCACCGACACGGCGAGCCGCGATCGAGGCGCTGGGCGCCACCACGCTCGATCCGACCTCGATCGACGTCCCGGAATTCATCGCGGACGCCACCGATGGCCGGGGCGCCGACGCCCTTTTCGACGCCGCAGGTGTGCAGCCTGCCGTCGAGACCGCTCTGGCGTGCGTCGGCGCGCGCAAACAGCTGGTCAGCGTCGCCATCTATGAAAAGCCGCTGACCACACCGCTTCAGCGGCTGGTCATGAACGAGTCGCGCATCCAGGGCTCGCTGTGCTATACGTCGGCGGATTACGAAGCGGTCATCGACCTGATGTCGGCCGGCCGGTACGACACCACGGGGTGGGTGGACAAGATCGGCCTGGAATCCGTTGTGGACGAGGGATTCGAAGCGCTTCATGCCGGGGCGAAGATGAAGGTTCTCGTCGACCCGTCGGAGGTGGTCGCATGAGCGCCGCGCTCATCACCGGAGGCGGTCAGGGAATCGGCCGTGGAATCGCGCTGCGATTGGCGAACGACGGACACGACATCGCCCTCGTCGACATCAACGAGACGAACATCGAGTCGGTCGCAGCGGAAGTGCGCGAGATCGGTACGAAGGCCACAACTTTCGTCGCAGACGTCAGAGATCGGGACCAGGTGTTCGCGGCCGTGGATCATTGTCATGAGGCCCTCGGTGCCTTCGATGTCATGATCAACAACGCGGGTATTGCGCAGGTGGCTCCGATCGACGACGTGCGACCGGACGACGTGCGTCAGATCTGGGGCGTGAACGTCGACGGCGTGCTGTGGGGAATCCAAGCTGCGGCAGCGAAATTCATCGAGACTGGGACAAAGGGCAAGATCATCAACGCCTCGTCCATCGCCGGACACGACGGCTTCGCGATGCTGGGTGTCTACAGCGCGACGAAGTTCGCCGTTCGCGCGTTGACGCAAGCTGCGGCGAAGGAATACGCGGCGCAGGGCATCACCGTGAACGCGTATTGCCCGGGCGTCGTGGGCACGGACATGTGGGTGACCATCGACAAGCGTTTTGCCGAACTGACCGGTGCGGCCGAGGGGGAGACCTACGACAAATTCGTCGGTGGCATCACCTTGGGTCGTGCGCAGACGCCAGAGGATGTCGCCGCGTTCGTCTCCTACCTGGCCGGCCCGGATTCCGATTACATGACCGGCCAGGCCGTGCTGATCGACGGCGGGTTGGTGTTCCGTTGATCGGCTCCTCGCCGCCACACCGGCTGCATCAGCCGCCGGTGTGGCCGGCGTCGCGGAACGTCTGCGCGATGAACACCCGGAACGCCCACTCGAGCGTCTCGCGGGAGCGATGGGTGCCGTTCTCGTACCCGACGAGCAGATACATGGCGGCGGTCGCATAACGCTCGGCGAGCGCGCGGTCGCCGAGTACCTCCATGTAGGTGTCGGCGATGAACTGCCGACGCTGCTCGTCGGCCTCGATCTGGACCGCGCGTACGTCGGGGTCGTGTTCGGCCCACACGCGTATCGCCGCCTCCGAGTCGTGGGGGAGGCTCAGCGCGATCGTGGTGAGGACCTCGAGTCGCTCGGTTGGGTCGGCGACCGTGCTCGCCTGCTCGATCGGGCGCTCGCTCTGCTCCGCACGCCAGTGTTGGATGAGCGCCGACGTGTAATCACCCCAGCTGGGGAAGGCGTGATAGAAGGAACCGGTCGTGGCGCCGACGACCTCGCACACCGCCGCCAGTTTGAGTCCGGCATGCCCCTGCTCGGCGAGTACTTGCAGGCCGGCATCCAGATAGCGGGCCTTGGCCGTGTGCGAGGCCCGTGATCGTCGCTTCTCCGTCGAGGTCACTGTCACAGCTTATCTGTGACCTCTTGCACATCGACAATAACTCGACTTATGCTGACGGCATCGCTCACCGAGGAGACTGCCGTGCACAAGCCGAACCGCAACGTCGGGCTCGATCCGGAGACCCAGTACATGGAGATCTACCGGAACCTGTCGACCTATGAGTTCCCCTGGGACATCAACCAGTCGCTGAGTTTTGCGCTGTTCCGGACCTATGCGGTGCCGAGTATCGGCCGGCTCCTCGACGAGACCGGGGCATTCACCCGCGAGACCCAGAAGCGCTACGACGACACGGCGATCCTGCTGGAGACCCCGTTGATCGAGGGATTCGAGAGTCCGCAGGGCAAGGCGGCGATCCGGCGGATCAACCAGATGCACAAGATGTACGACATCTCCAACGACGATTTCCGGTATGTGCTGTCGACATTCGTGGTGGTGCCGACCCGCTGGCTCGCCGACTACGGATGGCGCCCGCTGACCGACGACGAGCATCTCGCCATGGTCCGCTACTACCAGGATCTGGGCCGGCACATGGCCATCAAGGACATCCCGGAGACGTATGAAGAGTTCGAGACCTTGATGGACACCTACGAGTCCGACAACTTCGCCTTCGATCCCGGCGCCCGCCGAGTGGCCGATGTGACGTTGGAACTGCTCACGTCGTTCTACCCACGCATCGCCAAGCGCGGGGTCGAGATCTTCAGCCGTGCGCTGATGGACGACAAGTTGCTCACGGCGTTCCGCTACGACGACCCGGGCCGGGTCATGCGCACCGTGTCCGAAGGGGCGCTCAAAGTCCGGGCCCGGATGCTCGCGTACTTCCCGGCACGCCGCAAACCGGCCCTGGTGCAGAACATGCCGCGAATCCGCTCATACCCCAACGGGTTCGACGTCGAGAAGATGGGTACGTTCGCGCCGGGCTGTCCGGTGCACACTGATCGGCGGGGAGTCGCGCAGGCGGGTTGAGGGCCTGACGCGGGTTGGCCGCTACCCTTCCAGCTGACTCCGAAGTTTGGACTCGGTGTGCCGGATGGCCTGCCCGACAACAGGTTCGATCACGGCTCCGAATGCGCGGCCGGCGATGCCACCGGGCAGTGTGTAGGTGAACTCGACGCTCACCTCGGTGCCGTCCTCGGCGTCGGCGAAACTCCACACGGTACCGGCGTTGAAGCCCTTGACCGCCTGCAGGCGCACCAGTTCGTTCTCGGTGAACTCGGTGACCTCGACGGTCGACGTCAATGACTTCGGACCGAGCGTCATGGCCACCGCGAAGGCCGCACCCGGCCCGTAGGTGGTCTCGGTGACCGGATCGAACTTGCTGACCCCGAACATCCACTCGGGCACTGTCCGATGGTCATTCACATAGGCAAACGCATCTTCGCGTCGACAATTGACCACAGCACTGTGTCGCACCACCCCCACGGCGGCCTCCTTCGAATCGCCGGCGCCACGCTGCGGCACCCCCGTTTCCAATCCCCGCCCGACCGTATCGCGTTTGCCGGGGCATGGCACGGGTGCCCGGCCCGCCGGGTCTCGATACGTCGACTCGCTGCCGCTCGCCGACTACTCGACCAGCATTGACTGGCCGCTCTTCCTCCAGCGTGCGAGCGTCAATCCTTCGGTCTGTGGGGGAGTGGGCGTGCGGGCGGCGACTTTTCGGTCCCTGAGGAGCGAGCTTGCGAGCGGTGGCTTCTCGGTCCCTGAGGAGCGAGCTTGCGAGCGCCCCTCCGGTCCCTGAGGAGCGAGCTTGCGAGCGTCCCCCGGTCCCTGAGGAGCGAGCTTGCGAGCGTCACGAAGGGTCCTTCGTGACGGTCCTCCGCTAGCGCTCCGGACCTCCTCAGGGACCGGAGGGCCGGGGATTTTGGCGCGGCGCGGGACCTCATTCGGGGGTCGGGGGTTTTGGCGCGGCTCCGGACCTCTTCGGGGGCTGGGGGGCAGCGCGGCTTTGGACCTCGTCGAGGGCCGGGGTGTCAGCCGGACCCGGACCTCATCGGGGAGCGCTCGTCGGCCCGGAGGGTCAGCTACCCGCCTTCGAGGTGGCCCGGCTGCGCGCGGGCGCCTTCTTGGCCGGGGCCTTGCCGGCGCGGGCCCGCTTCGCGGGTGTCTTCGCGCCGCTCTTCTGTTCCTCGATGAGACGGGCCGTGTGGTCGAGGATGCAGTTCAGGCCGTACTCGAAGTTCTGGTCGTCGGGGGCGCCGCCGACCCGTCCCTTGGCGGCGGCCTCCGCCAGCATCGGCGTCTGATCCGGCGTGATGACCAGACTCTCGTAGTAGGCCTGTGCTGCTGCGTCTTCGGCCTTGTTCTTCTCGTACAGCCTTGCGAGGACGACGGCGCCGCGGACGTGTAGCTGGACCGCCGAATAACTGTCGTAGGCATCCTCGAGGGACAGACCCTCGCTCATGAGGTCCTCGACGATTCGCTCGATCTCCTTGGCGCCCAGTTGAGCGTTCTTCGGGCCGAGCGAGGAGCGGATCAGGATGAGGTCACACAGGATCGGGTTGCTGCGGAACACATCGTGCATAGCGTGCGCGTGCGCGTAGAGGCGATCGCGCCAGTCGCCGTCCGTCGGCCGCATCGCCGCGGTGAGCTTGTAGCGCTCGATGGCGCGATCGGTCATCGCGTTGAGCAGGTCGTCCTTCTTGCGGAAGTACCAGTAGATACTCGTCACGCCGACACCGAGATGCTTGCCGAGCAACGGCATGCTGAGGTTGTCCACCCCGACCTCTTCGGACAGCTCGAAGGCACCGTTGATGATGTCCTCGGGATCGATCGATCCGCGTTCCCGGCGCTCGCGCTTCGGGGCGTTCTCCTTGCGTGCCACCTCGACCCACCTCCTGACCTGCCCTTCGTGGCTCGGCTGGCGCCTCGCACCTCAGGGACCGTGTGTGGTCGCTGGGCCGCGCAGCTCAGCAACCGTGGTCGCTGGGCCGCGCAGCTCAGCAACCGTGTGGCTACTGGGCCTTGCGGCTCAGCAACCATGGTCGTTGGGCCGCGCGGGCTCAGGACCGTATGGCGGCCACTGTATCGCATACGGGATCCCCTGCCGGGGTGACGACATCCGACACGGCGCGCCAGATGTCGGGGGTCAGGATTCGAGCAGCAGCGCGGCGGACGGGCAGTTGCTCGCGGCCTCGCGCAGAACCGATTCCGCCGCGCCCGCGGCGGCCGTCTCGTCGATGTCGACAAAGCCGTCGTCGTTCACCTCGAAGACGTCGGGATCGGTCGCCTCGCACAGGCCGTGTCCGACACATCTGTCGGTGTCGACAGTGATCCGCACCGAGGACCCCCTTCCGTCATGGCCGAGTCGGCCAATCGCACTTACTGTATGTGCAACGGTAGAGGCGCGTGCGGAGTTGCGTCAATGCAGTCGAGGTCGAGCGGACGTCAGTAGGCCATGAACAGGATCTCGTCGCGGCTGTAGTCGTGGTCGGGATGGTTCTCGGCGAGGTGCTTCTTCACCTTCTCCACCAGGTCGTCCTCGTCGGTGCCCCTGATCGCTTCGCCGCACGGGCAGGTCAGTCGTGTCTTCATGAGTACAGACTATGCCGACGGATGCCGCCATTGACAATACTGGATAGATTACGGTAAGCACATCGACATGTTCTGGAACCTTCTGGAGGTACCCCATGTCCAAGGTCGGTGACGTGGCCTCCGCCCACGCGTTTCATCCGCTCGACATCTCTGCTCCGTCATTCTGGGAGAGAGACTTTCGTCGCCGCGACGAGACGTTTGCCCACCTCCGCGCCGCGGACGGGTTGACCTGGCACCGGCCTTCCGAGGCGATGTTCCCGCATGATGAGACCGGCTACTGGGCGGTGACCCGACACGAGGACATCCGCCACGTCAGCCAGCACCCGGAGATCTTCTGTTCGAGCAACGGGATCAGCATGGACCCGATGCCGGCCGAGATCCAGCGCAGCATGACCTTCTTCCTGACCATGGATCCGCCCGAGCACACCCGTTATCGGCGGCTCATCTCGATGGCGTTCACCCCCAAGCAGGTGCGCCGGATCGAGGCGCAGATCGCGGCGAACGCCACACGGATCGTCGACGGCTTGCTCGCGGAGCTCGAAGCGGGTGCGCCGGTCGATTTCACCGACGTCGTGTCGAAGAAGCTGCCCATGCTGACGATCTCCGAGATGATCGGATTGCCGCCGGACGAGCACGAAGCGGTGGCGTTCGCGGCGGAAAGCGTGTTCAGCGCCAGTGACGACGACTACGGGGGCGCGCTGGAGGAACAGGCGGTCTTCTTGATGACCCAGCTCGGGGTCTTGACCGGGGCGGGTGTGGAACTGGCCAGGAAACGTCGGGTCGAAGCGCACGACGATCTGATGACCAACATCGTCAATGCCGAGGTCGACGGTCATCGCCTCACCGATGAGGAGATCGGCGCGTTCATGGTGTTGCTCGCCTCGGCGGGCAACGACACCACCAAACAGACGACGTCGCATGCATTCAAGGCGTTGATGGACAATCCGGATCAAACCGAGTGGCTGCTCGAGGATCTCGAGTCGCGGATGTCCGGGGCGATCGACGAGTTCATCCGGTGGTCGACACCGGTGATCAGCTTCGCGCGACACGCGGTGGTCGACACCGAGGTGGCCGGCACGCCGATCGCAGCGGGGGAGAAGCTGGTCCTGTTCTACAGCTCAGGCAATTTCGATGGTCAGGTCTTCGACGACCCCCATCGATTCGACCTCGGGCGTTATCCCAATCCGCACGTCGGGTTCGGCGGCGGCGGTCCGCACTTCTGCCTGGGCAAGCAATTGGCGACGATGGAACTCAGGCATCTCTTCTCCGAACTGCTGACTCGCCTGCCCGCGGTGCAGCTCGGCGACCCGGAATACGTGCGCAGCGACTTCGTGCACGGCATCAAGAAGATGTCCATACAGCGACGGTGAGCGGAGCCGACGCGTCGTCGCGATGAGGGCGGACCTTCAGTGGAGCGTGTCGATCTCCGGTCGACGATCATCGGCCGGAACCGGCACGCGGTGTGCGTCTGCGCGCGCCACCATCCCGATCACCATGCCGATCCCGATCGTCGAGAACGTGAGAACGGCCAGTAGGGTCAAAGCCAGGGTCATATCCAAGGTATCCATGTCATCCCATTGTGCGATCACGAATCCGCGCTGTCACATGCAGAACCGCAAAGGTACTGAGTCTCACATCGGTCTCGTCGGTGTGATCGGCCGCTATTCTGAGCGCACCGAGATACCGTGAGCACGCCGGTTCGTGACGACCTCGAGCTTCATCGGGTCGGTGCGATCGCGCTCGACCAGGAGGCCTGACGTGACCGACGCCACCCCCGACGATGTCCGTCCGCTCGACGCTGAGGAACGCGCAGAGCTCGAGAGGCTACGGGCGATGGTCGCCGTGCAGCCGAAGAAGTCGCGCGACCGCAGGCTGGGTCGCCGCATCGGGGCAGGCGTGCTCGTGTTCCTGTGCGCGTTGCTCGCACTGTTGTCGGTCACCACGCGCTTCGTGCGGAGCGAGCTCCTGGACACCGACCATTACGTCTCGACCGTGGCACCCCTCGCCTCCGATCCGGCAGTCCAGAATCAGGTGGTCGACACGGTCACCGCACAGATCAACTCCCGGGTCGACATCGAGGGCATGACCCGCGAGGCGCTGCAACAGCTCGTCGATCTCACCCCTGCCCAGCGCCCCCGCCTCGACAACGCGGTGGTCGGATTGGCGCCGGTCATCGCCGGTCAGGCGAAGTCGTTCATCCAGCAGACGGTGACGGAATTCGTGCAGTCCGCCGCCTTCCGCGATCTGTGGGTGACCGCCAACCGCGCGGCGCACAAAGGTGTCGTCGCCGCAGTGACCGGCGATACGCAACACGGTGCGGTCGAGATCGATCAGACCGGAACCATCAGCATCGACCTGAAGCCGATCATCGCCCAGGTCAAGACACGCCTCGTCGCGCGCGGGTTGAACTTCGCCGACAACATCCCGGCGGTCGACAAGAAGTTCGTCGTGTTCCAGTCGCCCGAACTGGCCAAGGCGCAGCGGTGGGTGAATGCCCTGGACAAGATCGCCACCGCCCTGCCGTGGCTGGCCTTGGCGGCTGCGGTCGGTGCCATCGCGCTCGTCGGCGGTGGTCGTCGTCTGCGTATGACCGCGACGGTGGCCATCGCCATCGTGCTGAGCATGCTGTTGCTGGCGTTGGCCCTCTTGATCGGACGGGCGATCTACCTGAATCAGGTCCCGCCCGACGTCCTCGCACCGGACGCGGCCCGCGCCATCTTCGACACCGTCGTCGAACCGCTCCGTCTCGCGTTGCGAGCGGTCGCGATCCTGGCGTTGGTGGTGGCGATCGTCGCGTTCTTTGCGGGCGGGTCGCGCTCGGCGACCGCGGTGCGTCGCGGATTCACCCGCGGTGTCGGCGCCCTGGACGCGCGCCGGGCCCAACGCGCGCCCAACACTTTCGAGCGCATCCTGTGGCAGGCGCGTATCCCGGTGCGCATCGCGGTCGTCGCGATCGCTGCCCTGATCCTGATGTTCTGGTCCTACCCGACGGGCATGGTGGTCATCTGGACCGTGCTGATCGCCTGCCTGGTGCTGGTCGTCCTCGAGGTGGCCATGCGGCCCGGCAAGCGGGAGGTCGACGGGAGCGAGACGGTCGCCGCGGACCCGGAACTGACCGGCGACGCCGGACCGGACGTCGACGAGACCGACACCGAGCCGTTGCCCGACGCGCCGTCATCGGCCGGCGAGGCGAGGTCTGACACATAGGAATGGGCCGGGACCCACAGCGAGGATCGCCCGCTGGAAATGGGTCCCGGCCCATGCCTGGACACGACGGCCCGGGGTCACCGGGGTCATCGTGGGTCTGTCGCGTGGCCCGCGGCCACGCTGGATCAGGTCGGCGCCGAACGGATCCGGCACGCGATGGGGGTGACTCCTACGGAGCCCAGGTGCGCGGTGCGGTCCCGGCGTCCTCGGAGTCGGTCGGTGCGGCGACGCGGTATGCGCGGTTGACCGCGGAAACCACAGCCCGCAGGCTCGCCGTGGTGATGGACGACGCGACGCCGACACCCCACACGGTCTCGCCGTTCACCTCGGTTTCGACGTAGGCCGCCGCGCTGGCGTCTCCGCCGGAGGTGAGCGCGTGCTCGCTGTAGTCGAGCACGCGGACGTCGAATCCGACGGTGGACAGGGCGTCGACGAACGCGGCGAGAGGCCCGTTGCCGGCGCCCGAGATCTCGCGCTCGACACCGTCGACCTTCACGACCGCGGTGATGTTGTCCTCGCCTCCGTCGACCTCGGCGGCATCCACCTTCTGGCGCATGCGTTCCAGCGGCCGGATCGGGTTGAGATACTCGTCGGCGAAGACGTCCCACATCTCCTTCGGGTTGACCTCGCCGCCCTCGCCGTCGGTGATCTTCTGGATCTCCCGGCTGAACTCGATCTGCAGACGCCGCGGCAGGTTCATGCCGTGGTCGGCCTTCATGATGTAGGCGACACCGCCCTTGCCGGACTGGCTGTTCACGCGGATGACCGCTTCGTAGTTGCGGCCCACGTCCTTCGGATCGATGGGCAGATACGGCACCTGCCAGAGGATGTCGTCCATGTCCTGATCGGCGTCGTCGGCATCGACCTTCATCTGGTCGAGGCCCTTGTTGATGGCGTCCTGGTGACTGCCGGAGAACGCGGTGTAGACCAGATCGCCGCCGTAGGGGTGGCGCTCGGGGACGTTGAGCTGGTTGCAGTATTCGACGGTGCGACGGATCTCGTCGATGTCGGAGAAGCTGATCTGCGGGTCGACGCCCCGGCTGAACAGGTTCATGCCCAGGGTGACCAGACAGACGTTGCCGGTACGTTCACCGTTGCCGAACAGACATCCCTCGATGCGGTCCGCACCGGCCTGATAGCCGAGTTCGGCTGCGGCGACGGCGGTCCCGCGGTCGTTGTGCGGGTGCAGGCTCAGGATGATGGACTCGCGACGCGCCAGGTTGCGGTGCATCCACTCGATCGAGTCGGCATAGACGTTGGGGGTGGCCATCTCGACGGTGGCCGGCAGGTTGATGATCATCGGACTCTCCGGTGTGGGAGCGATGATCTCGGTGACCGCGTCGCAGACGTCCTTGGCGTAGCTGAGCTCGGTGCCGGTGTAGGACTCCGGCGAGTACTCGTAGCGCCATTGGGTGTCCGGGTACTTCTGCTGTTCCTGGAGGACCTTGTGTGCGGCATCGGTCGCGATCTTGGTGATCGCCGCCTTGTCGGCACGGAACACGACGCGGCGCTGCAGGACCGACGTCGAGTTGTAGAAGTGGACGATCACCTTGTTGGCGCCGCGGCAGGCGTCGAAGGTGCGCTCGATCAGTTCCTCGCGGCATTGCGTGAGGACCTGGATGGTGACGTCGTCGGGAATCGCGCCGTCCTCGATGATCTCTCGGACGAAGTCGTAGTCGGTCTGGCTGGCGGACGGGAAGCCGACCTCGATCTCCTTGTAGCCCATCCGGACAAGGAGTTCGAACATCCGTCGCTTGCGCGCCGGGCTCATCGGATCGATCAGTGCCTGGTTGCCGTCACGCAGGTCGACCGCGCACCACTGCGGTGCGGTGGTGATGGTCTGGTCCGGCCAGGTGCGGTCGGGTACCGATACCCGCTCGACCTCGTCGGCGAACTGCCGGTAGCGGTGTACCGGCATCGCGGAGCCGCGCTGGGTGTTCCAGACCGGTTGATCGGTGGGAATGGGTCCGGCCGGCTCGACGATCCGGCTGGTACCCGAGGTGAATGAATCTGCTGCTGCCATTTGTGGTCAATCTCCGTGAATCGAAGGGAAGATGACCGGCGCGTGAAGAAGCCCCGCGACGGAGGGCCGGTCGAATCAGACCCCGCCGCGGCAACCGAGAAGGAGCGCGCGCTGCATGGCATGGACTGTACTCCCCAGCGCTGGCGAGGATCAAATGTCGGTGTTAGCCGTCGCCGGGGACAGCCGGAGCCGGTGGTCCAGCGGGTGGGGCCCGACGGCTGCAGACATCGGGGACAATCCCGGCAAAACGGCGCTGAACTGGGGAAACACGGTGCCCTTTGCTCAGCGAACTCTCAGCCGCAGCACATCTGGCGTCGATAGTTTCACCGATGCCCGGCGGCGCCTGGCCACCGGACGGTCAGAAAGGAATCATTCCAATGGACCACTCCAGTCGTCTCAGACGCATCGTCGTCACCAGCGTCGCCGGTGCCGGAATGGCGTCGGCCATCGCCGTCGGTGGCGTCGCCACCGCAGCCCCGGCAGCGCCCATGCATCCGGCGCCGCATTCATCGTTCGTACCGGGTACGAAATGCTCCGTCGCACAGGTGGAGCGAGCCCTGGCGAAGGAGGACCCGGCCCTCTGGAAGCGCATCGACACCCATCCGAGGGTGAAGAAGCATTTCGAGTCGATGATCATGATGACCCCTCAGCAGCGGCACGCGAAGCGCGCCGAATGGAAGAAGTCGCATCCGACCGAGTCGGCGATGATGCGTTTCCTGCGGGACCACGGGGTCACACCACGCGAGATGAAGAAGGACCACAAGGCGCTGCGCACCGCCATGAAGACGTGCGAGAAGTATTGATCCATCGGGGAATTCGACTCGGGGCAGCATCTGGATGACGGGTGCTGCCCCGAGTCGGCACTAGCGTTCCGGATGGTCGGCGAACGGGTGTCCCCACGTTTCGCTGAATGCGACCTCGTCGAGGGGTAGCCGGGTGCGTGGGCGCTCATCTCGTTCGCGGATCTCGGCGGGCACCGTCTCGGGGTCGGCGAGCTTGCCGACCCCGAGCAGCACCAACGGTCGCCGGTCGCCGGGGATGTCGAACTCCGCTCGGGCCTTGTCGGGGTCGAAGCCGGCCATCGGATGCCCGTTGAACCCGAGCGCCGCCGCCTGCAGGATCATCTGCGACACGGCGAGCCCCGTGTCGACCGCGGCATAGGTGCGGGCCTTCTCATCGTCGGGTTCGGACGTCGTGCACACCAGCACGAGGGCGGCTGCCGCCGGTGCCCACCCGGCGTTGCCGCGGGTGAGGATGTGGGTGAGCGAGGTGAACGTCGTGTCGCCCCGCCGCCCGACGATGAACCGCACCGGCTGCATCCGTCCCCACGTCGGCGCCCAGCGTCCGGCCTCGAGGATCGAGGTGAGCTCCGCGACGGAGATGGTCGCGTCGGGGTCGTAGCCCCGTGCGCTCCAGCGTCCTTCGATCAGTTCATGCACCAGACCGACCCTAGCTTCACTGGTGCGGGGTCGCCTCCAGGTCCTGCACGGCCGCGTCGCTCATCGATTCCGACCGACTCATCGATGCTGACGTAGGCCGTGTGCGCATGACCACGGTCAACACGACGGCGAGTACCCCGAGGGTGATGACGCTCGCCAACGACGCGGCATGCATGCCGTCGACGAAGGCGACTCGGGCGGCGTCGGCCAGTTCGGTTCCACCGTTGCCCATGTCGAGTGCGCGATGCAGCGTCTCACCGAGCGTGTCGCCGAAGCTCCAGCCGTCGGAGTTCTCCCGGAACACCAGCGTGGCCAGCGATCCCAGCAGGGCGAGGCCCAAGGCGGTACCGAGTTCGAAACTCGTCTCCGAGATCCCCGATGCGGCGCCCGACCTCTCGACGGGCACCGACCCGACGACGACGTCGGAGACCAGGCTGAACTGGACGCCATAACCGATGCCGGCGATCGCGGTGCACACGAGGTAGATCCACAGCGGACTCGACATGGTGAGCCAGAACAGACCGAGGTTGCCAACCGCGGCGAGCAGCACCGACCCCACGAACGCGGCGCGCAGACCGACGGCGGCGACCACCCGCGACGCCCCGACGGAGAAGGCCGCCACCGCGACCGCCATCGGCAGCCCCGCGAGCGCAGCCGTCAGGACGTCGAACCCGCGAACCGACTGCAGGTAGACGCCGGTCAGGTACGACATACCGCCGAGTGCCATCATGCCGACGAGGGCCACGGCGACGGCAGCACTGAACTGCGGGTTGCGGAACAGGGCGAGGTCGAGCAGCGGAGCCGCGGCGCGCCGCTGGTGAGCGAGGAACGCGGCAAGCATGGCCACGCCGAACAGGCCGATCAGCGCCACCGATCCGGTCACGCCGTCGGCGGCCATCGTCTTGATCGCGTACACGACCGGCAGGATGCCCAGCAACGACAACGCGACACCGACGAAGTCGAACCGCGCGGCGCTCGGCGCCCGGTATTCCGGAACGAGTCGGGGCGCGGCGACGAACAGCACGGCCAGCACCGGCACGTTGATCAGGAACACCACACCCCACCAGAAGTGGTGCAGCAGGATGCCGCCGACCACCGGCCCGATCGCGCTGCCGCCGGCGAACGCGGCCGTCCAGACCCCGATCGCCTTCGCGCGGTCGCGGGCGTCGGGGAACATGTTGGCGATCAGCGAGAGGCTCGACGGCATCAGGGTGGCACCGCCGACACCCATCAGTGCACGGGCGGCGATGAGGATCGCGGCAGTGGGCGCGAAGGCCGCGATCACCGAGGCGGCGCCGAACAAACCGGCGCCGGCGAGCAGGATGCGTCGACGTCCGACGCGGTCGCCGACGTTGCCCATCGTGATGAGCAGGCCCGCGATCAGAAAGCCGTAGATGTCGAGGATCCACAGCTGCTGTGCGGCGCTGGGATCGAGGGCGTCGGTGATGGCCGGGGTGGCCAGGTAGAGGACCGAGAAGTCCATCGACACCAGGAGGACGGGGAGGGTCAGCACGGCCAGTCCCCACCACATGCGTCGGTCGGCGCCGGGGGAATGCCGGTGCCGATCGGACGACGGGATGACGACGGACATGACGAACTCCTTGCTCTCACGACGCCACGAGGCCTTCCCTCGCGTACGCCGTACGCATTGACGGTACGAGAATGGGTACGCTGTACGCAACAGAATTATTCCCGCAGGTCAGATGTCACGGGTGGCGTCGTCTGGTTTCGAGAGAGGGGGCGGGGTGGCGCCTGCCGACAGGGGCACTGCCGAGAAGGGCACTGCCGGCGCGAAGCTGACCATCGAGGCCATCGTCGATGCCGCCATCGACGTCGCCGACAAGGACGGCATCGGTGCATTGTCGATGCGGCGCATCGCCGACGAACTGGGCGTCGGAGCCATGTCGCTGTACCGGCACGTCGACGACAAGGATGCGCTGCTGCAGGAGATGTCGGAGGAGATCGGCCGCCGCTTCCCCTACCCGGTCGACGAGCCCGGGCCCTGGAACTGGCGTGAGAGGGTGCGCGTCGTCGTCGACATCGACTGGGAGCTCTACCGTCGCCATCCCTGGGTGGTGCTCGCCTACTCGTCGCCTCGGCACAGCTTCGGTGACGAGTCCCTGCGCTGCCTGGACTGGTTCGCGGCCGGATTCCTCGATCTGGATGTCGACCTGGTGGAAGCGACCGGGATGGCGCTGACCGTGTGGAGCTACGTGCACGGGGTCGCCCTCGTCGCCGTCAGCGACGACCTCCTGCGCGCGGAGAAGCCCTCGGAGGGGCCCGACGGTCTCGCCGAACTGATCGCGGGACGGAGCAAGGAGCTGGCACCGCACCTGTCCGGCCTGGCCGGGCAGTCGGCGGCCCGTCGACTGCTCGATCCACGCGCCCGGCTCGACGACGGCATCGCGTCGCTGTGTGCAGGTTTTGCCGCCGCCCAGCTCCGCTGATCGGGTCGGGCACCTACCCTCGGCTGGTCGGGTCGGGCAGCCATCCTGCGCTGGTCGGGTCGGGCACCCACCCCTCCGCTGGTCGGGTCGGGCACCCACTCTTCGCTGATCGAGTAGGGCACCCACCCCTCCGCTGGTCGGGTCGGGCATCCACCAGTCCGCTGGTCGGGTCGGGCATCCACCCGTCCGCTGGTCGGGTCGGGCATCCACCCGTCGCTGATCGAGTAGGGCGAGGCGCTAGCCGAGGCCGCATCGAGATCACTGTGCGGGTCGCCGGGGTCTCGATACGGCTCCTCGCTGCCGCTCGTCGCCTACTCGACCAGCGGAGGGGGTGGGCCGCCTGCTCGACCGGCGTGGGGTGTCGCCTACTCGACCAGCGGAGGGGGTCCGCTACTCGACCAGCGGAGGGGGGCTGCTACTCGACCAGCGGAGGGGGTGGGGCGCCTACTCGACCAGCCTGATCACATCGCGTGCGGATACACCGTGAGCATGTGCGCGCCGAACCAGGCGCTGCCCACAACGACCGGCACCATCGCGGCGATCGCCGCCGACAACCGCCATCGGGCCAGCACCACCGCGACCGGGATGAGTAGGACGAAGGCGGGCAGCAGCAGCCGTGCGCGACTCATCATCAGTCCGCTGGACAACACGATCTGGGCGACGACGAGCACCCCGTAGAGCAGCACCGGCCACGGCATCCGGGACCACACCGCCAGGGCCAGCATGGCGAGGGTGGACAGGACGATCCATGCGGTCACGACGGGGGCCACCTCACCCGAATGTACGAGCGTGTCGTTGACGAAGGTGAACGTGGCCCGGCCCCAGTCGAACTCCGTGCCCCACCCTTCCGTCTGTATCCGGAACCATCCGGTGGGTGAGCCGGTGTGGGCCCACACCACCGCCAGATAACCCAGGTAGCCGAGCGGGCTGATCGCCACCGCCGTCCACGCCCGCCACCCGTCGCGCCGGGCGATCAGCGCCGCCAGCATGACGACGGCGATCAATACCACCGCCGTCGGTCGGCTCGCCCCGGCGAGCAGCGCGCACATGCCGGCCAGGAGCCACCGCCGTTCGAGGATGCCGATCAGCGCCCACACGGCCAGGGCGCAGAACAACGCCTCGGTGTAGGCCATGTTGAGCACGATCGACATCGGGGTCGCGGCGAACAGGGCGACCAGGAACAGGCCGGTCCGGCGCGGATCGGCGGGACCGATGGGGGAGCGCTCGGCCATCACGCGGGCACACAGGCCGCCGAGTCGCGCCGCCCCGGCCGCTGCCACACACCCGAGGACGACGTTGACCGTGATCGCCGCGCCGTACGGGGTGATCAGCGGAAGCTTGGCGACCGCGCCGACGAGCAGCGGATAGCCGGGAAAGAAGGCGTATGCCGTGTCCGGGGTGTGCAGGCCCCGGGCGTCGGTCTGCGTGAACGGGACGTCGGCGTACCCGTACTCGGCGATCGCGACCATCCACTTGCCGTCCCAGAGCCACAGGGCATCGCCGAGCGTGGTCTCGCGCAGCTGGGCGAACCGCGCGAGCACCAGGATGCCGATGCCGCGGAGAGCGAGGAAGAGGAGGACGGGCTCGAGCCAGGCGCGCACCTGCGGGCGGGCCATCAGGCCGGACAGGGACGTGGTGCCCGCCGAAGCCTTCGGCGCCGGTGCTGTGGCACCGCGTCGCGGCACGCGGCCATCGCGTGCGGACGCGCCGACATCGGTTCCGGTGGCCACCTGAGCGATGGTAGGACGCGCCGGGGCGTTGCCACCACCACACCCGCCGACAGGTCGGTCGTCGATCACGATCTGGCGAGGCGTTCGTGTCGGCGACCCCTTGCCACCCCGGCCCGAAAAGTGGCCGACATCACGACGGCGCCTCCCGCGAATTCGGGCATGCACGTCGTCGCCGGTAAGGTAATGGCCGCTGAGGTCGCCCCCGACGCTCAGCGTCGAGCGTGTGAACTGGGGCGATGCACACCAATCAACCCCGAAAGGTGGTCGACGTGGCACTCGTTGTGCAGAAGTACGGCGGCTCCTCGGTCGCAACGGCCGAACGGATACGCCGAGTTGCCGAGCGCATCGTCAAGACCAAGAAGCAGGGCAATGACGTCGTCGTGGTCGTCTCCGCAATGGGCGACACCACCGACGAACTTCTCGATCTGGCCCAACAGGTCAACCCGACCCCGCCGCCCCGCGAGATGGACATGCTGCTCACCTCGGGTGAGCGCATCTCCAACGCCCTCGTGGCGATGGCGATCAGTTCGCTCGGTGCCCAGGCACAGTCGTTCACCGGCTCGCAGGCCGGTGTGATCACGACGAGCAGCCATGGCAAGGCCAAGATCATCGACGTCACGCCCGGACGAGTTCGCAGTGCCCTTGACGAGGGCAAAATCGTGCTCGTCGCCGGCTTCCAAGGCGTCTCGCAGGATACGAAAGACATCACGACGCTCGGTCGCGGCGGATCGGATACGACGGCGGTCGCTCTCGCAGCGGCGCTGAAGGCCGACGTCTGCGAGATCTACACCGATGTCGACGGCGTCTACTCCGCCGACCCGCGCATCGTCCCCGACGCCAAGCGTCTGCAAACCGTCTCCTTCGAGGAGATGCTCGAACTGGCCGCGTGCGGAGCGAAGGTACTGATGCTGCGCTGTGTGGAATATGCGCGCCGCTACAACGTCCCTGTTCATGTGCGCTCGTCGTACTCGACCAAACCCGGCACACTGGTGGCCGGCTCGATGGAGGACATTCCCGTGGAAGAAGCAATTCTCACCGGCGTTGCGCATGACCGCAGCGAAGCCAAGATCACCGTGGTCGGGCTCGAGGACAAGCCCGGTTACGCGGCCAAGGTCTTCCGCGCGGTGGCCGACGCCGAGATCAACATCGACATGGTCCTGCAGAACATCTCCAAGGTGGAGACCGGCAAGACCGACATCACCTTCACCCTGCCGCGCGAGGTCGGCCCGATCGGCATGGAGAAGCTCAAGAAGCTCCAGGAGGAGATCGGCTTCACCGATCTGCTCTATGACGATCACATCGGCAAGGTGTCGCTGGTGGGCGCCGGCATGAAAAGCCATCCAGGCGTCACCGCCACCTTCTGTGAGGCGCTGAGCAACGCCGGCATCAACATCGAGTTGATCTCCACCTCGGAGATCCGGATCTCGGTGCTGTGCCGCGACACCGAACTCGACGACGCGGTTCGCGCGCTGCACCAGGCTTTCGACCTGGGCGGCGACGAGGAAGCCGTCGTCTACGCCGGAACGGGGCGATAGACATGGTGAGTATCGGAGTGGTCGGCGCGACCGGTCAGGTCGGTGGCGTCATGCGCACGCTGTTGGCCGAACGTAAATTCCCGGCGGACGAGGTGCGGTTCTTCGCATCCTCGCGGTCGGCGGGCAAGAAGCTGCCGTGGGGCGACGGCGAGATCGTTGTCGAGGACGCCGCGACGGCGGACCCCTCGGGTCTGGACATCGCCCTGTTCTCGGCGGGCGGCACGATGTCCAAGGAGCAGGCGCCGCGGTTCGCCGCCGCCGGCGTGACCGTCATCGACAACTCGTCAGCGTGGCGCAAGGACCCCGACGTCCCGCTGGTGGTCTCCGAGGTGAACGGCGAACTCGCCAAGAACCCTCCCAAGGGCATCATCGCCAACCCGAACTGCACCACCATGGCCGCGATGCCGGTGCTGAAGCCGCTGCACGACGCGGCCGGGCTGCAGCGACTGATCGTGTCCAGCTACCAGGCGGTCTCCGGTAGCGGTCTGGCCGGCGTGGAAGAGCTGGCCACCGAGGTGCGTGCCGGGATCGACGACGCCGAGAAGCTCGTCTACGACGGCTCCGCGGTGAACTTCCCGCCCCCGAACAAGTACGTCGCGCCGATCGCGTTCAACGTGTTGCCGATGGCCGGCGCGCTGGTCGATGACGGCTCCGGCGAGACCGACGAGGATCAGAAGCTGCGTAACGAATCCCGCAAGATCCTCGGCCTGCCCGAGCTGCTGGTGAGTGGAACGTGCGTGCGCGTGCCGGTGTTCACCGGACACTCGCTGTCGATCAACGCCGAGTTCGCCAAGCCACTGTCGGTGCAGCAGGCGCAGGAGATCCTGGCCGGCGCGGCCGGAGTCGAACTCGCCGACGTGCCCACCCCGTTGGCGGCGGCGGGCGGCGACAACTCACTCGTCGGTCGCATCCGCCAGGACCCGGGCGTCCCCGACGGTCGCGGTCTCGCTCTGTTCATCTCGGGTGACAACCTGCGAAAGGGTGCCGCGCTCAACACGATTCAGATTGCCGAGTTGTTGGTCTGATCTTGCGGCTCGGGTGGTGACGCTTTCGAGTGTCACCACCCGGTCACTGACCGAACGGTGCCTCTGGGCCTGCTTCACACCCGGCCCTTCGTGACGGCCCTTCGCTAGCGCTCCGGACCTCCTCAGGGATCGGGATGGTGACGGCCCTTCGCTAGCGCTCCGGACCTCCTCAGGGATCGGGGTGGTGACGGCCCTTCGCTGGCGCTCCGGACCTCCTCAGGGATCGGGGTGGTGACGGCCCTTCGCTGGCGCTCCGGACCTCCTCAGGGATCGGGGTGGTGACGTCTTCCGCTGGCGCTCCGGACTTCTCAGTCTCAGGGGCCGGTGGGTACGTCTTTCGCTGGCGCTCCGGACCTCCTCAGCCTCAGGGACCGGGTGGGTACGTCTTTCGCTAGCGCTCCGGACTTCTCAGGTATCGGCCGGCGGGTCGTCGGACACGGCGGCTGCCGCCTCGGTGATGATCGCCCGCATCGCCGACTCGGCGGCGACGGGATCGCCCAGACGTATGGCGCGCGCGACATCATCATGCAGCGCAATGGCTTCCGGGTTCGGCTGGTCGGGCATCATGCCGTGGTGTGTTCGGCCTGCGAGTACCTCGTAGACGACATCGGCGAGCGCGCGAAACATCTCGTTGCCGCTCGCCTCGAGTAGCGTGCGGTGAAAAACCTTGTCGGCCTCCAGATATGCCTCGAGGTCGACGCTTCGCCCGTGCACCGACATGTCCGAGACCGCCGCCGCCAGAACGCGACACTGATGTTCGTCCGCGCGTTCCGCGGCCAATGCGGCTGCCACCGGCTCGAATCCGCGCCGTAGCTCCGACAGTGTGAGCAGGAAGTCGGTGCGGTCCGCTCCGTCCAGGCGCCACCGGATCAACTGCGGGTCGAACACGCTCCACTTCGTACGGGGCTGAATGGTGATGCCCACCCGACGGCGTGAGGCCACGAGTCCCATCGATTCCAGAACTCGGATCACCTCGCGTGCCACGGTCCGCGAGACTCCGTGCTCGGTGCAGATGCCGTCGAGCGTGATGACGCTGTCGGCGGCCTGCTCGCCCGAGACGATTCGGCGACCGATGGTCGCGAGCACCTGGTCATGGCGCTTGCCCGCGCCCGATGTGTCCTGACTCACGCAATCATCTTCTCATTTCGCATCGATCCGTGTGAATAGAAGTACTTGTCAAGCTTGCGACTTGCAAAAGTATGACTATTGAGGCACTCTATGTGACCAGCAACACAACATGTGAGGAGTGCGCATGCGGTCACCAGTGGTCGTGATGGGTGTGTCGGGGTCGGGCAAGTCAACCGTGGGTGCGGCGTTGGCCCAGCGCCTGCAGGTGCCGTTCGCGGATGCGGACGACTTTCATCCGCCCGAGAACATCGCCAAGATGTCGGCCGGGCACGCGCTGGACGACGATGACCGCCGCCCGTGGCTGGAGACCATCGGCGAGTGGCTGGCGCAACACGCCGACGGCGGCGTGATGAGCTGCTCGGCGCTCAAGCATTCGTATCGCGATCAGCTGCGCGCGCATGCATCCTCGGTGTTCTTCGTGCACCTCGACGGCCCGATGGAGGTCATCGCCCGCAGGCAGGCCTCCCGGCCGGGACATTTCATGCCGGCGAACCTGCTCGAATCGCAGTTCGCCACCCTCGAACCACTCGGTGTCGACGAGCGGGGCGGCGTCGTCGACGTCGATCAAGGCGTCGACGCCATCGTGAACCAGTCGGTCGACATTCTCGAAACGGAAAGTGCGAAGTGATGATCTCTCTGACCAATCCGTCGACGGCGGTACTCGCCGTCGACACCGAACTGCCCGAGCCCATCGCGTCCGGCTGGCAACTGATAGTGGCTGCGCTGGCCGGCATCGCGGTGATCGTGCTGGCCATCACCATCGCCAAGGTGCATCCGTTCCTCGCGTTGATCGGTGGTGCCGCGACGGTCGGAATCGTTGCGGGCGAATCGATCCCGACCCTGCTCGACTCATTCACCACGGGGTTCGGTGCCACGGCGGCCGGCGTCGGCATCCTCATCGCGCTCGGTGCCATGTTCGCCAAATTGTTGGCGGACTCGGGCGGAGCGGACGAGATCGTCGACACCATCGTCGGACACGCGTCGCCACGGCTGCTCCCGTGGGCGATGGCGCTCGTGGGCGCGATCATCGGCCTGCCGATGTTCTTCGAGATCGGACTCGTGCTCCTGATGCCGGTGATCTACCTGGTGGCACGTCGTTCGGGTCTGGGGCTGATCCCGATCGGTATCCCGGCGCTGGCCGGTCTGTCGGCCATGCACGGGTTCGTGCCGCCGCACCCCGGCCCGCTCGTGGCCATCGACGCCCTCGGCGCCGACCTGGGCACCACGCTGGCGCTCGGCGTGCTGGTCGCGATCCCCACGATCATCGTCTCGGGTCCGCTGTTCGGGACCCTCGCGGCCCGATGGGTCACCGTGCCCATCCCGCATACCTTCGACGCGGACCCGGCAGACGGCCCGACCACCCGTCGTCCGAGCTTCGCCATCACCATGTTCAGCGTCCTGCTGCCGCTGGTCCTGATGCTCGGTAAGGCGTTGGCGGAGATCTTCATCGACGACGAGAACCAGATCGTCCGGAAGGTGCTCGATGTTCTCGGTACCCCGGTCATCGCACTGCTGATCGCGGTGGTGGTCGCGATGTTCACGCTCGGCCGCGGGTCGGGGATGGATCGGGCGACGATTTCCAAGTGCACGGGTGCGGCGCTGCCCGCGATCGCCGGCATCCTGCTCATCGTCGCGGCCGGCGGCGGCTTCAAGCAGGTCCTCGTCGACACCGGTATCGGCACACTGCTGGCCGACTGGGCCACCGACGTCAACATCTCTGTCCTGTTGCTCGCCTGGGTCCTCGCCGCGCTGATCCGCCTGGCCACGGGATCGGCGACCGTCGCAACGATCACGGCGTCATCGCTGATGCTGGGACTGGTCGACGGATTGAGCTCCGGCGAAGTGTCGCTGGTCGTGCTGGCCATCGGTGCGGGATCGGTCTTCCTGTCCCACGTCAACGACGCCGGCTTCTGGCTGGTCAAGGAGTACTTCGGGATGAGTGTCGGCCAGACCTTCAAGACGTGGTCGATGATGGAGACGGTGTTGTCGGTGACCGGGCTCGTCGTGGTGCTCGCGCTCGGGGTGTTCATCTGACGCGGCGTGATGACCCGGATCACCTGACCAGGTTACTGTGCGGTAGGTTACCTCTCCATGAGACGTACATGGGGGAAAATCTCAGGAGGAACACGCCGTCGGTCCTGGTCACCGGGTCGCTGGGCGACGGTGCTGACCACCGGTCTGGTCGTGGGGGCCGGACTGGTCGTCGCCGCGCCGCCGGCGAGTGCGGCGGGGGATTTCTACACACCACCGACGCACTTCGCGAGCGCACCGGGGTCGATCATCAAGTCGCAACCGAGCCCGTTGCTCCTGCAGATCCCGGGGGTGCCCGATCAGTGGCCGGGTACCGGGACGCGCATCATGTACACCTCGGCGTACCAGGACGGGACGCCCGCAGCGGTCACCGGAACGGTGGTGGAGCCGACCGCGCCATGGCGGGGTAAGGGTCCGCGGCCGACCGTCGTGCTCGGACCGGGAACCGTCGGCCAGGGCGATCAGTGCGCCGGATCCAAGATGATGAGCTTCCCGCTGGCCATCGACCCGTCGAAACCGAGTCTGGCGGTCAACTACTCGGGTCTCGAGATGAACCTGCTGTTGCTCAACGGCGTGCGGGTGGCGATGACCGACTACATCGGCATGGGCACGCCGGGCGTGCACACGTACGTGAATCGGCTCGAATCGGGCCATGCGATGCTCGACGCGGCGCGGGCCGCATTGCGGGTCGCCCACGCTCCGGCGAACGCGCCGGTCGCGTTCTCGGGATATTCGCAGGGAGGCGGTGCGGCGGCGTCGGCGGCCGAGCTCGCCGCGACCTACGCTCCCGAGCTCAACGTCAAGGCCACCTACGCGGGCGCCCCGCCGGCCGATCTGGCCAAGGTGACCAGTCAGATCGACGGCACCTTCATCGCCGGTGCCATCGGCTATGCGATCAATGGTCTCGCGGCGCGGTATCCGGCACTGCAGCCGATTCTCGACCGGGAGACGACACCGACCGGCCGCCAGGTCCTGAAGAACGTGGCGACACAATGCATCGGCGACACGGGCCTGACCTACGGGTTCGCTCACACCAACCAGTGGACCCGGACGGGCGAATCGCTCTCCGCGGTGATCGCCCGGTCTCCGGTGGCGCGCAAGGCCGTCGACGACCAGCGCATTGGCCGGCTCAAGCCCAACGCGCCGGTCCTGCTCGAGGGCGGCATCAACGACGACGTCATCCCGTACGGGCAGGTGGTGCAGCTCTACCGTGATTGGAAGGGTCAGGGCGCCGACGTCGCGATGGTGACCAACCCGACGCCGCCGATCTTCCCGGGCCTGGTGGTCAATCACGCCCTGCCGATGCTGGGCACGCTGTTGCCGGCGATGAACTTCCTGATGGGGGAGTTGAACGGGTAGTTGCCGGGCGCGGATGGACACGATCGTCCCCGTGAGCGCTTTCCGAGGGAAATATCCCTTGATGGTCGCTGGCGGGGACGATTTCAGCCAGTTCGCAATCCGACCGCGACCAGCATCGCCGCAGCAGGCCCTGATTGTGCTCAGATTCTCGTGCCGACATGATCAATGTCTGGATGGGGTGGAAATCGCGAGCGGCCGCGGTGGCGTCGCTGATCGGAACGTTTCCCTGGTAGCGGCCCGCACACGCGCAATAGACCTGATCGGCCGATGGGAACGTCGGAACTGATTCAGGCCGGAATTCATGCCGGTGCCACAAAAGTGGAACTTCCTCGTTCGCACGCAGATGGGCACGACCCCGATGAGATTCCGGCCGCATCGGGCCCGGGCAGAGTCAGCCAGATGGCGAAAGGTGATCCCGGCCTCGATCGCGGCATCACCTCGGAGCGGATGCTGCGAACGTAGGGAACCTCGACGATGCCCGTGAGGGGCCTGGTCGGGGCGGTCGTAGCGTATCCGTCGTGGCGAGGTGAAGACTCGTGGGCCCGAAAGGGTGAAGGCCGTGACGATCATGGCGGATCGTCACGGCCTTCGATGCGCGCTCGTGTTCATCGGACCTGACTTGCCTCAACTCGTGAGGACGGTGCCGCCGACACGGCAGAGGTGCCACGAGCCTCCGTGTTTGTGGGCGTATTGGCCCTTCACCGTAGCCGATCCCGGGTTGGCTCGTCTTCAGGACGATGTCGTAGGTCGTGCCGAGTTTCCCGGGTGCCGGGATTGTCTGAATGATCGAACCGAGGTTCAGCAACTCGAGGTACATCGCACTGGGACTCACCACCTTGGGTTGGGAGTCAGGAAAGATCACGTCCCCGTATCCATTGGTGTAGGGGAAGCCGGTCCCGGGATGGCCTGCGCAGCTGTTGAAGACGCCGATCGGGATGTCGGCAGCGGCGGGCGCAAAGCCGGCCGTCAGCCCGATGGTCGACGCGGCGAGTGCGCCTGACGCGGCGATGGCTGTGATGGTTTTCTTTCGCATGATCTCGTTCCTTTCGAGGTGGAGAAACCGGACCGTCCGGCCGAGATCAGCGTCACAAAAACGGACAAAACGCACGCGAGTGCTCAACTACCCCAATATCCCCTCAGGCTTTTCACAGCTTGAGACGACTACTCGATTTCGGCTCAGCTGTGCACTGCTACGTGGTCTGATGTGCGGGTGAAATGGATGTCGAGTGTGGCCGTCGGGGCCGTCGTGCTGTTGGCGGTGATCGCATCGTTTGCGCTGGTGGCGCCGCCTGCGTACGCACAGGTCGGCCTCGGGCCTGCCGGAACCTCACTCATGCACGGTGACCTCTACTCGACCGACTCGACGCCGTTCCGCGGGCCGGGGAGAAGCGCCCGGTTGGCGGCGTCGTCGGTACCCGGCGGGGCGTGCGCTGCGACGTTCATAGGACACGACGGCATGCCGGTGTCACTGTGTACGCAGTTCGTCGCCCTTGATCCGCCGGCGTTCGCCGCGCCCACCGTGACGTTGTTCGATCCGCACACGGCGGCCCCGCTGGCGTCACTGCAGCTGACAAAAGGCGGCCTGCTCGGCGGCGTGTACGGCTACCTCGACGGGCGTGACCGGGTCGTCGTCGCGGACGGGTCCGGTGCGATCCTGCGCGTCGCGCATCGTCGGAGCGCGACCGGCTGGCAGGTCTATGTCGACGACCGTGTCGACGTCAGCAGCCACATTCCGCCCGGCGACGCGGTGACGGGTCTCGCACCGGACGAGCGCGGCCGGGTCTGGTTCGTCACCACCAAGGGTGTCGTCGGGACGGTGGATGCGGCCAAGCGGGTCCGGTCGATGCACCTGCGGCCGGGCGAGGAGTTGGGCAACGGGCTCACCATGCGCGGTGATCATGCGTCGGTGCTGACCACCCACGCGCTCTACGAGATGACCGCCGGTGACAACGGTGTGCCGCGCACCATCTGGCGCCGGGCGTACGACCGGGGCGAGGCGCGCCGGCCCGGCCAGTTGACGTGGGGCTCAGGCACCACACCGACCTACTTCGGACCCGGCGGCGACGGCTGGGTCGCGATCGTCGACAACGCGGCGCGTCCACAGCTGATCGTCTACGACAGCGACACCGGTTCCACCGTCTGCCGGATGCCCGCGTTCGGTACATCGGGTCAGGGCACCGAGAACTCGATCATGGCGTGGGGCACTGCGCTGGTCATCCCCAGTACCTACGGCTATCAGTACCCGCCGATGGCGGTCACCGGTCCGAGCGTGCCGGCAAACGCGCCGTTCGTCGGTGGCGCGACGAGGGTCGACGTGTCGGAGAAGGGCTGCCGGCGGGTGTGGGAGAACTCCGACCGCATCGCGACGCTGCCGAAGCTGTCGCGTGCCGATGGCCTGATCAATGCGCTCGGCTACGGCCCGTACGTACCAGGAACCATCCAGCAGGTGGGTCCGATCTATTACGTGGCAACCGATTTCGCCACGGGTAAACGAGTCCGCACGCTCAGGGTCGGGGACGGCCCGATCGACGAGCCGCTCGAGTTGACGGGGACCATTGCCCGCGACGGCACCCTCTGGCAGGCGACCGTCGGCAGGATGCTGAAGATCGCGCGGTGACCCATCGGCAGCGTGGAACAATCGGTCACATGACCGACCCCGACGACCCGGATCGGATTCCGACGCAGGCCGAACTCGACGCCGAGGACCTGGCCGCCATCGAGCGGAGTTCCCGGGACCGCGACCAGGCGAATCTCTACCCGCCACGAGCCGACGACCCCGGACCACCGCCCGAGGCGCTGGCGCTGCATGCGCGTGTCGCATTCTGGGGTGCGGCGATCGCCGGTGCGGTCAGCGTGGTCTACGGGTTCGTCAACCTCGGCACGATCACCGATCTGCTGCGGGACCGCCTGCTCCAGGGCATCGTCGAGGATCCGCGCAATGCCAGCCCCGAGGACCGGGTCAACTCGCTGGCGGGCTTCTTCCCGCCGTTCATGCTCATCATGATCGTAGTGTTCCTGGCCGTGGAGTACGCACTTCTCGTCGCTGCGGCGAATCATCACAGCCGCAACTGCCGCAACTTCTTCCTCGCGGCGGTGGTGGTGAACCTGCTGTGCATCCCGATCGGGAACGATCTGTTGTTCCGATACCCGGAGGTCTGGTCGGCGATGTCGGTGATCGCGTGGATTCAGTTCGCGCTGTTGCTCGTCGCGGCGCTGTTCACGTTGCGCCGCACCGTCAATCAATGGCTCCCGGCGTCGACACGGATGCGTCCGACGCGGATGCTGCGGGGGTAGGTCGCCGGCGTGGGGTTTCGATACGCCGGCTCGCAGGCTCGCGCGGCTACTCATCACCCGTTGGTCGAGTAGCCCGAGCCGCTAGGCGAGGGTGTATCGAGACCGGGTGGCGGGGGATCTCGATACGGTGCCTCGCAAGCTCGGCGCCTACTCGATCAGCGGTTGGGTGGGCTCGCGCGGCTACTCAATCAGCGGACGAGGTCGGCTCGCAGGCTCGCGCGGCTACTCAACCACTCGTTGGTCGAGTAGCCCGAGCCGCTAGGCGAGGGTGTATCGAGACCGGGTGGCGGGGATCTCGATACGGTGCCTCGCAAGCCAATGTGCCCTTGGCAGGACGCTCGTTCCGGCGTGAAAATTAGTGGGCGGCTGGCTGGCAACGCCGTCGATCTTTGGCACTGTTGAGGCCGTTCGCAAGCCGGGTGCGGGTCTGTGTCGTGGGCTCTTCACTGTAACGACGCTGTTCGGCGCGAGTCGGGTGGCAGAGAGTACGAGGACTAGATTAGTTCGTGCCCTAACAGACCCCGGTCAGCCGCCCTGAAGTGGGTGCGAGTCGACCGAAGGTGGTGATGGGGTGATGCAAGTAGTTGATGAGGAACAGATCATCGAGCGGGTCGCCGCGCTCGATGTGGGCAAGGCCGAGGTGGTGTGCTGTGTGCGTCTGCCGGGTACTGGCCGTAAACGCCGCGACCAACAGGTCACCAAACATAAAGCGATGGTGCCGTCGTTGATGGCGTTGGGCCATCACTTGCGTGAGTTGGGCGTGACGCGGGTGGTGATGGAAGCGACCAGCGATTATTGGCGAGCGCCGTTCTACCTGTTCGAGGCCTATGAGCTTGATCCGTGGTTGGTCAATGCTCATGACGTCAAGCACGTCCCGGGACGGCCCAAGACCGACACTCTGGATGCGGTGTGGCTGTGCAAACTTGCCGAACGTCAGATGTTGCGTCCAAGTTTTGTTCCGCCACTAGAGCTCCGGCAGTTGCGGCGACTGACTCGCTACCGCATCAGCTTGGTCTCCGAACGCACCGCGGAGAAGAGTCGCGTGGAAAAGCTCCTCGAGGATGCGTGTATCAAACTGTCGGTGGTGGCCTCGGACATCTTCGGGGTATCCGGGCGCGAGATGATGGACGCATTGATCGCTGGTCAGGCCGATCCCGAACGATTGGCCGATCTGGCCCGCACCCGGATGCGGCGCAAGATCCCGCAGTTGACCGAAGCCTTCGCGGGTGTCACGTTGGGCAGTTTCACCGACGATCACCGCTTCCTGCTCACCCGCATGCTTGCACGGATCGATTCCACCGACGAGGAGATCGCGATGCTCGATGATCAGATCACTGAGCACATGGCCCCTTTTGTCCGCGAGGCCGAGCGCCTGTGTGAGATTCCCGGAATCTCTGATGTTTCGGCCGCGGCGTTGATCGCCGAGATCGGTGTGGACATGTCCCGCTTCCCCACACCCGCTCACCTGACGTCGTGGGCCCGATTCGCCCCCGGGGTGAAATCCAGTGCCGGCAAGAACACCGGTAACGGTGCCACCGGCAAGGGCAACAAGTACCTGGCCCGCACCCTGAGCGAGGTCGTCGCCTCGATCACCAAGTCGCGGAGCTTCCTCGGCGCCCGCTACAGACGTATCGCGCGACGCCGAGGTACGAACAAGGCCAACGTCGCCGTCGGCAGATCCATCCTCGTCATCATTTGGCAGCTGCTGTCCGATCCCGACGCCCACTTCGAGGACCTCGGCCCCGACCACTACGACAAGCACCGCAACACCACCCGCGCCACGCGCCACCACATCCAAGCCCTGCAGTCACTGGGCTGGCAGGTCTCGCTCGAACCGGCCGCGTAGCCCGAACCTCACCACACAACAACAGCGCAACGAACCCAACCACTCACCACCCGAACGTGAGCGGGGCACCCCAGCATGCCCCGTCACCTCTATTTTCGGACTAGCTCGGCGCCTACTCGATCAGCGGTTGGGTGGGGTGCCTCGCAAGCTCGGCGCCTACTCGATCAGCGGTTGGGTGGGGTGCCTCGCAGGCTCGGCGGCTACTCGATCAGCGGTTGGGTGGGGTGCCTCGCAGGCTCGGCGGCTACTCGATCAGCGGTTGGGTGGGGTGCCTCGCAAGCTTGGCGCCTACTCGATCAGCGGTTGGCGCCGAGCGCCGGCCTCACCCCAGCGCGAGCAACTCCTTGGCGAACTCCGCCTCGTCGATTCGCGTGCTGCGCCCATCGGCGACGACGATCTCGCCGTCGACCATCACCGTGTCGACGATGGAACGCGAACCTGTGGTGAGGATCGAGGCGCCCGGGTCGCGGATGGGCAGGGTGGCGAAGTCGCGGTCGAACCGGATCAGCGTCAGGTCGGCCGGAGCGCCGGCGCTGACACCGCCGACAATCTCCGGTAGACCGAGCGCGGCATTGGCTCCGCCGCAGGCGATGTCGAGCATCTCGCCGAACCCCAACAAATCGGCACGCTTGTGCACCGCCCGCTGCACGTAGGCGGCGATCCGGAACGTCTCGAGCATGTCCTGGGTGTCGTTGCTGGCGGCGCCGTCGACGCCGAGACCCACCATCATTTCGCGTTCGAGCATCGCGGGCACCGGAGCGATCCCACTGCCGAGACGCATGTTCGACAGCGGATTGTGCGAGACGGCGACACCGCGCTCGGCCAGAATCCGTTGCCCCACATCGTCGAGTTCGACACAGTGGACGGCCAGGACGCGATCCCAGAGGAATCCGTTGCTGTCGAGATAGTCGACGGCGCCCATGCCGGCATTCGCGAGACACATCGTGTCGTCGGTCGGGGTCTCCAGCAGGTGAATCGACACCGGCAGGTCACGCGCCTGCGCGAACTCCCGCACGGTGACCATGCCGGCCTCGGTGACCGACCGCGGGTTGGGCACGGCCAGGGCGACCGAAATCGGTGAGCCCTCCACCTGATTGCGCAGATGGTCGACGTGATCGAGGACCTCGTCGAGCGGCTGCATCAGGCGCGGCTCGAACCCCCACTTACGGGTGGCGTCGGCGCGGTCGGCGACGCCCCGCCCGAGCACGGCGCGAATGCCGGTGTCGCGCAGGGCCTGGATGACCGCACCGTGGATCTCGTCGGACGGATGCGGCCACATGTGCTCGACGACGGTGGTGGTGCCCGATCGCAGCGCCTCCAACGATGCCGCGGTCGCGGCGAGATAGGCCCGCTCCGGAGTGATCGCCACGGTCTCCTCGCCCACGGCCAGCAGCCATTCGAGCAGCGGGGTGCATTCGGCGATGCCCCGCATCAGTGACTGCTGCAGGTGCGTGTGGGTGTTGACGAACCCGGGGATGAGGTGGCCGTTTCCGTCGCCGGGTGCCGCCGCGTCGGTGATCGATGCGACGACTCCGTTGTCGATCCGGACGTCCTGATGGGCCAGCCACCGGCCGCCGGTGTACACGGTGACGTCGCTGAAAGTGCTCATCACTTCGCGAAATTCGCCGCGATGCGCTGGGCGATGTAGTCGCCCCCGGTGATCGGCGGGTACTTGCCCGCGGCGCTCTTGATGAGCGCGTCGGTGTTCGCCTGTGCGAAGAACGCGATCGAATAGCGCGGTCCGGTGTACTCGCCCCGCCGCGGCGCCCGCACCCGGTGGAAGTTCGACGGCAGACGATCGTCCGACCAGCGCATCAGCATGTCGCCGATGTTGCAGGTGATGGCCTCGTCGGAGGGTTCGACCGGCGTCCAGGCCTGGCCCTGTGCCTCGGCGCCGGGCAGTACCTGCAGGCCGGCCTGGCTGGTCCGCTGGAACAGCAGGGTGAGCGCATCGAAGTCGGTGTGGGCGCCCGCCCGCCAGGCGCTGTTCTCGTCGAGCAGCTCCTCGGGGAACGCGTAGTAGTGCAGCAGCCGCAGAGTGCTCTGGTACGTGTCGACGCTGGGATCGTGTGCTCGAGTGAAGAACTCGCGGTCGAAACCGAGTTTGGTGGCGAAGCATCCGAGGAGGTCCATGGCCAGCCGCCAGCACTTGCGTTCGAACTCCAGGATCGTCGTCTTGAAGCCGTCGAGTTCGGCGTCGGAGGGCCAGAGTCCATCCATCCGGGGCAGCGTCAGCTGATAAGACTCTTTCTGGTCGGGCGTTCCCACGGAGGGGCGGACCTGCGAGGTGTGCTCCCAGCCGGCGTTCTGCCCCTTCTTGAGCGGGAACTGCGCCTTGACCTCGCGGGGGAGGGCGAAGAACTTCGCCGACATCTCGAAGGCACGGTTGACCTCGTCGAGATCGATGCCATGGTCGACGACCTGGAAGAAGCCGATATCGGTTGCCGCGGACCATAGTTCGTCGGCGATCTGGTCACGCCGCGTATCGAAGTCGGCGAGACTGATGCGACGTACCTCGCGGTCGGTGGTCTCGGTGCCGATGGCGCCCATCGAGGCCTCGCGGTTGAGTTCGGCCATCTCGTAGGGGGCGTCGGTGCGCGCAGCGGTGTCGGCGACGGTGGTGTCAGGCATGGGTGACTCTCTCGTTCGAAAATGAGTTCGCATGCGCTTTTCGACGCGACACCTGAGAGAGAGGCACCGCGGACGCGAACAACGGGACTCTTGCCTGCCCGTTGCTACATACGACCTCGTGCGCTCGATGATAGGCGACCGACCCGTGGTGCGCGACTCAAGCGGCGAGCAAGGCGAGCCTGGCCTGATTTTCTGGAGTGGTTCCGTTTTCTGGACTTACTCCAGAAAACTGCTACGGTGGAGCCATGTCGGATCGCCAGCAGTTCAGTCGCCGGCTTCGCGAGGCAGGTATGCGGGTCACCGCTCCTCGGCTCGCGGCGCTGGAGATCTTGGACGCGCACCCGCACTCGACGGCAGATTTCGTCGCCGCCGGTGTGCGGGAGCAACTCGGCGGTGTGTCGACGCAGACCGTGTACGACGTGCTCAGGACCTGCGCCGATCGTGGTCTGCTCCGCCGTATCGAGCCGGCCGGCTCGCCGGTTCGTTACGAGACCCGGACGGCGGACAACCATCACCACCTGATCTGTCAGGGGTGTGGCGAGATCGTCGACATCGACTGTGTCGTCGGACAGGCGCCGTGCCTGGTCCCCGACGATGATCACGGCTACCGCATCGACGAGGCCGAGGTCACCTTCTGGGGATTGTGTCCGGCATGCCGATCCGCACACCCCGCCGACGACGATTGACTGCCGGAGTCGGTAGAAGTGCCACGCCGACAGCGTGATTCATGTTTTGTGAGATGTGAGCAGGGCCTGGCGTCGACCGATGCCACGACCGTAGCTCATCGAGATGAGAGGAAATCGCCCATGACGCCTCGTACCACCACGAACACCGGGATTCCCGTCGCCAGCGACAACGAATCGTTGACCGCAGGTGCGCAGGGTCCGATCCTGCTGCACGACCACTACCTGATCGAGAAGCTGTCCCAGTTCAATCGCGAGCGGGTTCCCGAACGTGTGGTTCATGCCAAGGGCGGCGGTGCTTTTGGTGAGCTCGTCATCACCGGGGACGTCTCGCGATACACCAAGGCCAAGTTCCTGCAGCCGGGCAAGAAGACCGAGTCGCTGGTGCGGTTCTCGACGGTGGCCGGCGAGCAGGGCAGCCCCGACACCTGGCGGGATCCGCGCGGCTTCGCGATGAAGTTCTACACCGAGGACGGCAACTACGACCTCGTCGGCAACAACACGCCGATCTTCTTCATCAAGGACCCCATCAAGTTTCCCGATTTCATCCGGTCGCAGAAGCGGCTCCCGGGGTCGGGTCTGCGGGATCACAACATGCAGTGGGATTTCTGGACATTGCGTCCCGAGTCGGCGCACCAGGTGACCTGGCTCATGGGTGACCGCGGCATCCCGAAGACCTGGCGGCACATGGACGGATTCGGTTCGCACACCTACCAGTGGGTGAACGAGGCCGGCGAGCGCTTCTGGGTCAAGTACCACTTCAAGACCGATCAGGGTATCGAATTCCTCACCCAGCAGCAGGCCGACGAACTCGCCGGAAGTGATCCCGACCATCATCGTAAGGATCTCTACGAGGCCATCGAGCGCGGCGACTTCCCGAGCTGGACACTCAAGGTCCAGATCATGCCGGTCGATGAGGCAGAGGGCTACCGATTCAACCCATTCGACCTCACCAAGGTGTGGTCGCAGCAGGATTATCCGCTGATCGAGGTCGGCAAGTGGACGCTGAACCGTAACCCGCAGAACTTCTTCTCCGAGATCGAGCTCTCGTCCTTCGAGCCGTCGAATGTCGTGCCGGGTATCGGCTTCTCGCCCGACAAGATGTTGCTGGGTCGGGTGTACAGCTACGCCGACGCCCACCGCTACCGCATCGGCACCAATTACGCACAGCTGCCTGTCAATTCGGCGAAGGCGGCGCAGGTCAACACCTACTCCAAGGAAGGTGCGATGGCCTACGACTTCTCGGCTCCCGAGGTGCCGGTCTACGCGCCCAATTCATTCGGTGGCCCGCATGCCGACCCGGCAGCGGCTGGTGACGAGGGTCTGTGGACCTTCGGCGACGAGGCGGTACGTGCCGGATACATCGAGCACGCCGAGGACAGCGATTGGGCGCAGGCGGGCACGATGGTCCGCGAGGTTCTCGACGACGCGGCACGAGAACGATTGGTGGACAATATCGTTGGGCACGTACTGGACGGTGTCACCGAACCGGTGCTGTCACGGGTCTTCGACTACTGGCGCAATGTCGATGCCGACCTCGGTAAGAAGGTGGAAGAGGGCGTCCGCCAGGGATCGGGAGATTGATCTCCTCGAGTCCGGTCCGGGAATCATCTGACGACGGAAACCGTTCAGAATCAATGTAGTTCGTTCAGTGAGAAGCGAAGAATCCAGCACGTCAATGCACCACGACACGAGGAGCTTTCCATGGCAATCGAACCCGTTTACACCATCGCCTCCACCGCGAACGGCGGCGGCCGCGACGGAGAAGTGGTCTCGCAGTCGGGACGAATCGATCTCGATCTGCGTCCGCCGAAGGAGATGGGCGGCAGCGGAGAGGGCAGCAACCCGGAGGAACTGTTCTCGGCCGGCTACGCGGCCTGTTTCCTCGGAGCGCTGCGCGCGACGGCGAAGCAGTCCGGTTCGCCTGTCCCCGAGGAGTCGACGGTCACCGTCACCATCGGGATCGGCAAAGACGAGTCCGACGGCGGCTTCGGCCTCGTGGCCACCATCGATTCCTACATCCCCGGCGTCGACGAGGCCAAGGCCAAGGAACTGGCCGAGAACGCGCACGCATTCTGCCCGTATTCCAAGGCCACCAAGGGGAACATCGCGCACAACATCACGGTGCGGGTCTGACCCCGCCACCTCAGCACACAGCCCACATTCGAAAGGAGTGGTTGAACAATGGCCACGAACACCCCGATCACCAGCATCCTGACCGAAGAGCAGCAGGCCATCACCGGCCGTGCCCTGCAGGACACCCTGGTCGACCTGATCGACCTCACGCTGATCGCCAAGCAGGCGCATTGGAACGTGGTGGGACGTCAGTTCCGCTCTGTGCACCTGGAGCTCGATGAATTGGTCTCGGTCAGCCGAGAGTTCACCGACGCCGCGGCCGAGCGGGCGACCGCCATCGGCGTCAGCCCTGACGGGCGCGCCGAGACCGTCGCCAAGACCGCGAACACCAAGGGATTCGGCGAAGGCTGGACCAAGGACGCCGACGTCGTCGCGGCGGTGATCGACAATCTTCAGGCGGTCATCGCCGGTCTACGCGAGCGGATCGAGACAACCGAGAAGACCGATCCGGTGACACAGGATCTACTCATCGGGTTCGCCTCGAAACTCGAGCAGCTGCACTGGATGTGGCAGGCCCAGACCGTCTGACGCATCTTGGCCCCGACGCCGACACGACCGATCGCCCCGGTCGTGTCGGCGTCGTCGTGTCCGGGCGACTTGTCGTGATTTCGGTGTGACCGGGCGCACTCGGGGCTCCGGGCCGCATGTAGCGTGTCAGCGTGGACAGTTGGGGAGCAGTTGTCGGTCTGGGGCTACTCGCGGCGGCCATCGGTGTCATCGCCTTCGTGCGATACCGCGAGCGCGAGACGTCGACCTTGCAGCGGGATGTGGCACTGGCCCGTGAACTGCGCGAACTCGCCGGCACAGACGACGTCCGGCTCGCGTCCGTCGACGAGTTCGAGCTCGCGATCTATCAGCGGCTGTTCTACGCATCGGTGGTGGGACCACGCGTCCGGAGTGCCGCGTGGGCGCTACTCGGAACGGTCCTCGCAGTCACTGCCGCGCTCGCGACGTCGTCGGGCGACGGGCTGCTCCACACCGTCGTGTACATCGCGGCGATCGTCGTGTCGGTGGTCTTCGGCGCAGCGACGCTGACATTCACCGGTCTGGCGCTGTTCCACACCGCGACCACCCCGCGCGTGTCCTTCGCCGAGTCCTACGCCGACAGCTGAGCCTTCGTCGCCAGAGCGCCCGCCGAGTTCGCGAGCATTCCCACGCGGTCCCTGAGGAGCCTTGCGAGGGACGAGCGATGCGATCCCACGCGGTCCCTGAGGAGCCTCGCGAGGGACGAGCGATGCGTCACGAAGGGCCCTTCGTGACGCATCCTCGCAGGCTCGGAGGCTCCTCAGGGATCGGGTGGGATGCTCGGAGGCTCCTCAGGGACCGTGATGGGATGCTCGGAGGCTCCTCAGGGATCGGGTGGGATGCTCGGAGGCTCCTCAGGGATCGGGTGAGGACCGGCTGCTCCTGCTGAGCGACTGCTGACTCAGCGCGCGAAGCGGCGCCGGTACACGGTCGGGGTGACTCCGACGGCCGCGTTGAAGTGATGGCGCAAGAGGGTCGACGAGGCGAAGCCCACCTGTCCGGCCACGTCGTCGACGGGGAGTGCGGTGGACTCCAGCAGCCGGCGGGCATGCAGCACACGCTGCTCGGTGAGCCACTTGTGCGGGGAGACGCCGACCTCGTCGACGAACCGGCGCGCGAACGTCCGCGTCGACATGTGCATCCGTTCCGCCAGGTCATCGACGGAGATGTCCTGATCGAGGTGTTCGACGATCCATTCGAGCATGGCGGCGAAACCGTCGGACTCACACGCGGGCACCGGTGCCTCGACGAACTGCCGCTGGCCGCCGTCGCGGTGCGGCGGGACCACCATGCGCCGAGCGATCCGATTGGCCACCTCGGGTCCGTACTCCTCGCGCACGAGGTGGAGGCACGCGTCGATTCCTGCCGCGGTTCCCGCGCTGGTGGTGATCGGACCGTCGTCGACGAACAAGACGTCGGTGTTCACGATCGCCTCGGGATACATCTGCGCCAGCTTCTTGCCGTACCGCCAATGGGTGGTGCAGCGGCGACCGTCGAGCAATCCGGCGGCCGCCGCGGCGAACGCCCCCGAGCAGACGGTGAGCACCCGGCCACCGTTGTCGACGACGGCGCGCAGCGTGTCGAGGACCTCCGGGGGAAAGTTCGGCTCGGTGCTGCCGCCGGGGATCGCGACCAGATCTGCGTCGACACAGTCGGACAGCGAGTGTGGCGGGACGACGAATGCTCCGTGGCCGATGTTCAGGGGAACTCCGGGATCGGGGGACCCGATGAGGAACTCGAACGGCGGCACACCATCGTCGGTCCGGTCGAGGCCGAACACCTCGTTGACCACGCCGAATTCGAACAAGGCCACAGGTTCATAGAGGAGTGCGGCCACTTTTCTGAGCACTCACCCAGTATGGCAGAAAATTTGCGAACATTGTCATTCGAGCCACTGTTGGCCGGATTTTATCGGGAACATAATTTCAGTCATGAACACCATCCTGCTGCTCACCATCCTCATCGTTGTCATCGCTCCGGCGGCGCTGATCGTCTACCGGTCCGACCGGCAGACCGCACATATCTCGCGGGTGCCGTTCGGTTTCGGTCCGGACTCGGACCGCGTCTCCGAGGAACTGTTCGCGCTGCAATTCCGGCGGCGCGACTGCGCGTGACCTCCCCGGATCGGCGGTGACGTTGCGCCATGCGGATTGCCTGTTACGTTGGGGCATCGGCGCCCAGGGAGCGCCAGAAGTTCTCGACGGTCACTGCAGGGGGTAATCGATCCGGATGTCGCGTTTCCGCGGATGGGCGGTGGCGTTCGCTGTCGTTCTGATCGCCGCGTTCACCATCGCATCGACGATGTTCACGACCTCGGATCCGGTTGACTCCGTGTCACTCCCGCAGAACTCGACCGGGGTGATCGCCGACCCGGCGCCGGCGGACGGGGTCTCGGTCAGCCGAGCACTTTTCGAGCGGTCCGACGAGGCGATCGTGGTCGCCCCGTCGGTCGGCGCGGCGGACTGGACGCCCATCCGGCAGGTCGCCGACGCCCATCAGGTACCCGTCTTCGCCGTCACCGACTCCAGTCGTGCCGCGGTCGCCGGCGAGTTGCGTCGGCTCGGGACGAAGAAGGTCGTCGTCGCCGGTGACCCCACCCAGGTCGGCGCCGTGACGGCGGCGCCGATGTCCACCGACCTGCACGAGTTGTCGGGAAGGCGCATCGCGACGCGGGATGCCACGCTGGCCTACCTCGCCGCCGACGCCGGACCCGATGCCGAGGCCACCGCGGAGGCGGCGGGTGCTCGCGTCGTCCGCGTTCCCGTGGCCGATCCCCGCTCCACCGGCGAGTCGGTGCGTGCGCTGCGTGAGCATCCCGACGCGGGCGTCCGCGCCTTCGGTGCGGGGTTCGGCGACAGCCGTGAGTTCTCTGATCGCGTCCATGCCGCGCGGACCGAGGCCGAGCTCCCCGGCGGCGGGCAGGTGGTGTTTCCCGGACGTCGCCTGGTGGCTCTGTACGGGTCGCCCGGAGCTCCGTCGCTCGGCCCGCTCGGCGCCCAGGATCTCGGCGCATCGATTCGTCGGGTGCGGGCGATGGCCGCGCAATACCAGCCGTACAGCGCGGCACCGGTGGTACCGGCCTTCGAGATCATCGCCACGGTGGCCTCGTCCGAACCGGGCCCCGACAACTCGTATTCCAGCATGATCGAACCGGCCCAGCTGCGGCCCTGGGTCCGCGCCGCGCGCGCCGCCGGTATCTACGTGACGCTCGACCTGCAGCCCGGCCGCACCGACTTCCTGACCCAGGCGAAGCGGTACGCGGATCTGCTCGCCGAACCCAACGTCGGTCTCGCGCTCGACGCGGAGTGGCGGCTCAAGCCGAATCAGGTGCATCTGACCCAGATCGGATCGGTGTCGGCCGACGAGGTGAACCGGACGTCGGACTGGTTGGCCGGGCTGGTCCGGGCGCGCGGCCTGCCGCAGAAACTGCTGGTCCTGCACGAGTTCGACAGCGGCATGTTGGAAGACCGCGGACGTATCGTGACGTCGCGGCCCGAACTGCAGACGGTGATCCACGCCGATGGCCACGGTGATCCGCCGACCAAAATGGGCACCTGGCGGCGTTTGATCACCGATCTGCCTCCGAATGTGTGGCTGGGGTGGAAGAATTTCTACACCGAAGACCATCCGACGTTCCCGCCGGCCCGCACCATGCAGGTACGACCGACACCCTGGTTCGTCTCGTACCAATAGGAGGCACCGATGTCGGCGACATTCAGCGAGCTGGCGATGTGTCCGGACAAGTCGGCCCGCAAGGATCCCGTGTCGATCCTGATGGCGCAGGCGGTGTCGCGGGTGCCCGAACTGGTGCCGGTCCGCAACGCGCGCATGGCAGCCACGCCGTTCACCTTCTACCGTGGTGCGGCCGCGGTGATGGCGGCGGATCTGGCCGCGACACCGAGTTCGGACGTCATGACACAGCTGTGCGGTGACGCGCATCTGAGCAACTTCGGCGTCTTCAACACGCCGGAACGTCGAATGATCTTCGACATCAACGACTTCGACGAGACCAGTCCGGGGCCGTTCGAATGGGACGTGAAGCGCCTGGCGGCCAGCATCGTCGTGGCCGGCCGGGGCAACGGTTTCGATGCGAAGGCGACCTGGGACCACGCTCGTGAAGTCGCGAAGTCCTATCGGAAATGGATGGCGACGAGTGTCCAGCAGAGCACGATGGACTGCTGGTATTCACGCATCGACGCCGACGAGATGCTCCAGGTCGCAGGATCAGTGCTCGACACCTCGGCCACCGAGCGCGCCCGCAAAGGCCTGAAGAAGGCCCATCACCGCAACAGTGCACAGGCCGTGAGCAAGCTCTGCGTGACCGACGCCGATGGCAACATCAGCATTCGCAGCGATCCGCCGCTGCTGGTGCCGCTGCATGAACTCTTCCCGGACAATCGCGCGGACGAGATCCAGGATCGCATCACCCAGAGGATCACCGAGTACCGCGAGATGTTGCCGGATTACATCCGCGCGCTGTTCGACCAGTTCGAGGTCGTCGATGTCGCGCGCAAGGTGGTCGGGGTCGGCAGTGTCGGGATGCGGGCGTGGATCGTGCTGATGCGCGGCAAGCACTCCGGTGACCCGCTGTTCCTCCAGCTCAAGGAAGCGCAACGTTCGGTGCTCGAGGAGTATGTACCGGCGAGCGTGTTCCCGAACCAGGGGCAACGGGTCGTCGAAGGCCAACGGCTGCTGCAGGCGGCCAGCGACCTGTTCCTCGGGTGGACATCGGGGCTCGACGAGAACGGCGAACGTCGTGATCTCTACGCACGTCAGCTTCGTGACGGCAAAGGGTCGGTGGTCATCGAGGCGTTGAACGCCAATGAGATGAAACTCTATGCGCGCCTGTGTGGTCGGGCGCTCGCCCAGGCGCACGCCCGGACCTCGAGCCGGTTCGCCATCGCCGACTACCTCTCCGCAGGCAAGGGTTTCTCCAAGGCGATCGCGGAGTTCTCGGTGGCCTACGCCGAGCTGAACGAGGGCGACCATGCGGGTATGTTGGCGGCGATCGAGGATGGGCAGCTGAAGGTTCACGAACTGGCCTGATCGGATTCAGGCGGAGGGAGTTTCATGACCGACGACCAGCTACGCGAACGGGTGCGAGGACTGATGCCCCAAGCGCAGTCGGAGCTCGCCGAGATGGTGGCGTTCCGCTCCGTGTACGACCCGACCGGTACACCGCCCGAGGACTGCGACCGCATGGTCGACTGGTTGCAGGAGACCTTCGGGTCGCTGGGATTCGACGATGTCGCCTCGCATGTGACCGCCGACGGCAGCAAGGCGGTGACCGGGAGTCTGGCCGGCCCCGAGGACGCACCCACCGTCCTGCTGTACTTCCACCACGACGTCCAGCCACCGCTCGGCGACGACGAGTGGGAATCGCCGGTGTGGGAACTCACCGAGCGCAACGGCCGGTGGTACGGGCGCGGCGCCGCCGACTGCAAGGGCAACATCGCCGTGCACCTCGCCGCACTGCGTGCTCTCGGCGGCGACATCCCCGTCAACATCAAGATCGTCGGCGAGGGGTCGGAGGAGCAGGGGACCGGAGGCATGGAGGACTTCGTCCCGAAGAATCCCGATCTCCTGCGCGCCGACGCCATCCTGGTCTGCGACTCGGGCAACTTCTCGGTGGGGCGCCCCAGCCTGACCGCGAGTCTGCGGGGAATCGCCAACATCGTCGTCACCGTCGAATCTCTCTCATCGGCAATGCATTCCGGCATGTTCGGCGGTGCCGCGCCGGACGCGCTGGCGGCGCTCATCGCGATGCTGGCCTCGCTACGCGACGCGCATGGCAACACCACGGTCACCGGCCTCGACGCCTCGGCCACCTGGCCGGGAGTCGACTACCCGATCGACGCGTTCCGTAAGGACGCGAGCCTGCTCGACGGGGTCGATGTGATCGGGTCGGGCACGATCGCGGACATGGTGTGGGCGCGTCCGGCCGCCACGGTTCTCGGCATCGACTGCCCTCCGGTCGTCGGTTCGTCGGCGGCCATTCAGCCCAGAGCCCGGGCCCGGGTCAACCTGCGTGTCCCGCCCGGCATGGACGCCAAGCACGCCCAGGACGCGCTGATCGAGCACCTCGCCGCCGTGGCGCCGTGGCACGTGAAGGTGTCGTTCGAGCGGGAGGCCGACGGTGCGCCGTTCACCGGCACGACGTCGGGGCCCGGCTACGACACGATGGTCGACGCGATGGAGCGGACCTACGGCACCGATGTCCTGTTGATGGGCCAGGGTGGCTCGATCCCGCTGTGCAACGTGTTCGCCGAGACCTATCCGGACGCCGAGATCATGTTGCTCGGCGTCGAGGAGCCGTCCTGCCTCATCCACGCGCCCAACGAGAGCGTCGATCCGAGCGAGATCGAGAACATGGCGATCGTCGAGGCGACGTTCCTGCGCGAGTACGCCCGCCAGGCTGCCCGGCGCTGATGTTCGTACCTCGCTGACGTCCGTCCGCGGCCGAGTTCTTCCCCCGGGTGTTCGCACGTCCCCCAGACACTTTGGGCGGACGATCGAAAACCCGGGGGACGAACTAGCTGGTCAGACCGTGCAGAGTGGCGAGTAGTCGGTGCGGCCACCCGTCGTGGGAGTCACCAGGAAGGTGCAGGAGTTGAATCCGGCCTTCTCGATCTGACCGCGCAGCATCCGCAGAGTGGCCGTCGAGACGACTTTGTCGCGGGACAGCAGGTAACCGGACAGCCGGGTCGGGTCGCCGACCAGGGCGAACCGGTAGGGGTCGGTCGGGGTCGCGCCGTCGGCGACCCAGGTGACGATGTAGTTGGGTGCATTGCCGGGGTCGATGCTGACCGGAACCTGCGGGAAGCTCACCGACAGTTGGGCCTTGGTGACCGGGTCGACGACCTTTGCTTGCCCCTTGACCCGGTTCGTCTGCCCGGTGAAGGTGGTGCAGGTGTTCTCCACGCCGATGGTTGTCGCGTCGATCGTTGTGTAGGTGGCCTTGGTGTCCTTGGCGCAGTTCAGATTGAAGAACGCGGGAATCGCCGCCAGCTGCCACCACGAGCCGAGATAGCGCTCGGTGTCGAGCTTGGGGATGGGTTGCAGCGGCGCGGCCGACGACGGGCCGGCCGTGGCGACGAGGGCTGCCATCGCGAGCAGGATCGTCGCGAGGAGGGTGAACAGGGGTCGGATCGTGCGGGTCAGTCGCATCTCGGGCGGCTCCGTTCGTGTGCTGGTTTGTACCAGAGATTCGGAACCGCCCGAGATGCGGATGGGTCGTCGGGTCAGGGGGTGTCGCGGTCCCTGGCATCGACGTGACCACACCTGGTCTCTGAGGAGCGTAGGCGAGGCGCCGCCCTGAGGAGCGAGCCCGCGAGCGTCTCGAAGGGCCCTTCGTGACGCATCCTCGCAGGCTCGGAGGCTCCTCAGGGATCGGGGGACGTGGGCTCGGCGAGACGGTCAGAGGGCGTCGCGGTCAGGCGACTTCGGACGGCTTCCAGGTCGCGACCGCCCAGATCACGACGAGATCGAGCGCGATGATCAGGATCGCCCACAGCGGGTAGTAGGGCAGCCAGAGGAACTGGGCGATGATCGAGATCGAGGCGATGATGATCGCCGAGATACGGGCCCAATCCTGGCCGACCGCGAGGCCGCCGGACACGATGATGGCCAGGATGCCGATGATCAGGTGGATCCAGCCCCAGGACGTGAGGTTGAACTGGTAGATGTACTGCGGGCCGACGACGAGGAGATCATCCTTGGCCAGCGCGGAGATGCCCTGGAACACCGCGACCAACCCGGCGACGAACAACAATGCCGCCGCGACGATCGAGATGCCGAAGGCGAAACCTTCCTTCGCTCCGTAATCGGCATCCCTGTTGGGTGTGCTCATGACTGTGTCCTTTCGACGCGATTCGACAAGCTTTCGATACAGAAGGTTCGGTACAGCGACTTCGGTACAGCGACTTCGATACTGAACGGTTGTGAAGCGGGACGAGCGTACCGAGAACTCTAATTGCCAGACGTGGACGAAAGGTCAATATTGGGCGCACTGACCGTAACGTGATCAGGTGGGTGATCTGCGCACGAGCGCCGGAGAATGCCCTCTGAGCTGCCGATTTAGTCCTGGCGTGTGCGTGGGGGTAAGCTATCGCAGGCTACACACGGGGTGTGGCGCAGCTTGGTAGCGCGCTTCGTTCGGGACGAAGAGGTCGTGGGTTCGAATCCCGCCACCCCGACGCTTTGGTTGAGAAGCAGTAGAGGCCCTGACCTGCATCGCAGGTCAGGGCCTCCTCGTATCCGGGGGAAGAGTGGAACGCGGGGACGCTCAGGCGGGGACGGGCTCGCCGCTGACCGCGGGGGTGTACTTCTCCCGGTGGATGTTGCGGCCGGGCATCCGACGGCGCTTGCAGGCCTTCACGCCGGCGTCGACCATGGCGGGCGGTCCGCAGAGGTACGCCGAGTAACCGCGCAGACTGTCGAAGTCGTCGAGCAGCGCGTCACCCACATAGCCGTGGCGACCGTACCCGTCCTCACGGCTCAGACACGGGATGTAGCGCACGCCGGTATGACGAGCGGCGAGTGATTCCCAGAAGTCGACATCGTAGAGGTCGGACCGCCGACGGACCCCGTGATACAGGTGGATCTCGCGGTGCGGGTCGAGTTCGAGCGCATGTCGTGCAATCGATTTCAACGGCGCCAATCCGGTGCCTCCGCCGAGCAGGATCATCGGACCGTCGTCGCCGTCGTGGACGAAATCGCCCCAGGGTCCGCGCAGGTCGATGCGATGGCCGCCGGCCAGGGAGTCGAAGATCCACCGGTCGGTCGCGACACCGTCGGGAACACGACGCACGTGGAACTCCAATCGGTCGTCTCGACGTGGCGGGTTGGCCATCGAATACTGCCGGACCTCCCCGGTTCCCGGAATCGCGATCTCCATGTACTGACCGGCCGAGAACTCCAATGGCTCGTCGAGACCGACCTCGATCTGCACGGTGTCGGTCGCGAGCGGCCGGATCTCCCGGACGGTCCCGACCAGGTCCCGCAGCAGATGTCGCGGGCCCGCGGCCGTGTCGAGGGGAAGCTCGATCTGGGCATCCGACGTCGGAGACGACTGGCAGGCGAGGATGTGGCCGGCCGCCTGGTCGTCGGCACCGAGGACGGTCTCGGGCACCTCCGGTTGATCGACGGTGCCACAGGTCAGCTTGACCTTGCACGTCCCGCAGGTGCCCTGATTGCACGAGTTCGGCAGGTAGACGCCGTTGCGGAGGAAGGCGTCGAGCAGGCGCTGGCCGTCTGAGCAGTCGACGGTGCGTGGATCGGAGCCGCTGATCTGCACCGAGTACGACGGTGTCATCGTCACACCTCCCAGGTGACCGGCAGCGAGGTCGGTCCGCGGAATCCCCAGCCCCAGAACTCGACGTCGGTGCTCGTGTCGCGTTCGAGGTTCGGGATCGAGTCGAAGAGCTCTTCCAGCCCGATCCGGCACACGTGGTTCGCGAAGTAGATTCCCGCGCACGCGTGATTGCCGGCGCCGAACGCCAGGTGCGGCAGGGGAGGACGGGTCAGGTCGTACTCGGAGGGCGCCTCGTACAGCGTGTGATCGTGGTTCGCCGAGCCGTATGACATCAACACCACCGAGCCCTCGGGCAGGGAGACACCGGCGACCTCGACATCGGTGGTGCTGATCCGCGCCGTCGCCGACCAGATCGGCGAGGTCCAGCGCATGCCTTCGGAGATGGCGCGCGGGATGAGGGCAGGTTCGTCGACGACCTGCTCCATCTGTTCGGGTCGGGTGAACAGTCCCACCAGTGTCGATGCCATGGCGTGGCCGGGTTCCTGCATCGCACCGAGCAGGTAGACGAACAAGGTCGGATAGATGTAGTCGCGTTCACGCGTCTGCCCGTCCGGCATGCCGTCGTGCAGCCAGTGGCTGATCGCACTGTCGTCGGGGTTGTCGATCCAGTTGTCGATCAACGGGTCGACGATCGCCCGGATCTCCGCCTTGGCGTCGTCTCCTTCGCGGAACCCCTCGGGGTTGGTGAACTCGCCGTTCTCGTCGACCCCGGCGTTGGTGAACGAACGCGAGAGCTTGTGGAACCAGTCGCGCAGCTGGTCCGAACTCACCGACTGCAGGCCGAGGAGATCGCCGAGTGCCCGCACCGAAACGGGTTCGCAGTACTGGGCGACGAGTTCGGCGGTGCCGTCGTCCTCGAACGTCTCGAGATAGCGCCGCGCGATCGGCCGCACGAGATCGTCGATCCAGCGATCCACCTCCTGCGGTTGCAGTGCCGGATCGACCATCGACCGCAGGTCGTCGTGAATCGGCCCGTTGACCCCGATGACCGCCGGATGTCCGAAGGTCCGGCCGCCCGCCTTGGTGATGATCGCCTCGAAGTCGGCGCTGGTGGCGATCTCGCGGCAGATCTCGGCGGTGCTGGCGACGTAGGACCCGAGGACCGGGACGTAGGCCAGCGGCGCCTCCGCACGCAGACGTTCGTAGACGGGGTACGGGTTGCGTTCCAGCTCGGTCATGGTGATGTCGTCGATCCAGGAAATCGTGGCGGTCATGCGTCGCTCCTCACTCGGCTGATGCGGATGTCGACAGACGCTAGGGCGCCGAGCGATCGTGATCGATACCGATCGCGCGGCGCCGGTACCGATTGCGCGATCAATGTGTGAGCTGGGTCGCTTCACGGAGTGTCCATGCGGTAGAACACAGAAAGCATGACCAGGTCGACGGAACTCGTGGGAACACGAGATTGGGACACGGCACATCGAGCGGTCGCCGATGTGTACTTCCCGCATGAGCTCCGCGCTCTCGACGACCACGACGACGTGAACCTGAGCATGCGGACCGTCGAACTGGGCGGGGTCACCATCGGTCGTCTCAATTGGGGTGCGGCGGTGTCGATCGCCTGCGACTATCCCGGTGCCTACGAAGTGAACATCCCGATGTCAGGCCGGCTGCATTCTCGATCCGGCGGTGGAGAGATCATCTCGAGGGCAGGGCGGGGCACGATCTTCACCGCTGACCGGCCGTCGGTGATCACGAACTGGACGGCCGACTGCCACGTCATCGGCGTGAAGTTCGACGCCGAGCATCTCGAACGGGAAGCCGATCGAATCCACCTGGCGCCGATTCGTCGCCGACTGGCGTTGCCCGAGCAACTCGACGTGGGAAGCGACGAGGGTGCTTCATGGCTCGCGCTGGTCAAGGCGCTGTCGGCGCAGGCGCGAGAGCCGGTCGACCTCCTGGCCAATCCACTGATCGGTCCACAACTGGCGAGTGCTGTCGCCACCGCATTCCTGCTCGCCGCGACACCCGAGTCGGCGGACGGCGACGGCCGGCCGCGGCCCGGGATCGTGAAACGCGTGCTCGACGGGTTCAACGACGATCCCGCCCGTCCCTGGTCGCTGGCCGACATGGCCGCGCTGGCCGGCACCAGCGTTCGTCGTCTGCAAGAGGCGTTCGCGGAGTTCGTCGAGACCACACCGACGCGTGCGCTCGCCGACATCCGCCTCGACCGCGCGCACAACGATCTCACCCGCGGCGATGTCACCGTCGCCGACACCGCCGCGCGATGGGGCTTCAGTAATCCCAGCCGATTCGCCGCGGCATACCGTCGACGCTACGGCGTGAGCCCGGCACATACGTTGCGGCGCCGCTGAGGCGGTGGCGCACCGATCCGCAGGCGGCGCAGACTGCCGCCATGGATCCGGCGTGGGAACTCAGGCGGCCCTCCAGGTGGCGACCGCCCAGATGATCACCAGGTCGATCGCGATGACGAGCACCGACCACCACGGGTAGTACGGGAGCCACAGGAAGTTGAGGATGATCGACAGTGACGCGATGATGATCGCCGACACCCGCGCCCAGGCGGCGCCGGTGAACATACCCAGCGCGACGATGATCGCCAGGATCGACACGATGATGTGGATCCAACCCCAGGCGGTCAGGTCCAACTTGTAGACGTACTGCACGCCAACGACGAAGAGGTCGTCGTTGGCGACCGCCGAGATGCCCTGCAGGAGTCCGATGATGCCGCCGGTGAGCAGCAGGACGGCGGCACCGATCGTCCCGAAGGCGGCGAAGCCCTGTTGTACGCGGTGGTCGTCGTGGTGGGTGGTCATGTCGCTCATTTCTTTCGAGAGCGGGCCGCCGCGATCGCGTCCCCGCTGCGCGTGAAGAGTTGGACCTCAACAGCATCCACTGTGGCGCGTGACTGCGGTGGTCTAGAGTGAATGATGTCATCTAATCGAAACCATGGCGACACCTGAAAGTGGTGATACGCAGTGTCTTTAGCGTCGCGAATGCTCCAGACTCGATGGTTCGTGCGGGCGCCGATCCTGCTGTACCGCGCACGGCTCGGTTTCTTGTTGGGTGGCCGCGTGCTGATGCTCGAACACACCGGGCGGAAGTCCGGTGAACGCCGCTACGTCGTCCTCGAGGCCGTCGATCGGCCGGTGCCGGACCGGATCATCATCGCGTCCGGCTTCGGTACCCGCTCACAATGGTTCAAGAACCTGCAAGCGGATCCGCACTGTCGGGTGTCGATCGGCCGGGTGTCGAGCAGTCCGGCGACGGCACGGGTGCTCGGCGCCGACGACACAGCCGACGTCGTCGCCAGATACCGCGCCGACCACCCGCGGGCGTACGCCGAATTGTCCGGGGTGGTGGAGGAATCGACCGGACTGTCGATCGATGAGGTGCCCTACCTCGAACTGACGCTGGGCTGAGTCAGCAGCCGAGTTTCCGGGCCAGATCGAGCAGATGGGTCGCGTGGACGTCGTTCTGCGCAGAGCCGTTGTCGTTCTTCGGTTCTGGGCCCCACTCCGTCGGACGTTCGACGAAAGCCGTTCGTAGGCCGAATGATCGGGCCGCGTCGAGATCGGACTGATGAGTGGCGACCATCATTACCCGACCGGGTTCGACCTCGAGCAGATCGGCCAGACCGCAATAGGTTTCGCGTGCGGGTTTGTAATGCCGCCAGAGATCGGAACCGCCGATGACGTCCCATTCGAACCCGTTGTGCTTGGCCATGTCGGTCAGCAGGGCCACCGTGCCGTTGCTCAGGGCGCAGACGATGAAGTGCCGCTTGAGTTGTCGGATACCGGGCGCGGCGTCGGGCCAGCCGGGGATCGTCCGCCAGGCGTGCACGAGGATTGCGGCCTGTTCGGCGGTGAGGGAGACGCCGAAGGTGTCGGCCACCTCGTGCAGCGTCTCGGTCTGCAGGTCGTCGAGGCGGCGCCAGGGGAGCTCGCCCGACTCGACGCGGGCCAGGATGGGGCCGTACCGCCGCCGCCACTCGCGGGCGAATTCCTCGGCGTCGACATCGAGGCCGACGTCGCGAACGGAACCGGAGATGCCGGTGAGCCAGTCGGTGACCGTCCCGAACGTGTCGAAGGCGAGCACGCGGACATCATCGAAAACGGTCACGAGGTCGATGGTAGTGGGCGTCGACCACCGGTTCCCTGCGGAGGACCGTCACCACTGAGGAGGTCCGGAGCGCTGGCGGAGGATGCGTCGCCACGTCGGTCCCTGAGGAGGTCCGGAGCGCTAGCGGAGGATGCGTCGCCACTTCGGTCCCTGAGGAGGTCCGGAGCGCTAGCGGAGGACCGTCACGAAGGGCCCTTCGTGACGCATCGCTCGTTCCTCGCGAGGCTGCTCAGGGATCGGTGGTGACGCATCGCTCGTTCCTCGCGAGGCTCCTCAGGGATCGGGTGGTGACGCTTCGCTCGTTGCGCGCGAGGCTGCTGAGGGATCGGTGGTGACGCATCGCTCGTTGCGCGGCGAACCCGTCGTCGTCAGCTGATCTCGGTCGCCAACTGCGGCAGCGAGTGGTCCTCGGCGACGTCGGCGTCGCCGTGCGAGACCGGGGTCAGGGTGAGCAGACTGGCCTCGGGCCGACAGCAGAAGCGGGCCGGTGCGTACGGCGAGGTGCCCAGCCCGGCGCTGACGTGCAGCTTCATCGTCGATCCCCAATTGGACACACCCTTGACCCGGGAGCGGTCGATGGCGCAGTTGGTGACCAGCGCGCCGATGAACGGCAGGCAGAGCTGGCCGCCGTGGGTGTGCCCGGCCATCACCAGGTCGTAGCCGTCCTCGGCGAAACGGTCGAGCACGCGCGGTTCCGGCGAGTGGGTCAGACCCAGGCGGAGGTGCGCGAGCGGGTTGGGCCGCCCGGCAATGGTCTCGTAGCGGTCGCGCTCGATGTGCGGGTCGTCGACGCCCGCGGCGACCACCCGGACGCCGCCGACCTCGAGCTCACGAACCGTGTGCGTGGCGTCGAGCCAGCCGCGTTCGGTGAACGCGGCGCGCAGATCCTGCCAGGGCAGCGGATCCCCGAAGGTCCGCGTGTGGTCGGTGTTGAAGTACTGGAACGGATTCTTCGGTCGCGGTCCGAAGTAGTCGTTGGAGCCGAACACGAACAGCCCCGGCCGTGACAGCAACCCCCCGAGCGACTGGATGACCGACGGCACGGCCTGCGGATGGGCGAGATTGTCGCCGGTGTTGATCACGATGTCTGGTTCGAGCGCCTCGAGCTCGGAAACCCACGCCTGCTTGAGCCGCTGATGGGGGGTCATGTGCAGGTCACTGATGTGCAGCACACGCAGCGGGGCGGCACCGGGCTCGAGGACGGCGAGCGTGTTGTGTCGCAACGTGAACGCATTGCGTTCGATCACCGTCGAGTAGAACAGTCCGGCGGCGGCCAAACCGGCCAGCCCGCCGACGACCGGCGCGGCCGCGGCGCGGCGGGTGAGGGCGTTGTCGAGGTGGAGCATTCATCCAGGATACGCAGACCTGGGCCCCTGATGCCCCGGGGTTTTCCCGACGGCCGGGATCCGCCGGACGCGCCCGATCAGCCCGGCAGCTGGATCACGACCGGTCCCACCCCGGGTACCTGCACGGTGGTCTCCGTCGGACCCGGCGAGTCGTTGTCGGAGCGACGACCGTTGCTGACGTAGATGGTGATCAGGCTGCCGGGCATCGCCGAATCCGACGGTGCGGTGAACACCACGGTGCCCTGCGGTCGATTGCTGTCGACGTCGAGCTGGTTCACCTTGAATCCGGCGCCCTGCAGGCGGGACGTCGCCGCGCTCGCGGTGAGGCCGCTGACGTTCGGGATGCGCCCGCGGTCACTGCCCCGCATGTAGCGGGGATCGGTCGGCGGCAGTCGCACCGGCCCGAACTTGGTGGCCACCGGCTTGATCGCCTGATACCACGTGCGGGCGGGTTCCATACCGCCGTAGAGATTGCCGTCGTAGCACTGACGCAGCGGGCTGCTGCAGATGCCGGTCGGGTTGGGGCCGTCGTTGTAGACGTACGCGGAGCCGGCGATGTCGTTGGTGAATCCCAGGAACGCCGACGACCGGTGGGCCTCGGTGGTGCCGGTCTTGCCCGACACCGGCAACGTCCATCCCTGCGACCCGGCAGCGCCGGCCGAGGTGCCGCCGCCCTTGTCGTCCTGGCTCAGCGCGTTGGCCAGTGTGTTGGCCAGACCCTTCTCGACGACCTGCTCACACCCCGGCGCGTTGAACGGGACCGCGGTCAGCGCAGGCTGCCCGTTCGGGTCCATCACCGGATTGCCGTACTGATCCCGCTTGATGCGGCTGATCGAGGCGATCGGGTTCGGCGGGCACCAGGTGCCGCCGGAGGCCAGTGTGGCGGCCACGTTCGACAGCTCCAGGCCGTTGATCGGCAGCGGGCCGAGGGTGAACGAACCGAAGTTGCCGTCCTTGACGTACTGGGCCATGCTCTTGTCGCCGTAGCCCGATGACCCCGGCACGGTGTAGGACCGCAGCCCGAGCCGGACGGCCATGTCCACGGCCGGTTTCACACCCACCTGCTGCAGCAGTTTCACGAAAGCGGTGTTGGGCGACTGCGCGAGTGCCTGGGTCACCGACATCGACGCGGGGTACTTGCCGTCGTTCTTGACGCAATACGCGTTCTCCGGGCAGCCGTTCCCACTGCTGTTACCCATGCCCTCGACCGCGATGAACCCGGGAACCGGGATGTTCGACGCGACGCCGAGTCCCTTCTCCATGGCAGCAGCGGTGGTGAAGATCTTGAACACCGAACCGGCGCCGTCGCCGACCATCGAGAACGGCTGGGGCTGCACCGTCTGGTCGGCCTTCTGGTTGAGTCCGTAGATACGGCTGGACGCCATGGCGAGGATGTCGTGCGACTTCGTGCCCGGCCGGATGGCGCTCATCACGTCGGCGACGCCGTCCGCCCGCGGATCGGCCTGCGCCTGGACCGCACGGATGGTCGACCGCTGGACGTCGGGGTCCATGGTGGTGCGGATGATGTATCCGCCGCGCATCACCGAGTCCCTCGACATCCCGTTCTCGGCCAGGAACTGCAAGGCGTAGTCGCAGAAGAATCCGTTGTTGCGCGCGGCGATACAGCCCTGCGTCGGGAGTTCGGGCTGCGGCAACACGCCCAGAGGCTTGGCCTTGGCGGCGATGATCTCGTCACGGCGGGCCGGGAAGTTCTCGATCATGGTGTCGAGGACCGTGTTCCGCCGGTTCATCGCCGCTTCGGGATTGGTGTAGGGATCGAGTGCCGAGCTCGACTGGACCAGGCCCGCGAGCAGCGCCGACTGCTCGAGGTTGAGGTCTTTGGCGTGCCGGCCGAAGTACGTCTGTGCGGCGGCCTCGATGCCGTAGGAGTTGTTGCCGAACGGGACCACGTTCAGGTAGCGGGTGACGATCTGCTTCTTGGCCTCCTGCTTGGCGGCCGCGTCGTCGAGACCCTTGTCCCGTTTCGCCTGATCGATCAGGGACTGCTCCATCGTGAGAGCCATCCGGACCTCACGCAGCTTGCGCGCCGGCGTGGTCTCGATCGCGGCCTGACGATCCGCCTCGGTCCGTGCCAGGACCAGGAGCTGATAGTTCTTGATGTACTGCTGGTCCAGGGTCGATGCGCCCTGCTGCACCTCGCCCGACGACGAGTTCTTCAGTGCCGCACGGATGGTGCCCTTCCAGTCGACGCCGTCGTGCTCGAGGAAGCGCCGGTCCTCGATGGAGATGATCGCGCGGATCATGTCCGGCGAGATGTCGTTGTAGCCCACCTGGTAGCGGTACTGGTCGAAGAGCAGTGCGATGGGATTGCCGGCCGAGTCGGTCATGGTGGTGACCTCGGGCAGAGTGCCGTTGAGCAATTCGGACGAGACGTTCTCCACCGCGGAGGCCGCCCGATTCGACACCACGCCCAGACCGCTCGCCACGGGATAGAGCAATCCGGCGACCAGGACACCGGCCAGCAGACACGCACCGGCCAGCGGCCACAGCTTCTTCGAGTTCGGCACACGCACAGGATACGTGTGATGGTCAAAACATCGTCTGACCGTGCGTCTCGGGGAGGTCGCGAGGTTAGCCAACCAAACAACAACAGCGATGAGCTGGGGTTATGTGACTTGTTTGGACGATGGTGCCATTTTCTTTGCTGCAGGGCTTGCGCTGTCATGCACAGATCCTTAGATTGAGTGCAGAATGTGACTCACCTAACACTCGATGGCAGATGTGAAGCGCACTGAGGGTGCGGACGCGTGTGGCCGGCGCGAGTGGAGTCGGTTGGGAGCATTCCGGTCAGGACCGTCGGGACCGCGAAGAGTTGAGACGGAACCGGCGAGACGCAACGACAGACAGGGGTCGGCGGATGGCGATGGCGGCAGTTTCCACCGGAGACGATGCTCGATTGATGTGGGTCTCACAAGCTCGGTGCCGGGGAGCGAACCCCGACGACCTGTTCGTCCGAGGGGCGGCTCAGCGAAAGGCCGCGACGATCTGCCGGCACTGCCCGGTGCAGCTCGAATGCGGTGCCGATGCCCTCGACAACAGGGTCGAGTTCGGCGTCTGGGGAGGCATGACCGAGCGGCAGCGGCGGGCATTGCTGCGACAGCATCCGGAGGTCACCTCGTGGGCGCAGTTCTTCGAGGCCCAGCGACGTCGGCACCAGGCCGACGCGGTGTGAACCGCGCACACATGAACAGATGACACCGATGGCCGACCCGAACCGGGTCGGCCATTTTCGTGGTCCGGCCGGTGGTCCCGGCTGCGTCAGCCTCGGCTGGTGATCTGTTCCGCGACGGCGCGCAGGGCCACCATGTCGGCGACCTCGAACGGTAGCGACGGAACCCCGACGATGGGAACCGCGGGATGCGCGGCGGTGAACCGCTGTAGGAGATGCAGCTCCCGCTTACCGGTCGCCGCCCGGTCGGCATGGATCTCGAGCACACCGCGGGTCAGGTCGTCCTCGACCGTCTCCAACGCGGCCCTCGCCGACGACTCGGAGATCGACGTCAGGTTGGGGTGGGTGCGATTGAGGATCAACCCGGCGAGCGGCATGCGCTCCTCCGACAACCGATCGACGAAGAACGCCGCCTCACGCAGCGCGTCCGGTTCGGCGGCGGCAACCACCGCGAACTGGGTGCCGGGCTGCTTGAGCAATTGGTAGGTCTTGAGTGCGCGGTCCTGGAACCCGCCGAACATCGAGTCGAGGGACTGGACGAACATCGCCACGTCCCGCAGCATCTCGCCGCCGATGATCGTGGAGACACCGCGCATGGCCAGACTCATCGCCCCCGTCACCATCCGCCCCACCCCGCGCCCGCCGCCGACCAGCACCTTCATCAGCCGACCCGACAGGAACGATCCGAGCCGCTGCGGGGCGTCGAGGAAATCCAACGCGTTCCGGGACGGCGGGGTGTCGACGATGATCAGGTCCCAGTGGTCGCGCTCGATCAGTTTGCCGAGCTTCTCCATCGCCATGTACTCCTGCGTGCCGGAGAACGACGACGCCATCGTCTGATAGAAGGAGTTCTCCATGATCGCCGCGGCACGCTCCGGCGATGAGTACTCGATGACCATCTCGTCGAAGGTGCGCCGCATGTCGAGCATCATCGCGTCGAGGCTGCCGCTCGCGCCCGGCACGTCCACCGGCTGCGGTTCGTTGGTGAGCTCGGACATCCCGAGGGACTGGGCGAGCCGTCGGGCCGGGTCGATGGTGAGCACCGCGACGGTGCGTCCCTGCTCGGCCGCGTACAGGGCCATGGCGGCGGCGGTGGTGGTCTTGCCGACGCCGCCGGCACCGCAGCAGATCACCACGCGGGTGGCCGGGTCGGTCAGCACCGTCGCCATCTTCAGGTCGAGCGGCATCTACGCACCTGCCTTCTGTAGGAGGTTCGCCAGCTCGTAGATCGAACCGAGGTCGATGCCGTCGCCCAGCGTCGGCAGCTCGAGGGTCGGCAGCTCCACCTCGTCGAGCTGGGCCTTGGCCACCTGCTGCGCTTGGAGCCGCGTCGCATGTTCGATGGTCTCGGTGAGCAGGCCGGACAGGTCGGCGTCGGAGAGGTGCAGGCCGGCGGCGGACAGATGTTCGACGACCCGCGGCGCGTCGATGCGTCCTTCGGCGATCTCGTCGATCGTGCCGTGCGGGAGATGGGTCGGATTGACGCGGTTGATGATCAGGGTCCCGACAGTGAGGTTCTTCGCCTGCAGTTCGGTGACCGCCTCGACGGTTTCCTGGATCGGCATCGCCTCCAGGAGTGTCACCAGGTGCACCACGGTGTCCTCGGAGTGCAGCAGCTTCACCACACCCTCGCTCTGGTTGCGGATGGGGCCGGTCTTGGCGAGGTCGGCCATCGCCTGGGTGACGTCGAGGAAGTTGCCGATCCGGCCCGTGGGCGGGGCATCGACGACGACGGCGTCGTACATCCGTTTGCCCTGCTTGTCGGTGTGGATGATGCGTTCCTTGATCTTGCCGGTGATGAGCACGTCACGCAGGCCGGGGGCGACCGTGGTGACGAAGTCGATCGCCCCGATACGTTTCATGGCCCGCCCGGCGAACCCCAGGTTGTAGAACATGTCGAGGTACTCGAGCAGTGCGTGTTCGATGTCCAGTGCGAGCGCCGAGACCTCTCCGCCACCCGATGCCGTCGCGATGCGCGTGTCCGTCGGGGGCAGTGGCGGGACGTCGAAGAGCTGTGCGATCCCTTGCCGGCCTTCGCATTCCACCAGCAGTACCTTTTTGCCGTCGGCGGCCAGCGCCAGGGCCAACGCCGCGGCGATGGTGGTCTTGCCGGTGCCGCCCTTGCCGGACACGAAGTGCAGGCGCGCGCGGCCGGCGGAGTCGGGCCATTCGTTGACGTGCCCGGAGTCCACGGGCGGTGTCTCGTTCACCACTGCATCACCATATCGACTAGGGCGAACCCGGCAATGCCCACTGCGGGCATTGGCGACGCCGGGCATTAGGGTGGGTCCATGAGTGAAGTGACCGCGTGGGAGTACGTGACGGTGCCGTTGCTGACGCATGCCACCAAGCAGATCCTCGATCAGTGGGGTGCCGACGGCTGGGAGTTGGTGAGCGTGCTGCCCGGTCCGACCGGTGAGCAGCACGTCGCCTATCTGAAGCGTCCGAAGGGATAGATCCGTATGGCAACCACGTGGTCGCAGCGACTCGTCGAACTCGGCATCACGCTTCCGCCGGTGGTCACGCCGGTGGCCAGCTACACCCCGGCCGTGCGCACCGGGAACCTCGTCTACACCGCGGGCCAACTTCCCATCGTCGACGGCAAACTCGATGTCGCCGGCAAGGTCCATGAAGGCGCGGAGGGGGTGGTGGACCCCGAACAGGCGAACGCCGCCGCGCGGCAGTGTGCGCTCAACGCCCTGGCGGCGATCGACGCGCTGGTCGGGATCGACGCGGTCGTGCGGGTCGTCAAGGTTGTGGGTTTCGTGGCGTCGGCGCACGGATTCACGGGTCAGCCCGCGGTGATCAACGGCGCCTCCGACCTGCTGGGCGAGGTCTTCGGCGATGCCGGAGTGCACGCCCGGTCGGCGGTCGGTGTCGCCGAGTTGCCGATGGGAGCTCCCGTCGAGGTCGAGCTGATCGTCGAGGTCGCCTGAGCACTACGTGGACGTCGCACTCCTGATCGCGGCGGCCGCCGCGGCCGGGTGGGTCGACGCCGTCGTCGGCGGTGGTGGTCTGGTGCTGATCCCGGCGCTGCTCATCGCCTACCCCGGTCTGGCGCCCGCGACCGCGCTCGGTACCAACAAGCTGGCCGCGGTCTTCGGAACGTCGTCGGCGGCCTTTGCCTATGCCCGACGCCTCACCGTCGATTTTCGACGACTCGCTCCGGTCTTCGTCAGCGCCGTCCTCTTCGCGGGGCTGGGCGCGTATACGGCCAGTAGGTTGCCTGCCGGGCTGTTCACCCCCATCGTGCTGTGTCTATTGGTCGCCGTCGGGTTGTTCGTGGCGCTCAACCCGGGTTTCGGATCGGGCCTCGCGCGGGAGCGGCCGCGGTGGTCGGTGATCTGTGGACTCGTCCTGGCCGGCGTGGTGATCGCCTTCTACGACGGGGTGATGGGGCCCGGCACCGGGACGTTTCTGATCATCAGCCTCACCGCGCTGGTGGGCACCGGGTTCCTGGAGAGTTCGGCAATGGCGAAGGTGATCAACACCGGCACCAATCTGGGTGCCCTGGCGGTGTTCGCCTGGCAGGGCAACGTCCTGTGGCTGCTGGGCATCGGACTGGCGGTCGCCAACATCGCGGGTGCCCAACTCGGTGCGCACATGGCGATCGGTCGTGGCAACCGGTTCGTGCGCTGGGTGTTGCTCACCGTCGTCGTCGTGATGGTGGCGAAATTGGGATATGACCTGGCGGTGGACTGACCGTTCCGGTAGCTGTTGCGATAGGCGTGCGGCGACAACGACATCCGATGTCGGTTCGGCCGCTGCCGTGAGGCCCGTACCGGTCGAGACGTCGCCTTCGCCGACGTGGAGCACCAACGGAGATCCGGGATGGCGGGCGGCGGGGGCTGCGGCATCGAGCCGATGGGTACTGGCGCCTCGGGCGGATTCGGGCGACGCTGTGCAGGTGACGAATCGCGCCTCTCCCGATCGGACGCCGGCCCAGACCGCCGCGCCGAGAGACCTCGGCGACGACGCGATCCGACGGATTCAGCGACGCACGGTCGCGCTGCTGTGTCTGGCCCAGGTGCTGGGCGGTCTCGGAATGGGCGCCGCGCTGGCCCTCGGTGCGATTCTCGGCGAGCGGCTCTCCGGTACCGAGTCGTTGGCCGGGCTGCCCACCACCGTGCTGACGCTCGGTGCGGCCGCGGCGGGCCTGCCGTTGGCCGGCCTGGCCCAGCGGTCGGGGCGTCGGCCCGCGCTGGCCACCGGTTTCGCGATCGCGGCGGCGGGCGCCCTGGTCTCCGCCACGGCGGTCGACCTCGGGTGGTTCGCGTTGTTTCTCGTCGGCATGGCCGGTGTCGGCTCGGGGACCGCGGTGAGCCTGCAGTCACGCTTCGCCGCAACCGATCTCGCGTCGACCCGAACCCGTGGCCGGGATCTCTCGCTGGTGGTCTGGATGACCATGGTGGGAGCCGTCGCAGGTCCGGCACTGCTTCCGGTGGGGGCGGATCTGGCGAGCCTGCTGCACATCGATGAACTCGCCGGACCGTTCGTCATCGGGGCCGCCGGCACCGCTGCGGCAGCCGTGGTGCTCCTGGTCGGTCTGCGACCCGACCCGCTGGTCGTCGCGGAGCGCGGGTCGAGTTCGACCGAGACCACGAGACCGTCCCTGGCGCAGGGCTTCCAGACGATCCGGCGTACCCCGGGCGCGCGGAACGCGGTCGCATCGGTGGTCTCGGCGCACGCGGTCATGGTGGCGGTGATGGCACTGACCCCCGTGCACATGAGTCACGGCGGTGCGACGCTGACGGTGGTCGGGCTGTCGATCAGTGCCCATGTCGCGGGGATGTATGCGTTGGCCCCACTGATGGGCCTGCTCACCGATCGCCTGGGCCGCGTGCCCACGGTGCTGATCGGCCAGGCCCTGCTGCTCGCCGCGTGCATCACCGGATTTGCGTGCAACCGCAGCCAGGTCGGCCTGGTCGTGGCACTGGTCCTGCTCGGTCTCGGCTGGTCGGCGGCGACCGTCGCCGGTTCGACCATGCTGACCGACAGCGTCGAGCTCGCCGTGCGTCCACGCGTACAGGGCATCGCCGACACGTCCATGAGCCTCGCGGGTGCGGTGGCCGGGGCGGTGGCAGGAGTCGTCGTCGGTGTGTTCGGGTACCCGGTGCTCGTCCTGGCGGCCGGCGCCCTCAGCATCGCGACCGCAGCCTATCTTCTGCTGGACCGGCCCAGCTGACGGCCGCCGGACGCATTGTCTACGGTTGTGCCAACCCGACTCGAGGTGGTGGGCGGTGGACATGATCGGTGCGACGGGCGTGGTGACCCTGGCGATCGGCGGCGGCGACGCGCTCGGTGAGGTCGAGCTGGGATTGGCCGGGGGCACCGAACGATTCCTCGCGATCGCCGCCGAGCCCATCGCCACCGACGAGACCGTCCTCGTCATCGGGGTGCGGCCCGGGCGGATCGTCGACGTCGAGCGATGGATGGCGTTGCCTGCGGTGTGACCCGGCAACCATTCGGGTCGGCTGGGCGAACGACACCTGCGGAACCGGCGCCGTAGCATGACGCGTCAAAGAGGTGATTCGTGTGAACGCCCGACGGCTGGTCGTGCGTGCGCGACGACTGAGGAGGGGCACCATGCTCGGCTACCACGTTCCCGAACCCGATGAGGCGATGCTGATCTCGGGGAAGAAATCCGAGGCCGACGGCGCACCGTTCGCCGTGGTCGTCGGCCACGGCAAATGGGTGATGCCGTTCTTCCGCAAGGTGCGCTATCTCTCGATGGCCCTGCACGAGGCGCAGATCCGCGAGATCTGTGTGACGACACAGGGTATTCAGCTCAACGTGCGCGCGGTCATCGCCCACAAGGTCGGCAGCGACGTCGCGTCGATCGTGAATGCCGGGCAGCGCTTCATCTCCGAGCAGGAGGACGAGATGAATCAGCTCACGGGACAGGTCTTCTCGGGCCATCTGCGGTCGATCGTCGGTTCGATGACCGTCGAGCAGATCATCCGCGAGCGTGACACCCTGGCACGTCAGGTGCTCGAGGCGTCGAAGCGGGAGATGGGCTCGATCGGTCTGGTGGTGGATTCGTTCCAGATCCAGTCGATCGATGACATGGATTCCGGGTACATCAATGCGCTGGCCGCCCCGAATATCGCGAAGGTGCAGCGTGAGGCCGCGGTCGAACGTGCCAAGGCCGACCAGGAGGCGGCCAAGGCCCAGCAGGAGTCGCTGCGCAACCAGGCCGACTACGAACGCGAGACCGCGATCAAACGCGCCCACATCAAGTCCGAGACCGACAAGGCCAACGCCGAGGCCGCTCAGGCGGGTCCGCTCGCGGAGGCCCGCGTGAACCAGGAGATCATCCGCGAACAATCGGTGCTGGCTCAGGCCGAGGCGGATCTGCGTGAGCAGCAGCTGATCTCCGAGGTCGTGAAGCCGGCCGAGGCGGAAGCCCGCCGCCGACAGATCATCGCCGAGGCGGAGGCGCGGGCCGTCGAGATCCAGTCCGCCGCAGCCGCGAAGAACAATCGCATAGCGCTCGATCAGCAGATCATCGAACAGTTGCCTGCGCTGGTCGGGGAGATCGCGAAGGGGCTCGGGTCGTCGAACCTGACCGTGTTCAACGGTGCCGAGGGGGTCAACGAGATGATGACCGGGGTGGTGACGCAGGGTGCCGCGCTGCTGAGGAGTCTGCAGAGCGAGTTCGCGCCGAAGGTCGTCGACGATGTGGTCAACAATGTCGATCGATCCTCGTCGTCGGATGTCGTTCAGGGGTGAGGTGACCCGGGGATCGGGTGGGCCGGTGAGTAATGTCGGAAGGCATGAGTGACAAGGGGTCGACCGACGGGGATATGTCCGACGCCGGAACGGAAGCCACGTCGGCACCGGTCCACCCGGCCTACGGTGTCGTCCGCGAGGTGACGCCGTTCGCGTCGGTGTTGCTCTGCAACAACCCGGGCAACATGGAGCTCGAGGGCACCAACACCTGGATTCTGCGGGCACCCGGCCATCCCGAGTGCGTGATCGTCGATCCGGGGCCACCGAACAAGAAGGGCCACGTCAAGCGGATCGCCGAGCAGCCGGGTATTGCCCTGGTGCTGATCACCCACCGTCACTTCGACCACACCGGAGCCATCAAGCGTCTTCGCAAGCGTGTCGATGCCCCGGTCCGGGCACGCTTGTCCACGTTCAGCCACGACGCACCGGCGTTGGCCGATCGGGAGGTCATCGAGGTCGCGGGGCTGCGGATCACCGTGTTGCACACTCCCGGGCACACCGGCGACTCCGTGAGTTTCCTCGTAGATCACGACGGGCAGCGCGCACTGCTCACCGGCGACACGATCCTCGGCAGCGGGACCACCGTGATCGACCCGACGGACGGCACCCTGCGCGACTACCTGAACTCCATCAATCGGATCATCGTCGAGGGGGAGGAGGCGGTGCTCCTTCCGGCGCACGGACCCGACCACCCCGTGGTGGGTCCCGTCGCGCGCTACTACAAGGCCCATCGTGAAGAGCGCATCGACCAGATCGTCGCGGCCCTCGACGACCTCGGGGTGTCGGCCCACAAGGCCAAGCCGATGAAGGTCGTGCGCAAGGTCTACGCCGACGTCGACAAGAAGCTCTGGCCGGCGGCCAGGATGTCGGTCAAGGCGCAGCTGGATTACCTACGGGACCGCTGAGCTGCATGCTGATCGAGTAGCCGACGAGCGGCAGCGAGGTGGCGTATCGAGATCCCCGAACCGGGTTTCGATACGCCACTCACTACGTACGCGGCTGCTCGACCAGCAGGAGGACGCGTGGGTTACCGCGGGACGACGCGCTGCTACCGCGCGCGGCGCGCCAGGCGCTCGGAGTCCGCGATCAGCACGCTCTTGCCCTCGAGGCGCAGCCATCCGCGCTGGGCGAAGTCGGCGAGCGCCTTGTTGACGGTCTCGCGGGAAGCGCCCACCAACTGGGCGATCTCCTCCTGCGTGAGGTCATGCGTCACGCGCAGGGCGCCGCCCTCCTGGGTGCCGAAGCGCTGGGCGAGCTGCAGCAGCTGCTTGGCGACACGGCCGGGGACGTCGGTGAAGATGAGGTCGGCGAGGTTGTTGTTGGTGCGGCGTAGACGACGTGCGAGCACGCGCAGCAGCTGCTCGGCGATCTCCGGGCGGTCCTTGATCCACGCCCGCAGCGCATCGCGGTCCATCGACACCGCGCGCACCTCGGTCACCGTCGTCGCCGACGACGTCCGCGGTCCGGGGTCGAAGATCGAGAGCTCGCCGAACATGTCCGACGGTCCCATGATCGTCAGCAGGTTCTCGCGGCCATCCGGGGAGCGACGCCCGACCTTTACCTTGCCGGACAGGATGATGTAGAGCCGGTCACCGGGTTCACCTTCGTGGAAGATCACATGCCCACGAGGGAAATCAACCGGCTGAAGCTGTTTGGTCAGCGCCGCGACGGCAGAGGGCTCGACACCCTGAAATATGCCCGCCCGCGCCAGTACGTCCTCCACCTAAGGAACCTTTCTCGTCCTAACCACACTCGCATGACAACCACACACAGGATCTCGTAAACGCACTGCCTGCTGCTGTGTTGCCCCGTGCAACGCTACCCTCAGGCCAAGCATAAGTGTTGAATGGGTCACTGGCCGGACCATTGCGGCGAGTCGGCGCGTTCGTCTGAACCGAAGTTTCGCGGGTCAGCTGGCGCGCTGCGGGGACGACGAGAAGATGGCGTCGGCGTCTGCGGTGGCCGAATCTCCTTTGGTGCGCCTGCTGCGGAACTCGTCCAACGCTGCCGGGAAGCCCTCTTTGGCCAGCGTGTCGACGTTTCGGGCATCAGCCGACTCGAGAAATTCCTCGACGTGGTCGCGGGACACAGCGAGCCGGTCGATCCGTGCCTGAACCTTCTCCATCGCCAGTGCAAAGAGCATCAGGACGGCCGGGAACAGAAGCGCGGCGAGACCTTGCATGAGGACCAGTAAACACAATCGGCTCTCCCAACCGCCAACCAGAAGGCCTGCCTTCACTGACTTGTTACCAAGGCTTACCAAGCCGGTGTCGCGCCGTGACCGACCATTCCGGAAGGTCCTGCGAGGTCTCCGTGGGTCCGGTGTCGTCGACGTGGCTAACCTGAATTGCGTGACCCCACGCAAGACGACCGACGCCACCCCGGTGACGGAGCCGACCACACCAGTCCGCAGCCGACGTGGACGAGGCGCCGGGGTCGAGACCCACCTCGGATTGGTGCGCCGGGCGCGGCGGATGAACCGGAACCTTCAGGTCGCGTTCCCGCATGTCTACTGCGAACTCGACTTCACCACGCCATTGGAGTTGTCCGTGGCGACCATCCTGTCGGCGCAGTGCACCGACGTCCGGGTCAACATGGTGACCCCGGCGCTGTTCGCCAAGTACCCCAGTGCACGGTCCTACGCGGAAGCCGACCGCACCGAACTCGAGGAGATGATCCGGACCACCGGCTTCTACCGCAACAAGGCGAACTCGATCATCGGACTCGGTCAGGCACTCGTCGAACGCTTCGACGGCGAGGTGCCGAGCACGCTGAAAGAGCTGGTCAGCCTGCCCGGATTCGGTCGCAAGACCGCCAACGTGGTCCTCGGTAACGCCTTCGGGGTGCCGGGCATCACCGTCGACACCCACTTCGCCCGGCTCGTCGGCCGGTGGCGCTGGACCGAGGAGACCGATCCGGTCAAGATCGAGCACGCCGTCGGCGAACTGATCGAGCGCAAGGAGTGGACCGACCTGTCGCACCGGGTGATCTTCCATGGTCGCCGGGTGTGCCATGCCCGCAAACCGGCCTGCGGGGTCTGCATCCTGGCGAAGGACTGCCCCTCGGTGGGCGCCGGTCCGATGGACAAGGCAGAGGCCGCGAAGCTGGTGAAGGGTCCCGAGACCGAACATCTGTTGGATCTGGCGGGACTCGCGACGCAGTGAACCCGACCCCGACCAGCGCGGAGGCCGGCCACGGCGAAGACGACTCCGCACCGCCGCCACCTCCCCGACGATCCGGAAGCCGGTTTCCCGCATCGGCGCGCTGGACCATCGTCTTCGTCATCGTGATCCTCGCCCTGGTGGTGGCGATCTGGCCACGAGATCGCGGTGCGGACACGGGTTCGACGTCGAACGGGGCAACGGCCACCGGGCCGAGCGTGTCCGGCCCACGGGCCACCGACGCGCAGGCCGACGACGCCCAGCTGGCACAGGCACGACGCGACGCCGCGTTACCCCCCTGCCCGGTGACCGGTCTGCCGGAGGGAGCGCAGGCGGCGCTGGCCGGTGTGCACGTGCCCTGTCTGGCCGACGGCGCTGACTACGACGCGGGTACCGGCACCGCGGGCAAACCGATGTTGGTGAACATGTGGGCGGTCTGGTGTCTGCCGTGCCGACGGGAGCTGCCGGTGCTCGACAGCTACGCGCAGCGCGCGGGGGACAAGCTGACCGTGCTCACCGTGCACGCGCAGGAGGGGGCGCAGAACCCGTACATGGCGTTGCAGTTCCTCGACGAGAACGGGGTGCATCTGCCGGCGGTGCTGGACACCGAGGCGAAGATCGCCGCGGCCCTCGGTGCGCCGCGGGTGTTCCCGTCGACGATCCTCGTGCGCGCCGACGGCACGGTCGCCAAGGTCTTGCCGCAGGTCTTCGACGATCCCGATCAGATCGCCGACGCGGTGCAGCAGTACCTGGGGGTGACGACGTGAGATCCGAGGACGGTCACCATCCCATCACCGGCCCACTGGTGCCGACCGAACAGATCCCACCGTGGATGCGCCGGCTCACCGCCGACGTCACCAAGGTGACCGAATCCGTGCTCAACCGGGGCGGGGATAGGACCCGCTGGGCGTCGATCCTCGATCGGAACCGCCGCGATGCCGCGGTCCTGGTGCTCCTCGCGGGCAGTTGGGACGAGGCGCGCGATCACCCTGGCGGCCTGCCGCCGGACGCCGAGATCCTGCTCACCGAGCGTGCGCCGACGTTACGTCAGCACAGCGGGCAGGTCGCATTCCCCGGTGGCGGGGTCGACCCCGGCGACGAGTTCCCGGTCGGCACGGCGCTGCGGGAGGCTGCCGAGGAGACCGGGCTGGTCGCCGACGGCGTCGACGTCCTGGCGAACCTGCCGTCGTTCCCGGTACCGGTGTCGGCGTTCGACGTCACCCCGGTGCTGGCGCATTGGCGCGAGCCGGGGCATGTTCGCGTGATGGACACCGGGGAAACCGCCCGGGTCGCGCGGGTCAACCTGCGGGCGCTGCTGGCGCCGGAGAGTCGATTCCAGGTGCAGCGAAATGTACTGGGCGCGCGCGCCTATCGCGGACCGGCGTTCATGGTCGACGGTTTGCTGGTGTGGGGATTCACCGGTGGTCTGATCGCGGCGATGAGCGAGGTCGCGGGGTGGGACGTGCCCTGGGACAAGGACGATGTCCGGCCGTTGGACGCGGCGATCGAGGCGGCCGGGAGTCCGCAGACCCTCGGGCCCGCGGCGGTGTTGCCGGAGTCGATGCGACAGTTCGTCGGGGACGGCGAACACGGTGAGGACGGGCGTCGGTGAGCGGATCCACATGGGTTGACCTCATCGTCCTGTTGATCGCCTTCCTCGCCGCCGCCAGCGGCTACCGGCAGGGCGCGGTGGCGTCCGCGATGGCCTTCCTGGGCGTGATCCTCGGTGCGGTCGCGGGGATTCTGCTTGCGCCCCACGTCATCTCGAACTTCGACGACCAGACCACGCGGCTCCTGGTCGGCGTGCTCATCCTGGTCGGACTGATCATCGTCGGCGAGGTGTCCGGGATGATCCTGGGCCGAGCCGCACGCGGCGGTATCCGGTCGCGTGGGGTCCGTCGGGTCGACAGTGTGATCGGCTCGGTGCTGCAGGTGACCGCCGTGCTGATCGCGGCGTGGTTGCTGGCGATCCCGTTGAGCAGTTCCAGCGAGACCCAGGTGTCGACCGCGGTGCGTGGCTCCAAGGTACTCGGTGGTGTGGACGTGTTGGCGCCGCAGTGGCTGCGCGACCTCCCCAAGGATTTCAGCGCCCTGCTGGACAATTCGGGTTTGCCGGAGGTGATCGGACCGTTCGGCCGTACCCCCGTCGCCGAGGTCGGACCGCCCGATCCCGCTCTTCTGCAGTTGCCGGTGGTCAACCAGACCCGGCCCAGTGTCGTCAAGATCGAGGGCACCGCACCGAGTTGCCGGCAGGCGCTCGAGGGCAGCGGATTCGTCGTGTCGCCGGAACGTGTGATGACCAACGCGCACGTCGTCGCCGGGACGCGTCGGTTGAGTGTGACCTCACCCGCCGGACAGCAGCTGTCGGCGCGGGTCGTGTTGTTCGACAGCGACAACGACATCGCCGTCCTCGACGTCCCCGGCCTCACGGCGCCCGCGCTCGACTTCGCTGACACCGAAGCGCAGACCGGCGACGACGCGATCGTGATGGGCTATCCGGAGGCGGGGCCGTTCGCGGTGAGCGCGGTGCGTGTCCGCGACAAGATCAACTTGTCCGGACCCGACATCTACCGGACCGGGCAGATACTGCGCGAGGTGTACACGGTGCGCGGCGTGATCCGGCAGGGCAATTCGGGTGGTCCGATGATCAACGCCCAGGGACAGGTGCTCGGTGTGGTCTTCGGTGCCGCCGAGGACACCGCCGACCAGACCGGTTTCGTGCTGACCGCCAAGCAGGTCCAGCAGAACTTCGTCGACTCGGAGAACCTCTCGTCGCGAGTCAGCACGGAGTCGTGCGTGCACGCTTGAGCGCGGGCGTCAGGTCGGTGGCTGAGCGGCCGGGTCGAGTTCGAGCAGGCCGACGAGCTTCTCACTGACCGCATCGGGCTGTTCCTGATGGGCGAAGTGCCCGCTGTCATCGATCTGCCGGTAATCCATGTGGGCGGCCCAGCGGTGGCTCGCCGTCATCAAGTGGTCGAGAATGTACGGGTCGTCGCGGCCACGCAGCGCGAGTACCGGGATGTGCAGTCGTTGGTTCATCAGGTCCATGAAGCGGGCGCCGTCGGGACGGAACTGGGAGCGGAACGCCCAGCGCCGGTATTCCAGACTGGAGTGCGCGACGTACGGGATCTGGACCGCCGACCTGTTTCGTTCGACGGTCTCCGTGTAGTCGCCGGTGGCCTGCCAGGCGGCCGACCCGCGGGCGCGGAAATAGTCGGCGATGTAGGCGCCGTCATCGCGGGTCAGGTGCCGCTCCCCGATGCGGGGGAGCTGGTTGTGCAGGAACCCGGGCAGGAATGCCGACCGCTGGGCGGAGTCGCGGAGCACCAGTCGCCGTAGCGCGCGCGGATGCGGTGAGGCGATCACCGCCACCCGGCTGACCACGCGCGGATGCAGCGTGGCCGTGGCCCAGCAGACCAGACCGCCGTCCGCGTGCCCGACGAGTGTCGCGTCGTCGTGGCCGAGTGCCCTGATGAGCCCGTTGGTGTCACCGGCCAGTGTCCAGCCGTCGTAACCGCGCGGTGGTTTGTCGGAATCGCCGTAGCCGCGCAGGTCGACGGCGACCGCACGGAATCCGGCGTCGGTCAGTGAGGTGATCTGATGCCGCCAGCTCCACCAGAACTCGCCGAAGCCGTGCAGGAGCAGGACGAGCGGGCGGTCCGCCAACCCGCGTTCCTGCGCTTCCACGGCGTGGAAGCGCAGACCGTTGGCGCGGACGTCGAAGTGATGCCAGGAGCCGGGGACGCGGACGCTGGAAGGGTCAGGCGGTCCGGCCAAGGCTCACCCCTTGGCGGGGTCGTGGGCCCGCGGCAGTTCCGGGTGTTCGCCCGGGGAGGTCTTCGGTGCGGACTTCGTTCCCGACGACGCCGGATGAGCACCGGGCAGGACCGACGGGACCTCCTTGACGCTGGCGATGGTCTTCTTCGGCCCACGAACCTTTCGGAAGAGGACGTACCCCACGATCGCCATCACCACGGTGATCGCCACCAGGATGAGGAAGACGATCAGGAAAGCCAGCCATCGCGGCATCCAGTTGTCGAGCAGTTCGGCGAGGAAGAAGAAAAAGAAGAAGCTCGAATAGAGAGCCATCACCCCGGCGACGACCAGCAGGCCGGTGCCGGCGCCCGCCTTCTTCGCCTCTCCGACCAGCTCGGCCTTCGCCAACGCGACCTCGGACCGGAACAGGGTCGACACACTTGCGGTCGCGTCCTTGACCAGGTTCCCGATGGTGGGTTCGCCGTTACGGCCGAGAGTGGGGTCCGACAACGGGATGGACGGGATCGACCCGGCCTCCCGATCGGTTGGGCCGTGCTCGTTGCGGCTCACAGCATCCTCCGTAACTCGGTGTCGAGAGCATATGTTGCCATGCCGGGCCGACCGAGGTCTGCTGCCCACCCGGGATGGACCAGAAAGATGCGCCGTCGGACGGGATCGTCCGACGGCGCACTCGTTCTGTGTTTGCGGGGGCGGTCAGGACTTTCGCTGCCGGATCGCTTCGAAGACCGACGGGTCGACCAGTGTGGAGGTGTCGCCGAGTTCGCGCCCCTCGGCGACGTCTTTGAGGAGTCGTCGCATGATCTTGCCGGAGCGGGTCTTGGGAAGTTCGGGCACGACGTTGATCTCGCGGGGTTTGGCGATCGGGGAGATCTCGATGGAGACCTGTTCGCGCAGTTCCATGATCAGTTGGTCGCCGGTGTTCTCGATGCCTTCACGCAGGATGACGAACGCGACGATGCCCTGGCCGGTGGTGTCGTCGGCGGCGCCGATGACAGCGGCCTCGGCGACGCCGGAGTGCCCGACGAGCGCCGATTCGACCTCGGCGGTGGAGATGCGATGGCCGGAGACGTTCATGACGTCGTCGACGCGGCCCAACACCCACAACGCGTGATCGTCGTCGTAGCGGGCGCCGTCACCGGCGAAGTACCAGCCCTGTTCGGCGAAGCGGGACCAATAGGTCTCGCGGAAACGGTCCTCATCGCCCCAGATGCCGCGCAGCATCGACGGCCACGGTTGATCGAGCACCAGATAGCCCTGTTCGCCGGCGCCGACCGGTTTACCCGCATCGTCGACGATGTTGGCGGAGATGCCGGGCAGCGGTTTCATCGCCGAGCCGGGCTTGGCGGCGGTGACCCCGGGCAGCGGGGAGATCATGATCGCCCCGGTCTCGGTCTGCCACCAGGTGTCCACGATGGGGGCACTGTCACCGCCGATGACCTCGCGGTACCACTTCCACGCCTCGGGGTTGATCGGCTCACCCACCGAGCCGAGCAGGCGCACGCTCGACAGGTCGTGGGCGTCGGGGATCTCGCGGCCCCACTTCATGAAGGTGCGGATCAACGTCGGGGCGATGTAGTAGATGGTGACGCCGTACTTTTCGATGATCTCGAAATGCCGGTGCTCGTTGGGGGAGTTGGGGGTGCCCTCGTAGACCACCTCGGTGGCGCCGTTGGAGAGTGGGCCGTAGACGAGGTAGGAGTGCCCGGTCACCCAGCCGATGTCGGCGCCGCACCAGAACACGTCGCGACCTTCTTTGTGGTCGAACACGTAGTGGAAGGTGTAGGACGCCTGGGTCAGATAGCCGCCCGAGGAGTGCACGATGCCCTTGGGCTTGCCGGTGGTACCGGAGGTGTACAGCAGGAACAGCGGGTGCTCGGCGTCGAATGCCTCGGGTTCGTGGTCGGTCGACTGTTCGGCGACGGTGTCGTCCCACCACACGTCGCGGCCCTGCACCCAGTTGAGATCGGGGTCGTGGTTGGTGCGTCGCACCACCAGCACCTTCTCCACCGATTTCGCGGCATCGTCGCCGCTGCCCAACGCCTCGTCGACGGCGGTCTTCAGCGGCGCCGGCTTGCCGCGGCGGTACTGACCGTCGGTGGTGATGACCAGCTTGGCCTCGGCGTCATCGACCCGGCTCCGCAGGGCGCCGGCAGAGAAGCCGGCGAACACCACCGAATGGGTCAGGCCGAGGCGGGCACAGGCGAGCATCGAGATCAGGGCTTCTGGGACCATCGGCATGTAGATCGCTACCCGGTCACCGGCGGTCAGACCGATCGCGGTGAAGTAGTTGGCCGCCTTGGACACCTCGTCCTTGAGCTGCGCATACGTCAGGTCGCGGGAGTCGCCGGGCTCGCCGACCCAATGGATCGCGACCCGGTCACCCTTGCCTGCGGCGACGTGGCGGTCCACGCAGTTGTAGGCGACGTTCAGCTTGCCGCCGACGAACCACTTCGCGAACGGGGCCTCCGACCAATCCAACACCTGGTCGAAATCGGTGTCCCAGTCCAGCCGGCGGGCCTGCTCGGCCCAGAACTCCAGGCGGTCCGCATCGGCGCGGTCATACATCTCGGCGGTGGCATTGGCCTGGGCGGCGAACTCCGCCGACGGCGGATAGCTCTGGGCAGACGAAGTGGTGGCGGGAGACATCGGTGAGGTGTGCCTTTCACTATCGACGACAAGATGGCGTGACGTGTGTTCATGCCGGGTTCTGATTGTGAGGGTAGTCACGTTGGAACCCCGTTGCAGCTGCCTGTCCGCCGGATCGCCGGGTATCCGCGACGAATGGTCCGGTCGGCACGACGAGCGGCACGCTCATTATGGTGGGAAGGCGTGAGTCCCGATCCCTTGGCGCCCCTGCTGGACCTTCCCGGCGTCGCCGACGCCGCCGAACGGGCGCGCAATTCCCTCAGTGCGGTGCACCGTCACCCGGCCAACCTCCGTGGCTGGGACAAGACCTCGACGGAGGCGTCGTGGCGGGCCGGTCGGTCGTCGGCGGCGATCGACGGGGGGAGCGTCGAGCTGCGTCGGGACGGTGACTACGACGATCCGCTGCTGGCCGGCGCGATGCGAGTGGCCCAGGCGCTCGACGGCGACGCCCTCGAGCAGCTCACCGCGGTGTTTCGGCGCGCACCTGCGCAGGCCATCGCCCGTCTGCACATGCTGGCCGCGGCCGATCTCGTCGACGATCCGGATGACCTCGGCAGGCCGAGCGCCGAACCCGGCGTCGCCGAGCGCCTCAACCTGCTCGGCCAGCTGATCACCGGCGCGACGTCGGCGCCGGCGCCGGTACTCGCCGCCGTCGTGCACGGGGAGTTGTTGAGCCTGAAGGCATTTCCCACAGCCAACGGCGTGGTGGCACGCGCCGCATCCCGGCTGGTGTGCACGTCGACGGGACTCGATCCACACAACCTGGGCGTACCGGAGGTGACGTGGTTGCGGCGGCTCGACGAGTACCGGACCCGCTCCGCAGGCTTCGCCGACGGCACGCCGGAGGGGGTCGGCGCGTGGATCTTGTTGTGCTGCGACGCGTTCGAGGCCGGCGCCGCCGAGGCCCGGTCCATCGCCGACGCCGCGCGCGCCGGCTGAGGACCCCACCCAGCGGCCCCTGGGCGTTCGTTCGCCGGTTCGGCCCCGGTCATTTGAGGAGCTTTGCGGGCGGGCGCTGGTTCTGGCCCCGGTCATTTGAGGAAGCTTCGCGGGCGGGCGCTGGTTCTGACCCCGGTCATTTGAGGAGCTTCGCGGGCGGGCGCTGGTTCTGACCCCGGTCCCTGAGGAGCTTCGCGGGCGGGCGCTGGTTCTGACCCCGGTCCCTGAGGAGCCTCGCGAGGTACGAGCGACGCGTCACGAAGGGTTCCGCGCGAAACTTCCAGCGGGGGAACGCAAAACGTGCGGATGAACGCACGGGGGTGGGGGACGGGGTGCTGGACACAGCACTGCGGGCGGCGTCCGTGACCGGTGAACCGGTCAGGCTGCCGCCCGCGTAGCACGGACCCAAGTTACCAAGCGTGCTTGGTTGGGTTGTGGGATCGCCTCGGCGATTGAACGAAGAATCGACCGGTTCGCCCCGGTGTGAACCATTTACGAATTACGGTGCCGTGCAGTTGGATCGAGCATTTTCGGATCGATTCGTTCCGTCGCGCGAACCTGGTGGTCCGTGATGATCGGATCGATTCGTCCGGCTCGACGGGAACTCTTCGCGCTCCCGGTCTACGGCCCGTTGATGGTCACCGGATTGCCTTGTCGACCTACGATTTCGCAGGCGCACAACGCTTTTGCCTCTATGCGGCGCGCTCCGCGTGGGTGCTTGCCGCCCGTGCTGGGAAGTGCTCGGCGTGGGGGTCCGCTCCTTCTCTTCCGGATCGAACGTTGCCTTCCGAGTTTCCGTAACACCTTTTGTACACCGTGACTGCGGTCACATCAAGGGCCTTTCGGACCAACATTCGGTGGTGTTGTTGTGGTATCAGGCGCTGCGATCGCGGTTCCGCCGGTGGAGGATCGAATGCACTCCGACGCCGCTGACCGCCGCCACACCAGCGCCCAGTGCCAGCGCTGCGGCCATGCGCGACGACGGTGTGGGGATGCGTGCGCGCAGCGGGATCGGTCGATGAAAGCTCAGGACCGCCCACCCCTCGTCGACGGCTCGCCGGCGTAGTTGGCGGTCCGGATTCACGGCGAACGCGTGGCCCACGGCCTCGAGCATGGGGAGGTCGGTGGCCGAGTCCGAGTAGGCGTAACACGCGGTGAGGTCATAGCCGCGGACCTGCGCGAGCTCGTTCATCGCCGCGGCCTTCTCGACGCCGTAGCAGTAGAACTCGAGCTCGCCCGTGTAGTGGCCGTCGACGACCTCCATCCGGCTGGCCGCCACGTGGTCGACGCCCAGCAGCTTCCCGATCGGTTCGACCATCTCGCGGCCCGACGCCGACACCAACACGACCTCGTGACCGCGCGACTGGTGGTCGGCGATGAGTTCGGCCGCCTCGGCGAACACCAGGGGATTGACGATGTCGTGCAGCGTCTCCTCGACGATCGCACGGACCTGTTCGACATCCCATCCGCGACACATGTCCGTGACGTGGCGCCGGAGATTCTCGACCTGATCGTGGTCGGCCGCGGTCACCAGGAAGAGAAATTGGGCGTAGCTCGACTTGAGCACCGCACGGCGGTTGATCAGGCCCTCGGCGAGAAACGGGCGCGTGAACGCCAGTGCGCTGGACTTCGCGATGACCGTTTTGTCGAGGTCGAAGAACGCTGCGACCCGTCGAGTGCCGTCAGGCGCCGACGCCGGCTTTGTGGCATCAGACGACTGTGGCGTGGTGTCCGTCACGAGGTCAGACTACGGTCTCGGTGCGCTCGGGCGATAGCCCCCATGCAACGTTGATGCAGCCTGAAAGCGCAGGCAGTGATATGAAAATGTGACCTGGCGTGCGCGTTCGTTGTGGTTGCAATGATCGAAAACCGGTGTGTATAGTCGGCCATAACCGGTTGATACCGGTGCCTTTCAGCCCGACCCCCCGGGGCTGAAACGCGATGACCCCGGCCTCCTCCCCCCCTGGCCGGGGTCGTCCTCTATCTACGGCCGGTTTCGCGTCCGCGGCCGGCGCCGCTTTCCCGCGAATGAGCCGTCATCTGCGCTGACCGGGTGTGGTCTCGCGCCCGCGCGTTGTTCCTCCGCGTGATCCCCGGGAAACCCGGGCCCGGAAGACCTGGACGCTTGACCAAGCACTTGCTAGGTTCACTCCATTCCGTATTCCGGGGAGGGAATCGTCATGGTCGGCGGTATCAAGCACATCCAGGGATTTGCCGCGGCACTGATCGCCGCGTGCGTCATCGCGGCGCTCGGAACCGGCGTCGCATCGGCAGCGCCACGGCAGCCGCTGCCCGAGACGTTCAACTTCTTCTCCGGCATCCCGGCCGAACTGGCCCATCCCGGTGGTTCGCTGCCCGGGTCGAATGACTTCACCTGCACACCGACTGCGCGCCATCCCCGCCCTGTCGTCCTGGTCCATGGCACCGGCGGCGCCCAGCAGACGAACTGGGGCGCGTATGTCGCGATGCTCGCGAACCGGGGCTACTGCGTGTTCGCGCTCACCTACGGGGCATTGCCGAACACGCCGTGGCCCGTGTCGGCGATCGGTGGCATGGACCGGATGGAGCGCAGTGCGGCGCAACTGTCGCGGTTCGTCGACCGGGTACTCGCCGCCACTGGCGCCAAGACGGTCGACCTCGTCGGTCACTCGCAGGGCACGTACATGCCCACCTATTACCTGAAGTACCTGGGCGGGGCGCCCAAGGTCACGAAGTACGTCTCCCTCGCGCCGCTGTGGCGCGGCTCGTTCAGTGGGACGCCGTTCACCAAGATCACCCAGCAGCTGCTGCGGGGTGCGGACATGCCGATCTGCGCGGCCTGCGGGCAGATGACCGCGGGGTCGACGATGAACCGGGCCATCTGGCGCGGAGGCAGTCCGTACGTGAAGGGCATCGACTACACGAACATCTCCACCCGCTACGACGAGTTCGTGGTCCCGTACACGAGTGGTCAGATCCCCGGAGGGCCGGGTGAGCGCGTTCGCAACATCGTCGTGCAGGACACCTGCGCCGATGACCACAGCGATCATCTGGCGATCGCCGGGTCGCGGCGTGCCGCGTACATGGTGCTCAACGCGCTTGACCCGGGGCATCCGGTGCGGGTGCCGTGCGATTTCGTGCCCCCGTTCACCGGCTGAGTGGCCGGGCATCCACAGTTTCGCGAAACTCCACAGATCCGGCCGTCCCGGCGTCGCGGGCGCATCGCGGTCGGATCGACCCGCGACGATGGGTTCGTGCCCGATGAACTCCTCGCCCTGGTGGGCTCCGACCTCCACGACGACGTCGCACGGTGTGCCGCGGCGGCCGGCTATCGAATGCTCACCGCACGGCCCGCCGACTGCCGTCGAGAGTGGCTGCGCGCCACTGCGATAGCAGCGGATGATGATGCCATCCAGGCGCTGGCCGGACGGTTGCCGCCCCGCCGGGACGGCATCGTCGTGGTCACCGGGGCCACTCCGCCCGCCGATATCTGGCGCGCGGCGATGGACCTCGGCGCCGATCATGTGGTGGCATTGCCGGCCGACGAGTCCACCTTCGTCGGCCTCCTCACCGACCTCCGTGCACCACAAGGCAATCCCGCCGGCACCGTCGCGCTGATCGGCGGGCATGGCGGCGCAGGCGCCACCACCTTGGCGGCCGCCGTCGCCCTCACGGCCGCCGACTCGGCCCGTGTGCTGCTGCTCGACGTCGACGAGTTCGGTGCCGGCATCGATCTCGCCCTCGGAGCCGAGAGCCATGCCGGACTGCGCTGGCAGGACCTCACCGTCGAGGGTGGCGCGGTGCGGGCGGAGGCGCTGCACCACGCGTTGCCCCACGTCGATGACCGGCTCTCGGTGCTCGCACCCCGCCGCGACAGTCGTCTCCCGATCCGCGCCGACGCGGTGATCGCCACCATGGATGCCGGGCGTGCCGACGGCGATTTCGTGGTGGTGGACCTGCCCCGTTCCGCCGGCCCGGTCACCGACGCCGTGCTCGACACCGTGGACCTCGTCGTTCTGGTCACCACCGCCACCGTGCCCGGTGTGGCATCGTCCCGAACCGTCGCCGACCGGCTCCACAGCCATGGGGTCGCCACCGGGCTCGCGGTTCGCGGGCCCGCTCCGAGCGGCCTCCGAGCCGCGGAGTGTGCGGCAGCGATCGGCATGCCGCTACTCACCACCTACCGTTCTGATCCCGGATTGCCCGGGCGGATGGACTCCGGCAGACTCCGGGTCCCGGCGCGCAGCCCGCTCGGACGTGCCGCGCACGTCGTATACCGAAAGGCGGATCTCGGTGAACGGGTCTCGGCGTGACGACTGACGACGCCCTGCTCGATCGGGTCCGCGATCGTTTGGCCGGTCAAGCCGCCGAACCGACCGCGGAAGTGATCGCCGACGCCATCCGGGTCGAGTCGCGTGGCATGCTCGGGGACACCGATCTTCTTGCCGCTCTGCGCTTCTTGCAGACGGAGCTGATCGGCGCCGGCAAGCTGGAACATCTGCTGGCCGAACCCGATATCGCCGACATTCTCGTCGTGGGCCCCGACAACGTATGGGTGGATCGAGGAACGGGTTTGCAGCGCACCGGCATCCGCTTCGACGGCGAGGCGGCCGTTCGACGCCTGGCCGCCAGGTTGGCGCTCAACGCCGGCAAGCGACTCGACGACGCGCAGCCGTGGGTCGACGGGCAGCTCGCCGGCGTCGGCCGGCGCGGACACACAGTGCGGCTGCACGCGGTCATACCGCCGGTGGCAACCGACGGCACCTGTATCTCGCTGCGCGTCTTGCGCACGGCCACCAGGAACTTCGACGAGCTCGTATCACTCGGCGCCATCCCCGAGGACACGGTGCCCGTATTGCGTGAGATCCTGCGCGCGCGGCTGGCGTTTCTGATCGTCGGCGGAACCGGATCGGGCAAGACCACATTGCTGGGTGCACTCATCGGGGAGATGGGGGCGAACGAACGGATACTGTGCGTCGAAGACGCCCTCGAACTCGATCCGCCGCACCCGCACGTGGTCAGGCTGGTCGCGCGTACCGCGAACGTCGAGGGCGCAGGCGAGGTCCCGGTCCGTTCGCTGGTGCGGCAGGCGCTGCGGATGCGGCCCGACCGGATCATCGTGGGCGAGGTCCGTGGCGCCGAGGTGATCGATCTGCTCACCGCGCTGAACACCGGGCATGATGGTTGTTCTGGCACACTTCATGCGAACTCGACCGCCGAGGTGCCGGCCCGGATGGAGGCGTTGGCGGCGCTCGGTGGCATGGGACGCGCCGCTCTGCACAGCCAGCTCTCGGCAGCGGTGGATGTGGTTCTGGGCGTCGCTCGCACGCCGGGCGGGGCGCGGGGCCTGTTCGAGATCGGCCTCGTCTCGCGAGACGTGGACGGCCTGGTCCGAATCCGGCCGGTGTGGATGCGAGGCAGTGGATTCACCGCGTCGGCGGCCGATCTCGACGAGCTCACCCACCGCCGGTCGGTTCGATGACCCTGGTGCTCGTGGTGACCGCGTTGGCGGTGCAGTGGTGGCCGGCCTCGCGCCCCGAGTATCGACTCGCCTGCCTGGCCGAGCCGTCGCATCGTCCATCCAGGTTGCCGCCACCGAAGTATCTGGGCGCGGGAGTCGCACCGCTCGTCGCGCTCCCGGTGTGCGGCTTCGCGGCGGCGATCTCGGCGCTGATGGTCTCTGGGTGCCTGGTGTGGCGCTGGCAGCGGAGTCGGCGCTCGGCGGCCCGGGACCGGGAGGTTACCGAGCTGTTGCTCGCGCTGTCGGTGATGATCGCCGAACTGTCCGTCGGTGCACCACCGGCCCGTGCCTGTACCGCGGCGGCACGAGAACTCGACGTCGGGAACGTCGGGTCGCCGGTTGTCGGCGGACTCTCCACAATGGCGGGCCGAGCGGAACTCGGCGGTGACATCATGCCCGGTATCGACGGTGATGACGGGCCGTCCTGGCGTCGCGTGGGCGTCGCCTGGCAGCTGGCCGACCGTCACGGATTGCCGATGATCGAGCTCTTGGAGTCGGTACGTGCAGACCTGCAGGCGCGCAGACAGTTCGCTGCTCGTACACGGGCGGGTCTCGCGGGTCCGCGGGCCACCGCCGCGGTGCTCGCCGGCCTGCCGATCCTCGGTGTGATTCTCGGCGAACTGATGGGAGCACACCCGGTGACGGTTCTGCTCGGAGACGGAATGGGCGGCCTCCTACTGATCATCGGGACCGCGTTGTCGGTGGCCGGGCTGGTGTGGTCGGAGCGCATCACGGACCGGGCCGCCGGCGGATGAGCGTCTCGGCGTTGTTCGCGGTCGTCCTGATGGCGGCCTCGATCTGGCTCTGGCCCTCGCCGCGGTGGTCGCTGTGTCGGGTTGTGCCGCCGACCGACCACCCGCGCCGCCCTCGCTCCGACGATGCACGCCGACCACCGGACGACCCGTTCGCGGTCGCGGCCTCCCTCGACCTCTTCGCGGTCTGCCTTCGGGCCGGTCTGCCCACCGGCGGCACCGCAACCATCGTGGCCCGGTCGGCGCCGCCCGGGCTGGCCGAGCCGCTGGCGGCGACCGCCGAGCTGCTCGCGCTCGGTGCAGATGCCGAGCACGCGTGGCGCCGGCCGGAGGAGCCCCGAGCTCGTGGTGGCCGTCGCCTCGGCAGAACCGATGCGAATACAGCAGGTTTCGATGCTCTGGCCACCCTCGCGCGACGCTCGTCACGCGCGGGGTCGTCGTTGTCCGGTGGCCTCGCCGAGCTCGCCGAGAACACCCGCCGGCAGGCGCACGACGATGCGCTCGCGGCAACGGAACGCGCCGGGGTCGCGATCAGCGGCCCACTCGGTCTGTGTTTCCTGCCCGCATTCGTGTGCCTCGGGATCGTGCCGGTGGTCATCGGACTGGCCGGATCGGTGCTCGCCGGCTGAGCGGCTTGCGACGCGATGAGATTCGCCACGAGGCAATGGATCCGAACGGGCACGGTGTGCGTCTAAGAGGAACAGACGCAGGGTGCGTCGGAAAGAGGTCGAGAACATCATGAAGGACAACATCTTTCGTCGTCCGATCGAGCGGCTCACGAACGAGGTGTGGCGAGTTGTCTCCGACGATCAGGGCATGAGCACCGCGGAATACGCGATCGGCACGATTGCTGCCGCAGCGTTCGGTGCCATCCTTTATACCGTCGTGACCGGCGACAACATCGTCAGTGCACTCACCGGCATCATCGGCAAGGCGTTGAACACCTCGGTTGGCTGAGAGGCCGCGCGGTGAGACGGGTCATCAAGCAGATTCGACGATCGTGGGCGGACGATCGCGGCATGGTCACCGTGGAGGGGGCGTACGCGATCGCGGCGATCGTGACCACGGTGGTGATCGGGGTCGGGGCGGTGGCGGGTGTGACGGTTCAGATCCGATGTACCGACGCCGCTCGGGAGGCGGCCCGGCTCGCCGCGGTCGGCGATGAGTCGGCGCGCTCGACCGCGGCCGCTGTTGCGGGTCGAGGTGCGCGAATCAGGATCGACGATGTGGGTTCGCAGATCGTTGCGGAGGTTCGTTCGGCGGTTCCGCTGCTGCCCGTCCTCGAGCTGTCCGCTCGGGCAGTGGCCGAGAAGGAACCCGACGACGAGACCGTGTCCGGCACGGTCCCCGTCATGGACGAGCCCGACGCCGACCTCTCTGACGAGGAGCCGCCTTGAAACGGTGGAGGACCGATGAGCGGGGATTCGCCACCGTGTTCGGCGCCTTCGTGATCGCGTCGATCACGGCGGTGATCGTGTTGGTGCTCTACGTCGGCGCCGCGGTGCTGGCACGGCATCGGGCGCAGTCGGCCGCCGATCTCGCCGCTCTCGCGGCGGCGCAGCATCACGCGCTCGCCGAACCGGATCCGTGCGCGGCGGGCCGTCGAATCGCCGTCGCTCAGGCGGTCGGTGCCACGATCGAGCGCTGCACCGTCGACGGCGTCGATGTGATCCTGACGGTCGGTGTGCGGGTCGCACTGGGCCCGTTCGGTGTCCACGTCGCGACGGCGTCCGCGCGTGCCGGGCCGGTGGGATGACCCGCCGCCGGGCAGGCAACGGTTCGGCCGATCCGATGAGGTGGTGACCGGTTCACGACTCACCACCGAGTGCAAGGGTGGACGGCTCGTCCATCCGGCCGCCGACCGGGGACGGCAAAAGCATCACAACTGTTGGTGTTTCCGTATTGAATGCACAGGGGAGCGCGGCCACGGACAGCGATTGAAGGGGGAGTCGATGAGTGAACCACGGGTACTCGACGAGTTGGGCTACTACCTGCTGGCCGGCGCCGGCGGTGAGGGTCCCGCGGCGCTCATGGACGAGACGCGGCAGGGTGAGGCGTTGGGCTTCGGCACCGCGTTCATCTCCGAGCGGTGGAATGTCAAGGAGGCGTCGTCCCTGGTGGGCGCCGCGTGCGCGGTCAGCGAACGGATGCAGATCGCCACCGCGGCAACCAACCACAACACCCGCCATCCGCTGATCACCGCATCGTGGGCCACGACGATGCATCGACTCTCCGGCGGCCGGTTCACGCTCGGCCTCGGCCGCGGTATCGCCGCCATGTACGCGGCGTTCGGGGTCCCGGCGGTCACCACGGCACAGATGGAGGATTTCGCCCAGGTGATGCGGCGGCTCTGGCATGGGGAGCTGATCTTCAACCACGACGGCCCGATCGGCAACTACGACCTGTTGTTCCTCGACCCCGACTTCGACGAGGACATCCGGTTGGCCCTGGTGGCGTTCGGCCCGCAGACCCTTGCGTTGGGCGGCCGGGCATTCGACGACGTCATCCTGCACACCTACTTCACGCCGGAAACCGTGCAGCGCAGCGTGAAGACGGTGAAGCAGGCCGCGGAACAGGCCGGCCGCGACCCCGACAGCGTCCGCGTCTGGTCGTGCTTCGCGACCGTGGGAGATCACCTGCCCGAGGAACTACGCATGAAGAAGACGGTCGGCAGGCTGGCGACCTATCTGCAGGGCTACGGAGATCTGCTGGTCAAGACCAACGACTGGGACCCGGCCGTGCTGCAGCGTTTCCGGGAGGACACGGTGGTCACCTCCATCCCCGGCGGCATCGACCACAAGGCCAGCGCCGAGCAGATCGAGCACATCGCCACGCTGATCCCCGACGACTGGCTGGAGCCCGCGGCCACCGGCTCACCGCACCAGTGCGCGGTTCGTGTCCGAAAGGAGTTCGACCACGGTGCCGACGCGGTCATCATGCACGGTGCCACACCGGCCGAACTCGAACCGGTCGTGGCGGCCTATCGTGCCGGCGACGGCGGCGCCTGATCGGCTCTGGTCAACTCTCGTCGTCGACGACGATCCGCTTCGGATAGACCCGACGAGACTGCAACGGCGAGAACCAGATGTGGCCGAAGTCCACCGTGTCGTCACCGAAATAGGCGAGTTCGAAGACCGGTTCGGGGGTGAGCGCGTCCGGGGCGACCGTCATGTAGCGGCTCGCGGCGCGCACGAAGGACGTCCAGTGGACGAGTTCACCCTCGGTGAGAAAACCGCCCGCGATGGCGCGAGCACCGCCCGGTCCCTCGGTGGCGAGGTACACCTCGCCGAGCCCGGGAGTCACCTGGGGTCCGACCATCGCGCTCTGCAGATACCAGTGCGCGCTGCGGACCACGGCGGCGTGGAATCCGCCGCGTTGCGCGGCGCACCAGGCGTAGTGCAGGTCGAGGGCGTCCATGGCGGTGTCGGCGTCGAAGAACACGTCACGTTCACCGATGTTGGCCGGCAGTTCATCGGTGTGCTCGGTCGGTCGTGCGAGCAGGAAGTAGGCGGGTCGCACGGAGGTGATCGTGTGTGCGAAGTCCTCTCGTCCGTCTGCGCGATCGTCAGTCATATGTCGAGTATCGCCGACTCAACAGGGTCAGCACCTTGATCGCGCCGTCTTTGTCGAGTGGATCGTTACCGTTGCCGCACTTCGGCGACTGCACACACGACGGACACCCGGTCTCGCACCGGCAACTGGCGATGGCATCACGGGTGGCGGCGATCCAGGTGCCGAAGGCCGCGAACCCGCGGTCGGCGAAACCGGCACCACCCATGTAGCCGTCGTAGACGAACACCGTCGGCAGCCCGGTGTCGGGGTGCTGGTTCGTCGACAACCCGCCGATGTCCCACCGATCACACGACGCCACGAGAGGCAGCAGTCCGATGGCCGCGTGTTCGGCGGCATGCAGCGCACCGGGGAACCGACCGACCGTGACCCCGACGTCTTCCAGCGCTTCCGGGGTCAGCGTGTACATCACCGCACGCGTGCTCAAGGTCTGTTGAAGCATGTCCAGCTCCACCGAGTCGAGGACCTCCCCGGACAACAGTGTGCGGAGATAGCCGACGACCTGATGGGTGACGTCGACGTCCACGAGCGCCACCGTCAGGTCCCCACACTCGCGGCGTGCCACGATGTCGGTGATCGTCACGTCGGTGGTCTCGCGCGCCGACGTCGTCCAGTCGGGTTCCTCCGGATGCGCCAGTGCCAGACCGTCCGTCAGATCCAGCTCGTCGACGACATACGACTCGCCCTGATGGATGTGCAGCGCCCCGGGATGGACAGTGGAGGGCGCGCGGCCCGAATCGACGGTGCCGAGCAGCTGGGAGGTCGTGGTGTCGACGATCAGCACCTGCCCGCCGATGCCGCCGCGGATGTCGATGTCGGCATGCGGTTCGATGCCCGCGGCCACATACCAGCCGGCCTTGCGTCGTTTCAGCATACCGTCGGCGGCCAGTTCGGCGACCGCATCGGTGGCGTGCCAGGCCGCGATCTCGCTGTCGCGCAAGGGGAGCTCGGCGGCCGCGCACAGCAGGTGAGGCTTGAGGATGTAGGGGTTGGTCGGGTCGGTCACCGTCGTCTCGACCGGGCGTCCCAGCAGGGCGTCGGGATGGTGGACGAGGTAGGTGTCGAGCGGGTCGTCGCGGGCGACGAGGACGACGAGCGAATCGCCGGAGGTGCGTTGACGTCCGGCGCGGCCGGCCTGCTGCCAGAACGACGCGACGGTCCCCGGGTAGCCGCCGACGATGACCGCGTCCAGCCCGCTGATGTCCACACCGAGTTCGAGTGCGTTGGTGGTGGCCACACCGACCAGGTCGCCGTCGGCGATGGCCCGCTCGAGCTTGCGTCGGTCGTCGGCCAGATAGCCTGCGCGGTAGGCGGCCACCCGATCCACCAGCTCGGGCGCGGTTTGCGCCAACAGATGCCGCGCCTGACGCGCGGTGAGCTCCACGCCTCGGCGGCTTCGTTGGAAGCAGAGGGTGCGGGCTCCCTCGACGACGAAATCGGCCAGCAGACGCGCCGATTCGGCACCCGCGGAACGCCGGACCGGCGCCCCGTGCTCGCCGGTGACCGCGGGCAGGAAGTCGGGTTCCCACAGCGCGACGGTCCGTTCGCCGCGCGGCGAGGCATCCTCGGTGACGGCCACGGCGGGCTCGCCGATCAAGCGCGTCAACGCTTCCGCCGGTTCGGCCATCGTCGCGCTGGTGCCGATGACGGTCGGATCGCCGCCGGCCGACCGCGCAATCCGCAACAGGCGTTGAAGAACCAGCGCTGTGTGCGAACCGAATACACCGCGGTAATGGTGTGCTTCGTCGACGACGATGTAGCGCAGGTGTCGGAAGAAGTGCCGCCAGCGCGCATGGCCGGACAGGATCCCGATGTGGAGCATGTCCGGGTTGGTGAAGATCCATCGGGAGTGCGCACGGGCCCACTGGCGGATCTCGACGTCGGTGTCACCGTCGTAGGCGCAAGGTTGCAGATGTGTGAACTCGCGTTGAACATCCTCGCCCACGTCCCGAGCCCGCGTCGCGAGTAGCGATGAGACCGAACGGATCTGGTCGGCACCCAGCGCCTTTGTTGGTGAAAGATACAGCGCCGTGGAATTCGGATCCTTCAACAGTGTGGTCAGAATGGGTAACTGATACGCCAGCGATTTCCCGGATGCGGTACCGGTGCAGAGCGCCACGTGGTTTCCGCGATAGGCCAGGTCTGCCGCGGTCATCTGATGCACCCACGGTTTGTCGATCCCGGATTCGACGAACGCGGCCACCAGCGCTGGTGCGGCCCAGTCCGGCCAGTCCACGAAAGACGCTGTCCGCGAGGGGATCACCGACATGTGTGTCAGCGTCGTCGAAGCGGTCTCGGTCCCGGCCATGCTGCGGCGGAGGAGTTCGGACCCGAACGAGGGATTCTGCATTGTTTGGCGACTCACCTGGTCCACGTCGAAGGTCGACATGGGACCTCGATGTTACTTCGATATGTCCTGACGACGAAAATCGCCAGGTTTTCACGCAGGTTGGTTGGGGTGACTATCGCACGGCGTCCGAACGTGATTGACTAGTGGCGGTCGCAGCTTTCGGGAGGCGCCGGGACTTCCGGTGTTTTCCCGAGATCGTGTTGTGACCGTGGTACTGAAGCTGATTTGGCGGGCTCTCCGTGGGGATCTTTCGAGGTATGGCGGTCGGAACCGACCAACGACACGAGACCATCGTGTCGCGTCAGTTGGAATGTATGTAAAGGATTGCAGTAATGGCACAGGGAACTGTGAAGTGGTTCAACGCGGAAAAGGGCTTCGGCTTCATCGCACCTGATGAGGGGTCCGACGACGTGTTCGTCCACTACTCCGAAATCCAGGGCTCGGGATTCCGCACCCTCGAGGAGAACCAGCGGGTCGAGTTCGAGGTCGGCCAGGGAACCAAGGGCCCGCAGGCCACTGGCGTCCGCGCTGTCTAGGAGTCGCCTCCTGCAAGCTGCGAAGCAAGCTTGAGCGAAGTCGCTCCCGGTCACCGACATGGTGGCCGGGAGCGTCTTTTTCTCGGGGCGCGCACGGGCGCTGCGTGCAACCCCGATGGCACGAACACGCAGTAACCTCGGTGTGTGGGCCAGTTGTCGTTCTTCTCGGCGCAGATCGACCAACCTGCGTACGAGGATCTGGCGGGTCTGCTTGCCACGCATGGCCAGGCAGTCCGGTCGGAGTCGGGTACGCGGGTGTCAGTGGTCGTGCCCGATGAGTGGCGCGCACGCGCCCTCGTCGAGGAGATGACCGCTGCCGGCGCGACTGCCGAAGTGGTGATGTCCGACGAGGGCAATCCGATCGCCCGGACCGCCCCGTGTCACGAACTCGACGAGCTGCACCGCCGATGGTCGGCAGGCGCCGTCAAGGCGATGCCGGCCGGCTGGGTGCCGTCACCGCGGGCACTGCGGCTGTGGACCATCGCGGCCGGTGAACGTGAGTCAGACCGTTATCTGCTGGGCCTCGACGCGCACGCGCCCGACACCCATGCGTTGCTCGCGACCGCGTTGATGCGGGTGGGGGTCGCGCCTACGCTGGTCGGCACGCGGGGCCAGTCGCCGGCCCTACGGATCGCCGGCAAGCGCCGTCTGACGCATCTGCTCGAGTATGTCGGGGAACCGCCGACCGAACCGGGCGCGGCCGAGCAGTGGCCCGTGGTCGGTGACTCGATGCACTGACGGGCTCAACACATCTGAATTTCTTCGATACCCCTCTGACCTGCCAATTCTCGGTATCGGTGGCGCAATTTGTCACACTGGGGCTTTGATGGTGGGAATCCGAGTGTGCAGACGACGCTATATATAAGGTACAAACCTCATCGAGTGTCGTGCGGCTGACGAGGATCTCCTCGTCTCGCCCGACACCAGCAGCGAAAGCGAAGTAAGGACGCCCGGTGGCCGATACCAGCACCGCCGCTCCCGCGAACGGGAGCACGACCCGACGATTGGTCATCGTCGAGTCGCCGACCAAGGCCCGCAAGATCGCGGGTTACCTCGGCGCGAACTATGTCGTGGAGTCCTCGCGCGGCCACATCCGCGACCTTCCGCGCGGCGCCGCCGACGTCCCGGCGAAGTACAAGGGCGAATCGTGGGCCCGCCTCGGGGTGAACGTCGACGACAACTTCGAGCCGCTCTACGTGGTCTCCGCGGACAAGAAGTCCACGGTCACCGAACTCAAGTCGCTGATGCGCGACGTCGACGAGCTCTACCTCGCGACGGACGGTGACCGCGAGGGTGAGGCGATCGCCTGGCATCTGCTGGAGACGCTCAAGCCGAAGATCCCGGTCAAGCGGATGGTGTTCCACGAGATCACCGAACCGGCCATCCGGGCTGCTGCCGAGAACCCGCGTGACCTCGACATCGACCTCGTCGACGCCCAGGAGACGCGGCGCATCCTCGACCGGCTCTACGGCTACGAGGTGTCCCCGGTGCTGTGGAAGAAGGTCATGCCGAAGCTGTCGGCGGGCCGCGTCCAGTCGGTGGCCACCCGGATCATCGTCGACCGGGAGCGCGAGCGGATGGCCTTCGTCTCGGCGGAGTACTGGGACATCGCCGCGACCATGGATGTCGGGGCCGAATCCAGCTCGACGCCGCGGACCTTCTCGTCGCGACTCGTCTCGGTGGACGACGCCCGGGTGGCGACGGGCCGCGACTTCGACGCCCGCGGTGCGCTCAAGAAGTCTGACGGCGTGCTGGTCCTCGACGGCGCGCGCGCCACCAGCCTGGCGGCCGCCCTCGACGGCGCCGCCATGACCGTGACCTCGGTCGAGGAGAAGCCGTACACCCGGCGTCCCTACGCGCCGTTCATGACGTCGACGCTGCAGCAGGAAGCCGGCCGCAAGCTCCGGTTCTCCTCCGATCGCACCATGCGGATCGCGCAGCGTCTGTACGAGAACGGTTTCATCACCTACATGCGTACCGACTCGACATCGCTGTCGGAGTCGGCCATCAACGCCGCCCGCGCCCAGGCCCGCGAACTCTACGGGGACTCGTTCGTCCATCCGACGCCGCGTCAGTACAACCGCAAGGTGAAGAACGCGCAGGAGGCGCACGAGGCGATCCGGCCCGCCGGTGAGTCCTTCCGGACACCGGGGCAGGTGGCCAATCAGCTCGAGACCGACGAGTTCCGGCTCTACGAGCTGATCTGGCAGCGCACCGTCGCCTCTCAGATGGCCGACGCCAAGGGCACCACGATGAGCCTGCGGATCTCCGGTGCCGCGACGTCGGGCGAGCAGTGCACCTTCGCCGCGTCGGGCCGCACGATCACCTTCCCGGGCTTCCTGTCGGCCTATGTCGAGACCGTCGACGAGCAGACGGGCGGTCAGGCGGACGACGCCGAGAACCGCCTGCCGAACCTGACCGAGGGCCAGGCGCTGACCGCGACGGAGCTGGCCGCCGACGGGCACTCGACCAACCCGCCGGCCCGGTTCACCGAGGCGTCGCTGGTCAAGGTGCTCGAGGAACTTGGCATCGGCCGGCCGTCGACCTACGCGTCGATCATCGGGACCATCCAGGACCGCGGCTACGTGGTGAAGAAAGGCAATGCGCTGGTCCCGTCGTGGATCGCGTTCGCCGTCGTCGGGTTGCTCGAAGCGTATTTCGAGAATCTCGTCGACTACGACTTCACCGCCTCGCTGGAGGACGATCTCGACCAGATCGCGAGCGGCAACGAGAACCGCACCCGCTGGTTGACCGAGTTCTACTTCGGTGACGGTGCTCCGGACGGACAGCATGACGCCGCGATCGCCGGGTCGGACATCGCCAAGCACGGCGGTCTGAAGAAGCTCGTCGGCGTCAACCTCGAGGAGATCGACGCACGCGAGGTCAATTCGATCCGTCTGTTCGACGACGACGAGGGCCGACCGGTCTTCGTGCGGGTGGGCCGCTATGGGCCGTATCTGGAACGCAACGTCGCGGGTCCGGATGCCGACCCGGATCTGCAGCGGGCCAACCTGCCCGCCGACATCACGCCGGACGAGTTGACTCTCGCGGTCGCGGAGAAGTTGTTCGCGACGCCGCAGGAGGGGCGCTCACTCGGCCACGACCCGGTCACCGGCAACGAGATCGTCGCCAAGGAAGGCCGGTTCGGTCCCTACGTGACCGAGATCCTGCCGTCCGACGACGACGGCGAGGGCAACGGCAATGCGCCCGCGACGGTCCCGGCCGGCCCGACACCGCGCGACGGTGGCGGTTCCGGCGCGGACGTCGTGCAGCTCGACGACGCGCCGTCCGGCAACGGCGGAACCGCGACGAAGACCGCCAAGAAGGCGCCCGCGAAGAAGGCCGCCAAGAAGGCCGGGCCGAAGCCGCGCACCGGATCATTGTTCAAGACGATGGACATCTCGACGGTCACTCTCGACGATGCGCTCAAGCTGCTGTCGCTGCCGCGGGTCGTCGGGGTCGACCCGGAGTCGGGTGATGAGATCACCGCGCAGAACGGGCGGTACGGGCCCTACCTGAAGAAGGGCACCGATTCGCGGTCGCTGGCCAACGAGGAACAGCTCTTCGAGATCACTCTCGACGACGCGCTGAAGATCTACTCGGAACCGAAGCGTCGAGGCCGCCAGGCCGCCGCGCCGCCGTTGCGGGAGCTCGGCAACGACTCGGTCAGCGAGCAGCCGATGGTGATCAAGGACGGTCGGTTCGGGCCGTACGTGACCGACGGCGAGACCAACGCCAGCCTGCGCAAGGGCGACGAGGTCGCCTCGATCACGCCGGAACGGGCGATGGAGTTGCTGGCCGACCGGCGGGCACGCGGCCCGGCGAAGAAGCGGACGACCAAGAAGGCCGCCGCGAAGAAGGCGCCGGCCAAGAAGACGGCCGCCAAGAAAACCGCGGCCAAGAAGACGACGGCCAAGAAGACGACCGCGAAGAAGGCTGCCAAGAAGTCGGCGGACTGAACGGTCTCAGGCGCTTGATCGGATCGGTCGGTTTCACACTTGGTCGAATCCGGTCGGTTCTTCAGTACGTGCTCAAACCGCTCGCTTCTTGGTCGGCTCGATCGAATCGGTCGGTTCTTCATGTGCTTGATCGAATCGGTCGGTTTCGCGCGCCTGATCAAATCCGGTCCCTGAGGAACGAGGCGCCAGCCGAGTGTCACGAAGGGCGCCCTTCGTGACACCCCTCCGCTAGCGCTCCGGGGTTCCTCAGGGATCGGTGGTTTCGGTCTGCCGGCGCCCGGACGTGCTTGGGTGCGGTGGGGTTCGGTCTGCTGGCGCCCGGACGTGCTTGGGTGCGGTGGGTTTGGTCTGCCCGCGCTGCGGGATGTGCGACTCGTTCTTGACCCGCTCCCTGAGGAACGAGGCGCCAGCCGAGTGTCACGAAGGGCGTCAGGCGTCTGCCGGGACCGCGTAGGCGACGTGCACTCGCCCGATGGTGCCGTCGAACGCGAACGGCATCTTGTCCACGTAGGCGCGTGACACGGCGCCGCCGTAGGCACGCCCGATGTCGAGGCAGTCGTTGGCGCTGAACAGTAGCGGCGCGCTGATCGGAACGGTTCCCGACGCCGCCTCGGTGCCGTCGACCCGCAAGGTCACCGCGAGTGGCCCGCCCAGCCTCGGCTCGACGTAGGTGGTCTCGATCTCGATGGTGTGGTCGCCGGCGTCGAGAGGTTTCGGCACGGCGATCGTGGTGCGCTGCACGAGGAACAGGTTGTATTCGTAGGTCAGCACACCGTCGATCAGGAAACAGGTGAGTCCGCCGCCCGCGCCGCCGAGCTTGTACAGCACGCCGTTAGCGCGCTCGCCCATGCTGAGGTCGATCCGGACAGTGTTCGGTCGGTTGCCGAGGGCGGGAGCGCAGAACTCGGGTACACGGACCGTGTCGCCGGTCATCTCCCATTCCGAATACGGTGGGGCGATGCGCTGTTCGGGGTGCATCGTGACCACCCACAGGCCCCCGCCGATCGGGAGGACGTCGTTGCGGGCCGCCTCGATGGCGAACATCTCCTTGAGCTCGGCGAGTTTCTCTGGGTGCTGTTCGGCGAGGTCGTGGGCCTGACTCCAGTCCTCGTCGAGGTGATAGAGCTCCCACCGGTCCTGATCGGGCGTCCATGTCTTGATCCCGGGAGGAGCTCCGGGAACCCAGGGCAGTCGTGGGCCGATCGCCGACGCCATCCACCCGTCGGCGTAGATGGATCGGCTTCCCATGATCTCGAAGTACTGTGTCCGGCGACCTTCTGCGGCCGTCTTGTCGTCGATCGCGTAGGCGAAACTCGTGCCGTCGATCGGGTCCTGCGGGATGCCGTTGACGAGGTCGGGGTGCGAGATGCCGATGATCTCGTAGATCGTCGGCACGAGGTCGATGACATGGGTGAAATGGGTCCGCGGATCCGGGTCCGGGGTGATGCGATCCGGCCACTGGATGACCATCGGGTTGCGGGTGCCGCCGAGATGGGAAGCGAGCAGCTTCATGCCCTGGTACGGGGACGAGCCGGCCCACGCCCACGCGGCGTGGTACTGGTTGTCGGTAGCCGGGGAACCGAGGACGTCGAGGCCGCCGAGTTCGTCGAGCGCGGCGATGTGCTGGTCGACCGTGGTGGGGATCTGGTTCTGCGCGAGGAGTTCGCTGATCGTCCCGTTCTGGCCCTCACCTGATGATCCGTTGTCTCCCCAGATGTAGACGACGACGGTGTTGTCGGTGTAACCGAGCCGGTCAAGCTCGTCGAGCAGCCGGCCCGCCTGCACGTCGGCGTGTTCGCCGAAACCGGCAGCCACCTCCATCAGTCTGCGCTGGAACGGCTTCTGATGCTCGGGGATCTCGTCCCATCCGGCCAGGCTCTCCGGTCGGGCCGTGAGTTCGGCGTCCTGCGGCACCCAGCCGGCCGCCTTCGCGCCCTCGAGTGACCGCTCCCGGTACGCGTCCCACCCGTCGTCGAACTTGCCGGCGTACTTGTCCGCCCACTCCTTCATGATGTGGTGCGGCCCGTGCAGGCATCCGGTAGCCCAGTACATGAAGAATGGCTTGTCGGGCGCGAGCGCCTTGTGATCGCGCAGCCACCCGATGGCGTCGTCGGCGATGTCCTCGCTGAGGTGGTAGCCCTCCTCAGGTGTCTTGGGTGGAAGTACCGATGTGGTGTTGCGGACCAGGTTCGGTTCGTATTGGGATGCCTCTCCGGCGAGGAATCCGTAGAAGTACTCGAAGCCGACCCCGGTCGGCCAATTCTCATAGGGTCCGGCCTTCGTGGTCTCCTCGGCAGGGGTGTTGTGCCACTTGCCCCACGCCGCCGTCGCATATCCGTAGTTGCGGAGAACCTCGGCCATCGTCGCACTGCTCTTGGGAATGTGGCCGGAGTAGCCGTCCCAGTCGTTGGCGAGCTCGGCGATCTGACCGTTGCCGACCCGATGGTGGTTGCGGCCGGTGAGCAGCGATGCCCTCGTCGGCGAACACATCGCCGTCGTGTGGAAGCGGTTGAAACCGATCCCGTTCTCCCGGACACGATCGAGCGTCTCCGTCTGGATGGCGCCGCCGAACGTCGACGGGAGTGCCGGACCGGCGTCGTCGATGAGGATGACCAACACGTTGGGGGCGTCGTCGGGCAGGTGGCGCTCCGGGGGCAGCGGGCTGTAGGTGGACTCCTGCATGGTCCGCCCCGCGATGCTGCCCGACCGCTTCGGCGGGAACGGCAACATCCGCGTGGGCGGCAGCGGATTTCCGATCACCGATCGCGACTCGCTCATTGATCCTCGATCCCACTACCTGGGTTGCGTGAACGTTCCCGAGCGTATGACCTGTCGGCGCCGCTGCAGGCCGTGTCCGTGAGAATTCACGCGATCTGCACGTGCGTGACGCCCCGCAGGGTGCGGAATCCACCGATGTGGAATCGGCGGTGACACAGCGCCGGGCCCGGCTCAGGTTCCCATCGGTTCGAGCAAGGGCCGCGCCAGCAGTGTTTCGATGCCCCGGCCGCGCAGTTCGACGCCCTCCCCGATCTCCCAGTGCTCCGATTCGGCCTGCGATGCCAGGAACACGGCGCGAGCCGATCCGAGCACTCGCGTCGGCTCGTCCTTGGCGAGTTCGGTGAGGCGAGCGGCCTCGTTCACCGGGTCGCCGATCACGGTGTACTCGAGGCGCTCCTCGGCGCCGATGTGCCCGGCGATCGCCTTGCCGGCGGAGACCCCGATACCGATGTCGGTGTCACCGAGGGTGCGGTACAGCTCGGAACGGAGCTCGCGGGCCGAGGCCAGGGCGCACCCGGCGAAATCCTCGAGATCCAGCGGCGCCCCGAAGATCGCCAACGCCGCGTCACCCTGGAACTTGTTGACGAACCCGCCGTGGCGTCCGACGACGGCCACCACGACCCGAAAGAACTCGTTGAGCAGCTCGACCACCTCGCGCGGCGGACGGTTCACCGCCAGGCGCGTCGACCCGACGATGTCCACGAACAACACCCCGACGTAGCGTTCCTCGCCCCCGAGCTCGGTGCCGGTCTCGATGGCGCGGCGGGCGACGTCCTCGCCGACGTACCGGCCGAACAGGTTGCGCAGCTGCTGCCGCTCGCGCAGGTCGGCGACCATGTCGTTGAAACCGGCTTGCAGCAGGCCGAGGTCACTGCCGTCGTAGATCTTCACGGCGACATTCAGATCGCCGTCACTGACCTTGCTCTGGGCACGGCGCAGTTGCTTGATCGGGTCGTTGATCGCGGCCACGACCCGGACGATCGCGATCACGCTGAACGCCAGCGCCGCGCCCGACATCCACAGGATCGGACGTTGCAGACCGGCCGGATCGGTCTCGATCCAGCCGAGACGCTGCAAGGTGATCAAACCGATGATGACCGCCAACGGCGCGACGACGCTGACCACCCAGAACACGGCGATCCGGGTCGTGACGCTCGGCGCCACCGCGCCGTTCGGATCATTGGCCATTGCCGCCACGGTGATCGGCCGCAGCACCTTCTCGGCCTGCATGTAGGAGAGCACGCACGTCACCAGTGCTCCGATGCCACTGGCCATCGCCACGATGAACGCATTCCGGTGCGACACCGCGAAGTTGACCATCGTGAACAGCACACCGCCGACGACCCAGAGACCCAGGTTGACGACCGACAACACGTAGGGGAGTCGCAGTGCCCGACGCCGAGCCGAGTCGTTGTCCAGCCGGGTACGCCGTCGATGCCAGACGAGGACAGGCAGCGACAACTGGATGCTGAGGAACGCGCCGACCAGCATCGCGACGACCAGATAGATCGCGAAGATGGCCTGATTGAGCGCGGTGATCTCGTCCAGACTGATGGAATCCTGCAGCGGCATGCCGAACCGGAGGAAGGCGAACGTGAACAACGCGCCGACGACGTTTGCCCGCAGCATGTCCAGGGCAAGGATCGGCCACGGTGTGTGTATGAGCCATCGGGCCAGGTGCAGGCCCTTTGACCACCGAGACCGACGTTCAATCACGTAACAACGGTAGCCGCCTGCTTGCAGTTGTTAAACACGCACAGGTCCATCAGCGGTGTCTGAACTGCGCATTACGCTGGCGGTGTGACAAATGTCTTCGATCGTCTGACCGGGCAGGTCGCAGTGGCCGAGGAGCTCGCCTCGGCCGCCCGATCCGCCCGCGGTGTCGCCGCACGCCTCGACGAAGGCGCCGCCGGCGCGATCTCGATGTTCGCCGATGGTGCCGATTCCGATCTGCCGGGTGCCGTCGGCGACGTCTACGACGGTGCATCCCGGGCGGCGATGACCCATGCGTGGCTGTTCACCGGGCCGCCGGGCAGTGGGCGGTCGGTGGCCGCGACCTGCTTCGCGGCGGCGCTGCAGTGCCAGTCCGAGAACGAGGTGGGGTGCGGGGAATGTCGTGCCTGCGTCACGGTGATGGCGCAGACCCACGCCGACGTGCGACACGTGGTCCCGCAGGGACTGAGTCTGTCGGTGTTCGAGGCCCGTGACGTCGTGCAGGCCGCGGCGCGGCGGCCGGGGACCGGGCGGTGGCAGATCGTCATCGTCGAGGACGCCGACCGGCTCACCGAGCAGGCCGCGAACGCGCTGCTCAAGGCTGTCGAGGAACCTCCGTCGCGCACGGTGTTCCTGTTGTGTGCGCCGTCGGTCGATCCGGAGGACATCTCCGTCACCCTGCGATCTCGCTGCCGCCACATCGCGCTGGCCACCCCGTCGGTCGCGGACATCGAACGGGTGCTGGTGGCGCGCGACGGCATCGACCCCACACGAGCGGCCTGGGCGGCCGGGGTCTGCGGCGGTCACATCGGGCGTGCCAAGCGTCTGGCCACCGACGACGATGCCCGCGCCCAGCGGGAGAAGGCACTCGGTCTGGCCCGGGCGGCGACCCGTGATTCGACGGCCTATGCAGCCGCGGAAGCGTTGGTCCGGTCCGCCGAGGACGCGGCCAGGGCGATCAGCTCCGAACTCGACGAGTCCGAGACCGAAGAGATGAAGACCGCGTTGGGTGCCGGTGGCACCGGCAAGGGCACCGCCCGCCCCCCGCGCGGCACCGCCGGCGCGCTCAAGGAGTTGGAGAAGCGGCAGAAGTCGCGGGCCACTCGGGTCTCGCGCGATGTGCTCGACCGGGCGCTCGTCGATCTGGCCGCGTTGTTCCGCGATGCACTGGTGATCGCGGTCGGGGCGCAGGTGAGGCCGATGCACCCCGACAAGGCCGACGACATCGCCGTCCCGATGGCCGCGTACGCCACCCCGGAACAGTTGTTGCGCTGTGTGGAGGCTGTTCTGGAATGCCGCACCGCGCTCGACGTGAACGTGAAACCCAAGTTCGCCGTCGACGCGATGGTGGCGACCATCAACCTGGCGATGCGTGCGGCCTGACTGGAGACGCGATCTGGGGAAGCTCCACCGCTCGCTGAGAGCGAGGCGGTAGCCGAGTGTCACGAAGGGGCCCTTCGTGACGCATCCTCGCAGGCTCGGAGGCTCCTCAGGGAGCGGGGATTGGGCTGCGATCGGGTGAACCGTCTACTCGGTCCCTGAGGAACGAGGCGCTAGCCGAGTGTCACGAAGGGCGCCTTTCGTGACGCTCGCAGGCTCGGAGGCTCCTCAGGGATCGGGGGTGACGCTCGCAGGCTCGGAGGCTCCTCAGGGGGCGGGGGTGACGCTCGGAGGCTCCTCAGGGAGCGGGTTGACGCTCGCCGGCGCTGCGGGCATCCGCGAATCGGGGGAGTGTTGCCCGCGCTGGCGACCTACCCCGCTGATCGAGTAGCCCGGAGCGCCAGCGGAGGGCGTATCGAGATCTCCGCCAGGGGGTTTCGATACGCGACGCACTCCGTTCGCTGCTACTCGACCCGCGGGAACCGCGGCGCCCGCAGATCAGGTCAGCGGGCCGGTCGGCAGTTGCCGTCGCACCAGCTTTCCGGTGGGGTTGCGGGGCAGTTCGTCGAGGAACACCACGTCGCGCGGTACCTTGTAGCGGGCAAGATTCGACTTGACATGCGCCTTGATGTCGTCGACCTGGGGGTCGGCGCCGGGCTTGCGGACGATGAACGCGCGCAACCGGGTACCGAACTCGTCGTCATCGACACCGACGACGGCCACATCGGCGACGTCCGCGTGCTCGGCGAGCAGGTTCTCCACTTCCAGCGGATAGACGTTCTCGCCGCCCGACACGATCATGTCGTCGTCGCGGCCCTCGATGAACATCAGACCGTTCTCGTCGAAGCGGGCCATGTCACCGGTCGACATGTAGCCGTCGATGATCTGCTTGTTACGACCGTCGGTGTAGCCCTCGAAGGGCGCACCGTTCTTCACGAAGAGGCGTCCGCGCACGTTGGTGTCGGTGATCCGCTGGTCGTTCTCGTCGAAGAGCGCCAGGTGGCTGCTGACCGGGGCCCGGCCGACGGTGCCGGGGGCCTGGCGCAGTTCGTGCGGCTGCGCGATCGATGCGATGGCGACCTCGGTGGACCCGTACATGTTGTAGAGGACATCGCCGAACGCGTCCTGCACCGCCTCGGACAGCGTGGGGGACAGGGCCGAACCGGCGATGATGATGATCTTCAGCGAGGACAGGTCGTAACGCTTGATGATGTCGGGGCCGAGCGCCACCATCCGGTGCAGCATCGTCGGAACCGCGACGAGCACGTCGGCCCGGTTGTCGGCGATCGCGGCGAGCGTCTTCTCGGCGTCGAAACGGCGCATCACGACCGTCTTGTTCCCCAACGCCGTGCACACACCCCACAGGGCAAACCCGGTCGAGTGGAAGATCGGCGACACGATCACCGCCGCACCGTGTTGCGGGATGGGTACCCGATCGAGGAGCAGGGCGCTGGTGAACGGAGAGAACTTCCCGCGCTGGGCGCCCTTCGGCAGCCCGGTGGTGCCGCTGGTCAGGATGACCAGACCGCCGATCTCCTTCGGCTCGGGCGGTGAGCTGGTGTCGCCGGTCGCGACGATGTCGTCGAGGGTCTTGACCCCGTCGGGAATCGGGCGGTCGCCGTCGACCCAGGTCAGGTAGCGGGGGAGGTCGGCGGGCAGACCGTCGAGGAGGTCGATGAACTCCTCGTCGTAGAGCATCGCCTTCACGTTCTCGCGTTCGGCCACCTCGGCGAATTGTGTCTTGCCGAAGCCGGTGTTCATCATCGCGAGGCGGACCCCGGCCAGGCCCGAGGCGATCAGGACGGTCAGCAGGCCGCGATGGTCGCGGGCGAGCACCCCGACGACGTCGCCGGGTGTGAGACCCGAGGCGAGCAGCTCGTTCGCGAGCGCGTTGGAGTTGCGATGCAGTTCGGCGAAGGTGAGGGTTCCGCGTTCGTCGGTCAGGGCGGGCGCGTCGGGGTACTCCTCGGCGCCGTGCAGGATGATCGTCGCGGGCGCCCCGAGGGTCTTGCTCCGCTTGACAGAGGTGAGCAACTCGCGGGGCCGGCCGAAGTTCAGCGCCCCGGACCGCTGGAGAACGCGTACAGCCCCGACCGTGTCGGAGAGTGTTTGAAGATGATCGCGGATCGATGGCATTAGCGCCAAGACCTCCCTGCCGTGTCGCACATCACTGATACCGCAGCCACTCTATGCCATGTGACAATCGACGTGTTCAGAATAGCGGCGAGCTGCGAGCGAGCCATCGGCGCTCACCCGGCCGAGGCGGGCGCCGTCACCGATCATTGAAATGCGGTCAGTGATAATTAATCGGTAATGAGTCAGCAACACCCGGCTCCTAACGTCACCCTTCATGACTGCCGACACACGGCCGCCGGGTACCGGCATCGATGTCACCGATCTGACGAAGACCTTCACGACACGGTCGTTGCGCGGGGGCTCCAGCGTCACCGCGCTGGACAACATCTCCCTCGCCACCTCCGAGGGTGCATTCCTGTCGCTGCTGGGCCCGTCCGGATGCGGTAAGTCCACGGTGCTGCGGATTCTGGCCGGGCTGGAGGAGCCGACGTCGGGTACCGCACTGATGAACGGACAGTCGCCGGCGGAGCTGCAGCGCAATCACGAACTCGGCATCGCCTTCCAGGACTCGGCATTGCTGCCGTGGCGGTCGGTGGAGGCGAACATCAAGCTGCCGTTGCAGGTCGGACGGTTGCCGGTGGACGACGATCTCGTCGCCGATCTGATCGAGCTCGTCGGCCTCACCGGATTCGAGAAGAGCAAGCCCGCAACGCTGTCCGGCGGTATGCGTCAACGCGTCTCGATCGCCCGTGCGCTGGTGGTGAAGCCGACCACGCTGCTGCTCGACGAACCGTTCGGCGCACTCGACGACATGACCCGGCAGCGGCTCAACATCGAACTGCTGCGGATCTGGACCGAGAAGCCGGCCACCACCCTGATGGTGACCCACGGGATCGCCGAGGCGGTGTTCCTGTCCGACGTTGTCGCGGTGATGAGTCCCCGCCCGGGCCGGGTCATCGAGATGGTGACGATCGATCTGCCGCGGCCACGGGTGCCCGAGATGATGCGCACCCCCGAGTTCCACGCCATCCACGATCATCTGTCCGGACTGTTGTTCGGCGGGGGAACCGGCGGCGACGGTCGGCCGATGGCGGAGGCCACCAGTGGGTGAATCCGGTAAGCCGAACCGGTGGTACGCCGGGCTGATCGGACTCGCCGGATTGGTCCTGCTGTGGTGGATCGCGGGCGCGCTGCACTGGTTTCACGGCACGATCCCGACGCCCGGCGCGGTGCTCTCGACCATGGCCGACACCGGGGTGTCGTTCTACGTCCAGAACTTCTCGTCGACGGTCGAACTCGCGGCGCGCGGGTTCCTGTGGGGCAACGGTCTGGCCATCGCGCTGGCCGTCCTGGTGGTACTGATCCCGCCGGTCGAAGGACTCGCCACCCAGCTCGCGATCATCTCGTACTGCACACCCATCATCGCGGTCGCGCCGATCATCCAGGTCGCGTTCGCGCAGGTCCAGACGATGATCGTCTTCCTGGCCGCGATCTCGGTCTTCTTCACCACCATGATCGGGACACTCAGCGGGCTGCGCTCACCGCATCAGGGCAGCCTCGACCTCGTCAAGGTGTACGGCGGCGGTCGGCTGGCCCAACTGTGGCGCGTCCGGTCCGTGTCGGCGCTGCCCAACACCCTGGCCGCGGTGAAGATCGCCGCGCCCGCAGCCGTACTCGGTGCGGTGCTCGGCGAGTTCCTCGCCATGCCCGACCAGGGAGCCGGGCCGGCCATGATCGTCGCGCAGCAGCGCGGCGACATCCCCGAGGTGTGGGCGATCGCCCTGATCAGCGGTGCCATCGCGGGCGTCGCCTACGCGATCATCAGCGTGCTGGCGCGATTCGCGACACGGTGGTCGACGGGAATGGCGGTGCTGCGGTGACCGCAACCGGGCTGTGGAGCATCGCCCGATTCCTCGGGTCGCTGTTGTTGTCGTTCGTCCTGATCCTCGTGATCTGGTGGCTGTTCCTGCTTGCCTTCCCCGACATCGGTCCCATCATCGGTCGCACGCCGGTGGACGTGTTCGACTACCTGTTCACCGCGCCCGACGCGGCGCAGGCGCGCGCCGAGATCCTGGACAACCTCTGGATCACCTTGAAAGACGCGGCGATCGGGTTCGTCGTGGGTATGACGGCGGCGATCCTGACGGCGGCTGCGTTCGTCCTGTCGCGCCCCGCGGCACAGACGTTCATGCCGATCGCGATGCTCCTGCGGTCGGTGCCGCTGGTCGCGATGACACCGCTCATCACACTGATCGTCGGGCGCGGCGCGGCAGTCGTCGCGATCATGGGCGGCATCGTGGTGTTCTTCCCCGCGCTGGTGATGATCATGACCGGACTGGCCAACGCGCCGCGACAGATCAATGACGTGATCACCGTCTACGGCGGGAGTTCGGTCACCGCGCTGCGCATGGCCGCGATTCCGGCGGCGGTGCCGTCGCTGTTCAGCGCGGCGAAGGTGTCGGTGCCCGGGGCGTTGGTCGGCGCGACCGTCGCGGAATGGCTGGGTACCAACAAGGGGCTGGGGGCGACTCTGCAGCAAGCACTTCCGGCCGCCGCCTACGACGAATTGTGGGCATCTGTCCTCGTCATCACCGTGGCGTCGATCGTCATCTACGCGGTCGTCGGTGTGGCGGAGACGGTCGTTTTGACACGAATGGGTATGCAGCAGAACTGATTCTCCGGAATCCCGGGGGGAATGGAAAGGGTAGAGATGAGCAACTCCTTGCATCGCAGAGGCTTTGACCGACGGTCATTTCTGCGGTACTCGTTGACGGCGGGCGGCGCGATCGGCGCCCTGGGGGCCACCGGGGTGCTGGCGGCGTGTAGCAGCGGCAGCGACTCCAGCTCCTCGGGTGCGTCGTCGACCAACCCGAAGGTGCAGCTGTCGTGGCAGAAGAACATCGAATTCGCCGGTGAGTACTGGGCTTTGGAGAACGGGTACTACGATCAGGCAGGCGTCGGCACGCCGGAACTGATGACCGGTGGCGGGGCGGGCACCGGCGTCGAGACCGGCCTGACGTCGAACAAGGTGTGGATCGGCATGACCGCACCGCAGCTCACCGCCCCGGTCATCCTGCAGGGCGCCAAACTGATGACGGTCGCCGCCACGTATCAGAAGAACCCGTTCTGCATCGTGTCCTCGGCGGATCGGCCGATCAAGACGCCTCAGGAGATGAAGGGCAAGAAGATCGGTGTGCAGGCGTCCAACGAGAACGTCTTCAAGGCGCTGTTGACGGCCAACAACATGACCGAGTCGGACATCCAGAAGATCACCGTCCAGTATGACCCGACACCACTGACCACCGGTGATGTGGACGGCTGGGTCAGCTATGTGACCAACGAGCCGATCACGCTGGCCGCCAGTGGATTTCCGAACACCAACTTCCTGTTCGCCGACTTCAATCTCCCGTTGGTCGCTGAAACCCTGGTGGTGCGGCAGGAGACGATCGACAACGAACGCGACAAGCTCAAGGCATTCCTGAAGGCCGACATCCAGGGTTGGTATGACGCGGTCGCCGACCCGGCCGGTTCGGCGAAGCTTGCCGTCACCAAGTACGGCAAGGACCTCGGGCTCGACGAGGCCGAACAGACCAAGGAGGCCACCGCGCAGAACGGTCTGGTCGTCTCGGCGGACACCAAGGCGAACGGGCTGCTGACGATGACCGACGCGCTCATTGCCGAGAACATGGTCGCGCTCGAGAAGGCCGGTTACACGCTGAAGCCGGAACAGATCTTCGATATGTCGCTGATCAAGGAGGTCTACGAGGAGAACCCCGACCTCAAGAAGTGACGGCTGACCCGGCCCGGCCGGCCTGCCCGGCGATGTCGAGCAGATCCCGGGCCGGGCCGCGCAGTCGGATGTTCTTGCGCCACACAGCACGTAATGGCCGGATCATGCGCAGGCCGGCGACGTCGACGCGAACCAGGCGGCCCGCGTCGATGTCATCGTCGACCGACAGGCGCGACAGCACCGCGGCGCCGGGGGAGGTCAGTACCGAAGCGCGTATCGCGGTGACCGACCGGAGTTCGATGAGCGGATCGGTCGGCTCGACACCCGAATCACGCAGCGCCGCTTCGAATGTGACGCGAGTTCCCGATCCTGGCTCACGCTGGATGAGAGGGGTGGTGGCCAGTTCGTCGAGGGTGACCCGGTGTCCGTCGGACCAGCGGTGGCCGGGGGCGACGACCACGACCAGCTCGTCTCTGGCCACCACGGTGCTGTCGAGATCGCCTGTCGGCCCGGGACTCTCGATGAATCCGAGATCGGCATCGCCGTGCTGGACGGTCTCCATGACCTCTGTGGAGTTCATCGGGCGCACCGACAGTTTCACGCCGCTCTGGGTTGCCAGCGTGCTGATCCAGCGCGGAACCAGATATTCGGCGACGGTCTTGGAGGCGGCGACGACGAGTGTCGCCTGTCGGGCGTCGACGAGTGAATCGATCCCGGCCATGAATTGCGCGGCGCGCTCGACGAGCGCGTTGGCCCACTCGAGCACGGCCATACCGTTGGGGGTGACGTCGACGCCGCCTGCGGAGCGCAGGAAGATCTCCACCCCGAGCTCGCGTTCGACGCTGCGGACCCGAGCGCTCACCGCCTGCTGGCTGATGCCGAGATCGCGGGCGGCGGCACCCATGCTGCCGAGTCGTGCGACCGTGACGACGACGTCGAGGGCGGCGATGTCGGGGAGGCGGCGGGCGACCACGCTCGGCTACTGGGCGGTGGGGGTTCCGCCGCCTTCGGTGTCGTCGGATGCGGCCACGGTGGCGTCCCCTGCGTCGGTGGTGTCGCTGTCCTCCGAGTCGTCGTCCTCGCGGAGCGGGTCGTAGCCGTCGACACCTTCGAGGACCGTCAGCTCCTGGTCGATCGCGGCGGAGACGGCCTTGGCTTCCTCTTTGATCTTGTTGATGAAGTTCGACATGACTGGCTCCTTCGCGCGACTGACCGAGGATCTCACCACCACTATATGGAGATTTGCCGGGTTCGAAGAATCGATTGGTCGGCGTTCGGCCGATCGTCACCTTTGTCGTGGAGATCAGCCCTTTTCACTTGCCGGCGACAGTCCTACAGTGTTGTGCACCGGATTGGTTGGGGCCGTCATCCGGGGCGTTGATCGGTTGTCGAGAACGATGAGGTTGCTGCGCGCGGTCGGGGCAGCACTGGGAGCACTGTTGCTGGGTGCGACGATGTCGTTTGCGTCGGCGCGGGCGACGCCGGTGCGTGCGGAGATCGTCGGTCGGACGATCGAGGGGCCGCAGCGGCAGGTGCTGTACGTCTACTCGGTCGCGATGGACCGGGTGATACCGATGGACGTGATCTTGCCTCGTGATCGATCCCCGGCGCCGATCCTCTATCTGCTGAACGGCGCGGGTGGCGGCGAGGATGCCGCGAGCTGGGCGAAACGCACCGATTATGTGCGGTTCTTCGCCGACAAGCACGTCACCGTCGTCACCCCGATGCGCGGCGCGTACTCGTACTACACCGATTGGTGGCGCGACGATCCGCGGCTCGGCCGGCAGAAATGGCAGACATTCCTGACCCGCGAGCTGCCGCCTCTCCTCGACGCGGCGTTCGGGGCGACCGGTGCCAACGCGCTGGCCGGTATCTCGATGGCGGGAACGTCGGTGCTCAACTTGGCGGAGGCGGCGCCCGGCCTGTACCGAGCGGTGGCGTCTTACAGCGGTTGCGCACGCACGAGCGATCCCCTGGGCCAGGCCTATGTGCGCGCGGTGGTGGAATTGCTGGGCGGCGCCGACGCCGAGAACATGTGGGGGCCGCTGGACGGGCCGGGCTGGCGTGAAAACGACCCCTATGTGAACGCTGACCGACTCCGTGGGACGGCCGTCTATCTGTCCACGGGCACAGGTGTGCCGGGGCCCGACGAAGCCCTGTCCACCGTGACCGACCCCGATTCCGCGATGGGACTGTTCCAGCGGGTCGTGTACGGCGGCGGTATCGAGGTGGCCGTCAACGTCTGCACGCAACAGATGGCGCAGCGTTTTCGTGAACTCGGCATCCCGGCAACGGTGCACATCCGACCGACCGGAACCCATTCCTGGGGCTACTGGGAGCGGGATCTGAAGGATTCGTGGCCGATGTTGTGGGCCGCGATGAACCGGTGAGGTCGCGACCACCGTGGAGCCGCCCAGGGGAATCGAACCCCTGACCTATTCATTACGAGTGAATTGCTCTACCGACTGAGCTAGGGCGGCGTGCTGCGCGAGGCAGCGCAAACGAGTGTAGCGAGCCGACCGGCACGCGACCAAACCGGGCGCCTGTCTGGTCGACGGGGCCCGGTCTGGGTAGTCGGGGTCAGGCGTCCGCCAACTCCGGCGCCAGCTGCGTGAGCCGGACGCTGTTGCCGGACGGATCACGGAACCCGGCATCGATCCCGTACGGACGCTGCTCCGGGGTTTCGGTGAACTCCACACCACGTGCCGCGAGCTCCTCGTAGGAGGCCTGGCAGTCGTCGGTGGTGAGGAACACGGTGCCGGCGAAGCCCTTGGCGGTGAGGTTCTGGATCTCTTCACGGGTGCCGTCGTCGATCATCGGTGGGCCGGGGATGTCCATCAGCACGATGGACACGTCGTTCTGCCCGGGCGGACCGACGGTCAACCAACGGAAGCCGCCCAGCTCCGCCATGGTGACGTCTTGCCGGATCTCCATGCCGACCTTGGTGGTCCAGAACTTCAGTGCCTCGTCCTGGTCGTGTACCCACAGTTGTGCGCTCGCAATGCGAATCATGGTGCTCACCTTCCATTTTCAGCGCATGAGAGGCGCTGGTTGAATGCTGGTGATGCTTACGCTACGAGCTCTCGGTACCGGCGCGCTTCTTCCCCTGTGCTGTCTTCTCGGCACGTGTCGTCGGACTCGGCCGGTTGTAGAGGCGCATCACGCACGTCGGCACCGGGACCTGATTCATCGCGGGCGGGAACGACGCCCGATAGGCCGTCGGGGTCTTACCGAACGCCTTGCTGAAGCTCGTGGTGAACGACCCGACGCTCGACAGGCCGACCGACATGCAGATGTCGGCGACCGGGCGGTCGGTGTTGCGCAGCATCGCGGCCGCACGCTCGAGTCGTCGGGTCTGTAGGTAGGCGTGCGGCGATTCGCCGAAGGTGGCGGTGAATGCGCGGGTGAAATGGGCGCGGGAGAGTTTCGCGGCGGCAGCCATGTCATCGACGGTCAACGGTTCGGCGAACCGGGCGTCGACGAGATCCTTGGCCCGCAACAGGTGACGGGCCGGCGGAGCGCTGGTCATGCCGTCGATTATGCGCCGCCGGACTGACGTTCTTCGAGTTGATTCAGCAGCGCGCGCCCGCGCGGGGACAGCTCGTAGCCGACCTCGAGACTCCGGGTGAGACCAAGCTTCTTCAGCTTCCGGACGTCGAGCTTGAAATCGGGCCGATCCCTGCCCAATTCGGCAGCGAGCTCCGTCGAGACGACGGCGGGTCGTTGTCTGATGATCTCGAGGGTCGCGCGGGTCCATGGACCGTGTGACGAGCGGTCGTCCAGGCGCTGCAGGCGCATCAGGAGGTCCGCGATGTCGTCGTCGGACAACGCGTCGTCTTCGCGGAGCGCTATCCGCGGATCGGGGCCGGCCCAGCGCAGCCCCACCCGGAAGATGGGGTCGTCGTTCTTGCGGAGTTTCGCGATGGCCGCCGCAGCGGTGGCGAAGCCTGCGCGTCGCGCATCGTCGTCGGAGATGGCGCCCGCCTCGACCTGATCCACCGAGACGATCTCGATGACCCCGGCCGAACTGATGAACGTCGAACCCGCCTTGACCCGCGCGGCCTTCCACCGGCGGAAGGCCAGGTCAAGCGATCCGTCCGCCACACCCTGCGCCGCTTGCACGGGAAGAAGCACACGATGAGGGTACCGACGATCGCCTCACGGTCGTAGGGTGCAGGAATGACCGGATCCAGTGGAACACCAGTCAGCGCCGCGGCGGCCACCGAAGCACTCTCCGATCCATGGCGGGTCCTCGCCGACACCGTCTACGCCGGATTCCGCACCAAGAACATGGTGCGTGGCGGCGAGTTCGTCGCGAAGATCATCGAGGCCGCCGAAGCGGCCGGACATCATCCCGACATCGACTTGCGTTACGGTTCAGTGCATCTCGCGCTGACCACCCATAGTGCGCACTGCCTGACCGAGGCCGACGTGGCATTGGCCAACCGGATTTCGGCCATCGCCGCAGACCTCGACCTCGAGCTCGCCGCGGCTCCACCGGGCCGCTTCGAACTCGGTATCGACGCCATGGACATCGCCAACGTGCGACCGTTCTGGAAGGCGGTCCTCGGTTACCGCGACGAACCGGAGCAGACCTCGATGGACCTGTCCGATCCGGCCGGGGTGCTGCCCGGTGTGTGGTTCCAGCAGATGGACGAACCACGCCCGCAGCGCAATCGGGTCCACTTCGACCTCTGGCTGCCGCACGACGCGGTGAAGGAGCGGATCTCGGCGGCCCTCGAGGCGGGTGGGCAGCTGCTCACCGACGAGTTCGCGCCGGAATGGTGGGTACTCGCCGACCCGGAAGGCAACGAGATCTGCCTCTGTACATGGCGGGGCCGGGACTGACCTCACACATCCGCTGCAATCGTCCCCGTGGCGTCGTTCCGAGGGGTATTTTCCCTCGGTCAGTGCTCAGGGGGACGATGGTCGCGTCCGAGGCAGTCGATGGCGGTCGGCGTCGGTGATCACGCAGATGTCGGCGAGCACCTCGTCCCACCCGTAAAGGACGTCGTCGTAGGTCACGCGAAATGGAATGAGCCGTTGCGTGAACGACTTTCGATCCCTCCGGCGGTCCTTGTGGTAGTTCTCCCGACTGGTGTGATGCTCCTTGCTGTCACACTCGATGATCAGCTTTCCGACCTTCAGGTCGACATGGCCGACGCCTGGGACCCGGGCCTGGACCTCGACATGAAAACCGCGTGCACGTAGTCGCAGGCGTACCGCAGACTCGGTTCCTGACTGGGACCCGGGGTCGCACTTGCTCAGCATCCTCACGATCCGACGGCTTGTCTGGGGCAACCGTGCCGCAAGTTCATCCACACTGATCTGCGACTTGTTGAGGACGGAGTCCGCAGTGATGATCCAGTCCTCCTCGCTCATGCATCCGGCCGCACAGGCCAGTGCGATCTCGGGCGGATCGAGCGATGTCGTCACCGGCAGCGGGCGCCCGGGGGTCCGGCAGAAGTCGTGCCGTTTCGCGCCCTGATGTTTTGAACCGCGGACATGAAGCCTGTGGTAACCCGGCATCACCCAGAAGCCATGTCGCCGAAGTGCGGACACGCAACTCACGCAGCCGCCGCGTCGAGCCGCTTCGATGGCCTCGGGATCGGCGTCGGTCGGCGCATACCAGCCCCGGCCCGGCCTGGAAAGGTGCCCGGCCCGCAGTGCACGGCGCATCTCGGAGTCGGTTATGCCCAGCGTGTTGAGTTCGGCACGGGTGTACACCCGCGGTTCGAGTTCCATGCCATATGAGACGCGCCAGGCACGTGCGTGGATCCGTAGTGACGACAATCGTCCCCGTGAGCGACATCCGAGGGTTTATTTCCCTCGGTGGACGCTCACGGGGACGATCGTGGTCACCAGTGGGTCGAGCGGTCGGCTCAGGCGACGCCTTCGGCCCGCGCGGCGTCGGCGACGGCCGCCGCGACCGCCGGGGCGACGCGATCATCGAGCGGGCTCGGCACGATCTTGTCGGTGCGCAGGTCGTCGGCGACGACGGAGAAGATCGCCTCCGCGGCGGCGAGCTTCATGCGCTCGGTGATCCGGCGGGCACCGGCGTCGAGGGCACCCGCGAACACACCCGGGAAGGCGAGGACGTTGTTGATCTGATTCGGGAAGTCGCTGCGGCCGGTCGCGACGATCGCGGCATGCTTGGCGGCGACGGTCGGGTGGATCTCCGGGTCCGGATTGGACAACGCGAACACGATCGCGTCATCGGCCATCGACGCGATGAGCGATTCGTCGATCTTGCCCGCGGAGACACCGAGGAACACATCGGCGCCGGCCAACGCCTCGGCGGGCCCACCCCCGAGACTGCGCGGATTGGTGCGTTCGGCCAACTCCTGCTTGATCTCGTTCAGGTCGTCGCGATGGAAGCTGACGATCCCCTTGGAATCGAGCACCACGACATCGGTCACCCCGGCGTGGCCGAGGATGTTGGCACACGCCACGCCCGCGGCACCGGCGCCGGAGATGACGACCTTGAGGTCCCGCAGGTCACGCTTCTGCAGTGCCATCGCACCCTTGAGGGCGGCCAACACGACGATCGCGGTGCCGTGCTGGTCGTCGTGCATGACCGGGCAGTCCAGCGCTTCGATGACGCGGCGTTCGATCTCGAAGCAGCGCGGTGCGGAGATGTCCTCGAGGTTCACCGCGCCGAAGCTCGGGCGCAGGCGGATGAGTGTCTCGACGATCTCGTCGGGGTCCTGGGTGTCGAGCACGATCGGGATCGAGTTCAGTCCGGCGAAGGTACGGAACAGTGCCGACTTGCCCTCCATGACCGGCAGTGACGCCCGCGGTCCGATGTCGCCGAGGCCGAGGACGGCCGAACCGTCGGAGACGACGGCCACCAGGCGATCGGTCCAGGTGTATTTCTTGACCAGTTCGGTCTCGTTGTCGATCGCGCGGGACACCTGGGCCACACCCGGGGTGTAGGCGATCGAGAGGTCGCGCTGGGTGTCGATCGGTGAACGCAACTCCACCGAGAGCTTGCCACCGACGTGGGCCATGAAGATCTCTTCGTCGGTGATGGGGAGGTCGTCGATCGTGGGCTCCTTGAACGGTGCTCGCGCCTGATGGTCGGTGGGGACGTTGTCTGCCGTGCTGGCCACGGTTTTCCTCCTGGTAGCCCGCGTCGAAATCGACGGGTATCTACGGTGGCGCCACGTCACTGGGGCACCCCTACAACTGCCCGGCCCGGGGCGCGGAGTGGATGTGACCTCCGGCCGTACCGCGAACCGCCGCGTCCCGTAGACGGATGAACCTGGGTCGCGGAACCCGCTCAGTGTCGCACCGCGTGCGTGGGTCGATCAAGGTGACCCCCGATTGATCGCGCAGACAGATAAGATACAACTTGTGTCTATGTCGTGGACAACCGGTAAATCGGCTGCTGAACGTGTGTATCGCGAGGTCAAAGGCCAGATTCTCACAAACGAGATCGTCGGCGGTGAGCTGATCAGTGAAGGGGAGATCGCAGCCAAATGTGATGTGAGTCGCACCCCTGTGCGGGAGGCCTTCCTCCGCCTCGAGGCCGAGGGGTGGATGCGTCTGTATCCGAAGCGGGGCGCGCTGGTGGTGCCGATCTCCGATCGCGAGGCACGCGACGTGGTGGCTGCGCGGCGGTTGCTGGAGGAGAACGCGGTGCGTTCGCTCGTCGACGATCCGGTCGCCCGGGAGCATCTCGTCGGACGTCTCGAACGCAACCTCGCACGGCATCGCCACGCCGATCCCGCCGACATCGCCGAGTTCTCGCGGCTCGACGCCGACTTCCACCAGCGCATCGTCACCGCGGGTGACAACCCGCTGCTGGCCGACTTCTTCGTGAGCCTCGGTGAACGTCATCGCCGGATGACGACCGCCAGTGTCAACCGAGACGAGACCGTCGCTGCCCGCATCCTGAGCGACCATCGTGAGCTGCTCGCCGCCATCGAGCAGGGCGACGCCGACGCGTTCGCCGCGGCGCTCGACGCACATCTCACCGGAGTGCACAACCTGCGGCCGGGAGGCGACCGATGAGCGTGTCGACGCTGCGGCGGCCGGAGGAGTCCGCCGTCGGCCGACGACGGTGGCTGCCCGTGGCCCTGGCGGTGTTCACCGCCGCCTGGGGCGGCAACGAGTTCACGCCCCTGCTCGTCATGTACCGGCAGGACGGGAACCTGTCCGCGGTGGCGGTGGACAGCTTGCTGTTCACCTATGTGCTCGGCATCGTCCCGGCCCTGCTGATCGGCGGACCGCTCTCGGACCGGCTCGGACGACGGCCCCTCATGGTGCCCGCACCCCTGTTCGCCGCGCTCGGTTCCCTTCTGCTCGCCCTGGGCGCCCACTCATTCGCGCTGCTCGGTATCGGCCGGATCGCCAGCGGTGTCGCGCTCGGACTGTCCATGGCCGTCGGCGGCAGCTGGATCGCCGAGATCAGTGCGCGTGACGGCGACCGCGCTGGTGCCGGTGCGCGTCGCGCGGCGATGAGTCTCACCGCGGGCTTCGGTATCGGGGCGGGCTTGGCCGGGGTGCTCGCCGAGTGGGGTCCGTGGCCGACGGTCACGCCCTATGCGGTCAACATCGTCCTCGCCGGGGTCGCACTCGCCGGTGTCCTCCGCGCGCCGGAGACCCGGGAGCGCCTCCGAACGCCGGGCCGTCTCGTCGAGGACCTGAAGATCACCGGCGTCACACAACGACGGTTCCTGCTCGTCGTGCTGCCCGTCGCCCCATGGGTGTTCGGGGCCGCGGCGTCGGCGTACGCGGTGATCCCCGCGCTGATGTCGGCGCGCACCGCCGGGGCACCCATCGCGTTCGCCGGTCTGTGCTGCGTCCTCGGCCTCGGCGCCGGATTCGGGATCCAGTCGCTCGGCCGTCGCCTCGATGTTCCCGGCAGTGTGCGGGGGCCGATGCTCGCGCTCGTGATGCTCGCGGTCGGGATGGCGTTGGCGGCCGTCGCGGCGCACCTGCTGACCGTGTGGATCGCGTTGGTCGCCGCGGTGGTGTTGGGCTGTGGGTACGGCATGTCGATGATCGCCGGGCTGCTGGAAGTGCAGCGCATCGCCGCCCCGGCCAACCTCGCGGGGTTGACCGCCGTCTTCTACAGCGTCACCTACCTGGGCTTCGCGATGCCGGCCATCCTGGCCGCGATCTCGGAGAACTACACGTGGGTGACCTATCCGATGATGTTCGGGTTCGGGGTGGTGGCAGCGCTGGGATGCCTGCTGATCGTGGTGGTCGCACATCGCGCCGAGCGGGCTGCCGGGGTGCCGGCCGGCGACCGGTAGCCTCGTGCTGGTCATCGGAGTAGCCGGCGGGCCGTCGACGGGGGCGGATTCGTCGCCACCCGATCCCTGACGCTCGCGCCGAGCGGGCGTGGCGTATCGCCCCACGGACTCCGCGGATACGGACATGGGAGGTTGCGGGGCGATGATGCTGGGGGCATGGGTCACCATCGTGACGTCCCTGATGCTGGTGGTGCCCGGGGCGTTGGTCGGCCGGCGGATGTATCTGCCGTGGCCGGTCGCGATCGCGGCCGGTCCGCCGATCACGTTCGCCATCGTCAGTGTCTTCACCGTGCTCTACTCGGCCATCGGGTTCGAATGGAATCTGGTGACGGCCCTGCTCGCCCTGGTGATCACGCTGCTCGCGGCCTGGGCGTACGCCGCGGTGCTGCGGACCCGTCGGCTCGCCGGTTCAGCACCGCTCGGGTCCGACACCGACGACCCGCCGCTGGGTGGGCGCGCCATGATCCCGCTGGTCGCGGGGATCGGCCTGGGTGCGGTGATCGTCGCGATCACCTGCATCCGACCTCTGCTCACCAGCACGTTTGCCGGGCTGAACAACATCTCCCAGGTGTGGGATTCGTTGTGGCACGCGAGTTCGCTGCGCTGGATTCACGAAACCGGGGTCGGGTCGGCGCTACGCATGGGCGAACTGATGAACTACGACACCCACGCGTTCAACTACTACCCCAACACCTGGCATGCGCTCGGTGCGGTTCTGATGCCGATCACCGGCGCCAATCCCGTCGAGCTCTACAACACCTATTCGCCGGCTGTCCTGGCGATCACGGTGCCGTTCGGAGTCGCCTCCCTCGCGTACTGGTTCGCCCGGCACCGCTACGACACCAACCGGTCGGCGATGGTGGCCGGGGTGGCCGGTGCCGTGTCGGCGATCTTCCCGTCGTTGCCCTACGTCGAGGTCGAGCTCACCTCGGTCCCGAACGCGGTGGGTGTCTCGATGGCTCCGGTCGCCGCCATCCTGGTGATCAGCGCCGTCCGCGACCGCAGGCGGGTGCTGCCGGCCGCAGCCGCCGTGTCGGGCGTCGCGGCGACGCACCCGTCCGGTCTGATCCTCGCCGGCGTGATCGTCGGGTTGTGGTGGCTACTGGAGGGACTGTGGCGGCCCGCGTACGGGCGTGTGCGCGACGTCGCGACGCTGGCCGTTACGGGCGCCATCACGCTCGTGGGGATCGCGCCCGTCGTGTACGGGACCATCAAGGTCGCCGACACCAACGAGCTGCCGTTCTTCGACTTCCGTGAGGAAGGCATCGGAATCCTGAAGGGACTGGGCCAGGCCGCGTTCAACGGCACCATCCCACTCGAGAAGTACTACCCGGTCTGGGGTCTGATCGCGCTCACGGTCATCGGCCTCGGTGTGCTGGTGTGGATGCGGTGTTGGGCCGGACTCGCCGGGTGGGTGGTCTTCGTCGGGGTCACCGCGAACTCGGTGGTCGCGCTGGGGCCGCTGTCGTATCCGTTGGGTGCCATCGGCGGCTACTTCTACAACTCTCCACACCGGTTGACCTTTGTGGTGGCGATCTTCTCCGCCGCCGCTGCCGGGCTCGCGCTCGGCGTCATCGCGCTCGGCCTGGCCGACCTGGTGTCCCGCCGCACGTCCCGCGACCCGGCGACCGAGGCGCGGTCGACGCGATGGGTGGTGCCCGCCGCGTTCGCGGTGCTCCTCGTGCTGATCGCCGGCGCCGGAGTGCTGCGCTACCCGCCGAATGCGCAGATCGCATCGAAGGAACGCGGCGGCAAATTCATCGGTCCCGACGACCTCGCCGCCTACCACTGGCTCGAGGCGCGGCCGGACGCGCACGACGCCCTGATCCTGAACAACCTGGACCAGGGGACCGGCTGGATCTACCCGGTCACCGGGCTCACCCCGATGTTCCCGTTCTACCGGGCCAACGACTTCTCACAGCGCCAGCGTGATGTGTTCTGGGGCGTGTCCACGATCGGTGCGGACCCGTACATCGATGGCATCGTCCGGGACATGAACGTGCACTACGTGATCGACAGTCCGCCGAGCTACTGGGCCTTCCAGAACGGCGTGCCCGACCCGGAGCACGGGGTGCAAGGCGACCCCTTCCTGGCGCTGCGCGAACACGGTGCGCCCGGGCTCACTCCGGTGTTCCGTCAGGGCAACGTGACCGTGTACCGGGTCAACGATTCGGTTCTCGCGTCACCGACCAGCTGAGGCGAGGCGATGTGGCGATAGTCGTCCCCGGCACGGCCGGGCGAGGGGATATTCCGTCGGCCGGCTCCCTGCGGGACGATTGCAGCCACCAGGCTCAGGCGTCCGGGTACCCTTCCGGGTTCTTCGACTGCCACCGCCAGGTGTCTTCGCACATGTCGTCGATGGTCTTGTACGCCTGCCAGCCGAGATCGGCGTTGGCCTTCGACGGATCGGCGTAGGAGGCGGCGATGTCGCCGGCGCGGCGGGGTGCGATCTCGTAGCGGATCGGGCGGCCGCTGGCGCGTTCGAATGCCTTGATCACCTCGAGCACCGACACGCCCTGCCCGGTGCCGAGGTTCCAGATCGACATCGGATCCGGGCCCACGCTGATGCGGGCGAGCGCGGCGACATGTCCGGCGGCGAGGTCGTCGACATGGATGTAGTCGCGGACTCCCGTGCCGTCAGGGGTGTCGTAGTCGTCGCCGAACACCGACAGCTTCTCCCGGCGCCCGACCGCCACCTGCGCCACGAACGGCATCAGGTTGTTGGGGATGCCGCTGGGGTCCTCGCCGATGTCGCCGCTGGCGTGGGCGCCGACCGGGTTGAAGTAGCGCAGTGCGGCCATGCGCCAGCGGTCGTCGCTCGCGGCGACGTCGGCGAGGATCTGCTCGATCATCACCTTGGTCCAGCCGTACGGATTGGTCGCCGACGTCGGCAGATCTTCGGTCATCGGCAGCTGCGGGTCGGCGCCGTAGACGGTCGCCGACGACGAGAACACCAGGGTTCGGACGTCGTGGCGGTCCATCGCCCGGAGCAGTGAGAAGGTGCTGCCCAGATTGTTCTGGTAGTAGTCCAGCGGCTTCGCCACCGATTCGCCGACGGCTTTGAACCCCGCGAAGTGGATCACCGCGTCGATGTGTTCGTGGGCGAACAGATGCTCGGTCTTGTCCACGTCGGCGAGATCGAACGAGTGAACCGGGATCGACGTCCCGGTCAACGCCTCGAGCCGGCCGACCACTGTCGGTTTGGCGTTGCTGAAATCGTCCACGACCACGACGTCGTGGCCGGCCTCGGCGAGTCTGATGACGGTGTGTGAGCCGATGTAGCCGGCGCCGCCGCTGACGAGTACACGCATGGTCACCACCGTATGCGGCGACTCTGGGAGAGCGCCGCAGAGATCCTGTGTGTTGTCGGCCTCATGCACAGGGGATACGGTCTGCGTGTGTCGCGGGCAGACGTGGAATTCGGGTCGGGTGGCGCCGGGAGTGAGGCGAGTGGGTCGAATCGCCACAACGACGTGTGCCGTGGGTGGCTGTACCTGCCGGACACCGGGACCCCGGCGCCGATCATCGTCATGGCCCACGGGCTCGGTGCGGTGAAGGAGATGCGGCTGGACGCGTTCGCCGAGCGGTTCACCGACGCCGGGTATGCCTGTCTGGTCTTCGACTACCGCCACTTCGGCGCCAGCGATGGTGAACCCCGGCAGCTGTTGTCGATTCGCAAGCAGCTCGACGACTGGGCGGCGGCCATCGCCTACGCACGGACGATTCCCGATGTCGACAGCTCGCGCGTGGTGCTGTGGGGCACGTCGTTCGGCGGTGGCCACGTGATGGTCGCCGCGGCCCGTGACGGCCGGATCGCAGCGGTGATCGCCCAGTGCCCGTTCACCAGCGGTACCGCTTCGGTGCTCGCGCTCGACCCAAAGACGGCGGCCAAGATGACCCTCCGCGCCGTCGCCGACGTCGGCGCCGCGCTCCGTCGGCGTGGGCCGGTGATGATCGCGGTGACCGGGGAGCCCGGCGAGACGGCGCTGATGACCGCACCGGATGTCGTGCCCGGCTATCTTCGTTTGGTTCCCGACGGTCAGCCGTTCACCAACGCGGTCGCGGCCCGCGTGGCGCTGACGATTCCGCTGCACCATCCGGGACGGGCATTGCGCGAACTCACCTGCCCGGTGCTGGTCTGCGTGTGTGACAAGGACTCCGTCGCGCCGCCCCGACAGACCGTGCGCTACGCGCGGCAGGGACCGACGACCCAATTGATCCGCTACCCCGAGGGACACTTCGACATCTACGTCGGGGACGCCTTCGAGGAGGTCGTCGCCGACCAGGTGGACTTCCTCGATCGGGTGGTGCCGCTGCCGGAGTAGGCGTGCGTTCGCCGCCTGCTCGAGTCATGCGAGCCGCTCCACCCGGTGATCGTTTACTCCCGTGATCGCGTGGTTCGAGCCGTGTGCTTCCGGTGATCGCGTGGTTCGAGCCGTTTCCCCCGGCTGATCGAGTAGTCCGAGCCGTTTCCCCCGGTGATCGCGTGGTTCGAGCCGTTTCCCCCGGTGATCGCGTGGTTCGAGCCGTTTCCCCCGGTGATCGCGTGGGTCGAGCCGTTTCCCCCGGTGATCGCGTGGGTCGAGCCGTTTCCCCCGGTGATCGAGTAGTCCGAGCCGCTTCCCCCGGTGATCGAGTAGTCCGAGCCGCTTCCCCCGGTGATCGAGTAGTCCGAGCCGCTAGGCGAGGACGTATCGAGATCTCGTGACCTGATCTCGACACACCGCCTCGCTGACGCTCGCCGGCTGCTCGATCAGCAGTTGGGGACATAGCTGCTCGATCAGCGCGAGGTGCACGGTTACCCGATCAGCCGATGACCCGTTCGGTCGCCGCGTAGGTCTGTTCGACGGCCTGTTTGGTGGGCTGCCACCAGTCGGGGTGGTCGCGGTACCAGTCGATGGTCGCCCACAGTCCGGCGCGGAAGTCCACGTACTGCGGTCGCCAGCCGAGTTCGGTGCGCAGCCGGGTGGAGTCGATGGCGTAGCGGCGGTCGTGGCCGGGGCGGTCGGTGACGAAGTCGAACGCGTCAGCGGGCTGGCCCAGCAACTCCAGGATGGTCTCTACGACAGTTCGGTTGTTCACCTCGCCGTCGGCGCCGATCAGGTAGGTCTCGCCGATCTCGCCGCGCTCGATGATGGTCCACACGGCATCGTTGTGGTCGTCGACGTGAATCCAGTCGCGCACGTTGAGGCCGTCGCCGTAGAGCTTGGGCCGCACCCCCGACAGCACGTTGGTGATCTGACGCGGGATGAACTTCTCGATGTGCTGGAACGGGCCGTAGTTGTTCGAGCAGTTGGAGATCGTGGCGCGCAGCCCGAACGAGCGCACCCACGCCCGCACCAGCAGGTCGCTGCCTGCCTTGGTCGACGAGTAGGGGCTCGACGGGTTGTAGGCGGTCTGCTCGGTGAAGCGGGCCGGGTCGTCGAGGTCCAGGTCGCCGTACACCTCGTCGGTGCTGATGTGGTGGTAGCGCACGTCGTGGCGGCGCACCGCCTCCAGTAGCGAGAACGTGCCGACCAGGTTGGTCTGGACGAATGCGGTGGGGTCGGCCAGCGAGTTGTCGTTGTGTGACTCCGCGGCGAAATGCACCACCAGGTCGGTGCCGGCCACCAGACCGTCGACCAGGTCGGTGTCCGCGATGTCACCTTTGACCAGGTCGATGCGGTCGCCGACGGCGTCCAGTGTCGCCGGGTTGGCCGCGTAGGTCAGTTTGTCCAGCACCGTGACCTGCACGTCGGGCCGCTGCTCGAGGGTTCGCAGCACGAAGTTCGCGCCGATGAACCCGGCGCCCCCGGTGACCAGAACCCGCATGAACACACCCCTTCGCAGACGCCGATCACTGTACCGGTGGGCGCCTGACCGGGTGCGTTGCGGCGCCGCTGTCTGGACACACCACTACGCTGTGACGCATGCGCGGCATCATCCTCGCCGGCGGGACGGGCACCCGCCTGCACCCGATCACCCAGGGCGTCAGCAAACAGCTCGTACCCGTCTACGACAAGCCGATGATCTATTACCCACTGTCGACCCTCATGCTGGCCGGCATCCGGGACATCTTGATCATCACCACACCGCACGACAGCGCCGCTTTCCAGGGGCTGCTGGGCACCGGCGAGCAGTTCGGCATCAACCTCACCTATGTCACGCAGCCGTCACCTGACGGTCTTGCGCAGGCGTTCATCCTCGGCGCCGACCACATCGGAGACGAGTCGGCCGCACTTGTGTTGGGTGACAACATCTTCTACGGACCCGGATTGGGCAGCCAGCTGCAGGGATTCGAGAACGTCGACGGCGGAGCGATTTTCGCCTACTGGGTGGCCGACACGTCGGCCTATGGAGTCGTCGACTTCGATGACAACGGCACCGCGGTGGCGTTGCAGGAGAAGCCGGAACATCCGCGCTCCAACTATGCGGTGCCCGGGCTTTATTTCTACGACAACGACGTCGTGCAGATCGCCCGTGACCTCAAGCCCAGTGCCCGTGGCGAATACGAGATCACCGACATCAACGCGCACTATCTCGAGCAGGGCAAACTGGCCGTGAAGGTGTTGCCCCGCGGCACCGCCTGGCTCGACACCGGCACCTTCGACTCCCTACTCGACGCAGGCAATTTCGTTCGCACGGTGGAGCAACGGCAAGGACTCAAGATCGCGGTGCCCGAGGAGATCGCGTGGCGGCGCGGCTTCATCGGCGACGACGAACTGCGTTCGCGTGCAGAGAAACTGCGGAAATCCGGATACGGCAACTACCTCCTGGAACTGCTCGAACGCGGAAAGGGCTTCTGATGAAACTGCGCCCGCTGGCCATCGACGGTGCGTGGGAGATCACGCCGGTGCAACACGGCGACGACCGGGGGCTGTTCGCCGAGGTGTTCAAGGGTGACCTGCTGGCCGAGGCCATCGGACACCGGCTCGACCTGGCGCAGGTCAACTTGTCGGTGTCGGCGGCCGGCGTGCTGCGCGGCGTGCACTTCGCCGACGTCCCGCCCGGGCAGGCCAAGTACGTGACCTGTCCGTCCGGTGCGATCCTCGATGTCATCGTCGACATCCGGGTCGGCTCACCCACATTCGGCACCTACGACACCGTGCTCCTCGACGACGTCGACCGCCGCGCCGTCTACCTGTCCGAGGGACTGGGCCACGCATTCTGCTCGCTCGCCGACGGCTCGACGGTCACCTACCTGTGCTCCACCGGCTACAACCCCACCGCCGAACACGGCATCAACCCGCTGGATTCGGAATTGGGCATCGCCTGGCCGACGACGGCGCGCGACGGCAGCCCACTCGACTACGAACTGTCCGCGAAGGACACCGCCGCACCAGGTTTGTCGGAGGCCAAGCAGGCAGGGCTGCTCCCCGACTTCGGCGACGTCACCGAGTACGTGCGCGAGTTGGCGAGTTATCTCTCGTGATCTTCGAGACCTGGCGAGTTATGTCTCGTGATCTTCTCGGCGGGCATCTTGGAGGGCAACCGCTCTCGCCAGCCGGGCGTACTTGATCTCCAGCTCGCGGAACCGCAGGTAGGTGGACACCGTGGTGAATGCGAAGGCGATCACCAGCAGGAACAGCACCAGGTCCAGGCCGCGCTGGATACCGATCTTGTTGGCCATCCAGGTGACGTCGTTCTGGCGGAGCATCGCGTAGACGCCGAACACCACGAACGCGACGAACAGCAGCTTCACACCCGCCGATGACCGGGCGGTGCCGCGGTTGATGATGAAGAACGTGACGAGGGCCACGATGCCGAGGATCGTCAGGATCTGCAGCCAGATCATGTCGGTGTCATCTCCTCATCCGGGTGTGGAACAGCCCGTCGGCGACGATGTTGACGCCGTTGATCAGCGACTGTCCCTTCGCGCGCGAGTAATCGGTGTACAGGATGGTCACCGGCTGTTCGGCGACCCGCCAGTGGTAGTGGTCGATGAGGGCCACGAACTCCGACGCGTGGCTCATGCCGCTCATCAACAGGTCGAGTTGATCGGCCACCGTCTTGTTGAATGCACGGAGTCCGTTGTGCGCGTCGGTGAGTCCGAGCCTCCGGGTGCGCGGGCTGAGGAACACGATGACGCGCAACGCGGTCCGGCGTAGCAGCGGCACCGATTCGCTGCGGCCCTCGGCGAACCGTGTGCCGACGATGATGTCGACCGGCTCGGTGCGCAGTCGTGCGATCATCGCGACGACGTCCTCGACACGGTGCTGACCGTCTGCGTCGAAGGTCACGAAGAATCGGGCTCCCGGCTGGGCACGCGCATACTCCACGCCTGTCTGGATCGCGGCGCCCTGCCCGAGGTTCACCGGGTGCCGGACGAGGCGTGCTCCGGCTGCCGTGATCTCCTCGGCCGAACGGTCGCGGCTGCCGTCGTCGACGCAGACGATGTTCGGAAAGGTCCGCCGGGCCTCGGTGACGACCCCGCGGATAACCTCCGCCTCGTTGAAGACGGGTATCACCAGCCACACATCATCGTTGCTGGTGTCCCCGGAGGTCATGACGGTAACCCTAGCGGAGCCGCGGCGGGTCGCCGATGAGCCGTTGTCCTAGTCTGGGCGGGTGCCGATCGACGTGATGATGCCGTTCTACGGCGATGTCGGACAGTTCCGTCAGGCGGTGCGCAGCGTCCTCGATCAGCACGACGGCGACCTCCGTCTCGTCGTGGTCGACGACTGCTATCCCGACCCCGAACCCCGCGAGTGGCTCGAGTCGCTGACCGATCCTCGGGTGCACTACGTGCGCAACACCAGCAACCTCGGGGTGAACGGCAACTTCCGGCGCTGTGTCGAACTGGTGCAGGCCGACCATTTCGTCGTGATGGGATGCGACGACGTCATGCTGCCGGACTATCTCGGAACGGTCCGCTCACTGACCCGCACCCATCCCGAGGCGTCGGTCATCGCGCCGGGCGTCGAGGTGATCGACGATCGCGACCGGGTGGTCCGCCCGCTGGGTGACCGGATCAAGTCGCTGCTCGCCCCCCGCACGGGCGGCGAGGCGCGGGTGCTGCGTGGCGAGGCGATGGCGACCAGCCTCTACCACGGCAACTGGACCTACTTCCCGTCACTGCTGTGGCGCACCGATCAGGTCCGCGACATCGGGTTCCGGCCCGGCCTGGAGATCGTGCTCGACCTGGCGTTACTGGTGGACTTGGCGGCCGACGGCGGCGTGCTCGTCCACGACCCGACGGTGGTGTTCCGCTATCGACGCCACGACGCGTCGGTCAGCTCGGTCCAGGCCGTCGACGGCCGGCGATTCGCCGAGGAGAACAACTTCTTCGCCGGCGAGGCACGGCGGTGCGCCGAGCGCGGGTGGTCCACCGCCGCGCGGGCCGCGCGTCTGCACGCGACGTCGCGGCTCAACCACGCTCAATCGCGGGCGGTCGCCGCCGTCGGCCGGTTCCGGCGTCCGAGCGCCACACCGTGAACGACCATCCCGACGACGGGTCCGCCGATCAGCGCGATCGCGACCCGCGTCTCGACGTCCGCGGGTGACAGCAGCAGCGCGACCGACGCGAGCGTGGCGATCCACCACCCTGCCGCGAACCAGCGATGGGCGTGCATGGCGATCGTGGCGGCCCCGGTCACGGTCAGCAGGGCCAGTGCGGTGGCGCCCAGTGTGAACGCGGCGAGGGTCGCGCCGGCCAGGCGGAACTCGGCACCGAAGACCGCGGCGAGCAACCAGGGACCGATCAACCAGGCCGCGACCGAACCCACGACACCGATGGCGGCGACCGCCGCGGCCGGCGCCCGCAGCGCGCTCCACAGATGGTCGCGCCCGTCGACGAATCGTGTGATCAGGACACCCTGAAAGCTGTTCAGCGGAACCAGGAGCGGAGCTCGGGTCAACGTCACGGCCAGCACCACCGCGCCGACCGCCGCGGTGTCGGCATCGTCGCCGCCGGTCGCGTTGATCAGCACCGGGAATCCCATCACCAGCACCGCACTCGCCGCGGCCGCGGCCATCGCGGTCACCGTGTTGGTGCCGAATCGTCGGGACGCGACGTCGCCGGGTAGGCCGACGGCCGCGCGAGCTGCGCGCGACGTCAGCAGAAGGATCATCCACGACACCGACCCGATCACCGTGACAACCAGAAACGCGGTCACGCCGGCGTCGAGCACCACGGCCATGATCGCGCCGACGAGTCGGATCAGCGCGTCCACCGACAGCAGCGTGGCGAAGGCGCCCCAGGACACCGCGCCCGACAGGGCTCCCGCGAGATGCGCGTAGACGCCGAAGGACGCCACCCCGACGGCGAGCAGCAGCACCGACAGCCAGCGGTGCTCGGTGAACACCTGCCCGCTCCACAGCGGTGACGTCACGGCGACGGCCGCGCCCAGCGTCACCCCGATCGTCGCGTTGACCAGCCACGGACGCACGCGCGTGGTGACACCGGAGTCGATGCCGGCTCGCACTGCGCGGGTGGTCTCCTGCAGCTGACCGTTCTGCGCGCCGGTGACCATGCCGTAGGCCGCCCAGAACACCGCGAACACCGCGTAGCCCGCCGCACCGAGATGCCGGGCCGCGATCAGCAGGACCAGGTACCCCGATGCCGCGGCGATGAGCGTGGCGATGGTGACGCGGCCGATCGCGCCGATCGCGCCGGACGCGGCGGACCGCACGGGTGGTGCGTCGGTGTCGTCGGACATCGGGCTCGGACGGCCGGTCAGGACGGTCCGGGAAATGGCGGCAGCGCGGCGCTGAACAGCCAGTCGTCGAACAGACTGCCGAGCGACATCGTCGAGTAGTTGGCGGCCAGCGTGATGAAGTCCTCGGTGGTGGCCGATCCGTAGCGGTACTTGTCCGTCCAGCGTTTCAGCAGGGCGAAGAAGTTGCCGTCGCCGATGGTGAGACGCAGTGCGTGCAGGGTGAGCGCGCCCCGCTTGTAGACCCAGTCGTCGAACATCCGGCGCGGTCCCGGATCGGCCAGGGTGGCCCGCACGGGATTCGCGGCGAGTTTGTCGTAGTAATGGCGGGCCCATTCGGTGGCACTGTTACCGCCGGACCGCTGGCTCCAGAGCCATTCGGCGTAGCAGGCGAAACCTTCGTGCAGCCAGATGTCGCGCCACCGGTTGAGCGTCACCGAGTTTCCGAACCATTGATGGGCCAACTCGTGGGCGATGAGTCGTTCCGCGTGGCCGGTGCCGTCGCAGTGGTTGGCGCCGAAGGTGGACAGGCTCTGGGCCTCGACCGGGATGTCGAGTTCGTCGTCGGTGACCACGACGGTGTAGCCGGGGAACGGATAGGGCCCGAACATCTCGACGAACACCTCGATCATCTCCACCTGCCGACCGAAGTCGATGTCGAAGGTGCGCGTGAGTCGTGGCGGGAAAATGGCCGACACCGGAACGGGTTTGGTGGCCAACGTCTTCTTCTTGTACATGCCGATCTGGACCGACGCCAGGTAGGTGGGCATCGGTTCGACCTGTTCGTAGATCCAGGTGGTCTGGGCGGCGCGGGTCCGTTTCGATTGGAGGACACCGTTGGCGAGGGCGTAGTACGGGCTGTCGGTGGTGATCGAGATGCGATAGGGCGACTTGGCGCTCGGGTGGTCGTCGCACGGGAACCACGACGCGGCGCCATTGGGCTGGTTGGCGCACAGCGCGCCGTCGGTGAGTTCCTCCCAGCCGACCTCGCCCCAGGAGCCGCGGATCGGTCGCGGCGATCCCGCGTAGCGGATCACGATCGTCATCGCTCCGCCCGGTGGGATGGGGGAGTCGGGTGTGACGGCCAGTTTCCGGTTCCGATGACGGTGGCGTGCCTGTTTGCCGTTGACCGTCACTTTCGACACCGACATCGTCGACGCCAGGTCCAGCGTGAATCGCTGCAGATGGATGAACGACGTTGCAGTGAGCGTCGCCACACCGGATAGTCGGTTGGGTGACACCTTGTATTCGAGGTCGAGGTCATACCGCGAGATGCGGTAGCCGAGGTTGCCGTTGTCGGGCAGATACGGGTCGAGGGCATCCAGCGGCGCACCGAGGAGGGGCTCACGTGGACCCTTGGCCGACTTTCCCGGCACTGACCCTCCCGTCTGCTCGAACGCGGCGCGTCGTCCCACATCGACCGTATGCCGTCGCGGACACTCAGGTTACCTGTCCCGCCGGAGATGCACCGGGCGGTGTCGGTGTGAGACGCTAGGCGAAGAACCGGACCGCGGTCCGGTTATTTTGAGGGGTCGGGACGAAAGGGAAACTGATGTTCGGCATGCGCAGTGTGACGTTCTTCTTGGCACGACTGATTCTCGGTTACATCTTCATCATGCACGGCTGGCAGAAGCTACACACGAACGGAATCGGCAATACGGAGAAGAGCTTTGACGCCATGGGTGTACCGGCGCCGAATCTCGCCGCGCAATACGCGACCTGGGTCGAGTTCGTCGGCGGCATCTTGCTGATCCTCGGGCTGCTGCTCCCGTTGGTGTCGATTCTGTTGATCATCGACATGATCGGCGCGATCATCTACGCCCACTGGGATGCCGGGTTCTGGAGCGCCGACGGGGGTTACGAATTGCCGTTGGCGCTCATCGGCGGTCTGCTCGCGGTCGGCTTCGCGCAGGCCGGCAGCGCTGCCGCGGACCACTATGTGTTCCGGCGTCGGCGGCGGGCGGTCGTCGACTGAGGCTCTGCTGATCGGTACGCGGTTCATCGTTCGCTGATCGCGTGGGCGAGTCGCTAGGCCCGCTGATCGAGTAGTCCGAGCCGCCGGTCTCCGCTGATCGAGTAGTCCGAGCCGCTAGGCGAGGGCGTATCGAGATCCCGTTCGATGCAAGTGATCTCGATACGGCGCCTCGCCTAGCGGCTCGGTGCCTACTCGATCAGCGAAAAGAGCGAGTGCCTGGAGTCGCCTCGATCAGCGAATAGGGGCGAGTGCCTGGGGTCGCCTCGATCAGCGAATAGGGGCGAGTGCCTGGGGTCGCCTCGATCAGCGAATAGGGGCGAGTGCCTGGGGTCGCCTCGATCAGCGAATAGGGGCGAGTGCCTGGGGTCGCCTCGATCAGCGAATAGGGGCGAGTGCCTGGAGTCGCCTCGATCAGCGGGTGCGGCTGGTTGCCGCCTCGAGCAGCAGCAGTCGCGGCCTCACGCACTCCACGGGGCGATCGGATTGCCCTGCCACCGGGTGTGCGCGGGCACCACGTCGCCGCGCATGACCAGCGATGCCGGGCCGACCGTCGCCGATTCGCCCAGTCCGGACGCCGGCAGCGCGACGCAGTGCGGGCCGAGGGTGGCGCCGGCCTCGAGGACCACTTCGTCGATCGCCATCACCCGGTCGTGGAACAGGTGGGTCTGCACGACGCACCCGCGCTGCACCGTCGCGCCGTCGCCGAGGGTGACCAGGTCGGCCTCGGGCAGCCAGTAGGTCTCGCACCAGACACCCTTGCCGATGTGGGCGCCGAGCATCCGCAGCCACAGATTGAGGATCGGGGTGCCGGTCGCGGCATTCGCGAACCACGGTGCCGCAACGGTTTCCACAAAGGCATCGGACAGCTCGTTGCGCCACACGAACGAGCTCCACAACGGATGCTCGGAGACCCGGATCCGGCCGACGACCAACCATTTCGCGGCCGCCGCTATGCAACAGGCCGCGGTGCCCGCCACCAGCAGCAACAGGCCGCTGACCAGTGCGGCCACCCAGTAGTGAGAGTTCTGGGCGATGTACTGCAGGCCCAGCAGCATGTACAGCCCCAGCCCGAACGACACCATCACCGGGATGATGCGCAAGGTCTCGACGACCGCGCGTGCCACCTTGAGACGTAGCGGCGGATCGAAGGTGCGGGACGTGTCGGTCTCGGCGGCCGTCCGCCGCAACCGGACCGGTGGGCTGCCCAACCAACTCGACCCCGACTTGGCGCGGTCCGGCGTCGCCGACAGCACCGCGACGAGACTGTTCTTCGGCACCTTGCGACCGGGTCCGGTCATCCCCGAATTACCCAGGAACGAGCGCTTGCCCACCTTCGCCTCGTCGATGTGCAGCCACCCGCCACCGAGCTCGTAGGACGCGACCATGGTGTCGTCGGCGAGGAACGCCCCTTCGCCGATGGTGGTGAACCGCGGCAACACCAGTGCGGTCGAGATCTCGGTCCCAGGCCCCACCTTCACCCCGAGCAGCCGGAACCACCATGGCGTGAGCAGACTCGCGTACAGCGGGAAGAGGTACGTGCGCGCGGAATCGAGTAGACGCTCGGTCATCCACACCTGCCATCCGACGCGCGAGCGGACGGGGTAATAGCCCTTCGACAGCCCGATCGACAACAACCGCACCAGGCCGGCGGTGATCACCGCGAAGATCAGCAGGCTCGTCACGGTGGCGACGGGCAGCAGAGCGAGGCAGCGCAGCCCGACGCTGCCCAGCGTGTCTGCGTGGATGGCCCACGAGCCCATGACTGCCAGGCCGGCGCCTAGGGCGAACAGCGGGATCGCCGCCAGCAACATCGACGAGATGCCATAGATCGGCACCCACCAGCTGCCCCGCGGTGGCCGGTGCTCCGGCCAGGGGTGCGCCGCCTTGCCGGCCTTCACCGCGGGCGAGCCCGCCCACAGCTGTTGCGCTTTCACCCGGCCGCGCACCGCCGAACCCGGGGCGACCTCGGCCTCCCGGCCGATGACCGCGCCGGGCATCAGTGTCGACCGGGCACCGATGGATGCGCCGCGCTTGATGACGATCTCTCCGATGTGCACCATGTCGCCGTCGATCCACCATCCGGCGATGTCGACCTCCGGTTCGACCGAGGCGCCCTCGCCGATGGTCAGGAATCCGGTGACCGGCGGGATGGTGTGCAGGTCCACGCCTTTGCCGATGGTCGCGCCCAACGCCCGGGCGAGGTAGATCATCCACGGCGCACCGGACAGGTTGGCCGCGCCACTCGCGTCGAGCAGGCGCTCGGCGACCCACAGTCGGATGTGGGTGCGGCCACCACGTGGATAGGTGCCCGGTGTGACGCCGGCAAGCAGGAGCCGGGCGCCGGTCGCCGCGATCACCATCCGACCGGGCGGTGTGATGAACACGAGGAACGCGACGAGCAGGACCCACCAGTTGACCGAAACCAGCCACGGCACGTTCCGGTCGGCCTCGTCGACCACCGCGACGGCGATGTTGTTCACCACGCCCAGCCATGTGGCCCACTGCAGGCCGGTGAGGGTGGTCAGCGGCACCGACAACGCGATCTGTGCGAGACCGGCGCGGCGGGGCGTCGGGGTGACGTCGCGCGGTTGGACGACCGTCGTCGGAACCCGCCCGTCGAGCAACTCTGCCAGCGAGCCGAGACGTGGATGGTCGTAGAGGTCGGCGACGGTGATGTCGGGATAACGGGCCCGCAACGCGGTCACCAGCTGGGCAGCCGCGAGCGAGCCGCCGCCCTCGGCGAAGAAGTCGGCGGACGGGTCGTCGACGGTGACGCCGAGGACATCCGTCCAGCATTGCGCCATCCACGCCTCGGTGTCGGTGAGTTCGTCGCCGGCCTCCGACGGCCCGCTGCCCGGCAGCGGCCAGGGGAGTGCCGCGCGGTCGACCTTGCCCGAGGTCCGGGTCGGCAGTTCGTCGACCAGTGCCAGTCGCGGCACCATCGGGGCAGGCAGACGTTCGACCAGCAGGGCGTGCGCAGCGGCGACGTCGAAATCCGGACGGGGCGACACGAGATAGCCGACGAGCAGGCTGTTGCCGGCCGCGGACTTGCGCACCGCGGCCGCGGCGCCGCTGACACCCGGAAGTTGTTGCAGCGCATTGTCGATCTCACCGAGTTCGATGCGCCGACCGCCCACCTTCACCTGGTCGTCGGCACGGCCCTGGAACAGTAGACCGGCCGGGTCGAGCCGCACGAGGTCGCCGCTGCGGTAGGCCCGATCCCAGCCCAGTGTGGGCATGGGCGCGTACTTTTCGGCGTCCTTGGCCGGATCGAGATAGCGGGCGAGGCCCACCCCGCCGATCACGAGTTCACCGACCTCGCCTTCGTTGACAGGCTGCCCGTCGGCGCCGACGACGGCGAGATCCCAACCGGGAAGCGGCAATCCGATGCGGACAGGTCCCTGGCCGTCGAGCGGTGCCGCGCACGCCACCACCGTGGCCTCGGTCGGGCCGTAGGTGTTCCACACCTCGCGACCCTCCACGGCGAGCCGCTCGGCCAATTCGGGGGGACACGCCTCGCCGCCGAAGATCAACAGCCGCACGGCTTCCAGCGCCTCCGGCGGCCACAGCGACGCCAACGTCGGCACCGTGGACACCACGGTGATGTCGCGCTGGACCAGCCACGGACCGAGGTCCATGCCGCTGCGAACGAGTGAACGTGGCGCGGGGACCAGGCAGGCGCCGTGCCGCCAGGCCAGCCACATCTCCTCGCATGAGGCGTCGAATGCGACCGACAGCCCGGCCAGGACGCGATCGTCGGGGCCCAGCGGGTCGTCGAGCAGGAACATTCGCGCCTCGGCGTCGACGAATGCCGCGGCATTGCGATGGGTGACGGCCACGCCCTTGGGCGTTCCGGTGGACCCGGAGGTGAAGATGATCCAGGCGTCATCGTCGGGGGTGGGCCGATCCGGGGGTGGGAGAGCGTTACCGCGGCCGCTGCCGGGACGGATGCCGTCGGCATCGACGATGGCATCCACCTTGGCCTCGCCGAACACGAGGTCGGCGCGCTCGTCCGGATCGTCGGCGTCCACCGGGACATATGCCGCCCCCGCGTACAGGGCGGAGAGGATGGTCACGTAGAGATCACGGCCGCCTGACGGCATTCGGACGCCGACACGCCCGCCGGGCCCGACCCCCGACTCGCCCAGTCGCTCGGCGCCCCGACGTGCCAGCGCGACGAGTTCGCCGTAGGTGAGAGCTCGGTCACCATCATCGATCGCAGGCGAATCGGGGAACTCGGCGGCGGTCTTGTCGAGAACGTCGCACAGCGTTCGCGGCGCGCTGGCCTGCGACGACAACAGGAACTGGGACGGAATGACCACGTATTACCACCATCGATTCGGCACGAAGCGAGAAATATAGCCGACGAAGCCGAGCGGCGTCTGTGACGCAGGTGAACAACGCGTGGCGCAAGCCTCCACGCGCCACCATCGAGGGTTTGCGCGCGAATACACTCCGTTGAGAACCATTGCCTCGGCTAACAGGTGTATTTTTCGCACTGACGTATCTCAGCACGTCCCGGGCCGTCAGGAGTTGCACCGCGGTCCGACGCGTGTTGACGGTCGCCTGATGACGAGGATTGAGCAATGCCGATCGTGCACCACCGCAAACCGAGCCTCCTGTCGTATCCGATGTGGCTCGGCACCCGAACCGTGTTGCGGCCGGCGCTGTCGCTGTGGCCGCTGAACAGGCCCGGCATGGCGGGTCTGTTCCTGATCGACCGCGTCCTCGCGGTGGGTCCCAAGCCGAGCGGCGTCGTCCGCGAGCAGATGATGCTGGGCGGGCGTGGCGTCGAACTCATCATGCCCGTCGGGCCGTCGCGCCGCGATTCCGAGACGGCCGTGCTGTATCTGCATGGGGGAGCGTTCGTGGTCTGCGGCCTCGGGTCACACCGGTCGATCGCGAGCCGGCTGTCGCGGTCCTGCGAACTGCCCGTCTTCTCCCTCGAATACCGCCAGCTCCCGGCAGCCGGTGTGGGGACGTCGGTCGCCGACGCGATCGCCGCCTACCGCGAATTGGTCGGCGAACGCGGCTACCGGCGGGTCATCGTCGCCGGCGACTCCGCGGGAGGATTCCTCGCCGGCAAACTGGTGGAGGCCGCGGGACGCGAAGGACTGCCCACCCCGGCTGCGTTCGTCGGGATCTCGCCGCTGCTGGACCTCGACGTCGGGACCAATCCCGATCGGTCCAGCCGGTCGGACGCCTACATTCCGCGCAGCAAGATGGCGGAGCTGGCTCCGCTCTTCGAGCGAGGACCGATCCCGCTCACCGGGGCGCGACGCATAGCGCAGATCGTGGACGAGCACTTCCCGCCCACAGTGATCGTCACCGCCGAGAACGAGATGCTCGAGGCCGATGTGATCGACCTCGTCGAGACCCTGCACGAAGTCGGCGTCGACGCCGTGGCGCACAGCTACTCTTGGCAGGTGCACGCGTTTCCGGTGCTCACCACGCGTCATCCGGAGACGGTGCACGCCATCGACGTGATCGCGGCGTTCGTCACCCACGCCATCGGAAAGGCCAAGAACACTGACGACCGAGCGGACCAACGAGCCGGCTGAACCCGGAGCGGTCGATCCGACCGACTCGCCGCCGGCGGTGCCCGGGGCGATCGACGCGCGCTTTACGCTGGCTGCCGAACGCACGGTGCTGGCCTGGGTTCGGACGGCGCTGGGCTTCATGGCGGCCGGGGTCGCGGTCGTCTACGTCGCCGCCGACATCGCCCATCCCATCCTCGAGACCGCTCTGGGCCTGGTGATGGTCGCCCTCGGGTGCGCCATCGCATTGCTCGGCGCCTGGCGGTGGCGTAAGACCATGCGGGCCCTGCAGGGTGGCGGTGAGATGCCGGGGCCGTCGCACCTCACGTTCCTCATTGTTGGGATAGTGATCATTGCCGTGGCCATCGCCGTGGTGATCGTGGTCCAGACCTGAGATGAGAGCTTTTCGATGATCAACAACGACTTTGCACGCGGAGCGCAGAGCTTCTCCCGCGGGATGACCATCGTCGGGTCGGTGATCCTGATGTTGTGCGTGGCGCTGCTGACCGTCAATTGGTGGCGGGAAGGCCGGTGGGTGTGGGTGGCCATCGGCATCGCGATCGTCGTGGTCAACATCGCGTTGGTGGTCCTGCAGTTCCGCCGCCGCAAGCTGACACCGCCGAAGCGTGATGAGCCGCCGGCGTCTTCCTGAGCCGCTGGGCGCCGACAGAACCCGCAATCGCGCCGACGGAACCCGCAATCGCGCCGAGAGAACCCGAATCGCGCCGACGGAACCCGCAATCGCGCCGAGAGAACCCGCAATGGCGCCGACGGAACCCGGAATCGCGCCGACAGAACCCGCAATCGCGCCGACAGAACCCACAATGGCGCCGACGGAACCCCGAATCGCGCCGAACCGGCAATGAACGACGGGTCATCGGGCTTCCCATCGACCAGAATGCGGGCATGACTTCCGCGTCCGAACGGTTCGCATCCGCGAGGGTCGCACGGCTGGCCACGGTCGACGCAGACGGTGCCCCGCACGTCGTGCCGATCGTGTTCGCCTTCGACGATGGAATCGTCTATTCCTGCGTCGACCACAAGCCGAAGCGGACGAGCCGACTCCGGCGACTCGCGAACATCATGGCCAACCCCCGGGTGTCGTTGCTTGTCGACCACTACGCCGACGACTGGTCGGCGCTCTGGTGGGTCCGCGTGGACGGTCACGCCGAGGTCGTCGACGCCGATTCCGACATCGGGACCACCGCGATCGACCGCCTCGCCGTCAAGTACGCGCAATATCGGTCCGATCGACCCGACGGTCCGGTCATCGTGATCCGCGAATTGCGATGGCGGGAGTGGTCGGCGAGCTAGTGGGTCCGGTTCCTTGCCTTGCGAATGACGATCGGCTCGTCACAGCGTTCTGTCGGCGCGATCTCGGGTTCTGTCGGCGAGATTCGAGGTTCTCTCGGCGAGGGTCTGGGTTCTGTCGACGCGGTCAGGCGGTGAGCTCCTCGCCGTCGCGGGATTCGTCGGCGAACTGGGTGCGGTAGAGCTCGGCGTAGCGACCGTTGCGCGCGAGCAGGGTCGCGTGGTCACCGCGCTCCACGATCCGCCCGTGTTCGAGGACCGCGATCTCGTCCGCGGCGCGGATGGTCGACAGTCGATGCGCGATCACGATCGACGTCCGACCGACCAGCGCCTCGGAGAGCGCTTCCTGCACAGCGGCTTCCGATGTCGAGTCCAGATGGGCGGTCGCCTCGTCGAGGATCACCACCGACGGTTGGGCGAGCAGCAGGCGTGCGATGGTCAGACGTTGCCGCTCACCGCCGGACAACCGGTACCCGCGCTCGCCGACGACGGTGTCCAGACCGTCGGGCAGCGACGCGACCAGGTCGTCGAGACGGGCCCTCCTCAACGCATCCCAGATCTGCTGCTCGGATACTGTCGGGTTCGCGAGCGCCAGATTGGCGCGCACGGTGTCGTGGAACAGGTGACCATCCTGGGTCACGAGTCCGACGGTGCGATGGACCGACGCACTCCGCAGATCCCGCAGATCCACCCCGTTCAGCTGAACGGACCCGGCGTCGACGTCATAGAGGCGGGTCGCCAGGTTCGCGATCGTCGACTTGCCGGCGCCCGAACTGCCGACCAGCGCCGTCATGGTGCCGGCAGGCACGTCGAGGTCGATGTCGTGCAGCACTGTCGACCCGCCGCGGTTGTCCAGCTGGGCAACCTCCTCCAACGACGCGAGAGAGACCTTGTCGGCGGACGGGTAGGCGAAGGACACGTCGTCGAAGCGGACCGACACAGGTCCTTCCGGCACCGTCACCGCATCGGGCTTGTCGGCGATCAGTGGAGTCAGGTCGAGGACCTCGAAGACCCGCTCGAAGCTGACCAGCGCGCTCATGATCTCCACGCGTGCGTTTGCCAGTGCGGTCAGCGGTGCGTACATCCGGGTGAGCAGCAATGCCAACGACACGACCGCGCCCGCGGAGAGATGTCCGCCGACCGCGAGCCAGCCACCGAGTCCGTAGACCAGCGCCAACGCGAGCGCCGACACGAGGGTCAGCGCCGTCATGAAGTAGTTCTGCAGCATCGCGCGCCGAACCCCGATGTCACGCACTTGATCCGCACGCGCGGCGAACTCGGCGGACTCCATGTCGGGCCGCCCGAACAGCTTCACCAGGGTGGCGCCGGGCGCCGAGAAACGTTCGGTCATCTGGGTCGACATCCGCGCGTTGTACTCGGCGGCCTCCCGCGACAACGCTGCCATCCGTTTGCCCATCCGTCGGGCCGGCACCACGAAGATCGGCAGCAACACCAGCGCCAGCAGCGTCACCTGCCAGCTGATCGCGATCATCACGCCGAGCGTCAGGACCAGGGTCACCGCATTCGACACGACGCCGGACAACGTGTCGCTGAACGCTCGCTGCGCCCCGATGACGTCATTGTTGAGCCGGCTGACCAATGCGCCGGTGCGGGTTCGGGTGAAGAACGCGACCGGCATCTTCTGGACGTGATCGAACACGGCGCGTCGCAGATCCAGGATGAGACCTTCGCCGATGTTCGCGGAGAACCAGCGCACCGCGATGCCTGCGCCCGCCTCGACGAGTGCGATCAGCGCGATCAACACCGCCAACCCGGTGATCGCGCCACCGCTCCCACCGCCGGTGATCAGATTGACCACCCGACCTGCGAGGAGGGGAGTCACCACGGTCAGCAGGGCCATCAGCACAGACAGCACGAGGAACACCGCGATCCGCCGACGATGGGGCCTGGCGAATCCGCCGATTCGACGCATCGTGGCACGTCGGTCCCCGCGCAGGGACCGCGCCTGCGGTGCGTTCATCGACTTGTACATGGTGTCCCATGCGACCGATTGCATGCTCATGACAACCACGGTAGAACTTCAAGTTAGCTTTAGGTCTAATCGGCCGTGCATATTTCGCGACCGGCGAAACTTCTCCGGGCCTTGTCGACGCCTTGTGGTCGGTGAGGTGAGACACCCGTCACGACGCGCTCATCGTGGCTGAGTAGGTTGGTGGCAAGAGCGATCGATCGGTGAAACGCCCGCGCGAACGTACGCGGCCGGTAAGAGCGAGGTGGACACGTGGCAGAACTCAGGCTCGGTTTCAAGGCATCAGCGGAGCAGTTCGATCCCCGGGAGCTGGTGGAGATCGCGGTCGCCGCCGAGGAACACGGAATGGATTCCGTCGCGGTCAGCGACCACTTCCAGCCATGGCGGCACAACGGTGGCCATGCGCCGTTCTCGTTGGCGTGGATGGCCGCGGTCGGTGAGCGGACCAAGCGGGTGCAGATCGGGACGTCGGTGATGACCCCGACGTTCCGCTACAACCCGGCGGTGATCGCGCAGGCGTTCGCGTCGATGGGCTGCATGTATCCGGGACGGATCATGCTCGGCGTGGGGACCGGTGAGGCGCTCAACGAGTATGCGACCGGCTTCCAGGGCGAATGGCCGGAATTCAAGGAGCGCTTCGCCCGCCTGCGTGAGTCGATCAAGCTGATGCGTGAGCTGTGGACCGGCGAGGAAGTGAACTTCGACGGCGAGTACTACAAGACCCAGGGCGCCTACATGTACGACGTCCCCGACAAGCCCATCCCGGTGTATGTCGCGGCCGGTGGGCCGGTGGTGGCGCGCTACGCCGGCCGGGCCGGTGACGGTTTCATCTGCACGTCGGGCAAGGGTGCCGAGCTCTATCAGGAGAAGCTGATCCCGGCGGTCAAGGAAGGTGCGGAGAAAGCCGAACGCGACTTCGAGACCATCGACCGGATGATCGAGATCAAGATCTCCTACGATCCGGACCCGGAGTTGGCATTGGAGAACACCCGGTTCTGGGCGCCGCTGTCGCTGACCGCCGAGCAGAAGCACAGTGTCAACTCGTCGACGGAGATGGAACGGCTCGCCGACGAACTGCCGATCGAGCAGGTCGCCAAGCGCTGGATCGTGGCCTCCGATCCCGACGAGGCCGTCGAGAAGGTGAAGTTCTACACCGACTGCGGACTGAACCATCTCGTGTTCCACGCCCCCGGCCACGACCAGCGCCGGTTCCTGGAGAACTTCGAGAAGGATCTCGCGCCCCGCTTGCGCAAACTGTCGGTCTGAGGTCGGGGACGACTCTCGTTCCTGCGGAGCGCCGGGCATCTGCCTCCCGATACCTGGGGAGCCTCCGAGTTTGCGGGCGTCTGCCTCCCGGTCCGTGAGGAGCGTCCGTGTTTGCGAGGATGCTTCACGAAGGGCCCTTCGTGACGGTCCTCCGCTAGCGCTCCGGTCCTCCTCAGGGAGCGGGGTGGTCGCGGGTCCTTCTCGGCTTACGGGTGGGGGTCAGGGCGTCTGACTCCCGGTTTCTGAGGAACCTCCGTGTTTGCGGGCGTCTCCCTCCCGGTCCCTGAGGAGCCTCCGAGCTTGCGAGGATGCGTCACGAAGGGCCCTTCGTGACGGTCCTCCGCTGCCGCTCCGGTCCTCCTCATGGAGCGGGTGGACGGTCCTCCGCTGGCGCTCCGGTCCTCCTCAGGAGCGGCTGGACGCACCTTCACTGCCGCTCAGGGACCGGGTTGGACGCACCTCCGCTGCCGCTCCGGACCTCCTCAGGGAGCGGATGGATACGCTCCTATGCCGGGCGGGTCTCGGTGGCGACCGCATGGGTCCGTGCCACCGACGCCCGGAGCAACTCCACGATGCGGTCGACTGCTCGGTTGTCCGCGACGCGCTGGTGGCGACGCACCCAGATGGATCGCGTCGGGGTCGGATCCTCGACCCGAACGGCGACCACGCCGTCGGGCAGGGCAGCGAGCGCGAGTTCGGGGACCACGGTGAGGCCGACGCCGGCCGCCACGAATCGGATCGCCGTCGGGTAGTCCTGCGTCTGCACTGCGAAATCGGGCGTGAAGCCGACGGCGGTGCACGCGTCGAGCAGGGTCTGCCGGCAAGGTCCGCGCGCGATGTCGTTGTCCACCCAGGATCGGCCACTCAGGTCCGCCAGGGCCACGGTCTCCAGACGGGCCAGCGGCGATTCCGCGTGCACCACGGCGTAATAGGGCTCGGTGACCAGCGACTCGCAGTCGTAGCCGGCCAGGTCCGTGGTCGCCGCACCCTGCACGTAGACCTCGACGTCGGGTCCGGTCCGGCCCTCCTCGGTCAGCTCGATCAGACGCAGATCGAGCCGGATGTCGGGGAATTCACGCGTGATCGAGGCGACTATCGGTGGGATCCAGGTGGTGCCGGCCGAGGCGAAATAGCTCATCGACAAACGACCCGCCCGCCCTTCACGCAGGTCGTGCACCACCCCGTCGAGGTGTGCGAGACGGTCGAACACGCCCGCCGACTCCTCGGCGAGGATGCGGCCGGACTCGGTCGGCAGCACGCCACGGCCGTCCCGCTCCACCAGCGACAATCCGGTCTCGCGTTGCAGGGCGGCGATGTGCTGGCTGACCGCCGACGACGTGTAGCCGAGTGAGGTGGCCGCGCCCCCGATGGACCCCTCGGCGACGACGGCGCGGAAGACACGGAGACGATGCGGATCGATCATGATCTCACACTACAGTCACACTTAACTGTCGCCAATAAATAGTCACTTGTGCTAATCACTTGTCGCCACGCATGCTGGTCATATGCTCAAGCGTGGCACCGACCCGATGTACCGCCCGGCCATTGCCGCGACGATCACTGTCGCGCTCTGGGCCTCGGCATTCGTGGTGATCCGTGACCTCGGGCCGGTGTTCTCGCCCGGTGCACTGGCGTTCCTGCGCCTGCTCTTCGGGGTCATCGCGTTGACGGTCGTGCTCGCCGTGACGCGACGACGGACACCCCGCCCCGCCACCTCGGGCCCACGGTGGCCGCGAGGACGAGCGTTGGGGCTTGTCATCGCCTACGGCGTCGCCTGGTTCGGTGCCTACAGCGTGGTGCTCAACTGGGCCGAGCAACATCTCGATGCCGGCACCGCGGCATTGCTCGTGAATCTCGCGCCGATCATCGTCGCCGTGTTCGCCGGCTTCTTCCTCGGGGAGGGCTTCTCGCGGATGTTGGTGGTCGGGATCGCCATCTCGTTCAGCGGCGTCGTCCTGATCACCGTCGCCGGCGGCGACGCGCACGCCGACTGGCTCGGTCTGGGCCTCGGCGTGCTCAGTGCGGTCCTCTACGCCGGTGGCGTACTGCTGCAGAAGGTCTCGCTGCGTGAGGTCGATGCGGTCACCGCCACGTGGCTCGGAGCTGTGGCCGGACTGGTGGCCACGCTGCCGTTAGCACCGACAGCCATCGCGGAGTTGACCGCAGCCGATCCGGGCCAGATCGCCTGGCTGATCTACCTCGGCGTCGGTCCCACCGCGATTGCCTTCACCACCTGGGGCTACGCCTTGGCGCGCACCGATGCCGGCGCGCTGGCCGCGACGACGCTCGCGGTGCCGGCGATCGTGATCGTGCTGTCGTGGCTGTTCCTCGGCGAACTGCCGTCCGCTCTGCGGATCGTCGGCGGCGTGCTGTGTCTCACCGGCGTCGCGATCGGCCGTGGACTCCTGCGGCGACGGCGGTCGCGTCCCGTCGTCGACGCAGCTCTGTCGGGTTCGGTCGCAACTCGATAACCTGGAGGAAAGCGGCTGCGCCGAGCGGACGAATCGTCCGTTCGGCCAACCGCGGTCGAGGAGTGGTCGGATGCGAAAGTTGACGATGGCGATCGCGGGTGCGGCGATTGTCGCGACCGGGACCGGACTCACCGCGCTGGCCGTCGGGCCGCCATCGACCGAGGCGGCACCCACGTCGCAGGCCTTCTCCTGCGGCAAGTTCGAGGGCGACGGACCCGTGCCTGACTGTGTGTTCCGGGTGTTGGACCGTGTGGTGCGTGTCGAGTTGCGCAACAACGGGACTCGTCCCGACCCGGTGGTGTGCACACTCGGGCCCGTCGGGGCACAGCAGCCGACCGATTCGACGACCATGGGTCCCGGCAAACGTGGTTTCCTGAGCGCGACATCGGCGGTGACCGGTTCGCGGGCGTACGTCGTCGACTGCCAGAGCGCGGTGGCATCGGGCAAAGAGGTCTCCCGGCGGGCGGTGTTCACCGTGACCTTTGCCGCGCCCGATCGGGCGCCCTCTACGTCGAAGCCGTTCGCGGGCTCGGTGCCGACGCATCGGTCCCTCCCGAAGCCGGTGCACCCGAAGTCGGCGCCGACGATCACACCCACCGCGCCGTCCCGGTTCCTGCCGTTCGCGCCGCACGCGCCCGGGACGACGACGACCACCACGACCACGCCGGTCCGCTGACCTCGGCCGGGAGTCGGGCCACTGTCGGATACCGTGATTAGCCATGGATCGTGACCGCATGGTGGATGTCGGCGTGGCCGTGGTGTCCCGTTTCGGTGCGAAGGCGTTGAGTCTGACGTCCGTCGCGCGCCAGGCCGGAGTTGCGCGCGCGACCGCCTACCGGATGTTCGGCGGTAAGGACGCGCTGATCGCCGCCATCGTCGAACGGGAGGTCGTCACGCTCCGCGCGAAACTGCGCGAGTGGGCGGACACGGAATCCGACGCCGCGGGCAAGGTCCGTGCGCAGGTCCTGAACGTGTTGCCGTACATCCGTGAACACGAAGCGTTGCAATACGTCCTGCGCAACGAGCCGGAGGAGATCGTCCGTGCGTTGATCGCCACGAAGGATGCGCCCGAGCAGACGTTGATCCACCAGATCGTCGCCCAGGCATTGCCCGATCTGCAGCCCGAGATCGCCGCTGAACTGCGCCCGAATCCCCAAGGCGCCGCCGAATTCCTGGTGCGAACCATCTACTCGCTGATGCTGATCCCCGACAGTGCGCTCTCCGACGAGGAGATCGCGGATCTCGTCGTCCGTGCCATCGTGCAGTGAGTCACCACCATCCGGCATCCGATCAGCGGTGCTCACAGCAGCCACCCGCGTGACAGTTAGGCTGAATGTGTAACGCCGCTCCCCGAGGAGGTAGTCGATGGTGCACGAGCCGGCCGCTGGTCCTGCCGATGGTGACGATGAGACGGCACTGCCGGTGGTCGCGATGCACAGACCGCGCTGGGGCGACCCGTCGACGCCGGGCGAGCTACCGGCGGTGGCCGCCGCGCTTGTCGGTGCCGACTCCGCCGCGAATCCGGGCGTGAACCCCGACGACGTGCTGCTCGCCGAGTCCACCGTGCCCGCATCGGTGCGGGCCGCACTCGTCGACGCGCTCGGCATCGGACACGTCAGCGACGCGCACCACGACCGCGTCGACCACACACGCGGCTTCTCCACCCCCGACATCCTGGCGCTACGCGGCGGCGACGGCAGCGATGCACCTGACCTCGTGGTCACTCCCGGTTCCCACGACGACGTGCTGCGCGTTCTGCAGATCTGCTCCGAACACCACGTCGCAGTGGTGCCGTTCACCGGCGGCACGTCCGTGGTCGGCGGTCTGGCACCCGACCGTGCCGGCTTCGCCGGCGTCGTCACGGTCGACCTACGCCGCCTCGATCGTCTGGTCGAGATCGACGAGGTGTCGCGCACGGCCACCCTGCAGGCCGGACTGCGTGGGGTTCGCGCCGAAGAACTGTTGCGGGCGAAAGGGTTCACGCTCGGGCACTTTCCCCAGTCATACGAGGGCGCGGGAATCGGCGGATACGCCGCCACCCGCTCGGCCGGACAGTCGTCGGCCGGATACGGCCGTTTCGATGAGATCGTCGAGCGACTGGTGCTCGCGACACCGCGCGGCACGCTCCACGTCGGCACCGCACCGAGGTCGGCGGCCGGACCGGACCTGCGACAGCTGGTCCTCGGCTCCGAGGGTGTGCTCGGCATCATCACCGAGGTCACCGTCCGCATTCACCCCGCGCCGACACACCGTGTGTTCGAGGGCTGGCGGTTCGACGACTTCGCCGCCGGGGCCGCGGCGCTGCGCAGGCTCGCGCAAGACGGCCCGATGCCCACGGTGCTGCGGCTATCCGACGAGGGTGAGACGGCCGTCAACCTCGCCGACCCCGGCGAACTGGGCGTCGCCGCCGGGGGCTGCCTGGCCGTCGTCGGCTACGAGGGCGTGCCCGACGAGGTCGAGGGTCGCCGCGCCGCGGTGACCGCGATCCTCGAACGGGCCGGGGGAGTGTCGGCCGGGACGGCTCCGGGTGAGGCCTGGCGCGCCGGTCGGTTCCGCACACCGTACCTACGGGATCCCCTACTCGACGCCGGCGTGCTCGTGGAAACCCTCGAGACCGTCACCTACTGGTCTCGGCTCGACGAGCTGAAGGACGCGGTCACCGCTGCGCTCACCGACACCCTGACCGACCAGGGCACCCCGCCATTGGTGATGTGCCACATCAGTCACGTCTACGCGGCGGGTGCGTCCCTTTACTTCACGGTCGTGTGCCCACAGACAAACGATCCCATCGCCCAATGGTCAGCGGCGAAGGCGGCGGCGAACACGGCGATCCGGGCTGCCGGGGCGAGCATCACCCACCACCATGCGGTCGGCCGGGACCATCGCAGCGGCTATCACGACGAGATCGGTCCGCTCGCCCTGGACGCGTTGCGTGCAGTGAAACGCACACTCGATCCCGCTGCGGTGTGCAATCCCGGAATCCTGCTCTGACCATGATTGTTCGACCTCGATGCGCTGTGTCGTGCCCCGGATGACCGTTGGCCGATAGGCTGAACCCATGGGTGCAGACACCGTCACGTCGAGCAGCATCTACCTCGCCTCCGCCGAAGGCGACACCGGAAAGTCCACCGTGGCATTGGGCCTGTTGGCGTTGTTGTCCGCGCGCGGTGGGCGGGTCGGTGTGTTCCGGCCCATCTCCCGCGCATCCGCGGGCGAGCGGGATTACATCCTCGATCTGCTGATGGATCGGGACTCGCTCGACCTGCCGTACGAGGATCGCATCGGCGTCACCTACGACCAGGTGCACGCCGATCCCGAGGGCGCCATCGGCGAGATCGTCGCGCGATTCCACGTGGTCGAGGAGCGCTGCGACACGGTCCTGATCGTCGGTTCGGACTACACCGACGTCGGCAACCCGTCGGAGCTGAGTTACAACGCGCGGATCGCGGCCAACCTGTCCGCCCCGATCCTGTTGGCGATCAAGGCAACCGGGCGCACCGCGACCGACCTGCGCGCCATCGCCGAACTACTGTTGACCGAGATCTCGGCGGTCCACGCCACCACCGCCGCGATCGTCGTCAACCGCTGCATCCCTGGTGAGATGTCCCGGGTCGTCGCGGAGGTCGAGAAGGTCGGCGTGCCCACCTGGTGTCTCCCCGAGGAGCCGGTCCTGTTCGCGCCGACGATGGCAGAGCTCAGGGATGCTCTCGGCGCCGAGATGTACAGCGGTGACAAGGAACTGCTCGACCGGGAGGCCCTCAATGTGATGGCGGGCGGCATGACCGTCGAGCACATCCTGGAACGCCTGACCGAAGGCACGGTGGTGATCACCCCGGCCGATCGCTCCGACGTCCTGCTCGCCTTGGTCAACGCCAATACGGCGCAAGGTTTTCCGCGGCTGTCCGGGATCATTCTGAACGGCGGTCTGCGCCCGCATCCGATGATCCAGGCGCTCGTCACCGGATTGAAGCCGTCGCTTCCGATCATCTCCTGCGAGCAGGGCACGTACGAGACGGCACGCACGGCGGCCCACACTCGCGGGCGAGTCGGCCGGGACTCGTCGCGCAAGATCGACGCCGCGCTGGCGTTGATGGAGCGCCACATCGATTCCGAAGCCGTCGTCAAGGTTCTCGACGTCCGCACGCCGGAGGTCGTCACCCCCCAGATGTTCGAGTACGGACTCATCGCGCGGGCGCGGTCGGAGTCCAAGCACATCGTGTTGCCGGAGGGCGGCGAGGATCGCATCCTCCGCGCCGCCGCACGGCTACTGCTGCGCGGGGTGGCGCGGCTGACCCTGCTGGGCGACGAGGACCAAGTGCGCACGCGTGCACAGGAACTCGGCCTCGACATCGGCGGTGTCGACGTGATCGACCCGGCGACGTCGGAGCTGCTGGACGACTTCGCCGCGCAGTACGCAGAACTTCGCAAGCACAAGGGGATGGATACCGAACGTGCCGCCGAGGTGATGCGCGATGTCTCCTACTTCGGCACGATGATGGTGCACACCGGGATCGCCGACGGAATGGTGTCGGGGGCGGTACACACCACCGCGCACACGATCCGTCCGGCCTTCGAGATCATCAAGACGAAGCCCGGGGTCTCCACCGTGTCGAGCGTCTTCTTCATGTGTCTGGCCGACAAGGTGCTCGCCTACGGCGACTGCGCGGTGGTGCCGGACCCGACCGACGAGCAGCTGGCGGACATCGCGATCTCGTCCGCGCAGACCGCTGCGCAGTTCGGCATCGAACCACGGGTGGCGATGCTGTCGTACTCGACGGGACAGTCGGGATCAGGCGCCGACGTCGACAAGGTCCGGGTCGCCACCGACCTGGTCCGTGAGCGTGCGCCCGAGATCCTTGTCGAGGGGCCGATCCAATACGACGCGGCGGTCGAACCGAGTGTCGCGGCCACCAAGATGCCGCAGTCGTCGGTGGCGGGGCAGGCCACGGTGCTCATCTTCCCCGACCTCAACACCGGCAACAACACGTACAAGGCGGTGCAGCGCAGTGCGAACGCGATCGCCATCGGCCCGGTGCTGCAGGGTCTCAACAAGCCGATCAACGACCTGTCGAGGGGCGCGCTGGTCTCCGACATCGTGAACACGGTGGCGATCACGGCCATCCAGGCGCAGGACACACCGGCCACGACTGCGGAGGTGACCGCGTGAGCACGGTGTCCGCGGGCGGGGCGGTACTCGTGTTGAACGCCGGCTCGTCGTCGCTCAAATATCAACTCCTGCATCCCGGTACACAGCAGGTGCTGGCCGACGGGATCGCTGAGCGGATCGGTGACGATGAGTCGTCGATCACCCACGAACAGGACGGGGAGAGCGCGAGCGAGTCGCTGCCGATTCCCGACCACCGTGCGGCCATCGAACGTGCGATGCAGTTCTTCGCCGACCACGGAACCGATCTGAAGACCGTCGGCCTCTGCGCCGTTGGGCATCGTGTCGTGCACGGGGGACGGAGCTTCTACGAGCCGACCCTGATCACCGAGGACGTGATCGCCGAGATATCGCGCATCTCCAGCCTTGCGCCACTTCATAATCCGGCGAACCTGATCGGTATCGAGGCGGCGCGGGCGTTGTTGCCCGACGTGCCGTCCGTGGCGGTGTTCGACACAGCGTTCTTTCATTCACTGCCCGACGCCGCGGCCACCTACGCGATCGATCGCGATGTTGCGGGCGAGCATGCCATCCGGCGGTATGGATTTCACGGTACGAGCCATGAGTACGTGTCCGGCCAGGTCGCGCAGTTCCTCGAGCGCCCGATCGACGAGCTGAATCAGATTGTGCTGCACCTCGGTAACGGAGCGTCGGCGTCGGCGATCGAGGCGGGGCATCCGATCGACACCTCGATGGGGATGACGCCGTTGGAGGGGCTGGTGATGGGTACCCGCAGCGGGGACATCGACCCCGGTCTCGTGCTGCACCTGCATCGCGTCGCCAAGCTTCGAGTGGACGAGATCGACACGCTGCTGAACAAGCAATCAGGTCTGAAGGGTTTGTGCGGGGAGAACGATTTCCGGACCATCACGCTGAAGATGGATTCGGGCGATGAGGGTGCGCGTCGGGCCTACGAGGTTTACATCCACCGCCTCCGCCGGTACATCGGGGCATACATGATCGAACTGGGTCGCGTGGACGCGATCACCTTCACCGCAGGGGTGGGGGAGAACGCGGCGAGCGTGCGCTCCGACGCCCTCGCCGGACTCGAGAACTATGGCATTCTTGTGGACCCAGAACGAAATGCTGTGCGAGCCAAGCATCCCCGACGGATCTCCACCGACGACAGCTCCATCGACGTGCTCGTCGTCCCCACCAACGAGGAGCTCGCGATCGCACGACAGGCGGCCGAGGTGGTCGCCCCTTCGTGACGCTCGCCTTAGGGCGTCGCTTGCAGGCGTGCTTTAGGGGTTGTGCTGTGTTCTTGTCCGATCCCTGAGGAGTCTCCGAGCTTGCGAGGATGCGTCACGAAGGGTGGCCCTTCGTGACGCGTCGCTCGTTCCTCGCGAGGCTCCTCAGGGGGCGGTGGTGGCGGATTGCTTGTTGCTCGCGGCGCGCCTTGGGGGTGGGCTTTGCTTGGGGGCATGTGCTTTTGGGGGTTGTGCTGTGATTTTTCCCGATCCCTGAGGAGCCTCCGAGCTTGCGAGGATGCGTCACGAAGGGTGGCCCTTCGTGACGCGTCGCTCGTTCCTCGCGAGGCTCCTCAGGGACCGGTGGTGACGCGTCGCTCGTTCCTCGCGAGGCTCCTCAGGGACCGGTGGTGACGCGTCGCTCGTTCCTCGCGAGGCTCCTTGGGGACCGGTGGTGACGCGTCGCTCGTTCCTCGCGAGGCGCCTTGGGGGGTGGGGTTGCTTGGGGGCGTGTGCTTTTGGGGGTTGCGCCGTGACCTTTTCCGATCCCTGAGGAGCCTCCGAGCTTGCGAGGATGCGTCACGAAGGGTGGCCCTTCGTGACGCATCGCTCGTTCCTCGCGAGGCTCCTCAGCTCAGGGACCGGTGGTGACGCGTCGCTCGTTCCTCGCGAGGCTCCTCAGGGACCGGTGGTGTCGGATCAGCTCGTTCCTCGCGAGGCTCCTAAGGGGGCGGTGGTGGCGGTGGGAGCGAGGGACAGGGCCGAGCGAGGAGCGGTGGTGGCGGATCGCTCAGAAAAGCGTGTCGGGCCGGACGTAGTTCGCGAGATCGACGAGCATGAAGCGGTGTTCACGATTGGACCGTGTCTGGCGTGCCAGCAAGCGTAGCGACCGTTCGGTTCCGGCGCGCAGTCCCTGCTCGGTGAACGGATAGCCGAGCAGTGTGGTCGGTTGGCGATTCGGATCGGACTCGGGATTGTCGTGCACCCAGCCCAATGCTGTGCCGAGCACGATGAGTCGTAGCCGTTCCTTGCGGGGTTCGCCGTCCGGCATCGCGGCGACCCGGCGTGCCGCCTCCACGACCTGCTCCCGGGTCACCTCGGCCGTGGGGCGGCCGTGGACCAGGGCGAGCACGGCTGTCGCCCGCGCGGTGTTGAAGTGCCGGCTCGTCGGTGGAACCTCGTCCAAGGGGGCGATCGCGGCGTCGACATCACCGGTCGCCACCGATAGCCGCGCCAATCCGAAGGCGGCGGTCACGATGCCGTGATCGGTCAGCCATAGGTCGTGATAGTGGTGTGCCGCAACATCGAACAGGGCGGCGATCTTCTTCGCGTGGCTCTCCGAGTGCGCCGCCTCGTCGGACATCCACCGTCCGATGAGCTCGGCGGTACCCGCGACGGCAAGTTTGGGGGCGACCTCACCGGGCATCGCCTGCAACACATCGCTGAAGCGTTCATAGGCCAGTTCCGGCTCGTCGTTCATCAGTGCGCAGATGGCCAGGTACCACTGCACCCGCCAGGAGTCACCGTGATGTGCCGAGACATCGCGCAGCAGTGCGAGGGCGGTGTCCACGTCGTCGAGTTCGAGATGCGCTCGCACCTCGGCGAGGTCGATCTCCAGCGACGGATGGTGATTCTTGCTGCGCCGGCCGAGCAGTGCCGAGAAGCCGTCGGCGCGGGCCGCGTGGATCGAGTCCAGGGTTTGCCGCGGGTCGGAAAGGGCTGCGGAGGTGAGCATCCCGGCCGCCGGGTCCATCGGGTTGACGAGTGGGAGTGGCAGCGCCCGGGCGATGTCGACCGGATCGTAGAACGCGGCTTGTTCCGGGTCGAAGAACCCGTCGACGGGCGCAAGTAGCAGGTCGGTGCCGAACGTCGAGCGTTGCGGGGTGAACACGGTCGACATCGACGGCCGGGGGACGCCGGTGTGCACGGCGACGATCTCGCGCAGCACATTGAGGACCTGCGTGGTCATCTCGTCGGTCGTGGCGAACCGGTCTGCGGGATCAGGTGCCGTGGCACGTTGCAGCAGAAGGTAATACGACGGATTGTCGCGGAACACCGGGCATTTGTCCGGGTCGGGCAGACCATCGAGGTAGCGCCCGTCCTTCTTCGGCATGTCGATGGTCAGCGCTGCCAGGGTGCGGCCGATGCTGTAGATGTCGGTCACCACTTGCGGACCGGTCTTCACGATCTCGGGGGCCTGGAAACCCGGTGTGCCATACAGGTGGCCGTAGCCGTTGATCGACGACACGGCGCCCAGGTCGATCAGCTTCACCTCGTCGCTGCCGACCATGATGTTCTCCGGCTTGACGTCGTTGTAGACCAACCCGACCGAGTGTAGGTAACCCACGGCGGGCAGGACTTCCAGCATGTAAGACATCGCGTGTTCGACAGGGAGCAAACCGGTGCCGCCCTCGTCCTCGGAGGTGATCTGCTTGAGTGTCTGGCCGCCGATGTACTCCATGACGATGTAGCCGAACCGGTCGTCGTACTCGTTGACGTGCTCGACGAAGTTGTAGATCTTGACGATGCCGGGGTGGTTCACCGATGCCAGGAACTGCCGTTCGGCGACGGCCACCGCCTGCGCTTCGGAATCAGACGAATTGAGCAGGCCCTTGAGCACCACCGGACGGTCCGAGACGTTGCGGTCGATGGCGAGGTAGATCCAGCCCAGACCGCCATGGGCGATCGCACCGACGATCTCGTACTGATCGGCCACCAGTGTGCCGCTTTCCAGGCCGGGTACGAACGAGTAGCGGGCGCCGCAGTGCGGGCAATCGCCGGTCAGATCGCCTTTCCCCGGGCCGGCGGACCGGCCCACCGGTTTTCCGCATCGCCAGCAGTTACGTTTGCGCTCGGCGATGATCGGGTGGGTCAACACCGCGTCCGCGGGTTCGATGTCGGTGATCTTCGGCAGCTCGACCAACCCGCTGCCCAGACGCCGGTCGTGCACCATCGAACGATTGCGGGGCACCAGGCGCCGCCCGCTCCCCAGCGAGTTGATCACGTCGGTCGGGACCGTCGGCCCGGATCGGCCGGACACGTGGTCGGTCGGGGCGTCGTCGTCGGAGTCCTCATCCTTGACGTCGAGGTCCTCGAGGCGTGCCTTCTGGGTACCCACGTCGAGTTCCTCGAGAAGTGCCTTCTGCGTCCCGACGTCGAGGTCGTCGAGGCTTGCCTTCTGGGTGCCGATGTCGAGGTCGTCGTCGGTGGCGGCCTGCGTCCCGACGTCGGGCTCGTCGCGGGTCGACGCAGGTGTGGACTCGTCGGCTTCCGTGGAGAGCACCTCGCCCACCTCGGTCATGCCTGTTTCCGCGGGGGTCGTCGCGAGGTCGTCGGTTCGGGTGCCGTTCACATCGTCACCGCACAGTTCGTCACGACTGACCGCTTGCGTGCCCACATCGACGGCTCCCGCATCCTGCGCGGAAGTCGTCGTGTCGCTGCGGCGTTCGTGCTCGGTCATCTCACCCGGTCGATCCCTCTGTCACTCGTCTTCTGTCACTCGTCTTCTGTCACTCGGCCTCTGTCACTCGGTATCGACATCAGTCACGGCGGCTAGTCCGTGTACACCGGCTGCGGTGGTCCGTTGCCCGGGCCCAGGATCGACAGCCATCGGTCGTACATCCGCTGCCATTCGCCGCTCGTCCGTAGCTGTTGGAGCACCCCGTTCACGAACCGCACCATGTCGTCCTGGCCCTTGGGGATACCGACGCCGTAGTACTCCGCGCCGAGACTCGGGCCGACCAACTCCACCCATGGATCCTGCTCGGCGAGGCCGGCGAGGATGGCGTCGTCGGTGCTGACCGCATCGACCTGCGCTTGCTGCATCATCACCAGGCAGTCCGCCCACGTGGTGGTGGTCACCATTCTGACACGCGGTTGGATCGCCTGGATGCGTCCGATGGAGGTGGCCCCCCGGGCGGCGCACACCCGCTTACCCGCGAGCCCGTCCGGTCCGGTCACCCCGGAGCTCCGTGTCGACAGAATACGTTGGTAGGCAATGTAATACGGGCTGGAGAAGGTCACATCGCGACGTCGGTCGCAGGTGATGCTCATCGTCTTGACGACCACGTCCACGGTGTGGTCCTTGAGTGCCTGCGTGCGTTCGGCCGAGCTGAGAACTTTGTATTCGATGTTTCCGGGCTCCCCGAAGATGGCCGCCGCGATCGCCCGTGCGATGTCGACGTCGAAGCCCTGGATGTCCCCGCTGATGGGGTCGCGGAAGCTGAACAGGTTGCTGCCGATGTCGAGTCCGACGATGAGTCGACCGTGGCCGAGGATCTCGGCCATCGTGGTGCGCTGCGGCATCTGCGCGGGAGTGGGCATCGGGCCGGGTCGCAGACTGGCTGTGGCGTCGCAGTCCTGTGAGTTCGGGACGGGTTCGCGCGGCACATTCGTCTCGGCACCTTCGGGGGTGGGACGGGGGCCGAACGCGATCGGAGGTGGTGATTCGGGAGCGGGGAACGACACGCAGCCGGTCGCCCCGACAGCGACGAGGAGAGCCACGATGATCGCTCCGACAAGTCGGCGACGCGTGTGTCGAGGTGTTGCTGTCTGCGTCATCGGTACTCCCGGATACGCGGGATCAGGCCCATCACCACGGCAGCCGCCGCGAACAGCGTCAGCAGCAGGATGCCGGTGCCGGTGTAGCCGAGGACCCGCTGCGCGGTGTTGATGTCGTCACGGAAGACGTTGCGCGTGGTGGTGATGGTGTCGACGAGAGCGCGGTCGAGGTCGCGATAGGCCTGCGCTGTGGTGTCGGCGCCGTCGCCGACCGTGGTGGTGCGTGCCTGCGCGAAATTACCGCTGCTCATCATCCTCCTCACCTGTGCATCCCGCTCCTTCCACTCGTTGAGGACATAGTTGGCGTTGTACAGCTGTGACTCGGTGACCGCGCTCGAGTCGCCGCGGTTGTTCCCCACGCGTTGCAGAGTGCTCCCGATCTCCGCGGTCGTCTCGGCGAAGGACCGATCGAGGTCACCCTGATCGCCGCGCCGGACAAGTGACAGGGTCTCCGCGGAACGGGCCTGCTGGGTGAGGATGCGCGCCGTCGTCAGCTCGCGCAGCGGTGTCGCGCCGTCGACGCGGGCATTGTTGGTGGCCGCCACCGACATCAGCCCCGACGCGAGCAGCCACACCGTGCCGACCACGACGGCGAACAACGCCGACACGACACCGATGTTGAATCGGCGTCGGGTCCGTTTCGCGAGGTAGCGACTGGTCGCCGCCAGTCCGATGATGACCGCGATGAGCGCGATGTAGACCCCCCACGGCGGTTTCGTGAGGGCACTCTGCGGGTCGGCGATGGCCATCGACCGACGCTGGTAGAGGCGTTGGGCGGCAGGGAGGATCTTCTCCTGCATCATCGTCGACGCCTGCCCGAGATAGGCGGAGCCCACCGGATTACCGAGGCGGTTGTTGGTCCGCGCGACCTCGATCAGGCCGGAGTAGACGGGGATACTCACCGCGAGGGTGTTGAGGTCGGTGTTGATCTCCTTCGTCACCGCGGTGCTCTCGGTGTCGGCGCCCGGCTCCTGCGAGGTGCCGGCGGCGATGATGAGCGACGACGAAGCCGTCGCCAGCGCGTCCGAGTAGCGGGTTCGCAGCTCCGGGGACTCGAGCCCACCGGAGATGAACGCCGAGTTTGCCGAGGCGTCGGCGATGGAGAGTGAGCTGTAGAGCACCTGCGATGCCTCGGCCAGGGGTTCGGTCCGGTCGATCATCTCCCGAAGCGTCGCGGTGCGCTTCTCCAGCGTCGTCGACGCATACAGCCCGGTCGCCACGCAGCCGATCGCCAGGACCACGAGGATCAGGATCAATTTGCCGGGGCTCGTGACGGCGTAATGCCGCACCGTGGACAACGGTGATTGCGCGCGTTGCCGGGCAGCCGTGACGAGATCGCGGCGGTCCGAGAGGACCTGCCGTATCGGGGGAGCCGTCGGACCGGGCCGGATCGTCCGGCCCGCGCGGGTGAGCGCGGTCCGCATGGGCGAGACGTCGCCGGTCACGTCAGGTTCCTTCCGAACTCTCCATGGCTCCGGCGTCACTTTCCGATCGTGCCGGTTCGACCGGCGTCGGGCTCACTGTCTCCACCTTGTCTGTCGTCGAGGGCAGTCCATACGTTTCGCCCAACCAGTGGGCGAAACCCGGTGGTCGGACCGGCGCTGTCACGTGTGTTCGCCGGAAAGACCATCTGTCTCAACCCTAGACCTCAGCTGCGCGGTGGGCGCGGCGTGCGGGGCCGTGTCGTCGTCGCGGTGAACGGTCCGGTCGACCGACCCCGGGCCCGTCCTGTGGCCACTGTCGGGTGTGTCACATACCGTGGACGTCATACGGGGTCGTTCGGGGTTTTTCGAGTAGCAGGAGGCGCGGTGCGCGGAGACGGTGACGGCTGGGTGATGGATCCGGACGGTTCGCGTTACTGGGGTCGCAACGGGGCAGCGGGTCTGCTGCTGCGTGCGCCGATGGCCGATGCGTCGACGGGGATCCTGCTGCAACATCGGGCCGTGTGGTCGCACCAGGGCGGTACGTGGGGGCTGCCCGGCGGAGCGCGCGATTCCCACGAGAGCGCGATCGACACCGCCATCCGCGAGGCCGACGAGGAAGCCGGTATCGGCGGCAACGATCTGCGTGTCGTCGCCGCGGTGGTGACCCATCAGGCCCCCAGCGGATGGACGTACACGACCGTGATCGCCGAGATCGACGAGCCGATCGACACCGTCGCCAATTTCGAGTCCGCGGAATTGCGCTGGGTCCGGGAGGACGATGTCGAGACGCTTCCGCTGCACCCCGGGTTCGAGCGGGCCTGGCCTGTGCTGCGGGCGCGGATCACCGCACTTGACCTGCACGGCTGATCGGGGACGACCCGGTCGCCATCAATTCGTGCCGAGCAGACGGTTGGCGCCGGCGATGAGGGCGTTGATGTTGGCTTCGTCGCCGGTGGTCCCCGAGCCGCAGGCCCAGCACTGACGGTCGTCGCTCTCACACAGCAGGAACGTGGTGACCGATCCGTCGACCTGGTGCTGATGCAGGCCGACGATCTGCACCGATATCCCCAGGTCGTGCAGGATCGTCGTCATCGCGCCGATGGGTCCGGACGACGTCGCCTGCATCGAGCGGATGCGGTCGGCGAAGGCAATGGTGGCCCGGCAGGTGATCGTGTCGTCGCGGCCGAGGGTCGTGTTCCAGGTGCCGAGCCGCAGAGCACCCTTGGGTGCGTAGGTGTCGAGGAAGCGTTGCCAGCTCATGCCCTTCGCCTCGTCGCGCAATCCGCGCGGCAGCGGTCGGCCGAAGTGCGATGCGCAAGGGTCGGACGACGAGGCGTCGTCGCCGCTGAGGTGAGTGGTGTGCATTGGAGATTTCGATTCTCATCGGAAGGAAAGTGACCGACGAGGAAGAGAAGCGCAACGACCCGCAGCGGGGGGTCGGTCTGATTCAGACCCCGCTGCGGCGGGTTACGAGCTTGCTCTTCGTGCACAACATGATGTGTTCAACGATAGACCTGCGCCGACGACGACAGCAAACGGTTAGTGCCGGTGCTGCGACCGACCCCAGGCTTCGATAGCGTCGACGATGTGGACCGAACGAGGGCTCGGTCGTACTTTTCTGAGGGAGTGTGTGCATGACGCAGAGCGTCCAGGTCGAAGCGATGACAGTGCTCGAGGAGCTCATGGACAAGCGGTGGACCTGCCGACAGTTCCGCCACGACGCCGTGCCGCGCGACGACATCGAGCGGTTGCTGCGACTCGCGCAGCGCACGCCCTCCTGGTGCAACACACAGCCGTGGCAGGTCATCGTCACCGAGGGAGCGGGTACCGCACGGGTGCGGGAGGTGCTGCTGCGCCATGTCGACGGCGGCGGTGAGATCTCCTCCGACATCGCGTGGCCGCCCGGCTACCAGGGCGTCTACCAGGAGCGTCGGCGCGAGTGTGGAATGCAGCTCTACGAGACGCTCGGCATCACCCGCGAGGACAAGATGGGCAAGGCGCTGCAGATGCGCCGCAACTTCGAGTTGTTCGACGCACCGCATGTCGCCCTGATCACCACCACCGACACGTTGGGTACCTACGGCGCCGTCGACTGCGGTCTCTACATCGGCACCTTCCTGCTGGCCGCGGAGGCGATGGGGCTCGGCGCTGCGCCGCAGGCCGCACTCGCGTCGTACTCCGACGTCCTGCACGAGGTCCTCGACATCCCCGCCGACCGTCACGTCGTCGCCGGCATCTCGTTCGGTTACGCCGACGTCGATGCGCCGGTCAACACCTTCCGGACCACCCGTGCCGATCTCGGCGAGGCGGTGTCGTTCGTCACCGAGTGACCGGTGATCACCGATGACCGACGGCGGGTTCCTCGACCTCAGAGACGTTGACGCAGCGTTCTCGCCGCCGACTCCGGGTCGTCGGCGCCGGTGATGGCGCGAACCACGACGACGCGGTTGGCTCCCGCCGCGGTCACCGCCTCGAGGCGATCGGCATCCACGCCGCCGATCGCGAACCACGGTTTGCCGGATGGGGCCGCCGCAGCCGCCTCGACCAGCCCAAGCCCCGGCGCGGTGCGTCCGGGCTTGGTGGGTGTCGGCCAGCACGGGCCGACGCAGAAGTAGTCGACGTCGTCGTCGGCGATCGCAGACCGTAACTGTGTCGTGTCATGGGTGGAGAGCCCGATGACGATGTCCGGGCCGGCGATCCGGCGGACGAGGTCGGCGGGGAGGTCACCCTGCCCGACGTGCAGCACATCCGCGCCCGCCAGCGCTGCGATGTCGGCGCGGTCGTTCACGGCGAGCAGGGCGTCGTGATCCCGGGTCAGGTCGCGCAGCCGGGCGAGGATCTGCAGTTCGTCGCGGGCCTCCAAGGTGCCGAAGGCGGATTCGCCCGGTGAACCCTTGTCGCGCAGTTGCACGATGTCGACACCACCGGCGAGGGCGGCAGCCACGAACTCGGTCAGGTCGCCACGTTCGCGGCGGGCATCGGTGCACAGATAGAGACGGGCGTCGGCGAGACGGGCGATTCTCGACTGTCGTGAAGCGGTCACGGCGGTAACGGTAGGCTGGATCGCGAACGACACGGGAGCCCGGGGGTCCGCCGGGCTGAGAGTGCAGGTCGACCCCTGCAGACCGTTTGACCTGATCCGGGTAATGCCGGCGAAGGAAGGATGCGCTCTGGTGCGTAGTGACACTCATGATGGGATTTCGCCGACACTCGCTGTCGTCGGCGGTGGTGTGATCGGCCTGACGTGTGCGTTGGCCGCCGTCGACGCCGGATATCAGGTCCGGGTCCACGACGACGGGCCGCGGCGGCGTGCGGCGTGGGTGGCGGCCGGGATGCTCGGCTCGTTGGGTGAGGGCCACCCCGGTGAAGACGAACTGCTGCGGCTGTCGGTGTCGTCGGTGCGACGGTGGCCGGACCTGGTGGCCCGGCTCGGGGATCCGATGATCATGACGGCGAGCGAGTCGCTGTTCGTCGCCGCCTCGGCGGCAGACGCCGAACACCTGACCACCCTCGCCGAATTCGTGTGGACGCGGCAGCCGCGAGCGTCCGAGGAACTGCATCGGGTGGATTCCGCCGAGATCCGACGTATGGAGTCGGGACTGAGTTCGCGTCTGCACAGCGGATATCTGGCAGTCGGCGAGGGTGCGGTCGACAATCGGCGCCTGCTCACCCGGCTGCAGGAGGCCGTCGTCGGCGGCGGTGGTGAGGTCGTCGATCACCGTGTCACCGATCTCGACGATCTCGACGCGGACGCGATCCTGGTGTGCGCGGGACTCGGCACGCGATCGTTGCTGCCCGGTCTGTCCCTGCACGCCGCGAAGGGGGAGATCCTCCGGCTGCGACGCACCCGCTGGTCGGTGCCGCCCCCGTCCCGGGTGGTGCGGGCCCGCATGCATGGACGCTCGGTGTATCTGGTGCCGCGGACCGACGGCATCGTCGTCGGCGCAACACAATACGAGCCATTCGACGAGAAGAGCACAGATCCTGAGGTCGGTGGCGTGACCGACCTGCTTTCCGACGCAGTGGAGCTGATGCCCGGCCTGCGGACCTACGAGCTGACCGAGGCGGGCGCCGGCCTGCGTCCGTGTTCGCCTGATGGTCTGCCGATCATCCGTCGCGTGAGTGAGCGCGTCATGGTCGCCACCGGTCATGGTCGAAACGGAATCCTGCTGGCGCCCTACACTGCCGACGCGTTCCTGGCGATGATCGCCGACAGCGCGGATCTTGGACCTGCGGCCGTCGGAGCCGGCCCTGAAGGAGGGAATCGATGATGACGATCGTCGTCAACGGCGAGACAACCGACCTCGAGTCCGACGCTTCCGTCGGCGAACTGGTTGCGACCATGGGACTTCCGGATCGCGGAATCGCCGTCGCGATCGACGGGGAAGTGGTGCCACGTGGTCTGTGGGATCGTCTCCTGCACGCGAACGCCAGCGTCGAGATCGTCACGGCGGTGCAGGGTGGATAGCCGGCTGATGACGCAATCGGATGCGCCACTACGCATCGCCGACCGCGAGTTCGAGTCGCGGCTGATCATGGGTACCGGCGGCGCCGCCAATCTGGCGGTACTCGAACGTGCGTTGGTTGCGTCCGGCACCGAGTTGACGACCGTCGCTCTGCGGCGGGTCAGTCCCGAGTCACGGACCGGCATGGTCGAATTGCTGCGGCGTCTGGACATCGCGATCCTGCCCAACACGGCCGGCTGTCACACCACGGCCGAGGCGGTCCTGACCGCCCAGCTCGCGCGCGAGGCCGTGGAAACACATTGGGTGAAACTGGAAGTGGTCGCCGACGAGCGCACACTGCTGCCCGACCCCATCGAGCTGGTCGACGCGGCCCGCGCGCTGGTCGACGATGGTTTCGCCGTGCTCGCGTACACCAACGACGACCCTGTGCTCGCCGCACGGCTGCAGGATCTCGGCGTGGCGGCCGTGATGCCATTGGGTTCACCGATCGGAACCGGGCTGGGGATCGCCAATCCACACAACATCGAGATGATCGTCGAGGCGGCGCAGGTGCCGGTGGTACTCGATGCCGGGATCGGCACCGCCAGCGACGCCGCTATTGCGATGGAACTCGGTTGTGATGCAGTCCTTCTCGCGTCTGCCGTGACCCGCGCCGACGATCCCGAACGGATGGCTGCGGCCATGCGGCACGCGGTGCTGGCCGGACGGTACGCCGCCGCTTCCGGCCGGATACCGAAGCGTTTCTGGGCGCAGGCGTCGTCGCCCGGCCGCTGATCAGGCACGGCGAGAACCCGCACGCTGATCGAGGAGTGCCGAGCCGCCCGGCGAGTTGCGTATCGGGATCTGTGTCAGGGGGTTTCGATACGCGACTCACTTCGTTCGCTGCTACTCAACCGGCGAGTGGTGTAATCGCCGCTGCGACGTCAGGCGTCGGGCACCGGGGGTGCGTCGTCCACGAGTTCGTGAGTGACGCCGTAGGACGCCCGCATCCGGGTCATGGCCTCCTCGCGGAGGCGGTAGCCGCGCCGCGACACACGTTCTCGGCCGCCACCGATCGCCATCCGGGTCCGGCCTGCCACGGCCATCGCCGGTGCCGCGAAGCGGATGACGTGTTTGAGTCGCGTGTCCGGAATATGCAGCGCGTCTGCGTCGTCGTCGCCGAGGAACACCCGTTGCAGTGCACACATGACCTGCCTCGCAACAGCTTCGCGGACGTTCGGCGGACCGGGCAGCGTGTTGGCGATCTCGGGCACGAGGTAGTCATCGGTCAGCGCGGACACGAACTCACGATCTCGGTCGTCGGGCCCGGGAGAGGTCAGCCGGTAGAGCTCTTCGATGCGGACATGATCGGCTTCATCGACGGGATTGAGGCGTTCGTCCATGCCGATGACGTGGCCGACATAGCGCCAGAGATGGTAGACGGCATCGAGATCGTCGTCGCTCAGACGCACCCCGAGTCGGTACATCGCGTCGAGTGCGATGTGCCCGAACTCGGCCATCGTGAAGGCCATGTAGGGCTGCGGAATCGGGACGCCCCAGGCAGTTTCGGTCCAGTCGCCGAGCTCGTACATCGCGCGGCGGACGTGCGCGTGGATCAGCCGGACCCGCACCGTGTACGCGAAACCGTCACCGTCACGGCGCATCCCGCCCGGCGTGATCACCTGCCGTAGCCACTCGCCGACCTCGACGGACCGGATGGCCGGCATCGTGGCGTAGCGTCCGGTCAGCACCAGCGGCTTTCCGGCGATGCTGTTGCCGGCACCGCGCAGCAGCGACGCTGCGCCGAGCACGATGCCCAGCGCTGCGGTGTGCCGGATCAGCGCGTCGGCGGCCCGGTCGAGGCGCGCATGATCGACCCAGTTGGGTTCGTCGTCGAGGAATGCGAACAGCGATCGCAGCGAGTCGGGTGCGTCCTGCACCGCGTCGATGCCGTCGGCGAGCGCGGCGCGGACTGCCACCGTCGCCGACGATCCGGGGAAGGCGTCGGACACCACCGCGTCGGCCAGGTCGTCGGCCTGCCACATCGATGCCACCCAGAGTTCCCCGGCCGTCCCGTATCGAGATATCGCCCGCTCGACGTTCACGAGTGCTGTCGGAGCTTCAACTACCACGCAATCAGTCAAACACGAGGAATCCTCACTTACTATTCACTTTCATGGCCGCCGCGAATCGCCGACCTCCCCGACCGCCGACACGAGCGCGCCCGCAGCAGGTTCGCAGCGTTGAGATGCGACGACGTCTCCTCGACAGCACTGTGGAGCTTCTCCGGCGCACTCCCGGCACACGTCCGACGACGGCCGCGTTGGCCGATCATGCTCATGTCAGCATCGGGACGATCTACCGCTATTTCGCCGACATCGACTCGATCGTCGACGAGCTGCGTGCCGCCGCGATCTACGACATCACGACGGCGCTGGCAACCGGGGTGGGACGGGCGATGGACGCCGAGCCGATGTCGGCGATGGTCACCATCGTCGAGACACTCACCGGAGCCTTCGAGAAACACGACCCGGTGCTCCGGGTCTCCTACTCGACGGCGGAGGCCGAGTTCGGGGAGGCGTGGGCCGACGTGGAGGAGCCACTGATCCCGTTGGCCCGGATTCTGCCGGCCCGCCTGCGCCCCGACCTCGATGCGCAGGCGCTCGACGATCTGGTGTTCATCACCATGGGCGCGACTGCCAACCTGTGTCTACGTATCGCATTGTTGCGGCCGGCGAGGTCCGACCGTGCGGCGATGATCGCGACGGCGGCGCGAATGCTTCTGGCGGCCTTGGACCCCGGGTGAATGGAGCGCGTCATCGCGGTTGGACGTCATCGAGTTCGACCTGCCACATCTCGGTGCGCGCCACACAAGCGTCACGGCGGTCGGCCATGGCGACCCGCCGCGGATCGGCCAGGTACTGCTGTAGCGCCGCGTCATCGGCGAACTCGATGAGCTGGGTCTCGGCCGGCTGCGGGTCGGAGTCCACACTTCGTGCGCGGGCCAGAACGCGGCCGCGATGTTCGCCGACCAACCGTAGGACATCGTCCTCGTAGGCATGCAGTTCGTCGTCCTGACCTGCTACAGGCCACAGCAGGACGGTAAAGGTGACCGGCACGCGCCTCAGTCTATCGACGCCGCCCGGGGCGACGGCGTATATGGTCGAGGCGTGCTCAGAGTCGAGAATCTGACCAAGGTCTACGGCCAGGTTCGCGCCGTCGACGACCTCACCTTCGATGTCCGGCCCGGCGTCGTGACCGGATTCCTCGGTCCCAACGGCGCCGGGAAATCCACGACGATGCGGATGATGCTCGGGCTCGACAATCCAACCGGCGGTAACGCCACCATCAACGGGCAGCCCTACCGCGACCTCGATCATCCGCTGCGACAGGTCGGTGCCCTGCTCGACGCCGGATGGATCCACCCGAACCGGAGTGCGCGGTCGCACCTGCGCTGGATGGCGGCGTCCAACCGCATCCCGATGCGACGGGTTGACGAGGTTCTCGAGATCGTGGGGCTCTCGTCGGTCGCCTCCAAACGTGCCGGCGGTTTCTCGTTGGGCATGAAGCAGCGGCTCGGCCTGGCGGGCGCGATCCTGGGTGATCCACACACTCTGCTGTTCGACGAACCCGTCAACGGGCTCGATCCCGAGGGGATCGTCTGGATTCGTGGCTTCATGCGCAACCTCGCGCAGCAAGGCCGGACGGTGTTCGTCTCCAGCCATCTGCTGACCGAGATGTCGCTCACGGCCGATCACCTCGTGGTCATCGGCCAGGGCCGCCTGATCGCCGACAGCTCGGTTGGCGACTTCACTAGCCGGGCGTCGTCCAGCGTCCGCGTCCGCAGTCCGTACCTGCCCGAACTGCACCGGGTGCTGGCCGAGGCGGGACTGGCGGTCACGCCGGGTGCCGCATCCGACGGTCGACCGATGCTGACGGTCGCCGACGTGACCACCGATCAGGTCGGCGATCTCGCCGGCCGCGCCGGCATCGTCGTGCACGAACTGACCGGCACGACCGCATCACTGGAAGAGGTCTTCATGTCGATGACCGCGAACGCGGTGCAGTACCAGGGTGGTGGGCAACAGCAACAGGCTCCGTCGCAGCACCATCAGGCCGGCCCGCCACAGCAGCCCGGGTTCGGCGGTCCGGGTGGTGCGCGATGATCGGCGCGATCGATGCCGAGCGCATCAAGCTGATGTCGACGCGGTCGCCCTACTGGTGTGTCGCGATCGTCGCGATTCTCGCGATCGGCGTTGCTCTGCTCACCGGACTGACGGCGGGCGGGCCGGTGGCGTCGACACCGGGGGACTCCGCAGGTACCGCACTCGTGGGGCTCAACGCCTTCGGTGTGCTGGTCCTGATGATCATGGCCGTTCTGGCCGTCACCAGCGAATACCGGTTCGGTACCATCCGGACCTCCTTTCAGGCCGTCCCCACCCGATCGACCGTCCTCCTTGCGAAGGCGGCGGTGTTCGGTGGGTTGGCGTTCGTCGTGACGCTCGCCCTCGCGGTGATCGGGGTAGTCCTCGCCCGGGCGACCGCCGGGTCATCGAGCGGAATCGAACTCGGCGACAGCGGTGTCCTGCGACAGCTCTGGGGAACCCCGGTGATCGCCGTGCTGTACGTGCTCATCGGTCTGGGCGTGGGGGCGATCGTCCGGCACACCGCGGGTGCCATCGTCATCGTGCTGATCTGGAACCTGGCGATCGAGTCGATCTTGTCGGTCCTGCCCAAGGTGGGTTCACATATCGGCCCGTTCCTGCCGTTCGCGAATGGCACCCGATTTCTCCACGGAGCGGACGGCAGCAGCGATTTCCACTGGAACATCTACGGTTCCCTCATCTACTTCGCCGTTTTCGCGGTGATCATCCTGGTGATCGGGATCGTCGTGACCGATCGACGCGACGCCTGAGTTTCGCAGGGTGCTTGCGCAGGGCGCCCCTTCGTGACGCATCGCTCGTTCCTCGCGAGGCTCCTCAGGGAGCGGTGGAGGTGCTCGCACGCTCGCTCTCCAGGTGCAGGGGGAGCCAGGTCATGAGCCGAAGGTGACGGTTGTGGCGGCAACAGACCCGATCGCTCAGGCGCCGGGTGGAAGACCCACCACTCACGGTCTCCATACCGTTGGGTACCCCTGACCTGTGCCAGGTGAGGGGCCTACGGACTAAGATCACCGCCATGTCCTCCGACTGGCCGCTGGTCGAGCGTGAGAAAGAGTTTCGCATCATCGAAGCCGCTCTACGCGGTGAGACGGCTGCGTGCGGTGTTGTGCTGACCGGTGATTCGGGCGTCGGCAAGACCACTCTGGCCAGGCACGTCACCGCGGCCCTGGACGGCGGTGTGCGCTGGGTGGCGGGTACCGAATCGGCCCGCAGCATCCCCCTCGGCGTCTTCGCACATCTGGTCGGCCCGGCCACCTCGAGTGACCCGGTGACCTACCTGGCGGCGGCACGTGAATCGTTGCTGGCCGACGGCAATGTCGTGATCGGTGTCGACGATGCGCATCTTCTCGACGAGTTGTCGGCGACCCTGCTTCATCAGCTGGCCATCGACCGGGCCGTGCACATCGTCGCGACGGTGCGCTCCGGCGAATCGGTGCCGGACGCCGTCACCTCCCTCTGGAAGGACAATCACCTCACCCGGATCACGTTGTCGCCGTTCACCAAAGATCAGAGCGTCGAGCTGATCGAGTCGGTCCTCGGTGGTCAGCTGGAGGGTCTGTCCGCCGATCTCATGTGGGAGGCGTCCGGCGGCAACGCCTTGTTCCTACGGCATCTCGTCGAGGGCGCCCGCCAGGCAAACACACTGCGTCAGGTGAACGGCGTGTGGCAGTTGCGTGGGCGGGCGGCGATCACCTCCGAGCTCGCATCCCTGCTGGAGAGCCGGATCGAGCAGCTCGACGATTCGGTGCTCAACGTGCTCAAGTACCTGGCGCTGTGTGAACCCCTCGACATCGACATCCTGGCGGAGCTGGCGGGTGAGGAGGCGGTCGAGGAGGCCGAGATCGCCGGTCTGGTGCGTATCCTGCGCGACGGCCGCAGACTGAACGTCCAATACACTCACCCGCTGTTCGGAGAGGTCGTCCGCCACCGGCTGGGTCTGGCGTCGTCGAGACGGCTGCGCGGCCGTTTGGTCAAGGCACTGCAGTCCCGGGGAGCGCACACTCCGGCCGAACGTATCCGCCTGGCCGACCTCGCGCTCGAGAGCGATGTCGCGGTCGATGCCGCTCTGATGAGTGCCGCGGCGCGCGACGCTCTCGGTCTGGCCAATGCGCCGCTGGGTGAGCGTTTCGCACGCGCCGCCGTCGACGAGGGTTCCGCCGGGTTCGCCGCCGCCGAACCGCTGGCGCGGTCCCTCATGTGGCAGGGCTACGGGAACGAAGCGGATGCGGTGCTGGTCGGGTTCGATCCCGACGAGCTGAACGAGATCGAGCTGATCTACTGGGGTGGTTTGCGTTTCGCGACGGTGTTCTGGGCGTTGGGCGACGCCGACCGCGCCGACCAGGTGCTCGCGATGCTGCGGGAGAAGGTCACCGACCCCAACCTGGCGCTGGTCGTGAAGGGTTTCGAGTCGGCCTGTGCGATCTTCGAGAATCGGGTCGACGATGCGATTGCGCTGTCCGACGAGGTTCTCGACTCGCCGAATCCTTCCCCGTGGGCAATCGAATTCGCGGTTTTCGGCGGCAGCCTCGCCCGAGCCCTGACCGGTCGTGGGAACGAGGTCGCTGCCATGGCCACCCGCGCACGTGTGGCCGAGGCGTCGACCGACGGACTGCTCCGGTTCCCGGCGGGCCTCGGCGAGATCTTGGCCCTGACGCTCACCGGACAACTCGACGAGGCCGCCGCGCGGGCCGATCGCTATGTGCAGTTCTCCAATGTCGGGCAGTACCTCGGCTGGGCGATGTCCGGCATCCTCGTCTCGGTGGTGGAGATGTCGCGGGGAGACAGCGACTCGGTCGGCCGCCGCATGGAGCAGACACTGGCATCCCTGGACAGTGGGCGGGCCGCCGAATCGTGGAACTATCCGGCCATGTTCTACCTCGTCCAGGCGTTGAGCGCGGGTGGTCGCACCGAGCAGGCCGAGCGCGCCCTGCGGAAGGCGCAGGCCAAATACGGCCGCCACATCGCGGTGTTCGGGCCGATGCTCGCGATCGCCCAGTCGTGGCAGCAGGCGTCGGCGGGCACCGTGTCCCTGGCAGTGCAGACCGCCCAGGAGGCGGCGCGGACGGCCTGTGAAACGGCGCAATTCGCGATCGAGGCCGAGGCGTGGCACTCCGCGGCGCGGTTCGGTGATGCCTCCGGCGCGCAGCGGCTGCGTGAGCTCGCCGGGCGGATCGACGGTCCGCTCGCCGGGCTGTACGCCCGCCACGCCGCAGCCGTGGAAGCGCGAGACGCCGTCGAACTCGATTTGTGCGCAACCGAATTCGAGGCGTTGGGCTTCAAGCTCTCGGCGGCTGACGCGGCCGCTCAGGCCAGTGTGCTGCATGAGGCGGACAACAGCCGTGCGGCCACCGTCGCGTCGGCGGCGGTGGCCAACCGTCTGGCGGCCGAGTGTGGCGGCCTCCGCACACCGGCACTCGTCGAGGCCGCTCAACCGTTGCCGCTGACCACCCGGGAGCGTGAGATCGCCAACCTCGTGGCCGCCGGTCTCACGAACAAGCAGATCGCCCAGCGGCTGACGGTCTCGGTCCGCACCGTCGAGGGTCATATCTACCGGACGTGCACGAAACTCGGTGTTGCCGACCGATCCGAGATCGCCGCGCTGCTGCGCAAGGGCGGCACCGGCACCAACGGTCAGACGCCCCACTAGTGGTGTGTATCTGAATTAGTTGGCTACTCGTTCGAGTGTCGTGCGTGCGCGGGCGATTTTGGCCAGGATGGATTCGGCGGTGGCGGTCCACACGTAGGGTTTCGGATCATCGTTGTGGGCGTTGAGGAATGCCTCGATGCTGGCGATCAACTCGGGCACGCTGCCAAAAATGCCGCGGCGAATGTTCTTGTCGGTCAACTCCCGAAACCAGCGCTCGACCTGGTTGAGCCAGGACGACGATGTCGGGGTGAAGTGGAAGTGAAACCGTTTGTGCCGATCCATCCATCGCTTCACCTCGGGATGTTTGTGGGTGGCGTAGTTATCCAGAATCAGATGGACCTCCAACCCCGCCGGCACCTGCTTGTCGATCGTGTTGAGGAACTTGATGAACTCGTTGTGGCGATGACGCGGCAGGCACTGACCGATCACCGAACCGGTCAGCACATCCAACGCCGCGAACAAGGTCGTCGTGCCGTTGCGTTTGTAGTCGTGGGTCATCGTGCCGGCCCGCCCCTCCACCAGCGGCAACGACGGTTGCGTGCGATCGAGCGCCTGAATCTGGCTTTTCTCATCCATACACAACACGATCGCGTTCTCCGGCGGGTTCACATACAGTCCCACCACATCGATCAGCTTCTCCTCGAACCGCGGATCATTCGACACCTTGAACGAGTCGACCCGATGCGGTTTGAGGTCAAGATCAGACCAAATCCGTTGCACCGTTGAAGGACTCACACCCACCTTCTTCGCCATCGTGCGGCACGACCAATGCGTGTGCCCCGGCGGCGTGGTCGTCTTGGTCAACCTCACGATCTCGGCGATCTTCTCCTCACTGATCGACGAACGTCGACCGCGGCCCTTTCGGATCAACCCCAACCCCGCCAAACCGTCCTCGGCATACCGGTAGCGCCACGCCCGCACCGTGGCCGGGCGCACCCCGACCTCCTCAGCAATCCGAATGTTGGCCACCCCGTCGGCGGCCATCAACAACACCCGAGCCTGCAACACCTGCTGATGCGGCACCCGCTGGCTACGGGTCAACTTCTCCAACGTCTCTCGCTCACCGGCCGACAAAGCCAACGGTGCTGCAGGCGCGCTCATACCCAAATCATACCCAACGACTAGACGATTATTTACGATACACACCACTAGAGCACCACCGCTGAAAAGCCACCCGGTCTGTCCGAACACGACGTGGCAGGGCGCCTCCCGAGTCACAATGGTCGTGCCGGGCGCCGCTGCCCGCGATCGGTGAGATCCGATCGTGTGCGCCGGGGAACTGTCCGGTGTGAGAGGTGGTAGGCGTGAGCGACTCGTTGGTGCTGGCCGAGGTGCGCACCGGTTGTGAGCTGCAGGCGGTCACCGAATGGGCCGCGACAGCCCATCCCGAGGCGCCGGTCCGAGCACTGCGTGAGGTTGTCGTCGAGGATCTGTCCCCGGAGACCGTGCTCATCCCGGCACGGGTGGTGTGGCTGCCGGGTATCCGGCAGGGACAACGCCGAGTGTCGGTCGCCGATGTGCTGGTCCTGTCCAATCCGCGACGTCCGACCGCGATCACCCAGCCGCTCATCAAGAACCGCCGCCCCGATCGGTTGCGCATCGTGCAGGGCGAACCGGCCACGGTCGCCGATCTCCACGCCCGGTACGAGCGGGATCAGGCCGAGGGAGAGCCGTTCGGGGCCTTCGTGGCGGTGCAGGCGTCCCTGTCGGCCGAGCGTGCCGAACGACAGATCATCGGAGACCGGTACAAGGTGCCGAGACTGGTCGCCGAGCAGATCAGCGCGTCGGCGCGCTTCCAGGCCGGCGCGGCCAAGCTGGCCGCCGATCTCGGCCGTCCCGCCGCCGCGGTGGTGCAGGAGGCGACCGACAAGATGTCGTCGTTCGTGGCCACCCAGAGCCGCCTGATGGACGACGTGTTCTCGTCGATCTTCAGCACCCTGCACGAACGCACATGGACGGTCACCGTCGACCTCGACACGCTCGCCCGGTTGCGCACGATCAACAAGTCGCACGGGCTGGTGTTCCTGCCGTCGCACCGCTCGTACGTCGATCCGTTGGTCCTGTCGGAGGTGTTGCGCGATCACGACTTTCCGCCGAATCTCGTGCTCGGCGGCAACAACCTGTCCTTCTGGCCGGTCGGCCCGATCGCCCGCCGCGCCGGGATGATCTTCATCCGCCGCAAGTTCGGTGGGGACCCCGTCTACAAGTTCGCGATGCGCGCCTACCTGTCGTTCATCGTCGAGAAACGGTTCAATCTGGAGTGGTACATCGAGGGCGGCCGCAGCCGCACCGGGAAGCTGCGCAAACCGATGCTCGGCTTGCTGGCGTACGTGGTCGACGCCGTCGAGCAGATGGACAACGCCGACGTGATGGTGGTGCCCACCTCGATCGTCTACGACCAGCTCCAGGAGATCGGCGCGATGGCCGCGGAATCCGCCGGTGGGTCCAAGAAGCCGGAGGGAGTGACCTGGCTCCTCAAATACGCCAAGGCACAACGCCACTACTCCGGTCAGGCGCGGGTACGTTTCGGTGAGCCGTTCTCGCTCCAGCAGGCCATCGCCGAGTCCGGCGAGGGACGGGCCAAGCTGGAGAAGATCGCGTTCAAGGTGATGGACGAGATCAACGCGGCCACACCGATCTCGGCGACCTCGCTGGCCGGCTTCGCGTTGCTCGGCGCGCGCGATCGGGCCTACACCGTCGCAGAGATCGAGGCCATCCTCGCGCCGCTGCTCGACTACATCGACCGGCGGGGTCTACCCGGACCCGACCCGGCGTTGTGCCGCGGTGTCGGGTTGCGGCGCACGCTGCGGGTGCTGACCGACGCCGGGGTGTTGAGCCGGTTCGACGGCGGCACGGATACGGTGTGGTCGATCGCGCCGAACAGCCACGCCGTCGCCGCCTATTACCGCAACGGCGCCCTGCATCACTTCGTCGACCGGGCCATCGTCGAACTCTGCATGCTCGCGGTGGCCGAGGGCGCGGTGGGTGACGACGGCGAGTTGTTGGCGCCGGCTCAGCAAGAGGCCCTGCGGATTCGGGATCTGCTGAAGTTCGAGTTCTTCTTCCCGCCCAAGGAGCTGTTTTTGCATCGCCTCGGTGCCGAACTCGACCTCATCGACCCGGAATGGCGAGACGTGACGCCGACGCAGGCGTGGACCGACCGGGTGCTGCGTGAGCATGCCGGCGCGCTGTTCGCCCGTCGCACCCTGCAGCCGTTCTTCGACGCCCAGCTCGTCGTCGCCGAGCACCTCGTGTCCTCGGGCGGCGCCACGTGCGAGAAGGCCGACGTGCTGCGGGCCTGCCTCGGCCTGGGTCGTCAGATGTCGTTGCAGGGCATCGTGCGGAGCAAGGACTCCGTGTCCACAGAGCTCTATGACGCGGCGTATCAGCTGGCCGACAACCGGCACCTGGTCACCGTCGACGGCGAGCGGGATCTCTCGGTCGCGCGTCGGGCGTGGCTCGACGAGGTGCATCTGATGCGCGACCGGTTGGCACGCATCGCCGCGATCGAGGCCGAGCAGACGGGGGTGCCGGGGTGAGCGTTCTCGCCGACACGCTGCGCATGATCCGGTCGGCCCCGACCGGGAAGAAGGTCGCCGCGTTCTTCGACTACGACGGGACCTTGATCGAAGGTTTCTCGGCGAGCGCGATCACCCGGGCACGGTTGCGGAGCATGGAATTCGGTGTCGGCGAACTCGCGAGTTCCCTGCTCATCGCGTTGCGCGGGATCACCTCCGAGCAGGATTACGCCGAGGTCCTCGAGGTCACCAAGCCCGTCTTCGCGGGCAAGACCTACGCCGAGATGATCGAATTCGGCGACCGCCTGTTCAAGCACGAGACCGCGGCCAATCTGCGCCCGCAGATGTGGCAGATCCTGTGCGCCCACCGCGAGATGGGGCACCGGATCGTCATCGCGTCGTCGGCGACCCGCTTCCAGATCGAACCGATCGCCAGAGAGATCGAGGCCGACCATGCGTTGGCGACCGACATGGAAGTGGTCGACGGGATCGTCACCGGCCGAGTCCTCGGCCGGCCGCTGTGGGGTCCGGGGAAGGCGGCCGCGGTCCGGACACTGGCACGCGAGCACGACATCGACCTGGATGCCTCGTTCGCCTACAGCGACGGCAACGAGGACATCCCCTACCTCGAGTCGGTGGGTCATCCCACCGCCGTCTCGCCGCGACATGCGCTGCGCGCGGAGGCTCAGGCCCGCGGATGGCCGATCCTCGATCTGCGGAACCCGTCGTACAACCGGCTGGCGATGGCTGCGCGAACCGGCGCCTTCTATGGTGCGTTCATCGGAGCGGCTGCCGCCGGATCGGCCGTCGGACTCCTGCGCCGCAATCCGAATGTGCTCGTGGAGGACGCGATTCCGGCCGGCAACGACGTCGGGTTGACGCTGGCGGGCGTCGACGTGCGTGTGCTCGACGGTGCGCGACACCTCACGTCGGACCGACCCTGCGTGTTCGTGTTCAATCACCAGTCCAAACTCGATCTGCCGGTGATGATCCACCTGGTTCGCCACGATGCGACCGGGGTGGCCAAGAAAGAGGTCAAGCGCGTGCCCGTGCTCGGCCAGATCCTCGATGCGGCCGGGCTGGTCTTCATCGATCGGGCCGATCCCGGTCGCGCGATCGAGCAGTTGGCACCGGCCGTGCGCAAGCTCCGCGACGATGGGATCTCGTTGGTGGTGGCGCCCGAGGGCACCCGTTCGGCGACACCCCGGATCGGGCCGTTCAAGAAGGGGCCCTTCCACATCGCGATGCAGGCCGGGGTTCCGGTGGTTCCGGTGGTACTCCGCAACACCGGCGAGTTGATGTGGCGCGGTTCCCAACTGATCCGGCCGGGCACCGTGGAGGTGAAGGTGCTCGCACCCGTCGACACGTCGACGTGGAGTCCGGAGACGGTGGGCGAGCACGCCGAGGAAGTGCGTCAGATGTTCATCACCGCGCTCGCGGACTGGCCGGTGGACATCGAGGACAGCTGGATGGCCCCGTCGACGGAGGATCGCTGATGACCGATTCCGACCAACCGCTGGACTGGGCGAACGAGCCGCACATGAGTCCGGTCGACGCGCTGATGTGGCGCGGTGACACCGACCGTCGGCTGCGCGGCACCATCAGCATGCTGGAAATCTATGACTGCGAACCGGATTGGGACCGGTTGATCGCCGCGCACGAATGGGGGAGCAGGATGGCGCCGCGTTTCCGGCAACGCGTCGTCGACTCGCCGTTCGGTACCGGGACGCCGAGTTGGGCCGTCGACCCCGACTTCGACCTGCACTACCACGTCCGCCGGATCAGGCTGGCCGGTGACGGTTCGATGCGCGAACTGCTCGCCACCTGTGAGCAGCTCGCGATGACCGCGCTCGATCCGGCGCGCCCACCGTGGGAGGGCACCCTCATCGTGGGTCTGCCCGACGGCAGGGCGGCGTATTTCCTCAAGGCCCACCACGCGCTGACCGACGGGCTGGGTGCGATTCTCGGTCTGTCCCAGCTGCACTCGACCTCCCGGGAGCCGATCGCCGGCAAGCCTCAGCCACCCGATCCGGCACCGGTCAACATCTCCTCGATCGAGGTGCTCCGACGACAGTTCGGGGAGGAACTGGCCCGGCTGCCACATCGGGTCGACGTCGTCGCGCGCGGCGTGTGGGGTCTGGTTCGGCCGAAACGCGCGGTCAGCAACGTTCTCCGGTACGGGCGGTCGGTGCCCCGCGTGGCGGGCATGGTCAGTCCGCCCGGATCGCCGCTACTCGCGGCGCGGAGTCTGTCGTGGCGGTTCAGCGCGTTCGAGGTGCCCTTCGCGGATCTCAAAGCCGCGGCCACCGCTGCGCGTGGCTCCGTCAACGACGTCTATCTCGCGGGGCTGATCGGCGGTTTCCGGCTCTATCACGAGAAACTCGGTCACCCGGTGGACACCATCCCGGTAGCCATCCCGATCTCGGTGCGCCGGCCCGAAGATCCCGCCGGCGGCAACCGCATCGCCGTCGGCCGGTTGGCCGGGCCGGTCGGCATCGCCGACCCGTTCGAGCGGGTGCTGACGATTCGCGAGCAGGTCCGGGTGGCGCGAACCGAGCCGGCGGTGGACATCTTCAACACCCTCGGGTCCGTCCTCGCCTGGCTCCCCGGCCAGGTGCTCGCGCAGTTCAGCGGCGCGACCACGCAGAACGACCTGCAGGCCAGCAACGTCCCGGGCATCCCCTGGGACACCTACGTGGCGGGGGCGAAGGTGGAACGGATGTTTCCGTTCGGACCACTGCCCGGCTGTGCGGTGATGGCCACGATGATCACCCACAACGGCGTGGCATGTCTCGGTCTCAATCACGACGCCGCCTCGATCACCGAGCCCGAACTGTTCGCCGACTGTCTGGTCGCGGGCTTCGGCGAGGTTCTTGCACTTGCCGCGGACTCCGATGCGGACACGATTCCGGGATCGCTGCGTCGGGTGGTCTGAGGCTCGGCGACGCTGTCACCACCGCGTCACGAGGAACCCAGGCACCGGCGTACCTCGCCGTCGTCGACCTGACGGAAGTCGTCGTACGATCCACCGACCGCGTTGAACGGTTCGGGTGTCATGACACACACGGCAGCATCGACGTCCGGATCCGCGGCGAATCGGTCGAGCGTGTCGCGCGGACCCGTCGGGACCGCGATCACCACCGCTTCGGGCCGGGCGGCGAGCACCGCACGCAGCGCCACCGCCATCGTCGAACCGGTCGCCAGACCGTCGTCGACGATGATCACCGTCCGGCCGCCAAGAGCCACCGGCTCGCGGCCCGCGCGATAGCGTTCCTCCCGTTCGAGGCGAATGCGATCCTCGCGATCCGCAGCGGCCCGGAACTGTTCGTCGGACACACCCAGGCGGCGTGGGATGTCGTCGTTGACCACCGTCTGGCCGGCGGCGATGGCGCCCATCGCGAACTCCGGCTGGCCCGGCGCCCCGATCTTGCGGACCACGAGGACGTCGAGAGCTGCGCCCAACCCTGTGGCGACCTCGCGTGCGACCGGCACACCGCCGCGGGCGAGACCGAGCACGGTGATCGCCTCCGGTCTCGTGGCCCGCACGACGGGTTCGTCGCGTAGGCGGTCGGCGAGTGCGATTCCGGCCTCCCGCCGATTCGCGAATCGCTGCGCACGCCAGGACATGACGTCAGATCCGGATGGCGGGGCCGACGTCGAGGGAGAAGCTCGGCAGGTCGGCGAGGCTGAGCTTGGCCTCGTAGGTGCGGTCGTAGCCGGTTCCGCAGATCCGCCAGCCCTCATCGGTTTTGCGGTACCGGTCGCTGTAGAACGCGGCCCCGAAGAGCATGAACGAGAAGTCGGGCACGATGACGCGGTCCTGCAGATACCACCGACCGGTGGCGGTGTCGCCCTCGACGTCGATCTCGGGATGGGTCACCCGGTGTTCGGTGATCACCGCCGGCCCGACGGAACTCCGCATGTAGTCGACCAATTCGCCGCGGTTGGTGAAGTTCAGGCTCGCCCCGTACTCGCCGGTGACGTCGGCGGTCAGCGTGTCGCCGAAGACGTCCCAGTCCTTGGTGTCCAGGGCACGCAGGTAGCGGTATTTGAGCTGCTTGATCGCCTCGACGTCGTCCATGCCTCCACATCTACCGGCTCGGCCGTCGGTGCGGGCGGGATTGCGGCGGCTCGTGGCAGCCGGTTGACAGGCGTCGGTGTCGCCGCGACTGTGGAGCCATGACCTCGACCGCCGACGACGGCGCCATCCGCACTGCACGCCGAGCCTACGAAACCATCGAACCCTTCCACGTTCTCGCGTATTTCAACCGCGGACTGCGTGCGGCGCAGCAGGACACCGGGCTCGACGGGCACGGCTTCTATGTGGGTGCGCGTGGTGCGCCGATGGGCGACTGCCACTCCTCGGTGGTCGCCTCCGCGTTCTACAACTTCTCACCGGCGCTCATCGCGACCGCATGGGATGCGGCGCGCGCCGTCGGGCTCGAGCAGGTGGCCGCCCGGCGCTATCAGATGCTCGACGAGCAGCTCCGCGCCGTCCTCGACGCTCGGGTGGACGACGCCGAGATCCGGGACCTGGAGAAGCGTTACCGGGAGATCGTGTCGGGTCTGCCGCTCGGTGGACGCCCACTCGCGGCGGCCTGGGCGGCGTCGACGCCGCCGGACGAGCCGCATGTGGCCCTGTGGCACGCGATCGCGATCATTCGCGAGTGGCGCGGAGACAACCATCTTGCGGTGCTGGTCAATCACGGATTCGGACGGCTCGACGCGGTGACGTTCCACGAGGCCGAGATCGAGGACCCGACCATCCGCCGTCGGCTGCTGGGTCGCAAGCTGGTCCAGCTGACGCGTGGCTGGTCCGACGAGGACTGGGACGCATCGGTGGACCGGCTCGTCGACCGTGGCCTCGCCGTGCGTACGGACGCGGGTCACCAGCTGAACGCGTCGGGTGTCGAGCTGTACAAGACGATGGAGGACGAGACCGACGCGATCACCGCACCGGCGTGGGCCGGACCGGGCATCGACGAGCTGCTCGAAGGCACACGGCCCTATGTCAAAGCGGTGATCGACGCCGGGGTGCTGCCGGGTACGCGAAAGAAGGACTGACGGCACAGCGGATACGGCCCGGGTATCGGGACGTCGGCGGCATCAGGGGAGTGAGGACTCTCCGTCACCCGACGACCGATCCCGTGGCGCGGAACGACCCGACGACGCCCGCCGGAACAGTTCGCTCTCTTCGGGGGTGGGTTCGCGTCGTGACGGGGAATGGTCGGACGCGGCATCGAGCTCGCCGCTGTCGGTGGCCGAGTCCTCGTCGTCCTCGCGTCCGCGACGCCACCCGCCTTTCAACGGTGGTGCCTCCCCGAAGTGGTCGGGGTCGCCGGAGCCATACCAGGCGACCAGCACCGCACCGACGACGGCACCGATGAAACCGACGATGGCCAGCCATCCGAGACCGGGCTTGGCGGTGTCGTTCAAGAAGAGGACACCGACCAGGCTGGGTCCGGCGGTCTCGCCGACCACCAGCACCGCGGTCACCCCGTTCACGGCGCCGACTTGGAGCGCGACCGTCTGGACGAAGAAGCCGACGGCGCCGGCGAAGGCGATCGTCCAGGCGGCCGGGTCGGTGATCAACACCAGCGCGTCGAACGGCTGGATGCCGTCGAGGACGCGCACCCCGATCGCGATCATGCCGAACAGCAGGCCGGCCGCGGCGCCGCCGACGATCGCCGCATGTCGGCCGAGCCGGTAGACGCCGAAGAGGGCGAGCGCGCACAGGCCGAGGGTGGCCACGAAGAGTTCCCAGTGGAACACGGCACTCTCGCCGCCACCGGTGTGATGTTCGGCGGACAGACCCAGCAGGCACAGCGACAGCACAACCAGCCAGATGGCGATCCAGTCGCGGGTGTGCAATGCGATGTTCAGCATGATCGTGCCGAGCAGTGCGGTGACCACGAGGTTTGCCGAGACGATCGTCTGCGAGAGGAACAGCGGCAGGAAACGGGCGGCGAGCGCGCCGCCGGCGAAGCCGATCACCACCATCATCGTGCCGAGGATGAAGGCGGGATCCATGAAGGTGGCCGCGGTGGACTGCAACGAGGGGCCGCCGGCCGAATTGGTGTGGCTGGCCTCGGTGCCCTCTTCACGGGCCGTCGTCGCCACCCGCCGCGCTCCCAGCGCACGCAGAACGGTCGACATTCCGTAGGCGATGGCAGCAAGGCACGCGGCGATGACACCGATCAGGAACATGCCACTACCTCCCACACTCACTTCGAACACAACGGGACGTCGCCGTCCCACACCGTTGTGGGGGTCGTCGAGTGTCCCCGAGAATGACCGAAACCGCTGCTCACCCGGCTAGTGGTAAACGGACATCACACACATCAGCATTGTGCAACGCATCCGGTGATCCGACTATTCCTTTTTTCTCAGGTTTGGTCGACACCGATGAGAGAGCCTAACGACCCTCTCCTACACTCGGCACGGTGGGCACTTCCGGCAGCAGACATGTACTGATCACCTTCGGGAGATCGTTCCTCACTCTCGAACTCGCACGGTTGATGTCCGCGGGCGGGCACAAGGTCACGATCGTCGACAGCATCCCGATCGGCGTGACGAGGTTTTCGCACGCCACGACCAGATTCCACAAGGTGCCCGCGCCGAAGTTCGAGCCGCGTGCGTACTGCCACGCGTTGGCCAAGATCGTCGCCGACGAGCACATCGACATGGTGATACCGATCCATGAGGAAACCGACATCCTCTCGATGATGATCGACATCTTCCCGCCGAAGTGTGAGCTGTTTCTCTCCGATTTCGAAACCGAGAACCGGCTGCACAACAAGTTCGAGTTCCAGGAATTGCTCGTCGACATGCAGATCCCGACCCTCAAGTACGCGCAGGTGCGCGGCCCCGAGGATATGGCGACGCTGGATTTCGATGCACCGTTCGCGCTCAAGGAGTGCTATTCGAGGGGCTCACAGAAGGTGCACAAAGTGCATCCGGGTGACGCGATGGACTGGGTCGACTTCGATCCGATGAATCCGTGGATCGCGCAGGAATGGGTGTCGGGAAACAACTACTGCACCTACTCGGTCGTGCGCGAGGGGCGGATCAATGCGCACGCCACCTATCCCGTCGACTATGCGATCGGCGGGAGCTCGTGCCTGAACTTCAAGTCGGTGCACCACGACGGGATCTTCGAATGGATCTCGAAGTTCGTGGCGGAGATGAACTTCACCGGGCAGGTCGGCTTCGACTTCATCGAGGACCCCGAGCGCGGCCTGTTCTGCATCGAATGCAACCCGCGGGCCACCAGCGGGATCATGATGTTCGAGCCGGACGACGGGGTGGACCGGGCGTTCTTCGGGGAGAACGACGAGCTCATCACGCCGCCCGCCGACGCCGACAAGATGATCGGCCTGGGGATGTTGCTCTACGGATGGCGCAAGGCGTCGCGGCGGGATCGGAGCATGCGTCAGTTCTTCCGCGATTTCCGTCGGTCGAGCGACGTGATCACCTGTGCCGGGGATCAGCGCCCGGCGGTGATGCTGCCGATCGCCTACCTGGGCATCCTGCGCAGCTGCATGAAGTACAACGTCGGGTTGGCCGAGGGGTTCATGCACGACCACGAGTGGGACGGCCTGCGCATCTCGGAGTAGTCCGCACCTCGCCGACAGAACCCCAGATCTCGCCGACAGAACCCCAAACCTCGCCGACGGAACCCCAAATCCCGCCGACAGAACCCCAGATCCCGCCGACAGAACCCCAAACCTCGCCTACAGAACCCGCGAACTGACGGACCGCGAATGCCAGCGATTCTCTCGACACGATTCTGGGTTCTGCCGGCGGTTCTTCGGGTTCTCTCGGCGACGTCAGACGGGTGGCCGGTGGCGTCAGACGGGTGCCGTCAGGCGGGTGGCTTCGGGCGCACCTCGCGGGTCAGATGGTCACCCGACTTCCGCGGACATAGACCTCGGCGATGGCGGGTTCGCGTAGGCCCATCAACAGTGCGAAAAGGGTCTGATCGCGGGCGGTGATCTCATCATCGGCACGGATGCCATGGGTCAGCATCGATTCCAGCGGCGCCCACCGGTCGGGCCGGATCACCAGTAAATCGGCTTCCTTGCCGACATCGAAGTTGCCGAAACGGTCTTCCATGTCGAGGGCGCGCGCACCGGCCAGCGTCCCGGTGAACAGGAGCTCGGCCGGATGCATCGCGACGCTCGAGTCGCCGGACTCGCTCAGATGAACCTTGAACGCGTCGGACAACACTCGCGAGATCAGCCACTCGTCACCTGCCCCCACATCGGTGCCGGCCGCCACCGTGACACCGGCGGCGACGGTCCGTCGCCACGGCATGGTGCCGGACCCGAGAAACAGTTGCGAGACCGGGCAGTGGGCGATAGACGTTCCCGTCTCGGCCATCCGGGCGAGTTCGGCGTCGGTGCAGTGCACCGCGTGAGCCATGATCGTGCGGCGACCCAACAGACTGCTGCCGCCGGTGCGGCTTCCGGGCAGAAAGCGTCCGTCGTAGGTGTCGAGATATGTCTCGGTGCCGAAAGTGGCTTTCACCATGTCGATCTCGCCGGTGCCCGGACGGTTGTTCTCGTTGAGATGGGTGTGCACGTAGACACCGCGGTCCCGCACATCCTCGTAGAGTTCGCCCAGTGCGGCCAGGGTGTGGGTGGTGATCGACAGCGAGAATCTCGGCACGATCGCCGCGTGCAGCAAGGCGGTTTCCGCCGACGCGGAATCGGCCCCATGCCAACGGTCTATCTCGGCTGCGGTGAGGTCGATCGCCTCCCGCTCGGATGTGAGCAACGGCGTCGCCGACGGACCGCCGACGGTCTGGATGCCGCGGCCGCTGACCAGACGCAGACCCACCCGACGGGTTTCGCTGAACAGTGCGTCCTGCGCGTGGGGGAAGGCCGACCCGAACACCATCGCCGCGGTGGTCCCGACAGCCACTCGTCGCGCAGTGAAATCCCGAGCGATCTGCGCGGCGAACGCCGGATCGGCCAGGCGTGCCTCGGCGGGGAAGATGCAGGTGTCCAGCCACTCCAGCAGCTGCCCGCCGCCGTAGGCGTCCACCGAGTAGGTCTGCGGGAAGTGGATGTGGGTGTCGACGAAACCCGGGATGAGATAGCTGTCGCCGTGGTCACGGACGATGTCGTCGGGTCCGCTCGACGGACGAGCATCGCGCGGACCGCAATAGACGATCGTCCCGGCGTCGTCGACGACGAGGGCGCCGTCGGGAATCCAGACCAGTGCCTCGTCGGCTTCGCTCACAGTGGGCCGACCGGACACATGGAAGATCTGGCCGAGATGGGTGGTGCTCACCCGAAAACGAAAACACACGTCGGCGTGATCGGCCGGATGAGCAACCGACGACCGTCACCCCGGCGGGTTGGCGAGCCAACTCCGCGCGTCGTCATAGGCACCGTCGAGTGACCCGAAGATCCGATCGGTCGCCAAGAAGATGTTCTCCGGCCCGATGGCGTCGGCGAGGCCGCTGCGTTCCAGTCGGTGTTGCAGAGTCTCGGTCACGCCGGCAAGCATGAACCGACCGCCATGGGCACGGATCTCCTGGGCGTGGGTGCGCAGCAACTTTTGGACGGTCGCCGACGGCACGCCCGGCAGGGTGCGGACACTGAGGATCAGAACGCTGCGCCGGCTGGTGTCGGTGACCCGCGGCCACTGTCCCGATATCCGGGGGACCTCGGCGAACAGCGACACCCCCGAATAATGCAGCACCGTCACCGATTCGCCGGGCAGTGCCTCGGGCACCTCGTTGGTCTGCCATCCGTCGCCGCGGCGGGTCAGTTGGACGAGTTCGGCCGAGCGGGCGGCCTGCACGCAATAGAGCACCAGCGAGGTCGCGGCACCGACGAGGATCGCGTCCTGGAGCGGGATCTGAGTGGTCGCGATGAAGGTGGTGACCATGGCGATTGCACTGAGTGGCGCAGTGCGCCACACCAGTACCACATCGTCCCAACGCCCGGCGATCAACTCGAAGCCGATGACGAACAGCAGGCCGCCGATCACGGGCATCGGGATGATCTGCGCGGCGGATCCGACGGCGAGGACCAGCCCGAGCAGCCACAGTCCGGCGAAGATTCCGGCCCACCGGGTCTGCGCGCCCGCCGAGACGGCGACGCCTGTGCGCGACAGGGAACCGCCGGTGGCGAGCGATCCGAAGAACCCGCCGACGACATTCGCCGCGCCCTGGGCCGCGAAGTCGCCCGAGGCGCTCGGCCGCGAACCGTCCGGATTGGGGACCGCGGCCGAGATCCCGGCCGCCTGCGCGAGCCCGACCAATGCGATTGCCAGAGCACCGAGCATCAGATCCGGCAACTTCGTGATGTCGGGAACCGTGAACGGGGGCAGGCTGTTGGGGATCTCGGCAATGTCGCCGACAGATTCCACGTCGAGTCCGAGGACTGCGGATACGGCCGTCACCAACACCAGACTGATCAACGTCGCATAGGACTCGATCGGCTTCACCAGTCGGAAGATCGCCCACACCACGACGGTGGCCAGTGCGACCAGGACGGCGGCGATCGACCATGCCGAGATGTGCGTGGCGGTGTCAACGAACTTCATCACGGTGTTGTGCGATGACGGGTTGTAGCCGGTCACATCCTTGAGGACACCGCTGACGATCTGCACCGCAATCCCGAGCGTGAAGCCGGTCATCACCGCGCTCGAGACGAAATCCATGATGGCGCCGACTTTGAGCACTCCGAGGATCAGCATCACGGCACCGACCGCGACGGTCAGCATCGCGATGTTGCCGACGTCGGTCGGATCGAGTCCGGCCTGGGAGAGCACGCTCTTCGACGACAGGGCGATCGCACTCGTCAGAGTCGTGACCATGAGGACGGTGCGGGCGAACACGGAGCCGATCAGGGTCGACACCATGCCCGAGTAGAGACCGCTGACCGGATTGAATCCGCCGATACTTGCGTACGCCATGCCCTCAGGGATCGAGAACAACGCGGTGACGAGTCCGGATACGGCGTCGGCGGGTCGTGGCCGACCCAGCCGTGGACGTGCGCGACGCAGACGCTCGGTCATGCGGACCACGCCACAACCCTAAGGCGTGTCGGTGAGGCGCGGGCCGGAGCCGGTGTCATGGGCGACAGACGCTCAGCCGCTGACTTCGACGACATCGGGCAGCGTGTACTCGCGCGCGAGGACGCTCTGGCCCGGCTTGTACACACGGAACAGAAAGTTCCAGCCATCGGTGATGTCGAGCCGGTTGGGTTTGTCGCCGACGACGTCAGCGGACCCGAAGTAGACGGTGAAGGTGCCGTCGTCGTTGTAGTGCGTGGTGGCGGGGCTGAGGGTGGCGTTGCCCGAGTGGAAGAACGCGTCGTCGCCGTAGACGGCAATCGACCAGAATGCGTCGTTCTTCGGGACTGTGTACGTCGCCGAATACGCCTTGGACGCATCACGCGGACCGGTGTAGTTGATGTAGACGGCCTCGTGTTCGGGAAACAGGCCCCACGCTCCGGCGACGGCCAGATGACGAGTCGCGTCGTCGGTCTCGCCGCGGCGACCCATCCACCCGGCCGGGTACTGGGTGTAGGTGCGGAACTCCTGTTCGTACTGCGCTCGCAGCGCGAACATCGAATCGTAGTCCCAGTCGGCCGGCACGAAGGTCTTGGCGCTCTTCGCCTCGATCTCGAACTGATGTAGCACCGTGACCACACTGGCGATCTCGTCTTCGTCGCGCATGTCATGGAGTTCCACGCGCGGGACCGCCACGCAGTAGCGGGTGGGTGAGGTGATCTCGTGCCAGCCCGGCTCGTGGAAGATGTCGACGGTGTAGTGGTCGTTGTCGATCACCATCAACGAGATATACCGTCCATCGGCGACCTCCGGGACAAACACCCGTGCACCCTCGGCGGTGTCGATCACGCCGCCGCCGTAGAGCGTGTCGCGGTTCATCCGCACGACCGGCTGCTCGTCGGTCGGGACCGGTCGTGCGATCAGATAGAATTCGTTGATCTTTCCGCCGGCGCGCTGCTGGAAGACGGCGAACCGGCCGTCCACCTCCGCACGGATATACGTCTCGGGTGTCACGGTCGTGGCCATCTCTCTCCTCAACATCGGTGTCATCGTCGTCGTCGCGCACAATCGTAGCGACTCGCGACATCGGATTCGGCTGAGCCGGTGGTCCATCAGGAGGCGATCGGGTGGGTCGCGCCGCCGCGGCAGGGTAGGTTGCTTGACGGCAGTGGTCCTCGTACGAAGGGAACGACATGGGCTCGGTTATCGGTGATCTGCTGCCTCTGGCCGTCGGAGTGGCGATCTCGCCGATTCCGATCATCGGCGCGATCCTCATGCTGCTGGGCAGGCACGCCCGTACCACGAGCATCGCGTTCGCGGTCGGGTGGATTGTCGGAATCGCTGTCGCCACAACCATTTTTGTTCTCCTGGGTGGGGCGATGGGCGACTCGTCCTCGACTGCGGGCGCGTGGATCAAACTCGTCCTCGGTGTTGCACTCCTGATCGTGGGTGCCCGGCAGTGGCGTTCGAGGACGGGTGATCACGCCACACCGAAGTGGATGACCGCCATCGACGACATGAAGGTGCCGGCCGCCCTCGGTCTCGGGTTCGCTCTCTCCGCGATCAATCCGAAGAACCTGATGATGTGCATCGCGGCGGGCGTGACCATCGCGGCAGCCGGCCTGTCGGCGGGGTCGAACACCGTTCTCGTCATCATCTTCACGGTGCTCGCCGCGACGACCGTGGCCATCCCTGTCGTCGCGTATCAGGTTGCTGCGGACCGACTACGCGACCCGCTGGATCGGCTCAAGGTCTGGCTCGAGGCCAACAACTCGACGGTCATGGCGGTGCTGATCCTCGTCATCGGTGTCGTGTTGATCGGCAAAGGCATCTCGGGACTCTAGGGGCGACCAGCATTGCGACACCGCTATCAGACTCGACATCAAGATCCAAGGAGGCCTCAATGACCGCTGAGACAGTCACGTTCGACAGTTTCGTTCGTGCCGTGACTGCGTCCTACTTCTCCAAGCAACTGGGAAAGGCGCCGATCAACGAGTACTTCCACAATCGGGTCGCCCGTGAATGTGCAGAACCAGGTCATCATCCGGTCCAATGTCGACCTCATCTACTCCTACGCTGTCGTCGACGTCACCGAGGCGGCGACGTTCTCCGTTCCGGCGTCCAATACCTTTCAGATCGCGCAGACCATCGATGAGAACCACTACATCGCGGCGGTCGTCTATCCCGGTGAATCCGTCACGCTGCACCGCTCGGACCTCACCTCGGGAACACATGTCTACATCCTTGCCCGCACTGCGACCGCACGTGGCGTCGACTTGGCACACGAGCTGCAGGATGGCCTGACCGTCATGGCGACGACGGCCAACCCGTTCGACGCGCCTGAGTACGACAACGCCTCATTGGCAGAGGTCAAGGCGCAGATCGAGGCCAAGGCTGCCGACCCGGACTTCAGCAAGGGCTTTGGGACGCCTGCGACGACCGACTCCTACAACCACATGCTCGCCGCAGAGCTCGGCTGGGGCGGACTCTCTCCGGAGCACGCACAGTACTACCAGGCGCTCACGACTTGTTCGGGATGCGACGAGTGGACCTTCGACGACTACGCGAGCAACGGTTACTTCTCGGTCATCAAGTACACGGCCGACGGCTGGATCGACGTCGACAAGCCATGCCTCACCGACAACGAGATCGTCCGCAACGACGACGGAACCATCACAGTCCGTTTCGGTGATGGGACCTGCAATCCGCAGAACCTGATCGGGCCGCGAAAGGACAGTAGTACTTCTACGGTATTCGTCTCTACCGCCCAAAGGATGTCGATGAAACCCGCGCATTCATCGAGCGGCTCAGGGCGAACCCCACTGCCGGCGCGAGCATCTGATATCTGGCTGGGCGCCCCGTCGTCGGCCGACGGGGCGCCCAGCCGATCACGGTGTCACGATCGTGAAATCCGGGTCCGGCGCATCGAGGTAACTCACCAGCTCGGTGAACCGATCGATGTCACCGTCGACGGACAGCGATCCGATCTTCGTCGCCTCGTCGAGGGTGAGTTGGCCCAATAGAATTTGCATCATCGTCGGCTTGCTCAACGTGAATGTCGCGTCCGCTGCATCGATGGTGGCATCGTCGGACACGTCGTAGTGGACGAGCAGCCCGTTGCGTAACTCGGTGCGGTGTCGTCGATCCAGTCCGATGAGCACCCAGTCGATGATGATGTGCGCGTCCCAGCACGTCGGGGCGTTGACCCGCAGACTGACCGCGTCGAACAGCTGGTCCACCGAGAGGGCACCGACGATGTCGGCGGCAGCAGTGGTGGTGGGGGTACCGATGGGGCCGTTGCGCAGTTCGTAGGCGCCCATCAGGAAGAAGTTGCGCCAGGTCCCGTTCTCGGCACCGTAGCCGAGCTGTTCGAGCGTGTCCGCCTGTAACTCCTTGGCCTCCTCGTTGTCCGGATCGGCGAAGATGACGTAGTTCAGCACGGTCGCCACCCAGCGAAAGTCTCCGTCGTCGAAGGACTTGCGTGCCTTCGCGATCGCTTCGGTGGGGCCACCCATGAAGTCGACATGCCGTTTGGCCGACTCGACCGGCGGGTGCTCCCACAGGTGCGCGGGATTGCCGTCGAACCAGCCCATGTAGCGCTGGTAGATCGCTTTGACGTTGTGGCTCACCGACCCGTAGTAACCGTGGGTGTGCCAGGCGTTTTCCAGTGCGGGTGGCAGTTGGATGTCCTCCGCGATCTCCAGACCTGTTCTCCCCTTGTTCAACTGCCGCAGGGTCTGGTCGTGCAGGTAGCCATAGAGGTCGCGCTGCAGCGCGAGGAACTCGGTGAGTTCGTCGGTGCCCCAGGTGGGCCAGTGATGCGACGCGAACAGCACATCCGAGCGCGCGGCGAACATGTTGATCGCTTCGGTGAGATACCTCGACCACACGTGCGGATCGCGAACCAGTGCGCCGCGCAGGGTCAGCAGATTGTGCAATGTGTGAGTCGCGTTCTCCGCCATGCACAGTGCCCGCATCTGGGGGAAGTAGAAGTTCATCTCGGCCGGGGCCTCGGTACCCGGTGTCATCTGGAACTCGATGGTGACGCCGTCGATGGTCTCGGTCTGCCCGGTCGTCGTGATGTTGAGCGTCGGCAGGATCAACGTGGCGGTGCCCGTCGACGTCGACTGCCCCAGCCCGGCACCGACAGCGCCCTGCGGACCGCGGGGCAGCGCGGCGCCGTACATGTAGGCGGCCCGACGGCCCATCGCCGTGCCCGCGTACACGTTCTCGGCCACCGCGTGCTCGACCATGCCGATCGGTGCGACGATCACGCACTCGCCGGCGTCGACCTCCTCTTGGCTGGTCACGCCCTTGACGCCACCGAAATGATCGATGTGCGAATGCGTGTAGATGACGGCCTTGACGGGTCGGTCGCCACGGTGCTCGCGATACAGCCGCAGTCCGGCCGCTGCCGTCTCCGCCGAGATGAGCGGGTCGATGACGATGACCCCGGTGTCGCCCTCGATCACTGTCATGTTCGAGAGATCCAGGCCGCGCAGTTGATAGACGCGTTCGGTGACCTCGAAGAGTCCCTGCTGCGCGACCAGTTTCGACTGCCGCCACAGGCTGGGGTTCGCGGTGGGTGGGCAGTCCTCGGCCAGGAATCCGAATTCGTCGCAGTCCCAGACCGCGTCGCCGTTCGAACCCGTGATCATCGATGGTTCGAGCTTTGCGATCAGCCCCTGCGCGGCGCCGTCGACGTCGCGCGTGTCATCGAAGGGCAAGGTGGCCTGTGCACGCGCGTTGGCGTCGGCCACCGATTGACTTGCCTCATGGGGACTCCCCACGGAGATCACCTCTTCTGTTGTCCGAGTGACGTAGGTGGCACGACGGCTCGGTCACCCACAGGTCAATCTCTACCATCCCAGAAGCGCGCCGGGAGTCACCCGAAGTGCCCGAACCGATGATCAGTCGGCGATCTTTCGGCCACCGACGGTGTGCACGACCACCACTTCGGGGTTCCACGGCACCAGATCGTCGATGGTGTGCTGTAGGTCGTCGACGGGCGGCAGCTGTTGCGGCGCGAGTACGCTCACCGTCACGGTGTTGCCGCTGAACGACACATCGGTCACCTCGGCCGACGAATCACCGGCCTTCTGCAACCAGTTGTCGGTCGCAGTGGCGATCTGCCGGGACCACAGCGAGGTCAGCGAGTTGCCCACCATCGGGACGATGACGACGACCAGTGCGATAGCCAGGACGAGGTAGGCGCGTACCCGGGGTCGCTGATTGGCCAGACCACCGAGGGTGGCGTCGGCGGCCTCACGTCCGTAGTGGCCGATCGTCAACACGATGACGCTCGTGATGATCATCGCCACCACGTTGGAGGCGAACAACACCAACGCCCCGAAGGCGAGCGAGGGTGCACCCGATCCGAGACACACGCCGACGACACCCAGAGGTGGAACCAGCGAGATCGCGATCGCCACACCCGGCAACACATCGCCGACATCCCGGCGCGTGATGGCGATGGCGCCGACGAGTCCGGTCGCGATCGCGGCCAGCAGATCCACGAGGGTCGGCGACGTCCGGCCGAGCACCTGCGAATTCGACAGCACGTTGGTGGGATTGGGCAACAGTTGGGACATGATCACGCCCAGCGCCGTCACCAGGACGACGCCGATGAGCACGTACGCGACACTGGTCAGCACGAGCTTGGCCCGACTCGTGGCGATACCCAGACCGATGCCGAGGATCGGTGTGGACAACGGTGCGACGATCATCGCGCCGATCACCGTCGCCGTACTGTCCGCGACGATGCCGGAGACGGCGATGATCCCGGAGAGCGTCAGCATGATCCAGAATGCGGATTGTTTGGACACGCGATCGCCGGCGGCGAAGTCGAGTCGGTCGACGAGTTCGTCGAGGGTGCGTCGTTGCGAATCGGGAATGAGGACCGGCACCGTCGCAGCCTTTCTCTTCGGGGTCTTCCGCAACTCGGCAGACCGTCATTCGGTCGGGCCCGCGGCCATTGCCGGACGTCGGCCGATACCCGGGCGATCGTTAGCTTTGGTAAGCGACTGCCTCGCAGCCGATCCGATACCGTGACGGTTCGCCGGGAGGTCCGACATGCCTTCCCGATCAGAATCCTATGGGCAGTCATGGGGCAGTGGACCCCACGGCGCGAAAGACACTCCGGAGGGTGTGTGGAACGTCGAATTTTCAGGTCCCCTGCCTTGACCGCGGCTGCGTAATACGCTCAACGCGTGACAGCGACAGCTGCAGATGTAGACGACGGAACCGCACCGGCTCGCGCCCCGTGGGTACTCACGGCACTCGTCCTCGTCGCCGGGGTCGCCAACATCAACCTCGCCGTGGCGAATGTCGCGCTGCCCGACATCGGCGAGGACCTGGACGCCAGCTCGACCCAGCTCAATCTGATCGCGGTCGCCTACTCGTTGGGTCTGGCGGCGTCGGTGCTCTACTTCGGAGCGCTCGGCGACCGGTACGGCCGCAAGAAGCTGTTGGTCATCGGTATGTCCCTGTCGATCCCGGCGTCGTTGGTCGCCGGGACCGCACCCAACTTCGAGGTGTTGTTCGGGGCGCGGGTTGTCGGCGGCATCTCGGCGGGCCTCGCGTTCCCCACCACGCTCGCGGTGATCACCGCGTTGTGGTCGGGGGCCAAGCGCACCAAGGCGATTGCCGCGTGGTCGGCCTTGGGCGCAGCCATCTCGGCCTCCGGGCCGGTGTTGTCGGGCGGATTGCTGGAGGTGTTCGACTGGCATTCGGTGTTCCTGGTGACCCTGCCGCTGGCGGTCATCGCGCTCGTCGCCGCGACGTGGTTGGTCCCCAACGACGACGGAGACGCCCGGGCGGTCGTCGACAACCTCGGCGGCGTCCTGTCGATCCTGCTGGTCGGTGCGACCGTCCTCGCGCTCAACTTCGCCCCGCTCGGCGACATGCTCACCGCGGTTCTGGTGCTGACCGCGGTCGCGGTCCTGGCCGCGGTGGCGTTCGTGGTCCGTCAGCTCCGGGTCCGGATTCCGCTGTTCGACCTACGGATCGCTCGCCGTCGCACGTTCTGGGTGGCGGCGGTCGGCGGCCTCATCGTCTTCGGCACGCTCATGGGCGCGATGTTCGTCGGTCAGCAGTTCCTCCAGAATGTCCTGGGCTACTCGACCCTCGAGGCCGGCTCGATGATCGTCCCGGCCGCGCTGGCCATGGTCGTGGTGGCGCCGCGATCGGCGAAACTCGTCGAGGCCAAGGGAGCGCGTTTCACCCTGCTGGTCGGCTACGTGTTCATCGTCGCCGGTCTCGCGGTGGCGTTTTTCACCTGGGATGAGGGCACATCCATGTGGGCCGTCATCGCCGCGTACTTCTTCATCGGTGTCGGGGTGGGCTTTGCCGGCACACCCGCATCGCACTCGTTGACCGGTTCGGTGCCCGTGGAACGGGCCGGCATGGCCTCGAGCATGTCGGATCTGCAACGCGATCTCGGTGGCGCCGTGATGCAGTCGTTGCTCGGTGCCATCCTCACGGCGGGGTACGCGAAGACCCTGTCGGCGTCCATCGCGTCGTCGCCGAACGCCGACCAGGTCAGCAGTCAGACCGAGGCCGCGCTGACCAAGTCGTTCTCCAGCGCCGAGGTACTGGGGCAGCGATACCCGCAGTACGCCGAACAGATCATGGCCGCGGCCCGAGATGCGTTCGTGGACGGGGATACCCGTGCGTACGGCGCGGCGATCATCGTCGTCTGTATCGGTGCGATCGTGGTGTTCTTCGGCTATCCGAATCACGCCGACGAACGCGCCGCGATGGATCGTTACGCGGCCGAGCGCTACGGCGACTAGCGTTCGGTTCTGCTTCCCCTGTCACCCGGATCTCGCGCGGAAACCGGGGGCGCCACGTGGTCCGAAAATGTGACGACGGTCGTTGTCGCATTGCGACAATCTGCGCTCGATTCTGGACGGTTGACCCACCTCGATCATGGGTGACTTTCGCGCACAAAGCATTTGGCTTCACCAAACAGCTTGACACGGGTGTAAGGCAGGGGCTACTTTTCGAGTGGCCCAGATCACAACAATCCTGATCGGGTCCGCGGATCACCACCGGTGGTCCGGCGCACAACCCTGGAACTCGTAGGCCCTCCCGGGCTGGTTTGTCGTGCCCGGGATCGGCGGGAAAGGCATGTGAGTATGCGTAGGAGAACTGGTCGCGTCCTCGCGGCTGCCGTGGCAGCGGCATGTGTTTTCTCTGTCGTGTCGTGTAGCAGCGGCGACGACAGCGGATCGAGCGGCAGCAGCGGAGCCGTGGACGCGAGTGGCGTCAAGGCCAGCGGCGATCCGATCAAGATCGGGCTCTTCGACCCATCCAAGGGGCCGGCTCCGCAGCCGGGTGTGAGCACCGGCAAGGATGCCGCCGTCAACTACATCAACAATCAGATGGGTGGCATCAACGGCCGTCCGATCGAGATCACCGACTGCGGTATCGATCAGACCGCGCCGGAGTCCACGATCGCCTGCGCCAACCAGTTCGTCCAGGCCGGCGTTGTCGCCGCCGTCGACGGGTACAACTCGGAATCGCTCTCCGCGATGCCGATTCTGACGTCTGCCGGCATCCCGATGATCGGCCAGATCCCATTCAACACGGCGACCGGGGCCAAGGCGGACAACCGAGTGTACTTCGGCCCTCCGCCCGCGGCGTTCCTCGTCGGGTTCATGCAGTCGCTCAAGGCGGCGGGCAAGACGTCCCTCACGCTCGCCAATGCCGATCTGCCGCAGGCGCATCAGGTCTTCGACGGATTGCTCGCACCGCTCGGCAAGCAGCTGGGTATCGAGGTCAAGAGCGTCTACTACCCGCCGACCGGTCCGAACTTCACCGCGCTGGCCACCACGCTCGCCGAGGGCAACCCGGATGCTGCGGGACTGATGACATCGCCCAATGACAACACCTGCACCAAGCTGTCGCAGTCGCTGCGCTCGGTCGGCTACAAGGGCATCATGTTCATGGCGGCCTGCACCGAGTTCATCGACACCATGGGCTCGCAAGCCGTTGGTGCGCAGACGTATTCCCCCGGCTGGCAGCCGCCGGCCATCGATTCGGCACCGGAGCCGGCCAAGTCGAACCTGAAGGTGGCCGAGAAGTTCATCGATGATCAGAACGGCACCGGCGACTTCTTCGCCTACGGCACGTTCTCGATCCTGGTGGACATGGCAAACGGTCTCAATCAGGCCAAGGTCACGGACTTCACCGGAGCGAACATCCTCACCGCACTCAAGGGCCTGAGCGACTTCCAGAGCTTCCTCGGACCGAAGCTGACGTGCGGCAAGCCGACGACGCCGAACTGCACCACCGAGATGCTGCTGTTCGAGGTGACCGGAGACAAGAAGACCGAGCCGGTGGGTGGAGGGTTCATCACGCCGAATCCTGCAGTCCTCCAGCTCATCCCGGGCGCCGCGTAGGACCGCCGCCAGGGTTTCGACTCGGATCGGGCGGGCGCCGCTGCGCGCCCGCCCGACCCGGCACACCATCTGCCATACCGCGTGCCTCGGGTGCGCTTGATCGATTGGTTCAGGCATGGGTCAGTTCCTGCAATTCGTCTTCCTCGGTCTGTCGACCGGCGCCGTGTACGCGGTTCTCGCATCCTCGTTGGTGGGTGTCTATGCGGCGACCGGGATCATCAACTTCGCTCAGGGTGCCTTCGGTCTCTGGGCGGTGTACGCCGTCGCGGCACTGCGGACCGACGGGAGTCTCGTCCTGCCGATCGGGACCATCCCGCTGGGGGATGCCGACAATCCGACACCGATGGGACTCGCGATCGTCCTCGGTGTCCTGACCGCGATCGTGTGGGCGATCGTGGCCCATCTCCTGGTGTTCCGGCCCCTGCGCAGAGCTCCCATCCTGGCCCAGGTGGTCGCCTCGGTCGGTCTGATGCTGTTCGTCCAGGCCTTGGTCCAGTTGCGCTTTCACACCGAGGATCTGCTCGCTCTCGCGGTCCTGCCGGACAAGACGGTGGAGTTCGCCGGGGCGGTCGTCAATGTGTCTGACCTGATCCTGGCCGGCATCGCGATCGCCATCGCCGCCATCTTCTGGGCGTACTTCCGTCTCACGACCTCCGGCGTGGCGACACGCGCCGGTGCCGAGGACGAACTGGCTGCTCGACTGGCCGGCTATTCGCCGGACCGGCTGGCGGCCATCGTGTGGGTGCTGACCGGTGCCGCGACCGGGTTGATCGTCATCCTCGCGGCCTTCACCATCGGGTTGACCGTCACCAGCTACACCTTCTTCGTCATCCCCGCCCTCGCGGTCGCTCTGCTGGGTCGGCTCACCTCCTTCGGAATCGCCTGTGCCGGAGGACTGTTCCTCGGATCGTTTCAGGCGGTCATCACCTGGCTGACCACCAAGGACTGGTGGCCGCAGTGGGCGCAGGCCGGACTGGGCGAGGCGGTACCCTTCGTCGTCATCGTGATCGCCCTGTTCCTCATGGGCGGACGGATCCCCTCGCGCGGCGCCATCGGTGAGGTCAAGATGCCTGCGGTGCGCATCCCGCGGCTCCGGCCCATCCCGACCGTCGGCGTGCTGGCGGTCGCGGTCGCCGCGATCCTGCTCACCTCCGGCACCTGGCGATTCGGCGTGGTGACGTCGATCATCTTGTCGCTGATCGCCCTGTCGCTGGTCTTGTTGACCGGCTATCTCGGGCAGATCTCGTTGGCGTCCATGGCATTTGCCGGGACGGCCGGTTTCGCGCTGTCGAAGCTCACGGTGAACTGGCACGTGCCCTTCCCGTTCAGCATGCTCTTCGCCGCGCTCGTCGCCACCGCTCTCGGCATCCTCGTGGGTGTTCCGGCTCTGCGTATCCGTGGTGCACAACTGGCCGTCGTCACGCTCGCCGCGGCGATCGCGATCCAGGGATTCGTCTTCAACAATCCGGAGATCACCGCATACGAGGGCAACATGATCGCCGACCCGAGCCTGTTCGGGATCGACTTCGGTGTCCGCGATGGAACGAATCTGGTGACGGTGCGGTTCGCGATGATGGTGCTCGTGGTCGTGGCGATCGCGACATTGGCGGTGATGCGGTTCATGGCCGGGTCCACCGGCCGCGCGTTCCTGGCCGTGCGCTCCAACGAGCGGGCCGCGTCGTCGGTGGGGATCAACGTCGCCTCCACCAAGCTCCTCGGGTTCGGGCTCTCGGCGTTTCTCGCGGGCATCGGGGGCTGCCTGATCGGTTACAGCCGAGGACAACTGTCCGCCGGGTCGTTCACGGTGATGGTGGGCCTCGTGTTGCTCGCGATGACCTATGTCGGCGGCATCACCTCGGTGTCGGGCGCCTTCCTGGCCGGGGTCATCGGACCTCTGGGCGTCGGCTACGTGTTCCTCAACCAGACCCTGAATCTCGGTGAGTACTACGAGATCATCGCGGCCGGAGGTCTGCTGTTGATGGCCGTCCTCAATCCGGTCGGGGTGGCCGGGGCGATGGCGGAGCTGCGTGATCGGCTGATGGCACATCGACGATCCGACGGCGCGAACGGTGCGGCGTCGGCAGCACTCGTCGCACCGACGACCACGAAAGCAGGGTTCAATGTCTGAGACCGCCACCAGCACAGCGACAGCGCAACCGCTGCTCCGCACCCGCGGACTCTCCGTCCGCTACGGGGGTGTGACCGCCAACGCCGACATCGACATCACCGTCGGGGCGGGGGAGATCGTCGGTCTGATCGGACCCAACGGTGCCGGGAAGACGACCTTCGTCGACGCGGTCACCGGCTTCACCCGATCGACCGGGGAAGTGGTGCTCAACGGGGAACGGATCGACCGCGCCGGGCCCCACCGCCGTCGCCGGGCCGGGATGGCGCGGACCTGGCAGGCCGGTGAACTGTTCGCCGATCTGACCGTGGCGCAGAACCTCGCCGTCGCCGTCCAACGGGTCGGGTTGCGCGCGTTGATCTCCGATGTGTTCACCGGGTCGCGGCCACCGGCCGGGGTCGTGGAGAAGGCGCTCGATGTGGTGGGTCTGACCGAGGTCGCCGATCGCCTGCCGGATGAGCTGACGCTGGGCCAGCAGAAGCTGGTCGGCGTGGCCCGGGCACTCGTCGGCGACACCGGTCTGGTGCTGCTCGACGAACCCGCGGCCGGCCTCGACACCCACGAGAGCCGGGACTTCGGTGGCGAACTGCGCCGGATCGCGGGCACCGGCATCGGCATCCTGCTCATCGATCACGACATGTCCCTGGTCCTCGACGTGTGCGACCGGCTCTACGTCCTGGACTTCGGTCGGGTGATCGCGTCCGGCCCACCCGCGGAGATCCGGGACGACCCGGCGGTGGTCGCGGCCTACCTCGGCAGTCCCGACGTGCACGCGGATACCGCCACCGACGACTCCGGTACGACCGAACCACCCGGCCACGCGCCGGTCACTGCACCAGAAGGGGAAGCGTGATGTCGCATCCGACGGTCACCGACGATCCGGGCACCGATGCCGCCGACGTCGCACCGGTCCTGTCGTTCGACGCGGTGACGGTGGGTCACTTCGGTGTGCCGGCCGTGCGTGAGCTGTCCATGGACATCCGGCCGGGCGAGATCTGCGCGATGCTCGGGCCGAACGGAGCCGGGAAGACCACCACGCTGCTCGCGGCGGTCGGGGCCCTGCCGGTCATGTCCGGACGCATCACCGCCCTGGGTCGGCCGATCGATGAGCACGTCGAACGCAACGCCCGCCGCGGTGTCACCCTCGTGCCCGACAACCGCGGACTCTTTCACCGCCTGTCGGTGACGGACAATCTCCGGCTCGCCAGGCGCAAGGGCGGTGGCGATATCGACGAGGTCTACGAGCACTTCCCGCGCCTGCGGGACCTGCGTGGCCGCCGATGCGGGAACCTGTCGGGCGGCGAGCAGCAGATGCTGGCGCTGGCCAAGGCGCTGCTGACCAGGCCGTCGGTGCTGCTGATCGACGAACTCAGCCTCGGCCTGTCGCCGGTCGCGGTGCAGGACCTCCTACCGCGGCTGCGCACGATCGCCGACCAGCAGAACATGGCGGTCGTCCTGGTGGAACAGCACATCGACCTGGCGCTCGGGATCGCCGACACCGCGGTCGTGTTGCATCACGGTAGAGTTGCGCTCAAGGGCTCGGCACGTGACCTCATGCAGCGTCGCGACACCGTCGAGGCCGCTTACTTCGGTCGACTGGGTGAATCCGGTCCTGTGGACTGAAGTGCGTCGGGGGGCGGTAATCGTCGCCGATCCACACGATCGGAGACCGCGACGTGACATCAGGAGATCAGTGTGACGAAATCCGCACGAGCCGATGGCTCGCGCCGGCGTTCCCGGCCGCGGAACACCCGGAACCGACCGACCGATGAACAACTCCTCGACGCCGCGCGGTCGGTGATCGCGGAGGTCGGGGTGCAGCGGTCGACGATGGACATGATCGCCGAGCGTGGCGGCACCACGCGGGTCACCCTGTATGCGCATTTCGGTTCGCGGGATGCGTTGGTGGAGCAGTTGGTGGAGCGTGAACTCGCCGAGTTCACCGAGTGGATGTCGGCGGCCTACGACGTGGGCGCAGACATGCAGTACGGGGCGCGTGCCCGGCATTCGGTGGAGGCGACCTTCGAGTACGCGCGCCGCAATCCCGAAGGATTCCGGATCCTGCTCGGACACCGGCAGGAGGCCGAGGACCCGGGTAGGCGGCTCTACAAAACACTGGAACCGAGTGTGGCCGCTCGACTCCGCGAAAACTATGCGACCGGTGGCGCCCGGATAGGGGCCAGCGCGGACACTCTCGCCTCGTTGTTGATCGGGATCAGCCTCGACGTCGCCTATCGTGCGCTCATCGTCGACCGGGCCGGCATCGACGCGGCCTGCGAACTGGCGGTCGCCGCGACGATGGCGGTCCTACGCGGCGTCGATCCCGAGCTGCTGCTGGCCATCGACGCATCGATGACCGACGAGTCGGCGACCGACGGATCGATGGCCGACGCATCGGCGACCGACGCATCGGCTGTGGGCAACGGCGACGACGGTCAATCGAACTCGGCGGCCACCTCGGCAGCGCGACGCAGCTGATCGGGGTCCGAACTCGTCGGGATGAGCTGTACCTCGTCGGTGCCGATCTCGGCGAACCGTGCGAGCGTGGCCACCAGCTCCTCGTCGGTGCCCGCCCATCCCGTCGTCGGTGCGATGGCGTCGACGAAGTCGGCCGGAATCCAGTTCATGTAGTGGCGGAGATGCCGGTGGACCTGCTCGCGCGGCGCGGCGCCGGAACCGAGCGCGAACCAGAACGACGTCGCGAGGTGGGGAGCAGGTCTGCCGGCCGCGGCCCAAGCCTCACGTGCGACGTCGAACAGTTCGCGCTGTTTGCCCGCGTCCAGGTCGAGCGTCACCCCGGCGACGCCGTCCGCCCAGGTCGCCGCGCTGCGGATCGTCTTCGGTCCCATCGTCCCGACATGTACCTCCGGGCCGCCCGCCCGGTGCGGTCGGGGACCGACCGGCAGAACCGATTCGGTGATCTTCTCTCCGGCCCACACCCGCCGCATGATCTCGGCGCACTCGGCGAGCGTGCGCATCGTCTGAGTCGACGGGTCCGCTCCGACCGCGTGGTAGTCCTCATGCCGACCTCCGACCCCGAGTCCCACGACGAGCCGTCCGCCGCTGAGCATGTCACCGGTGGCCAACGCCTTCGCCAGCATCACCGGATCGTGCAGTTGCGGCACCACCACCGTGGTGACCAGCCGCACCCGCTCGGTCCACGCCGACAACGCGCCGAGCAGCGTGAGGCAGTCCGGATTGTCGAAGGCGATCCGTTCTCCCCAGCACAGGGAGGAGAACGGGCCGTCGTCGATGGCTCGCGCCCAGGAGCGGAGCAGGTCTGCGTCCAACGCCGGCTCCATCACCGGCATCGTCATTCCGATGCGCACGCAAGGATTCTGGCAGACCTGTCGCCGAACGTCGGGCGAATGCCGAACGGTCGCCTCAGGACACCGCCACGGGCCCGACGGCCGGGATCGGCGCCGGGCGCCGAATGGTGGCCGGGCGCAGGGCAAACCACGCGACGACACCACCGGATGCGACCAGCAGTCCCCCGATCGCCACGGCCAGATGGAATCCGTCGAGGAAGGCCTCGGGCGGAAATGTCCCGGCCCGGAGCGACGATTGCTGCCGAGCGGTCAGGATGGCGCCGAGCACGGTGATGCCCAGCAGCGCCGCGACCTCCCGACTCGCGTTGAACACGCCCGAACCGACACCTGCCTGCTCGGCGGGCATCTGAGAGAGGACGGTCGCGGTGAGCGAGATCGTCAGACCGCCACCCATGCCGATGACGACGAAACTCGGCATCAGCCCGGCGAATCCTGTGTTCTCGCCGAGGAAGAACACCGAACTGATGCCCGCGCCCATCAACACCAGCGCCGACGACACGGTGCGATGGGCTCCGAAACGTTCGGCGAGACGATCCGACATCGCCGCTCCGGCGACCATGCACAGCGCCATCGGCAGGAATGCGGCCCCGGCCATGGTCGGGGAGAAGCCCAGCACCCCTTGCACATACAGCGACGTGAAGAAGTAGATCCCGAACAGCCCGAAGGCAAAGAGCATCAGTGCGATGAGCCCACCCGCGTAGACGCGCCGACGGAACAGGGCGAGGTCGACCATCGGCGCACGGCTGCGCTGCTCGACGCGCACGAACCCGACGATCGCACCCGCGGCGATCGCGAAGGCCGTGACGATCGGCCACGAGGTCCAGCCGAGATCGTGCCCCTGGATGAGCGCGAAGGTCAGGGCGGTCAGCCCCACGACCGACAACGACAGGCCCGGCAGATCGATGCCGTCGGAGGCCGAGGCCCGTGATTCGTCGACGGCCATCAGCGCCAGCACGGCGGTGATGATGCCGAAGGGCACGTTGACGAAGAAGATCCACCCCCACGAAACGTACTGGGTGAAGACACCGCCGAGCAGTGGTCCGAGGGCGACGGACACGGCGCCGACCGAGCCCCACACCGCGACGGCCGCGTTGCGGGCCCGGGTGTCGGCGAAGGTGGCCGAGATGATGGCCAGGGTGGTGGGCGTGATCATCGCGGCGCCGACGCCCTGGACGGCGCGTGCGGCGATGAGCATCTCGGCGGACCCGGCGAGTCCGGCGACGAGCGACGACGCACTGAACACGGCGAGGCCGCCGAGCAGCATGCGTCGGCGGCCCAGCAGGTCGGCGAGCCGACCGCCCATGAGCATCAGCGCCGAGAACGTCAGGATGTACGCGCTGACGACCCATTCGAGGCCCGCGGTGTCGAGGTTCAGTTCCCGCTGGATGTCGGGGATGGCGACGTTGACGATGTTGTTGTCGAGGTAGGTCATGAAGGTGGCCAGGGACACCGACAGCAACGCCAGGCGCTGCCGACGGGTCATGGACGGACGGTCGGACATGAGGACTCCTATACGAAGCAAATGTACACCGTATATGTACGCCATATAGGAGAACTCTTACGGTGTATAGTTGTCAAGCGTGGGTGCGAAAACAGCAGGTAAGAAGGTCGACGAGGCGCGGTTGAACCGCGACGCCGTGGTCGATCGGGCCCTCGATATCGCCGACGTCGAGGGCTTGGACGCGGTGAGTGTGCGGCGCATGGCGCAGGAGTTCGGGGTCACGCCGATGGCGCTGTACTGGCATTTCAAGAACAAGGACGAGATGCGCGCGGCCCTTGGTGATCGGCTCATCGAGACCGTGGTCGCGCCCGACGCGGACCTGGCCGGCGAGGAGTACATCCGGCAGATCCTGGCGGCGCTGATCGAATCGCTGCGCAGGCATCCGTCGGCCGCCCAACTCGTACCGGGGCGGATCATGCAGTGCGAGACCGGTCGGGATCTGACCGAGAAGACCCTCGCGCACCTCCTCGACGCCGGTTATACGCCCGCCGCGTCCGTCGCGGTGGCCCGCAACGCCCTGCTGACCGCGGTGACCCTGGTGATCGGTATCCCGGGCGCCGAGCTCACCCTGCCGGCGGCCGATCGCGACGAGATGCGCCGCCACAAGCTCGCGGCGCTGCTGGCTCTACCGGACGACCGCTTCCCGCACCTCAAGAGCGTCGCCGACGAGATGGTGCGCTGCGACGACGAGGACGAGTACTTCCGAGTCGGTGTCGACCTGTTCATCGACGGTGTCACCGGGATGAAGGGACGTTGAACATGCTCTGCTTCAACGTTTTTCGACCAGATAGAGATGCTCGGTCACGTGCGTGCCGCGTCCGCGCAGATTTCGGCTGCCACGAAAGGCGTTGTAGCGTGCACGGAATTCGGTGACCGTACCGACGGACTCGAGGATGTCCGACATCTCTTCGGGTGCGATGAACCCCTCGTCGTTGAACGAGACGAGCAGGAAGCAGGCATCGAGTCCGGTGACGAGATCGCGTAGGAGATCGGCGGATTCGCGTCGAACGTTGTAGCGCGAGCGATTCCAGTCGACGGGGATGCCGGAGACCGGGCTGATCGATGAGGGCCGCTGGTGGTGCGTCAGCAGGTTCAGCATGAAGTAGTTGGAACCGTACGGATGTTGGTTGTACGGGGGGTCGAGATAGGCGAGATCCACCGGGCCGACGTGATCGGGCAGCGCGTTGGCGTCCATCTGAAGGACTCGCTTGGCGCTGTCATGGCGACTGAGGACCGGCGGCGCCAGGCGAATGGTGCCCAGGATGCGCAGCAGTGCATCCTGGTGCGCGCCCCCGAACCGCCCGATCCCGGTTTGCTTGTCCTTGTAGAAGCCCTTGAACACGCCGGACGTGTTGGCGTGGACCGATGCCTGGGAAAGTAACGGCGCCAACAGGAATGGCCTCATACGGTCGTCGACCCCATCGATCAGCGTGGCGTAGGCGTCGAGGCGTCGGGCGTTGTCACGTGTGAAGAAGACTCGTTCACCCGGCCGGATGTTCGTGTCGTCGCGGGGTGCGTAGAGCTCCTCGATGAATCCGTCTACCGAATGTCCGCCGTCGACCTCGGCGTTGAGTTCGTCGACAAGCGTTGTGACATCGGCGAGGTCGACGTCGCGTCGGTTCGTGAGGAAGCACTCGCTCATCACCCGCGCATAGGACTCGAGGTCGTTGGCGATCACCAGCTCGGCTCGGGACTTCAGCAGCCGCGACACCGCGCCGCTGCCGGAGAACGCATCCAGGACGGTCAGCTTCCGACCGAGCCGGGCGTGCACGGTGTCGGCGGCCGCGTCGATCAGGCCGAGCAGCGACCGCTTGTTGCCGAGATAGGTGAGCAGTTGCTCCGACAGATACCGCGGGTCCTCGGCGATGGAGTCGGATTCGTCGGTGACCGCTCGCAGGGCAGGGGTGATCGCGGATGCTGGTTCGGACGAGCGCGTCGGGGACACTGCCACGATCCTCACACGATGCCGGCCGAAACGCGGGACGATCGACCGAACTCACGCGATCCGTGAGGCTGGGGAGCGAGCTTGCGAGCGGAGGGCCGCTCCCTGAGCGTCACCACTCGGTCCCTGAGGAGCCTCCGAGCTTGCGGGCGTCCCCACCCGCTCCCTGAGGAGCCTCCGAGCTTGCGGGCGTCCCCTCCCGCCCCCTGAGGAGCCTCCGAGCCAGCGAGCGTCCCCACCCGCTCCCTGAGGAGCCTCCGAGCCTGCGAGGATGCGTCACCACTCGGTCCCTGAGGAGCCTCCGAGCTTGCGAGGATGCGTCACCACTCGGTCCCTGAGGAGCCTCCGAGCTTGCGAGGATGCGTCACCACCCGCTCCCTGAGGAGCCTCCGAGCTTGCGAGGATGCGTCACGAAGGGCGCCCCTTCGTGACGGTCCTCCGCTGGCGCTCCGGACCTCTTCAGGGGGCAGATTGGTGCGGTCCTCCGCTAGCGCTCCGGACCACCTCAGGGAGCGGTGGGTGCGGTCCTCCGCTGGCGCTCCGGACCTCCTCAGGGGGCAGATTGGTGCGGTCCTCCGGTAGCGCCCCGCTGGCGCTCCGGACCTCCTCAGGCGCCGGGGGCTGCTCGGAGCCTCACGAAGCACAGATGAATTCGATGTCCACACAAACTGTTTCGCGATATGCAACTGGACTTGTATTGTGCTGTCGAAGAATTTTGACGGCGTGCTCATCCTATGATGAAAACCCCAGGTAATAAGCCATTTTGGCGTCGACGACGGTAAGCGCACCTTGAGGGTCTCCTGAGCGCAGCCTGTGATCCGTGTTAGGTTCACAAGCGCAGAAAGCGATCTAATCGGAGAAGTTGGGCGTTGGCCCGGTGGCCGCAGTACATGACTGCGGTCTTCTCGGCGCGCGTTCCGGCTGTTTCCCGGAAGGCTGAGTTCATGGCATTGTCATTGGTCAAGAGGTTCGTCCACCGGCGATCGGTGAGTACGTTCGCGTGTGCCGCCCTGGTGGCCGCAAGTCTCGCGGCTTGTTCGTCGACCGACTCGGACAGTGATTCGAGTCTGCTCCAGCAGCTGCAGGACAAGGGGACGGTCACGGTCGGGTTCGCAGGTGAGGCGCCGTATTCGTTCGAGGAGAACGGACAGCTGACCGGTGCGACCGTGGCCCTGCACCGCGAGATCTTCAAACAACTCGGCATCGACAACGTCGAGGGTGTCAACGCCGACTTCGGAGCGCTCATCCCGGGTCTGCAGGCAAACCGCTTCGACGTGGTCAGCGCCGGGATGTCGATCCTGCCGGAACGGTGCAAGCAGGCGGCGTTCAGCGACCCCGAGTTCAATTACACGACCGCGCTGATGGTGCCCACCGGCAACCCGAAGAACCTCACGAACATGCAGTCGGTCGCCGACAGCGGAGCTCGACTGGCCACCATGACCGGCGCCATCGAGTCTGACTACGCGAAGAGCCTCGGCATCAACAACATGCAGGTCGCGACGCCGCAGGACGGGATGGATGCAGTCACCTCGGGCCGAGCGGACGTGTTCGCGTTGACCGGGATCTCGCTGAACTGGATGAAGAACAACAACCCCGACGCGCCGGTCGACGTCACGCCGTCCTTTGTCGCCGTCATCGACGGCAAACCGCAGGTGGGCGCGGGCGGTACCGTGTTCCGCACCAACGACAAAGACCTCCTCGAGGCGTATAACGCCGAGCTGAAGAAGATCACGTCGGACCCGGACAAGTACCTGTCGATCGTCGGTAAGTTCGGCTTCACAAAGGAGGAGCTGCCCGATCCCAACCTGACGACCGCCGACCTCTGCGCGGGCAACATCTGAGGCTGTCGGTAATCGCCTGTGGGTGACAACATCGATGCCTTCCTGGATGCGTGGCCGCGCATCCAGGAAGGCATACTCACCACGATCTATCTGACTCTCGGCGGGGCGACGCTGGCCTTTGTGCTCGCCCTGGTGTTGGGGGTTGCAGAAGGCGCGCGGTGGATGGTGATCCGGGGGACCGCGCGCGTCTTCGTCGAGTTCTTCCGGGGCACATCACTGCTGGTCCAACTGTTCTGGCTGTTCTATGTGCTGCCACTCTTCGGCTACCAGCTGGACCCGATGTTCTGCGGCATCCTCGCGTTGGGCCTCAATTACGGTGCCTACGGCGCCGAGGTGGTCCGCGGATCGCTCGCGGCGATCCCCGCTCCGCAGTGGGAAGCGGCAGTGGCACTGAACTTCTCTACCTGGCAGCGACTGCACCGGATCATCTTTCCGCAGGCCTGGGTGCAAATGATCCCGCCGTTGAACAACCTGCTCATCCAGTTGATGAAGGGCACCGCGCTGGCGAGCTTCATCCTGCTGCAGGACCTCACCTATGAGATCGAACAGTTGCGGCGGGGTACCGGCGACACCTTGTTCTCCTTCGGTGTCGGGCTGGTTCTGTACTTCTGCTTCGCGTACGTGTTGACCCTGATCATGAACCTGCTGGAGATGCGCGCGAAGTCCAGGATCGGCGTCGGCCCGACGTTGCGTGAGGTGCTGAGTCTGCGGCCGGAGCGCATCGATGAGAACGTGGGGGTCGGCCGATGAATGTGAACTGGAGCTGGCAGCGCGCTGCGGATTGTCTCCCGTTCCTGCTGGAGGGTTTCAAGATCACCCTGCTGGCAACGGTTCTGGGTTTCCTGATAGCCGCCGTGCTCGGCCTGGCGATCGCGGTGGCGCGGCGGGTGGGACCTGCGGTGGTGAGCATCCCCTTGCGGATGGTCTGTGAATTCATCAGACTCACACCGCTTGTCGTGCAGTTGCTCTTTGCCTACTACCTGCTGCCGCAGTTCACCGCGCTGCAGATCGGCATTGTGGTACTCGGCATTCATTACTCCACGTACATGGCGGAGGTGTACCGGGCCGGTATCGATTCCGTCCCACGCGGACAGTGGGAAGCAGCACATGCACTCTCGTTGCCTGCCGGGCGGATGTGGCGTGCCGTTGTTCTGCCGCAGGCGATTCGGAACACCACGCCCGCGCTGGGCAACTACGCGATCTCGATGTTCAAGGACACCCCGTTCCTGTTCGCCATCACGGTGGTCGAGATGGTCACCGCCGCGCAGCAATACGGTGCCCGGACGTTCCAGTATCTGGAGCCGATCACCATCGCCGGCGTCATCTTCCTGATCGCGAGCTACCCCACCTCCATTCTGATCCGAAAGCTAGAGAAGACACTTGCCTACTGACGAGAGCGCCGCCGTGTCGACCACGGAAGCCGCCGCAACCGGATCATCGATGATCGTGTTCGACAAGGTGGTCAAGCGGTTCGGCGACCACGTGGTCCTCGATCACCTCGACTTCACCGTGGCCCGTGGCGAGAGAGTCGCATTGATCGGTCCGAGTGGTTCCGGCAAGACCACCATTCTTCGGCTGCTCATGACCCTCGAGGACGCCAATGACGGAGTGATCTGGGTCGAGGGCGAACCGCTCACCCATATGTACAAGGGCGACAAGCTGGTCAAGGCGTCGCAGAAACATCTGCGTGCCGTCCGATCCAAGATCGGCATGGTGTTTCAGCAGTTCAACCTCTTCCCGAACATGACCGTGCTGGAGAACATCACCGAGGCGCCCGTTCATGTACTGGGAAAGAGCAAATCGGAGGCGGTGGCCCGCGCCCGGGAACTGCTGGCGACGGTCGGCCTGCAGGACAAGGAAGACGCTCACCCGACGAAACTTTCCGGCGGACAACAGCAGCGCGTGGCGATCGCACGTGCTCTCGCGATGGATCCCGACATCCTGTTGCTCGACGAGGTCACCTCCGCGCTCGATCCCGAACTCGTCGCCGACGTGCTCGGGGTACTCCGACGAATCGCCGAGACGACCGACATCACCATGCTCATCGTCACCCACGAGATGGGGTTCGCCCGCGACGTCGCCGACCGGGTGCTCGTCTTCGATCAGGGACGGATCGTCGAGGAGGGCGCCCCGCAGCAGATCTTCGGTGCTCCGCAGCAGGAGCGGACCCGGACCTTCCTCAAGGCGGTCGTCGAGCACTGACCACACAGCAGTCGGCCCGGTCGGGAAACTCCCGGCCGGGCCGACTGCTGTGTGTGATGGGTCAGGAGACCGCGGGTCTACGCCCCGATCCCAGCCCGATGTCGGCGGTGTTGCGCTGTCCGGCGACCACGCTCACCTGCACTGCGGCGGGCTCGTACATGTTGGCCACCACGGTGAACTGGGCATCGGTCAGACCCCCTCGATCCGGTAGCGCCCGTCCGCGTCGGTCGTCACCGACGCGACGATCGTCTGATCCGGCCCGATCGCCGACACCGTTGCGCCGGCCAGGGGACCACCGTCCGGAGTCCGCACCGTGCCCTGAACCCCGCCGGTGGCGACCAGGACCAGATCGATGTCCGCGGGTGCGGACGAATCGACGGTGACGAGCTGACTCGTGGGCTGATAGCCGGGAGCCGATGCCGTGACCGCGACGGTGTCGCCCTCCGACACGCCGTTGATGGCGAAGCTGCCGTCGGAGTCTGCGTGCGCCCGCGTGACGACCGCGCCCGACTGATCGGTGACGATCAGGCTTGCCGGCAGCGGCCGGTGCGCATCGCGGACATGGCCCTTGATCACCGATCCGCCGGCGAGGGTGAAGTCCCTCCGGAAGATCAAATCCCCGACGACCGACACGGTCAGCGCCCTGGGCAATCGGCCCGGGGCCGTGGCGATGACGGTGTACGTACCGTCCGCGAGGTCGCGGATCGCGTAGGTGCCGTCGTCGTGGATCGCCGTCGTACCGGCCTGATGCCCCCGCACATCGGTGACTGTGACGGCCGCGCCGCGCAGCGGTGCGCTGTCCGATCCGGTGATCCGTCCGGCGATCCGCGGGCGGTCCGCCGTCGGTTCGGCGTCGGCCGACCCGACGACACTCGTGGCGTCCCGCCGATGGCGCGGGCCGTACATGTGGGCTTCGTCGATCAACTCGGCCGACGACGCCATGCCGGCATCGGCGGCGACCGCCGCCAGCTCGGCGCCCACACTCTCTGGGGTGGTCGTCTTCTTCGAACCGGTGAACAGCGAGGCGATCGCACCGATCACACAGCAGATGAGTGCGAAGGTGAACGCAGCGGTCAGACCGTCGGAGAACGGATCACTGATCAGGTGGGGGAAGAAGTCCAGACCGGTCAGGTGGTCGACCGCGGACTGCGGAAGCCCCTGCAGCGCCTGGCCGCCGACCTCACGGATCGGGTTGTAGCCGAGGAACGCGGCGAACAGGATGCCGACAGTCGGTAGGTGGGCGATGCCGTTCGCGGGAGCGTCGGGCATGCCGTTGGCGGTGAGGCCGCTGAACATCGCCGTCGGCAGATGCGCGCTCAGCCCGGCGATCATCAGGGAGAAGAACAGCCCGATGGACAGCACCATGGCAGCGTTCTGGAACGTCGTCATCATGCCCGCACCCGAACCTCGGGATGTGATCGGCAGGCTGTTCATCACCTCGGCACGGTTCGGAGAGGCGAAGAGCCCCATGCCGATACCGTTGATCAACATGATCAGCGCGAAGACCCAGTAGTCGAAATCGACCGGGATCGCGATCAGCCCGGCGAAGGTGCCCGCGGTGATGAGCATGCCGATCGTGGTGAACCACTTGGTGCCCAGCTTGTCCGACAGCGCACCCGAGATGGGAGCACTGAGCAGGAAGCCGATCGTCATGGGCACCATGTAGATACCGGCCCACAGCGGTGTGCGTGAGTAGTCGAAGCCGTGCTGCGGGAGCCAGATGCCCTGCAGCCAGATGATCAGGATGAACTGCAGGCCGCCGCGGCCGATCGACGCCATGAGGTTGGCGAGGTTGCCGAATGCGAACGAGCGATTCTTGAACAGCGACAGTTCGAAGAGCGGGCTCTCGACCTTGGTCTCGATGAGCACGAAGATGGCGAGGACGATGACGCCGCCGATGAGTCCGGTGAGAACCCACGGGTTACCCCAGCCCATGTTGGACGTGCCGTAGGGCTGGATGCCGTAGGTGATCGCGATGAGGATCGCGATCAGGCCGACGGCGAACGTGATGTTGCCCCACCAGTCCATCTTGGCCTTGCGACGCTCGCCGGTGTCGTGCAGCTTCATGTACGCCCAGACAGTGCCGACCAGGCCGAACGGCACCGACACGAGAAAGATGAAGTGCCACTGGATCGGTGCCAGGAGGCCACCGATGAGCAGGCCGAGGAACGAGCCCGCGATCGCGGCCACACCGTTGATGCCCATGGCCAGTCCGCGCTGGTTGGCGGGGAATGCGTCGGTGAGGATCGCCGACGAGTTGGCCATCAGGAATGCCCCGCCGACGCCTTGGACGATGCGCCAGAAGATGAGCCAGATCGCTGCTTCGGAGCCGTCGAACCAGGTGATGGCCAGGAAGATCGACGAGATGGTGAAGATGGCGAAGCCCATGTTGTACATGCGGGCTCGGCCGAACATGTCGCCGAGGCGTCCGAAGCTGACCACGAGTACTGCGGTGACGACGAGGAAGCCCATCATCATCCACAGCAGGTAGCTGGTGTTCTGGGGCTCAAGGGGATTGAGATGGATGCCCTTGAAGATGTCGGGCAGCGCGATCAGCACGATCGAGCTGTTGATCGTGGCGATCAGCATACCCAACGTCGTGTTGGACAGGGCGATCCACTTGTAGTTGGGGCCAAGTTCGGAGAGCGAACGCTGGCGGGAGCCCCGGCTGGGCTGCCCCGCTGCGGCGCCGCCGGTGTCGGCCACGGCGTGCTGTGACATTGGTGCCTTTCGGAATTTATGAGAACAAGATCAATGCGGCCGGTGACGGACTACGGTGTCCGGGTCGCCTGGATGTCGAGATTCACGGTCGCGGTACCGCCGATCTGTGCGACCCCGCTGATCAGCTTCTCGTCGAAGCTGATCCCGAAGTCGTTGCGCCGCAACGTGCCGGTGGCGCGGAATCCTGCACGGTGTCCGCCCCAGGGGTCGTCGACCTCACCGAGGTAGGTCATCTCGAGCGTCACCGGTACCGCGGTTCCCCGCAGGGTCAGGGAGCCGGCCAGCGTCCACGTCTCATCGGTGGCGGGACGGACCTGCGTGGCCCGGAACTCGGCGATCGGATACTGCTCGACGTCGAAGAAGGCATCCGACCGGAGGTGGTCGTCGCGGGTGCGGTTGTCGGTGTCGATGCTCGAGGTCTTGATCTCGGCGACCACCCGCGATTGCTCGACGTCCTCGGGTACCTCGATCTGGCCGGTGAAGTCGGTGAATCGGCCCTTGATCGTGGCGATGCCGAAGTGGCGCACGCTGATCTCGATGGCGGAGTGGCTCGGATCGATCTCCCACCGCCCGGCCCCCGGCGTCGGTGCGCCGCCCGCGCGCGCCGCGGTGATCTCACCGAGGCTCACCGGCCCGGTGCCCGACACCACGGCGACGCGTGCGGCCGGCTGATAGCCGTCGGCGGTGATCACGACGGTGTACGTGCCGGCGTCCAGGTCTGCGGCGGCAACCGAACCATCGGTGTCGGCGCGCGCGATGGCGCGCTGTTCACCGGATTGCGACATCACGGTCATCACCGCCGCATCCAGTGGGTTGCCGCTCGACGTCGAAACGCGTGCTGTGATGGTGCTGCTCATGCTTCCCCCTTTGCGCCGAGAACGAATTCGTGGGTGACGACGTGACCGGCCTCTATGTCGATCGTCGCGGCCTGCGGGGCATAACCATTCGCGATGACCGTGTAGTCGCCGGGTGCCAGATTCGCGAACAGGTAGCGCCCGTTCTCGTCGGTGAGAGCGCTGGCCGCCATCTCCCCGGCATCGTTGAGGAGGGCGACCTGGCTGTGGGTGAAGGGTGCGACGGAGTCACCGGAGCCGATGCTGATGAGCCCGCCGAGTTCGGCTGCGGTTCTCAGCACGACATCGACCGTCGCGCCCGCGGCCGGGTCGATCGTGACCGGTTCGGCCACAGGATCGCATCCGGGAGCCGTGACGATCACGGTGTAGGTCCCTGCGGGCAATCCGCTCGCCACCCAACGGCCCTGGGCGTCGGTGACGGCCGTTGCGCTGACATGGCCGGTGTGATCGGCGATCGCGACGGTTGCGGTCGCCACGGGTTCACCGGTCGCTGACGTCGTCACGGTGCCGCCGAGTGCGGCCATCGAGGCCAGGACGACGTCCACATCGATCGGTGTGCTGCCGACGGTCATGGTCAGCGCCGACGGTTCGTATCCGGCGGCCGAGGCGACCAGGACGTAGTGCCCGCCCGCGGACACCTCGGCGACAAAGCCGCCGGCGGCATCGGCGATCGACCGCGCCGCCTGACGGCCGTTCGGGTCGATCACCGTCACCGTGGCGTCCCCGAGCGCATCTCCACCGGCCGACCGGACCTGGCCGCGGATCACGCCGCTCATCGCATCGGTCACGCCTGAGTTGATCGGATCGTGCCGGTGACCATTGGTGTCAGGCTGCATCAGGCTCCCCCCTCCGTTGTCGTGTCGTCTCCATGAGAGTTGTCTGGCTCGGCTGGTGTGAGCTCGCACATCGTGTCGGCGAGGAGCCGGATCGAACGTCGGACCGTGTCGCGCTCAGGTCCGTCGAGGCGGCGCAGTGCCACCTCGAAGAGTTCGGAACTCCGCGACGACGCGCCCTCGATGTAGCCGATCCCTGCGTCGGTCGGGGTGAGCAGGCTTACCCGGCCGTCGTGGGGATCGGTTGTGCGGGTGACCATTCCGTACCGCTCCAGGCAGGCGATCACTCGCGACACCGTCGGACCGGTGACCCCTTCGCGGTCGGCGAGTTCGGTCGCCCGGATGGGCGCGTGTTGCGAGATGGTCCACAACGCAGACATCTGCCCGGCGGACAGTGGGCCGTCGGGTGACTTCGCCCGCAGCGCGCGGCGGATGCGGATGAAGTCGCGGTGCACGGCAGCGGCGCCGCCTAGTGATGCTGTGGTTGTGAAACCCATGGTTCGACCCTCGCCCATCGAGTGAAGTCCCTCCGACAGACAACTACTTAGTAAGACTAAATTAAAATTACTTAGCCAGACTAAGTGATTGTCGGTCGCTACGCCTCATCGAAACGGTGTGAAGTGGGCTACATCCGGTCCGAGAATCCCGGCAAATCAGCCGATTTCGGACAACAATGGCCTCCCGCCGGTCGGTCGAAAGGCGGTGTGGTCCCAGATTGCCGGGATCCCGCGCGACGCCACCGCGCTGAGATTTCGCGCGATTTCGGACTTGTGGGTGACGTAGAGTTCTTCTTCGCACGCGTCCGGATGCACGTCCGGAACGTTCCGGCTTCGAGGAGGTCACCCGTGAGCAAGAAGTCGAAGGGCAAGGCGAAGAAGAAGGCGAAGGGTCACGGCCACTCGACCGCTCCGTCGCGGCCGGCCTCGTCCAGCTCGGACGAACCCGACTCCACGCGTCCGCTGATGAAGAACAAGGAATACCGCTCGGAGTTGAAGGGCCTGCACGCGGAACTCGTGGCCATGCAGGAATGGGTGCGCTCGACCGGGGCCAAGATCTGCATCGTCTTCGAGGGGCGTGACACGGCGGGCAAGGGCGGCGTCATCAAGGCGATCACCGAGCGGGTGAGCCCGCGGGTCTTCCGGGTGGTGGCGCTGCCCACACCGACAGACCGCGAGAAGTCGCAGATGTTCATGCAGCGCTACGTCCCCCACCTGCCCGCCGCCGGTGAGGTGGTGATCTTCGACCGGAGTTGGTACAACCGTGCCGGTGTGGAGCGAGTGATGGGCTTCTGCACCGAGGAGCAGTCGCTGCAGTTTCTCTCCGACACGCCCGAGTTCGAGCGCGCGATGGTGCGCTCGGGCATCATCCTGATCAAGTACTGGCTCGAAGTCAGTGAGGAGCAGCAGACCGAGCGGCTGGAGAGCCGGATCAACGACCCGCGCAAGTACTGGAAGCTCTCGCCGATGGACGTGAAGTCCTACGAGCGCTGGGACGACTACACCCGTGCCCGCGACGACATGTTCCGCTACACAGACACCGGTTGGGCGCCGTGGTATGTGGCGAACACCGACGACAAGAAGCGTGGACGACTGAACATCATCACCCACTTGCTCGACCAGGTGCCCTACACGCCGCTCGCAGCGCCCGACATCGACCTGCCCAAACGCAAGCCGAGCGACGTCGAGAGTCCGGTTCTGCCGGTGACGAGGGTTCCCGCTCGGTATTGAGACGGTCTCAGCGGGATGAATGCCGAGTGAACAGGCCATTTGGGCCGAGCGTGACGCGGGGTGAGGTCACTAGCCTTGTCCTATGGAGCCAACGAACGAGGACGAGGTGCGTCAGATCGGCGAGGTACAGGACCGGCTGATCGATGCGCACTCGGAACGCGAACCCGAGGAAGTCGTCACGGCCGTCCAGGGTGCCTACCGCCACTTCGACGGCATCAGAGTGCGGGATTTTGTCCCGCTTCTCGTCGAGCGCCGCGCGAACCGCGAATTGGACCGCGCCGGCTGATCAGCGCGGGACCACCGCCGGCGGCACGTAGGTGTTGGTCGCCGCGCTCGAACCCGGGATCACGCCGTACAGCCGCAGCATCACGTTGAACGGGCGGAACCCCACCGGCAGCCAGTTGGCCGCAGGTACCCCTGGCGGCTTGACGCGCGCGATGTGGATCGAGATGGAACCGTCGCGGTTGCGCACCAGTCCCGGTGTGTAGCCGGCCACCAGGTACTTGTCGGCGGCATTGGGAATCAGCTCGATCGAGTTCGGTGTGTAGGCCGTCAACGACCAGAACCGCGACGCCTGCGGGATCGCTCGTGCCGGGAAGGTGAGAACATATCCGCCCGGCCGGCTGCCGTCGAGCGGGGCGCCATTCCGGTCGAGGAATGCGTGGTAGTAGGCGGCCGTCGCGATTCCGTTGCCGAACTGGATGAATTCGTTGAGCGACGAACGGTCGAGGACGTTGTCACCCCACTTGCCGATGTTGGTGAAATGAATCCACTTGTTCCGGTCTCGGTGTCCGAGGTAGTTGCCGATGATCGCGGCGTGAGCCGCACGTGCGCCCGACGAGACCGCAGGCCATACGGCAGGGTCGGAGCCGCCGGCGAACACACGGTTGAAAGCGGCGGCCAGGGCTCGCTGCTTGGGGGCGAGTGGCGGAACCCGCGAGGTGTTGCCGACGGCTCGCTGCGTCTGGCGCACGAACTCGACGGGTGCGGTGTTGATCAGGCTGTCGGCCATGGTCTTGACCGGTAAGGCGAACTCGGCGACCGAACGGACCGCTGTGGCGCCTCCCTGAGGGTTGCCGCGCCAGGCGCTGATCGTCTGCATCTTGAGCCCTGCTCGGAACGTGCGGGCCTGCGCGGTCAGATCCCGGTTGTTGCTGAACCGATCGGCTCGGAAGATCAGGATCATGAACGGATGCGGCAGACGCACCATCGTGGCGCCTGCCGGCACACCGCCACGGTGATTGGGGGCGACCAGGGCGTAGAGGGTCGTCGGCGTATTGACCCCGGCCGCCTTGGACGGGATCGCGACGGGATAGGTGTTGCCGTATGGATCAAGCAGCAGGACCGAGTAGCTCACCGGTGTGCGGGGAACTGTGACCATCACCGCCCCGCCGGAGGTGTCCACCGGGGAGCTGGCATACAGGGTGTCATTGTTGATGGCGACCACACCCTGATAGAGCGGTGTGACGGTGTCGGGGCCGATCAGGCGGTTGTGGGGCGCGACGTCGAACTGGAGCTGGGTCAACCACAGTGGATAGAACGTCTCCACATAGCGCTTGGTCAGTGACTCGATGCCGGCGGCATGTGCCGGCGCGGAGACCGAGACGAATGACATGAGCACCATGGCGATCACCGATGTCAACGCCCAGAGGGTTCTTCGCACAACGGGTTTCCGGTGAGGCGCGACGTTGGTTTGCGTTGCTGACGAACTCGTGTTCGCGTGCACGGTGACCCTTTCGGTACCCCTGATGGACAGCTACGAGGGTAGGCGCCCGACCGGCATTTCACAGGAGTTTCTCAGGATTTGTCCGAATTGACCTCACTTGGATGACGGTGTGGGACCCGTCGGCAGGTGAGCGGGCCTGGTGTACGCGACAGCGTCTGGCGCCGTGTCTGTTTCACTCAATGGAGTTCTCAAGGGGCAGATGCGGTCCCGGGCGGTGGTCGCATCTGCTGGTCGAGTAGCCGCGGACGAAGTGAGTCGCGTATCGAGACCTGGGTCGCCGGTGATCTCAATACGGTCCTTCGCCTGTCGGCTCGGAACCTACTCGATCAGCAGAGGGGCCGCTGTTCAACGATTTCGAACTCCAAACGGATGTTCGGAGTCAAGGGGTGTGTTGAGGAGAGTGAGACATCTTGTTGGGACGTGAGGTTCGGGTTCATTGAGGCAGAATTGGTTGTGGGAGAGTGGATCTCGATACGTCTCCTCGCTGCCGCTCGTCGACTACTCGATCAGCGGAAGGGGTCCTCGCTGCGGCTCGTCGACTACTCGATCAGCGGAAGGGGTCCTCGCTGCGGCTCGTCGACTACTCGATCAGCGGAAGGGGTCCTCGCTGCGGCTCGTCGACTACTCGATCAGCGGAAGGGGTCCTCGCTGCGGCTCGTCGACTACTCGATCAGCGGAAGGGGTCCTCGCTGCGGCTCGTCGACTACTCGATCAGCGGAAGGGGTCCTCGCTGCGGCTCGTCGACTACTCGATCAGCGGAAGGGGTCCTCGCTGCGGCTCGTCGACTACTCGATCAGCGGAAGGGGTCCTCGCTGCGGCTCGTCGACTACTCGATCAGCGGAAGGGGTCCTCGCTGCCGCTCGTCGACTACTCGATCAGCGGAAGGGGTCCTCGCTGCCGCTCGTCGACTACTCGATCAGCGAGAGGGGGTCTGCTCGATCATCGGCGGGTGTCTCGTCGCTACCGCTCGTCTACTCGATCAGCACGGGGAGCCCCTCGCACGGATACTGATGCCTTTGGTCTCTATACCCGCCGTGCAGGTGGGTGTGTCATCGATTCATGCGTGGGTGGCAGGTCCTCGTGGCCGGAGTCGGACTGGGGTGGTTCGCCGCGAACCGTCTCGGCCATTCGTTCGGCGCGACCGTCGCGGAGCAGACGGTGCCGCTGCCCGGCGATGACCTCATCGCGACGCCGCAGTGCGTCTGCACACATGCGACCACCATCGCCGCAGCGCCGGTTCAGGTGTGGCCGTGGCTGGTTCAGATGGGCTGGCATCGAGGCGGTTGGTACACCTCTCGTTGGGTCGACCGGCTGTTGTTCCCGGCGAACCGCGCGAGTGCCGAGACGATCATGCCGGAACTGCAGGACCTTCGGGTGGGTGATTTCGTGCCCGATGGATCGCCTGAGACCCGCTGCGGGTTCACGGTCATACAGTTGCGGCCGGGTGCTGCCCTCGTCCTGAGGTCCAACTCGCACCTGCCGTTGAGCTGGCGGACAACCGGCATGGCACGGCTCGATTGGACGTGGGCTTTTGTGCTCACGCCGGTCGGCGGCGGGTCGCGCACTCGGCTCGTCTTCCGATGGCGCGCATCCATGCAGCCATGGTGGCTGCGTGTCCTGTGTGAAACGCTCGTGGTCCCCGCCGATCTCATCATGTCGCGGGACATGATGCGGGGTGTCGCCGCACGGGCCTCTCGCTCGCCCGACCCGGTCGGCCCGCCCGACCCGCCCTAGCGACAGTCAGTCGGGACTTCCCAAGCTCTCCTTGATCTTTGCGATGGCGAAGCCCCAGCCCTGTGAGACGGTCGGCCGCGGTGGTATCGAGATCTCGTTGGGATTGGTGTGAATGTCCAGCAGCACCGGGCCGTCGTCCGCCAGGCCTGCCGCGACAGCCTCGGCGACCGCGCCGGGATCCGTCACCAAACGGGACTTCAGCCCGAGCGCGGCTGCCACCGCCGAGAGATCCGGATTGTCGAGTTCGGTGCCGAACTCGGGCAGGCCGCTCTGCTCCTGCTCGAGCTTCACCATGCCGAGCCGATGATTGTTGAACACGATGAACGTGGCCGGGAGCTGATAGGTCACCGCGGTCCGTAGATCCCCGAGAAGCATCATCAGGCCACCATCGCCGCAGAAGGCAACCACCTGCCGGGACCGGTCGAGAGCCGCAGCGCCCAGCGCCTGTGGCATCGCGTTGGCCATCGAACCCAGATTGAACGAGCCCAACAGCCTTCGATCGCCACGCATCTCGACGAACCGTGACAGCCACACCGTCGACATCCCGGTGTCGGTGGTGAAGATCGCGTCGTCGTCGGCGGCCGCATCGACCGCTGCGGCGACGACCTCGGGGCGGATCAGGTCGTCGCGGTTGTCGATGTGCTTGCGGATCCTTCCGCCCACCGTGCTGCTGTCGTGATCGGGGTCGACGAGCCGACGTTGCGCGGAGTTCCAGAGCTCGTACTCCTTGCGATGACGGTCCAGGTGCGTGGTGTCGGCATTAGGTTTGAGAAGTGGAAGAAGTTGTGCCAAAGTCTCTTTGGCGTCACCCACCAGGCCCTGCCGCACCGTCAGGCGCCGCCCGATGTGTTCGGCACGATCGTCGAGTTGGATCACCGCCTTGTCGTGCGGAAGCCAGTCGCGGTACGGGAAGTCGGTGCCCACCAGAAGGAGGGTGTCAGCCTGATGTAACGCGAGATGCGCGGCCGGATTGCCGATCAGCCCGCTCTGCCCGACCTGGAAGGGGTTGTCGGCCTCGAGCCCCTCCTTGGCCTTCAGTGTGAGAACCATCGGGGCGCTCAGTGTCTCGGCCACCCCGAGTACTTCGGCTCGGGCGCTGCGGGCGCCCTGACCGACGAGCATGGTGACCTTCTCCGCCGCGTCGAGGATCTTGGCCGCTGCCGTGACATCGGCTGCCGACGCCACCGTGCAGCGGTCCGGGGCGATGAACCGGGTCTCGCTCTCGGGCACGTCGAGGTCGCCGACGTCGCCGGGGATCGTGAGCACCGCGACGCCGCGTCGCGCGAGTGCGGCATTCACCGCCTGCTCGAGGAGATACGGCATCTGGGACCCCGCGGTCACGGTGGCCTGATACACCGAGACGTCGGCGAACACGGCGTGATTGTCGACCTCCTGGAAGAAGTTGCTGCCCACTTCCGATGTCGGCACCTGACCGCAAATCGCCAGCACCGGTGCATGTGACTTCTTCGCGTCGTAGAGGCCGTTGATGAGATGCAGTGAGCCGGGACCGACGGTGCCCATGCACACGCCGAGGGTGTCGGTGAGCTGGGCCTGCGCGCCGGCAGCAAAGGCCGCTGCCTCCTCGTGTCGGACCCCGATCCACTCCATCCGATCCTCGGTGCGAATGGCGTCGGTGATGGGGTTCAGGGCATCTCCCACGACACCCCACACCTGTCGGACGCCGAGGTCGGCGAGTGCGGAGACGATGGTCTCGGCGACTGTGGTCATCTGGTTCCCTTCGATCGTGGTGATTCGAATCAGTTGTTCATGGCCAGGCCCGCGGGCGCGAACGAGTCGGGATCGGCCCGGACCCAGTCGGATAGCCAGGATTGTGGTGTCTCGGAGAGCAATTGGCCGGTCTCGAGCCATTCGTGGATTTCGGCGTAGGTGCGCTGCTCGGTGGCCGAGATCCGTTTGCGCAGTAGATGAGGCGACAGTTGCGACACGTCGGTGATGCCCATCGACGCCATCAGTCGCATCGCCTGTTCCACCGTCGATTTCTGATAGCGGTACGCGCGTTCGCTCTTGTCGGCGACGTCGAGTGCCCGCGCCCGCCTCGGATCCTGGGTGGCCACGCCGACCGGGCAATGGTTGGTGTGACAGCGTTGTGACTGGATACAGCCGACTGCCATCATCATCGCGCGGGCGGCGTTCGTGTAGTCGGCGCCCTGGATCAATCGTTTGACGATGTCGTTGCCGGAGGCCACCTTTCCGCTGGCGCCGATGCGGATTCGGTCACGGAGCCCGGTGCCCACGAGCGTGTTGTGCATCGTCATCAGGCCGTCGGTGAGGGGCAGGCCGACGTGGTCCTCGTACTCCAATGGTGCTGCGGCGGTTCCGCCCTCGGCGCCGTCGACGATGATGAAGTCCGGGGTGACGTTCTCGGCGAGCATCGCCTTGCAGATGGCGAGGACATCCACCCGCGAACCGAGACACAGCTTGATGCCGACCGGCTTGCCGTCGCTGAGCTCCCGTAGTCGGGCGATGAACGCGATCAGTTCCCGGGGCGTCGAGAACTCCGAATGCCCGGGCGGGCTCACACACTTCTCGCCCGCGGGTACACCGCGATACCGGGCGATCTCCTCGCTGACCTTTGCTGCGGGCAGCACACCGCCGATGCCCGGTTTGGCCCCTTGGCTCAGTTTGACCGAGATGCACTTGACCTGATCGTGCGCGGCCTTGTCGGCGAACTGATGCGGATCGAAATGCCCGTCGTCGGTGCGTGTGCCGAAGTAGCCCGACCCGATCTCCCAGACGACGTCGGCACCGCCGAGGTGATACGGAGTGAGTCCGCCCTCGCCGGTGTCGTGCGCGAACCCACCTTTACGGGCTCCGTTGTTCAATGCGCGCAACGCATTCGCCGACAATGCCCCAAAGCTCATCGACGATACGTTCAACAGGGCCATGTCGTACGGTTGGGTGCAGTCGGGCCCACCGACGCGGACCCGGAATGGTTCGTCGGGCGGATCGAGTGGCGCGGTCGAGTGCACGAGATATTCGTAACCGTCGACGTCGATGTCGCGTTCGGTACCGAAGGACAACTCGGCCGCGGTGCCCTTGGCGCGTTCATAGATCAGCGAACGTACATCGCGGTCGTAGGGCCGTCCGTCGAAGTTCCGTTCGATGAAGTACTGCTGCAGCTCGGGCCGCACCGCTTCCAGGAGGTAGCGCATGTGCCCGAGGATCGGGTAGTTCCGTAGCACCGAATGTCGTCGTTGGAGAAGGTCGTAGACGCCGGTCGCGGCAAGCGGGGTCAGGATGACCGCCGCGATGATCCAGCCCCAGGGGCCGAGCACGGCCGCGACTATCGATAAGACAGCCAGGACCGCGAGCAGGAACACCCCGGCTATCCGGAACACCGCGTAGAGCATCGCATACCTCCTTCTCGCGACAACTCGGACATCAGTTGTCACCGGGATGAGCTGTTACCCAGACGACGCATGGAGTCGTCTGGTCGAACGGCAGGAGGCGGCCTCGGTGTCGAGTCTACTCAGTCGCGGTGAGCGAGGATGTGGATGTGTGTGTCCGACGTGCGGGGCATCGCAAGCGTGAACGGTTGGTTAGAAAGGTTCACAAAGGATTTGGGTGATTCTCGATTGACCGCATCGGTGGTCACATTGGGATTACACTGTCGGAAAAGCCCGATTACGTGGTTGCTGTGTGGCGTCACGGATCCGCTCACGCGGCCTTCGAGGGGAGTGTCAGATGACCACGAGACGGCAGCTCGCGGGATGCCTCGCGGTGGTGGCGCTGAGCTTAGTCGGCGCCGGGTGTTCGGTGTCGGTCGGCGGCAGTGACTCGAACGGTCTGAGTGCCGAGCAGTTGCAGAGCAAACTCTCCGACGAGGCCGCTGCCAAGACCGGCGACCCGATCGACTCGATCCAATGCACCAGTGGAGTCGACGCGGAGGTCGGCGATGCCACCACCTGCAAGGTCACCGAGAAAGGCGTGGTCGCGACCTGGGACGTCAAGGTGACAGAGGTCGATGACGGGAACGACACCATCAACTTCTCGTGGACCGTGCAGGACGGCTCGCAGCGGTTGCTGGCCGATTCGATCGTCGGGTCGATCGGCGACAGTTTCGCCCAGCAGACCGGCTACACGCTGAGCGCGGTGGAGTGTCCACAGCAGGAGATAGCGGCGCAACCGGGGACCAGCGTGACCTGTCAGGTCACCACCGCTGAGGGACAGACGGGTCCGCTCCGCCTGTACATGAAGGGCGCAGACGGGATGACCGTGAACTACTCCTGGGATCTGCCCGCCGGAGAGTCGTGAGGCGACATCGTGGGGGCGTACCCACGATCGTCAGGGGTGCCATGGTCGACGATCGGTAGGCCGGCTCGGTAGACATCGCACACCCGGCCGTCCTCCACGATCACCCAGTCGGCGCGGCAGCCCGGTGCAAGATCGCCGGCGCCATCCACGCCGACGGCGCGTGCCGGCGTCGTGGACGTCATCGCCGACGCCGCGAGCAGTGCCGCATCGAGAGGGCCGGGAAATGCGGCCAGCGCGCGCTCGAACAACAATCCCATGGTCGCGGTGCTGCCGGCGATGGCGCCGGTCTCGCGCACCCTCGCGACCCCGTCGGTCACCTCCACCTCCAGAATCCCCAGCCGGTAGGAACCGTCGGTCATCCCGGCCGCCGACATCGCGTCGGTGACGAGCGCAACCCGCCGAGCGCCCACGTCTGCGACCACATGGGTGAGCAGCCCCTGATGAAGATGCACCCCGTCGCCGACCATCTCGACCGTGACCCGCTCGTCCTCGAGCAACGCCAGCACCGGGCCGGGTTCCCGATGATGAAGCGGGCGCATCGCATTGAACAGATGCGTACCGACGCGTGCCCCGGCGCCGATCGCCGCCCGGGTCTGCATGTAGGTCGCTTCGGTGTGTCCCACCGCGACCACCACACCGGCATCGGCGAACCGTTCGATCGCATCGAGCGCACCGTCGAGCTCCGGAGCGATCGTCACCATCGAGATCGCGCCGTCGGCCACCTGCAGCAGCCTATCGATCTCGGTCGGGTCGGGGTTCCGCAGCACAGTGGGATCATGTGCGCCGCAGCGTGAATGGCTCAACCACGGGCCCTCGAGATGAATGCCGGCGACGATGCCGTCGGCGACGAGTGGCCGCAGGCCGCGCACCTGGGCGAGCAGCTGGTCCGGTCCGGCGCTGACGAGGCTGGCCATGGTCGTGGTGGTGCCGTGCGAGCGATGGAACGCCGCCGCGTCGCGCGCGCCGGCGGCGTCACCGTCGGTGTAGTCGGCGCCACCGCCGCCGTGGACGTGCATGTCGACAAAGCCCGGAACGACTGTCGCGGTAAGAAAATTCAGATCCGCAGGACGCGGTGGTGTGCCCTCGCCGACGTCGACGACGCGGCCGTTCCGGCTGGTGAACCAGCCGGGTCGCAGGACTCGGCCGCCGCTGACGATCGCCGACGCCGTGACGAGAAGTGTCGCGGCACTCTCGGTGGGCCGCGTCACAGCGTCTCCGTGACCTTCCGAAGCCCGCGCGGGGTGTCGGGATCACCGCCGCGTGCGATCGCCAGGTGGAGTGACAGTTGTTGCAGCGGGATGATCTCCAGCATCGGCGAGAGCGCGTCGGGCAGTGCGTCGGGAAGCTCGATGCCTCCGGTCAGGTGGGCGATCCGTTCGGCCGACCCCACGCCGAAGACGTCGGCGTCCCGTTCGGCGAGCCGCTCGAGGACCGGCACCATCGCATCTCCGCCCGCCCCGGCCGGCACCACCGCCAGTACCGGAACCTGCGGGTCCACGGTGGCCAGTGGACCATGGAGCAGATCGGCGCCCGAGAACGCCTGTGCGGAAAGGTAAGACGTCTCCATGAGCTTCAATGCCGCCTCGCGCGCGGTCGGGTAGGAGTAGCCGCGTCCGGTGGTGATGAGGCGCTGCGCGAAGCGATAGCGCTGGGCCACCGCGCGGACCCGATCGTCGGCTTCCAGGATCTGCTCTCCGAGGTCCGGAAGTGGTGCCGCCGCGGAGCCGTCGCCGCCCGCGATGCCGTCCATCAACAGATAGAGCGAGAGCAACTCGGCCGTGTACGACTTGGTGGCCGCCACCGATTTCTCCGGCCCGGCAAAAACATTGATGTGCAGTTCGGCGGCATCCGACAGCGGCGACGACTCATTGTTGGTGACCGCGAGGGTCAGGGCGCCCTGTGCCCGGGCGACGTCGACCGACTGGACCAGATCCGGGGATCCGCCCGACTGGCTCACGGCGATGTACAACACGTCGCGCAGGTCGGGGCGGGCGCCGTACACGGTCATCGTCGACGGTGAGACCAGGCCGGCCGGTATCTGATGGATGATCTCCACCAGGTATTTGGCGTACAGCGCCGCGTGGTCGCTGGTGCCGCGGGCCACGAATTGTACGAATCGTGGTCGACGGGAGCTGATCTGGGCGGCGATCTCGGCGATGGGGGCACGGCCCTCGGCCAACAGTTGCCGCCATCGTGTCGGTTGTTCGGCGATCTCCGCCGCCATCAGGCGGCCCGGTGCGGTGTCCTGGCTCGTGGTCATGAGTGTTTCCTCGAGGTTGTCGTAAATGATCAGGTCGGTGGTCATGAGTCCTCACGCGGTTGGTCGGGTGGTCGGGGACAGTCGGCGAGCAATCGGGTCGCGAGCTCTACCGCACCACCGACCGGGTCGATGTCCAGAACTCGAGTCTGTGTCAGACCACGTTGTGCGAGTTCGGAAGCGACCGCCGCAGCGAGCAGCGGTTGGTTCACCGCCTGTCCGCCCGCGATCACGACGGGGCCGGTGAGATCGAGACGTGCCGAGACCTGGGCGGCCAACCCGGCGAGTGCCGCGGCGGCGTCGGCGACGATGCTGTGGCTGGTGGGATCTCCCGCCTTGGCCAGTTCGAACACCACCCGGCCCCGCCCGGCCCAGTAGCGCCGATCCGTCTGGGTGTAGAAGTGATTCAGCAACTCGGTGGCGTCGGGGAGGCCGCAGTCGGCGGCCAGGAGCTGACCCAGCTGGCCGGGGGCCGCGCCGCTGTCGGCGCACGCCAATGTCCGGCGCACGGCCTCGCGGGCCACCCAGTAACCGCTGCCCTCATCGCCGAGCAGGTATCCCCACCCGCCGGCGCGGGCCGTGCGCGAACCGTTGCGCCCCCACGCAACCGACCCCGTGCCCGAGATCAGTGCGATGCCGTTCTCCACACCGGCGGCCGCGAGGATCAGCTGACTGTCGTGCACGATCTGTACCCGGGCGCAGGGCAGACGGTCGGTGATCAGGTCGTGCAGTCGACGGACCGTCGCGGGGGTGTCGACACCGGCTGCCCCGGCGCACACGGCCCGGACATCCTGGTTCCCGCCGAGCCTCTCGATGGCGAGATCGAGCTGGTGGCCGGCCTCGGCGTCGCCCACCGAGGACACGTTGGCGCTGCCGACCACCGCCTCGCGCATGATCGTCCCGTCCACCGCCCGAACCGCGTGGGTCTTGGAGCCGCCGATGTCGAAGGCGATGATCGCCGTGCCGTTCGCCCCTGATCGGGTCATCGCGGATCACCAACCGGTTCGGAGACCGAGCCATCAGTCGGCCATTGTCCGCCGTTCTGCCAATAGTGCTGGATGTCCTCGAGCTTACGACCCTTCGTCTCCGGCGCGAGGGCGTAGACGAAGACCAGGCCGACGAGCGCGAAGGCGCCGAAGATGGCAAATGTTCCGGCGCCGCCGATCAGGTTGATGAGCGACAGCGTGAAGGCCGCGACGATCGCGTTGGCGACCAGATCGGAGGTCAGCATCATCGAGGAACCGTACGAGCGGAGTCGAGCGGGGAAGGCCTCTCCGGCATACACCCAGACCAGGGCGCCGAAACCGAAGGAGAAGCCCATCGTGAACACGATGAGTCCGCCGAACCCGAGGACGTGTGCGGCCGCACCGTTCCCGTGCAGCGGGCCGTAGGTGACGATCAGCATGACGGTGGCGACCACCATGGCCGCGATGCCACCGAGCAGGATGGGGCGCCGACCCATCCGGTCGACGGTGAACAGTGAGGTGATGACCGCCGCGAGGCCTGCGATCTGGACGAACGCCGGCATCATGAGGGTGCCGAAATCGCCGCTGAAGCCCATGTCCTCGAACAGTTTCGGGCTGTAGTAGACGACGGCGTTGATGCCGGTGATCTGGATCAGGAATCCCAGGCCGACGACGAAGACCGTTGCGCGCATCCAGGGTTTGCGGAACATCTCCGAGAGCCGGCCACCCGTTTCGTCGGCGAGAGCCGCGCGCATCTCACCGATCTCGAGGTCGATGTCGGCATCCGGCTCGATGCCGCGGAGCGCATCGCGAGCCTCGTCGAACCTGCCGCGCGACACGTACCAGCGCGGTGTGTCGGGCATCCGCAGGATCAGCAGCGTGACGAGCAGGGCAGGGATGGCCGCCAGACCCAGCATCCAGCGCCAGGCCGACGCCCCGGCCAAGAAGTAGCCGACGACGTAGCCGGCGATGATGCCGACGATCGTGGCGACCTGGTAGGCGACCAGCATCGCTCCGCGCCGGTGTGGAGCCGCGGACTCGGCGACGAAGACCGGCACGATCACGACCGAGAGTCCGATCGTGACGCCGAGGAGCAAGCGCGCGGTGAGCAGGGCGCCGTTGGTGGGTGCCAGTGCACTGAGCAGGGCGAACAGACAGTAGGTGGCGGCGACCGCGACCATCGACCATTTGCGGCCGATCCTGTTCGCGACCCAGCCGGCGGCGATGGCCCCGATGATCTCGCCGATCACCACCACTGTCGCGAGGGCTTGTTTCCCGCCGTCGCCGAGCCCGAAGTCCTCGGCGATGAAGTTCAGCGCAGCACCGATGTTGCTGCTGTCGTAGCCGTAGATGACGCCGACACTCGCGGCGGCGGCGCCGACGAGTGCGCCGGAGGTCGACCTGCGACTCATCACACTCATAGTCGTCATTGGTACTCCCGTTCTCGTGGCAATTGGTATACACCAATTTGTGTGACGGGGACAACATTGGCATATACCAATTGCGTTCGTCAATGGGTAGGGTCGAATTCCGTGTCCGCCACATCCGCACAGTCGTCAGCCGCGCAGCCGCAGCGCACGCCATCGGGGCCGCGATACTTCCAGGTCAAGATGGCCGTCAAGGAGCGCATCACCAGCCTGGGTCCGGGAGCGTCCCTGCCTCCGGAGCGAAAACTGGCTGCCGAGTTGGGGACGTCGCGCACCACGTTGCGCAAGGCGCTGGCCGAGCTCTCGGCCGAAGGGGTCCTGAGCAGTACGCAGGGGAGCGGCAACTTCATCGAGGCGCCGAAGCCGGTCCTGATGCGACAGCTCACCTCGTTCAGCGATGACCTGCAGGCCATGGGTATGTCAGTGGAATCCCGGGTGCTCGCGGCCACCAACGCCCCAGCAGACGCCGAGACCGCCTCGCATCTGGCCATCGACATCGGCGCGCCCGTTCTCATCCTCACCCGGCTGCGCATCGTCGGCGGAGAGCCGCTCGCGCTGGAGACCGCCCACCTGCCGGGCGATCTCACCGGACTGGCGGACCGCGTGGATGCGAACGGATCGCTGTACGCGACGCTGCGGGACGAGTTCGGGATCGCGATCAGCGACGTCGAGGACTGCGTGCAGACCGCGTTGGCGGCGCCCGAGCAGGCCGGACACCTGAACGTGCCGATCAGTGCCCCGTTGCTGCTGATCGATCGGTGCTCGCGCGACGCAGCGGGACGGATCGTCGAATGGACGCGGTCCCACTATCGCGGCGACCGGGTACGGTTCGTCGCTCGCGGCAAACTCTGACACAGCACAGGTTTCACACCGATGTCCTGCGTCCCAGATGGATTGGGGTCCCCGGTCGCTGCAGCGAACCTCGGACATCGGACCGACCACCGATCATCGTGTGACGGTTCGACATCGATGGTCGAGCAAACCCGACGCAACCCCTCGGTGATCGGGCATGATGTGCTCGAGTGTGCGTCGGACGACGCGACGCCGGTCCTTCGCCGGCCTCAGGATGTCCCTCGCCGCGAACTCCGAGAGGACGCACGCGCATGACCTCCACCAGTGACGCACCGGCATTCGGTGACCCCTATCTGCGCAGCGGGGTCGACGTCGCGGCCGCCGCCGGGGTCGACCCGGAATCGGGTCTCGGCACGGCCGACGCGGCGGCCCGGCTCGAGACCTATGGCCCGAACGAGCTGACCGCCGAGCCACCGCCGACGCTCTGGGCGGTGTCCCGCGGCCAGTTGGCCAATCCGATGAACATCATGCTGCTCATCGTCGCGGTGGCCGCCTTCGCGATCGGCCAGATCGCCACGGGGTTGGTGGTGGCGCTACTCGTCGCGTTCAACGTGGTGATGGGCACGAAGCAGGAGATCAAGGCCCAGGCCAGCGTCGACGCCCTGGCGAATCTCCAGGTTCCCCAGGCACGGGTGCGCCGGGGCGGGCAGGTGGCCGAGGTGCCGGCCGCCGATCTCGTGCCGGGCGACGTCGTGCTGGTCGAGGCGGGCGACCTCGTGCCGGCCGACGGACGGCTCGTGACGTCGGCGACCCTCGAGGTGCAGGAAGCCGCGCTCACCGGTGAGAGCGCCCCGGTGGCCAAGGATCCGGCCGTGATCTCCGGGGGCGACGTCGCGTTGGGCGATCGCACCAACATGGTGTTCCAGAACACCCAGGTCACCCGCGGCTCCGCCGTCTTCGTGGTGACATCCACCGGTGCGGCAACCCAGATGGGCCGGATCGCCGACATGGTCACGGCCACCAAGCGGACGAGATCCCCGCTGCAGCGCGAGCTCGACGGGATGACCAAGGTCTTCGGATTTCTCGCCTGGGGTGCGGTTGCCATCATCGGCGTCATCGGCCTCCTCCGCGGCCAGGACGGTGAAACCCTTGCGCTGCTCTGTATCTCGACGGCGATCGCATCGATCCCGACCGGGTTGCCGACGTTTGTGCAGACGATGCTGTCGTCGGGAGCGCAGCATCTCGCCGAGCAGAAGGCTGTGGTGAAGTCGCTGGCCGACGTCGAGACCCTCGGCGGCACAACGGTGATCAACTCCGACAAGACCGGCACCCTCACCATGAACGCGATGACGGTGGTGTCGTTGTACGCCGGCGATCAATGGTTCCGTGTCGAGGGCTCCGGATACGCGAAGCAGGGGGCGATTCTCGGCACCGCCGGGAGCCTGCCCGACTTCACGCCCCTCGCGCTGGGCCTGTCGCTGTGCTCGGATGCCACAGTCGGCGACGACGGTTCGGTGATCGGTGATCCCACCGAGGCGGCGCTGGTTGTGCTGGCGGCCAAGATGGGCGTCGACGCCGAGGCCACCCGCCGGACGATCCCGCGTGTCACCGAGGTCCCGTTCGACTCCGACTACAAGTTCATGGCCACCTTCCACGACCGTCCGTCAACGGTTCACGGCGCGGTGGTCGAGCAGCCGCACCTCGTCGTCGTCAAGGGCGGCCCGGACGTGGTTCTCGACCGATGCTCCGCGGCGCTCCGCCACGGCGAGATCGTGCCGGTGGACGAGATGCGCCAGCACATTCTGGACGCGAACCGGGAATTGTCCGAGAAGGGGCTGCGGGTCCTCGCGTTCGCCGCCAAGGGTCTCGACGACGCCGCGATGGCCGCTGCGACAGCCGATCCGATGGCCGCCGTCGGCGAGCTGGTGCTCGTGGGTCTGGTCGGGATCATCGACCCGCTGCGGACTGAGGCGACCGACGCGGTGCACACGGCACTCGGGGCGGGGATCGACGTCCGCATGATCACCGGCGACCACACCATCACCGCCCGCGCGATCGCCGATCAACTCGGCCTCGGCCCCGGGGTCATCACCGGCACCGACCTCCAGCGGAGCAGTGACGAAGAGGTGGTGAGCCGGCTGCCGCAACTGCATGTGTTCGGTCGCGTGGCGCCGGAGGACAAACTGCGACTGGCCCGGCTCATGCAGGAGAACGGGGATGTCGTCGCCATGACCGGTGACGCGGTCAACGACGCCGCTGCGCTCAAACAGGCCGACATCGGGGTGGCGATGGGTAGTGGTTCCGAGGTCACCAAGCAGGCTGCCAAGATCGTGCTCACCGACGACAACTTCGCCACCCTCGTGCGGGCAGTGGAACTCGGCCGCGACATCTATCGCCGTATCTCGTCGTACATCAGACTTCAGCTCACGATCCTGTCGGCGGTGCTGCAGTTGATGGTGTTCGCGACGATCTTCAACATCAACGGCGGTGTCGCGATGCTGCCGATGCAACTGTTGTTCTGCAAGTTCTTCGTCGTGGTGACGGTGGTGGTCGGATTTATCGTCGACGTCCCCGATCCGGGCGTCATGGAACGTCCGCCACGCGCACCGGGGACCCGGATCGTCAACGGGCCGCAGATCGTCCGCTGGGTGATCAGCGGCTTCCTGATCGCTGCAGCCGCACTCGCGCTGCTGCAGTGGGGTCCGGACGAGCCGTCGTCGAGCGGTGGGTCTGTGTCGATGACGATGGCCTTCGCGGTGGTGGCGCTCAGCGCGGTGAACCTCGGAGTGGTGATGCGCCGCGAGCGCCAGGCGCCGTGGAGTCAGCCGATGTTCCCGTACTTCGGCTGGCTGATCGCCGGCTGGGCGCTCACCTGGGCCGCGGTGGAACTCGGTATGCTCCAGCGCCTCCTGGACACGGTGTCGCTCACCGGCGGCCAGTGGCTGGTGGCGTTGGGCTTGTCCCTGATCACCCCGGCATTCGTCGGTATCGACAAGGCCATCTCGCTGCGTCGGCTACGCAAGGCGTCGGTCGACGGCGCCTGACCGGCTGCACCGAGCGCAGGGTTGCCGACGCGATGATCGTGTTTCGCGGCCAGGAGGCGGGGTCAGCCGACGAGGTGCTCCCCGAAGAACCTCTCGATGCGACGTCGGGCATCCTGCGCTGACGGATCGTGATAGGCGGCGCGGGCGAAGCGTGCCGGCAGGACCGCCCACGCCGGCATCTCGTCGGGGGTTCTGAACAGTTCGTTGGTTTGTGAGTAGACGTGATTGAAGGTGTGTATTTGTTGGCGTGTGTAGCTGGCTGTGTGGGCGCGGTCGCGGGGTGTTCATCCGTAGACGGCGTATCGGTGGTTTCGTGAGGGTCGGATGCCGGTTCCTGCTCGGCGGTTGGGGTCGGGGACGATGTGGGTGGAGACTTCGGTCACCGAGCCTGCTGGTCGGAGTGTTGTGTATGCGCGGGTGTCCTCGCATGACCAGCGGGCTGATCTGGACCGGCAGGTCGCGTGGGTGAGCGAGTGGGCCACGGTCAATGGGCACACGGTTGGCGAGGTCGTGTCCGAGGTCGGCTCGGGCTTGAATGGCAAGCGGCCGAGGATTCGGCGGGTGTTGTCGGACCCGTCTGCAACAGTGGTGATCGTGGAGCACAGGGACCGTCTGGCGCGGTTCGGGGTCGAGCACCTCGACGCTGCATTGTCGGTGCAGGGCCGTCGTATTGTGGTGGCCGACGACGGCGAGAGTGACGATGATCTGGTCCGCGACATGATCGAGGTCCTGACGTCGATGTGTGCCCGCCTGTACGGGCGGCGAGGAGCACGCAACCGGGCGATGCGGGCGGTCACCGCGGCGAAGCAACCCGACGCTGGGACTGTGTGATGGCCGTGAGGTTCCAGATCCCGGACGGGCACGTGCTACAGGCGTACCAGTACGCACTCGATCCGTCCGATGGGCAGGTCGGGGTGTTGGAGTCGCATGCTGGTGGTGCGCGGTTCGCATACAACACGATGCTGCGGGCGGTGAAGGCGAATCTGTCGCAGCGGGAGGCCGAGAAGTCCTACGGGATCGCTCCTGAGGACCTGACCCCGTCGCTGAGGTGGTCGTTCCAGTCATTGCGGAATGAGTTCAACCGCCGCAAGCACCAGGTGGCCCTCGACGAGGACGGGTTGCCGTGGTGGCCGGTGAACTCGAAGGAGGCCTACGCCGGGGCGTGCAGGAACCTATCGGAGGCGTTGGCGAACTTCGATGCCAGCCGACAAGGCGCCCGTGGTGGTGCGCGGGTGGGGTTCCCGTCGTTCAAATCGAAACGGTCGACCCGCACGTTCACCTTCACCACCGGCGCAATCCGCGTCGAGCCTGACCGCCATCACGTGACGTTGCCCAAACTCGGCGCTGTCCGGGTCCATGAGTCGACTCGCAAGCTCGCGCGGCGCCTGGAATCGGGTACGGCACGGATTCTCCGGGCCACAGTGCGATTCGAGCGCGGCCGGTGGCTGGTCAGCTTCACCTGTGTCGTCGCCCGCGCCGTGCAGCGGCCCCCACACGTCAAGCTGGTCGCACCGGTGGTCGGGATCGATCTGGGGGTGAAAGACCTTGTTGTCGCCGCGACCCCGGAGGGCAGGGAGGTGATGCGGGTTCGGGCACCGAAGGAACTCTCCCATGCCGGGCGGCGGTTGCGGGCGTTGCACCGCAAAGCGGCCCGCCAGCAGGGCCCGTGGGACGACCCCGCAGGTACGCCCCGGCAGGAGCCGTCGGCCGGGTGGCGGCGTACCCAACAGCAGCTCGCCCGCGAGCACGCGCGGGTCGCGAACCTGCGGCGTGACCGACTCCACAAACTCACCACCCGGTTGGCGCAGTCGTTCGAGGTGATCGGTACCGAGACGCTCGCGGTGAAGAACATGATGGCCGCCGGTAGTGCCCGCAAACGCGGGTTGAATCGTTCGATCGCTGATGCCGGGCTCGGTGAGTTCTTCCGGCAGCTCGACTACAAGACCGGCTGGTACGGCTCGACATGCGTGCGAGTCGATCGGTGGTATCCAAGCTCGAAGACGTGTTCTGGCTGCGGGTCAGTGAAAACCAAACTGGCCCTGTCAGAACGCCTCTACCAGTGCAGTAACGGCGACTGCGGGTTGCAGATCGATCGTGATCTCAACGCCGCAATCAACCTCGCACGCTATGCGCGAGCGGAGCACAGTGCCTGCTTCGACAATGGTGGAGCCGACCGTAAGACGACCGCTCCGGCGGCGCTGGTGGCGATGAAACCTGAATCCGGTAACGGAAGCGCCTCACCGCAAGGCGAGGCTGCCTGATGAACGAGCACACTCACGTTTGCTCACCAACAGGCAACGGAACATCGACTGTGGGCATGTGCTCTCCTCGACCACTCCGCGCGCTTCCAGCTTCTCCCCGGCCGCCGACGAACCGCCAGGGTCCTTTGTCCCACACCCAGGTGAGGAAGTGCGTGGGTGGGCCGAGCCCGCGATGATCACCGGCTTTTGTATCAAGATGGAGATTCGATGGTGGGGCCTTCAGCGCGAGCATCGGAGCTGTCCGCGTCGTTCATGAACGGCCCCGATGCCGGAGGAAGTGGGTGACCGATGGATCTGGCCGGACTGGTCGAGTTCGTACGAGCGCACCCCCTGGGGGTCGTGGCCACCGCCGACGCCCGCGGCCGGCCCGAGGCGGCGCTCGTCGGCATCGCCGCGACCGACGAAGGCGAGCTCATCTTCGACACATCGTCGAGCTCCCGCAAATACGCCAATCTCGGCCGCAACGCGGACGTCGCCCTCGTCGTCGGGTGGGACGACGAGGTGACGGTCCAATGCGAAGGCGCCGCCGACGTGTTGACCGACGGGCCCGATGCCGACCGATGCCGGGAGGCCTACTTCGGCGCCTACCCCGACGGCCGGGAGCGATCGAACTGGCCGGACATCGCCTACATCCGGATAAAGCCCACCTGGATCAGGTACTCGGACTACCGGCCCGCGTCGTTCACGATCGAGGAAGGTCCGCTGTAGTCCGCGTGGTGCCGACGAAGCGCGACTTTCATTGCGGCCGCAGGGCGTACAGGGTTTGCTCGAGGTCGTCGGGGTCGCGGTTCGGGGGAAGGACGACGGTCGGCATATCGGCGCCGGCGTCATACCACCCGTCGAGGGAGTCCGCGGCCGTGTCGGGGTCTCCGGTGAGGGTCAGCTCGCCGACCAACGGCTGTGCGGCCTCGGGCAGTCCGGTGGAACCGTCGCCTGCGGCCGCGACGACCGCGTCCACGGGCTCCTCGAATCCCAGCGACCGCAGCGTCTGGCCGTAGAGCGGACCCATCTTGGTCAGGTAGAAGGTGATCCACCAGGCCGCCACCGCCTGCGCCTGTTCAGGATCGGTGTGCACCGCGGTCGGAATCCCCGGACAGATGCGGGGTCGCGTCCGCCCGTCGACGGCCGCGACACCCTCGTCCAGCAGGCGTGTCCGTTCGGCGAGCCCTGACCGCGGCAGAAGGAACGGGTTCCAGATGTCGGCGACCTCACCACAGAGCCGGATGGCCTGCGGCCCCAGCGCGGCCAACGAGATCGGAACGTACGTGGCCGGTTGCGCGGCCAGCCGCATCGGGCGGCATCCGGGCACGCCGGAGTGCGCCCGCTCCCCGTCGAGCAGACTGCGTACCTCGGCGGTGTAGGCGCGTAGACGCGCGACCGGGGCGCGGAACTCGACGCCGTGCAGCCCTTCCGCGAGTTGCGGACTACCGGCGCCGAGTCCGAGCTCGAACCGTCCCGGGGCCAGGTCGCCGAGGCTCGTCGCGAGCATCGCCGTGGTCGCCGGGCTGCGGCCCCACACGTTCAGGACGCCGGTCCCGATCCGGATACGACTGGTCTTCAGTGCGATCTCGGTCAGCAGCACCGCGGCGTTGTGCCCCCAACCCTCGGCGACATAGACGGCGGCGTAGCCCAGCTCCTCGGCGCGTATCGCCAGTCTCACCACCAGGTCTCGTCGCGTCTCGAGTGGGGTGATCGCCACGCCGAGAGGTCGGGGCTGTGTCATCGGAGCTCCTCGGGGGCGCGATCAGTCGAGACGAACAACATGTCGGGACCTCCTGGCCCCCCGGCATCGCCGATGGCGCCGTGAGAAGGCCAGAATCTCATTCGGACGGTGCGGTCGTCACGTGGCGTGCGGCGTCGGCGGCCCGCTCGACATTGCGTTTGAGCACTGCCAGCATCCGTGCCTGCATGACCCAGACCATCGGCGGAAACACCCACGGAACGATGTATCGTCCGAACCATTGTGGACGGAACGCCTCGTAGCCGCCGATGACCAGGCGTGTACGCCCGTCCGGTAGGTCCTTCAACAGGAAACCCCACAGCCCCTCACTGTACGCCGACGGCCGGGGCCGACCGGGCTTCAGCGAACGGCCCCGCAGATCGGTGAACCCGTGCAGTCCCAGGAAGCGATTCGGCTCGAGCGCCGCAACCACCCAGGCGTCCACGAACCGCTGACTTCCCGTGCGGTACTTGATCGTGTCGCCGACCTCGAGGTCTTGCCACTCGGGGTGCACTTCCCGCGCGCTCGGGTGCCCCGCATTGTCGAGGTGATCCCAGGAGTACCACCCGGCACGGTCGCCGCCCAGTTGAACGATCCAGGGCCACACCAGATCCGGCGGAGCGTCGATCGTCACCGCCATCGTCGCTCCACGCGTGCCGCTGGGAACGAATTCAGCTCCCGGATACGGTCCGGTCACCTCCACATCGCTTGCACCCCAGTGCAGGAGTCGAGGACGCAGCCACAACCGATAGAGGACGGACGCGATGCCGACCGCCCCAGCCATCCCGGCCGCGGACCTCATGCATCAAGCCTTCGACGTGCGTTGGGCGTTCACAAGGGCACAAGGTCACGAGGTCGAGAGTCCAGCGCTGGGTACCGTGATGGCGACGGACGACGATCTCGCTTCTGCCGCAAGTTCCTTCAGCGGGACTCGGGTGGCTGCGGGGGTGCTTCCGGATCCTGGACCTCGTGGCGGTTTCGGTCGTCGTCGGGCTGATCCTCGGTGTGGCGGCGGTTCCCGTCGCGTCCCACATCGGGGTCGATCTTGTCGGCGCGAGCGAACTCGCCCTCGATCTCCTGCCGCGACTCGGTGGCCTGTCCCTGGTGGACGCGCGCTTGTTCGTTGAGTCGCTTGGCCTCTGCCGCTTTCGCGTCGGCCTCGGCCTGCGCCTTGCGTGCCCGTGCATCGGACTCCTCGGCCATCGCCTCACGATGGCGTAGGTCGGAGACCTGCTGCGTCGCGTTCTCGCGGATGTTCTGGGCTTTGACCCGTTGGCGCTCTTTACGCTGACGCGCGAGCAACAGTACGGCGGCGATCAGGACGATGACGATGACAACGATGACGATGATCCAACCTGCAGTACTCATGGGCAGCTCCTTGTAGCAGTCGGGCCGGAGCGCGAGCCTCGACCCGTTCGCTCGAATCGAACGCTCCTACGATCGAGAGTGCCTCGCGAACCTCGCCGAGGTTGCCGATTCGACGAATTGCCGCAGCAGTCGTGATGAGAAGGGGTGTCGCGCCGGCCATGGCTCGAACCCGGACGTCGCCGGGTTGCTACATGGGGCGCACAAGCGCCCCGTCGGCCCGCAGATCGGCAATCGTGGGATAGCCGTTGATCGCCATCAGCAGGTCGGCCTCGGCCAGGACCGACCGGAGGTGATGGACCAGACCGTCCTCGCCGCCGACGGCCAGCGCGTAGGCGTAGGAGCGGCCGATGCCGACCGCGGTGGCGCCGAGCGCGAGGGCGAGGACGACGTCGCTGCCGTTGCGCACCCCCGAATCGAACAGGACGGGTGTCTCACCGGCCGCGGCCACCACGTCGGGCAGGTGCTGCAATGCAGACAGTCCGCCATTGGCTTGGCGCCCACCGTGATTCGAGCAGTAGATCGCGTCGGCGCCGACGTCGATCGCGCGCCGGACGTCGTCGGGATGGCAGATCCCCTTCGGCATGACCGGCAGATCGGTCACCTCACGAATCCAGGCCAGATCGTCCCAGGTGACCGGCTGGCCGAAGTTCAACGCCCAAGCCAGCACAGCCGAGGCCATGTCCTCCTCCGGACTCTTGTCGAGCTTGCCGGTGAAGTTGGGGTCGGTGAAGTAGTTGGAGATACACATACCGCGCAGCTGCGGAAAGTTCGACGTGTTGAGGTCCCGTGGCCGCCAGCCCGGCGTCCAGGTGTCCATCGTGACGGCGATTCCCTTGTACCCGGACTGCTCCGCACGCTGGATGAAACTCAGTGCGAGGTCACGATCCTTGGGCATGTAGAGCTGGAAGAAGCCCGGTGTCTCCTGGTGGATCGCGCCGGTGGCCTCCATGGGGTCCATCGACAGCGTGGACTGTACCGCCGGGACGCCGGTGCGCTCGGCGGCCCGCGCGACGGCCAGGTCGCCGTGGAAGTCCTGGGAGCAGATCCCGATCACTCCGATGGGCGCCATGAACACCGGCGACGGCAGCGTCGTCCCGAACAACTCGACGGACAGATCACGCTCGGTCGCCCCGACACCCATGCGGGGCACGAGGCCCCACGTGTCGAAGGCGTCGACGTTCGCGCGCTGGGTTCGCTCATTCCCGCAGCCACCCGCGACGTACGACCAGATCCAGGGTGGCAGAACGTCCTGCGCCTTGTGTTCGAGCGACTCGGAGTCCACCGGGTAGCGGGGTAGCACCCCCTGGGTCCCGGCCAGATAGATCTCCAGCTGGAAGGCCCCGTAATCCGGTGTCATGTCACTGTCTCCCTTGTGCGGATCGGTCAAGTCGCGACGTTCCACCCGGCTGTCGCCGAGCCCGCCCCCGTGTGACTGCAGTCACGTGGCGACTCCCGAATGTACGGCATCGTCGTCAGAGCTCGGGCGGGATCGGCGCCCCGAGCGTTGGGGTCTATTCACGAGGATCGCTTTACCAACGCTTTACCAAGTGATGTCAGCGCGCTGGGAGATGCGGGCGCTGAAGTGCAGTTTCTCACTGTAAGTCGCGTGAATTAGGTGGTGCTCACAGCGTCATGCAAGTCACAGAAACACTTCCGGAAACATGTATCTATGTTGTGTCTATCAGCGATGTACTAGATGCGCACACCAATTGAGATGAAGGAAGTGAAGTACATGTCCACCCCGTCCAGCGAGGACAACGACGTCCCGCTGACCCAGACCGGCGAACCCTCGGGCAGCCGGAAATGGAACTACATCAAACCGTCGAAGAAGGCACTCCGCGGAGCACTCGTCGTCCTGTCCGCCGCCGCCATCGGCATGGGCGCGGCCGCACAGCCCGCGCAGGCGTCGCTCATCGGCACCATCACCCAGGGCATCAACCAGAGCGTCAACGACGCCATTGCGAACGTCACCGGCACCATCAAGGATGTCCAAGACGCTGCTCAGGGCGCCATCACCGTGATCGTTCCGACACAGCCCAACCAGCCTCTGACGATCCTCGATCAGATCGCCCAGGGCGTCCAAGACGCGCAGGAGTTCCAACGGAGCCTCGCCGAGGTGCAGCAAGCGATCAAGGACACCAACTCGGTTGACCTGAACACCGTCCTCGCTGCCGTGATCAACGGCGGCGGCTCGCAACTGGCCGACGAGTACGGCATCCAGGTGGCCGGACCGGGCGGTTCGAACGGCGGTGCCGACGGCACCCAGTCGACGGGCACCGGTATCGCGATGGTCGCCCCGGAGAACATCGAACTCGTGCCGGCGAGCATCTATCAGCTTGCCGGCGGCGCGTACACGATCGTCGAGACCGGCTACAACGCGTTGAACTTTCTCGGTATCGGCGACCAGATGCCGGCGCTGGGCCAACCGGCGCAAGCGGACGGCACCGCGACGATCAGCGGCAACGGGTACCACGTCGCGTTCGCCACCACCGGCGGTGACGCATTCGCCCACTCGAGTTCCGGCGGCCTGGCGACTGCGGGCGCCAGCGACGGACGGACAGCCTATGCCTTCACCATCGGCGGCCTTGCACACGCGTGGAACACCGACGACGTCGGCGCAACGTTGTTCGGAAACTCCCCATCGCAGTACCCTTCTGCGACTGGGCCGTTCGGCGACCTGCTCGGTCTGACGATCCAGGATCCGACGGTTCTGCCAGGAGTCCAGCAGGTCGACGCCTTCGGGGGCATCAGCTTCGCCTATGCCGATGACGTCGGCGCAGCGTTCAACGTCGGTGGACTCTTCGATGCCTCCGCGATGGTGCATCCGGATCGCTCTCTGCAGGTCGCCCTGACAGATCCAACCGCGGCCGTCTACTCACCACAGGACGTCCTCGGTACCGTGGTCAGCGATATTCTCGCCGGCCAATCTCCTGTGCTGACGAAGGATTTCGTGCGTCTGAGCACCGACGGATCGAGTTCGGTGGCGCTGACCAGCGGCTATGGATTCTCGGATTCGGTGGTCATGCACTGGCTCGGTTCCACGTTCACCTTTGCTCCCCTCGTCGAGATCAACGGACAGTGGCGGCCGAACTATCTGGCTCTGCCGGTGTATCACGCCGGCACGTTCGATCTCGGTGAGCTGATCCCGAGTTTCGATGTGCCGAGCTTCGACCTGCCGTTCGGTCTGCCTTCGATCGACCCGCAGGCGACTGGTGCAGGAGCCACCCGGGCCACCGGAACAACCGGAACCGTGGCGCCCGCGCCGACGGTGACAGCTCGCAGCGCGGTGTTGCCCGCGGCGGTGCAGGCCGATGAGCCCGACAACTCGGCCGCGCCTCAGACGGTGACCGTGGCTCCTGCGTCGGAGGTCACCTCCACCGGCCCGACACTGAGCTCCACGGAATCGGCGACGGACACCGACACCTCCGACTCCACATCGCAGGCAACCGACGCCTCGAGTGGATCGACGGCGGACACCGTGGCCTCGAACGACGTCGACTCGTCGACCGCCGGCACCGTGGCGTCGAGCGACACGCAGTCGACCGAGTCGACAAGCGATTCGGGGTCGACCGATTCGAGTGGGTCGAGCACCAGCGACTGACCCGCACCCAGATCGCGGCCCCGGACGACCGAAATGGTTGTTCGGGGCCGTTCCACGGCCGGCTGGATTTCTCTGCCCACCCCATCCCCAACTCGGCCCTTCGTGACGGCCCTCCGCTAGCGCTCCGGGCCTCCTCAGGGGCCGGGTGTGGTTGTTCCGCTAATGCTTTGGGTTCGGCGGTGCTTTGGGTCTGGTCGGGGGCCGGGTGTGGTTGTTCCGCTGGTGCTTTGAATCCGGAAGTACCGCAACCGAGATCAGGAGTCGGTCCAGATCGGATCTCGTTTGTCCAGGAACGCCGACATCCCTTCCTGGGCGTCACACTTCATCGCATTGGTCGCCATCGTCTCCTGCATCAGGGCGTAGGCATCCACTTCGCTCTCGTCGATCTGTCGGTAGAACGCCGACTTCCCGATGCCCACGGTCAGTGCACTCGATGACGCGATCCTCAACGCGAGATCTCGCACTGTGGAGGCTAATTCGTCATCGGCGACGACATCGTTCACCAGTCCCCAGTCGGCGGCGGTGGCGGCATCGATGACGTCGCCGGTCAACAACATCTTCATCGCCCGCTTGCGCCCGATCGCCCGGGTGAGCGCGACCATCGGGGTCGAACAGAACAACCCGATCTTGACTCCCGGTGTGCTGAACCTCGCCGACGTTGCGGCGACGGCGAGATCACAGGTCGCGACGAGTTGGCATCCGGCGGCAAAGGCGAACCCCGCGACCTCGGCGATGACCGGTTGCCGCACATCGTGCACCGCGGCCATCATCTCGGTGCACGCCGCGAAGACCGCGCGTTCGTCGTCGAGGGTTCGACCGACCAGCTCGGACAGGTCGTGACCGGCCGAGAAGGCGGGGCCGAGTGCGCGGATCGTGATCACCCGGACGTCGGCCGTGGAGTCGAAGGTGCGGAGGGCAGACGTGATCTCGTGCATCGTGTCGGACGACAACGGATTGCGGCGGCCCGCTTCGGTGAGCGTGACGACGCCGATCCCGGCCTCCTGGTGAACGCTGATCCCTTGCGACATGCCGATCTCCTCACCGGTCGTCGGGCATCTCAGCCCTACCGTCGGTTCTAGCACGCGAGAGAAGTGCGGGGTCCCGCTTCATCGGCGATCCCGACAGAATCAGCCTGCCCGAGAGGGGGTGCTTCGGCATCGCTCAGCGGTGAAGTCGATCGTGACCACCGCATGAGCGAATCAGCGGGTACTCGGATATATCGAGATGCAGTTCATTCCCGCGATTCTGGAGCCGATGACGGGAATCGAACCCGCGTATTCAGCTTGGGAAGCTGATGTTCTGCCATTGAACTACATCGGCGTGCGAGGCATTCACCGCGCGATCGAAAGAGTAGCAAACAGTCGCGACGCTCGGTGGGGTGGTGGTCTGTTCAGCGCGTCGAGATCTGACACCATTAAAAACCTACCAGTAGGTTTGAAAAAACCTACCAGAACGTTTACTCTCTCCGGTGTGAGTCCAGCCGAACCGTCGACCGCGAAGGGCGCCGCCACCCGGGCCCTGCTGCTCGATGTCGCGGCCCGAGTGTTCGCTGAGAAGGGCTATGGGGCAACAAAGTTCAGTGAACTGATCGCGGGGTCCGGGCTCACCAAAGGCGCCTTCTACTTCTATTTCCCGTCGAAGGCCGCGCTGGCGCTGGCCGTCATCGACGACCAGGAACGTCGCTGGGTTGACGAGGTTCAGCAGCGCGTCGTGGCGCATACGACCCCGACTGAGCAACTTGCCGACGTCATCCCGGCGATGGTCGATCTCCTCGACCGCGAACCCGGGGCGTGGAGTGTGGTGCGGCTCGTTAAGGAACTGGGCGCCGACGAAGCGTTCGCCGAGGTCGTCACCAAACCCATGGACGCGTGGATCACGCTGTTGAGCGGGATCATTCGTGCAGGCCAGGAATCCCGGGAGTTCCGCGACGACCTCGACCCGGTCGGGCTGGCCACAGTCCTGGTTGGTGCGTTCGACGGAATCAAAGGACTCGTCGACGCAACGGAATCCGACGACCGGGGTGGACAGCTGTCCCGGTACACCGACATCCTCGCCGAACTGGCCTTCGCCGGGCTGGGCATCCTCGGCCACCCCCTCACCCCCTGACCGGAACTGCCCGCGCAGAGAAAGCCGCCCACAACCGCCCACCTCGTGACCACCGTCGGCGAAATGCCGACGGCGCGTCTCGTGAGGGTGGTTTTCAGCAGCCGGTGGCGGGGTTGGGTCCCGATCACCACCTCGCCGCGGTCACCTTCACCGGCTTCTTGGCCGGCGTCGCCGGCGCGGGCCGCTTGTCCTCGGCAAGACACATCGAGCGAAGAACGTTGTGGTACACGACAAGTCCGTAGAGGTTCGGTGCCCCGACGATCCCGGTCGACTTGGGGACCATGTCCGCGGTGATCCCCGCGCCGGGGAACAGATCGTTCAGCACCGACGCGGCAGGGTCGACCCCGGCTTCGGACCAGGCCAGTTCGACCATGTGCGCGGCAAGCGCATACGCGTAGTACGCCGCGGTCAGCGTCTTGGTCACCGACAGTTCGGACAGCGGCTCGGTCGCCAACAGGTCGTCGCCCTGATTGCGGTTGTGGCTCAACCCGATACCGATGTCCAGTGGCGCGCCACCGACATAGGGGATCAGCACCCCGATCTGCGAGATCGCGTACTCGGGCAGGTTGAAGTCGGCGGGGTCGGCCGGGATCAGGTTCTGATGCACACGTGTCTGCCGCATCCAGCCCTGCAGACCGTCGGTCATTACAGCAATCCGACGGTCCGTCGCCGGATTGCTCGTGATCGACTGCAGGTAGTTCGACGTCCGCGTCACGATCCGCGACAGCGGGACACTGCCGATCGACGGGCAGGTCGTCGGGTCGGCGATGTCCACCTGCCCGGCGATGTCGCGGATGATCTCGGGCACCGCGGAGGTGAACCGGAAATCCTTGACAGCTTTGCCCGCATTCTCCTTCTCCGAGCGCGTGACCGACACGATGCACGCATCGATCAGCTTCGCGCTGACCGCCTTGTAGAGCTGGGTGGCCGCGAACACGCCGAGCAGGATCGGCAGGGTGATCAGGGTGCCGACCGTGATCGGACCGGCGATGGTGGCGATGGACGGCACGGTTCGACGAGCGATGGTGAGCGGAACCATCACCGTCACGTAGAGATAGAGCCACACGGTCTCGACGGCCTGGGCCACCGTCAGGTTCTCGACGGGGATCGCCTCGGCGGCGTGCCCGTTGCGCACGTTGATCAACTGCGTGACGATCCACTGCGAGATGGGATCCCGATACGTCATGATCGGGTCTTTGTCGTCGGCGCCCAGGTCGTACGGGTGATTGGAGACCGCGAGTTTCGCGATGCGCGTGCGCTGCATGTCCCGGTGGGCACGGGCGCGGATGGTCGACGCCTGATTCTTGATCTCGTCGGGCATCCTCGGCAGCAGCGAGTCGAAGATGGCGTCGTAGACGGCCCCGAAGGTCGCGAATCTCGAACCGACACACTCCGTGGGCTCGGCGGAGGGAGCGGTCGCCGCCGGTGTCACCGGCTTCGCAGACGCCATCGCGCCGACTCCGCGTTCACCCCCGAACGAGACCGCGACCGCGATCACCGCCCCGACGGCGACCGTCGTGAGCAGGAACCGACGGGCGGCACCTCGCGACAACGTCATCGAACGACCCGAAACAACCCCACGCGCGCCCATCCGCCCCGATTCCCCGACTCGCCCGGATCAACCGTCCGGCCCCTCTGTGCAGTGTCTCGTGCCCATCACGTACCGATCACGCGACAGTCACGGAGGTCACTGTAGGAGACGGTGTCCGTATTGACCATGTTTCGACGAAAGTCGCATCTACTTCGACGGCTCGCGGCCACACGCTGTTCACCCGAGGCGGGTCGGTTAACCTCACAGGCGTGCTGCTCTCCGATCGCGACATCCGCGCCGAGATCGCCGGTGGGCGGTTGGCGCTCGAACCGTTCGACCCGGCGCTCGTGCAGCCCTCGAGCGTCGACGTGCGACTCGACAGCTTCTTCCGGGTCTTCAACAACACGCGTTACACCCACATCGACCCGGCCCAGCGTCAGGACGAGTTGACCTCGCTGGTTCAGCCGGGCGAGGGCGAACCGTTCGTGCTACACCCCGGTGAGTTCGTGCTGGGCTCGACCCTGGAGGTGTGCACGCTGCCCGACGACCTCGCCGGCAGGCTCGAGGGCAAATCGTCGTTGGGTCGATTGGGTCTGCTCACGCACTCGACCGCTGGTTTCATCGACCCCGGGTTCTCGGGGCACATCACACTCGAACTCTCCAATGTCGCCAACCTGCCGATCACCTTGTGGCCCGGGATGAAGATCGGCCAGCTGTGCCTGATCCGGCTGTCGAGCCCGGCCGAGCACCCCTATGGCAGCGCGGCGGTGGGCTCGAAGTACCAGGGTCAGCGTGGCCCGACACCATCGAAGGCGTACCTGAACTTCGCTCAGTCGTCGGACTGACCTGCGCGCGTTGGCGCGGCGTTCACCTCCGACGATCGCTGTTCATCGGATCGATCGGGCCGGGTCATGTCGTGGTCGCGTCGCCGCCGCAAACCCCGCGTAGTCACTGAAGGCATGAAGCTGACTGTGATCGGGTGTGGTTACCTCGGGGCAACCCATGCGGCGTGCATGGCCGAACTCGGCCACGAGGTGCTCGGTGTCGATGTGGACCCGGACAAGGTCGCACGACTGCAGGCCGGAGACGTCCCCTTCTTCGAACCCGGACTCGCCGACGTGTTGCGCCGCAACCTCACCGCCGGTCGGCTCCGGTTCACCACCGACCATGCCGAGGCCGCCGAGTTCGCGTCGGTGCATTTTCTCGGGGTCGGCACACCGCAGCTGCGCCGCGGATACGGTGTCGACCTCTCCCACGTCGAATCCGCGGTCGACGCATTGACGCCGTTGCTGCGGGGTGAGCACCTCATCATCGGGAAGTCGACGGTGCCGGTGGGTACCTCGGCATCGCTGACCCAGCGGATCGCCGTGCTGAGCGTGCCCGGCTCACACGTCGAGCTGGTGTGGAGCCCGGAGTTCCTGCGCGAGGGCTTCGCCGTCGAAGACACCCTCGAACCCGACCGGCTCGTGCTGGGCACCAACCCGGACAGCGACGACGACAGTGCCGCAGTCCTGTTCGCCGACATCTATCGGTCCATCCTGGACGGCGGCGTTCCCTTCGTCCGAACGGATTGGGCCACCGCCGAGCTGGTCAAGGTCTCGGCGAATGCATTTCTGGCCACCAAGATCTCGTTCATCAACGCGATCAGCGAGATCTGCGAGAACGTCGGGGCCGACGTCTCCACCCTCGCCGACGCCATCGGCTACGACAATCGGATCGGCCGACGATTCCTCAACGCCGGACTGGGATTCGGGGGCGGATGTCTCCCCAAGGACATCCGGGGATTCGTGGCCCGCGCCGACGAGGTCGGAGCGCACCGGGCGCTGCGATTCCTGCGTGAGGTCGACGCGATCAACACGCGTCGGCGCACCGCACTCGTCGACCTGGTCGCCGACGTCGTCGGCGGTGATGTGCTCGGCGCGAACATCGCGATCCTGGGTGCGGCGTTCAAGCCGGAGAGCGACGATGTCCGCGACTCGCCCGCCCTGAACGTCGCGGGGCAACTCGCGCTGCGCGGGGCCACGGTGACCGTGTTCGATCCGAAGGCCGCCGCGAACTCGCGCCGCCTGTTTCCGATGCTGTCGTACGCCGAGAGCGCAGCACAGGCATGTGAACAGGCCGATGTGGTGGTGGTCGCGACCGAATGGGCCGAGTTCGTACACATGGCTCCCGAGGAACTGTCCGACGTGGTCCGGGGCCGCGTGATCGTCGACGGCCGCCGCTGTCTCGACGCCGGTGCGTGGCGGGCCGCCGGATGGCATTTCCACGCGCTGGGTGGGCCGATGCGCTCCACCGCGCCGGCAGCGACGGTCCGCCGTGCGTCTGTCGACGGGGGATTGTCAGAGGTCGCACGCCCGCGCACCTGATCGCCCCGTGTTACTGTCGTGACCGCATGTCAACGTGCGCCCCGTCGCGGGGACGCATGGGGGAACGTTCATGGACGCAGGGCACCGGATCGGATGACAGACGACGCGACGGATGGCGATCGCTCGGCGGAGGCCACGACCGACTTCGATGCGCGCCCACTCGCCCGCGAACTGCTCGGCGACATCGCGGCGCGCCAGTTGGCGGCGGGTGTCCCGGCCGATCTGCCGTTCATCCTCCTCGACTTCCGGCCCGGGGGACTGCGGCTGGGCCTGGCCGATCCCCGGGTCGAAACCGTGTCATCCGAGAAGGTCGTTGCCGCCATCCGCCCGGTGGTGCTGGACCGTCTGCTCGCCGATCACCTCGTCCGCACCGAACGCGTCGAGGAGCCGACCACCGAGGCCTGGGTCGCCGAGTTGCTCGACCTGGCGGCACGGGGCCGGGAACGGCTGGCCTCCGCGGACGGCACCTTCATCATGGGGCGCGAGCACGTGCGGTTCTTCCGGGTCTCGCAACGGGACCTCGACGAGGCGGTCGCACCCTTGGCGGCCGAGGTCGCCCGACTCTGTCAGGAATTGCTCGCCGGCGCTGACGACCTGGTGACCTCCGTCGTGCTCGGGCCGGGACATCAGCTGTGGCCCGGCCTGTCCCGGACACTTGCCTGGACCGACCAGATCCCCGTCATCGCAGTGGGTGCGCCCGCGCCGGCCGACGACCGGCACCGCTTGCGGCACGAGTCGGATGCGGAGGTCGCGACGGCCCCGGACGTCGTCGCCGATCGCAGCCTGATTGCAGAACCGCTTGGGGCTCAACCTGTTCCCGCCGAGTATGACGCGCACGACACTGAACCGGTTGTCATGCAGTCGATCCCGCAGCCCAACCAGTCGGGCGACTTCCCGGCGGCGTGGGTGGATTCGACGGTGCTGCCGACGACCGACCCCATCCCCGTGGCGACGCTTCCGCCGGCCGAGCTCGCGCGTGTTCCACTCGGCGAACCGGAACGCGTCGACGAGCCGGAACGCGTCGACGTGCCGGACGCTGTCGGCGCGCCGTCGTCGGGCGACCGGTCAAGTGGGGAAACCCAAGTGGGGGTGCCGCCGTCGGCGTCTCCGGTCGGCCACGAGTCACACGGGTGGGAGCTCGGCCCCACCCACGAGCATCCCGCCGCCGGCGCACGGAATCCGAGGCGGTCGCTCACCCGACTCGCCGTCATCGCGGCAGCGGCGTGTGCGGTCGTCGGGATCACGATCGGCGCGGCGTTCGCGGTCACCGGCAATGACAACGACGCCGAACAGGTGCATGCGGCACCGACGACCGCGCCGACGTCGTCACCCACGTACGCCGACCCGGCCGACTTCGCGGAGGCTCGCATTCCCGCGGTCCGCTACGTGCCGGCTCCGCCACCGCCCCCCACGACCACCGCGGACCAGCCGACACAACAAGAGCGGCAACCGAATCGTCCCGCCAACCCGCAGCGGCGCCAGCGCGTGATCCCCAACCCGATCCCGGGCCTACCGCCGATCGTCCTTCCCTGGTAGCCCTGCTCATCAGCGCGTACATGCCGGCTGCCCGCCGATCATTGCGCTGTATCCTGCATCGCCGCGTGTTACTGTCAAATTTCTGACGCCGTTGGAAGTCTCGAATGCGCAGACGCCGGTTTCGATCGTGAATCGTGTTCCGACACGTGGGCGACCGGCAGGGCGCCCGCATGTACTCGGGAAGTGTTCACGACCGCAGGGCATGAGATCGGATGAGAGATCGCGCGACGACCGTGGGCCGTGGCACACACGCCACGACCGACACTGCCGCGCGTCACGTGAGTGCGTCATTCCTCGGTGACGTCGCCGCGCGGCAGCTGGCCCGCGACATCGACCCCGATCGGCTGTTCCTCCTGGTGGACCTCGCAAGCGACGGAGTACGCATCACGACCGTCGATCCGATGACGGCGACGACGGTGGGGGAGCAGACCAGGTCGACCATCCGGCCGCCGGAGCTCGACCGTCTCCTGGCCGCACATCTCGTCGGCATCGGGCGGGTGGCATCGCCGACCACCGAGGCATCGGCCACCCAGCTGGTCGAACTCGCCGCTCGCGCACGGGCGAGGCTCTCGACCGCCGAGAACACGTTCATGGTCGGCAGGGGCCACGTGCGATTCTTCCGAGTCGGCCGCAGCGACCTCGCCGACGCGACCGCGATCCGGGCCACCGAGATGGCCCGATTGTGTCTGGATGCGGCGAACGAGGCGCCGTCCCCGGTCAGCTCGGTGGTCGTCGCACCCGGCCATGACGCCTGGCCCGGGCTGCCCGCGATGCTCGGTCAGCGTCTGGCCGCACCCGTGGTGACCGTCGAACCCCCGGGCGCGCGAGGGGCAGACCGAGCGCACGCGAACCGGATTGGTCGCAGGACGATGGCGCCGACGTCCGGACGCCGATCGGATGATGTCCCGGCGGGGCCGCACGGCTCGGACCCGGGCCGGGCCGATCCGAGTGCCGTGTCACCGAGTTTGCCTGCACCGAGTCTGCCTGCACCGAGCCGGGAGTCGGAAGGCGCGCCGGGATCTTTCGGGTCCCCTGACGCCGAGACCGACTCCGCGGATGACGCGATCACCGCGCCGATCCCACGTGTCGGCCTGTTGCTGGACTGGCCCGACGATGATCCGATCCCGGCGGATGGCCCGTTGCCGATCCCGATCGCGGCATTGTCGACGGATCAGTCGCCCGGCTGGGGGCAACACGATGCCGCGCCGCGGCTGCTCGTCGGCATCGTCGTGATGTGCGCGATCATCGGGATCGTCACCGCGGCATCCATCGCGTTGATCGGGCCGCGGGAGGACAGCGATGCTCCGCCCGCTCTCGCCGACGGCACCTCGTCGGCGTCTGCGGTGGCTCCCACCTACGCCGATCCCGCGGATCTCGCGGTGGCGCGGCTTCCCGCGGTGCGGTACGTCCCGCCGCCGCCACCGCCGGAGTCGGCATCGACGTCGGATTCGGGCTCTGGCTCGGGCTCGACAGGCTCCCCACCGGCGCGGCAACGGCCGCAGAGTCGTCAGCCCGCACCTGCGCCCGCACCGGCGCTGCCCCCTGTGCCGGCTCCGCCCGCGCTGCCGCCTCCGCGGGTCATCCCCAATCCGATCCCGGGCCTGCCGCCCATCGTGCTGCCGTTCTAGTGGGGCGAACCCGTTGTCGTGCTCACTGATTCGCGGGATGGTGGGACTCGACAGCCGACTGTCGTGCCCGGACCAGGTACTCGCTGAGCTGCCGGGACAGGTCGCGGTCGAGTGCGCGATCGAGCGCGTTGTGCGCCGAAACCGAACCGGCCCTGCGTAATTCACTGAGAAGTTCTGTGGCCCATTCGGATTCGGCCGTGCTCTGGGGGAGCCAGCCGTCCTCGTGACCCTCGGTGACCGCTCGCCGTCCAGCCGAGATCACGATCTCGGCGACCGCGGCCATCTCCCGATCGAGGCGCCCGTGAACCTCGAGGATGCCGCTCAGCGGTAGCCCCAGCCGTACCAGTCGTCCGTACGCGGAGACGGTCTCCTGGTCGAGGATGGTGTAGCGGTCGGGATGGGCGTCGCTGCCCTGCGGCTCGATCAACCCGTATTCGGCCAACCGCTCGAAGTGGGCCGGGTTCCCCGAGTTGAGCAGTTCCTTGAGGTCTTCGGCGGACACCACCGTCGATGTCGCCGTCGACCACGGCTCGGACACGACCTCTTCGAGGCCGAGTACCTCGGCGAGGTTCTCGCCACGCTGCAGGCCGGAGAAGAACTCGCCGATGTGCCGAATGGTGAAGCCGCGTTTGAGCAGGTCGTTGATCACCTTGAGGCGTGCGAGGTGCGAGTCGGTGTAGATCGCGATACGGCCCCGACGGAGCGGTCGGGGCAGCAGCCCGCGGTCCTGGTAACCACGCACATTTCGGGTGGTGGTGCCGGCGGCGCGCGCGAGATCGTCGATCCGGTATTCGGTCACCGCGACATTCTCCCAGATGGTCGGCGCTCATCGGATCGGCTCCCGGATGCCGATCGATTGTCCGCACCTTTGGGAACCGGGGGGCTCACGTGGTTTGTTCGGTGGCTTCGCCCTTCGTGACGCTTCCTCGCAGGCTCGGAGGCTCCTCAGGGATCGGGGGTTACATTCGGCCTGCGGAAACCCGCTCCCTGAGGAGCGAGCTTGCGAGTCCCTCGCTCCCTGAGGAGCGAGCTCGCGAGTCCCTCGCTCCCTGAGGAGCGAGCTCGCGAGTCCCTCGCTCCCTGAGGAGCGAGCTCGCGAGTCCCTCGCTGCCTGAGGAGCGAGCTCGCGAGTCCCTCGCTGCCTGAGGAGCGAGCTCGCGAGCGTCACGAAGGGCCTGCCCGCCGGATCAGGCTGCGATTCCCCGGGCGACCAAGGTCAGCAATTTCTCGAAGTTGGCGGCCGGATCGACGAACGGGGGATGCGCTGACGTCAACTCCAGGCTCACCGCGCCGTGCACACACGCCCAGACCTGGGCGGCGAGTTCCAGGGCGTCGCCGTCCATGATCACACCGGCGGCCTGCCCGTACCGGATGATGTCGGCGAGGACCAGGAAAGCGTCGGCGGCCACCTCGTCGTCGGGGTGGCACTCCGTGGAGAACATGAGTTCGTACAGGGTCGGGTTGGCCAGCGCGAACGCCCGGTAGTTGCGCCCGCTGGTGGTCAGTCGCACCGAGGCATCGGAATCGGTGGCCGCCACGCGCGTGGCGAACTCGCGGAAACCGTCGGTGACCACCGCGTTGAGTAGCCCGTCCTTGCCGTCGAAATGGTTGTAGACGCCCATCGGGGCGACCCCTGCCTCGGTGGCCACCGCACGCACGGTCAACGCGGCTTCGCCCTCGCGTTCGAGCAACCGTCGACCTGCGGAGATGAGGTTTGCGCGGACCTCGGTGGCGGGTGTCCGGGGATTCTTCACTGGCGACATGTTGACAAGTGTACTAGGACGGCGTTCTACTAGATTAGAACAACGTACTACAACGGTGTGACGACGTTCCAATCCACTTCATGAGGAGAAGGTCATGAGAACTCGTTGGCTCGCCCTGGCGGCCCTGTGCTTTGCGGAATTACTCGTGATGGTCGACAACACGATCGTCAACGTCGCGCTGCCGACCATGGCTCGCGACCTCGATGCCGGGATCTCCGGCCTCCAATGGATCGTTGACGCGTACACCCTGGTGTTCGCCGGGCTGTTGCTGACCGGCGGATATCTGGGCGACCGGTTCGGCCATCGACGGATGCTGCTGACCGGCATCGCCGGCTTCGCGGCGGTCTCCGCGCTGGCCGCATCGTCGCAGACCCTGGGCCAGTTGATCGCGGCCCGCGGCGGTCTGGGGCTGTTCGCGGCACTGGTCTTCCCGGCGACCCTGGCGATCATCATCTCGATCTTCGTCGAACCCAGACAGCGCGCCGCCGCGGTCGGGGTCTGGGCCGCGACGTCGGGCATCGCGGTCGCCATCGGTCCCGTGCTCGGCGGGTGGCTGCTCGAACACTATTCGTGGGCCTCGGTGTTCTGGGTGAACCTCCCGGTGGCGGCGATGGCGGTGGTCGCGATCGTGCTGGTGGTGCCCGGCACACGTCCGGAGCGGGTGTCGCGGTTCGACGCCGTCGGCCTGCTGCTGTCCATCGTCGGCCTCGGGTTGCTCACCTACTCGGTGATCGAGGGCCCGAACTTCGGGTGGGCAGATCCCCGCACCATCGGTGGACTCGTCATCGCCGCGATCGGGTTGGGATTGTTCGCGTGGCGTGAGCTGACCGTCGAGCACCCGATCCTCAACATCCGACTGTTCGCCAACCGGCATTTCGCCACCGCGGCCGGCATGATCAGCGTGGCATTCTTCGCGCTGTTCGGCTTCATCTTCCTCATCACCCAGTTCTTCCAGGCGGTCAAGGGTTACGGGCCGTTCGAGGCCGGTCTGCGGACCCTGCCCTTCGCGATCGTGATGGCGGTGTTCTCGCCGATCGCCATGGCGTGCTCGCATCGGTTCGGTCCGCGGATGGTCGCGGTCGTCGGTGCCCTGCTGATGTCGGGTGGGTTCGCACTCGTCGAGGTGTCCTCGCGATCGTCGGGTTATTGGGAACTCATCGTCTGGTCGATGTCCCTGATGGCGATGGGCCTGGCATTCATCTCGGGTCCGTGCACCCAGGTGATCATGGACGCACTGGAACCCGAACAGGCCGGCGCGGGTTCGGCGGTCAACGACACGACCCGCGAGATCGGCGGCACCCTGGGTGTCGCGGTGCTGGGTTCCGTGCTGACCTCGGTCTACACCTCGGGAGTCGGCGACCGGCTCGCGGCCATCGGGCTACCGCGGACGGTGACCGGTATCGCCGAGGAATCGGTCATGTCGGGGGTCGAGGTGGCTCACCGCGCACCCGCGTTCGTGAGCGAGCAGGTACGCGTCGCCGTGCAGGACGTGTTCGTCGACGGCCTGCACAGTGCGGTCTGGGTCGCGGTCGCGGTCACCGCGGCCGCTGCGATCGCCGCGGCATATCTGTTGCGGGGAGCGAGCGGCGGCCGCAGCGCGGCTCCCGACCCCGACGCCGATCCCGCGTTCGCGGCGGAGGTTACCTCCGCCGCCGGCTGACATGCGGATATCCCAGGGCGGTCGGGCGTGGCCCTACCCGCCCTGGGATGTCGGCGGCCGGACGATCCTGCGGCGCGCACCGAGCCGGGACACCCAGGGGGTGAACCGGTAGATGCGGTAGCCGATCTTGGCCTCGGGGGTCACCGGGACGACCGCCCGGTTGGCCACCAGGGCCCGCACGATGTCGCGGGCCACCTTGTCGGGGGTGAATCCTCGTCGGCGGTACAGGCGATCGAGTCGTTCCTGTTCGGCGGCCTCGGCCTCGGGAGCCAGACCCGCGATCGGGGAGGTGCTGACGATGTTGGTGTCCACGATCCCGGGACAGATCGCGGTCACTCCGATCCGGTGCTCGGCCAACTCCGCCCGCAGGGACTCGGAGAACAGCAGCACCCCGGCCTTCGAGGCCGAGTAGATACCGAGTCCGCGCTGCGGGGTGAACGCCGCCGCCGACGCCACGTTCACGATGTGGCCGCCCACGCCGCGGTCCACCATCTGGCGTCCGAAGGCGCGACTGCCCGAGATGACACCACGCAGGTTCACGTCCAGCAGATGATCGACCTGCTCGTCGGTGGCCTCCAGCGCATCGCCGCCCAGGCCGATCCCGGCGTTGTTGATCACGATGTCGGCCACCCCGTGCGTGGCCTTCACCTGCTCGGCGAAGTCGGTGACCGCGCCGACGTCCGACACGTCCACGCGATATCCGGTCGCCCGCGCGCCGGCTGCACGACAATGCCGCGCCGTCTCGTCCGCGGCCGCGGCATCGATGTCGGCGACGACGATCTCGCAACCCAGTTCGGCCAGCGTGTACGCGGTCTCGCGGCCGATGCCGCTGCCCGCGCCGGTCACCACGGCCAGGTGCCCGGTCACCGGCGTCGGGCCGCCGACGAGGCGCGCCCGGCCGACCGTGTCCGGCCGGGCGGCGTTGCCGTGCTCGTGCAGCTCGATGAACTCGCGGGCACACTGCGCCAGATAGTCGGGATGCGCGTACGGCAACCAGTGACCTGTCGGGGTCTGCCGGCGCCACAGCTTCGCCGCGTGCCGCCGCGTGTTCACGAAGATCGTCGGTCGCAGCGCGACGTCGCGCGTGTTGACGAGTTCCAGCACGGGCACCGACGTCGGACGGGGGTGTGGCGGCCGCCGACGTCGGCTCAGGTTGGCGCGGTAGTACCGCAGCCCCGACACCGCATCGCGACGAAACGTCGGGCCGAGGACGATCTGGTCGCGGTTGACGCCTTCGGTACGGCCGACGAACCATCGCCATCGTCGCGGCGAGAGCGCAACGCCGACCAGCACGTCGGACAGTCCCGGGATCTTGAACAGCCGCGCGTACAGGGAGCAGAGCTGCTGCGCGGTCAGGTCGCGCAGGCTGCGCGGGGTGGGTCGGCGGCGACGCTCGGTGAACCACTCGTCCAGGTAGTCGAGGTTCGGCCCGGACACCGAGACGAACGATGCGATCCGGTCCGCGATGCCGGGCGTCGTCACCGCCTCCCACGACTGGACCGACCCCCAGTCGTGCGCCACGACGTGCACGGGATGATTCGGGCTGACGGCGTCGGCGACCGCACGCAGGTCCGCCGCGAGGTGATCGAGGCGATAGGCCTCCACGTGGCCGGGGCGGTCGCTCTCCCCATAGCCGCGGGTGTCGTAGGCGTAGACGTCGAAGTGTTCGGCGAGGATCGGGGCGACGTGGGTCCACAGGTGGTGGGTGTCCGGCCAGCCGTGCACCAGCAGCACGGTCGGGCGTCGGTTGCCGATCTGGTCATCGCCGGTCGTGGGCGCGGCGCGCGGTGAGGTCGCCGCGAAGACGGCCAGACGCACCCCGTTGCCGTCGATGATCTGTCGGTGCCAGTCGTTCACTCTCGGTCCTCCCCAGGCCAGGTGTGATTTGTATTACAACGAAGCTGGTGTGTGGCGGCCGCCATTGTCCGCGCCGGCGCCCGTCGGTGCTGTTCACGGGGCCAGGACGAGGTGACGGTCAGCGCACCGATGCGTCTCGGATCGGTCTCCTCCGAATCGATTGATGCCCGAGTTCCCAGCTTCGGGTGATATGCGTATACGGGCAATGTAGATGAACGAGTTGAAGCGTTGAGAGTCAGTGCGTCGGGGGTCGCGCGTCAGCGGTAATGCAACAGCGCTAATGCAGTAGTGGAGAACACCAGCGATGTCCGACCCCAACCGCGCGGGCGATCCCGGCCCCGTGGCGATCAGGCCGCGTAATGTCACCTTCGACTTACGCGGGATCCCGTTGCACTGGATCCCCGGACATCCCGTCGCGTCGAACTTCATCAGCTCCCTCAACATGCTGCTTCCCGAGGGTGAGCGATGGTTCGTCAAAGCCTTCGGTGAAGCCCTCGAGTACGTCGACGACGACGAATTGCGCGAGCAGATGCGCGGCTTCATCGGGCAAGAGGCGAAACACGCGCATGTCCACGACGACCTGCAGTCGGGATTCCTGCGGGAGCACGGCATCGATGCCACGCCATTCCAGGAACAGATGGAGTGGGTCTTCCGTATCGTGCTCGGACCCCGTCCGGGGCTGTCGGACCGGCGGCGTCGCAAGCGCCTGATCGCCCGGCTCTGGATCATCGCGGCCGTCGAGCACTTCACCGCGGTCTTCGGCGACTTCGCCCTGAACAGCGAGTGGGACGAGGCCGGCGCGGCCCCCGAACTCTGCGAGCTGTACCGATGGCACGGGGCCGAAGAAGTCGAGCACCGGTCGGTTGCGCACGACGTCGCGACCTATTTCGGTGACAGCTATCTCCGCCGGGTGTGGGCGATGGCGGTGGCCTTCCCGCTGCTCATGTCGATCCTCGTGCGCGGCACCCACTACATCAATCACCACGATCCGGATGCGCCGACCTCGGAGATCAAGCTGTGGCGGATGGGGCTGGCCGATTCCCGGGTCGGGCTGTTGCCGGGAGCACGTCACTTCGGCTCGACGTTGCTGGCCTACCTGCGCCCCGGCTATCGACCCGAGGACATCGGTTCGACGGCCCAGGCGGTCGCATTCCTGGCCTCGTCGCCGGCTGCCCGGGCGGCGGCGTGAGGTTCGGCCGACAGTCGACGACGCCGACGACGCCGGGTCATCTCTACGGACAGGCCCGCGCCGACTACGCGATGGTGTCCACCCGGTGGTTGGTCGGCGCGTGGATGCGGTTGTGGGAGCAGACCTATCGCTACCAGACCCGCGAGACGGGCCCGTCGAGGCTCGACGTCGAGGTGGCCGCACGAACCGAGGTCGCTGACGACGGCAGCGTCGTCGAGGTGGCGTTGCGATCACGGTCCGGCGACCCACTGCCGCACTGGTCCGCCGGCGCGCACATCCGCGTACTCCTGCCGTCCGGCCGGGTCCGCGAGTACTCGCTGTGCGGCAGTCTGTCCGACACCGCGCACTACCGGATCGCCGTGCGTCGTCTGTCGGAGAACGGTGCGTCGGCCGAGGTGCACGGGCTGGACGTCGGCGATCATGTGCGCATCACCCGCCCCAGCAACGCATTTCCGCTGGCGTTGCCCGGGCACGGGTCCACCGCGTCGTCACTGCACTTCATCGCCGGCGGTATCGGCATCACGCCGATCCTCCCGATGATCGAGACCGCTGAACGCCATGGGGTGCGGTGGTCGCTGACCTACGTCGGACGCACCCGTGACTCGCTGGCCTTCCTGGACCGCCTCGCACACTACGGCGATCGCGTGGTGGTCCGCACCGACGACGAGCGCGGCGTGCCCACCCCCGCGGAACTTCTCGACGGCGTCGGCACCGACACCGCGCTCTACTGTTGCGGGCCGACCGCGCTGACCGACACGCTGCTGGCCGAGCCGGAGATGTCGGCACGCTGCGGCGAGCTGCATTTCGAACGATTCAGCCTGCCGCGCAGCGGTGGTCGCGAGTTCACCGTGACGATCGGCTCGGACGAACGCAGCGTGGCCGTGTCGGGCGACGAGTCGATGCTCGCCGCCCTGGAACGGGCCATGCCGTCGATCACCTACTCGTGCCGGCAGGGATTCTGTGGGACCTGCAAGCTGCGTGTGGTCGACGGCGACATCGAGCACGCCGATACGGTGTTGACCGATCACGAACGCGGCGACGGCTACATGCTGCCATGCGTGTCACGCGCATCCGGCGACAAGCTGGTCATCGACCTCTGAGGCGATCAGTGCCGACCCCGGCGCGGATCACTGCCGGTAGGACGACAGGAAGTTGCCGATGCGTTCGATCGCCTCGCCCAGATCGCGAGACCAGGGCAGCGTGACGATCCGGAAATGATTGTGGTCGGTGAGGTTGAACCCGGTGCCCTGCACCACCAGGATCTTCTCCTGCAGCAGTAGATCCTGGACGAAGAGTTCGTCGTTGTGGATCTCGTGCACATTCGGGTCCAGGCGGGGAAAGGCGTACAACGCTCCCATCGGTTTCACGCAGCTGACGCCGGGGATCTGATTGATCTTCTCCCACGTGACGTTGCGCTGCTCGAAGAGGCGGCCACCGGGCGCGACGAGGGCGTCGATGCTCTGATAGCCACCGAGTGCCACCTGGATCGCATGCTGGCCGGGCACGTTGGAACACAATCGCGTCGAGGCCAGTATGCCGAGGCCTTCGATGAATCCCTTGGCATGATCCTTGGGTCCGGTCAGCACGAGCCAGCCGGCGCGGTAACCGCAGACCCGATAGGCCTTCGACAGCCCGTTGAACGTCAGGCAGAGCAGATCCGGCGCCAGCGATGCGACGTTGATGTGCTCGGCGTCGTCGTAGAGGATCTTGTCGTAGATCTCGTCGGCCATGATCAGCAGTGAGTGCCGCCGGGCGAGGTCGACGAGTTGTTCGAGCACCTCGCGGGAGTAGACCGCGCCGGTCGGGTTGTTGGGGTTGATGATGACGATCGCCTTGGTGCGGTCGGTGATCTTCGACGCGATGTCGTCGACGTCGGGGTTCCAGCCGTTTTCCTCGTCGCACCGGTAGTGCACGGGACGTCCACCAGACAGCGATGTCATGGCCGTCCACAGCGGGTAGTCGGGGGCCGGGATCAGCACCTCGTCGCCGTCGTTGAGCAGCGCCTGCATCGTCATCGTGATCAGCTCGGACACGCCGTTACCGAGGATCACGTCGTCGACGTCGAAGTAGGGGAAGTCGGGGATCAGCTCATAGCGGGTCACCACGGCACGGCGGGCCGACAGCACACCCGCGGACTCCGAATAGCCCTGGGAATAAGGCAATGCGTGGATCATGTCGCGCATGATCACGTCGGGTGCCTCGAACCCGAAGAGCGCCGGATTGCCGATGTTGAGCTTGAGGATCCGGTGACCCTCGGACTCCAGGCGTGCCGCATGCGCGTGCACCGGTCCCCTGATCTCGTAGCACACGTTCTGCAGCTTCTGGGACTGCTCGAGTGGCTTGAGGTTCTGGTTCAGGTGCGATACATGCGGTCTACTCACGAGTTCAATTGTGACAGCACTGCACAAACAGGTTTTTCGCCCCCGGCCTTCGCGTCCACCGAGCGCGCTTGCGGTGTCGAGGGCGCCCGGATAGACGTCGACCGCGCCCCGGTCGGAGCGCGGTCGACGTGACGGTTGCCGGTCAGCGGTGGCCGGGCCGCTTCTTCCCGGCGGCGATGCCGAATCCCTTGGCCTTCGACGCGCCGGTCTCGCTGATGGTGCGATCCGGTGAGCCGTTGGGTGAGGATGCCGGTTCCTCTGCGGGCGCTGAGGTTTCGGACTCGCTCGACGCGTGCGCGGGTTCACTCGGCGTGGAAGCGGGCTCGCTCGACGCACTTTCGGGCTCGCTCGACACCTGCTCCGGCTCGCTCACCGGCTCCGGTTCCGGCGCGGGAGCGGCCGGAGCCGACTTACCGATGCCACCCGGCCGCTTCTTGCCGGCCGCCATGCCGAATCCCTTGGCCTTCGCGGGCTTCTCCTCGGTGACCGCCGCCGCAGACGGCTCGCTCGCCGCCGCAGCGGGCTCGGCCGGCGCGGCTTCTGGCTCCGCCGGCGCAGCTGCCGCAGGCGGTGCGGACGCAGGCGGGGCTGAGCTCGCCGGGGCCGCCGACGCGGCAGGTGCCTTCGCAGCGCCCGGCCGCTTCTTGCCCGCGGCCATGCCGAATCCCTTGGCCTTGCCGGCCTTGGCCTCGGTCGCTGCTGCGGCGGGGGCGGATTCGGTGTCGGCGGTCGGGGCGGCCTCCGGAGCGGACTCCGTTTCGGCGACCTTGTTCTCCGCCGGTGCGGTGACCCCGGCCTCGGGTGCCGCTGCATTGGACGTGGCGGCGCCGGGGCGCTTGGCCTTGCCCATGCCGAATCCCTTGGCAGCAGGCTTCTTCTCCGCTGCTGCGGATTCGACGGCCGGCGAGGATTCGGTCTCGGCGGGCGCCGGTGCGGCCGATCCGCCGTCGGCCGGCGCGGCTTCGGTCTTCGCCGCGCCCGGCTTCTTGGCCTTGCTGCCCATGCCGAATCCCTTGGCGGCAGGCTTCTTCTCTGCCGGTGCTGCTTCGGGAGTGGCCTCGGCGGGCTTCTCGGCCGGTGCGGCCGGAGCTTCGGTCTTGGCCGTGGTGCCGGGCTTCTTGCCGCCCTTCATGCCCAGCCCGACCTTCGGCTTCGGCTTGGCCTCGGTAGCGGTCGCGGTTGCGGTGGCCGCCGCCGCGGCAGCCGCCGCGGGCTCGGGTTCCGCCGCTTCGGCCGGTTCGGGCTCGGCGGAGGTCGGCACCGACGCCGGTCCGAGATAGCGTCCCCCGCGCTGGACCTGGGGAGCACCGCGCGTCACCGACTCGAGCAGCAGCTGCGCGACGTCGACGACCTCGATCTTGCCCTCGCTCTCGGTGCCGCTGGTCCGCGCGGTCACGCCGTCGGTGAGCATCACGCGGCAGAACGGACAACCCGTCGCGACCTTCTTGGGCGCATCGCCGTTGAGTGACCCGAGAGTGTCGAGCGCTTCGTCGACCCGGTCGAGGTTGATGCGTTTACCGATCTGCTCTTCCATCCACATGCGCGCACCGCCGGCGCCACAGCACATGGACCGCTCGCCGTGACGAGGCATCTCGGTCAGCTGAGATCCGGATGCGCCCATCAACTCACGCGGCGCGTCGTAGACCTTGTTGTGCCGGCCCAGGTAGCACGGGTCGTGGTAGGTGACACCCTCGCCGAGCGGCGCGACCGGAACCAGACGCTTCTCCCGGACCAGCCGGTTGAGCAGCTGCGTGTGGTGGACGACCTCGTACTTCGCGCCCAGCTGCGGGTACTCGTTGCCCAGCGCGTTGAAGCAGTGTGCGCAGGTGACGACGATCTTCTTGCGCTGGCTCGGTGCCGTGGAGAACACCTCGCCGAGCATCTCGATGTTCTGCTGCGCCAACATCTGGAACAGAAACTCGTTACCGGCGCGGCGAGCCGAGTCGCCGGTACAGGTCTCGCCCTCACCGAGAACGAGGAAGTTCACCGCGGCGATGTCGAGCAACTCGGCGACGGCCTTGGTGGTCTTCTTCGCGCGGTCCTCGTAGGCACCCGCGCAGCCGACCCAGAACAGGTACTCGAAGCCCTCGAACGTCTCGACGTCCTTGCCGAACACCGGGATGTCGATGTCCATCTCGTCGATCCAGTTGGTGCGGGCCGACGCGTTCTGTCCCCAGGGGTTGCCCTTGTTCTCCAGGTTCTTGAACATGCCGGCGAGCTCGGTCGGGAAGTCCGACTCGATCAGCACCTGGTAGCGACGCATGTCGATGATGTGGTCGACGTGTTCGATGTCGACGGGGCACTGCTCGACGCACGCACCGCAGGTCGTGCAGCTCCACAGGGTCTCGGTGTCGATGACCGCCCCGAGCGCGTCGGGATCGAACTCGCCGTCGACGGGCGTGGCGCCGTCGAGGGCGCCCTTGCTCTCCCCGACGAGCTTGCGGGCCGCCTCGGCACGGGCGGACTCGGGGATCCTGGCGAGCTTGGCCTCGTCCGGGTTGCCGTCGGCGTCGACCAGCCCGATCTCGTCCCCGCCCATGTCCTTGCGGCCGCCGGCCATCAGGTAGGGCGCCTTGGCCTGCGCGTGATCGCGCAGCGACATGATCAGCAGCTTCGGCGACAATGGCTTGCCGGTGTTCCACGCGGGGCACTGGCTCTGGCAACGCCCACACTCGGTACAGGTGGTGAAGTCCAGCCAGCCCTTCCAGGAGAAGTCCTCGGCCTTGCCGGCGCCGAACGCATCGACATCCGGGTCGGCGGTCTCCATGTCCAGGACAACGCCGTTGCTCATCATCGGCTTGGCGGCGCCGAGCGCGACGCCACCGTCCTGCTCACGCTTGAAGTAGATGTTGAAGAACGCCGCGAACCGGTGCCACGCCACGCCCCAGTCGATGTTCAGGCCGACCACGGCCAACCAGACCATGCCGCTCATCAGCTTGATCACCGCGGCGGCGGTCACCCAGTACTCCGATGACCCGTCGAAGAGCATGGCGAAGTAGTGGGTGAAGAACGACGTCCAGACCGGTGGGTCCTCGAGACCCGAAGAGATCTTGAACGTCTTGACGAAGATCATGCCCAGACCCTCGAGCAGGACGACCCACTCGACGAAGTAGGCGGCCCCGAAGCGTGAGCCGCTGAACCGGGACAGCCGTTCGGGAACGCGCGGGTGATTCAGCTGGCGGATCACCATCAGGACGAGGATGCCGATGACCGTGCCGAGACCGAGGAGTTCGTCGGCGAAGATGTAGACGTTCCACGCGCCGATGACCGGCCAGTGGAAGTCGGGGTCGAAGATCTGTCCGTATGCCTCGAACCAGAGGATGAAGCCGGCCAGGAAGCCGACCATCACCAGCCAGTGGGCCCAGCCGACCGTGCGGAACTTCACCATCCGCGTGTGCGCGATGAATTCCTTGATCATCGTCCACAGGCGCGGGAAGAACGGCCAGAAGCGGGAACTGTCGACGCGCTGCCCCTGCGCGATGGAACGGACCATCGTCCATACGCCACGCAGGAACAGAGCCCAACAGAAGAGACTGATTACAGCGGCTAGTGTGCCGATGGTGATCGTCGTGGCATTCACGGCGTCACGGCCCCTCTCTAGATCGTCGCCGACCCATTTGCGCAGGGTTGAGCGCACGTGGGCCGACGTGTACTACAGGTAACCGTAGTTCCTCGGCAGCGGATACCGCTGCCAAGGATTGCCTAACTAATGCTCGGTCCCGCAGAGTGGTCAACCCGCATCGTACCCACGAGTAACTTACTCGCCAGTCAGGAAGCGTGTCTGCGCCACCGATGTGCGCAGCATCACCTTCATTTGCTTTATGTGATCTGCGAGATTGGGCGTCTGTTTCGGTGTCGATCATTTGATGGATGAAAACCACCGAAAGGCGTCTCGTGGTAACGCGTCCGACATATTCGCGACCGTCGGGACGCCCGATGGGAAACTGACTTCAGATTCTTCTTTTGGTTCGCAAAGCGAAAATTTGCGGACCGACACCCCAGGCCCCAACATTGGCGTTGAACTGCGACGCAGGCAGTGAACCCCCGCTCAATCAGTACCCGCTGGGAGGCTGCCTTGGGTGCTACACGTCTCTTCATCGTCCGGATAATCGCCATTCTTGTCGTTTCCTTCGGTTTCGCCTACATATTCTGGCGATGGAGCGAAACGATTGCGTGGAATGCGTGGTGGATCGCCGTTCCATTGGCCATTGCCGAAACGTACAGTTTGTCCGAATCGGTGTTGTTCTCTTTTCTGGTGTGGAATGCGCGGCGTCGTGATTCTCCGCCGCCGGCGCCACCTGGCGTCACGGTCGACGTCTTCATCACCACCTACAACGAGCCCCTCGAACTCGTCACGGCAACCGCAGTCGCCGCCCGTGACATGTATCACCCGCATTCCACGTGGATCCTCGACGACGGCGACCGCGAGGAGTTCCGCCTCGCCGCGCATGAGCTCGGCGTCGGATACATCACCCGGGGCGAGGAGTGGGCGGGGCGCCAACGGTTCGCCAAGGCCGGCAACATCAACAACGCGCTGTTCCGGACGCAGGGTGAGTTCGTCGCCATCCTCGACGCCGACCAGGTTCCCACACCCGAATTCCTCGACAAGGTCCTCGGCTACTTCGCCGACGACGCGGTCGCATTCGTCCAGACTCCGCAGTATTTCTGGAACGTCCCGGACGCCGATCCGCTCGGAAGCCAGGCCGAACTCTTCTACGGCCCGATCCAGCAGGGCAAAGACGGGTGGGGAGCGGCGTTCTTCTGTGGATCGAATGCGGTACTGCGGCGCGAGGCGCTGATGGCGCTCGGTCTCAAGGCGTACTCACGCGGCGTGGACCAACACGGTCGCCGGGCGGTGCGCGAGCACCGGGCCCGCCTCGAGGACATGATCAACGACGCCGGTCCGCAGTCGCCGCTGCGCCGACCGCTCGAAGACGCCCACACGGCAGTGCGGCTGGCGCAGGGCATGTTGCGTCGCGGCCATCCCGCTGGTGAGGTCGCCTTCGAACTCCAGATGCGGGTCCATGAGGTCCTGGAGACCAACCCGTGGCTGCCCGACGAGGTGGTCGACGACATGAAGGCGCTGGCCACCGCGGTCGAGGTGACCCGAATCGATCAGGCCCTGGCGATCCAGCCGATCAACACGGCCAGCGTCACCGAGGACATGGCCACGGCCATGCACCTGCACGCGATGGGGTGGGAGAGCGTCTACCACCACGAGGTCCTCGTCGAGGGCCTGGCACCTGATGATCTGCGGACGATGTTGGTCCAGCGACAGCGCTGGGCCACGGGCTCGATGCAGGTCTTCTTCGCCAACAACCCGCTGTTCCAGCCGGGCCTGACCCTCGCGCAGCGACTGATGTACCTCGCCACGATGACGTCCTATCTCAACGGATTCGCCGCGGTGGTGTACATCGTCGCTCCGATCATCTTCCTGTGCACCGGGGTGTTCCCGATGGAGGCGCTGCCCCTGGACTTCTTCGCGCGGTTCATCCCGTTCTTCGTCGCCTGCCAGTTGCTCTTCCTGATCGCCGGGCATCGGTCGCGGGGCCTGTGGCGAGGGCAGCAGATCTCGTTCGCACTGTTCCCCACGTGGATCGCGGCCACCCTGTCCGCGGCCGCGGCGGTGTTCCTGCGCCGCCACATCACGTTCTCGGTCACCCCGAAGGTGCGTGCCGAGGCGCGTGTCGACTATCGACCCATCGCGATCCAGATCACCGCGATGATCGCGTTGGTGGTCGCGTGTGGTGTCGGGCTGCTGCGGTGGTCGGGCGGCAGTGCCGACACGTTCCCCACGTTCCTGTCCTTCGGGTGGGTTCTGCTCGACCTCCTGCTGCTCGTCGCGGTGATCCGGGCGGCCCATTACCGCCCGAGCGAGGACGCGGAGCCGGCCGAATTCGAGCCTGAAGTGAGTCATGCGACCGTCACGACTCGATGATCGAACCGGCCGAGTGGCCTCGTGAACTGCTTGCCAGAAGTGCCAAAACCATCTGATTTCAACGCCATAGGAGAACAACCATGATCGCCACGCTCGCCGAGGGTGTCTTCGCCGATCAGTCCACCCACGACATCGCACTCGTCGGTGAGGTGGACGTCTTCACCGGGCTGCACCGCCACGTCACAGATGCCTGCGGACGCGGCGCGCGGCTGATCCTGCTCGACGTGACGGAGTTGACGACGATAACGCCGTCGGGTGTCGCCGATGTGCTGCAAGCGATCCGCGCAGCACGCAGCAGTGGGGGAGACCTGCGCGCCTACGGGTACTCACCCGCACTGGCCGATGCACTCACCGCGCTCGACCTGGACAAGGTGTTGACCATCCACGTCGACCGGCAGCGAGCGATCACGCGCGCGGCGACCCGTCGAGCACCGGTCAGACGCCGGGTACTGCGGCAAGTCCTGATCGGAAGGCATTCGCGCTCTCGGGGTTCGAGTTGAATCGCCAATCGCGTTCCTTGTTGGCCTGGAACCAGACGAATCCCTCGACCTCCGGGGAATGGGATGCCAGGGAGATGAATTGAGTGACCCAGTCCGCCTTGCGATTCGGGTCGGGATCGTCGGCCGACCCCACCTCCGCGATCAGGATCGGCTTGGTGTCGTCGAGTGCCCGCAGCCGTCGGAGGCTGTCGGCGAAGATGTAGTCGGGCGACGCCCAGCCGTGCGTTCCGTCGTCTCCCCAGTTGTATCCGTCGATCCCGAACCGGTCAACGTATTCCGAACCGGGATAAGCGGATTCGAAGCCAGCGATCCCGGGGACGGCCGCCATCGGCGTCCAGACGAACGAGGCATTCTGTGCGCCGGCGGATTTGACGGTCCGATAGACGTGCTGCCATGCCGCCCGGTAGTCCTCGGCGGAATTGCCGTTGACGTCGATGCCCCAGGGATACCACGTGCCGTTCATCTCGTGCGCGAACCGGATCAGGACCGGATGGCCCCAGCTGCCCAGGTCCCGTCCCCATCGTCGAAGATCGTCATCGAATGTGCCGGAGGAGATCTCAGACAGCCGGTAGTCGGGTTGGTCGGCTCCGGCTGCGGGTTCCCAGGGCTCGATGGTCACCACCGGGGTCGCGCCGGAGGCGCTGATCCGCTGCAGGTCATTGCGGGGCACTGGATCTTTCAGCGCCACGAACGTCAGGATCAGGTCGAGCGACCGGTCGGCGAGGGTCGCCACCCCGACCACACCCGCGTCCGAGGCGACATCGGTCCCGTTGAGATCCGGGAGGTAGGCGCCCCACTGCAGCGGATGCTGAGCGTTCTCGTCCGTCGACGACCCGCATGCGGCGAGCGCCACGACCGCGGCGAGCGCCACGGCGACCATGGACGTCGTCCGTCGCTGCGGCGTCAGCTGGTGAATCGTCATCGCATCTCGTTTCGTCCGGTCCGCCCTGTGGAGAGAGTGTGACATGCCCAGTCCCCTGATCGAAAGTCCAACTGTGCGAGAGCAAGTGACCGACGGGTTCGCCGCGAGGTGGTCGCGGCGGCGGCGGAAGCGGCCATCGGTGCTGGTACCGGTGATCGCGATGCTGGTCGGCGTCGGCACCGCCGGCGCACTCTTCCACCACTACCTGCCGGCGCCGACGCCCGCGTGTGCGGTCGTCGACGCGTCGCGGGTGGTACCCCGCGACGGAGTGTTGTTCGGGGTGAACCTGGATTGGCATGCCGAGTCCCTGGGTCAGTATCGATCGGCGTTGGGGCACGCTCCCGCTGTGGCCGTTCAGTTCTCGGACATCCCATATGACAATGCGACCTGGGCGCATACCGTTGCTGCGGCAGACCAGGTGAAGGCCGACGCCGGGATCATGGTGCTGACTCTGGAGGCACACGCCGGGCTCGACTCCATCGACGACGGTGTGATCGGGCGACTCGGCGACGATCTGCGGCGCATCAACGAGGCCGGGGTGCCCGTCATCGTTCGGTTCGCCCATGAGATGAACGGCACCTGGTACTCCTGGGGTCAGCAGCCGACCAAGTACGTCAACACGTTTCGGCGCGTCGCCGCGATGGTCCATGCGAAGGCCCCTGGGACGGCGATGATGTGGGCTCCCAACTACGGCGGCGGCTACCCGTTCCTCGGCGGGAAGTACGCGGCACGCCGTAGCGCACCGGATTTCACGGTCCTCGACACCGACCACGACGGGCGGCTCACCGCGCGCGACGACCCCTACTCTCCGTACTATCCGGGTGACGACGCCGTGGATTGGGTGGGTGTCTCCTTGTACCACTGGGGAAACAAGCGACCCTGGGGCGACAACGAGATCACCGAGCCCGGCAAGTTCACCCAGATGCTCGACGGCACCTACTCCGGCACGGCCGGCGACGATCGTGCGGTCCCGAACTTCTACCAGGTGTACGGCGTCGAGCATCGGCACCCGGTCGCGATCGTGGAGACCGCCGCCATCTACACCCCCGCCCGAGCGGCCGCCGGCGCATCCGAGCGCGCGGTGAAGAGCACGTGGTGGAAGCAGGTGTTCGCCGCCGACATCCCGACCCGATACCCGATGCTGAAGATGGTCAACTGGTTCGAATGGCGCAAGTACGAGGTGGAGATCAAGGACGTCGTCGACTGGCGATCAGCCGGGTCGCCGGTCACCCATGACGAGTTCGTCCACGCGTTGCCGAGCTGGTTGCGCTACGCGGACGCCGTCACCCCATGCTGACCGGGCCGGCCGACGGTTCGCCAACCGGATGTCGCTACATCCTCCAACCGCACAGTCGGGCAACGAGTTGATACCGGGGGGAGGAACGTGGTGGGCCGCCGGCAACCCAAGGTGGTGTGACGCCGCAATCGGCGACGTCACGGGATGATGCCGGCGATCTTCTCCAACTCGTCGAGCGCGGTGTCCAGGTGGGTGAGGAGGCGCTGCAGGCTGGGTAGTTCCTTGCGGGCGCCGATGAGTCCGAAGTTGATGTGCTGGGCGGTACTCGTCACGGTGATGTTGAGCGCGAGTCCCTCCATCGGGATGGACACCGGGTAGACGCCGTCGAGCCGGGCGCCGTTCCAATAGAGTTCCTCGCGCGGCCCGGGCACATTGCTGATGATGATGTTGAACTGCGGCGGCAGATACTGGACCACGCCGGGGATGGTGGCGAACGCGAGCGGAGCGAAGTTCGCCGCGCCCAGTGCGAGGGCCGCAAGCGGGCGCAGGCCGCGAACCACCTCCTTGCTCTTGCGGGTGGAGGCGATCAGCGTCTCGACGCGGCGCTGCGGATCGGGCTGGTCGGTGGCCAGGTTGACCATGATGGCGGTGACCTTGTTGCCATCGGTCGAGTCGTCGGTGTGCATCGACACCGGCACGGCCGCGATGAGTGGCTGGTCGGGCAGCGCGTCGTGGTCGATGAGGTAGGAGCGCAGGGCGCCGGAACTCATCGCGACGATGACGTCGTTCAGAGTGATGTCGAGTTCCTTGGCAACCGCCCGCAACCGACTGATCGGCCACTGCTGAGCGGCGAAGCGGCGGGCGCTGCCGATGGCGACGTCGAGGATCGTTCGCGGAGCGACCGAACCGGGAGCCACGAAGTTGGGATCGGTGATGCCGCTCAACGCGATTCTGGCGGCGGCCGGCGCGATGCCCGCGACCTGTGCGGCGGTGTCGGCGATACCGGCGATGCGCGAGCGGAGGCCGGTGCCGCCGGCCGATTCGGGACGGGAGCGTCGGCGGCCCGTCGCCGGATCCCAGGGTGCGATCCCGGTCCGTGCATCGGGATCGGGGGTCAGGGTCCGTTCGAGAAGCCGCTGCGCCGACACCCCGTCGAGCAGAGAGTGATGGAACTTGGTGTACACCGCGATCCGGCCGTCGGTGAGTCCCTCGATGATGTGCAGTTCCCACATCGGCCGGAATCGGTCGAGCAGCGCGCCGTGGTTGAGGGACACGTACCGCAGGAGCTCCCGGACGCGGCCCGGCCGGGGCAGCACGGCTCGGCGCACGTGGTAGTCGAAATCGATCTCGTCGTCGAAGGACCAGGCGACGTTTCCGAGGATGGTGACCGGCGACGCGGGGCGCTTCCGGAACAGCGGTCGCACCTCCGTGCAGTTCTGGAAGGCCGCGAACATCTCCTCGGCCAGGTCGGTCGCGGACTGGCCATCTCTGGGCACGAACAGTTGCAGGCCGCCGACGTGCATCGGCTGCTCGCGCGTCTCGGCGATGAGGAACATGGACTCGGTGATCGGCATGTAGGGCAAGGAGACGACCTCCGGTACGGGGTGACGCGTGAGCGGATCGCACGGCGTCCACCCAGTATTGTCCTGCCGGTGGGCGCCGTCGACCGATTGGGAAACTCGTCACGGTTCGTGCTCGCCGTGCTGGTGGCCGTCGAGCTGGTCATCACCGTCGCCGCGACGTGGACGTACTGGTCGTCGTTCGGTCGCACCCTGGCCGACGATGAGGTTCCGGCGGGTTCCACGGCCGTCGTCCTGGGCTCCCTGGTCGAGGACGGCGCGCCCGGCGACTACGTCCGCGGCCGCCTGGACACCGCCCTCGAGCTGTACCGCAGCGGCCGCGTGGCGCGAATCATCAATTCGGGCAACGGGTCCGCAGCGGCGGGCGACGAGCCGGCGGTGATGCGCAGATACCTGGAGGAGCGGGGAGTGGCGGCGGATGCGATCACCGACGACCCGCTCGGGATGGACACCGAGGCCAGCTGTCGTCGTGCGCATGATGTGTTCGGCCTCGATCGGGCGGTGCTCATCACCCAGGACTTCCATGTGTCCCGTGCGATCGCGCTGTGCCGAAGCGACGGCATCGATGCAACCGGTGTTGCGGCCCGGTGCGACTGCCCGACATGGACATTGGTACGCAATCATCTCCGCGAGCTGCTGCTCGCGCAGCCGCGCGCCCTAGTGGGCCTGCTGGGCTCGCACTGACGCCGTCGGCAGCACCGGACGCCGGACGGGCAGCCGCGGTCGGCCGGTGAGGTAAAGCGAACCGGGCAGTCGGCGCAGGATCTCCACGAGCAGCAACGACCCGGCGATGGTGGCGATGTAGGTGACGATCGTGCCCCAGGGCTGTCCGAGCGTTTCGAGGATCCACGGATGGCCGGCGGACTGCGGCTTGAGCACGAAGTAGAGCACCAGTACGTGCGCGAGAAACACGCCGAACGAACGGTTCGAGGCGAACGAGACGATCCGCGCGAACCGGGGTGTGAACTCCCGCCAGTGCGTCCCCCAATGCGCGGCCGCCGCGTACAGGCAGGTGATCGCCACGATGATGAACGGGATCAGGCTCGGATGGAAGGCGCCGTCGTTGTCGTGGACGGGTTTGCCGCCGAACCAGACACCGCCCAGATACACGCCCACGGCCAGCGTCGCGGTGGCGATCAGGGCCCCGAACAGCCACCAACCCTTGCCCGCGAGCCAGTCGGCGATCGCTGTGCGATGCACGGCGGCGACCGCGCCGTAGAGGATGAAGAACTGGTAGGGGACGAACGTCGCGTAGTGGTGCCACCAATACGGCGCGAGCGATGCGGGCGGTTGCCAGTAGGTGATGACCATCGTGATCGCGACCTGGACGGCCAGGCTCGCCGCCAGCAGTGCACCGTGGTGGCGGGCCGTCGCGCGGACGAGCCAGAGGATGAGTGGGAAGAGCAGGTAGACCTGCAGCATCACGAACAAGAAGTACATCTGGAACCCGGACAGCCCCCACCCGGCCAGACGCGCGAACTCACCGACGCTGCCCAACGGATCGGACAGCACGTCCCCGACGCGGCCGCGGGCCCACACCTGCTGGACCAACCAGTAGATCGCGGACCAGATGAGGTACGGGAAGATCACGAGATTGATCCGGCGGCGCCAGAACGCCGTCGTGCTGAAGTCGCTCTTCTCGAAGTTCTGATACATCAGCACGAACCCGGTCAGGGCGAAGAACGTGTTGCGCGTGAAGTGAAACAGCAGAGACGTGGTGTTGACGCCCAGATTGTTGAACTCGTCAGTCGTCTGGGTCAGGCAGTGCACGAAGATGACCAGCGAGAACGTCGTCACCCGGATGAGGTCGAGGTGATGCAGGTAGGCACGTTTACCGGTGCGGGCAGTGGCGTCGGCCGAACCGGTGGCCGAGCTGCCGCGACCGTTCTGTTGCTCCAGGTACGTCGTCATGCGTGTACTTACGCCCCAATGTTCCTTCTGCGCGCCCCGACCTCCCGGCCCGGGTGGTCACCTCGGGCGAGAGTGTTTCGCTACACGAATTCCTCGGCGCTCAAATTAACAGTCCTACCTTGGGAGTAACTGAGTCGTCCACGTCAAAGCGGCCGAGAGGGCCGTTTCAGCACGCGGATGTGACCGATTTCACCACCAACGCAGCGACGTCGCCAGATCGGCCTCGACGGCCGGGATGAGGCTGCGCACGAAGGTCGCGGACAGGTGGTGGTAGTCGTGCCAGACCAGGATGTTCCCGACCACGGCCGGGCAATAGGTCGGATCGCACATGGCGTCGGTGTAGTCGAGGAAGTTCATGTTGGGGAACTCCGGCGCGATCGCGGTTGCCGGATCGGCGGGCGCCAGGGCCACCTCGCGGGACACCCCGCAGACGTCCGGCTTGCGACCCTCGGCAAGGCACTCGGGAGGTTTCAGCTTGCCGTGCGCCCACGGGTTGTCGCGGACGGCGACCACTCGCTGACCACGGTCCCGGAACTGGGCGAAGATGTCCTTGTAGTCCTGTGGGACGAAGTCTCCGCGGGACCCCTTCCCCTCGACCGGTCGGGTGGAGTTGGTGAACACCACGTCGGGTTTGTCCACGGCGAGCCGGTCCATGACGCGCTTGGACCAGTCGTTGCACTGGTAGTACTTCTGCCCGAACCAGATGAACACGTGACTGGTGGTCAGTGCGCACCCCACCTTGAGATAGGTCGTGACCTTGAATCCGTGGCGTTTGCCGATGTCGTCGAGCGCGGTGATCCAGTACTCCGCGTGGGAGCCGCCCACCAGTGCCACGGTGCGCGTGGCGTTCGGGTCGCCGTAGACACCGACCTTGATCGACGGGTCCTTCCACCCACTGATCATCGAGTCGTACGACGTGATCGGCCAATCCTTGTCGACGACCTCCGGGCTCGGTTGCGGCTCGACCTTCGGGACCGCCGCACCGTCGAGGAACGCGCGGGCACCGGGGTAGAGGCGCGGATCCAGGTTGGCGGTGTTGACCGTCGCGTTGGCCGCATTGCGCTGCCAGATCACCGCGGTGCTCCCGAACACGATCGTCGAGATCAGGATGAGCGCGAGCAACGTGCGAGAGTACCGTCGGCTCACGGCGGAGCCGCGGCCGCCGCGGAGCGGATTCTCGATGAAACGGGTGGTCGCCCACGCCAGCACGCCGGACACCACGAGAATGGCGGTGCCCTCGAACCAGTTGACGTCGTCCTCGTACCGCCAGGCCATGTAGAAGACGAGCAGCGGCCAGTGCCACAGGTAGAGCGCGTAGGCGATCGATCCGAGCCAGACGAGCCGCCGATGGGCGAGCCAGCGGCTCACCTCGGCTGGGCCGCCACCGGGAACGTCGGAGACCGCGGCGGACCCGATCCAGATCAGCAGGAGCGTTGCCCCGACCGGCACGAGGGCCATCGCCCCCGGATACTGCTGGACCCCGGAGATCCACCAGCCGCACGTGATGATGAGCGCCAGTGCCGCGACGCCGAGTGCGTTGCGCATCCATGGCCGCAGGGCCAGGCGCGGCATCCACACCGCCAGCAGGCCGCCGGCCAGCGGCTCCCACAGGCGCGCGATCGTGTCGTAGTAGTTGAAGGGTTGGTTGATCCCGTGCCGGTGGTTCGCCCACGCGAACGACACCAGTGCGACGGCGAGGAGTGCGACGCCGACGACGCTGCGGATCACCGCCGGGTTGGTGAGAACCGCGAACCGGCGCGACAGGGCACGCAACACCCCGCCCAAAGCCAGTGCGCACACCAGGGTCAGCAGGAAGAACTGCCCCTGCATCGACATCGACCACAGATGCTGCATCGGGCTGATGGCCGAATCCGCGGAGGCGTAGTCCTGCGAGTCGAACGCCAGGTGCCAGTTCTGGTAGTACAGCGCGCTCGCCTGGATCTCCGAGCCGAGCGGGCCCCACCGCGTCTTCGGCATCACCAGGGCGATCATCACGGTGATGAAGGCCAGCACCACCAGCAGCGCGGGCAGCAACCGCCGGACCAGGCGCCACAGCCGCGGCCACGGGTTGACCGCCGCATCCCACGACACCGACGACGGCTGTGTCGCCACGACATGTTTGAGCAGGGATGCGACGAAGAAGTAGCCCGACAGGGTGAGGAAGACGTCGACGCCGCCGGACACACGGCCGAACCAGACGTGGAAGACGGCGACGAGGGCGATCGCGATCCCGCGCAGGCCGTCGAGGTCCAACCGATACCCCGAGGTGTTGCCTGTCGCGGCATCCTCATTGGGGGTGGTGGTGGGGGTTACGGCCGTGCTCACACGCAGGGATGGTACTTGGCCCGCGCCTCGTTTCCCGCCACCGAGCGCCGTGCGGCGTCGAGAATCACAGCGGGTGGCCCCGCCGGAGGTGGCCAGGCGACCTCACACGCCCGCGGTCGTGCGCCGGTTGGAGACGGGTGGCGACCGGTCACCGCTGTGGGTCGTGGCGTCTCCGCCGGCGGGTCCACGAGAGGAGTGCGCGATATCGGCGGAGATGTTCGGCGCGCGATCGGGAGAGGCGCCGCGCGGCACCCACCAGCGCGGCCGCGCACAATGCCGTCGCGGCCGCCGCCACGGCCCACCGACTCGCGGAGGAATCGTCGGCGACGGCCAGAGCGATGAGCACGACGCCGGCGGTCAACGCCAGGTACCCGGCCCAGGTGACCGCGGTGATGAACCTCGCCGACCTCGTGCTGCGGCGCAACCGCCCCGCCAGGAGGCGGTATCGCGGATGCGCTCGGCGGCCGGCTCGGGCAGCGGTCATCGGGAATCCTGCCGCGTCGCTGGTCTCAATGCCGCCTCCGAGTGCCCATCTGTGACGAGAGGGTTCCCGAGCACACCTGATTCAAACTCGACTCGGACGTGCCTCCGCTCGCGGCGGCGGGTACGAGTCGGCACGATCTGCTCGTCGGCGTCTGCGCTCTGCGCCGAAACCGTCTGTGACCCAGGAACCCTTCTGGCGACAGAGATGGTCGCGATGCCCCACGCCCAGGCCGGTGTACTCGGGGCCGACAGCTGCACCCGCTGCCGGGGACTGACGTACCGTGCACGTGCACGTTTCGGAGTGTTCACGCGGGGGTAAGCGGGTGGATGAATCGAAACCCCCAACCCGAGGAGACGCAGTGGCCGACAACCGCGGCACCACCGACGAACGGGCGGTGATCGAGGAATTGATGCGCACCGCCGATGCGCCGGTGACGCTGTCCGTGGTTGCCCGAGCCGATCGCCTGCAGATCGTCCGATCCGTCGTGGAACGAACGATGTTCGTCGACGACTGGACGATCGACGACGTCGCCGACGTCACGTTGGGTGTCGATGAGATCTGCTCGGAACTGATCGCGGCCTCCGCGCCCGATCGATTCATCGCTTTCCAGCTGGCGACCGGGTCGGACGGACTCGCCGGCAGCGTGACCGCCATCGTCGATCACGGCGTCGAACTCGACGGCTCTGGCTTCGGGTGGCGAGTCGTGGAGACCGTGACAGACGCTCAATCGGTCGGATACGCAGACGTCGGTGACCACCGCGAGGTCACGGTCGCGTTCGCCAAGCGACGAAAGCCGGGAACAGTGCCGTGATCGTCACCGCTTCCTGAGTAGCGTGCCGAGGGCGGCTCCGGCGTCATCGACGGTGTCGTAGAGAGCCGGTGTCGTCTCCAGTCGGCATACCTCGATCGGGCGGCAGACCGCTCGGCTGCCCACCACCGCCACCGAGACGTGTGCTCTGGCGGCATCGGTGCAGAAGCGGGACAGTTCGGACAGCCCCGAGGCGCTGAGAAAGTTGACCTGCGAGAGATCGAGTACCAGGCATTCGGGACGCTGGGCCAGGACCCGGTCGAGCGCCGCGGCGAAATCGGCGACCGTCTGAAGGTCGATGTCGCCCGAAAAGCGTTGAACGCAAAACGATGTGGTCGCGGTGAGGGCTCGGGCGGAGTGGCGGGCCCCAGCTGACTTGCCGGCCGCCGTCGAGTGGAACGAAATGTCGGTGTTCAGTGTCATATGCGTGCCTCTACTCCGAGAAGGGTCGAGTGCGCAGAGACATGCTGGCGCTGTGGGCGCGGGCTGGTCAGTCTCGGACGCGTGCAGCTGCTGACTGAACCGCCTCTTCCACCGTACGGTGCGCCACCACGGTCTACAAGTGGAGTTCGGCAGAACCGGGTTTGACAGCGCGTTTGCCCGGGTAGTGCCTACTGTCGCGTATATCGGCCGCGCACAGCGGCCGTGAACCCGGAAGCGGGAAGGGAAGGGGACCTGTTGTCGATTCCGCCCGTGCGACGGGGGCCCGCCGGTCCGACGCGAGCCCGCGACGACGAGTACGCGGACGTGGTGGTGCTGTTACGACAGATGCACGCGGAGCCCGACATCGATCGCAGATCGCGGTACCGTGACGATGCCGTCCGACGATGTCTACCGTTGGCCGAACATGTGGCACGGCGATTCCGCGATCGCGGCGAGTCGTTCGACGACCTGCTCCAGGTGGCCCGGCTCGGGGTCGTCAACGCGGTCGACCGGTTCGATGCCGAACGCGGAACCGACTTCCTCGCCTTCGCCGTACCGACCGTGATGGGTGAGGTTCGGCGGCACTTTCGCGACAGCACCTGGTCGATGCGGGTGCCCCGTCGCGCCAAGGAGACGTCGCTACGGATCAACTCGGCGGCCGACGAACTGGTCCAACGACTGGGTCGGTCGCCGCGGCCGTCCGAACTCGCCGAGTACCTCGCGCTGCCGGCCGCCGAGGTCATCGACGGACTGATGGCCCGGTCGGCCTACAACGCGTCGTCCCTCGACGCGGAGACCGATGATGACGACGTGCGCTCACTGCGGGATCGGCTGGGCGAGGACGACGATCGTATCCGTCAGGTGGACGAGTTCGTGACCCTGCGTCCGGCGTTGGAACGCCTTCCCGAACGCGAACGTCGGATCCTGTCGTTGCGATTCTTCCAGGACATGTCGCAGAGTGAGATCTCCAGGGAGATCGGCATCTCGCAGATGCATGTGTCCCGGCTGCTGTCGCGGACGCTCGCGCAACTGCGGGCGGATCTGGGCGCCGATCCCGATGAGCCGCAACTTGATTGATCGGGAGTTCCCAAGCAACGGGTGAGCGCTCAAGCCGATCCCCGCGCCCGGCCGCGGTTCGGGGTCAGTCGAGGAACGAGTAAGCCACACCGGTGAGTTCTTCCGCGGTCTGCCAGAGACGAGCGCCCAAGTCGGGCTCCATGACACGGGGGCTCGGCACGACCGGGACCGGTGGTCCGCTGAATTGCATTGGGCCGGAAGGACCGAAGTACTGACCACCGAGAACGCCGAGATCGGTTGCGGCGCGCAGCGATGGCAAAGCACCCTCGGAGCCTTCCATGATGAAGGTACGGCGAATCCAGTGTAAGGAGCCGGTGGTGAAGAGCCAGTTGAGAACTCGACCCGAATCACGCATCACTCCCGAGTGGGTGGCACCTGGGTGTGCCGCCACGGATATCGGAGTCGTGCGACCGGCTGCCGAAAGCCGCCGCTGTAGTTCGACCGCGAAGACGAGTTGTGCGAACTTCGCCCGCGAGTAGGCGCGCGAAGTGCTGAAGGATCGTGTCATCGTCAGATCGTCGAAGTCGACGGTCCCGGCCCGATGCGCATTGCTCCCGACCGTCACGATCCGCGCCGAGGACGCGGCGAGCAAGGGCTCGAGCAGTAGGCCCGTCAACGCGAAGTGACCGAGGAAACTTGTCCCGAAGTCCATTTCGAATCCGTCGACGGTGAGCTGGCGTCGGCCCGCCATCACGCCGGCGTTGTTGACCAAGACCTCGACCGTCGGGCATTCGGTGGCGATCTCGGCGGCGGCTTTGCGCACCGACGCGAGATCGGACAGGTCGAGCGTGACGATGTCGACCTGTCCGTCGGGCACGGAGGCCATGATGTCGGCTCGCGCCGCCGCGGCCGCGGCCGGATTGCGGCATGCCATGATCACCCGGGCACCCAGCCGGGCCAGATGACGGGTCGTCTCCAGCCCGATGCCGGAATTCGCGCCCGTGACCACCGCGGTCTTTCCGTCCATCCGCGGTGCTTCGCCCGCAGACCACCCACTCTTCGCCATCCCTCGCCCTTCGTGAGACTCGACCCAGAGTGCCACAGGCGGTGAGCGCACCTGCACGATGGAGTGCGGGTCGCGGGTGGGACGGTCAGGCGGTCACCGCACTCAACAGGGCCAGCTTCTCGTGGCTCTCGGTGCCCGGCGTCGCGGTGTAGACGAGCAGGCACTGGATGCCGTCGGGGTCCAGGAGTGTCTGGCAGTAGACCTCGATCAGGCCCAATTCGGGGTGAAGCAGACGCTTGCGGGTGTCGGTCAGGCTGGTGGAGACGTCGTGGTGCCGCCAGAGCTCGGCGAACTCCGTGCTCTCGGCCAAGAGAGCATCCGCGATCTCGGCGGAGTGCGATGTGGGGCCCTCGCGGGTCACCGACGCGCGGAGCCGCGCGGTGTGCGCGCGGGCGTGGTGGTCGTGGTCCTCGGTGGGGAACCGCTGACGGGTGACCGGATCGGTGAACCAGCGATAGGCGATGCTGCGTCGGAGGCCGGTGAAGTGGGTCTCGTCGCCGACGAGCGCCACCGCGGGCGCCGTCTGCAGCAGCGTTTCGCCTGCGCTGTTCACGACCATCGCCGGAGTGTCGGCGAGTCGATCGACGATGCGCATCATCCCCGGCCCGACGTGATCGGAGAGGCCTCGGCGCCCCGGGGCATTGTGACCGGCGAGCCGGAACAGGTGATCGCGTTCGTCGAGCGACAGGTGCAGTCCGCGAGCGAGCGCGGTCAGCATCTGCTCCGACGGCTGCGGTCCACGCTGCTGTTCGAGTCGGCTGTAGTAGTCGGTCGACATCCCCACCAGCATCGCGACCTCCTCGCGACGCAGGCCGCGGGTGCGTCGGCGTGTCCCCGGCGGCAATCCCACGTCGGCGGGCTGCAGCGCCTCACGCCGACTACGCAGGAACTCGGCCAGTCCGGCCCTGTCGATCGCCATCCGTCCACTCTGGCCCATCGCCGTGGAGTGATCCAGGGATCGCCGGTCCTTGGATCACGGCTGCCTTGTTACCGGTCGACGGCAGCGGTGGAGTGGATGGTGCGAGAACGTCCACCGGACTGCCGACCACAGGAGACACCCCATGCGAATCAGCGGAAACACCATCTTCATCCCCGGCGCGACCTCCGGAATCGGACTCGGGCTGGCCCTCCGTCTACACGACGCGGGGAACCGCGTGATCGTCGGCGGGCGTCGCGTCGGCCTTCTCGATCAGATCGCGGCGCAACATCCCGGGATCGAGACGGTTCGCATCGACACGGCCGACGCCGACGACATCGTCCGGGTATCCGCCGACGTCCGGGCGCGGTTTCCCGAGACCAACGTCCTGATCGCGATGGCCGGCATCATGCGAGGCGAGAACCTGCGCGATCCGGGCTTTCTGGAGACCGCGATCGCCGAGGTGGAGACCAACATCCTCGGGCCCCTGCGTCTGGTGGCCGCGTTCACCCAGTTCCTTGCCGCGCAGCCGGACGCGACGATCATGACCGTGTCGTCCGGGCTGGCGTTCACGCCGATGGCCGGAACCCCCACCTACAGTGCGACCAAGGCCGCGATCCACTCCTTCACCGACAGCCTGCGACTGCAGCTGGCGGACACGTGCGTCGATGTGCTCGAACTCGTGCCGCCGGCGGTGCAGACCGACCTCATGCCGGGACAGGCCGACGCAGAGTGGGCCATGCCGCTCGACGCGTTCCTCGATGAGGTGATGCAGCTCCTGCCGACGGCTACCGGCGAGATCCTCGTCGAGCGGGTGAAGCCGTTGCGGTACTCCGAGATCGAGGGCAGCCGCAACGACCTGATGGCCGCCCTCGCCCATCAGGTGGCGTGACGGTGCGGGAGTCGGCCTGCCAAGGCGTCGGCCGCCCGGACGAGCGCCAGGTGTGAGAGTGCCTGCGGGGTGTTGCCCGCCTGGCGCCGGGCGCCGACGTCGTACTCCTCGGAGATCAGGCCGACATCGTTGGCAGTCGCGCACGCGGACTTCATCAGGGCGATCGCATCGTCGCGGCGTCCGCTCATCGCATACTGCGTGACCAGCCAGAAGGTGCATGCCATGAAGGGATGCTCGCCGCCGGCGAGCCCGTCCACGCCGCCGTCGGTGTTGTAGCGCAGCACAAGCCCGCCACGCAGCAGTGTGCGTTCGATCTCCGCGACGGTCGCGAGCATGCGCGGATCATCGGATGCGCAGAACCCGACCTGCGGAAGTAACAGCAACGAGGCGTCGACCTCGGTGGTGCCGTCGTATTGCACGAATCGCCCGGTCGCCGGATCGACACCGTTCTCGTCGATCTCGGCGCGCACCCGGTCCCGCAGTTCGCGCCAGTGGTCGGGTGAGCCGTCCAGGCCGTGCTCCTCGGTTGCCCGCACCCCCCGATCGAAGGCTGCCCAGATCATCGCGCGCGAATGCGTGAACATCTTTGGCGCGCCGCGCATCTCCCAGATCCCGTTGTCGGGTCGCTCGAGATTGGCCTCGACCTGCTCGAGCAGCGCCTTCTGCAGCGACCACGACAGCGGCGTCTCCTCCAGTCCCGCCGCGCGTGCCGAGTCCAGACCCACCAGGACCTCGCCGAGGACGTCGCCCTGATACTGATCGACGGCGCCGTTGCCGATGCGGACCGGTGCGGCGCCCTGGTATCCGGGCAGGTTCGGCAACTCCCGCTCGGGTAGTTCACGTTCGCCGGCGATGCCGTACATGATCTGTGATTGATGGGTGTTGCCTGCGATGGCACGCATCAGCCACATCCGCCAGTGCTCCGCAACGCCGAGAAAGCCATGGCGGACCAGGGCTTCCAGCGTCAGCGACGCGTCGCGCAGCCACACGTAGCGGTAGTCCCAGTTGCGCGCACCGCCGAACTGTTCGGGCAGCGACGTCGTGGCCGCCGCGACGATCCCGCCGGTGTCCATGTGGCTCAGCGCGCGCAGGACGATCAGCGAGCGGACCACCTCGTCCTTGTGCGGGCCGGAATGATCGATACGGCCGGCCCAGGTGCTCCACCAGTCGTGGGTGTGCCGCAGTGCGCGGGTGACGTCGATCGGAGCGGGTTCGGGACGATAGGAGTGATACCAGGACAGCGTCAGATCCATCGTCACGGTCGGCTCGACGGTGAAGAACCCTCGGTGCACGCTGCCGTCGGCGTGGAGTTCGACGCCGCGCACGATGACTGCGTCCGGTCCGGCGATGGCACGTAGACCCGGCCCGGTGTCGTCGCCGACCTGCAGGACCCAGGGCAAGGCGCGGGCGTAATCGAAGCGCAGCCTCAACTCGGTGACGAAGTCGACATACCCGGAGATCCCGACGACGCGGCGCACCAGGTCCACCTCTCCGCCGTCGATCGGCATGAACTCGTGCACTTCGGCGACACCCGTCGAGGTCTCCCACCGGGTGATCAGGATCAGGGTGTCGCCGTCGTAGCGACGGGACTCCCGAGCACCGTCCTCACGCGGTCGCAGCCCCCACCGTCCGTGCTTCTCGGTGCCCAGCAACGCTGCGAAGATCGATGCGGAGTCGTAGCGCGGTGCGCAGAACCAGTCGACGTCGCCGCGTCGTGACACCAGCGCGGCGGTGCGGCAGTCACCGACCATGGCGTAGTCCTCGATGTTGGTGTGCATCCCTCGATTCTCACCATTTCGTCGAGGGATTGTGCCGAGGATCTTCATATATGCCGGCCGGACGGGTTAGCGTCGGGCATGGCGCAGACCACGACTCTGTTCATCCTCGGTGCGATGGGCGACCTCACCTCCCGGTTGCTGCTCCCGGCGCTCGAGCAACTCCTCTCGCTGGAACCGGACCGTGACGTGCGGCTTGTCGGCGTCGGCCGACGCGAGGTCTCCGACGACGACTGGCGCCATCGGGTGCGCGAAGCGTTCGGTGACACATCCTCGGACACCGCCCGCAACGTCGCCGACACCACGGTGTTCGTGCAGGCCGACGTCACCACCGCAGACGGAATCCGTACGGTCCTCGGCCAGGCGCACGGCCGTTCGGTCCTGTACTTCGCGGTGCCGCCCGCGGTGGCGCAGTCGGCGTGTGACGCGATGGCCGGGGTGGATCTCCCCGACGGTCTCATGCTGGCGTTGGAGAAGCCGTTCGGAACCGACGAGGCCAGCGCGCGTGCCTTCAACGAGACGCTCGCGGGTCTACTGCCGGAGAACCAGATCTTCCGGGTCGATCACTTTCTCGGCCAGTCGATCCTGTTGGACCTGTTCGGAGTCCGGTTCGCCAACCGCGTGTTCGAGCCGGTGTGGTCGGCCGAGCACATCGAATCGGTCGTGATCCGGTATGACGAGAGTCTCGGACTCGAGGGTCGCGCCGGCTATTACGACAAGGCGGGCGCCCTCACGGACATGTTGCAGAGCCATTTGCTGGAGCTGCTCTCGGTGGTCGCCATGGATCCGCCGGCGTCGTTGAGCGAGCGGGACCTCCGTGACGCAACCGCCGCGGCATTACGCGCCACCCGGGTGTGGGAGGGCGATCCGGTTCGGTCGTCGCGCCGAGCCCGATACACCTCGGGCGAGGTCGATGGGAGAACCCTGCCGTCCTATGTCGACGAGGACGGGGTCGATCCGTCCAACAACACCGAGACCCTTGCCGAGGCCACCTTCGAAGTGCAGACCGCGCGCTGGCAGGGTGTGCCGTTCACCCTGCGCTCCGGCAAGGCGCTGGACCCGGCACCGCGGGAGATCGCTCTCGCCTTCCGGCCGGTACGTCATCTGCCGGAACAGTTTCGGGGCCAGGCCGCCCCGAACGTGCTCTGTTTCGCGTTCGGTCCCGACACGATGTCGGTACGGCTCAACGTGCACGACGGCACACACCCGTTCGACCTGAAGGCCGCCGATCTGTCCGCCGAGCTCGGCGACGGATCGCTGCGGGCCTACGCCGAGGTCCTGTCCGGGATCCTCGACGGCGACGCAACTCTCGCCGTTCGCGGTGACACCGCTGAACAGTGCTGGCACATCGTCGCCCCGATCATCGATGCGTGGAAGGCAGATCGTGTGCCGCTCGACACCTACCCGGCCGGTTCGCCCGGCCCGGCCAGGTGGCGACCACTGTGAAACGGTAAGGCTCTAAGCAGTTTTCGGCGGACGTCCCCAACTCCTGAGGTGGCGCGTGTCGCCCCCCGCTCCCTGAGGAGCCCGCGAACGGAGTGAGCGTGCGTCCCTCCGCTCCCTGAGGAGCCCGCGAACGGAGTGAGCGTGCGTCCCCCCCGCTCCCTGAGGAGCCCGCGAACGGAGTGAGCGTGCGTCCCTCCGCTCCCTGAGGAGCCCGCGAACGGAGTGAGCGTGCGTCCCCCCGCTCCCTGAGGAGCCCGCGAACGGAGTGAGCGTGCGTCACCCCCGCTCCCTGAGGAGCCCGCGAACGGAGTGAGCGTGCGTCCCCCCGCTCCCTGAGGAGCCCGCGAACGGAGTGAGCGTGCGTCACGAAGGGCCCTTCGTGACGCTCGCAAGCTCGCTCCTCAGGGATCGGGTGGGGCGCTCGCAGGCTCGCTCCTCAGAGACCGGGCGGGCTGTTGTGTGCTTGCGTACGTTGCGGTTTCGCTTCCCCCGCTCGCTGAGTCCGCGAGTTCGCGTGCGTCACCCCCCGCTCCCTGAGCCCTGTCTGTCAGGGTGAGTTGAGACCAGCGCTTCGTAGCAACCCCCCCGTTTGGCAGGGCGAGATCAGGATGAGTATCGATGTCTGTTGTGAGTGTCAGTAGCTCCGATAATGGGGTGATGGACAGTGGTAGTGAGCAGCACACTGGTGGTCAGGGGCCGCGGCGGCGCCGCAGTTTCACCGCCGAGGACAAGTTGAGGTACCTCGCGGCCTATGAGAAGGCGTGTGAGACCGGTGAGGGCGGCGCCTATCTGCGGCGTGAGGGCTTGTATTCGTCGTTTATGAGTGAGTGGCGTCGGTTGCGTGATGGTGGTGTCCTGCACGCCGATGAGGCCGCGGCCGGTCGGGTGCCCCGGTCGGGGTTGAGCGCCGAGCAGGCTGAGATCGCCCGGTTGAAAAAGGAACTGGCTCAGGCCACCAGCAGGTTGGAAACAACCCAAACCGCGCTGGAGATCATGGGAAAAGCACACGCGCTCTTGGAGCAGATCTCCAAGAGCGCGGATTCCGAGGACCCGCGCGGACAGCGTTGATGACGACGTTTACGGCGTTGACCGCGGCCGGAACCCCCCAGCGCACCGCGGCGCTGCTGACCGGGATGTCGCGGGCCACCATGGCACGACGCACCGCCACCGAGATCGCTGAGGCCGAAGGTGACGGTGGTGCCCGGACCCCGGCGACTGGCCGGCGCGCTGCTGCGGCGCGGGTGGAGCCGGCCAACAAGCTCGACCAGAGCGAACGTGTCCAGGTGCTGGCGGTGCTCGCCAGTGACCGGTTCGTGGATTGCGCACCGGCCCAGGTGTACGCCACGTTGCTCGATGAGGACTGCTACCTGTGTTCGATCTCCACGATGTATCGCATCCTGGGCGCCCACGACCAGGTCCGGGAGCGTCGCCGACAGGCCACCCATCGCGCCACCGCGATACCGGAGTTGGTGGCCACCGGCCCCCGCCAGGTCTACACCTGGGACATCACCAAACTCGCCGGCCCGCAGCGGGGGGTGTACTACGAGGCGTACGTGATGATCGACATCTACTCGCGCTACATCGTCGGGGTACACGTGCAGACCCGCGAATCCGGGCCGCTGGCCACCGCCATGATGCGTGAGGTGTTCGGGGTCCACGGCATCCCCGAGGTCGTGCACGCCGATCGGGGGACCTCGATGACCTCGAAGACCGTCACCGAACTGCTCGCCGACCTGTCGGTGACCCGCTCACATTCACGCCCACACGTCTCCAACGACAACCCGTACAGCGAATCCTGGTTCAAGACACTGAAATACGCGCCGGTGTTCCCCACCCGGTTCGGGTCCATCCAACAGGCCCGCGAGTTCATGGCCACCTTCACCGACTGGTACAACCACACCCACCGCCACAGCGGCATCGGCCTGCACACACCCGCCGATGTGCACTACGGCCACGCCGCCACCATCGCCGCCGAACGCACCCGCACTCTCGCCGCGGCCCACCGCGCTCACCCCGAACGCTTCGGACCCAGCGATCCCGCCCCGAAGATCCTCGCACTGCCCGAGGCAGCCTGGATCAACAAACCCCAAGAGGAGCAAAAACCGACAGTCGCCTAACACCCACTGGCCTCAAACCCCTTGACAAGTTCCGGAGGAGCCCGCGAACGGAGTGAGCGAGCGTCACCCCCGCTCCCTGAGGAGCCCGCGAACGGAGTGAGCGTGCGTCACGAAGGGCCCTTCGTGACGCTCGCAAGCTCGCTCCTCAGGGACCGGGCGGGCTGTTGTGTGCTTGCGTACGTTGCGGTTTCGCTTCCACCTGTTCCCTGAGTCCGCGAGTTCGCAGGCGTCACCCCCCGCTCCCTGAGGAGCCCGCGAACGGAGTGAGCGTGCGTCACGAAGGGCCCTTCGTGACGCTCGCAAGCTCGCTCCTCAGGGATCGGGTGGAGCGCTGGCAAGCTCGCTCCTCAGAGACCGGGTGGAGCGCTCGCACGCTCGCTCCTCAGGGATCGGGTGGGGCGCTGGCAGGCTCAGGGACCGGGTGGGGCGCTCGCAAGCTCGCTCCTCAGGGGCCGGGTGGAGCGCTCGCGAACTCGCTCCCATGGGGCCGCGGGTGAGACTGTGACTACAGCAGGTAGACGGCCACCACGGTCGAGATGAGCAGGCCGGCCATGACCGGGACGAAACACTTGCGGGCCAGGGTGAGAACCGGTACCCGGGCGAACCCGGCCACGGCCACCAGGGACGACCATGCCACGAGTGTTCCGCCGCCCGACCAGATGTTGCCCATCTGGCCGATCGCGGCCAGGGTTGCCGGGTCCATGTCGACGCCCGGAGCGAGCGCACCCGCCAACGCGCCGGTCAGCGGCAGCCCGGAGAACCCGGAACCATCCAGACCCGCAACGATTCCCACGAGGAGGATGCCGAGGCCGGTGAAGATCGGGACGTGGGGCAGATGCGATTGCGCGGAGCTCACCAGATCGAACAGGAACGCCGGGCCGGTCACGTCCCCGGGCAGGCCGAGGATCTGACCGGAGAAGTCCGAGTTGCCGATCAGGAAGAAGCCGGCGATCGGCAGAACGATGCCCATCGCCTTGAACGCGAAGACCAGACCGTCGACGAGGTGTTCGGCGGTGGTCTCGAGGAACTTCGTCGGCTCGTGCGCGGCGCACACCGCGAACAGGAGCAGCGCTGCGATGCCGCCGACCATGGCGGCTGCGTCGCCACCTTCCAGAGCAGGCACCACGCCGGTCTTGCCGAGGATGAGATAGACGATGAATCCCGCGTAAACGAGCGGGACCAGGACGGCGAAGATCTTGGCGGTCCGCGACGCGTCCGGTGCCGAGCCCGGCGACGACGGGTCCTCGGGATCGAGCACCGCGGTGCCGGTCGATCCGGTCGACCCCGAGGCGGGTACGTCCCCGCCCGCACCGGCTGCCACCGCCGTCCCCGATCCGCCGCGCTGGGACACCGCAGTGCCGTCGCTCTCGGCCTGCTCACCGTGCAGTTCGGATTCGACGTCGGCCGCGCCACGGTCGGCCTCGGCCTCCCACTCCACCAGCAGTTCTGCCGACGGGGCCCGCCACGTCCGACGCTGCATGACCCACGTGATCACCATGGCCACCGCGCCGACGATGAGCGACAGCACAAGCGACTTGTCGGCGACACTGTCCACATCCGCGCCGGCTGCGGTCGCGGAGATCCCTGGGGCCACCTTCATCACGTAGTCCGAGGACAGCGCCATGCCCTGGCCCGCAATGGCGATCACCATGCCGACCGAGATCGGGGACAGCCCCGCCCGGATCGCGACCGGGATCAGCACGGCGCCCACCAGCGGCACCGCCGGCGTCGGCCAGAAGAACAGCGAGATGGTGTAGGTCACGATCGCCAGCACGATGAAGCTCGTTGTCGCGCTCCGCATCACCCGTCGGAACGGGGTGATCATGAGTCGATCCGCCCCCATCTGCCTCAGGCCGCCGAGCATGGCGGTCACCAGGGCGATGATGAGGAAGATGTTGAACAGTTCCTTGGCCGCGACGAGGCTGGCGTTGAAGATCGATGCGATGGCCGTGACGATGCTGTCGCTGAAGGCGAATGCGGTCAGAAAGGTCGCGATCACGGCCGGCACCACGATGTTCTTGCGCATCACCATCGTCGCGATGATGACGAGGATGCCGGCCAGGTAAACCCAATGGGCGGCGGTGAGATTGATGGACTGCACGGTGATTCCTTAGCGGGTGGGTGAACGGAAAGGGCTGTGCTGGTGAAACCATTCACCCGCCGTCACCGGGGGTCAACCGATACGATGCACACCTGCGGTGGCTGTTCGCTGTGCACGATGTCACGGATCGACAGTCTCGTGACCTTCTGTGTCGAGCCGGTAAATCATCAGAGACCGCGATGTTTCGTCACACCCCTACGCGCACTCTGCTGCCGTCAAAGACATGGGCAGGTTGTCCAAATTCGGAGCGATTTCATGTGCACTCTGGGGCATCCCGGATATGCCGATCGGTGATGTCGGGTGGAAACATGCCGTATAGGTTTTCCGCCGCGGCCCGCCGGCCGCCGCGGTCTCGAGCAGGGGGCGGCATGGCATCTCAGAGCGATGAACGCACGACGACGTCGGCATCAGCCGGTGATTCCGGCACACCGCTGGCACTGGCGGCGCTGCTCACCGGCACCCTCGTCGGAACCGTCAGCAACAACGTCGTCAACGTCCCCCTGACCGAGATTTTGGCCGACTTCGATGCCCCGCTCGGTCGCGGAGTGCTCGTCGTCGTCGGCTTTCTGCTCACCTTCGCCGCAGCCATGCCGCTGGCCGGCTATGTCGCCGACAGGTTCGGCCGGCGTCGGGTCTACTGCGTCGCATTGGTGGCGACCGCGGTGTGTTCGGCGGGCGCGGCAACCGCGCCGACGCTGGAAATCCTCATCGCGTGGCGCGCGGTGGGCGGCCTCGCCGCAGCGGTGTTCGCCCCGGCGGTGATGGGGCTGATCGCCTGGCTGTTCGGCCCGCACCGGCGGGCCCGTGCCGTCGGAGCCTGGGCCAGCGTGAACGGCATCGGTCAGGCGGTCGGTCCGTCCGCGGGCGGCCTCATGGCCGATGCCTGGGGATGGCGCTGGGTGTTCGTCCCCCTCATCCCCGTCGCCCTGCTCGGGTGGGTGCTGACCGTGCGGACCGTGCCGCGGTTCCCGGGCCGGCTGATGCGGCTCGATGTGGTCGGGGCAGCCACCGTGACGGTCGGCTCCGGGTTGCTGATCCTCGCGGTCACCCTGGTCAGCGTCGACAGCGTGAGTACCGCGGTCGTGATCGGTCTGGCGTTGGTCGCGGTGGTTCTCCTCGGAGTTGCGGGATGGCACTGTGCCCGGGCCACCACACCGTTCATCGATGTCCGTGCCGCCGCCGAACCGCGGTTCGTGCGCAGCGCCTGCGCCGCCTTCACCCAGATGTTCGCCCTCGGCGCGACGCTGCTGGCCATCCCGCTGTATCTGGTGGACACGATCGGCGCCAGCACCAGCTTCGCGGGTGCGGTCCTGTTCGCCCTGCCGCTCACGATGGCTGTGTTGGCGCCACTGGTGGGCGGCGTCTCGGATCGGGTCGGGGCCCGTCGTGTCCTGCGTGCCGGACTGGTCGTGCTCATCGCCGGGCAGAGCGCACTGGCCGCGCTGACCGGCACCACCCAGAGCGCCGGATGGATGGTCGGCGTGCTCGTCGTCGCCGGATTCGGTGTCGCGATGGTGCAGACCCCGGCGGCCGCGGGTTCGACCCGCTCGACGGTCGGTGCACAGGGGACCGGGCTGGGGCTGTTCAACCTGATGCGCTTCGGCGGCTCCGCGGTGGGGGCGGCGTGGGTCGCCGTCGCGCTCGACCACGGTGGCTTCGGTCTGCTCTTCGGCATCTGCGCGGTGGTGGTGGCCGCCGGCCTCGCCGCATCGTTCCTGGGAAGCGATCCGCAGCCACCGCGCCTGGCCGACGTCGAACCGGGGCAAGGCGATCCCGCGGAAGGCGATCCCGCAGTAGGCGACGCCGATGACAAGCTGTCCGATGTCGAGCCGGGCGCCGGCGATCGGCCCGAGGCGCTCAGACGAAATTGACCTCTCGCTCCACCGATCCGCTCAGCTGGTCGAGCAGTTCCAGGCGCGCCGCCAGCCACACCGTGAACTGATTCTCCGGAACCTTGATGTCCAACCCGATCGTCCGGGAGATCCGGTCCAGCTTGGACAGCATGGTGTTGCGGTGCATGCTCAGCGCCCGTGCCGCGGCATTGACGTTGCCGCCGTGCTGGAGATAGGCGAGAAGGATGTCGTGCAGTTCTGTGCCTGCTCGAATCGGGCCGAGCACATCGCGTACGAGTTGTCGGCTCCGCTCGGTTTCGGCGATCGGTTCGAGCACCCCGTAGGAACGGAGGTCGCGGTAGGAGACGGCGCCGCTCAGCTGCATCCGGGATGCGATGCCGAGCGCCACACGTGCCTCGCGGTAACTCTCCCGGATCTGTGACGCGCCGACGGCCACCGCGCCGTACGCCACCGGTGATCGCGCGTCATGCCCGCGGGCGGTGAGCTCGTCGGCCATGGCGATGGCGTACTGCGCGACCTCCTCGTCGAGCTCCGCAGGCGTCGTCGACCGCAGGGTCCGAACGACCACCAGCACATCGCCCAAAACTGTGACGTAGGACCGAACATCCTTGTGCGGCAACAGACTCGCCGCGAAGCGAGCCAGCCGCAGCAGGCTGCTGCTCCCGCGCGGATCGGCCGAGTCCGGACCGCGCGCGTGATCCCGGGTGATGAAGACGGCGAACGTCGCCTCCAGGTCGATGTCGTGATAGCCTGCGCGCGTACGCATCTCGTATTCCGAGGCGAAACCCCCGTGCACGAGTGCCTGCACGAAGTCACCGCGTGCACGTTCCTCGGCCTCCTCGACGCTCCGTTGCCGCAACATCTCCGACCCGATGATCGCCGTCGCCTGGTGCGCGACCACCTCATGCTGCGCCAGATCATGCTCACCCGGTCGGTGTCCCGGACTCAGGATCACCACCCACCCCTCGAAATACTTGCCCAGCCGGATCGGACTGGCGATGCCGGTCCACACGTCCGAGTCGACGTCGAGCACGACGTCGACGGTGTCGTCGAGCTTGGTGGGTGAGCTGCCGGCTTCGGCCAGCCGGGCGCTCAGTGCGGGCGCCACCGACTCGACCACTTCGGCGGCCAGTCCGTGCTGGGCGACGAGCTCGCAGCGTGAGTCGAGGGCCACCGCGGGTGAATGCGACAGCGCGGACACCTCGCGCAGCAGCAGCGGCATGCCGGCCCCGCGGTGCAGCAGACCGGCCAGCGACTGGTGCACATGGGTGGCATAGCGCATGACATGCACTTCCTGGGTGAGTGCACGCTCGGCGAGCAGCCTGTTCAGCGCGGCGAAGCCGATCGGGAAACCCATCTCGATGACGACCAGACCCGGCGGGATCGTCTCGCCCGACAGCGCGGCCGGCAACGGCCCGTCGACGATGACCGCGGGCGCGCCCCGCGTCACCAGCGAGCCGAGGCTGGACGGCTTCGCGGCCACCGACTCCGGTCGCGCGTAGACGACGGTGGCGACGAGTTCGTCGTATCGGGTCATCACCTCGGAGAACGGCAACGCCCAGGAGACGGCCGAGTCGCCGGACGTGTCCCCGGCGACGACGCGGGCCCCCTCCATCAGGGGTTCGTCGAGCAGGCCGCTCAGTGTCAGTCGTGGGTGGGGTTCCATCGGTCCTGCTTTCGGTTGGTCGTGCGGATTGGGCTGCGCACCGCCGGACCTCTAGTCAATTACCAAGCCAATCCGCACCGCTCCATGTGCACAGTAACCCGGAGTCGGCTGGTTTTCAGGTCAACTTCGACAGCTCGTGGATCGTCGAACTCCGGTTACATGTGCAGTGCGTCAACTTCGGCGGCAACTCACACGAAAGCGAACTGACATGCATCGAATCCTGCGTATCACCCTCGACGACGCGCTTCCGGTTCTGGCGGCCGGTCGCGCGAAGGCGGAGGAGATCGGCGTCCGTCAGACCCTGTGCATCTGTGATGACGGTGGCAACGTGATTGCGCTGCACCGACTTCCCGGCGCGCGCCTCACCGGCGTCGAGATCTCGATCGCGAAGGCGTTCACCGCGGCCGGTCACGAACGCGCCACCCATCTGTTCAACGAACCGCCGAACGGCCCGGCCCTGCCCGGCAACGAGGCCTTCGGCATCAGCCACATGCTCCCCGGCAAGTTCGCCACCTTCGTGGGAGGCTTCCCGCTCGTGGTCGACGGGCAGATCGTCGGCGGGGTCGGGATCAGCGGCGGCAACGGCGAGCAGGACAAGGCCGTCGGTGCTGCGATGCTCGCCGAATTCGACGCGGTCGTCGCGGCATCCGTCGGCTGAGGGTGCACGTTGGCCAGGTTCGCGCCGGTGGTTCGGTCACAGTGACCGTGGTATCACGCCACTGCGCTACCTAGCCTGGAACCTGTCGAAACATGCTCATCGGTAACAGGTTTCGATTATCCATCTCGCAACGTCGCGAGTTCTGCGGCCGCAGACCCGGCCGAGACAGTCCATGAAGGGAACCCAAGAATGTCGACTCTGCTCGGGCGCGACGAGTTTCGCGCCGCCCTCGAAAACGCGATCAAGGGACGTGAGGCCAAGGATGCCTCGTTCAGCAAGGCATGGGCCGAGGGCAAACTCGAAAAGAAGCATTTCGCCCGCTGGGCGGAGAACCACTACCACTACGTGGGACCGTTCGCCGACTACCTGGCGAACATCTACGCCAACACCCCGGACGAGTTCACCGACGCCAAGGACTTCACTCTGCAGAACATGTACGAGGAGGAACTGGCCGACATCCGGCACACCGACCTGCTCATCAAGTTCGGCGAGGCCTGCGGCACGTCGAAGGAGCGAATCGAGAACCCCGACAACATGAGTGCGATCACCCGCGGCCTGCAGTCGTGGTGCTACGCGGTGTCTGCGCGTGAGCACTTCGTGGTCGCGACCGCAGCACTCGTGGTCGGCCTCGAGTCGCAGGTGCCCAGCATCTACAAGAAGCAGATCATCCCGCTGCGGGAGGTCTACGGGTTCACCGAGGACGAGATCGAGTTCTTCGACCTGCACATCACCTCCGACGTCGTACACGGTGAGCGTGGCTATCAGATCGTGCTCGACTGCGCCGACACACCTGCGCTGCAGCAACGCTGCCTCAAGCTCGTGCAGTGGGGTGCGGAGATGCGTTTCTCCTACACCAAGGGCCTCTACGACACCTACGTCGCACCCGACCTGGAGCTGTCCGGAGTGTGACGCCGCGGCCCATGAGGGTGCCGGACGGTACCCCTCATGGGCGAGGTGATCTGGAAGAAAGTGAGTGAGATGGCCAGCGATTCCACCGATGCGGTCGGTGTGTCCGAGGACGGATGGCTGCCCGCGGCAACCACACGTGAACTCCGTCGGCGGCGCAAACTCCGCGTGGAGATCGGCGACACCGCGATCGCACTGTTCGCGGCCGGTGAGCGCATCTACGCCTTCGCCGATCTGTGTGTGCACCAGGATCGTTCTCTGGCCAAGGGCACGATCCTGCACGGCCGGGTGATCTGCCCCGGCCATCAATGGCAGTTCGATCTGGAGGACGGCTACGAAGCCGACCAGGACATCTGCCAGCCGACCTACGACGTCCGCCTCGACGGCGACACCATCTACGTGAACCTGACCGCACCGCGGGCCGCCGCCGGCGGCGAGCAGAGGAAGATCTCATGAGGATTCAGAGCGTTGCCATCGTGGGTGGCGGTCAGGTGGCCGCGGTCACCGCCCGAACCCTGCGCCGGCGCGGCTTCGACGGCACCATCACGATCGTCGGCGACGAGCCGCATCTGCCGTACCAGCGCCCACCGCTGTCGAAAGAGTTCCTCACCGGGGACGGGGCGGTCGAGCCGCTCGCGCTGTTGGCACCGAAATGGCTGGCGAACAACGAGATCGACATCCGGACCGGGATGCGCGTGGACAGCATCGACCCACACGACCGAACGCTGGCCGGCGCCGACGGGACATCGCTGAGCGCCGACGTCATCGTCCTCGCGACCGGCGGACGCCCACGGCGGATCCCCGGCGTCGGCGACGGATCCGATCGCATCCACCACCTGCGCACCATCGACGACGCCAACCGGTTGCGTCCCCGGCTCACCGCCGGCGCGCGCATCGCCATCGTCGGCGGTGGATTCATCGGTCTCGAGATCGCCGCCACCGCAGCGGGACTAGGTGTCGAGGTGACCGTCGTCGAACGTGCCTCCACGATCCTCACCGACCGCCTCGGTGCGCAGATGGCGACCTACTGCACAGATCTGCACCGCGCCAACGGAGTGGACTTGCGGTGCGGCGTGGCCCTGGCCGGGATCGAGGAGGGATCGTCGGGCGTGCGCATGACCCCGTCCGACGGACAGACGATCGAGGTCGACGACGTGATCGTCGGGATCGGGATCGAACCGAACACCGAACTCGCGCGCACCGCCGGACTCGCGGTGGCGGACGGCATCGTCGTGGACGCGGTGGGTCGGACGTCGGTGCCCGGGATCTACGCGGCCGGCGACGTCGCGAGCCGGTACTCGGAGCGTGCCGGCGAACACGTGCGGGTCGAACACTTCGACAACGCCAACCGGCAGGCCGCTGCCGTGGCGCGATCCATTCTGGGCGACCACGTCGTCGAGGACGGCCCGCACTGGCTGTGGTCGGATCAGTACGGGATGAACCTGCAGTTCGCCGGCAACACGGCGGACGCGGACACATTGGTGATCCGCGGCGACGTCGCCGACAACGAGTTCACCGCGTTCTATCTGCGCGATGGGGTGCTCGACGGCGCGTTCGCCGTCGACCGCGGCGAAGACATCATGGCGGCCCGGGAACTCATCGGCCGTCGCATGGACGAGAGATCACTGGCCGACGAGGACCTGGACCTGTGGGAACTGGGCGAAGAGATGGTGAGCTGACATGACCGACAACATGACCGGGGTCAAGGGCGCCAACCTCGTCGATGGCGCATGGGTCGCATCCGAGACGGGACAGACGTTCACGAGCATCAACCCCGCCGATCCGACCGATGTGGTCGGGACATTCCCCGAGTCGTCAGCACGCGACGTCGGCGCCGCGGTGGACGCGCTGGAGAAGGCGGCCCCCGAGTGGGCCGCCACACCACCGGAGCGCCGTGCCGCGATCCTCGAGCGCGCCGCCGACCACCTCGAATCCCATGCCGCAGAACTGATCGCCGAACTGGTTCGCGAAGAGGGCAAGACCCGCGCCGAGGCGACCACCGAGGTCGGCCGGACACCGATGAACCTGCGCTTCTACGCCGGCGAGGCGTTGCGGTCGGGTGGGGCCACCTATCCGACGGCCGGCAAGACCCTCGTGTACACCGCCCGCGAGCCGGTCGGCGTGGTCGGGGCCATCACCCCGTGGAACTTTCCCCTCAACATCCCGTCCCGTAAACTCGGTCCGGCACTCGCAGCCGGAAATGTGGTGCTGTTCAAGCCTTCCGAGATCACCCCGCTGATGGGGCAGCGACTAGTCGAGGCACTCCTCGCCGGCGGGCTGCCCGCACAGGCGATCGCGTTGATCCACGGTGGTGCGACGGCGGGCGCCGCGGTGGTCACCGACGAGCGGGTCGCGGCGGTGACCTTCACCGGCTCCACCGATGCCGGGGCCGCCATCCACGCCGGGATCGGCCCCCACCGACGAGTCCAGTTGGAGATGGGTGGCAAGAACCCCACGGTCGTGTTGGCCGACGCCGACATCGACTTCGCGGCCGCATCAATCGTCAAGGGTGCGTTCGGGTTGTCGGGACAGGCGTGCACCGGCACGAGCCGGGTGGTGGTCGTCGACGAGATCCACGACGCACTGGTGTCGGCGGTCCTCGCCAAGGCGGGTGAACTCGTACTCGGCTCCGGGAGCGACGACGGTGTCACCATGGGCCCCCTGGCGAGTCAGGCACAACTGCGGAAGTATCAGGACTATGTCGAGATCGGTACGGCAGAGGGCGCGACCGCGCGCGTCGTCGACGTGGCGCGGCCGGAGTCGGACGGCTATTTCGCCGCACCGGTGGTGTTCACCGAGACCACGCCCGATATGCGCATCGTGCGCGAGGAGATCTTCGGTCCGGTGCTGGCCTTCCAGCGGGTGCGGGATCTCGACGACGCCATCCGCACCGCCAACGACACACGGTTCGGCATGAGTGCCGCGATCATCACGGGTGATCTGAGCCGGGCCATGTCGTTTGCCGACGCATCCCGCACCGGGCTGGTGAAGATCAACCAGCCGACGACCGGCATGGCGATGAACGCACCGTTCGGTGGTTACAAGGCATCGAGCACACAGATCTCCAAGGAGCAGGCCGGACCGTCGATGATGGCGTTCTACCAATCCGAGAAGACCGTCTACCTGACCCCCGTCGACTGACCCGCGGGTCGGATGACATCGACGACAGACACGAGGTATCACCATGGAATTCAGACGAGTTGCCCGCTCGGGCCAGGTCACCGAGGGCATCGTCCGCCGGTTCTATGCCGACGAGTACGAGTTCGCGATCTCGCGTCTCGACGGCAAGGCGTACGCGACGTCCAACTACTGCTCACATATGGACTGTCTGTTGTCCTCGGGCAAGCTCGTCCAGGACGGTATCGGATGTTCCTGTCACGGAAGCGCATTCGACCTCGCCACGGGTGAGCCGATCTGCCCGCCGGCCACCGAGCCGATCAAGACCTATCCCTGCGAGGAACGAGACGGTGAGATCTTCGTCGGCATCGACCCGGCGGAGCCACCCGAGGGGCCCCGGCGACGCAAGGCCCGCCAGGCATGACCGGGCGATCCCGACCGCCGACCATCGCCTCGCGTGGAATGGTCGCCACCAGCCATCCGCTGGCGAGCGCCGCGGGACTCGCGGTGCTCGCCGCCGGCGGCAACGCCGTCGATGCGGCGCTCGCGGCGGCGGCCACCACGTGGCTCACCCTGCCGGGGCAGTGCGGTATCGGCGGCGACGTCTTCGCGGTGGTGCGCGAACCCGACGGTCGGATCTGGACGGTCAACGGCAGCGGTTACGGACCCGACGGCGGAACACCCGACTTCTACCGCGAGCGCGGGCTGTCGGCGATTCCGCTGGACGGCGCGCTGGCGGTCGCGGTGCCCGGCGCGCCCGCGGCGCTGGCCGCGCTGCATGCCGGCGGCGGCACCCGGTCCCTGTCCGAGTTGTGGGCCGGCCCGGCCCGGCTGGCCGAACGCGGCATCCCATGCTCGGCGAAAACCCGTGACGATGTGGCCGATGCGATTCGGGCGATCCGCGACGACCCGCTGTTGCGGTCGGTGTTCACCGACGACGGGCAGGTGCCGTTGATCGGTGATCGCCGCCCTCAGCCCGAACTCGCGGCGACCATCCGCGCGCTCGCCGACGACCCACTGTCGATGTACTCGGGGGACCTCGCGCAGCGATGCGTCGAGGCCCTGGTCGCGGCCGGGGCACCGTTCTCCGGCGACGAATGGCAGGCCGGCGCAGACGTGCACCCCGAGCCGGCGATCAGCGCGCGGTATGCCGGGGCGGTCATCCACCAGACGCCGGTACCCTCGGCGGGCTGGATGGTGCTGCACCAGGCCGGACTCTGTGACGGTGACGTCGGAATGACGCCATGGCTCGGTGCCGAAGCCGTCGACCGGCTGGCCCGGGCGGCGCGAATGGCCTTCGAGGACCGATTTGCGCTCTGCGGGTCCGACAACGACGGTGCCGCAACGATCCTCGACCCCGACCGGGTGCGGTCGCAGCGCGCCTCGTTGGCCGGAAGGATCACGGCATCAACCGAATTCGCGGTGTCCGGCGGTGACACGACGTCCCTCGTGGTGGTCGACGACGAGGGCCGATCGGTCAGCTTCATCCACTCCCTGGCCTTCACCTTCGGCGCCAAGTTCAGTGTCCCCGGCACCGGCATCGTGCTGAACAACCGACTCGGCCGCGGCGCGTATCTCATCGACGGGCATCCGAACGAGATCCGCCCCCGGCGCAAGCCACTGCACACGCTCAATGCCTGGGTCGCGACCGACGAACAGGGCGAACTGCTGGCCGTCGGCAACACTCCCGGCGGCGACGGCCAGGTGCAGTGGAACATGCAGGTGATCTCCCATCTGCTCGACCATGGCCTCGATCCGCAGGAGGCGGTCGCGGCACCGCGATTCACGGTGTTCCCGGGCTCCGACGCGAATGTGATCGGCGCGCGGCACGCGTTGCGTGTGGAGAACACGATGGCACCGGCAGTGCGCTCGGCCCTCGCCGAGCGCGGCCACGACGTCGCGGTTCTCGAGGCGGAGTCGGCCGGGGGCAGCGCGCAGGTCATCTCCCGCGACCCTCGCGGATTCCTGCTCGGCGGCAGTGACCCACGACAGGAGGGGGTGGCACTTGGCCTCGAATGAGAGCACGTCGATCGCCGTACCGGTTCCGCGCGGGAACTACATCCCGGCGACCCGATCGGGAGCGACCATCCGGACGGCGGGCATGACACCCCGCCGCGGCGGTGAGCTCACGGTGGTGGGCAGGGTGGGGGCGGACGTCGGCGTCGACGAGGCGCGCGACGCGGCCGCGCTCGCGGCCACCAATGCGGTGGCCGCCGCGCGCTCGAAGGTCACTCCCGGCGAGGGCCTCACATGCCTGGAGATGACCGTGTACGTGGCGTGCGCGCCGGACTTCACCCGCCTGTCGGCGGTGGCCGATGGTGCGACGGGAGCACTCGCCGGTCTTCTCGCCGACGGGCAACTCCCCGCCCGCAGCGCCGTCGGAGTCTATGCGCTGCCGGACGGTGCGCCGGTCGAGGTCGCGCTCGTCGCGGAGGCGGTGGCCCGGTGAGCACCGAGACCACCGGCACCGGGGAGACCACCGGCACCGGGGAGACCACCGGCACCGGGGAGACCACCGGCACCGGGGAGACCACCGGCGCCGCGAAGACTGCTGCGCCCGCACGGGTTGCGCGTCGCGATGACGCCTCGCTGCATCTCGGCTTGATGCTGGCGCTCACCTTTGTCACCGGAATCGTCGACGCCGGAGGCTATCTCGGACTCGATCGGGTCTTCGTCGGGAACATGACCGGCAACGTCGTGGTCCTCGGCATGGGTGCCGCCGGGGCCGACGGGCTGCCCGTGCTCGGTCCCGTGCTGGCGTTGGCCACCTTCGTCGTCGGGGCCGGCATCGGCGGGGTGAGCCTGCGCGCCCACACCAGCGGCTGGAGCAGGTGGGTGACCGCGGTGCTGCTATCGTCGTACCTGCTGGTCGCCGCGGCTGCGGCTCTGGTGGGCCTGATCCATCCGACTCCCGGAATCCAGATCACCGCCGCGATGATGACCGCCGCCGCCATGGGTATGCAGGCGGCCGCCGCGCGCAAGGTCGGGGTCACCGACGTCACCACCGTGGTCGTGACGTCGACCATCACGGTCTGGGCGATCGAGCTGTGGGCACGTCCGAGCTGGGCGACGTTCGCCAACCGCCGATTGCTGGCCATCCTGGCGATCTTCCTCGGCGCGCTACTCGGCGCGTTTCTGCTGACCGTCGGACCGCTGTGGCTGGTCTTCGCGGCCGCGGCCGCGGTGGGCGCGTCGGTGACGGTGATCGGCGACCTGCGGACCGGGCGTACGACCTGAGCGAGCATCGGTCAGGAATCGAGAAGCGTCGAGGGTGCGCCCCGGAATAGCGTCATGGGCATGACATCAATAGCTCACATCACCCTCGAAGTTCCCGACATTGCGGCCGCACAGGTCTTCTACGACAAGGCCTTCGGCATCGGCGACCGGTTGCGTCTGCGTGCCGGTGCAGAGCCCACCTCCGGATTCCGCGGTTTCGTCCTATCCCTGGTCGCCGCCGACCCCGGCGTCGTGGACTCGTTGATCGCACCGGCACTCGACGCCGGTGCCACCGAGATCAAACCCGCGAAGAAGTCGTTCTGGGGATACGGTGGCGTCATCCAGGCCCCCGACGGTGCGTTGTGGAAGATCGCGTCATCGAGCAAGAAGGACACCGGTGCCCCAGCGCGCCAGATCGACGACGTCGTGCTCCTGATCGGCACCTCCGACATCGTGGAGAGCAAGAAGTTCTACACCGAACACGGTCTGGACGTGGCAAAGAGCTTCGGCCGCAAGTACGTCGAGTTCGCCAGTGACCCCGGCTCGGTGAAGCTCGCGCTGTACGGCCGCAAGGCCGCGGCCAAGGACGCCGGGGTCGACCCCGACGGCAGCGGAGCACATCGACTCGTCATCGGCGCTGACGCGGGTCCGTTCGTCGACCCGGACGGCTTCGCGTGGGAAGCCGTCTGACGCTCGTCGCGGTATCGGCGCCCGCCGACAGGCCTTGTAAATCGATGTCGGCGGACGATCGAGCGGCAATCACCCTCGCATTCGTTTCGCGGCGATCTGCTCGGCGGCCCCGACCAGGGCGTAGGCGACGACGCTGACGGCGATGACCGCCGCGATCGACGCCCACAACTGGTCGTAGTCGAATGCCGGGATCGCCTTGATCATCGAGGAACCCAGACCTTCGCCGGTGCCGAGCCACTCCGCGATCAACGCGCCGACGAGCGATGCCGGCACTGACATCCGTGCGGCGACGAAGATCGACGGCACAGCCGCCGGCACCGACGCCATGCGCAGTTGTTGCGATCGCGACGCACCCAAGGCCTTCGCCAGGTCGATGGCGGCCGGTGGCGCGGACGCGAGGCCGGTCGCGATGATGACCAGCGCGGGGAAGAACACCACGATGCCGCCCAGTACCGCGACGGTGGCCGTGCCTCGACCGAACACCAGGACGACCAGTGGTGCGAGTGCCACCAGCGGCACGGCTCGCAGCAGAGTCGCCACCGGCATGACGGTGTGCCGCACTGTTGGCAGGAGCAGGAAGAGCCCGGCGACCAGGCCGGCGGCAACCATGCCGGCGGTGAACCCGACGGCCGAGTCGAGCAGGGTGGTCGTCAGATTCGATGCCAGCACCGACGAGTTCGCCGTATCCGACAGATATGCGGCGACATCGGCCGGTGTGCGTCCGACGCGCCCGCTGACCTGCGGGAACAGCGCCAGAAAGCCGGACCAGATCACCAACACGACGAGGGTCGCGGTGATGATCTGGCCGACGAAGCGCACGGCGGCATGGCCACCGGCGGTGGTCGGCGGCGAGGTGGCAGCGCTCGCCAACTCGATTCCCAGCAGCCGCGTCAGAATCCTCTCCGCGCCGGCGAACGCGGCGTAGCCGACCCCGGCGAGCAGTCCCGCGGCGACCGCCATCCCCCAGGTGCGGGCGATCTCGAACGAGCCTTGTGCAGCGGTGAGCGCCACCCCGATACCCGTGTCCACGCCGCCGAGATACTCACCCAGGATCGCACCCAACACGGCCGCTGGGGCGGCGATCTTCAGCGTCGCGAACAGGAAGGGGAGCGCGGAGACGATCTGCACCCGCCAGAGCCGAGCCAATCGTCCACCGCCATAGGCGGTCACGAGTTCCAGCGACTGCCGGTCGGCGGACTTGATCCCGTTCAGCGTGCCGATCATCGTCGTGAAGTACACCGAGATGGCGGCCAGGAACACCGACGGAGTGGAGCCGCCGAACACCACGAGGACGAGCGGGCCGAGGGCGAGCAGCGGTGTGCAATAGCTGATGATCGACACCTGGGTGGCGATCACCTCGAGCGCCGGCACGAGCGTGACGACCAGTGCGGTCGCGACGGCGAGCGATGTCCCCCAGACGAAGCCCTGCAGCGCCGACATCGCCGTGACCCCGACATTCGGCCCGTACAGTGACCACCCGTCGGCAAGCATCGATGATGCGACCGCACCCGGACTCGGCACGGTTCCGGCCGCCGCGAAGACGGTCGCCGAGGCGACCCACCACAACGCGATGACCGCCACCAGACCGGTGATCCCGGACCACCGCACCGACAAGCGCACTGCCATCGGACGAGGGAGGGCGGTGCGGTTCGCCACCGTCACGGCCGTCATGACGCCACCTCGACGGAATGCGTGTCGAACAGCAGCGCGGAGATCTCGTCGCAGTAGGCATGGAATTCGTTGCTGCGCATCATCTCGACGGTGCGCGGTCGGGGCAGGTCGATCGGCAGGGTCGCGACGACACGACCCGGCCGGGCACTCATCACCACCACGGTGTCCGACAGGAACACCGCCTCGGAGATCCCATGTGTGACCATCAGAGTCGTGGCCGGCCGTTCGGTCCAGATGCGCTGCAACTCGAGATTCAACCGTTGCCGGGTCATGTCGTCGAGCGCGCCGAACGGTTCGTCGAGCAGCAGGATCTGCGGCTGGTTCACGAGCGCACGGGCGATCGACACGCGTTGGCGCATCCCACCGGACAGGTGAGCGGGTTTGGCGTCGGCGAATCCCTGCAGTCCGACGAGCTCGATGAGGTCGTCGACCACCCCCTTGTCGGGTTTCGCGCCCGCGATCTGCAGAGGCATACGAATGTTGGCGGCGACACTCCGCCAGGGCAGCAGGGCCGAGTCCTGGAATGCGATACCGAGTCGACCGGCCCCTCGGATCTCGTCGGGGGTGTGGCCGTGCACCGTCACGTCGCCCGATGTCGGGTTCTCCAGTCCGGCGAGGATGCGCAGCACGGTCGATTTGCCGCATCCCGACGGGCCGACCAGGGACGTGAACGATCCGGCCTGCGTGGCGACATCGATACCGGCCAGCGCGGTGACCGTGGATCGTCGGGTCCCAAACTCCATTCGGAGCCCGGACAATTCGATGCCGGACGAGGTCTGCAGCTGTGCTGCGGAACTGGTGTCAGTCATGTCAGATGAGGGTGGGGTCGGCGGAATAGAGTTCGGCGAGCACGGACATGTCGAACAGGTCGTCGGCCGACGACGAGATGCCGGCGCGGCCGAGGGAGGAGATGTTCGCGGCGATCTGCTCGTCGGTCAGGAGGAACAGTCCGTTGGCCGACGTCTGCGGCGTGCTGACGAGCGGGACCATTGCCTGCAGCAGCTTGGTCTGTGTGTCGAGATCGAGTTTCTGGTCCGCGCCGTACTTGCTCACCGCGTAGGCGGCTCCCTGCGCGGGATCGGCGATGGCGTCGCGCCACCCCTTGATCTCGGCGCTCAGAAACGCCTTGACCATGTCCCGCTGATTCTCGATCGCCGACACCGGCACCACGAACGTCTGCGCCGCGATGTCGAGGCCATGATCCTTGTACATGAAGTAGCTCGTCTGTAATCCCTTGGCTGCCAGAGTGATCGGCTCATTCGTGGTGAACGCCGAGAGTGCGTCGATCTCGCCGTTGGCCAGTGGTGACGGATCGTACTGCACCGGAACCACCTTGACCGACGAGGTGTCGATGTTGTTGGCCTTCAGCAACGCAGTGAAGATCGGCACGTTGTGGTCGGCGACACCCACCTTCTTGCCGACCAGGCCGGCGGGAGAGGTGATGGGCGCGCTCGCCGGCGAGAGAATGCAGTTCGGGCTGGTTTGCATGGTGGCGCCGACGATCTTGACGGGGACACCTTTGGCCACCGCTGCACCGGCATTCTGCGGTGTGGACGTGCCGACCCACACCTTTCCGGTGTCGATGCCGGCCTCGACGCCGGTGGCCGCGGCACCGCCGGCGATCAGCGACACCTCCATGCCGGCCTGTGAGTAGTACCCGCGCTCCTCGGCGAAATACTCCCCGGCGAAGTTGGCGTTCTTGATCCAGCCCAGCTGCATCGGCACCGAACCGTACTTCGTGCCATTCTGGGTGACCCCGAAGGTCGATGCGGCATTGGATGATCCGCTGCAGGCGGCCAGCGTGGCGCCGCCGGCGACGACGGCGCCGGTCATGCCGAGCAGACGCAGAAAGCCGCGACGGTCCATCGGACGGGCGGATGGCGTGGTCATCGGTGATCTCCTGAGGTGGACAGACGAGAGGTATCGGTGAGTCGATAGGACCATCCACTGCTGGGCAGGACGGTCGAGGCGTGGACGTCGTCGGTGCGTTCGTCATCCGACTTGCCCTGAGCCAGGAGTCCGTAGGGATCGACCTCGCGTTTGAAACGGGACTCGTTGTCGGTCCACGGTTTCATCCCACTCGATTTGAGAGTCGGGGTGTGCGTGTTGGCGATGACCAGGCCGGCCTCCTCGAGGCGCCGGGTCATCTCGGCCATCTGTTCCTGGTTCTCGAACTCGAAGACGGGTGAACCCTGCGCCGACAGTCCGCCGTCGATGCGTTTCATCTCGAGATGGATGGGACCGACGTCGGCGAAGTCGTCGGCGATCCGCATGATGGATTCGTAGAGATCGCGATGGGGGTAGAGCGCGAGGAGGCCGATCAACTTCTTGTTGTGTCGCTGGTAGTGCAGCATCGAGTGGCCCCAGGTGAACTCGTACAGGGGTGCGCCGTAGCTGCCCTCGCCCTCGGCGCACTCGTACCGGATGGTGCCGTCACACATCTGGGCGAGGTCGACGACGTTCGGCATGTTGTGATCGGCGACCATGAGCAGAACGGCTGCATCACCGTCGGGGACGTGATCGGCGATCTTCGGCAGATACGTCGGAAGGGGATGGGCGTGCGGGGAGACCAACTTCTTGAGCATCCCGTCGCTCTCGCAGATGTCGATGGAGAACCGCACGGCAGCAGCGAATGTCGCGAACGTGATGATCGCCTCGCGCCAGTTCCACGCGGGTGCCGTCGGCATCTCGACCTCGGTGATGATGCCGTTCGCGCCGTACGCATGATGAACGGTGTTCACATCGGCGCCGGTCAGCTCGATGAGTCGTGGCTCGTCTTCCACCGTCATGATCTCCACCGCGGTGATGTTCCCGCGGTCTCGTAGGATTCCCCACTGACAGCTTCCGATTCCCGCATGTCCGCCGGCGATGTAACCACCGATCGTGGCGTGTCGTGCGGTCGACGGATGGTGGCGCAGTTCCCAACCCGTGGGCCGTATCTCGGTGTCGATGTCGGCGATGACGGTGCCGGTGAGCGCGCGGACGGTACCCGGCCGCGCGGCGACCACGCCGCTGATGGAGGTGACATCGATGATGGCCCCGCCCGTCAGCGGCACACCTTGACCGAACTGTCCGCTGCCGGCGCCGCGGATCGTGATCGGTACCCGGTGGCGGGCGCACGCGGCAACGGTCTGCCGCAGTTCGTCTTTCGTGCGCGGCGTGATGTAGATGTCGCCGGTCTTGCCCTTGAGGACTTCACGCAGTACGGGACTCTGCGCGAAGCGGTCGCGGCTCTTGAGCTTCACCTTGCGCGGCTCTGCCGTGTGGTCGATGCCCCCGAGTGCAGCAGACAGTGCTGCGATCCCGGTGAGATCGGTGTTCGTGATGGACATGGTTTCCCTTCTCAGATGTTCTGGTAGAGGCGGGCGACGCGGTCGCCGACGTCGTGTACGAGATCCGGGGTGCGTTCGTGGACACCGCAGCTCACGCGGGTGCCATCGACGTACACGCCGGTGATGTCACTGGCCGACAACGACAACACCGCCAGCGCCCACAGGTCGGTTGGGTCGGCGTCGCGCACCGGATGTGCCGGTTTCAGTGCCACGAAGTCGGCGCGTTTGCCCACCTCGAGACTGCCGACCCGGTCGTCGACCCCGAGGACCTGGGCACTGCCGATGGTGTGCAGCCGCAGGATGTCCCGGGCACTCATGACTGAAGCCGACTGCGCGAAGGCCCGCACCAGGTAGAGCCCGGTGCGCATGTTCTGGAACGGGTCGGCGACGTCGGCGCTCGCCTGGCCGTCGACGCCGAGGCCCACCCGGATTCCGTCGGCGAGATAGCCGGCGATGTCGGGGATTCCGGACCCGAGTCGGCCGTTGGACAGCGGATTCCACACCATCGACACACCGAGTCGCGCTGCATCGGAACGGATCTTGTCCGTGGTGTGGATGAAGTGCGCGAGGATCGTGTTGTGGTCGACGCGCCCGGCAGAGACGAGGTCGTCCCAACTCGCCTGCTGGTCGGCTGCGACGCCGGGGTCCTCCAGAAGGTGCGCGTGCTGGCCGAAGCCGAGGTCGCGCAGCAGGTCGGCCTCGGCCCGCATGTCCGTGACAGCCATGAGCCCCGTGGTGTTCACCGACAGCCCGAACATCGCATCGCGGGTGTCGGCGGCGAGTGCGGCGAACTTCTCGATGTCGGAGAGGCGTTCGGCCGGCGACGCGGACCGCGTCGACGAGAAGGAGTAGACGGTGTGCTGCGGTGAGTCGAGTGCGGCCTGCCATTGTTCGTCGGGTCCGCCGCCGAAGTCGTGGGTGTGGTTGCAGACGGTCGTGATCCCGTTGCGCAGCAACTCGTCGTGACCGAAGGCGGTGAACGCGTACATGTCACCCTCGGTCAACAGCGGACCGAATCGCTTGTGCAGTCGTTCGATCCAGGCGAAGGTGCCACATCCGTCGGCGAGACCACGGAATGCGCTCTGCCAGAGGTGACTGTGCGCGGAGACGAAGCCGGGCAGCACCAGTGCCCCGTCGAGATCGACGACGCGTGCGCCACCGGGATGGTCGCCGACACCGACAGCCGTGATGACCCCGGCCTTCGTCTCGAGGTAACCGCGAAACGGATCTGCTCCCGGTTCGTGCACGGGGAACACCGTCGCGTTGATGTACGCGGTCGTCATCGTCATGCCACTCCTGTCCGCCCACCGCAGAGATGCGCAAAAACGTTTTAGCAACGCGGTCCAGAATGCCTCCCGAGCGTTACGGTCACGTGAACTCGCTTTACCCTTGCGTTGCGAAATCGTTTTTCACAGCGGTTTCGCGTACATACAAGGCATGCGGTGGATAGGAGAGGCGTGAGTCGACCGACGATCAGAGACGTCGCAACGGCGGCGGGTGTCTCGGTGACGACGGTGTCGCATGCCCTCAACGACAAGGGCCGGCTCGACAACCGCACCCGCGAACGGATCAAGGACATCGCCGCCGACCTCGGCTACTCGGCGAACCCGCGCGCCAGGGCCCTGCGGACCGGCAGCGGCAAGACGATCGGATTGGTCACGGCACTGGAGGCCGACCAGTCGCCCGATCGGGACAGTCGTTTCGACTGGTACATGCGTACTGCTTTTGCCGGTGCGACGGAGGCCTTGCGGCAGGGGTATGCCCTGGTTCTCATGCCGCCATCGGATCAGCGGACCTGGATCAGTGAGGTGTCGGTCGACGGTGTGCTGCTGATCGATCCGGACCCGGAAGGCGATCTGTTGACCACGCTGCACGCCCGTGCGATCCCCGTCGTCGTGATCGGTGGCGTGGCGGACGGGTCCGCGGTGGCTTCGGTGTCACTGGACCGGTCGAGTGCTGTGTCTCTCGTGTTCGACCACTTCACACGCAACAAACGGGGTCGTCCCGCGTTGCTTGTGGACGACAGCAGGCGGCAGATGATGGTCGGCACACTCGACGCCTACCGAGCGCTGTGCGCCGACATCGGGGTGACGCCCATCGTGGAGGTCATCGACACCAGTGCGGGTCGCACGCCGTCGGCGGCCGACGCCACCCGCCGGTTGCTCGCTGCTCACCCGGGCGTCGACGGCATCTACGCGCCCCTGGATTCCATTGCCATCGGTTGTGTTTCGGCCATTGCCGATGCCGGCGCGGATGTCGAGGTGGTGACCGCGGAGGGGATGGTCGCGCGCTTGTCCGGGCTGACCGGCGTGGATACTCGCCGCGAGGAACAGGCGGCTGCGGCCGCGCAGATGCTCATCGAACTGATCGAGACGGGAGCGGTACCCGGTAGTCGGGTCTTCGAAGCGAGCATTGTCGAGCGGTGAGTGGGGACTGGTTGACCGAGACAATGGAGGCGGCCTGACGCCTCGTCGCGGCTCCCGCGCTCGCCGACAGGCCTTGTAGATCGATGTCGGCGGGGCGCTCGAGCGGGGCTCACCCTGCCGTATCGGGATCTGTGACCGGTCCTGGAATGCGCCCAGCGGTCTCATGTCTGGCCGGCGCGCCGAAGCCAGAGTCGCTGCTGGGCAACATGTCTGATCCTGCGTCTGGTCGATTCCGCGTACGCACCTCGGCCCGGGCCATCGATGAGCTGCAGGACGGAGCGGAAGAACTCCGGCTCGGACATCCGAAAACGGTCACGGATCTCTCCGGGCGGCCCACCGCCGTAACGGGCCCACCGTTTCGCGAATTCGAGAATGTCGGATTCGGTCTGCTCGGTGTGCATCATGCCGCACCCCGCACGGGTGGGGGCGGGTCTGGTTCGCCACGTTCGGATTCGGGTGATTTGTCTGGTTCCGGTGTCATCACGGTGGTCCACCATCCCGCCAAGGGGGAGGGGTCCGGCCACACCACCTCGGTGGCGTCGTCCTCAGGTGTGGTCACGATGGGCCTCCTTCGCTCGGTTGAGAACTACCCGAGATCGCGATGTTCAAACATTTAGCACTCTCGTTGCCGGAGTGCTAGCACTCTGGGCTCGGTAGCGCTATCTTGGTGTGTGTACAGCGATGAGTTTCCCCGTCAACGGTTGGCGGGGAGCAGGATTCAGGAGGTGAGTTGCTGTGCTTCGGTTCGATCCCTTCAGCGATGTTGACACTCTTGCTCGTGGATTGATGACCGGTTCACTGGCCGGGACCCAACGAACCCCGCGTTTCATGCCGTTGGATCTCTACAAGGTGGACGACCACTACATGCTCGTCGCGGATCTGCCCGGGGCCGATCCCGGCTCCATCGATGTCGACGTCGACAGCGGGGTGCTCACGTTGTCGGCGCAACGCACCGCGCCGTCCGACGAGGGCGTGCAGTGGCTGACAAGTGAGCGGTTCTCCGGAACCTACCGCCGCCAGTTGACACTCGGCGACGGCATCGACGCGACCAGGATCAGCGCCAACTACGACAACGGGGTGCTGACCGTGACGATCCCACTCGCAGAGAGAGCGAAGCCGCGGAAGATCGCCGTCGAGAGCACCGGTCGTTCGCACGCGATAGCCGCCGGCGAGCACTGATCCGAAGGGGGCGGTCGCGAGTCTCCCCGCCTCGATCCCGGTGAGGAGCGGTCGTGCGTTGGTGACCACCCGGTCCCTGAGGAGCGAGCGTGCGTTGGTGACCACCCGGTCCCTGAGGAGCGAGCGTGCGTTGGTGACCACCCGGTCCCTGAGGAGCGAGCGTGCGTTGGCGACCACCCGGTCCCTGAGGAGCGAGCGTGCGAGCGTCACGAAGGGCCGCCCTTCGTGACACTCCGCTGTCGCTCCGTTCCTCAGAGCGTGTTTGAAAACTCGGATGTGCGGCGTGTGACGGATGGGATTTGAGTGAACTCCTGGTAGGTCAGTGAGTGCTAACAACACGTACTCACCAGGAGTTCACCATGCCATCATCACCCATCGGTGCGTGCCCGTCCTGCCCGACCCCCACCCACGGGTCTGGTCATCGGTGCGAGGTCTATCCGTCCTCCAGTGTCACCGATGCCCAGTGGGCGGTCCTCGAACCGCTCCTGCCACCGGCCGGGAACACCGCAGGACGCGGTGGCCGACCCGAGAAGTGGTGTCGCCGAACCGTTCTCGACGCCGTTTTCTATGTTGTCCGCGGCGGTATCGCCTGGCGACAACTCCCCTCGGAGTTCCCACCCGCGATGACCGTCTACGCGATCTTCCACCGCTGGGTCACCAGTGGAGCGTGGCGCCGCATCCACAACTGCCTCCGCGACATGCTGCGCGTGGCCGACGGCCGCAACCCGCTGCCGACCGCGGCAATCATCGACGCTCAATCGATCCCCGGCGCCGATACCGTGCCCGGTGCCAGTCGCAGCTACGACGCCGGCAAGAAGGTCAACGGACGCAAACGCCACATCGCCGTCGACACCACCGGTCTGCTGCTGGCGATCGTGGTCCACGTCGCCAACATCCAGGACGCCGACGGTGGTGCCCGAGTGTTGGCCGCGCTGCGCGCCCAGTTCTCCACCATCACTATGGTCTGGGCTGACGGCGGCTACCGCGGCAGACTGCTTATCTGGGCGAAAAACGTTCTGGCACTAACCGTTACGATCGTCAAACGCACCGACGACATGACTGGATTCCACGTCCTACCGCGCAGGTGGGTCGTCGAACGCACCTTCGGTTGGATCGTCAAACACCGCCGCTGCGTCCGCGACTACGAAACCCGACCCGACCACCACGAAAACATGGTGTACATCGCCCTCATCGCTACCATGTCACGACGACTGGCCAAACTTGCCTGAGTTTTCAAACACGCTCTCAGGGGTCGGTTGACACTCCGCTGTCGCTCCGTTCCTCAGGGATCGGTTGACACTCCGCTGTCGCTCCGTTCCTCAGGGATCGGGGGCGGCTCCGCTAGCGCTTCGAGTCTCCTCAGGGATCGGAGGCGGCTTCGCTCGCAGCGACGGGCCTCTTCAGGGATTGGGGACGGCTTCGCCAGCGCTTCGGTTCCCAGGGTTCGGGCGCCGCTCCGAGTGCAAACATTGCCGGTCACGTCCTCGGATCGGGGTGGTACCAACAGTCCGTGGCCCAGCATTCCCTCCCACCCGCATTGGTTGCGGCCTACGGTGGGGCCATGACCATTCCGACACTGACCCTGAACAACGGCGTTGAGATGCCCGCACTCGGATTCGGGGTGTACCAGACCCCGCCGGACGAGACCGCCACGGCCGTGTCGACCGCCTTCGACGTCGGGTACCGGCACATCGACACCGCCGCTGCGTACTTCAACGAGAGCGGCGTCGGCGCCGCGATCACCAAGTCGGGTCTCGATCGGTCCGAGGTCTTCCTCGAGACGAAGATCTGGATCACCGACTACGGCTATGACTCGACGTTGCATGCCTTCGACAAATCCGCGGGCAAGCTCGGCGTCGAACAGATCGACCTGCTGATCCTGCATCAAGCGCTGCCCGGTGAATTCGATCTGACCATCGACGCCTACCGCGCGCTGGAGAAGTTGCTCGCCGACGGCAAGGTGCGCGCGATCGGCGTCAGCAACTTCATGCCCGACCATCTGACCCGCCTGCTCGAAGCGACCTCGATCGTCCCCGCGGTCAACCAGATCGAGGTACACCCATACTTCCGGCAGTCCGACCTGCTCGCCGTCGACGCCGAACACGGCATCATCTCCCAGGCGTGGTCGCCGATCGGGGGCATCACCTTCTACCGCGACGGCTCGCACGGTTCGACGCTGGAGGACCCGGTGATCAGCGACATCGCCGCCGAGCACAGCAAGTCGCCGGCGCAGGTCATGTTGCGCTGGCATCTGGACCAAGGACGTCAGGTCATCCCGAAATCCGTCACCCCGTCGCGCATCGCAGAGAACTTCGACGTCTTCGACTTCACCCTCGATGCCGACGAACTCACGGCGATCGACGCATTGGACACCGGTGTGCGTGGTGGACCCGAACCCGAGGTGATGACGCGCGAGAAATACGGCGTCGAGATCCCCGAGGCCTGAGGCCGCAGGCGCCCAGCCGATGACAACCGAGGATGCGGCGGCCCCGGCCGGCGACGACGCGGGCGTCGCAGTCGCGTCGCCCGCGGGTCGCTGGCTGATCGCCGCCGCTGTTCTGGGGTCGGGCGTCGCATTCCTCGACAGCACGGTGGTCAACGTCGCGTTGCCCGCGATGGCACGCGATCTCGACACCGGCTTGCAGGGCCAGCAATGGGTGCTCGACGGCTATCTGCTGACCTTGAGCGCACTGCTCCTGACAGGTGGCGTCGCCGGCGATCGCTACGGCCGCCGACGGGTGTTCGTGATCGGCCTCGGTCTCTTCGCGCTCGCGTCGATGGCGTGCGGATTGGCCACCTCCGTCGAGTGGCTCATCGTTGCCCGGATCGTGCAGGGGATCGGCGCGGCGGCTGTGGTGCCGAGCAGCCTGGCGTTGATCGACGGCGGCATCGCCGCCGAGGACCGGGGACGGGCCATCGGGCTGTGGGCGGGAATGTCCGGTGCCACCACAGCATTGGGGCCGTTCGTCTGCGGTTGGCTGGTGGACTCGGTCTCCTGGCGCTGGGTCTTCTTCCTCAGCGTCCCGCTCGCCATCGGTGCGATGTGGATCGCGCTGCGGCACGTCGTCGAATCGCGTGACCCCGCCGGCACCGGCCGGCTGGACATCGCCGGAACCGTCGCGGTCACATTGGGTATCGGCGGAGTGATCTATGCATTGATCGAGGGTCCCTCGCGGGGATGGAACGCTGGGATCATCGTCTGTGCGGTGGTCGGTGTCGGCGCGCTGGTCGCCTTCGTGGTCATCGAGTCCCGGGCGCCGAATCCGCTTCTGCCGCTGGGGTTGTTTCGCTCAGGCCAGTTCACCGGTGCGAATGTGACCACGCTGCTGGTGTACGCGGCGCTGGGGGGTGCGTTGTTCCTCCTGGCGCTCCAGTTGCAGCAGAGCATGGGTTACTCGGCCCTCGAGGCCGGGCTGGCCACGCTGCCGAGCACGGTCATCATGCTCTTCGGCTCGCCCTGGTCGGGAAAGCTCGCACAGGTCACCGGGCCTCGCCTGCCGATGACCGTCGGGCCCCTCATCGCGGCGACGGGGCTGGGGTTGATGGCTCGGATCGTCCCCGGTGCCGGCTATGCCACTGCGGTCCTGCCGGCGGTGGCGGTCTTCGGACTGGGGATGACGATCACGGTCGCACCACTGACTGCGGCCGCGCTCGGCGCGGTCGATCCTGCGCGAGCCGGAACGGCGGCCGGTGTGAACAACGCGGTGGCCCGGTTCGCCGGACTGCTGGCGGTGGCCGTGTTGCCCGTGGTGGCCGGCCTCGACACCGGGCCGGGTCAGGCGCTCGGCGACGGATTCGTGACCGCGATGATCATCGCCGCCATCTGCTGTGCCGCGGGCGGACTCGTCGCCGGGATCAGTATCCGCACGGGCATCGAGTTCACCCCGCACGTCCAACCAGCGGTCAATCATGCCTGTCAACAGCCCGCTCCGGTCGCCGGGGCGCGGGGCTCATGATCGAGACCCACACCCCGACGACCGGATGGACCGGGACTACATGCGCGCGGCCGTGCGCGCCCGCTCGTCGGCCGAGCTGAGTGACTGCGCGTAGGCGACGCCCAGCGAGAGCAGCAGCAGACCGACGACGATGAACGCGATGACCCGGAACATGCCATCGAGCGCGGCCAGGTCGAAGAGGAACAGCTTGGCCACGGCGGCGGCGACGATCGCCAGGCTCACCGTCAGCGTGAGACCCCGGCCGCTGCCGCGGCGCCGACGCGTCCACAACAGCCCCGCGGCCCCCGTGACAACCCACACGATCGTGGCGGCGGCATGGCCGGCGCGGAAGCCCTCGACGGTACCGCCGCTGATCACCGCACCGAGCGCAACGCAGATCTGGGTGATGAGACCGAGGCCGATCAGGCCGCCGGCCGTGACGAGGAGATGCAGATTCGAACCAGACAGCGTCCGGCCCCACGACCAGGTCAGCTGTGCCACCGCGGCCAACGCGATCATCGCGGCGATCAGCAACATCAGTTGGTCGTCGGTGTCGACGAGGGTGGCATCCACCAGCTGCTCGACCGCACCGACGGCGAGCATCGCCAGAAGCGCGAACACCGTGAACGCTGCGGCGACGACACGCAGCGGCCGCGACATCTGCGTCGAGCCACCGGCGGCCACCGCGGTCACCAGGCCGATGCCGGCGGTACCGGCTGCGAGTCCGGCGCCGGAGAGCACCGAGCCGAGCGCCACCAGCGCGGTGACCGCAGCCGTGGCCAGCCACACGGTCCGGATCTGAATCGTCAACGCCGGGATTCGGCCACCGCCGACGGCCAGCGCTGTCAGCACCAGGGTGGCGCTGCCGAGCAGACCCGTCGCCACCGTATCCGCGGTTTCCGCGACGGCGATCATCGGCAGCACGGCTGCCGCCGACACCAGCGCCAGGATCATCGGGCGAGTCGACGAGCGCAGCAACACCAGCGCCGAGACGAGCGCGAGCAGCAGGTTCACCGACGCCGCAACGGCGAAGAACCAGCGGTCCGGGGCGGGTAACAGTGTGGTGTAGGAGAGCAGCGGCAGGGTGCCGGCCGCCGTGTTGACGGCGTACATCGCCGTCCAGTCGCGACCGACCTGGATCCACAGGGTTGCGGCCGTGAAGGACAGCAGGAACGCGACGAGCAGTGCTCCGGGACCGTCGGTGAGGAAGGGCGCGAAGGCCACCATCGGGATGCCGACCATCAACGCGAGGGGTTGACTGTTCCAGCGGTGGGCGACGACAAGACCGCCGCCGGCGAGCAACCCGGCCAGTAGCACCGCCATCCACGACGGCAGCCACTGGTAGATCGCGGTGGCGGCGAGTACGTCGAAGAGCGCCGTCGCCACGCCGGTTGCGACCAATGCGGCAGCACCGGAACGCTTCTGGGGGTGGCGGCCGAGGTAGACGCCGATACCGAACAGTGCGGTCGCCAGCACGCCGCCGCCGGCCACCCGGACCTCGGGACGCAGCAGGCCGGCCTCGGCGGCGAGGACCAGCAACAGCACAACCCCGATCAGGGTGATGGCCACCCCGACCCCGGCGAGCAGCTTGCCGATCAGACCGCGTTCGGAGGCCGCTGCGACCCGCTCCGACAGCGGCGGACGGGGCGGGATCGGTGCCATCGGCGGAAACGGTCCGGGACGATACGCGCCCGGGGAGTACGGGTGCTGCTGGACGGGCGGCGGAGACGGCCAGGGTGGTGTCTGGGGTGGCGGCGGAAAGGTGGGTGGCGGACCCATCAGGGGCGGCACGACCGGCGAGGCGATCGCTGCCGGTGCCGGCCGGAACTGTCCCGCGTCCGCGGCGTGCGGCGCGGGGCTCGACAGCAGCGTGCGCAGGGTTGCGACGTCGGCGGACACCGTGGACATGCGTCGGGTGATGTCGGCGAATTCGGTACTGAGGCGGTTGAGCACGTCGGTGGGCGAGTCGATGGGACCGGAGGTGGGGTTCATGGTTCCAGCTTCGGTTTCCCGGCGCCCGAGGACATGAGTAGATCTACGCACAACCGCTGGGTAGTGCGCCGTGGGGGCCGGTCCGGGACCGGCTCAGTCGGTGTCGAGGCCGTGCTCGATGGCGTACCGGGTCAGCTCGACGCGGTTGGCCAGTTGAAGTTTGCGAAGCGTTGCACCCACATGGTTTTCGACGGTGCGCGGGCTGATCGAGAGACGATCGGCGATCTGCCGCGACGACAGACCCTTCGCCACCTCCCGCAGCACCTGCGTCTCACGGTCGGTGAGCACAGGGGTCTCGGGCCCGGGCGAGCGTGCGATGCGCCGGTACTCGCCCAACACGAGCCCGGCCAGTCCCGGCGTGAACACCGCCTGCCCGTCAGCGGTCGCGCGCACCGCCGCCACCAGTTCGGCGCGTTGCGCACTCTTCACCAGGTAGCCGGTTGCACCCGCCTTGATGGCGTCGAGGACGTCATCGCGTTCATCGGATGCCGACAAGACCAGGACGCGGGCCGCGGGGCACACCGCAAGCAGGTCGGCGGTGGCCGACGCGCCGCTGCCGTCGGGCATCTGCATGTCCATCAGCACCACATCGGGTTGCACGGCGCCGGCGCGGCTTACCGCCGATCGTGCGCCGTCGGCGGTGGCGACCACGTCGAAACCCTCATCGGCCAGGTCGCGGGCCACGCCGTCGCGCCACATCGGGTGGTCGTCGACCACCATCACCCGCACCGGTGTCGTCATCGGATTCGCCCCTCCTGCACCGGGATCGTCAGCTCCCATTCGGTTCCCGACCCGGGCGACGATTGCAACTGCGCCTGACCGCCCAGGTCTTCGACGCGGCCGACGATCGATCGGGCGATCCCCATCCGATTCTCCGCGCGGGCCTGTTCGACCCGGCCCGGCGCGATCCCGGCACCGTCGTCGCGCACGCTGATCACCACAGCGTCGTCGAGATCTTCGAGCAGGACGAAGCTGTGTGCGCCGTCTCCGGCGTGCAGCACCGTGTTGATCAGGATGTTGTCGACCGCGGCCACGATCTCCGTGACTGTCGGGGCAGGCAGCAGAACCGGGTCGCGCGGGGTGCTCACCGAGACGGTGTCACCGGCGAGGGCCCGTAGCGCGGAGGCGAGATCCGAAGTGTCCGAACCCGTGTCAAGACCGGCGACCGTTGGCTGGTCGGCGATGAGTCGGCGCAGACGCTGCTCCTGCTGGGCGGCGAGCCGGGCGAGTTCGGCCGTGTCGCCGCCGATCTCGGCACCACGGCGCGCCACCAGGGCGAGTACCTGCAGCACACCGTCGTGCACCTCGCGGGCCAGTCGTTCGCGCTCGGCGGCGTGGGCGGCGGCTCGGATCGCGGCGCTCATCCGCTGGTGCGTGATCCGGGCACGGGAGGCCGCCAGACCGACTGCGAGACCCGTCATGAGCAACAGCAGCAGGGTGGCGTTGCGGCCGAAGTTCCAGACGATCTCGCCTTTGACGTAGAAGTTGGTGAACCCGACCGCCGCACCGGCCAGCACGCCCCAGAGCGGTCCGCCGAGCAATGCCGCCGACAGCACGCAATTGGTCATCCACAGCGTGGTCGGCCAGGTCTGGTTGGCCGTCACCCAGTCGGTGTCGGCGACGTACGACGTCGACAGCATCAGCACCACCGACACCGCGACCTCCGAGGCCACGAACCACCACTGCCGGCCGAACCCGACCAGATAGCCGGTTGCCCACCACACGTTGGCCGCGGTCATCAGACCGAACAACGCCCAGGTGAGGCCGGGTCGTGCGAGATCGGCGTTGACCACGATCTGGAAGCCCAGCGCGTACCCGAACGAGACGAGCCGGAAGATCTGCGCGGCACGCCACAACGGGCCGACCGGGTCGTCGTCGAGTCGGCGCACCGATTCCGGGAACAGCCGGTCGAAGCCCGTCGGGATGACGGCCGAGAGTTGTCCCTTCTCGGCCATCGTCAGAACTGTGCGCAGCGGTGGCCGGTCACGCAGCGGGTGGCACGGCGCATGCTGGCTCCTCGGATCGTCGGCGTTCGGATCGTACCCTCGCCGACGTCACCGGGGTGAGAACTCACCTCGTCGTGGGCTACCGGGCTCGCTGGTCGGGTCCGACGATCGTGTTGGTGAGCACGCCGAGTCGATCCACCTCGACCTCGACCTTGTCGCCGGGCTGCAGCAGCCACGCGGGTGTGCGGGCGTATCCGACGCCCGACGGCGTGCCGGTCGCGAGCAGGTCGCCCGGCCGCAGGGTGAAGGTCCGCGAGATGTGGGCCAGGGTGTCGCCGACGGTGTAGACCATCTCGTCGGTGTGGGCGTCCTGCACAGTCTCACCGTTCACGCGGGTTGTGATGTGCAGGCCATCGCGCAGATCGCCGACATCGCCGGCGGGCACCAGCGGGCCGACCGGGCCGGAACGGTCGGCGTTCTTCCCGAGAATCCACTGCGAGGTCAGTTTCTGGGCGCGACGAGCGGTCACGTCGTTGAAGGTCGAATAGCCGACCACCGTGGCCAGCGCCTCCTCCGGGGTCGCGTCGACGAGTTCGCCGCCGACCCACGCCATCACTTCACCCTCCCAGTCGAGACCGTCCTCGTTGGCGGGCACCGGGATCTCGTCGCCGTCGGCGGCCAGCGACGCCGACCAGCGGGCGAACAGCGTGGGGTACTCCGGCAGCGCTTCGCCCGCGAAGCTGCCCTCGGCGACGTGCTTGAGGTAGTTCAGCCCGATACAGATGACCCGGGCCTGCGGGAGCACCGGCGGCACGATCGTGACCTGGTCCCGTCGCAGCACCTCGCCTGCAGCGGGACGGGCCAGATAGCCTGCCGCGTCCGCCCAGAACTCCTCCAGACCTGCGACGACGGTGACCGATGCGCCGTCGTCGGCCAGGTCGGCCACCTCCACCCGATCCTCGCCCGCGCGTGTGATCCCTACGACTCGCATCCGTGTCTCCATTTCTCGATCAGGATTAAAACCCTCAAAGCCTTCTAAACCTTCGAAGGTTTATGGTTCTATGGAGACTATGCCGGATAACGCACCCCGTAAGCAAGGGTCAGATGTCGCGTCGCGGCGGATGCTGGACGCGAAGCCGGGTGCCCTCACTCAGCGCACCCGGGCCGAACAACTCGCCGCGGCCCTTGATGACCGCATCCGCGAGGGCGGACTCGCCGCCGGGGAGTCGATCGGGACGCTGGAATCGCTGCGCGCAGAGTCCGGGTTCGCCTATTCGACGGTCAGTGAAGCCGTGCGGCTGCTGCGCGACCGCGGGGTGATCGAGATCCGCCCGGGCCGGGGTGGCGGACTGTTCGTCGCCGAGGCCGGTCCGGTGGTGCGGATGCGGCATACCTTGCTCAACGTCGCCGAACATCCCGCGACGGTCGCCGATGCCATCGAGTTGCGCGACCACCTCGAGGTCCTGATCGACGTGGCCGCCGCACGCCATTGCACCCGCCGCGACATCGGTGACCTCACGACCCTGCTGTCTGCGATGGAGGCGGCCGAAACCTGGGACGACTTCCTGCATGCCAACTGGGCATTGCACGAGCGGATCGCGCAGATCTGTCCCAACGAGATGGCGCGCGCGGTGTACGTCGGCACCCTCGGTCACCTCAACGCGACGTCGCCGCACATCGACGACCATGCAGCCGACACATACCGCCGCAACCGCTTCCAGATCCATGTCGACCTCGTCGACGCCATTGCTTCGGGTGACGAACCCGCCGTGCGGGAGGTCGTCTCCCGCCACAACACCGCTGTGTGAGAGGAAGACCACGATGACCGGAGAATTCCGTCAATACATGTTCGATCACGACCATCCGCGTCTGGCCGACGTCCGCGGTATGGATGCCTACACCTACCGCAAGGCCTCGCGGGAGGAGGGCACCTTCACCGGCGGCTTGGTCGCCGGGTGGACTCCCCTGTATCTCAACGAGTTCCGCGGTGTCACCGAGGACGGGACGCTGCGCGACGTGCATCACTTCGAACCGGCACGCCCGGGGGAGGAGGCGCCGGTCGCGGCGATGGTGGCTGCCGCCCAGGACCTGCTGGATACGCTCGATGCCGACAGCCGCGACCGCATCATGCACGCGGTCGACGCACCGGAATGGCAGACCTGGGCCAACCCCGAGTTCATGCAGTTCGACACCGGGCTTCGTCTCGAGTTCCAGCCCGAGGACGTCCGCCAGAAGGCGTTGGCATTGATGGCCGCATCGTTGAGTCCCGAGGGTTACGAACTCGCGCACAACATGATGCTGATCAACGGCTTCCTCGGCGAGGTGGTCGGCCTGCAGAGCATCCTCAACGAGTTCAGCTACAACATCGCGATCTATGGCACACCGCATCTCACCGAGCCGTGGGGATGGCATGTGTTCGGACATCACATGGCGGTCAACTGTTTCGTCGTCGAGGGACGCATGGTGATCAGTCCTTCGTTCCTAGGCGCCGAGCCTAACGAGATCGACGCCGGCGAGCAGGCCGGTGTCGAGTCTTTCACTCCACGCATTGATCTCGGACTTCAGCTGATGGCGGCACTGACGCCCGAGCAACGCGCCGCGGCCATCCTCTTCGAGCAGATGGTCGATCCGGCGATGCCGCCGGGGCGCGTGCACTCCGGAGACGAGCGGCATCTCGCCGGAGCCTTCCAGGACAACCGGCAGATCCCGTTCGAGGGCATCCGCGTCGCCGAGATGTCTTCCGAAGCGCAGGAACTCGTGTTCGCCATCGTCGACGCCTTCGTCGCCCTGCTGCCCGACGGTCCGCGCGCCGCCAAGATGCGGGAGGTCCGAGAGCACCTGGCCGACACCTGGTTCAGCTGGATCGGTGGTCATGAGGCCGGCGACGTGTTCTATTACCGCATCCAGTCGCCGGTGGTCATCGTCGAACTCGATCACCACTGCGGCGTGTTCCTCGAGTACGACACCCCGAAGCCGTTCCACATCCACAACGTGCTGCGTACCCCACACGGAAACGATTACGGCCGTGCGTATCTGCGGCAGTGGCAGCGCGAGCACGCATGAGTGGCCGCTCCCTGTGAAGCTGCACGTTTCCGCTCCCCGAGGAGCTGCGAGCCGCTAGGCGAATGCAGCACCCTTTCGCTCCCTTAAGGAACGGGCGAGCATCCCACTCGGTCCCTGATGGCCCGCGAGGAACGAGCGAGGGTTACCACCCCGTCCCTGAGCTGAGGAGCCCGCGAGGGTTACCACCCGCTCCGTGAGGAGCGCGCGGGGGTTACCACCCGGTCCCTGATGGGCGCGCAAGGAACGAGCGAGGGTTACCACCCGCTCCCTGAGCTTGAGTTTTAAGCTGTGGGACGTGTGGGGCTGATGGGTTTGGTGTTACTCGGCGTGTCGTGTGTGCAAGACGGCCACCGCCTGTTCCTCTTGAGGTTCATGCGAAGAGCCTCGAGAGAACGCAGGTGGTGGCCGTGTCTTTCAGTGTGCCCGATGTGTCGGCGGTCGACCAACTCGGCGCGCGGGCGCACGCCGAACTGGCAGCGTTTCGCCACACCGTCTATCACGCGATGACCGCGCGGCGCGATGGGTTGTTCGAGGTGACCGACGCCGTGCTGTGTTCGGCGGGGCCGGTCAACACCTTCGTCGAGTTGTCCCTGGCCCGCGAACACCGCCGCAGTCACGGCGGTTTGTACGATGCCATCAATTGCGGTGCAATCGATATCGACAAGGTTCGGGATGCGTTGGCGGCCGGGCCGCTGCCCCGCGATACCGACGGGCGCCTGGTCCTGGCCGTCGATGTCAGCCCGTGGCTACGCCCGGACGCCCCCACCAGCCCCGAACGCGCGTTCTGCCACGTCTACGGACGTGGGAAGCGGGCGCAAGCGCAGATGATCCCCGGCTGGCAGTACTCGGTAGTCGCCGTCCTCGAACCCGGCCGCAGTTCCTGGACCGCGGTGCTCGACACGCAGCGACTACATCCCGACGACGATGCCACCGAAGTCACCGCCACCCAACTCCGCGCGGTGATCGCCCGGCTCCGCACCGCCGGCCAACACCGTCGGGGCGACCCCGACATCCTGATCGTCTTCGACGCCGGCTACGACCTGCCGCTGCTGGCCTTCCTGCTGGCCGACCTGCCCGTGGTGATCCTGGGCCGGATGCGCTCTGACCGGGTCCTGTTCGGGCCGCCACCACCCCCGGCCGCCGCCGGCCGCCCGGCCCGCCACGGACCCCGGCTGGCCTTCGCCGACCCCCACGACCAGCCCACACCGACGGCGGTCACCACCACCGAGACCAGCCGCTACGGCACCGCCACCGCCACCGCCTGGCACCGCCAGCACCCCCGCCTCGAGCGCCGCGGACTCTGGACCCGCCACCGCGGACTGCTGCCGATCGTCGAGGGCACCGTCATCCGCCTCACCGTCGACCATCTCCCCGGTGACCGCCACCCCCAGCCCGTCTGGCTCTGGTGTTCTGACCCCGAACTCCAAGCGGCACAACAGGATCGGTTCTGGCAACTCTACCTCCGCCGATTCGACCTCGAACACACCTTCCGACTGTTCAAACAAACCCTGGGCTGGACCGCCCCCAAAATCCGCAGCCCCCAATCCGCCGACCGCTGGACCTGGCTGATCATCATCGCCTACACCCAACTACGCCTGGCCCGACCCCTCGCCGAAGACGCCCGCCGCCCCTGGGAAAAAACCCGCCCCACCCCAACGCCTGACCCCCGCCCGCGTCCGCCGCGGGTTTCCCCGCATCCACGCCACCCTGCCCCCTCTGGCCAGCGCGCCAAAACCCAGCAAACCCGGCCCCGGACGCCCCAAAGGCACCCCCAACACCCGCCCCGCCACCCGCCACCACATCGGAAAACACCACTCCACCACCAAAAACAAACAGAAAACGACCAAACCCAAAGGATAAAACTCAAGCTGAGGAGCCCGCGAGGAACGAGCGAGCGTCACCACCCGGTCCCTGAGGAGCCCGCGAGGAACGAGCGAGCGTCACCACCCGGTCCCTGAGCCTGGATCTTTCATGTTTGTTTGGGGTGTTCGGCGTGGGAAATGCGAAAGTGCCTACCTGGCAAGGGATTATTGAATCTCCACAACACAATAATTCCTGGCAGAAAGGCACTTCGCAGGTGAAGCATAACCGCTATCCCCGTCTGGTTGTCGATGATCAACGCCGCGAGTCGCTGACGAGTTCGTCGGGGGCGTTGCTGCTGCGTGACGCGGCGCAGGTCGCGGGCCTGGACGAGGCGTTATCGGCGGCGTTGGCGCCGTGGACCTCGCCGCGGGCCACCCATGATCCGGGCCTGATGCTGCTGGATCTGGCGATCGCGTTGGCTCTGGGCGGTGACTGCGCGGCCGACGTGGCGATCGTGCGAGCCCAACCCGACCTGTTCGGGCCGGTGGCCTCGGATGCGACGTTCTCCCGGCTGATCAGCGTGTTGGCCGACGACCTGAGCACGGCGCTACCGGCGATCCGCGCCGCGCGTGCCGCGGCCCGCACCCGGGTATGGACGCGGGCGCGCCCGCTGGCCGGAACACCCGGCACCCGCGATGGGGGGCAGGTGATCGTCGATCTCGACGCCACCACCATCGGTGCGCATTCACTCAAAGAACACGCCCAACTGACCTACAAACGCCAGTTCGGGCATTCCCCGATGTGCGCGTTCGTCGATCACGGCCAGTACGGCACCGGCGAACCACTGATCATCGATCTACGCCGCGGCGGCGCCTCCCCACAAGGCGCCGACCTGCACATCAACACCACGACCGCCGCGCTGGCCCAACTGCCCGCCGCCGAACGCCCCCAGGTGCTGCTCCGCACCGACGCCGGCGGCTGTTCCAAAAAATTCCTCAGGTTCCTGCGCGCCGAGAAACTCGCGTACTCGATCGGGTTCACCCTCTACGACAACGTCAAAACCGCCATCGCCGCGCTGCCCGAGCAGGCCTGGCGCGATGCGTTCAACGGTGACGAACAACCCCGCAACGGCGCCCAGGTCGCCGAGCTCACCGACCTGATCGTCCCCGCCGCCGACCCCACCGACCCCTGGCCGGCCGGGATGCGCGTCATCGTGCGCCGCGAATACCCCGACCCCGGCGCCCAACTACGCCTGACCGACATCGACGGCCGCCGCTACACTGCGTTCGCCACCAACACCCGCGGCACCGGCTGGACCCTGCCGGTCCTGGAACTACGCCACCGCCAACGCGCCCGCGCCGAAGACCGCATCCGCAACCTCAAAGACACCGGCATGGCCAACCTGCCCTTCCACGAGTTCACCAAAAACCAGATCTGGCTCGAAATCGTCTGCCTGGCCGCCGAACTCTTGGCCTGGACCCAAACCCTATGCTGGCCCGAACACCACCCCGCGCGCCTCTTCGAACCCAAACGCATGCGCCTATGCATCCTCGCCGTGGCCGGACGCACCATCCACACCGGCCGACGCCACCTGCTACGACTACCCCGCGGCTGGCCCTACAACGACCTCATCTACCAGGGCTACACCGCCCTGCACGCCGCCTGACACACCACACAGCAGCCCCTGCCCCTCAACCCAGGACCCGAAGAACCGGCGAACACCAGCGCCGGCGATCACCCACACCCACACCACACCAACCCCACACCCAGCCGCCGAAACCCCCAACCCACCACCACATGAAAGATCGAGGCTGAGGAGCCCGCGAGGAACGAGCGAGCGTCACGAAGGGCGAGCCGAACCGCACGATCTCCGACGCAGTTTCCAAAGGGTGGAAACACCCCTGTGGGGGGCTCGCGCGCTGAGCGATGGTGATGGGCATCACGTCGTTCGAAACGGAGTAACCCATGTCCCAGCATCACGCCTATATCCGCCGCGAGACCATGATCAGCATTGCCATCAACACGGTCCTCAGCTTCCTGTTCTTCTGGGCGGTGTTCGGCATGGGTCGACCGGTGCCGGTGTGGGGTCTCGGGAACTATGTGTTCGATTTTGCGCCCCAGGGCTTCATGATCGCGCTGATGTCGACTCTCGTACCCGGTGTGATGGCCGGAAAGGCGCTGCGCGCCGGGCGGATCGCCCCGTGGACGAGGGGCAGTCGCTTGCCCGCGGGGCTCTGGCCGCGAGCTCTGGTACTGGCGGTGGGGTCAGCCCTGACCGGCGTTGTGCTCGCCGCAGTGCTGATGGCCCTCACAGGTGCCTCGGTGTTGCCTTTCGCAGCCGCGTTGGCGGGAAAGCTGGTCTTCGGTGCGGCGCTGGCCGCCGTCGTGACGCCAATCAGCCTGCGCGCGGCGCTATCCGGCGAGACATCGCCCACCGCCGCCGCGGTGCCGCGCGCACAGTCGCTGTGATTTTTCCACAAGGTGAAAACACGGCTGTGCAGCGTCTGCCAATTCCGGAACTGTGTGAGCAGTCACAGACAACGTCTGTCATAACGGGAGGTCACATGAACACCCTTCACCCTTCGCAACGATCCCGACTACCGATCTACCTGCTCTGCTGGGTGTGTCTGGTCGCCGACGGATACGACCTGATGGTGTACGGCGCCACCCTGCCCAGCCTCATCGGGCACCCACCCTTTGATCTCACCGTCAGCCAGGGCGGACACATTGCCAGTCTTGCTCTGGCCGGCATGCTCGTCGGGTCGCTCGTCGCCGGCACCCTCACCGACGTCCTGGGCCGCCGCCGCCTCTTTCTGCTCAGCGTGACCGTGTTCTCGGTCGGCATGCTGCTGACCGCCGTGGCCGCGAATCTCACCTGGTTTGTGGTGTTCCGCACCCTCACCGGATTCGGTGTCGGCGGGCTCCTCCCGTCGGCGGTGGCGTTGGCCAGCGAGTTCGCCGGCGGCGCCCGACGTTCCCGCACAATCGGCTTCGTCCTGACCGGTCCGCCCACGGGCATGGTCCTGGCCGCCTTGTTCTCGGCGTGGCTGGTGCCGCTGCACGGATTTCGGCCGGTCTACGCTCTCGGCGGCGTGATGCTGCTGATGGTGCCGGTGCTCTGGAAGTTGCTGCCCGAATCCCCGGCCTACCTCGCCGTGACCGGGCGTGCGGACGAGGCGTCGGCGCTGCGGACGCGCTACGACCTGCCCGCTGCTCCGGCCACCACCGCGGGCCGCGGCGGAGTGCGCGACCTGTTGGCGAAGTCGACCCTGCGACCGACCCTGCTGATCTGGCTGACCACGTTCTTCAGCCTGCTCACCGCTTTCGGCATCACCACCTGGCTGCCACAGGTCATGGCGAAGTCGGGCTATGGGCTGGGGTCCTCGATCACCTTCCTGCTCGTCTACTGCCTCGGCGCGGTCGTCGGTACCCTGATCGCCTCCAGGCTCGCGGATCGGATCGGTCCGAAACGCCTGGTCGTCGCCGGCTACCTGATCGCGGCGTGCGCCCTGGTCGCGATCACGTTCCGTCCGTCCACCCCGGTGCTCGTGCTGCTGGTCCTGCTGGCCGGTTACGGCGGCCTCGGCACGCAGAACATCCTCAACGACTTCATCGCCCGCTTCTACCCGGACCGCAGTCGCGCAAGCGGATTGGGTTGGGCGCTCGGCGTCGGCCGAGTCGGTGCGATCATCGGACCGACCTACGGCGCCTGGGCCATCGGTGCGTCGACGCCGTTGGTCGCCACCGGAATCGCCTTCGCCGTCACGGCGCTGCTCGGCGGCGTGGTGATGTCGACCATCCCGAACCGGGGGCATGCCGCCGAGGAATCCGAGCCGTCCGTGCCGGAGGACAGCGTCGGTGAACAACCCGATGCGCGCATCACCGGGACGGTCGACCGATGAACTCGCACAGCACATCTGCACCACAGCTCCCCGGTGAGGTCGACGTCCTCATCGCCGGCGGCGGCCCGAGTGGACTCTTCCTGGCGCTCGATCTCGCGCAGCGTGGCATCACCTCGCACGTCCTCGAGCCGCGCGCCGAGATGGACTGGACCCGCCCCCGGGCGAAGACGACCAACGCGCGGACGATGACCCACCTGCGCCGGATCGGATTGGCCGATCGACTGCGTGCGGCCTCGCCGCTGTCGGTGGACTACTCCCAGGATGTGATCTTCTGTTCGTCGCTGGACGGGCATGAACTCACCCGATTCCCGGAAGCGTTCCAGCTGGTGTCCGGCCGCTACGACCTGCAGCCCGAATGTGGCCAGCAGGTGGCGCAGCCGGTCGTCGAGGAGGTGTTGCGTGACGCCGTGATCGCCAGTGAGCGAGCGCATCTGCACCTCGGGTCGGCATATGTCGAGTCCACTCCGGTGCCCCGAGGGCGTGCGGTCGTGGTACGCGATGCGGACGGGACGAACCGCACGGTGACCTGCCGCTACCTGATCGGCGCCGACGGCGTCTCCTCCGCGGTGCGACGCAGTCTCGGGGTCCGCCTCGAAGGGAGTTCGGCCACGAAGTCCAACCTCGGCGTGCTCTTCCGCTCGGAGCAGTTGGGCGACCTCGTCGAGCTCGACCCCGCGGTGCAGTACTGGGTCGTCGGCAGCCGCTACGCCGGCATGGTGGGACCGCTTGATCGAGAAGGACTGTGGTGGAGCATCATCCAAGGCTACGATCCGGACAAGCCGCAGTTCCGTGATGTGCCTGCCGCAGAGATCGTGCGGTCACTGATCGGCGTGGACGCCGACGTGGACGTGATCGCGGAGGACCCGTGGACCGCCCGGATGCTGTTGTCGCCCACCTACCGCCAGGATCAGGTCTTCCTCGTCGGGGATGCCGCCCATGCCAATCCGCCGTGGGGTGGGCATGGCTTCAACACCTGTATCGGGGACGCAGCCAACCTCGCATGGAAACTCGCTGCGGTACTCCACGGTTGGGCGGGGCCGCACCTGCTCGACAGCTACGAAGCCGAACGGCGGCCCGTCGCCCGGCGGACGATCGACGACGCCGCGGCCAACGGGTCGACGCTGGCCGATGACGTGCAGGATCCAGACCTCGACGCCGACGGGCCGGTCGGTGCCGCCGCCCGCGCCCGCGCCGCCGAGCGGCTCGCCGTCAAGGAGTCCGAGTTCTCCTCGCTGGGTCTGGTCCTGGGCTACGACTATGCGGAATCACCCCTGGTGACCCCGGCCGGTTCCGCACCGCCGGTGGCAGATCCGATCATCTACCGGGCGTCGGCCGCACCCGGATGTCTCCTCCCGCATGCGTGGCTACCGGACGGCAGATCGCTCTATGACCTCGTCGGGCTGGGCTACAGCCTCCTCGCCACAGACGACGCCGATCCGTCCGATCTCCGATCGGTGGCGGATGCCGCCTCGACTGCCGGATTGCCCTTGCAGACACATCGAATCGCCGACCGTGAGATCACAGACACCTGGGAGGCGGGCATGGTGCTCGTGCGCCCTGATCATCACGTGGCCTGGCGGGGAGATGACATCGTGGCGGCGGTCGAGGGTCTGCGCCGCGCGGCGGGTCACCTGGCGGCAGCGCTGGTGTCCTGACGTCTGTGCGGCTGATCGAGTAGGTTCCGACCAGCGGGTGGGTGCCTTTCCGCTGATCGAGTAGGTTCCGAGCCACTGGGCGAGGGAGCGTATCGAGATCGTGGTCGGGCGTGCCGGGTCTCGATACGCGACTCACTTCGTTCGCTGCTACTCGACCGGCGGGTGGGTGCCTTTTTGCTGATCGAGTAGGTTCCGAGCCGCTGGGCGAGGGAGCGTATCGAGATCGTGGTCGGGCGCGTCGGGTCTCGATACGCGACTCACTTCGTTCGCTGCTACTCGACCAGCGGGTGGTGAGGCGCTGCTTCACGACCAGCGGGTGGTGGGGTTCGCTGCTTCTCGACCGGCGGTGGTGGGGTCGCGGGGGCTTGACCAGAGCGTGGGCGAAACACTCCGCTACGAACCAGGTCGCCTCGCGTACCTCGGTGCACCCAGGTCGCGAGAGATTGCCCGCGCCGCGGCCCGCACCGCGGGTATCAGCGGTAAGGGGCTCGACCCGGTGGCTTCGACCACGACACTGACTGCAGCGCAACATGAGTCGTCGCGATCCCAGATCGGGGCGGCGACGGTGAGGATCGGGCTTGGGGAGTCACGTCGCAGCACGGCGTACCCCTGCCTGCGGATGTCGGCGAGGTCGCGTCGCAACGCGACCGGGTCGAGCACTGTTCCTTCGGGCTCTCGAACAAGGGGGCCGTCGAGCACTGTTTCCTGAACGGCGGCATCGGCATTCGCGAGCAGCGCGAGTCCGGACCCGGTGGAGTGCAACGGCATGTGCCCGCCGACCCGATAGTGCAGGCGTGCGGCCGTCCGATGCGAGATGCGTTCGACCAACAGCGCCTCGTCGTGCTCGCGGACGGCCAGCTGGACGTGCTGATGGGTTGCCTCGGCCAGATCGCCGAGATACGGCATCGCCACCTCGCGCAAGCCATGCCCGCGTGGTGCCAGCGACGCCACCTCGAACAATCGCAGTCCGATGATGAGACGCCCGTCCGCGCGTCGCTCCAATGCTCCCCACGCCAACAACCTGCGCGTGAGGCGGTGCACTGTGCTGACCGGGAATCCGGTGGTGGTGCTCAGTTCGGTCAGCGACAGCGCGGGGCGTTCCGGACTGAAGGCAGCCAACAGTGCCAGGGCACGATCGATCACCGGCTCGGTGGTGGCCGGCCGACGATCGCCCGTCTTCGGTACCTCGCCGGGCATTGCTCCTTTGTGCTCCTGTCGTGCCCCGCGCGTCGCGTGGGTCGGATGTCGACTCTGTGCTGAGCCTACGATCCGGGCTCGTCGCCGGATCGCGAATGGCCCGGACTCGGCGCGGGGGCCACTCATACAGGTGCCGGTTGCGCGCCGACGCCCAGCTCGTACCGGCGGATTCGCCTGCTCTCCCGGTCGGCCCGGGGCGCCGCGAGCTCCGACAGCTCGGTGGCGAGGGCATCGAGGACGTCATGGCAGAACGCCTCAGGGTGGGTGGCAGCGTCCGGGTTCTCGGCGACCACGACATCCACCAGCCCCGAATCGAGCAGGCTCGGACACCCGATCTCCTGGGTGTCCGACAGTTCGGCGGCATGGTCGGCGTCGCCGTAGACGATGGCGCTGGCGCCCTCGGGCGGCAGTGGAGCCAACCAGCCGTGATCGGCGGCGATGACCCGATCGGCCGGATACAACGCCAGCGCCGCACCGCCGGTGCCTTGTCCGAGCAGCACCGACACGGTCGGGGTCGGCACCGCCAGCAGCTCGGCCAGGCACCGAGCGATCTGGCCGGCGATGCCGGATTCCTCGGCGGTTGCCGACAGTTCGGCGCCCGCGGTGTCGATGATGGTGACGAGTGGCAGATCGAGTTCAGCCGCGAGCGCCATGCCGCGTCGGGCCGCCTGGAAGCCGCGCGCAGCAATCGGAACCCCGGCCGTGCGATCCTGTCCGATCAGCACGAAGGGACGGCCGTCGAGTCGCGCGAGCGCGACGATTACCGCGTCGTCGGGAGCAGTCTGCCCGCTGCCGGACAGCCGACGGTGGCTGATGCGAGGGTTGGCGAGCAGGTCGCGCACGCCGGGACGACGCCGCTGCCGCGTGGACCGGACACAGTCCCACGCCGCGGGGCGTGAGGTGGCCGGCGGCGCGTCGTCGCGCACCTGATTCGACGATGGAGTCGCCGAGGGGGCGAGAATGTCGAGCACCGCACCGATCTCGGCGCCCAGACGAGCCACCGGGACCACGTGGTCGACCAACCCGTGCGCATGCATGTTCTCCGAGGTCTGCACCGAGGATGACAGCGATACGCCGGTGACGGCCTCGACCACCCGGGGGCCGAGGAACCCGACGAGCGCGGCGGGTTCGGCGAAGGTGAGATGGCCCAACGACCCCCAGGACGCGAGGACGCCACCGGTGGTGGGATGGCGCAGGTACACCAGATAGGGGAGGCCCGCCGCCTTGTGTTGCAGGAGCGCCGCGGTGATCCGGACCATCTGCGCGAAGGCGCGGGTGCCCTCCTGCATCCGCGTGCCACCGGAGGCGGGCAGGGCGAGGATCGGCAGGCGTTCGCGGGTGGCCGTCTCGACCGCATCGGTGATCCGCTGCGCGGTGTCGACGCCGATGGAACCGCCGAGGAAGCCGAATTCGCTGACGATCAGCATGATCCGATGCCCGCCGACGACCGCGGTGCCGGTGACCACCGCTTCGTCCACGCCCGTGGTGGCTCGTGCCCGGGCGAGTTCGTCGGCGTAGTCGGACCGATGGGCCGTGGTGATCGGCAGGTCCACGGACACCCACGTCGCGGGCGTTGCGACAGTCGCGATGACGTCGTGGGCACTGCGCCGACGAGACATCAGCGCATCCCCAGCCACGCCAGGATCTCGGCGCGATCGCCGTCCAGGGTCGGCGGCGCCAGATGATCGGTCGGCGTCGTCTCGCTGCCGTCATGGCCGAAAAACCGCAGCGGCGGACCAGGCAGCGTGACCTGCCCCAGGGTCGCGTGCTCGACGTCGAGCAGCAACCCCTGCGAGCGGGTTTGCTCCCATTCGTAGACCTCGCGCACGTTACGCACCTTGCCGGCCGGAACGCCGATCTCGGCAAGGCGCTCGAGCAGCGGGGCGGTGTCGTATTCGGAGAACACCTTCTCGACCAGTTCGATGACGACCTGCCGGTTCGCCACTCGTTCGGGATTCGTCGCCATGCCCTCGGTGGCGGGGTCGACATCGAACCCGGCGCAGAAGCGTTGCCACAAACCCTCACTACCGACAGCGATCTGTACGGCGCCGTCGGCGGTCGGGAACAGACCGTATGGGCTGATCGACGGATGATGATTGCCCATGGCCGCGCCGACCTCGCCGCCCACCGTCCACTTGGTGCCCTGGAATCCGTGGATGCCGATCACCGAGGCCAGCAGGGATGTCCGCACCACCTGGCCCCGCCCCGTCGACTGCCGCTCGTGCAGCGCAGCGAGAACGCCGTAGGCGCCGTACATGCCGGCCAGTAGATCGGCGATGGGCACCCCGACCTTCTGGAAGTCGTCGGGATTTGACCCGGTCAGCGACATCAGGCCGGCCTCACCCTGGGCGATCTGGTCGTAGCCGGACCGTCCGCCCTCCGGGCCGTCGTGGCCGAAACCGGTGATCGACAGCACCACGCAGCGCGGATTGAGCTCCGCGATCCGCTCGTGGTCGAAACCGAGTCGGTCGAGGACGCCGGTGCGGAAGTTCTCGATGAGCACGTCGCAGCGGCGTATCAACTCCTCGAGAGTCGCGCGACCATCGGGTGACTTGAGGTCGAGCGCGATCGACTTCTTGTTGCGGTTCGCGGACAGGAAGTACGTCGATTCGCGGTCGCCGGCCTCCGGAGTGACGAACGGCGGACCCCACCCGCGGGTGTCGTCGCCGCCGTTGGGTGTTTCGACCTTGATGACCTCGGCACCGAGGTCGCCGAGCATCATCGCCGCGTGTGGCCCGGCGAGGGCGCGGGTCAGATCGGCGACCACCACCCCTCCGAGCGGCTTACCGCCGCGTGCGGAAGTGGAGTCGGTGTCCGTCGGTGTCGCGGTAGGGGGCATCGTGAGACTCCGATCAGAAATGGCGCAGTGGGCTGTTGGCTCAGTGGACTAGCCACTGAGCCAAGCGTGCACTGTGGCGCCCCGGAATGTCAACAGTCGTTCGGCGGGCTTTGCGTGTGATCTCGCGCCCGGTCCGCCGGGATAGGATCGCCACAGGAGGTGGATCAGTGGCTGAGCAACTGCGCCGGGTCGCCAGGCCACGGCTGTACGAGGTGATCGTCGAGCAACTGTGCGCGCACATCATCGACAAGGATCTGCAACCCGGTGATCGTCTCGCCGCCGAACGTGACCTCGCCGCCCAACTGGGCGTCAGCCGGGCCTCCCTCAGCCAGGCGCTGGTGGCGCTCGAGGTTCAGGGCATCGTCTCGGTGCGGCACGGCGACGGAGCGGTGCTGGTTCGTCGGCCGATCGAAGACGCCGCGGTCCGGGCCCTGCGCGAGCATGCCGACCGCCTGCCCGAGGTGCTCGAGGCCCGAGAAGCGCTCGAGGTGAAGCTCGCGGAGCTGGCCGCCAAGCGTCGGGCCGACGACGAGATGGCTGCCATCGATACGGCGATCGCGCAGATGTCCGCGGAGGTCGATCGCGGCGAGCGTGGCGAAAAGGGTGACGAACTGTTTCACGAGGCCATCACCGCCGCGGCGCACTCGCCGTTGCTGGCCAAGCTCATGGCCGAGATCTCCGGCCTGATCCGCGAGACACGGATGGAGTCGCTGTCACAGGAGGGCCGGCCGGAGCTGTCGTTGACCGCGCACCGCCGCATCGCCGACGCGATTCGCAACCAGGATCCCACCGAGGCGGCGCGGGCGATGGCCGATCACATCAGCATGGTGTCGGACGTGGCGTTGCTGCGTGAGGACGATGGAGGCGCGTGAGCGCGACGGCGGCCGATGAACTCTGCGGTCGCGCGAGGTCTCACCCTTGTCCACACCGTCATGAGAGTCAGGGGAACCAATGAGCCAGCTGCTGAAAGTGCAGAACTTCACCGTGTCGAGCGACGGTTACGGCGCCGGTGAGAACCAGAGCCTCGAGCGGCCCTTCGGGCATGCCGATCCCGGAGCCCTGATGGCGTGGGCATTCCCCACCGCGAGCTGGCCGAACCGCACCGACCCCGGCGGCAGCCGCGGCCTGGACGACTTTCTGGTGCGCGACTTCGGTCACAACATCGGTGCCGAGATCATGGGGCGCAACAAGTTCGGGCCTCAGCGCGGGCCGTGGGAGGACCACGACTGGCTCGGTTGGTGGGGCGATGAGCCGCCGTTTCACACTCCGGTGTTCGTGCTCACCCATCACACGCGGCCATCGTTCAGCCTGTCCGACACCACGTTTCACTTCGTCGACGACGACCCGGCCACGGTCCTCGATCGGGCACGCGACGCGGCCGATGGCAAGGATGTACGGCTCGGCGGTGGCGCGACGATCATCCGCGAGTTCCTCGACGCCGATCTCGTCGACACGCTGCATGTCGCGGTATCACCGCAGATCGAGCTCGGATCGGGGACACGCCTGTGGGAATCACCGGAGGAACTATTCGATCGATTCCACTGCGACGTTGTGCCGAGCCCGAGCGGCGTGATCCACCATCTGTTCTGGCGGAAGTGACGGGAGCTCCGCGCGCGTCACCACCCCCGGCCTCTAAACCCTTCGTGACGGCCCTTCGCTAGCGCTCCGGGCCTCCTCAGGGGGCGGTAGTGGCGTGGGGGTGTCACCACCCGCTCCCTGAGGAGCCTCCGAGCTTGCGGGTGTCACCACCCGCTCCCTGAGGAGCCTCCGAGCTTGCGAGGATGCGTCACGAAGGGCAGCCCCTTCGTGACGGCCCTTCGCTAGCGCTCCGGGCCTCCTCAGGGGGCGGCAGTGGCGTGCGGGCGTTACCACGCGCTCCCTGAGGAGCCTCCGAGCCTGCGAGGGTGCGTCACGAAGGGCCAACGCGTGCGGCCCCTCCGCCAGTCAGGCTCGGCTCACAGATGCTGCTTCACATACCCCGCGGCATTGAGCGTCATCCCGTTGGCCGCATACAGCACGTGCAGGCCGTTGGGCTGGGCGGCCGGCGCGCCGTCGCAGATGTTGTCGCCGGGGATGCAGTAGCTGATCGTCTTGGCCCGATACTCGCGGTCGACGCGGATCGCGGGTGATCCGATGTCGCGCAGGAACCGGTCCGACGGGGGAGCGAACAGCACGACGGCCGCGACATTGTCGGCGACGTTGGCCGGCAGCGGCGGCGGCACCTGGTCGGAGTACTTGCTGTACTGCGCCGGGACGTCGATGCCGGTCGCGGTGGTGAAGCCTGCGACCACGGCCCCCTGGGAGTAGCCGCCGAGCACGATTCGGGTGTTCGGGCACGTGGCGGTCAAGTACTTGATCCGCTTCTGGGCGTCACGCACACCGGTCGTCACCGAATCGGCGATGGCGAGCCTGTCATTGAACTTGTCGCTCGCGGGATAGTTCACCCCGTAGCCGACGACGGACTTGCCGGGCAGCTGCGAACGAACCGCTTCCACCAGGGATAGGCCGGTCAGCCCCAGCGGTGGGGCGGGTTCAGCGGTGCCGCGCGCGAAGATCACCTCCACATCAGGGCAGGTGGCGGCCTTGGCCTGGGCATTCGAGAACATCAGCGAGCCCCCAAGTGCCATGGTCAGGCACGCCAGCGACACCATCAGACGGCGGGCGAATGTCGTTCCGGTCATACACGCACTCCTCGGTAGATACAGGTCGGTCCGGTGCTCACGTGTTGGATTCGAACGGCACCCTTTTCTGGATGGGTCGCTCGTCTACCGAATGTAGTGCGCATCGGACCGCTTTGGGGAGCGCTGTCTGCCAGTGTCTAGTGGATGAGCGAAGAGAACCATTCGACGATGGGGTCAATCGACGCGATGTTCGATCCGAGATGGGCGGAGCCGGCATACGACTGGTTGGGCAGTGTGACGCGCTGGACCGCGGCCTGCTGTCGGCGCAGCTGATCGATGCACCGATCGGTGTTGTCGGGTGTGACCTGCTCATCGTGCGGCACGGTGTAAAGCCGCAGCGGGATCTGCGAGTTCCAGCTATGGCACACGTCGTCGGCGACGCTCAGCGCTCGGGCAAAGCTGCCCGTTGGACGCCGCAACAGACTGAACCCGCGTGGCGTGAGCAACTCGTCCAGGGTCGCCGGCAGGCCGGCGAGCATGATCTGACCGGGGGTGGTGCCGTCGAAATAGCTGTCGACGTGGTCGGCGTACGGCTGTCGGAAGATCTCGGTCGGAGCGTCGTAGATTCCGCCGTGGAGGTGATTCCACGACGTGAAGAGGTAGGCGGTGTATGCAACTGCCAGCCGTTGGTCGACGTGCCCGTCGAGCATGGCGGGGATCTCGGCATCGCGGAACGCGTAGGCTCCGCTGACCGGTGCCACCGCGCGAAGCCGGAGGTCGGGGTCGGCGCCGTCGGCGAGTGCTCGGGCCAGCCCCAACGCCGCCGAGGCGCCTTGCGAGAACCCGGTGACCAGGACGTCTCCGGTCGTGTCGCGACCCAGCTGGTCCAGGAACCTTCGCGAGGCCTGCAGGAAGTCCAGCGAGGCCGACGTCTCCGACGGGACGTCCATCCACGGGTGGCGACCGGGCCCCTCGCCCAGACCGAGGTAGTCGGGAGCCGCGGCTGCAAAACCGCTCGCGGCGTACATGATCGCAGGGCCGGGACCCCACGCGTCCTGGGCCAGGGAAGGGGCGTCTGGTTTGTAACTCGTGGTTCCGTGCGCGTACGACACCAGCGTCAGCTCATCGCTGCTGCGGGGAACGGCCAGCAGCCCGCTGGCGGTGGTGGCCCGGCCCCGGGCGTCGACAGTCCGGTCACGATGCGATAGGTATCGACACCGAAGCGCACTGACGACGTGTCGAAGGATTCGCCGCCGAGCCAGGATCCGATCTGGGGTGCTGAGCGGGTCGCGAGTTCGGTTGTCGACACGATCGATCCGCGTCCGTCAGCGGCAGTCCCGTCCGATGCCGGGGCCGACGTCGTGCAGCCACTGAGCAGGCCGCACGACATGACCACGAGGGCTGAGGCGGTAGCCATCACTGCTGCCCGGATGGCCACGATTCGGCGAGCGCTCATGTGTTACATGTTTGGACACCCGCACGCCTCGACACATCGCTCTGCAGGGTGGGCCTCACCCCGGACTTTCGGGGGACCTGCAACGATGTCTTGCTCGTGGCGGCGGCTTGAGTTACTGCTGATCAAGCGGAGGGGCGAACCCACTCGGCCATCTTCAGCTCCTGGCGAAATATCGCAGGGAACAAACATCCGGCCACCAGGGTTGAGTCGGTCAGACTGAACTTTGGAGGTTAGATGACTGAGACATACTCAGTGCCCGTCCTGTTCGTTCCTGACCTGGTCGTCTTGCCCGGCATGGTGGTGCCGATCCCGCTCGACGACGCCGCTCAGGCGACGGTGGACGCGGCCCGGGCCAGCGAGTCCGGAAAACTGCTGGTCGCCCCGCGTCTGGACGACCGCTATCCCACCTACGGCGTGCTCGCGTCGATCGTCCAGATCGGCCGGATTCCCGGCGGCGGCACAGCCGTCGTCGTGAAGGGCGAGAAGCGGGCCCACATCGGGTCCGGCACCACCGGTCCGGGCGCGGCCCTGTGGGTCGAGATCACCGAGGTCGACGACCCCGAGATCACCGACGAGGTGAAGGCGCTGGCCGCCGAGTACAAGAAGCTGGTGCTGGCCATGCTGCAGCGTCGCGAGGCGTGGCAGATCATCGACGCGGTCAACAAGATGACCGATCCGTCCGACCTTGCCGACACCGCCGGGTACACGTCCTGGCTCACCGACGCCCAGAAGCGTCAGCTGCTGGAGACGCCGGACATCGCCGAGCGACTCACCCTGCTCACCGAGTGGACCGGCGAACACATCGCCGAGACCGAGGTCAGCGACAAGATCGCCGACGATGTGCGCAGCGGCATGGAGAAGCAGCAGAAGGAATTCCTGCTGCGTCAGCAACTCGCCGCGATCCGCAAGGAACTCGGTGAGGACGAACCCGACGGCGCCGACGACTACCGCGGTCGCGTGGAGACCGCCGACCTGCCCGACAAGGTGCGCGAGGCCGCGCTGCGTGAGGTCGGCAAGCTCGAACGCGCCAGCGACCAGTCGCCGGAGACCGGCTGGATCCGCACCTGGCTCGACACCGTGCTCGACCTGCCGTGGAACGTCAAGACCGACGACTCCACCGATATCGCCGGTGCCCGCGAGATCCTCGACGCCGACCACCACGGCCTCGAGGACGTCAAGGACCGCATCGTCGAATACCTGGCGGTGCGTGCACGTCGCGCCGAACGCGGCCTCCAGGTCGTCGGCGGCCGCGGCTCCGGGGCCGTCATGGTGCTGGCCGGCCCGCCCGGTGTCGGCAAGACGTCGCTCGGCGAGAGCGTGGCCCGCGCGTTGGGCCGCACGTTCGTGCGCGTCGCTCTCGGTGGTGTGCGCGACGAGGCCGAGATCCGTGGTCACCGCCGCACCTACGTCGGTGCTCTGCCCGGCCGGATCGTCCGCGCCATCGGCGAGGCCGGATCGATGAATCCAGTCGTGCTGCTCGACGAGATCGACAAGGTGGGCTCGGACTACCGCGGTGATCCGGCGGCGGCACTACTCGAGGTCCTCGACCCTGCGCAGAACCACACGTTCCGCGATCACTACCTGGATCTCGACCTCGACCTGTCCGACGTCCTGTTCCTGGCGACCGCCAACGTGGTGGAGAACATCCCGTCGGCGCTGCTGGACCGGATGGAGCTGGTCACGCTCGACGGCTATACCGAGGACGACAAGGTCGCCATCGCCCGCGACTACCTGCTGCCGAGGCAGGCCGAACGGGCGGCCCTGACCGCCGACGAGGTGACCGTGACCGACGCGGCGCTGCGTGAGATCGCCGCCGACTACACCCGGGAACCCGGTGTGCGGCAGTTCGAGCGGCTACTCGCCAAGGCGCTCCGCAAGGCCGCCACCAATATCGAATCAGGCAAGGCCACCACACCGGTCACGATCGACGAGCCCGACCTCAAGGAATATCTGGGGCGGCCACGGTTCACCCCGGAATCGGCCGAACGCACCGCGGTGCCCGGCGTGGCCACCGGCCTGGCGGTGACCGGAATGGGTGGCGACGTGCTGTTCATCGAGGCCAACTCGACGGACGGCAAGCCCGGACTGCAGCTCACCGGACAACTCGGCGACGTGATGAAGGAATCCGCGCAGATCGCGCTGTCCTATGTCCGGGCGCACGCCGAGCAGCTCGGTGTCGACCCGACAGCGCTGGACAAGACCATCCACGTGCACGTGCCCGCCGGCGCGGTGCCCAAGGACGGTCCGAGCGCGGGCGTCACCATGGTGACCGCGCTGGTCTCCATGGCGACCGGGCGAAAGGTGCGTGCCGAGGTGGGTATGACCGGTGAGGTCACGCTGAACGGTCGGGTGCTGCCGATCGGCGGGGTCAAGCAGAAACTGCTTGCCGCGCAACGCAACGGGCTCACGACCGTGTTCATCCCGCAGCGCAACGAGCCCGACCTCGACGATGTGCCGGCCGAGGTGCTCGACGCGTTGGAGGTCAAGCCCATGGTCGATGTCGCCGACATCATCGTGCAGGCGCTCGAGCCGGCGCAGGAGGCGAACGCTACGGCGGCCTGATCCGCACGGGCACAACGGCACACACGGCCGGGCGGTGCGTAGGAAGGTCCTACGCACCGCCCGTCTGTTGTGTTGTGCCGACTACGCGTCGCCCTGGAGCTGTGCCATCATGCCCATCGCATCCATGATGATGCGGCTCTCGCTCAGCTTGCCGTCCCGGAAACGATCCAAGGTCCAGGCCTCGACCGTCACCGATCGGCCTGTCGCCGGGATGCCGAGGAATTCTCCGCGGTGGGTGCCCGTCCACGTCGACCAGGCCGCCACGCGGTCGCCCTCGGCCACCATCTCGTGGACCGACCACCGCAGGTCGGGGAAGGCGTTGAACATCTGGGCCAAGAAGTCGCGTAGGCCGTCGCGCCCGGGGCCTTGGCCGGGCGGCGGATTCTGCTCGACGAAATCCTCGGTGACGATGTCACTGATCATCTCCAGATGCTGACCGTTGATGATCTCGTCGACGAAACGCCGGTCGGCGAGCTTGTTGGATTCGGCCAAACTGGTTGTCGCGGTGTGTGCTTCGGTTGAGGTGGACATCGATCTGCCTTTCGTGGGTTGTCAGAGCGGAAGTCTGTTGGCGAGGGCTCCGTGGCCCTCGGCACGGCCGGAGAGGGTGCGCGCGAACTCGATGGCGTCGATGCCGATCGTCGGTGCGCCGCCGTGGCCGGTGAAGCGGCCACCCGCGGGGCCCTCGAGGTCGAGTGTGAAGGGCTGGTCGTGGACTTCTGCCCACTCGGCCAGGATGTCCTCGACGATCCGTCCGTCGTGATCGGCGGTGGGCTGCAGCTCGAGGCCGGTTGCCCGCGCGAGGTCGACGCGATGCATCCAGGTGTCGCGGGTGAAGCCGATGTCGAACAGGTACCCGAGGGGCTTCCAGCCGAGGTCCACGCCGAGGGGGGTGCCGATCGGCAACAGCGGAAGTGCGCGAATGGGTGTGGGCATACGCGTTCGTGCCCGCAATGCGGCGGCGGAGTGCGTTTCCCACAGGTTCGCCAGTTCGTCTGTCTGCCAGCGGGTCCGGGCCCGTAGCTGTGCCTCGTTGAGGCCGTCGACCCAGTGTTCGCCACCGATCTCAGCGGTCAGTGGTCTCCCGGCCCGGACCTGCCGGAGGAATTCCAGCGGGTTGGCCTGCGCCTGGGCCGAGGCGATGACATGGACCACCACGTCTCGGGCCGTCCAGCCGTCACAGTCGGTGGCCTTCGCCCAGTCGTCGGGACCGAGGCGTCGAAGCAGTTCGAGCAGGCGCGCGTTCTCGGTGGCGGTGAGTTGCATCGCCTCGTCGTGGCCGATCCGCTTGATGTCTGTTGCGGGACGGGTGCTTTCGAACGAAGTCATTGTGTGGCGTCCTCTCGGGGGAAGTGGTCGACGACGAGCGCGACCATGGTCTCGACATGTCGGGTCCATCGGTCACCTCCGGGGTCGTTGGCGATCTGCTGGGCCCCGATGCCGGCTATGACGGCGGTGTAGGCATCGAGTTGGGCAGGCAGTGTCGCGCCGGCCGCGACAAGCAGGACCTGTGTGCGCCGTACCAGTTGCTCCGCCAACCGGTAGGAGGTCTCTGAGGGGACGAATCCGGGAATGGTGCGCTGGAACAGCAGCTGTTGGCGTGGCGGGTTGTCCACGACGAACTCGACGATCGTCTGCGACAGCCGCATCAGTTGCTCGCGGGCCGAACCGGCCGCGGGAACGGCATCGATCCGTGCGAGCAACTCCTCGTAGGCTTCGGCGAACATCGCGTCGAACAGATCCAGCTTCGACGACACATAGCTGTACAGCGATGGCTGCCGCATGCCCACGCGTCGGGCGACCTCGTGCAGAGTCACCGCACCCAGACCGCTCTCGTTCGCAATCGACCACGCGGCGTCGAGAATCTGCCGGCGTCGCGCGGCGCGCTTATCGAGTGTGAGTGGCGGCATCAGCGGCTCCTATCGTTGATAGGCATAGAACTATCATTGATAGACGATGCGGGAAAGTCAAGAGTCTGTGCCGTTCGGGTGGGTGCTGGATCGGCGGCTCTGATTCGGCCACATCGGCAGCAGCCGATGAGTGCGACGACGATAATCGGTACTGCGGTTTGTCAACGCTGCGCCCGGATCAGGTGAGCCTGCGACCCGCGCGGAACGGATGTCGAGGAGGTCCCATGACCGATCTACCCACCATCACCGACGAAGAAATGCAGACGAGTCTTCAGTACGCCCAGCCGTATTCCGTGGTCATCCTTCGGCCCGGCCCGAAGTACAAATCTCCCGAGGCCGAGGCGATCATCTGGGAACACGGCCGCCGCAATTTCGCGCTCCGGGCGGCCGGCGCCCTGTCCGTGGTGCTCCCGGTCCTCGACGATTCGGATGTGTGCGGTGTGGGCATCTTCGATCGCGACGTCGACACGACCACCGGACTCATGAACGACGACCCCGGGGTTCAGGCCGAAGTCTTCACCTTCGAGGTGCACCCCGCCCGGGGCTTCCCCGGGGATGCGCTGCCGCCGGAACCTGTCTGAGCCGTAGCCGTTGAACGGCGCGTATCAGATCTCGAGGTCCTCGAGAATGTTCATGAACACGGTGGCGTTCTCGTATGGCGCCCCCATCTCCGCCGGGTGGCGTCGACGAGCGCCTCACCGAATGTGTGGAAGTCACGGGTGTCCTGCTGGTCGGCCCCACGGTCATCAGCGTGTTCGGGCGATCGTCGGCTCGCGCCGCTGCCATCGCCGCCGGAGTCGTCGCGACGTCGACGGTGGTAGGCGCCGACCGCGTGGTGGCAGTCATCGCCGGTGAACATGTCACCGTGAACGTCGGCACGTATCGGGCCAACAAATCAACGAGATGCACTGTCCCGCAGGCCTTCCCGGCGCTGTATCGGTCGTCGTCGTACTCCAGGGCGCGATGGGACGCCACCGCGATCCTTCGCTACCCGTCGGCGGTAGGATCGATCAGTCGTCGCCGGTCGGGAAACCGAAGATGCGCGCGATCGCCAGGCGGATCAATTCCCGGGGGAAGTGTGTGGTCGCGATCAGTGTCTGCTGCTGGATGAGTCCGTCGATGAGCGCCACCACCAGTTCCGCCGACCGTTCCGGGCTGTCCGGTCCGAACGCCGCCACGAACGGCTCGGTGAACTCGATGAAGGCGCTGCGGTTGGCGTTCACCTGCTTGCGCAGTTCGTCGTCGAACTGGGCTTCCACGACCAGCGCGTGGCGCGCACTCACCACGCCCTGCCCTTCGGTGGACATCGCCTCGACGAAGTCGGTGGTGCAGTCGAGGATCATGTCGGTGGAGGAGTCGTTTCCGGCCGCGAGTATCGGGGTGAACGCCCGTATCGCGATGGCATACATCTGCTCGTACACCTCGGCGAGCGCGAGTGCCTGGAGTCGAGATCGGGTCGGTGCGTAGTAGTTGACCGAGCCGGCGGGCAGGCCGACCGCCTCGTCCACCGATCGATGTGTGAGTGCTCGCAGGCCGCCGGCGGCGATGACGTCGAGAGCCGCCCGCCCGAACCGCGCCTGCCGGTCAGTCATCGTCGGCTTCGATGTCACGACCCCGCCTTCCGAGGTCACAGGCCTCGCATCTGGAGACCGGGTCCATGCCCGGCTGATGCAGTCTAAACAGCGGTCGCTGGGTGTCGCATGACCGGAGCCGGGCAGTGAGATTTGACTCACATTGAGTGATATGAGCTCAACTTTGACCGCGAAATCGGGAACATTCTCCCCGATCGTCCCGTTGGACTCATCGAGAAACCTGAGTCGTGTAGACTCAACCCAGGTTGACTCCGGCTCGTTCTTTCAGTAGGACATGAGTCGGATGCACTGAGGTTCGGGTCCCGCGCGGGTTTCGAAGAACATCCGCGGTTCGTGCCAGACCGGCGCCGGACCCGGGCACGTACTTGGGTGCAGACCCATGAACTAGGAGGAACACATATGTCTCGTGCAGTTGGAATCGACCTCGGCACCACCAACTCGGTGGTCTCCGTGCTCGAAGGCGGCGAGGCCGCCGTCATCGCCAACGCCGAAGGCTCCCGCACCACGCCCTCGATCGTCGCTTTCGCACGCAACGGTGAGGTTCTGGTCGGACAGCCGGCGAAGAACCAGGCGGTCACCAACGTCGACCGCACCATCCGGTCGGTCAAGCGTCACATGGGCGAAGGCGACTGGTCCGTCGAGATCGACGACAAGAAGTACACCCCGCAGGAGATCAGCGCCCGCACCCTGCAGAAGCTGAAGCGCGACGCCGAGTCCTACCTCGGTGAGGACGTCACCGACGCGGTCATCACCGTCCCGGCTTACTTCAACGACTCGCAGCGCCAGGCCACCAAGGAAGCCGGCCAGATCGCCGGCCTCAACGTCCTGCGTATCGTCAACGAGCCCACCGCCGCCGCACTGGCCTACGGCCTGGACAAGGGCGAGAGCGAGCAGACCATCCTCGTCTTCGACCTCGGTGGCGGTACCTTCGACGTCTCGCTGCTCGAGATCGGCGACGGTGTGGTCGAGGTCCGCGCGACCTCCGGCGACAACCACCTCGGTGGCGACGACTGGGATCAGCGCATCGTCGACTGGCTCGTCGACAAGTTCAAGAGCCAGAACGGCATCGACCTGACCAAGGACAAGATGGCGATGCAGCGTCTGCGTGAGGCTGCGGAGAAGGCCAAGATCGAACTGTCTGCGTCGCAGAGCACCTCGATCAACCTGCCCTACATCACCGTCGACGCGGAGAAGAACCCGCTGTTCCTCGATGAGCAGCTGAGCCGTAGCGAGTTCCAGAAGATCACCTCGGACCTGCTCGAGCGCACCCGTGCGCCGTTCCAGGCCGTCATCAAGGACGCCGGCATCGCCGTCGGCGACATCGATCACGTGGTGCTCGTCGGCGGTTCGACCCGTATGCCCGCGGTGACCGAGCTGGTCAAGGAACTCACCGGTGGCCAGGAGCCCAACAAGGGCGTCAACCCCGATGAGGTCGTCGCCGTCGGCGCCGCCCTGCAGGCCGGCGTGCTGCGCGGCGAGGTCAAGGACGTGCTGCTGCTCGACGTGACCCCGCTGAGCCTCGGTATCGAGACCAAGGGCGGCGTGATGCACAAGCTGATCGAGCGCAACACCACGATCCCGACCAAGCGGTCGGAGACCTACACCACGGCCGAGGACAATCAGCCGTCGGTGCAGATCCAGGTCTATCAGGGTGAGCGTGAGATCGCCTCGCACAACAAGCTGCTCGGTTCGTTCGAACTCGGCGGCATCGCCCCTGCGCCGCAGGGTGTGCCGCAGATCGAGGTGACCTTCGACATCGACGCCAACGGCATCGTGCACGTCACCGCCAAGGACAAGGGCACCGGCAAGGAGAACTCGATCCGCATCCAGGAGGGCTCGGGCCTGAGCAAGGACGAGATCGACCGGATGATCAAGGACGCCGAGGCGCACGCCGACGAGGACCGTCAGCGTCGCGAGGAGGCCGAGACCCGCAACCAGGCCGAGTCGTTGGTCAACCACACCGAGAAGTTCCTCAAGGACAACGAGGACAAGGTGCCGGGCGAGGTCAAGGACAAGGTCGAGGCATCGATCGCGGAGGCTCAGGAGGCTCTGAAGGGCACCGACATCGCCGCCATCAAGGCCGCGATCGAGAAGCTGTCGACCGAGTCGCAGGAGATGGGTCAGGCGATCTATGCGGCATCGGCTGCGGAGTCGCCCAACGGTGGCGCACCGGAAGGTGAGACTGCCGGCGGCGACGACGTGGTGGACGCCGAGGTCGTCGACGAGCCGTCGAACACCGGGGACAACAAGTGACCGCTGGCGGGCCGGACGGCACGCACGCTGCCGAGGAACCGGTCACGGTGACCGATCGTCGTCGCATCGACCCGGAAACGGGTGAGGTGCGCGAGGATCCGGCCGCCGGACCGGGCCCGGCGGAAGCCGAGCCGGTTACGGATGCGGCGCCCGACGAGGGCGAGACAGCCGCCGACGTCGCCGACGAGCGGGTGGCCGAGCTGACCGCGGACCTGCAACGAGAACGGGCCCAGTTCGCCAACTTCCGGCGGCGGGCTGCCGAGGAGAAGCAGGGATCGGTCGCCTATGGCAAGCAGCTCCTCATCGACAAGTTGCTGCCGGTTCTCGACGACCTCGACCGTGCCCGTGAGCACGGCGACCTCGAGAGCGGACCGCTGCGCGGTGTCGCCGACAAACTGGCCGGCGCACTGGCCGGCGAGGGACTCGCCAAGTTCGGCGAACCGGGCGACGTGTTCGACCCCGAATTGCACGAGGCGGTCCAGCACGACGGTGAGGGCGCGGAGCCGGTCATCGGTGCCGTGTACCGCACCGGCTACCGGCTCGGCGAGAAGGTGATCCGTCACGCGATGGTCACGGTCACCGACCCGGTTGATACACCGAGCAATGCAACTGAACAGACTGGTGCACAATAAGCGCACCCTTCTCGATCCCTGAGGAGCGAGGAGCGCTGGTGACCTCCTCGCTCCCTGAGCGACCACCCGGTCCCTGAGGAGCGAGGAGCGCTAGAGCTGGCGACCACCCCGCTCCCTGAGGAGCGAGGAGCGCTAGGGCTGGCGACCACCCCGCTCCCTGAGGAGCGAGGAGCGCTAGGGCTGGCGACCACCCCGCTCCCTGAGGAGCGAGGAGCGCTAGGGCTGGCGACCACCCCGCTCCCTGAGGAGCGAGGAGCGCTAGAGCTAGCGACCACCCCGCTCCCTGAGGAGCGAGGAGCGCTAGCGACGAGCGTCACGAAGGGGCGCCCTTCGTGACGCTCGCAAGCTCGCTCCTCAGGGGGCGGGGACGCTCGGCTCGCTCCTCAGGGGGCGGGGACGCTCGGCTCGCTCCTCAGGGGGCGGGGACGCTCGGCTCGCTCCTCAGGGGGCGGGGACGCTCGGCTCGCTCCTCAGGGGGCGGGGACGCTCGGCTCGCTCCTCAGGGGGCGGGGACGCTCGGCTCGCTCCTCAGGGGGCGGGGACGCTCGGCTCGCTCCTCAGGGGGCGGGGACGCTCGGCTCGCTCCTCAGGGGGCGGGGACGCTCGCAAGCTCGCTCCTCAGGGAGGAGTGAACGACAACTGAACAAGGACAACTTCATCCAGACAATTGACATATCGAAGGAGGTGACGTCTGGTGGCTCCGCAGAGAGAGTGGTTGGAACACGACTTCTACAAGGACCTGGGCGTTGCTTCTGACGCTTCAGCTGAAGAGATCAAGAAGGCCTACCGGAAGCTCGCTCGCGAGCTGCACCCCGATGCGAATCCGGGTGACACCGCGGCCGAAGAGCGATTCAAGCGGGTGTCTGAAGCACACAGCGTGCTGTCCGATGCCGAGAAGCGCAAGGAATACGACGAGACCCGCGCCATGTTCGCCGGCGGACGATTCCGCGGCGGAGGCAACGGGTTCCCCGGGGGCTTCCCCGGAGGCGGGGGAACGACCTACACGACGTCGACCGGCGCCGACTTCAACATCGGCGACCTGTTCGGCGGGGGCGACGCGGGCGGCGCCGGCGGCGGATTCGGCGACCTGTTCGAGGGCTTGTTCAACCGCGGCCCGCGCAACTCGACGGCCACTCGGCCCAAGCGCGGCAACGACCTCGAGACCGAGACGTCGTTGTCGTTCAAGGACGCCGCGATGGGTACGACCGTCCCATTGCGGGTGACCAGCCCGGCTCCCTGTACGACCTGCCATGGCAGCGGCGCGAAGCCGGGCACCAGTCCGCGGGTCTGCCCGAACTGCAACGGTTCCGGGTTCGTGAGCCGCAACCAGGGGGCGTTCGGTTTCAGCGAACCGTGCCAGGACTGCCAGGGCACCGGGTCACGGATCGACGATCCGTGCTCGGATTGCGAGGGCACCGGCGTGAAGGTCCGCGCCCGCACCATCAATGTCCGCATTCCCGCCGGCGTGGAGGACGGCCAGCGCATTCGCTTGGCCGGCCAGGGGGAGGCGGGCCGTCGCGGAGCGCCGTCCGGCGACCTGTACGTCGTCGTGCACGTCACCGCCGACAAGGTGTTCACCCGCAGCGGCAACGACCTCAAAGTGCAGCTGCCCGTCAGCATCTCCGAGCTCGTGCTCGGTGCGACGGTGTCGGTGCCGACGCTCGACGGGACCGTCGGGGTCAAGATCCCGGCGAACACCACCGACGGCCGCACCCTGCGGGTCCGAGGACGTGGGGTGCCCAAGCGGTCCGGCGGCGCCGGTGACCTGCTCGTCACCGTCAAGGTGGCCGTACCGCCGAAACTGGACGACGCGGCCGCCGAAGCGATGCGGCAGTACGCCGCCGCGGAGAAGGCCGCCGGTTTCGATCCCCGCGCCGGGTGGGGGCGATGATGATGGCGCGCGACTTCGAGAACGAGAGTGCCGCGACGTTCCTCATCTCGGTCGCCGCCGAACTCGCCGGCATGCATGCGCAGACACTGCGCACCTATGACCGGCTCGGTCTGGTCACGCCGCAACGCACGAGCGGCGGCGGCCGGCGCTACTCCACGCGCGACGTCGAACTGCTCCGCGAGATCCAGCGCCTGTCCCAGGAGGAGGGTGTGAACCTCGCCGGGATCAAGCGGATCATCGACCTGAGCAATCAGGTCGACGCGCTCCAGCAGCGGGTTCGTGAACTCCAGGCCGACCTCGACAGCGCGTCCCAGCGGCGTGGCGGCGAACTGGTGCCGGTACCACGGACCAGCGCGCTGGTGGTGTGGCAGCCGCGGCGCAAGCGTAAAGCCGACTGATCGGCGACATCGCCCACCCGCTACCCTGACTCGGGACGAAACGTCGCCGGAGACAGGACTGAGGACATGGCCGAGACGAAGGGCGCCCATTTCGGGGGCGGCTCGCCCTCGGCCGGGTCGGTGCTCGGGATCTCCGTCGTCGAGGATCAGGTGGCCTCCATCGTCCGTGGCCCAGACGGCGAGATCATCGCCACCAACCTGGTCGAGCTGCCCGATCCGTCGGCACAGAGTTCGGAGACCGCGATCCACGAGCTCGTGGATTCCGTGCCGTACGAGATCGATCGGATCGGTATCGCCTGTGCGCGGCCGGCCACGCAAAGCTATCTGCAGTCGAATCTTTCGCCCGGGACGTCTCGGCCTGGCTGGTACGACAAGGTTCTTGTCACCGACTCGCCGAGCGCCCTTGCCGAGGCGGCCCGCGCGGTGGTCGCCGGCCGCGGCATCATCGCCGTCGTCGACCTGGACCGCGCGGCGGTCCCGTCGCCGGGATCGTCGGTGGTCACACTGGACTCGGCGACCGGCGAGGTGCTCGGCACGGCCGAGTTCGCCTACGGTTCCCCCGGTCCCGTCACCGATCCGGCCCATGCCAGTGCTGTCGCCGACGCGGTGGTGGCCGCACCCGGCGGTTCGTCGGTGACGTCGGTGGTGTGTACCGGCCCGGGGGCGGAGGTGCCCGGCGCGGCGTCGGCCCTCGAGTACGCACTGGCGCGCCCGGTCACGGTGGCCCACCAACCGGCGCTCGCCGCTGCCGTCGGTGCGGCCACACTCGCGGTGCGACCCGCTGCCGCGGTGCGCGGAGCGTCGTCGAACCGTCGCTGGTGGCTGATCGGCGCAGCGATCGTGGCGGCCTTGGCCCTCGGCGCGATCGCAGCGTCGGCCGTCTTCGCCGGGGTCGACGCTGCCGACGAAGACGCGGCCCCGACGTCCACGGTCACCGAGACCGCGCCACCGACGACCGTGACCCGCACTGCCGAACCGGTGACACAGGTCCGTACCGAGGTGGCGACCACGACGGTGCGCGCTCAGCGGGAGACCGTCACCGAGACGTCGACGGCCACCGAGACCGAAACCGAGACCGAGACCGCCACCGATGCGCCGACCGTCACCGTCACCGAGACGACGACGGAGACCGTGTTCGGCGGCGGCCCGGGCACCACCTACGGCCCGCCCTGACGCGAAGACGCTCTGTTCGTTCCCCTGGTATCGGCAGGTCCCCCGCCGGCTGGTGGAGAGTTTGGCGATACCCGGGGGAGGAAGCTCGGACCGTCAGCCGACCGGGTCGTGCTGGATCATGCTGGCCCGCGCACCGGCGATGAGCAGTCGGCGACGGGTCGTGTCGATCATCTTCGCCGACCCCGCGATCAGGACCTGATGGTCATCCCACGGGCCTGACCCGGCGACCACCTCGGCCAGGGTGCCGATCCGGTGCTCGATCCCCAATGCCTCCGGCGTCGCCATCGACGTGATCCACCACGGATCGGCAGTCTCCTCCGACACCGCGGTCACCGTCAGCCACGGATTGGTCGCCGCGATCCGACGCAGCACCGCGAGGTCATACAGCTCGCCCGGGTACCGCATCCCATAGAAGATGTGGGTGGGCGGCGAGTCGGCCCGTTTCGACATCTCGATCAACAGCGCTCGCAGCGGCGCCAGGCCCGTCCCGCCCGCGACCATCAGCACCGGCCGCTGCCGGTCGACGTGCAGCGTGCCGTGGCCCTGAGCGAAATACCAGACATCGCCGGGCCGCGTCTCACCGACGATCGCGGAGCTCACCGTTCCTCCCTGCACGGCACGGACATGGAACTCGAGTTCGCCCGCCGGGTTCGGGGGGATGGCAGGGGACAGATTGCGCCACACCTTCGGGCGTTGCGGAACCTGAACCTCGAGGTACTGGCCGACGTCGAACCGAAGCGGCGCGTCGGTGCGCAGCCGGACCACCGCCAGGTCACGGGTGATGCGGAACTTCTCCACGACCTGCGCCGACCACAACGCCGGATGGGGCGCGGTTTCGGCGGCTCCGCGCATCACCCCGGTGGTCAGCATCATCGCCTGCGTCACCGTCTGCGCCGCCTCGTCGTCCCAGTAATCGCCGAGGATCGCGGCGAACTCGGCGATCAACGCCTGGTAGATGAGGCCGTAATGCTCGGGCCGCACGCCGTACTTGCGGTGGTCACGGCCGAGTTGCGCCAGGAATTCGATCAGCTCCTGATGCCCGGCTTCGCTCGGCACGACGTCGAGCACATGGTCGATCACCCGGAAGAACGCATCGCGCTGACCCGCCATCACGGCCGGGAAGAGTTCCCGGAGGTCCGGGTCGATGGAGAACATCCGCGTGTAGATGTTGGTGGAGAAGCGGTCGGGGTCGCGATTGATCAGGTCACGGAGGTGATGCAGCGTGTGCCGAGAGTGACTGGCCACGTCGCACTCACCTCCCCGTTGATCCGTTGTTCCGCGTCGACCCGATTATCCCGAAAGACTCTAGTCACCCTAACGGTCGAGCGACGGTGACTTACGATCGATCATTCGATGTCGGGTCCGCGTCAACTGTGGCAATCTCGGGTAGGTGAGCTCGCTCGATGGCGTGATTCCGGGCATAGTCGATGCCCATCTGCACCAGTGGAATCCGCGGAGCACACCATGGGCGGCGAACCGACTCTCGCGGCTGTATCGGTTCGTCCCGTCGTTCGGGGACCGGGTGTTCCCGATGGTGGTGTCGCAGGCGGACCGCGAATACGTGCTGACCCCGAGCACGGTGGCGCGGGTCTATGAGCCGATGCAGTATCTGGCCGACGCAGTCATGGTTCCGCCGATTGCCGGCGTTCGGGTCGACACGGTGGTGCACATGGAGTCGCACTGGCGCGGCGACGACACAGCCGGCGGTTCGGAGTCCCCGGCGGGCCGCTCGGCGGTCGAGGAGACCCGTTACGTGGTCGGGCTGCCGTTCGGGCTCGGGTCGGCGCCCCGTCTCGGCGCGATCGTCGCGCATGCCGATCCGCGCTCCGAAAGGTTTCCGGAACTGCTCGACGAGCACGCCGCGCTCACCGACCGCATGCGCGGCATCCGGTGGATCACCACGCGCCACCCGGACCCCAAGATCCGCAACGGCGCGGACAGCGACGGCATTCTCGCCTCGACCGCCTTTCTGAAGGGTTTCGCCGAGGTCGCCGAGCGGAAGCTGGTCTTCGACGCCTTCGTGTACTCCCATCAGCTCTACGATGTGGTGACCCTGGCGCGCGAGTACCCGGAGGTGACCATCGTCGTCGATCACATCGGCGCGCCCGTCGGGGTGTTCGGTCCGGTCGGCGCACGGACCGGGGCGACGGCGGGGGCGCGCGCCGACATCCTGCGCCTGTGGCGCGAACGGATGATCACCGTCGCCGCCTGCCCCAACGTGATGGTCAAGCTGTCGGGTCTCGGACTGCCCGTGCTCGGCTACGGGCGCGAACGGTGGGGCAACGTCGGCAGCCGAGGCACACTCGCCGAGATGATCGGACCTCTCGTCGAGCATGTCCTCGGCCATTTCGGCGCGGACCGGGTGATCTTCGGCTCCAACTTCCCGATCGACAAACCCAACGCGTCGCTCGACATGATCATCGGTGCCCTCATCGACCTGATCTCACCCCGCGGCGACTATGTGCTGCGGAAAGTCTTCCGAGAGAATGCGTTGCGGGTGTACCGGATCGAGGAGTAGCTGCCGACCCATCCGCTGATCGAGTGGTCGACGCCCACCCGCTGATATCGAGTAGTCGACGCCCACCCGCTGATCGAGTAGCCCCACCCGCTGATCGAGTGGTCGATGCCCACCTGCTGATCGAGTAGTCCGAGCCGCCAGGCGAGGGCGTATCGAGATCCGGTGGTGGTCTCGATTCGGTGCCTCGGCTGGCGCCTCGGCGCCTACTCGACCAGCGGTTGGGCGTATCGAGATCCGGTGTGGTGGTCTCGATACGGTGCCTCGGCATTCACCCGAACGAAAGGTGGCGCGAAGCGCTCACCGCGTCCACCACCCGCGCCTCCGTGCCGGTTCGGGCACCGGGACATCCCGCAACGCACGCCGGATGATGTCGGTGAATTCCGCACAGGTGTCATAGCGATCGGCAGGGTTCTTGGCCAGCGCCTTGACGAACACCGAGTTCAACGACGACGGCAGCCACGGATGAGCCTTGGTCAGCGCGGGCACCGGATCGTGGAGATGGGCGTAGGTGATGGCGAACGCAGTCGCCCGCGGAAACGGTGGATCGCCTGTGAGCAGCTCGAACATGCTCGCGGCCAGGGCATATTGATCGGTGGCCGGGGAGAGCCGTTGTGCGGTCAGCAGTTCCGGGGCGGCATAGGCGATCGACCCCTGGACCCGGCCATTGCGTGCCAGGGGACGGGCGTCGTCGAGCAATTGGGCGATCCCGAAGTCGGTGAGCACGGCGCGCGTGTGCTCGGCGCTCGTGGAGACCATCACGTTTGCGGGTTTGACATCTCGGTGCAAGACCTCGCAACGATGGGCGTAGTCCAAGGCCGCGGCGATCTGCTCACCGATGTCCGTGATCGTCGCGACCCCGGCCTCGGTCGGGTGGTGGGTGATCAGTTCGTTCGCCGACGTTCCGTCGATGAACTCCATCGCCATCCACAGAACCGTTGCCGGCGTGCGGTTCTCGTCATCGACGTCCGCGGCGTCGATCTCGCCCCGCGAATACATGTCGACGATGTGTGGGTGATCGAGGAGCGTGGCGATGGTGAACTCCCGATCGAAGCGTTCGCGCATGCGCTGCTGGTCGTTGGGTCGCGTGTGCAGGACCTTGAGCGCGACCGGATCGGGATCATCACCCCGATGGGCGCGGTAGACCTCGGCGCTGCTGCCGCTGCCCAGGTAGCTGTCAATGGCGTAGCCGCCCACCAGGTCACCCGCCCCGAACACAACGTCAGGGTAGTCGGGCCAGGAACGATCGGCGCGGTGGCGGGTGGTCACCCCGGCGCGGCCGGTATCCCGGACCTGTGTCGAGCGCGACGGCCAGTGTTTCTCCGCGTCCTGGATGTACCCGTTCATATCGCTCACCCAACCCATTTTGCCCGGTCAGGGCGGTTGAGAACCTCAGGTTCCCGGAGGCGGCGGTCCGCCGCGCCCACCGGGTGGACTCGGCATCGGTCCTCCTGGGCCGCCGGGCATGCCCGGCCCACCCGGTGGGGGCGGACCCACCTGCTGCTGGTTGTCGGCTTTGGATGCGACCCCGACGGTGATGTCGATGGTCATGCCGTCGGCGGGTCTGCCGGTGACCGTGGCCAGCTCCGCATCCCAGCCGTCGCCGAACACATTGTCCGACGCCAACGTCACGTGCGACAGATTGGTGATGCTCTGGGCGTAGGCGCTGTCGTGGTCGAACACCGCATCACACGCATCCTGCGGCAGCGCGATCTGCGAGGTGAGTCGCGCATCCGATCCGGCCACGGCCTGCTCGAGCGAATCGAACACCTCGAAGTGAATGTGTGGCCAGCGACCCGCGTAGCAGGCCGGGAAGATCGACGTGAAACGGACCATGCCGTCGGCGTCGGCCACTTGGACTCCGCGCAGGTAGTTCTGGTCGGCGGCGGCCTGGCTGTACATCGAGTAATTGCCGTCGCGGTCGCAGTGCCAGACATAGACCGCCATGCCCTGCCCCGGTGTGCAGTTGTCGACGAGATCCTTCAGCCGAATGGTGATGGTGGCCGGCACGCCCTCCGCCGTGCCCGAGGCGTCGCCGAAGCTCGACCGGATGTCACTGCGCACGATGCCCGAGGCGATCAGGATGTTGGGTCCGTTGCTGCCGTCTCCTGGATAGGGGCCCGCGGTCTCCTCGGGAGCGGCGGGCGCGCAGCCCTGCGCCGTGCCCGACGCATCGGTACCGGCGCTCGACGTAGACGCCGACGACGTGCCCGACGAACCGCCGGACGAGTCCGATCCGCACGCCGCCGCGGTCGTGGCCACGGCACCGGTGGCGAACAGGGCGAACATGCGTCGCCGGGTCAGCGACTGCAGATCGAACCGCAGTCCCCGGTCGTGGTCAGGTGGTTCAGGCGGCATGTGAGTGACGGTACAACCCGACACTTCGGACATCGAGCAGATGAGCTGCGGGGTTGCTGTGAGTCGGTGTCGTCGCAATTTTCCGCCTGGTGAGCGTGGCGTCGTCACTCCGGCGGCCTCGCGGTGTTGAAGAATCGGGCGAACGGCGGGGCATACAGTTGGGATCATGACCGAAGTCGTCACCCCGGAATCCCTCGCCACCGAGTTGCCGGACGGAATGGTCGTCACCGATCCCGACATCCTCGCCGCCTACCGGCAGGACCGAGCGCAGGACCCGGATGCCGGTACGCCGTTCGCCCTGGTGCGTCCGACCACCACCGCCCAGGTACAGACCGTCGTCCGATGGTGCGCGCGGCACGCGGTGCCGATGGTGACGCGGGGAGCGGGCACGAGCCTCTCGGGTGGGTCGACGGCGGTCGACGGCGCGCTGATGCTCTCCACCGAGAAGATGCGCGAGCTCGTCATCGACACCGCCACCCGAACCGCCGTCGTCCAGCCGGGATTGTTCAACGCCGAGGTGAAGGCCGCCGCTGCCGCGCACAATCTCTGGTATCCGCCGGACCCGTCATCGTTCGAGATCTGCTCGATCGGCGGGAACGTCGCCACCAACGCCGGCGGCCTGTGCTGTGTGAAGTACGGCGTCACCACCGACTATGTCCTCGGGCTCGAGGTGGTGCTCGCGGACGGCCGGGCGGTGCGTCTCGGTGGCAAACAACTCAAGGACTCCGCCGGTCTGCCGTTGACCAAGCTGTTCGTCGGCAGTGAGGGGTTGCTCGGCATCGTCACCGAGATCACCTTGCGGCTGCTGCCGCCGCAGGCACCGGCGTCGACCGTCGTCGGCAGCTTCGCCACCGTGCATCAGGCGAGCGAAGCGGTGCTGGCCATCACCGCTCAGATCCGGCCGGCGATGCTGGAGTTCATGGACTCGGTGTCCATCAACGCCGTCGAGGACATGCTGCGGATGGGTCTCGACCGTGAGGCCGGGGCGCTGCTGGTCGCGCAGTCGGATGCGCCGGGGCCCGCCGGTGCCGCCGAGGTGGAGATCATCCAGCGGGCGTTCGAGGACAACGGTGCCACCGAGGTGTTCGCCACCGACGACCCGCAGGAAGGCGAGGCATTCACCGCGGCCCGGCGTGCCGCCATCCCCGCAGTGGAGAAACTCGGTTCGCTGCTGCTCGAAGACGTCGGCGTACCGCTCCCGCAGCTCCCGGCCCTGATCGACGGTGTCGCGACGATCGCCGCGGAACGTCGGGTGATGATCTCGGTGATCGCGCACGCCGGCGACGGCAACACCCACCCGCTGATCGTGTTCGACCCCTCCGACCCCGACGAGGCCGCGCGTGCCCAGGCGGCGTTCGGCGAGATCATGGACCTCGCGATCGCATTGGGCGGCACCATCACCGGCGAACACGGGGTGGGTCGGTTGAAGAAGGCGTGGTTGCCGAACCAGGTGGGCGAGGACGTCATGGAACTGACCGCGCGGATCAAGCAGGCGCTCGATCCGCAAGGCCTGCTGAATCCGGGTGTGCTGCTCTGAGCGACCCTTCGTGACGCTCACTCGTTCCTCGCGGGCTCCTCAGGGATCGGGCGGGACAATGCCCGCCCGAGCGTTATCCGCTCCCTGAGGCGGGGTCCTGAGGAGCGAGTTTGCGAGCGTCTCGAAGGAAGCGAGGCGCTAGCCGAGCGTCACGAATGGCCGCAAAACTTCAGTGCCGCAAAAGAATCGCGCCCAGGTCGGCGCCGGTGGGCAGCGCGCCGTACTCGAAGGCGCGATCCGCGCCGAGACGCGCGGCGATGAACGCATCGGAGACCGCGGCCAGGGAGTAGCGCACGAGCAGTGACGCCTCCAGCGCCAGGGCCATCGACTCGACCACACGGCGGGCATGTCCCTGTGCCGAGGCAGTGTCCATCCGGGCGAGCTCACCGAGCTGGTCACGCAGGCGCTCGAGGTGCAGGTCCAGGGTGCGGTTGGCGCCGAGCGCCTTGTTGATCTCGGCGTCGAACGCGGCGACCGACTCTGGTTCGCGGGTCATCGCGCGCAGGACGTCGAGCGCGATCACGTTGCCCGAGCCCTCCCACACGGCCATCACCGGCTGCTCGCGGTAGCGCATCGCCAACGGGAACGCCTCGGTGTAGCCGTTGCCGCCCAGGCATTCCAGTGCCTCGTAGGAGTGGTGTGGTCCGCGCTTGCAGATCCAGTACTTGGCGACGGCGGTGGCCAGCCGGCGGAAGGCCTTCTCCTGATCGCTCGCATCCTCGTCGTGGGCGCGAGCCAGCCGGATCGCGGTGACCGTGGCGGCTTCGGATTCGAGCGCGAGGTCGGCCAGCACCGCGGTCATCGCGGGTTGATCGGCCAGGGTGGCACCGAAGGCGGCGCGGTGGCGGGCGTGCCACACGGCCTCGGCCACCGACTGCCGCATCCCGGCTGCGCTGCCGAGCACGCAGTCCAGGCGGGTCTGGGCGACCATCTCGATGATGGTGCGGACACCGCGGCCCGGCTCGCCGACCATCACCGCGACGGTGCCGTCGAGCTCGATCTCCGACGACGCGTTCGACTTGTTGCCCAGCTTGTCCTTGAGGCGCTGGATGCGGAACACGTTACGGGTGCCATCTGGCAGCACGCGGGGCAGCAGGAAGCACGAAAGTCCTTCGCCGGCCGCGCCTTGCGCCTGTGCCAAGACCAGGAAGGCATCCGACATGGGTGCCGAGCAGAACCACTTGTGGCCGGTCAGCAGGTATTCGCCGCCCGGGCCGCCACCCGCGACCGGCTTGGCGACCGTGGTGTTGGCGCGCACATCCGAGCCGCCCTGCTTCTCGGTCATCGACATCCCGAAGATCGCGGACTGCTTGTCGGCGCTCAGGTCGGGGGAGTAGCTGCGCGACAGTGCTTTCGGCACCCACTGGGCGGCGACGTCGGGCTGCAGTTCAAGCGACGGGATCACCGCATGCGTCATCGACACCGGGCACGCATGCCCGGGTTCGATCTGCCCGAACAACATGAACCCGGCAGCGCGGACCACATGCGAGCCGGACTGCGGATCGGCCCAGCAGCGGGTGTGGCTGCCGTGTGCGACCGACGCCGAGATGATGCGGTGATAGGACGGGTGGTACTCGACCTCGTCGATCCGGTTGCCCCAGCGGTCATGGGTGTGCAGCACCGGCGTGATGGTGTTCGCGAGGTGGGCGTCTTGCTGGAACTGGGCGCTGCCCACGAGTTCGCCGATCTCGCGGAGTTCGTCGTCGGCCCAACCGCCGTCGTGGCGTGTGACCGCTTCGCGCAAAACGGTGTTGAGTTCATACTCGTTGATGTCGACGCGTGGCGCGGACTGGTTGAAGACGGTGTGGGTTGTGTGGGGGAGTGGGTGCGCGGTGGTCTCGGTGGAGTGGGTCATGTGGCTGCCTTTCGGGGTTTGGCTGCTGGTCGAGTTCTTTCGCTGGTCGAGTAGGTCGTGAACGAAGTGAGTGGCGGTATCGAGACCTGTTGCGCCTGGTCTCGATACGCTGTCTCGCCTAGCGGCTCGACGGCTACTCGACCATCGAAGGAGCTCCCGCTGGTCGAGTAGGTCGCGAACGGAGTGAGTGGCCGTATCGAGACCCTCCCGCGCTTGGTCTCGATACGCCGTCTCGTCTAGCGGCTCGACGGCTACTCGACCACCGGGAAAACTTCTCGCTGGTCGAGTAGGTGCGAGCCGCTAGGCGAGCACCGTATCGAGACCCGCTAGATCGCATGTTGCAGAACGCTGTCGGGGATCTGAAGATTGGTGAACACGATCGCGACCGCATCTTCGAGGCTGGAGTCGAGTTGCGAACCGGCCGCCGCCTGCTGTATCACCAGCCCGAAAATCGCCGACCAGAAGGCCTTCGCCTCCACGTCGATGGGCGCCCGCAATTCCCAGCCCGTGCGGACCAGCGTGCGCATCAGCGCCTCGGCTCCACGGTCGTGCAACACGGCGAGCGTCTCGCCGATCGGTGGGCGTAAGTCGGGTCGCCGCGACGCCATAGACATCGCTGTGGTGAACAGCTCGACGTTGCGTGCTTGTCGGCCGAGCAGTGTGGAGATCAGTGCGTGGGTGTACTCGCCGACGGTCGTCGCGGCCTGCGCGGCGTCCTCGGCGTCACGACCGGCGCGCAGCACCGCGGCGCAGGCCACCTCGACGAAGAGTTGGTCCTTGGAGCCGAAGTAGTAGGTGACCTGGTTGGGATATGTGTTGGCCTGCTTGCAGATCTGGGCCACCGATGCGGTCTCGCCGTACTCGGTGAACACCGAGGTGGCGGCGCGGAGCAGCGCCAGGCGCGTTGTTTTGCCGGCTTCGCGCGTGGCGCGTGCGGGGGTACTCACCCGAGAAGCGTCGCACATTGTTGTTTGTATGGCAAACAATGACGTCCTGTCCGCCATGACGACTGTCAGCTCCGCGACTTACATACGCGTGCCGCGATGACGCAGGCGGTTTCAATGAATAGGGATGGAGTTGATCATCTTTCGTGTACGCACCATCCGTACCGTTCCAGTGCTCGCACGCGACATGATCGATTGTGTCGTGGCATACGCTGAGCGGTAGGCAACGCCATCGAGGAGGTCCCCGCCGGTGATGCCCGTCGCAGCGAAGTGCACTTCGTCGCCACCGACGAGGTCACTGGCGTGCAGGACCTCGCCCGCGCTGCCGCCGGCGAGGCTGCCTCCGATGGCTTCGAGATCGGGTACGAGCTGTGCCTGCATCTCGCCGCCCATGCATCGAATTGCTGCGGCGGCAACTACTCCTTCGAGCGCGCCGCCGATGCCTATGAGGATGTCGGTGTCGGACTCAGGACGGGCACAGGCGACTGCGGCGACGAGATCGCCGTCGGGAATGAGCCGCACGATGGCCCCCGCGTGCCGCACGGCGGACACGAGTTCCGCGTGACGCGGGCGGTCCAAGATCGAGCATGACAAATCGGCAATCTCGGTACCTTTTGCGTTTGCCACTCGCCGGATGTTCTCGGCGATTGGTGCGTGGATATCGATGGCACCGACAGCATCTGGGCCAACCACCATCTTGTGCATGTAGGCGGCACCCTGCAGCTCGCGCATCGCGCCCCGCTCGGCGACCGCGAGTGCGCAGATGGAACCGGCTGTCCCGGTCGCCAGATGCGTGAGTCCGTCGATGGGAGCGACCGCAACATCGCACTCGGGTTCGGCGCCGTTGCCGATGGCTTCTTCGCGGGCCAAAGGTTGATGACGGCGCTTTCTCGCCACCACCGTGCCACGCATCGGTACCGTGGTCAGCAACTCGCGCATCGCACGGGCGGCGGCCTCATCGCCAGACTCGGCCTGCCCCCGCCCTATCCATCTGCCGGCCGCGAGTGCCCCGACTTCGGTAACCCGGACCAGGTCCAGGGTGAGATCTCGCCCTGGGTCCCGGACTGGTGTCGATTGTGCCGCGGTGTTGGTTGTCACGAGTGAACGTGGAGTGGCTTACCCGCGAGTGCGAGATGCGCTTCGCCGATGGCTTCGGACAAAGTTGGATGCGGGTGGATATGTTGGGCCACTTCGCCGGGCATCGCGTCCCAATTGACAATCAACTGGGCTTCCGCGAGGAGTTCACCGGCGCGATCGCCCACCATGTGCACGCCCAGGACGGGGCCGTTCTTGGCGGCCACGACCTTTACGGCACCGGACGTACCCAAGATGCGTGCCTTGCCATTGCCCGCCAGATCGTAGGTGACATCGACCACATCGTGCCCTGCTGCGTGCGCCTGCTCGGTGGTCAGGCCGACGGAGGCGACCTCGGGGTGCGAGTAGGTGATTCTGGGTATACCGGTGTAATCGATGGGTTGCGGCTCGAGGCCGGCGATCGTCTCGGCGACCAGAATGCCTTCGGCGAATCCGACGTGAGCCAACTGCAACGTCGGGATTACATCGCCCACGGCGAACACGGTGGGGATATTGGTGCGGCACGACTCATCGACCTCGATGTAGCCGCGTGTCGTGGCGATACCGAGACCCTCGAGACCGATGTCCTCGGTCGTGGGCGCCCGCCCGATGGCCACCAAGAGGATGTCCGCGGATAGGGTCGTGCCATCTTTCAGTGTCACGGTGACGCCGTCCGCGTCGGCGACCGCCGATTCGACTGTCGCCGACATGGCAGTGGTGATCTTTTGCTTCTTGAAAGCGCGTTCGAGCGCTCTGCTCGACGCCTCGTCCTCGAGGGGAACGAGGTGGGGCATCGCTTCGACAATGGTGACCTCGGCGCCGAACGAGTTCCATACGGTGGCGAACTCGCAGCCGATTGCTCCGCCACCGAGAACGATGGCGCTTTGGGGAATCGCGTCGAGGACCAGTGCGTCGTCGCTGGTGATGATCCGCACATGATCCACGTGGAGCCCAGGAATCTGTTTGGGAGTGGAACCTGTCGCGATGACGACGTTGCGCCCGGTCAGCACCTTGTCACTGTCGCCTGTCGTTACGGTGACCTGGGTCGGTGAGGTGAGGCGCCCGCTCCCTTCGACGACGTCGATGCCGCGACTGGAGATCAGACCGGAAAGACCGCGGAACAGTCCGTTGATGACGGACTCTTTGTGCTTCGCCACTCCTGCAAGATCGATGCCCTCAAGTGTTGCGGCGATACCAAAGTCGGATCCGTGCCTGACGGTGTCGGCCACTTCGGCCGATCGCAGCAACGCCTTCGTGGGAATACATCCGCGATGTAGGCATGTTCCGCCGAGTTTGTCCTTCTCCACCATTGCGACGTGGAGTCCGAGTTCAGCTGCGCGAAGGGCAGCAGCATATCCGCCGCTACCTCCGCCGAGGATCACCAGGTCGTAGTCAGGGTCGGTCACGCTCACTCCTCCGTCACATATGTGCAAGTTATGCACCTCTGTGCAAATATGATGGCACGTCGGGACGAGAAAGTGAAGTGGTTCACGAAATCAACGTAAAGTGACGTGTAGGCCCGGAAGCGCTGAGAACGGGTTGGCCAATCGCGTCCGATAGCATCGACGAGTGGATTGGTGTGGTGTTGAGAGTGGCCTGATTGCCACGTGTCTCAGCTCGAGGGAACAGGGTCGTTCATGATGAGGGGGTCATCCTCGGCTGTTGTTCTCATGCCCATACCGGTGACCGCGGCTCACTTCGGCGAAATCGCCGCTGATTCTCGAGTTGATCAACCGCTCGGTGACAGTGTGCGTCTTGCCTCGGCGGTGGGCTTGGATGTGCTTGTGGTCGCGGATCAGAACCGCGCTCACGATGTCCGGGTGTCGCTATCACGCGCTGGGCTAGTCGACGCGGCGACCGTGCTCACGGCCGGCGTGCGGGCGTCGCGAAATGCTTGCCTGTCCGCGGGCCTGAAGTGGTTACAGGTTCATCATGTCGACTCTGCCGCTGTGGTGCTGCACGAACCGATGCGGCCCCTCGCCGACATAGCGTTGTGGCGAGAACTTGTGGAACTAGCGGGCCCCAGCGTGGACGCGGCCTTGCCATCGACCCCGGTCGTCGACAGCGTGAAGGCGATCGATGAGAACGGAATCGTGCAGGCAACGGTTGACCGTGCACTCTTACGGGCTGTCGAGTTCCCTCGTGTATTCAGTCAGGGCGTGCTGCGCCGAGGCCTGGAGCAGGTTGATTCGCGTCCGTTCGATGAGGTGGAGTTCGTGATGACCACGAATTGTGCCGTCGAGATCATCGAAGTGGATCGCGCGGTTTTCGCGGCGTCATTCGTCTGATGCTCAGCATCAGTTGCGCAAGACGGTGACGACTTCACGAGCGAGTTTCACGGGGAGCCTGATGATCGCAAGGGGCAGCGAGACCGCTGTCTCCACCGGACGTCGGCGAAATCGCCGATATATCTCGGGCGGCTTGTGCGCCACGCGGTTTCGTAGATCGTGCGCGTAGGTTTCGCGCAGCACCCGGTCGGAGTGGTGACGGACGTAACCACATTCGGTGCACGTGGTTGATACGAGCACGTGGCCCGCATAGGTGAGTCGATGCTCGGTTTCCTGACCGCACGAGTCGCACGTCAGAGCGGCGTGTTCGTGTCCTTCCACGGGTGGTCTCTCCTTTGCGTGCTCGATGAAGCGATGTTCAGGTGAGGTTTAGGAGGAGGTTGCCAACAACCGCTCGGCCAAAAACAAGTCGTGGGCGAAGGTGATCTTGATGTTGCGCTGGCTGCCCGGGTATGTGCGAACTTCGACATCGGTGAAACGTTCGACGCTCGACGACGTGTCTGTTCCCTCGAAGCCCTCCTGGTGGGCGGCCCGATACGCCGCAAGTAGCGGTGCTGCGCGAAATGCCTGGGGGGTCTGCACCCGTACGATGTGATCGGGTATTCCCGCGTTGGCGTTGATGTGTCCGTCCGGACGCACCGCGATCACGTCGTCATCGAACGCCAGAGCCGGTACCGCGCCGCCATAGTCGCGAGCGACTGCGATCGATTCGAGGAACATTTCGGAACCGGCCAGGGGCCGCGCCGCATCGTGCACAGTGATGACATCGATACGACCGGCATCGACGTCGGGCGCGAGGTATTCGAACGCCCTGTACTCCGACTCGTGTCGCGAGTTCCCGCCGATGATGACCTCGACGTCGAGGTTGGGCACCTCTCGGTCCAGAACCCGCTCGGCAGTGCTGCGGTCAGCATCACGGGTCACCAAAATCGTTCGGTGCACGCCGGGCAGATCGACCAACGCGCGCAAGGTCCAGGAAACCATCCGCAATCCGGCGATCGGCAGATACGCCTTGTTGCCGTCGGTGCGCATGCGTGTTCCGCTGCCCGCCGCCAGTACAACGGCGACTGCGCTGCAGTTTCCATTGAGTCCCATGACCATGATCTTAGTAGGCGCCGATCACCTGCCCGCCGATTCTCGCCCGTCACGATCGAGATTCAGGTGCCGTCTCGCCAACTGCCGTACTCCTGCTCCGTCGTCGGCCGTCAGGGCCGTCGCAGTGGCAGCCTCGAGTTCGGCCAGTGAATGTGCGCGCAGGGCGGCCCGTACCGCCGGCAGGGTGCCTGGAGCCATACTCAAGCTGCGAATCCCGAGCCCGACCAGAATGAGAGCGAGGTCCGGGTCGCTGGCTGCTTCGCCGCACACGCCGACCGATTTTCCCGAGTCGTGGCCCGCCTCGGCTGCCAGCCCGATCAAATCGAGCAGAGCGGGATGCCAGGGGTTGAGAAGATCTCCGAGTTCGCCGAGCATCCGGTCCGCGGCGAATGTGTACTGCGCAAGATCGTTTGTGCCGATGCTGACGAAATCAGCGCTGTCCAGGATCGCTCGAGCGCGCAGTGCCGCCGCCGGAACTTCGATCATGCATCCGTTTGTGGCGAGCCCGTAACCCCTTGCTCGAGCCGCGAAATCGCTCATCTCCGAGGCAACCGACACCATCGGCGCCATCACCCATACCAAGGCCGAACTTGATTGGGCAGCAATGGAAATAGCCCGCAACTGGTCATCCAGGAGATGCGAATGGCTGCGGACGGTACGCAAGCCGCGCACGCCGAGGGCAGGATTGGGTTCGTCGCCGTGCGTGACGAATCCGAGAGGCTTGTCGGCCCCGGCATCCAGCGTGCGGACCGTTACGCGCCGGCCGGGGAAGGCGTCGAAGACCTCGCGATACGCGGCGACCTGCTCCTCGACGGTGGGGGCATCAGCTCGTTCGAGGAACAAGAACTCGGTCCGGAATAACCCCACCCCGTCGCACTCGACCGACGAGGCGAGCGCAACATCGCGGAGACCGCCGATGTTGACCATCAGCTTCACGGAGACGCCATCCGCCGTTCGCCCCGGCCCGGTTACACGGGCCTGTCGCTCGGTTTCGAGTCGCTGATGCTGTAGTGCGGCATCGACCTGAGCGTGGCTGGGGTTCACTTGCACGGTCCCGGCCGTGCCGTCAATCAGAACTGTGTCGCCGTCCTGTAGCTCCATCGCACTGCCGGTTGACACGACTGCGGGGATGCCCATCGATTTCGCAAGGATCGCGGTATGGCTGCTCGGACCGCCACGTTCGGTCACGATCGCGAGAACTTGGGTGGGGTCGAGAACTGCGGTGTCCGCCGGCGCGAGGTCGTCGGCCACCAAGACGAACGGGTGGTCGCGCTCGGGGATGCCGGGCATCGGCAGATTCACTACGTGAGCCACTGCGCGATCGCGGAGATCGTCGAGGTCGGTAGCACGTTCGGCGAAATAGGGGCCCGCGTCCTCCAAGGTGGTTCGAAATGCGTTGAATGCCGTGGATATGGCCAAAGCGGGAGATACCTGTGATTGTGTGAGCGCATCCCTGACGGCGGTGTGCAGCGCCCGATCGCGGACCATCATCGCAAGCGCTTCCAGCACCCCCACTGCGTCGCGGGTAGCTCGCGCTGCGCGTTCGTCCAAGGTCGCGCCGACATGGTCCAAGGCGGCCATCGCCAGCGCGTATCGATCCTCGACCGTGCCGTCGACTGAACCAGTGTCGAAACTGCCGTCGAGATCGATTATCCGGGTGACCCGGGCTACCGGTCCGGAGGCGACACCGGGGCTCACACCGTATCCGATGTAGGTTGCGGTCACGCCGGTCATGCGTGCTCCGCGTCGAGGTCCAGCGACAGCATCTCCACGAGCTTGTCGAGCGCAGCCTCCGCCTCAGCGGCTTCTGAGGCAAGCGTCACGGTGTCGCCGTGGCAGATGTTCTGTGACAACACAAGCATGATGCTGCCGGCATCGACCGGCTCGCTGCCTTGCTTCGCGATAGTGACGTCGATCCCGAGATCGGAGACTTGCTTGACGAATTGGGACGCGGGGCGCGCGTGCAACCCGTTCTGCGAGGCGACGGTGACAGTCCGTGCGGGCATGGGGCAACTCCTAAGTGTTCAGGTGGAACTCGCTCGCCGGTCAATGGTCCTGACCGGCGAGCGAGGTGTGTGAGTGAAGGGATCAGAGAATCAGGCGACGCACGTCACCGAGCAGATGTGCGACGTGGGCTGCGAAGCGCGCACCGAGAGCCCCATCGACGATGCGATGGTCGTAGGAGAGGCTCAGTGGCAACTGAAGTCGCGGCTGGAATTGTTCTCCATCCCAGATCGGCTCGATACGGCTACGGGAGACACCAAGGATTGCCGCCTCCGGACTATTGACGATCGGAGTGAACGCGGTGCCCCCGATGCCGCCGAGGCTCGAGATGGTGAACGTCGCACCAGTGACATCGTCCGCAGTGAGTTTCCCGGAGCGGGCGCGTTCTGATAGTTCACCGAGTTCTCGACTCAACGCGGCGATACCCTTGCGGTCAACCTCGCGTAGGACTGGCACCACCAGCCCCTGATCGGTGTCAACGGCAACGCCGATGTGGTAATGCTGTTTGAGCACAAGTGACTTACCGTCGTCGGCCAGGCTGCTGTTGACGCGTGGGTGTGCTTTGAGTGCCGCGACTACTGCCTTGAGGACGAAGGCCAAGAGTGTCACCCGGTATCCCTCGGGCTTGGCAGCCGCATCGAGCTCGCGTCGGTAAAGATCGAGGTCGGTGATGTCCGCGCTGTCGTGCTGGGTGACATGCGGGATCGTCGTCCACGACCGGGTTAACGCGGGACCTGATACCCGACTGATTCGGCTGAGTGGCTCGACGGTTACGGCACCGAATCGCTCGAATGTGGCACCGCCCGTTTGTGTCTGCTCGCTGCTCGACACGGGAACTGAAGACGTCGATGCGGCGGCTGTTTCAATCTGTCCATCGTCGTCGCGGGGCTTCCCTGCCGCCTCAACGTCGCCGACCGTGATCAATCCGTCGCTACCGGTTCCGGTGACCGTGTTGAGGTCCACGCCGAGCTCACTGGCCCGGCGGCGCGCACGAGGGACCGCGGGGCGCGGGCCTCCCCGGGACGGTGGTGAGGCCACCGTCCCGCTCGCTGCCGTGCGAGTCTCCGACGGTGGCTCGATCGGTTCGCTTGGCGTGGGAGTGTCGTCGAACAGTCCGTCCAACATGTCGTCCGCGTCGCTCGAGATGAACGCGAGGGGATCACCGACCGCAACGACTTCGTCGGGCTGGGCGACCAACCGTGCCAGCACACCGTCGATGGGCGACTCCACCTCCATGTCTACCTTGTCGCTGGCGACCTCACAGACGACGTCACCGGACTTGATTGGATCTCCGGTTTCCTTGCGCCACAGAATGAATGTGCCCTCAGTCATCGTCATTGACATCTTGGGCATCACCAGAGGAACTTCACGCATAGCTGGACCTCACAAGTTCGGTTGCGACGTCGACGATGTCATCGACCTGCGGCACGCTTGCCCGTTCCAGGTCGGGCGCGTAGGGAATCGGAGCATCCAGCCCGCAGAGCCGTTTGATCGGAGCAAGGAGACTGTAAACGGCGTCCGAGCCGGCGATGCGTGCGGAGATCTCTGAAGCGAAACCACCTGTCAGCGGGGCCTCCTGAACAAGCAGCACACGGCCGGTCGTCTTCACGGCGTCGAGGATGGTCTCTTCATCGAGCGGCACCAGCGTCCGCGGGTCCACCACCGTGACATCGATCCCATGGGCCGACAGGGTCTCTGCAGCCTCGAGCGCCTTGCTGACCATGATTCCGGTGGCGACGATCGTCAGGTCGCCGCCGCTGCCGTGTACCGCCGCCTTGCCCAGTGGGATTCGCTCGCTGCCCTCGGGGACGGGGCCGTTGGTTCGGTACAGCAACTTGTGTTCGAGGACGATGACCGGATTCGGGTCATCGATCGCCGAGAGGAGTAGGCCTTTGGCGTCGGAGGCAGTCGCCGGTAGGACAACCTTGAGTCCGGGAACATGCGCGAACCAAGCCTCGAGGCTCTGCGAATGCTGCGCCGCCGCGCCGGTACCCGAACCCGACGGTGCGCGCAGGACCATCGGAACCGAGAGAGCACCGCCGAGCATGAAATGAATCTTCGCTGCCTGATTGACGATCTGGTCCATTGCCTGATTGGTGAAATCCGAGAACTGGATCTCGACAACCGGCCGCATGCCGCAGAGTGCAGCACCCACGGCCGCGCCGACGATGCCGAGTTCGGAGATCGGGGTGTCGCGAATGCGGTCGGCGCCAAACTGTTCGTACATACCCTTGGTCACGCCGAAGGCGCCACCGTAGATGCCGATGTCCTCGCCGAGGATGAAGACGTTATCGTCTTCGGACATCGCGATCGTCAAGGCCTCGCGCACGGCGTCGGAGTAGCTCTTGTCAACGACAGCCGGTGTTGTCGTGGTCATGCGGTGGTCACCTCCAGTGGTGCGTAGACAGCTGACATGAGTTCGTCGGCTCGGGACGGGGCGGCGGCGTTGCCGGCACGGATCGCGGCGCGCAGCTCGTCACGAACAGCACCCCGGACCTCTTCGAGGTCGGCTTCCGACAGGGTCCCGGTCTCGACCACGGTTGCTTCGAACGCCGTGATCGGATCCTTGGCGCGCCACTCGTCGATCTCCTCGCGCGTGCGGTACAGATTCTGGTCACTCTTGGAATGACCCTTGTGGCGGTAGGTCACGGCCTCCACCAGAGTCGGCCCGTCACCGGCGCGGGCGCGGGCGACCGCCTCCGCTATCACGTCGGCAACCGCCTGGACATCGTTGCCGTCGACTGTTACGCCGGGAATCCCATACGCAGCAGCGCGATCGGCGACACGTGGAACGTTCATCGACAATGCGCTCGACATCGACATTCCGTAATGGTTGTTTTCGCAGATGAAGATGGCAGGCAACTTCCAGACTGCCGCCAAGTTGACGCCTTCGTGGAAGGCGCCCTCGTTGGTCGCCCCGTCACCGAAGAAGCTCACCGCGACGTTATTGGTGCCCTTGAGCTTTTGGGCCAACGCGGCACCCGCGGCGATCGGGATGCCGCCGCCGACGATGCCGTTGGCGCCGAGGTTTCCGGTATCAACATCAGCGATGTGCATCGATCCTCCGCGACCTCGGCAGTAGCCGGTCTCCTTTGCGAGCAACTCGGCCATCATTCGTTCGAGGTCGGCGCCCTTGGCGATGCAGTGGCCGTGGCCTCGGTGGGTGGAGGTGATCAGGTCCTCGCGGGTCAACGAGAGGCAGGCGCCGGTCGGCACGGCCTCTTGTCCGATGGAAAGGTGCATGGTGCCGTGCATCAGGCCGCGCGCGAACAGATCGTCGACGGCCTCTTCAAAGCGCCGGATCTTCCACATGGTCGTGAGAACGTCGCGGGCCTTGGAGGCGTCTTGGGCCAACCGCGCAACGCCGGGTTCGGTGTCGGTGGTCATGGGTGGTTTCACTTTCTTTGGGACTGCCTGTGCGGTCATGCGACGTTGTCGGTGTCGGCGAAAATCGGGAGTGGAGCACGCTCCAGCATCCGGTCCTGGAGCTGACGCAGCGCGGCGATGGTGGTTCCCGGCCGGAGTTCGACGTCATCAGCGGTGACCACGGCGTCGGCGGGGATATCGCGAATTACCTTGGCGCCCTGCAATAGTCCCAAGGGGACGAGATTTTCGGCCTTGGTTGTCTTCGCCGACTCGATCACACCGTACACGGTCGATCCGCCGATGCTGTCGATGGTGTCTCCGGCCTTGAGGTCGCGCTTGGCGCCGGCCACTACCTCGGCATTCCAGCATTCCGGCGCCAGGCTGGCGACGCCGTCGATGATGGCTTCGGCGATGCTCAGGGGGGCTTCTACGCTCGCGAGGTGGTACGGCCGGTACAGCGTGAAGTAGGGGCCGTCACCCATCTTCAGGTAAGTCATCTCCTCGGCGACGATGGGGTCGTCGGTCTTGACTATGGCGAAGACGCCCGGCGCTACGTCGCCGGTGCAGTAGTCCACGACCCCGGCGCGGTCGAGGACGCCACCGTCCTCCGTGGGGCAGAACGTTGCCGCGAGGGTGGCCACCGACGACGGAGGACCGTACATGCCGCGACGGCTGACCTCGAGTCCGGTGGTGTTGGCCAAGGACGCCATCTCGATCATGGCCTTGGATCCGTCGACGAAGCTGCACAACATCTTCGGATTCATGTGCTTACGCTCGGCCTCCTCGGCGAGCGATTCCGGCGTGGCGTGTGGATTGAGCGGATTGTTCTTGCCCTTGCCGGCGCACACCACCTCGAACGAGAGATCCCGCGCGAAATCCACAAGGCGCTTGGCCTCGGCGGGCTCGTCACCACGGCACACGGTGTAGATGCGTCCGGTCTGTTTCGCGATGGCGGAGAGCACATAGCCGATGGTGACGTCGCACTCGACGTTGAGCAGAGCGATGTCCTTGCCGGCGAGCATGCCATGGAACGCGACCTGGGCGCCGACTTCCGGCACGCCACTGGCGTCGACGATGATGTCGATGGGTAGCGTGTTCAGCAGGGCGGCGTCTTCCACAGCAACCGATGAGCCACCTAGGATGGCCTGAGATAGTTTCGCAATGTCATTGCCCGAGAGCGGTTCTGCGCCCGACTGCCGCAGTGCGGATTCAGCCTTACCTGGCAGTACATCGGCGACGGCGGCGATATGCATACCCGCGATGCGGTTGACCTGCGAGATGAATCCGAGTCCCATTTGTCCGGCTCCGACGAGGCCGACGCGGATCGGGCGGCCCAATTCCTTCTGGCGGGCGATGAGGCGTGCGGTGTAGCTCATGATCAGTTCTCCTGCTGTGTGGTGACGGTGGCAGTTGAGCTCACCGTGGTGGTAGATGTTCCGGCGATGACTCGGAAGGTGCTGCCGGAGCTGACAAGTGGAGGTATTACGGCGGGGAGGCAAACATCCCCCGGAAGTTTGGCGGTGTCTTCGCCGTTGAACTTCAGATCGATGTGCCCGAGATTCACGAGGTTGGCGTCGGCGACGTGTCCCACTGCCAGAACCGGGAATTGCTGACCGTCGAGCTCGATGACGTCGCCGACGCAGAGCCCACCGGTGGTCACTGACGCGCTGTGCAGGACGCTGATGTCGTGCAATTCCGGCGGGGCATCATCGCCGAAGAGAATAACGATGCCTTTCTCGAGAAAGCCGGGGACCATATCACCGACCTTGGTGACCTCGGTGTGGTAGCGGACGTGTGTTTCGCTCACTGGCCGCCCTCCTCGATGTTCTGAGGCGCGACGCCTGAGACGAATAGCTCCTCGGTGATGAACGAAGCAAGCGGACCGGAGGGCGTTGCTGCGTTGACATCGACGGTGAGGACCTTCTTCATCGGATACACGCCGACGCGAGCGGTTCCGCCACAGTCGATGACCGCGACCGCGATCTGGTCAAACGGCGCGGTGCTCTTGAAACCGTCAAATGTCTGGCCACCAGTCAGGTCCGCAATCTTTTGCGCCACAGGGTGGATGCCACCTCCGGTGACCGAATAGATCAGCGGACGTTCGGTCGTGGGGTGGATGACAAGGGGTCCGCCCCATCCGCCGTTACCCTTGCTGACGGTGACGGGCTTGTATTCACTCATGGTGTTCTCCTCTGTGTGGGTGGGCGGTAGTGCTGATGTGTGTGGGTGGTCAGTAGAGACCGAGGCTGAAGAAGTAGGCGATGACAACCGACAGCGGGCCGGTGATCAGGCGGGAGAAGAGTACTGCGGGAACGCCGATCTCGACTGTCTCGGGTTCGGCCTCGCCCAATGCCAAACCGACGGGGATGAAGTCGCAGCCGACTTGGCCGTCAATGGCGAACAGAGCAGGAAGGGCGTATTGGGGCGGAATCGCGCCCATGCCGATCTGCACGCCGATCAGGGTGCCGACGACCTGTGCGATGACCGCTCCTGGGCCGAGAACCGGGGAGAGCACCGGCAAGCAGCAGATCAAGCACATGAGGATCAGCCCGAGAAGCGATCCGGCGATGGGTGCGAGGTGCTCTGCGATGAAGTTGCCGATCCCGGTGGCGGTGATCAAGCCGATCAGGAAGGCGATGAATGCGAGGAATGGTAGGACGTTCTTGATGACGGTGTCGATCGTGTCGCGACCGGCCTGGTAGAAGATGTTGACAACGCCGCCGACTTTGCGACCGATGGTGGTCAGGACTCGAGTGGTCAGATCGAAGGCGTTGTTGATGCGGGAGGAGGGGGCGGAGGGGGTTGTCGTCGATTCGGTGGTGGTCATGTCAGTCGGTCCTAAGCGGTTGCGGCAGGGGAGGGTTTGGCTTGTTCGGCTTGTTTGGCCTTTCGTCGGGTGAGGATGCCGACGATGATGTCGGTGACGATGCCGCGAATGAAGATCACGATCAGGCCGACGTAGAAGTAGCGGACCGCCAGGTCGCCGATCGGGAGCCCTTGCTTGGTGATTCCTGCCGCGATGCCGGCGTAGACGAAGAGCTCACCGGGGTTGGCATGGGGAAACAGACCCAGAATCGGATGGACGAAGCTGACTGACGAGTCATAGAACGCTGCTTTGCGACGTTCCGGGAGGAAGCGTCCCATCGTGTAGCACATGGGGTTGGTGAGAAAAAAGACCGACAGGACGGGCAGAACGAGGTAGCGCAGCGGCCAATAGATGAGGCCCTCGCGGCCCGCGATGACGCCGAGGCGTTCGATGCGGTGGGGGCCAATGATGCGAATCAAGGCGTTGACCGCGGTGAGCAGCACGATGAGTAGCGGCAGGATGCCGGAACCCAAGCTGACCAGGGTTTTGGCGCCTTCCTCGAACACACCGATGAATGCGGTCGCGGCGTGTGACAGTGCGCCATTGACACCGCCCGATGGGGCCGGAGGTGGCGCCGGCGTGGTGGTGGGGGCGGCGTCATCGGCGAGAATATAGAGAATTGTCATGGTGGCGTTCCAATCTGGGGACGGTGGCGCGTATCAGCGACCGGCCGGTACGGCGGTGTTCTTGGTGTGGTTGACATAGAGCGTTGCGGCGTGAGCAGCGGCCGCAGTGACACGGCGAGAGGCTCCGACAACCCGACCCGCGGCAAGATCCTCGATGCGAATCCCGATGAGTTCGGTGGTGGTGGCCGCGCGAGCGAACACGGTGAATCCCTTCAGATGCTGCGCATCGGTCACGAGGCCATCGCGCACCGCGATCGCGGCGAAGGTTTTCAAACCGCGTCTGCGATCCATGCCCGTCACCACGCGGCCCTTGGGTGTCATCGAAGCGACAGAACGTCGAAACGCGTTGGCCTGCTTCCACATCAGCAGGATTTGCGCAAACCACACGGCGGCCAGTACTAGTGCGAAGGTCATCATCAGGAGGGATCCTCTCCGGGGTTGGGTGTAGCTGAGTCGAGCGCCAGGGCGGCGCGTGCGGCGCTCTCATCACAGACGAGAACGTTGAGATAGCGGCCGCGGAGAGCGCCAACGAGCCCGGGCGCCTTCACTCGACCTGATGTCACGCCAACGACCATGGGGATGCGTGACAAGTCTTCTAGCTGCACCGCGATGACGCGGTCCCGTACCGACGTGGACGCAACTCCAACACCGTTGATGTCGTAGTAGCGTGCGCAGATGTCGCCGGCCGGGCTCATCGCGTCGAACTCCGACCGCTCGTCGTCGTTAAGCGACAGCGAGTCGATGATGGCCGCGGAGGAGCTGTCGCCATAGGTCCCGACACCAACCAACGCGATGTCGGCGCTCTTGGCGGCGTCGAGAGCCGAGGCCACCGACTTCTCACTCAGGAAGGCGTCGAGGGTCGCGCGATTGGCGATCAGCGCGGGTGCGTGTAGGTAGCGGTAGCTCGCGCCAAGTCGGGTAGCGAGCTCACGGACGAGTTCCTGGCCGGTGACCTCGTGATGGACTGACGAGAGTCCGCCGACGAGTTGGAGGACCTCGACGTCGTATCGCCGGGTGGCCGTGGTCTCCCAGACCATGGCCTGTAGCGCGGTCCCCCACGAGACCGCCAGCCGCTGACCCTCGTTGAGGTTGTCAAGAAGCCATTCCGACGACAGCTTCGCCACGGTGTCCGCAGGTTTCGTACCGGGGGCATAGGCGGCTACGAGGCAATCGTGCAACCCGAACCGCACTTTCATCTGGTCTTCGAGATCCGGCCGGCGCTGCGCGGAGTCGACGATTCGGATCTGCACAATCCCCAGCTGCCGGGCGGCGGTGAGCATTCGTGACACATTCGACCGGCTGGTACCCAGTGCATTAGCAACTTCTTGCTGGGAGGAGCCATCGACGAAGTACATGCGCGCGGCTTTGACCAGCTGTTCCCGGTCGCGCTCTGCAGTCATATTCACATCCGTTCATTGCGCTCACATTCGTGTTGAAGCAGTTTTAGCATGTGATCCAGATCATTCGCAAGGCTGCGAGTGACCTGGAATTTGATCGAGGAGTGAACACACCGCGCACATATGTGCATCAAACTCACATTTGACACAGTCGCAAACGAGCCTCAGGATAGGTCTCACGGCACCCCAAACGTGGTGGGTATCACATTTCGTCCGCATCCTGCGGCTTGAGGAAGGGAGAACGCCTAGTGGCCGCGAACACCGTCAGCTCGTCGAATCCCCGGGCTCTGCAGGGAGTTGTTCTCGATTGCGATGGAGTCCTCGTCGATTCGGAGCCGATTCACGACGCGGTCACGCGCGACGAGCTTGCCGCCCGCGGGATCGAACTATTCGACTCCTTCTTCCGTCAGCACGTGGGTATGCGGGTCGAAGACCAGATGCGGGTGTTGGCCGGCGAGTACGGCTTCGATGCGGCCGAGCTCTATGAAGCTCGGGAAGACCGATTTTGGTCGTCACTCGCGAGCCGGGAGATCCCTCAGGTACCGGGCAGCGTCGACGCCGTTCGAGCAGTGGTCGCCGCAGGCATACCGCTGGGTATCGCTACGTCGGGCAATCGGCGGTGGATAAACCACGTGATGGCTTATCTCGGCATCGCCGACCTCGTCCTGGCGTCGGTGTCCGGCGACGACGTCACTCGGGCGAAGCCGATGCCCGAGCCCTACTTGACGGCGTGCTCGGCCATCGGGGTCGATCCGGGCCTCGTCGGAGTTGTTGAGGACTCCGCGCATGGGGTGCGCAGCGCGTCTTCGGCGGGGTGTCGAGTGATCCTGCTCGATCGAGTGGGCAAGTTCCCGGCCGGTGTCCCCGGTGCCTCGATGGTCGTGGACAACTTTGCTGATGCGCGAGACCTGATGCTCGCTGTCTCGTCCGAAAAACTTTGAACCGCTTCTCGAAAGGACAAGGAAGTATGTTCTCCAAAGTTCTCGTCGCAAACCGGGGTGAGATCGCGATCCGGGCGTTCCGAGCCGCTGTGGAACTCGGGGCGGTGACGGTCGCGGTATTTCCACATGAAGACCGCAAGTCCGAGCATCGCCTGAAGGCGGATGAGTCCTATGTCATCGGACAAGAAGGCCATCCGGTGCGAGCCTATCTCTCTGTTGACGAAATTGTGCGTGCCGCACGTCTATCGGGGGCCGATGCGATCTACCCCGGGTATGGGTTCCTCTCGGAGAACCCGGATCTCGCGGCGGCCTGTGAGCAGGCGAATCTGACATTCATTGGTCCATCGGCCGAGGTGCTCGAACTCGCCGGCAACAAGAGTCGGGCAATCGCGGCAGCCAGGTCCGCCGGCTTGCCGGTGCTCGCATCCTCGGCGCCGTCCGCTTCGGTTGACGAGCTCATGTCCGCAGCCGCCGCGATGAGTTTCCCGGTGTTCGTGAAGGCGGTTGCCGGCGGTGGCGGTCGCGGGATGCGACGTGTTGACGATCCGGACACGCTGCGAGAGGCGATCGAGTCCGCCTCGCGGGAGGCCGAGTCGGCGTTCGGTGACTCGACGGTATTCCTCGAGGAAGCCGTGATCAATCCGCGCCACATCGAGGTTCAGATTCTGGCCGACACCGCCGGGAACATCATCCATTTGTTCGAACGGGACTGTTCGGTGCAGCGTCGGCATCAGAAGGTCATCGAGTTGGCACCGGCGCCGAACCTGGATCCACAGCTGCGTGACCAGATCTGCGCGGACGCAGTCGCATTCGCACGTGCGATCGATTACACATGTGCGGGGACGGTCGAGTTCCTGGTCGACGAGAGTGGAAGGCACTTCTTCATCGAGATGAATCCGCGTATCCAGGTTGAGCACACCGTGACCGAGGAGATCACAGACGTCGACCTCGTACAGGCTCAGATGCGCATCGCGGCAGGTGCAACTCTGCCGGAACTCGGTCTGCGGCAGGGCGACATCGGGATACGTGGTGCGGCCCTGCAATGCCGGATCACCACCGAAGACCCGGCGAAAGATTTTCGGCCCGACACGGGCCGCATCACCGCCTACCGCACGCCCGGAGGTGCCGGTGTCCGCCTCGACGGGGGCACAGTTCTCGGAGCCGAGGTCGGCGCCTACTTCGACTCGATGCTGGTCAAACTCACCTGTCGGGGAAACGACTTCGAGGCGGCAGTCGCTCGTGCGCGTCGTGCAGTGACCGAGTTTCGCATTCGCGGAATCGCGACGAACATCCCGTTCCTGCAATCTGTACTCGATGACCCCGATTTCCGTGCAGGCCGAGTTACCACTTCGTTCATCGCCGACCATCCCGAGCTGTTGGGTGCCAGGGGTTCAGCTGACCGCGGGACCAAGATCCTCAGCTACCTGGCGGATGTGACCGTCAATCAACCGCACGGGGAGCGAGTGGCGACGGTCTATCCGCACGAGAAGCTGCCTACGATCGACCTCGGCGCTGCACCGGCGGACGGTTCGCGACAGCGGTTGCGCGCGCTGGGCCCAGATGCGTTCGCGCGTGCACTGCGTACCCAAGACGCGTTGGCGGTCACCGACACGACGTTTCGCGACGCCCACCAATCGCTCCTCGCGACTCGGGTGCGGACCCGGGACCTTCTGGCCGTCGCCGGCCACGTCGCACGCATGACACCGCAACTGTTCTCGCTGGAGGCATGGGGCGGCGCGACCTACGACGTGGCACTGCGTTTCCTGCACGAGGATCCGTGGGACCGACTTGCCGCGCTACGCGAGGCAGTCCCCAATATCTGCCTGCAGATGCTTTTGCGCGGCCGCAACACGGTCGGGTACTCGCCGTATCCTCAAACAGTGACCACGGCGTTCGTGGAGGAGGCGGCTGCCACCGGGATTGACATCTTTCGAATATTCGACGCGCTCAACGATGTTGAACAAATGAAGCCGGCGATCGATGCAGTCCTCGAAACCGACACGACGATCGCCGAAGTCGCGATGAGCTACACCGGTGATCTGCTCAACCCGGCCGAGGATCTCTACACCCTCGACTACTATCTCAACCTCGCCGAGAAGATCGTCGACGCCGGAGCGCACATTCTGGCGATCAAGGATATGGCCGGTCTGCTCAGGGCTCCGGCCGCCACAAGACTCGTGGGAGCACTGCGCGAACGTTTCGACCTGCCTATCCACGTGCACACCCATGACACGCCCGGCGGTCAGCTCGCCACCTACCTGGCCGCGGTTGCCGCCGGCGCCGACGCCGTCGACGGTGCCAGTGCGGCACTGGCAGGCACCACCAGTCAGCCGGCTCTGTCGGCGATCGTCGCGGGCACCGATTACACACCGCACGCCACGGGCCTCGACCTGCAGACGGTTTGTGACCTCGAGCCCTATTGGGAAGCGGTGCGGCGGGTCTACGCTCCGTTCGAATCGGGCTTGCCATCTCCCACCGGGCGCGTCTACCACCATGAAATACCGGGCGGGCAATTGTCCAACCTCCGGCAACAAGCCGTCGCGCTCGGTCTCAAAGACCATTTCGAAGACGTCGAGCTGAAATACGCCCAAGCGGACCGCGCGCTGGGCCGGTTGGTCAAAGTCACCCCGAGTTCCAAAGCGGTTGGCGACCTCGCGCTGGCCCTTGTGGGCGCGGACTTATCGATTGACGAGTTCACCGCGGAACCGTCCCGACTCGACATCCCTGACTCCGTCATCGGGTTCTTGCAAGGCGAGCTGGGCAACCCGGCGGGAGGCTGGCCCGAGCCGTTGCGCAGCCGGGCACTCGAAGGGCGCGGAGAACCGCGGGCCACTCTGGAACTGACGGCGGCGGACGAGAAGCTATTGGACGCGGGATCCTCGCTGCGGCGCGCCACGCTCAATCGGCTCTTGTTTCCTGGCCCCACTGCCGAGTTCGAACGGCACCGAGAGCAGTTCGGGGACACTTGGCTACTGTCGTCGAACCAGTTCTTCTACGGTCTCCGACAGGGCGAGGAACACCACGTCGAACTGGCGCCCGGGGTGACGCTACTCATTGGCCTCGAGGCGATCTCCGATCCCGATGATCGCGGCTTCCGCACGGTGATGTGCCTGCTCAATGGCCAGCTGCGACCGGTTCAAGTGCGCGACCGGTCGATCGAATCGGCACATCCGAACAACGAACGTGCGGATCGAGCCAACCCAGCACACGTCGGAGCCCCCTTCTCGGGCGCGGTAACACTGACCGTGTCCGAGGGTGACCGCGTCGCCGCCGGAGATCCGGTAGCCACAATCGAGGCGATGAAAATGGAGGCCGCCATCACCGCGCCACGGGCCGGTGTGATCACTCGAACGGCGATCACCAAGCTGCAACAAGTGGAGGCAGGCGATCTCATCATCGAACTCGGTGCCGTCGAATCAGAATCTGCGGCGTGATGTCCGTGTCAATCCGAGCCTTGCAGGACCAGGTGATGGTCCGGGTCATGGGTGTCATCGATTACCGACGAGCACTCGACGAACAACGACGCGTGGTTGCGACGCTGATGGAGGATCAGGCCGCCTGTGATCAGCTGCTGCTGCTCGAGCACCCGGCTGTTTACACCGCGGGCCGACGAACTGAACCGCACGAGCGGCCGAGCACGGTCACCGGTATCGAGGTGATCGATGTCGATCGAGGAGGCAAGATCACGTGGCACGGACCGGGCCAGCTCGTGGGCTACCCTATAGTCCGCCTCGGTGATTCGCTCGACACCCACGACTATGTTCGACGTATCGAACAAGCCCTCATCGCAGTGTGTGACAGGTACGGCCTCCACACAGGGCGCGTCGAAGGACGCTCTGGAGTATGGCTGGCAGCAAACAAAACGCGCCCACAGCGCAAAATCGCCGCCATCGGGATTCGCGTCACCCACGGGATCGCGATGCACGGATTCGCACTCAACGTCGATCCGGACCTGTCGGCGTTCGCCGATATCATCCCTTGTGGCATCACTGATGCCGGCGTCACTTCACTCAGTGCCGAACTCGGACGCGGTATTTCAATCGGTGACGTTATCGAGGATGTCGAGATAGCCGTCCTCGGCGCGCTCGATGGTGCGCTCCCCGTCACGACTCGTGATCTTGCCGTGCAGCCCTTATCTGCGGCTCACGGGTAGCGCGGCACTCCAGAAAGAAAGTAGGTCTGACAATGGCTGTCGACGCCAGTGGTCGAAAACTCTTACGTCTCGAAGTGCGGAACTCGCAGGTCCCTATCGAGAGTAAGCCACCATGGATCCGAGCCCGCGCGAATCAGAGTCCGGAGTATCTCGCTTTGCGTGCGCTCGTTCGGCGCGAAGGCCTGCATACGGTGTGTGAAGAAGCGGGTTGCCCCAACATCTTCGAGTGCTGGCGAGACCGGGAGGCAACCTTCCTCATCGGTGGGGAGCAATGCACTCGCCGCTGCGACTTCTGTCAGATCGACACCGGAAAGCCGGCGGCCCTCGACCGAGAGGAACCGACACGAGTCGCCGAGTCGGTACGTTCGATGGGGTTACGCTACGCAACAATCACCGGCGTCGCCCGAGACGATCTCGCTGATGGCGGAGCCTGGCTGTACGCGGAGACCGTCCGCAAGATCCATGAGCTCAACCCGGCTACCGGGGTAGAGAACCTCATCCCGGATTTCAACGCACAACCCGACCTGTTGCAAGAGGTCTTCGACTCACGGCCAGAGGTACTGGCGCACAACATCGAAACTGTGCCACGTCTATTTCAGCGAGCTCGACCGGCGTTTCGCTACGACCGCAGCCTGAGCGTGCTGTCGTCGGCGCGAAAGGCTGGTCTCGTCACCAAGTCAAACCTTATTCTGGGCATGGGTGAAACTATCGACGAGGTCAAGAGCACCTTGCTCGACTTGCATGGGGCGGGAACCGACATTGTCACCATCACGCAATACCTTCGCCCGTCGCCGCGGCACATGCCGGTGGACCGCTGGGTGAGACCGGAAGAGTTCGTTGAACTCTCGGCGTTCGCTGACGAAGTCGGGTTCTCCGGAGTGATGGCCGGACCGTTGGTACGTTCCTCCTATCGGGCGGGCCGATTGTTTGCACAGACCCTGGCTCGTCAAGGGCGCAAGTTGCCTACACGTATGAGCAGCGTGGATACAGCGGAATCAGATAATCCAGCATCGGCGTGATGACATGCAGCGGGAGTGTCTCCCGGTGCGGCCTGATGGCCTGCGGTGCCCCTTGGCAAGACGTGGCGAAGCCACGCGCTGGCAGGCTAGGCCCCTGCGAACCCCAGCCTGCCGTGTGGTGGTTCTCGCGCGGCCGCCAATCGCCCGTGCACTCGCAACCCTGAACGTCGGTGCCTTTGTCGTCACGTCGCCGCCGCGTCCGACCACACCTGCGTGGTCTGTCGGGTCGGCTATCCCCCAACCGGGCTAATGGTGGCAGGCAACCGGAGACTGCGGCGAGCGCACGAGCGAAGTGAGGTTCGCAAGTCGCGTCGCGTGCAGAAGGCGGTTGTGGCCCTGAGTGCGGGAATCGCTGTCGGCGTGGGCACCGCGGGTGCGGCAGGTGCCGAGACAATCCAAGCGCAGACGATCTCACAGAACGGCTACGCCAGCGCCGAGAATCTGATCGCCATCGCCGACAACCTCGGGCGGACCCAGATCGCGATGCTGGCACCGGTCGGGTCGATCCTGCCCGAGGGTTGGGTGCCGGTGGTTTCCAGCGAGACGTCCAGCAACACCGAGCAGCTCAACTTCCTCGAGGCGCTCACCAATGGTGGCGAACTCTTGCTGGCGGTGCCCGACACCGGCCACGTTCCCGGGGCCTCCACGGCGTTGTCCGGCATCAGCCCGCAGGTGGCGCAGGGCCTGGCCGCGATTCCGCTGGCTGGCACCCTTGGCAGCGGGGCGACGGTGTACGGCAAGATGGCGACGAGCCTGCTCGCGCTGAACCTGATCAACCCGACCACGGACATCCGGAACAGGCTCGCCGACCTGGCCGAGGCCGTCGGCAGCGACAAGGTCGACCAGGACGCCGGTCAGCTCACCGGAATTCCGTCGATCGACGACGCCCTGGGCTTCTGGACCGGCAGCCGGACCACGTCGAACTGGACGGGCACCACCAGCTGGCTGGGGGCCACCGGCACCAACTGGATCAACCAGGACCGGGTCACCATGGATGGGATCACCTCCGAGCAACTCAAAGCGCTGTTCGGACAGAATCTGAATCAGCCGGATGCGCTGGTGGTCAAAACCGGGTCGACGAAGTGGGTGCAGACCGGTCAAACCTGTGTCTGGGGGATCTACGTTCCCAAAGGTGAGTTCCGGTGGGTGGGTGAGACCGACGCAGCCGGCAACCAGATCCACACCACCATTTACGACCCCAACGACGCGGTAGGCGACGCGCTGTCCGCACTCGACGGCATCGACGTCGGCGGGTTCTCGATAACCCAGCGCGAGGCCGGCGGCGCCTACACCGGAGCGCTCGGCGGCAGCGCCGGATGGCTGGCCGCCGCCACGCAGGTCGTGGTGCCCGGGGTGGGTGGCGCCGACGACTACGTCGCCACTGTTCCCCTCTACGCTGCCGGCGTCAGCCTGCCCGACGACTTGTTCACCACGGGCATGCAGTTGAGCCCGGGGCTGGTGACAACCAGTGGCCAGTCGGTCAATTCAGTTCTCGGGAGCCGTTCGGCCACCTGGTCGCTGCCCGGAGCCGGGCTGGGCGTGCAGCGGACCTCCCTGTTGGAGTCCAGTCACCTCGGGCCGGATGGTTTCGCCTACAACTCCGGTTGGACGATCGCGACCATCACGCTCGGCGATGTGACGGTGCCGGTGGTGTATTCGCTGGGTTCGATCAACGTCGGCCCCAATGGGATCGGCGCGAGCGGTCCCTCCTTCATGGGTGTCGGACTTCCCGGGTTCCAACTGGGTTCTGCCCCATCGGGATCCACATCGTCGGCTATCCCGGATGCCATCGCGCAGCTCCTCGGTGACCTACCCACCTCGGTCATCACCCTCACGCCCGAGCTGCTGTTCCAGCTCGCGCAGATCGAGGATCCCACCGGGGAGTCCTGAGTGATCCGATCGGCACCCTCGAGAAGGTCCTCAGCCCACTGTTCACCCAATACGTGACGCCCACGGCCACACAGATCTCGCAGGCAATCGCCGACGCTGCCACCGAGGTGATCAACAAGGGGTCGAGCCGAATCACAGCCACCACCAGCAAGGTCGCCGAGGAGACCGAGAAGCTCGCCGACAACACCGAGCGTGTCAGCCAGGATGTGACGACTACGCCGGCCACCGTGGAACCGACTGCGGCCGAGACGATCAGCGAATCGAATGCCGGCCGGCATGCTCTGCCCGAGGGGCAGACCGCGCAGTTCACCGGCACGGAAAGCTCGACGCCGTATGTCGGCCAGCACCGTGCGGACGACAGCAAGTCGGCAGGCGGAACCTCCGAAAGCAGCGCCGACAACAGCAGCTCCGAGACCGCTGACTCCGACGAGGCCGGTCCTGATCTCGACGGCTCCGACGCCGCTGGCTCCGAGACCGCCGGCACCAACGGCGGTGACTCCGGCGGCACTGTGTCTGATGGCGGCGACGATGCCGGGGCAGCCGGCGGCGAGTAGGTGACTCGGCACCGGTGCGCGCGCCCGGTTCGCATCCACACGGCGGTGACGCGCACTACGCTGAACCCGTGACCTCCGGCATCGGCGACTACACCACCATCAGTCATCCCGTCCCCGACACGCGTGTGTGGCATGAGGTCCACGGCGACGGCCCACCGCTGGTGCTGCTGCACGGAGCGTTTTCCGGCGCGTCGTCGTGGGGCGGGCAGGTGCCGGCGTTCGTTGACGCGGGCTGGAAGGTGTATTGCCCGGAACGGCACGGCCACGGACACAGCCCGGATGTGACCGAGGAGTTCCACTACGCCGACATGGCGGCCGAAACCATCGCGTACCTCGATGAGGTGGTTGGCGGGCCTGCCGCCATCGTCGGGTGGAGTGACGGTGCCGTCGTCGCGGTGCTGGTGGCGGTGCAGCGGCCCGACCTCGTCCGTTGCCTGGTGTTGCTCGGCCAGTACTTCAACAGTTCCGGCCGCGCCGCCGGCGGAATCCTCGACGCACTGGAGTCGGCCGACAACGACATGATGGAGTTCTTCGCCGCCGACTACGCCGCCGAATCACCCGACGGCGCAGATCATTTCCCGGTCATCTTCGCCAAGACGATGGCGATGATCAGGACCGAACCCGAACTCGATCTGAGCGAGTTGTCGGCAATCACGGCGCCCACACTGGTGATGCAGGGTGATCGAGATGAGGTGACACTCGACCACAGTCGTGCGGTCGTCACGGCCATCGACGATGCGCGCCTTGCCGTGATCCCCGGGTCACACCTGATTCCCATCGAGGCCCCGCAGGCGGTCAACGCGGTGATTCTGCAGTTCCTGGGTGAGCCGGGCGACGGCCCTTCGTGACGCTCGCAAGCTCGCTCCCTTCGTGACGCTCGCAAGCTCGCTCGTCAGGGCGCATCGCCGGCCGGCCACCGCTCGGTGATCAGCTCGGTCATCTCGTTAACCCAGGTGTCGTCGAGGGCGGCGTCCTGGCGGATCAGGATGCGGAAGATCGCGGTGCCCGCCACCACCTCGGCGAGCATGGGCAACTGGTCGCGGTCGCGGCGTTCTTGTCCGAAGCGGGATTCGAACGTGGTCAGGTTGCCGGCCAGCCGGGCGATCATCATGGTGTGGACGTCGCGGTCGGCAACGGTGTCGGCGATCAGCCCGGGTAGCGCCATCCGCACCTCCGGGCTGTCGAACATCGCCCGGACCGTCTCGACCAGCGCCCGGATGTCGTCGCGAATATCGTCGGTCTCATCCGGCGGGGGCAGCGTCTCGGCGGATAGCACCGCCTCGTGGACGAGTTGTGCCTTGCCCGACCACCGTCGGTAGATGGCGGCGGTGGTGGTTTCGGCGCGCGCGGCGATCGCCGACAACGACAGCGCGGAGTACCCCGTCTCCAGAATCAATTCCCGGGTGGCCGCGATGATCGCGGCGTCGATCCGCCCGTCCCGTGGCCGGCCCGGCGGTGGGCCGGACCTCTTGCCATCGTCGGGGCTTTCTGCTGTCATGACCACAGCATAGTTCCAATACAGTGTGCATCGTATTTGAGGGAGAGTTTGTGAAGCTGAGCCCGCTCGACGAGTATCCGATTCATCAGACGCCTGCACCGATCTCCTGGCCGGCCACCTCTGATCGGAACTTCTATGACCGCTCGTACTTCAACGTGCTCGACCGCGACGGGCGCTTCATGGCGCTCACCGGGATCGGCTACTACCCGCGCCTCGGCGTCAAGGACGCCTACTTCGTGGTCCGTCGCGGCGACACCCAGACCGCAGTGCACCTGAGCGACGCGATCGATGACGACCGGTTGCACCAACACGTCAACGGCTACCGCCTCGACGTCGTCGAACCACTCCAGGAGATGCATCTGACGTTGGCCGAGACCGAAGGCATCTCCGCGGATCTGACCTGGCGGGGTTTGTTCCCCGCGGCACTGGAACGACCCCACGAGATGCTCACTGACCGGCGGGTCACGTTGCAGGCCAGCCGCTTTGCCCAGGTCGGCACCTGGGAGGGCTGGATCGACGTCGACGGCGAACGGCTCAGCGTGGAGCATGACACCAGCGTGGCCAGCCGCGACCGATCCTGGGGCATCCGTCCGGTCGGCGAGCCCGAGCCTGCCGGACGTCCCGACGCCGCATTCCGCGGAATGTGGTGGCTGTACCTGCCGCTGGCCTTCGACGACTACCAACTGTTCTTGATCCTGCAGGAGGACCCCGACGGCCACCGCAGCCTCTACGACTGCACCCGCCGGTGGCGCGACGGCCGCGTCGAACAACTCGACGGGGTGCGCGTCACCATCCACTACACGCACGGTACCCGGATTCCGCACGGCGCCCATGTCGAGTTCATGAATCGTGCCGGCGATCAGATTGCGCTCGATGTCGAGTCGAAACTGTTCGCGCCCATCGCATTCGGATCGGGTTACGGTGGCGACTCCTCCTGGGCGCACGGCAGCTGGAAACAGGAGGCGTTTGCCGAACGCGTCAGCTTCGACATGACCGACCCCGAGGTGATGGCCCGCGCGCCGTTCAGTCTCATCGACCACGTCGCCGCTGCGGTGTGCACCGAGCCGGACGGGCAGACACGTTCGGGCGCAGGCCTGTTCGAGCACGGCGTGCTCGGACCGCACCAACCGTCGGGATTCTCCGACTGGACCGACGTGGCCGGATAGGGGGCGATCGCATGAAGATCATGACAGCGCTGTTCAACCCCACCGACGCGGTCGAGCGCGCCACCGCCCTCCAGGAGGCCGGCGCATCTGGGGTGTTCACCTTTGAGGGTCCGCACGACGTGTTCACCCCGCTGGTGCTGGCGTCGGCGGTCAAGGGCCTCGACGTGATGTCCAACGTGGCGATCGGGTTCCCGCGCAACCCGATCCAGCTCGCCCATCAGGCCAACGACCTCCAGTTGCTGTCGGAGGGCCGGTTCATCCTGGGACTGGGCACGCAGGTGCGTGCACAGATCGAGAAGCGCTACGGCGCCGAGTTCGATCATCCGGTCGCGCGGATGACCGAACTGGTGGGTGCGTTGCGCGCGATCTTCGCGACCTGGGCTGACGGCGCACGACTGGACTTCCGCGGCGAGTACTACCGGCACACCTTGATGACGCCGACCTTTGTTCCCGGGCCCAACCCGTACGGTCCGCCACCGATCTATCTCGGCGCGCTGGGGCCGCGGATGACCAGAGCCACCGCGGAGGTGGCCGACGGGCTGCTGGTGATGCCGTTCGGGACGAAACGATTCCTGCACGAAACCACCCTGCCGTGCGTCCGCGAGGGCCTGGCCGCGGCCGGCCGTAGTGCCGACGACTTCGAGGTGGTCCCCGAGATCATCGTGTCGGTCGACTCCGCAGCGGACGCAGACCACACATCGGCCCGAATGCTGTTGGCCTTCTACGGTTCCACCCCGGCCTATCGTCCGGTACTCGACGCCCACGGCTGGGGTGATCTGCAGCCCGAGCTCAACGCCATGTCCAAACAGGGGCGCTGGCAGGAGATGGCCACCCTGATCGACGACGAGATCCTGCACACCATCGCCGCCTGCGGCACCCCGAAGCAAGTGGCCGCACACATCCGTGACCGCGTCGACGGAGTCTCGGACCGGATCTGCCTGTATCAACCAGGGCCGATCGGCGTCGACGCGCTCGCCGAGATCGTCGACGAGCTGCGGTGATTCCCATGACGCCGAGCACCATCGAACTCGACGACGTCACCGACGACCGCTACGGCGGCAAGGCGGCGGGCCTCGCCCAACTGCGCCGTCTCGGCCTGCCGGTACCCGGGGGATTCGTGATCGCCGACGTGTCGGCACCCGGTGCGATCGACGACGCCGCCGCCCGATTCGCCGAGATGGCTGCTGCCGGCGCCACTCCGGTGGCGGTGCGGTCCTCGGCGGTCGGCGAAGACGGCACCGACCAGTCCTTTGCCGGGCAATACGACACAGTCCTCAACGTCGACTCCGCCGACAGCTTCACTGCCGCCGTACGCACCTGCGCTGCCTCGGTGCACTCCCGACGAGCCACGTCGTACCGCGACGAACCCGCGGCCACCATGCATGTGGTGGTTCAGCAGATGGTCGACGCACGCGCGGCCGGAGTGGTGTTCACCGCCGACCCGACCACCGGCCGTCGCGACCTGATGGTGATCGACGCCGTCGCCGGGCTGGGCGAAGCGCTCGTGGACGGGACCGCCTCACCCGATCACCTCATCCTTGATGCAATCGGTCACGCGGTGGTGAACGAGGTCGCCGGGACACCGATCCTGTCGTCAGAAGACCTTGCGGACATACGATCCGGTGCACTGATCGCGGCCCGCCAGTGGGGTAGGCCGATGGATCTCGAATGGGCGATCGACCGTGCGGGAACGTTGTGGTGGCTGCAAGCCCGCCCGATCACGACCCTGCCCGGCGATCTCAACGAGATGGATTCGCCGGTCGCCGGCGCCGACCACGTCTATACGCGTTGCAACATCGGCGAGATGATGCCCGGCGCCTTCTGTCCGCTGACGGCATCGGTGTCCGGGTATGCCATCGACTACGCGATGCAGATGACGCAGGTGGTGGCCCGAGCCCAGGACCGGTACGAGACACCGTGGCTGCAGGTCGGCTACTTCTACGGGCACATGTTCCTGAACCTCACCGAGGGCACGGGACTGAGTTCGGGAATCCTGGGCAACTCCCTGGAGCAGTTCTCCATGTCGATCTGCGGTCGGGTGATCGACGAACTGACACCCAAACCGCCGCAACCCTTCCACCGCAAACTGGTCAACACGGCACGACTCACCACCCACGCGTTGTCTGTGGGTTCCAAGGTCCGCCACCTGGACGAGCAGATCACGGGTTTCCGGATACCGACCGGTGACGATCCACGACTGATCCTGCAGCAGTTGGAATCCGGTGTCGAACAGTACTGCGACGTGACGTTGACCCATGTGCGGTCGTCATCGCGCGCCGCGGTGGCCGCCAACATACTCGAGAGCGTCCTGATCCGCCGCGCCATCAAGGACGGACGCAGCGAGGAGGAGGGCCGGACCGAGGCCACCCGACTGATGGCCGGGGCCAGTGACGTGGAGAGCGCGCTCATGCTCGATCAGCTCGACGCGGTGGTACGCACCCTCGCCGTCGACACCGGCGCGGCCGAGAAGTTCCTGTCGACCGCGCCGGCCGAAGCGGTCACCGAGTTGCGAGCCGCAGACACCGCCAGTGGTAACGCGTTGCGGCAGTTCTTGACCCGGCACGGTCACCGCGGCTACCGCGAACTGTGCATGCGCGATCCCTCCTGGGCCGACGACCCGGGTGGCCTGGGCGCGATGATGCAGGTCATGGTGCGCTCGGTGCTCGATCACCCCGACCTCGTGCCGGTGCAGACCGAGGTTGCGGCGCCCGCGTCGGCCGCCATCCGCCGGTTGGCCGGCTTGGCGCAGCGCGGGGCGCGCGGACGTGAAGAAACGAAATCGAAGATGGCGCTGATGGCGCACCGGCTCAAGCGGGGCTACCGCCACCTGGGTGAGGTGCTCGCCGAGTCGGGTCGCTTGCCGGATGCCGATCTGGTCTTCTTCTTCGATCGTGCCGAACTGCATCGCATCGTCGGTGCCGAGAACATCGACGGACTCGTGCACCGTGCGCTGGCACGTCGAGAAGCCCTGGCATTCCAGGATTCCCTCGAGTTCGACGATGTGTCGGTGGGGCGGCCGTCGCCACGTGTGGCCGCACCGCCGCGCGTCTTCAGCGGCGATGAGATCGTCGGCCGTCCGGCCAGCCGGGGAGTGGTGGAAGGGACTGTGCGCGTGGCCAAGTCGATTATGGATGCGCGTGATGTGCGGCGTGGAGAGATCCTGGTTGCCCCGGTCACCGACGTCGGCTGGACCCCGTATTTCACCGTGATTGCCGCGCTGGTCACCGACATCGGCAGTTCGGTGTCGCACGGCGCAGTGGTGGCCCGCGAGTACGGACTGCCCTGCGTGGTCAACACCCTGGTGGCCACCCAGGTGCTCCAGACCGGCGACCGCGTACGGGTGGACGGGGATCGAGGTCTGGTGACCCGCCTGCCTCCGCTCCCTGTCTCCACCGATCCCTGAGGAGGTCCGGAGCGCCCCCACCGATCCCTGAGGAGGTCCGGAGCGCTAGCGGAGGACCGTCACCAAGGGCCCCTTCGTGACCCTCGCAAGCTCGCTCCTCAGGGAGCGTGGGGGTGGCCCTTCGTGACGCTCGCAAGCTCGCTCCTCAGGGACCGAGGATCAGGTGAGAACCGTGAACAATTTGGCGATCTTGCCATCCTCGATCAGTGCCACATCGAACCCCGACGCGATCACCTGGTCGGAGCCGGGTGCCACCACACTCCACGCCAGGTGACCCATCCCCGGAACCTGATGAATCGGACCGGCTTTGATGAAGGACAGTCCGTTGAGGGGACCATCGAGCAGGGCGTCGACCTTCGTCGTGAGCTGCTCGTGCCCAGTCGCCGTGCCCTCGGCGTCGGTGAAGACGACATCCGCGGCGTAGGTGCGGACGATCGCGTCCCAGCGACGATCGCGGTCACGTTCGTTGAACACCTCGAGGAGGTTGGCTCCCATCAGGCGGATGATGTTCTCGCTCATGTGACCTCCGATATGGGGTTGCCCGGCTCAGATTAGCGCAGGTGGGGCGCGCTGGCCCACCCTCGTCTTCGATCGCTGAGGAGGTCCGATCCCGGGATCCCCCCGGTCCCTGAGCCTGGATCTTTCATGTTTGTTTGGGGTGTTCGGCGTGGGAAATGCGAAAGTGCCTACCTGGCAAGGGATTATTGAATCTCCACAACACAATAATTCCTGGCAGAAAGGCACTTCGCAGGTGAAGCATAACCGCTATCCCCGTCTGGTTGTCGATGATCAACGCCGCGAGTCGCTGACGAGTTCGTCGGGGGCGTTGCTGCTGCGTGACGCGGCGCAGGTCGCGGGCCTGGACGAGGCGTTATCGGCGGCGTTGGCGCCGTGGACCTCGCCGCGGGCCACCCATGATCCGGGCCTGATGCTGCTGGATCTGGCGATCGCGTTGGCTCTGGGCGGTGACTGCGCGGCCGACGTGGCGATCGTGCGAGCCCAACCCGACCTGTTCGGGCCGGTGGCCTCGGATGCGACGTTCTCCCGGCTGATCAGCGTGTTGGCCGACGACCTGAGCACGGCGCTACCGGCGATCCGCGCCGCGCGTGCCGCGGCCCGCACCCGGGTATGGACGCGGGCGCGCCCGCTGGCCGGAACACCCGGCACCCGCGATGGGGGGCAGGTGATCGTCGATCTCGACGCCACCACCATCGGTGCGCATTCACTCAAAGAACACGCCCAACTGACCTACAAACGCCAGTTCGGGCATTCCCCGATGTGCGCGTTCGTCGATCACGGCCAGTACGGCACCGGCGAACCACTGATCATCGATCTACGCCGCGGCGGCGCCTCCCCACAAGGCGCCGACCTGCACATCAACACCACGACCGCCGCGCTGGCCCAACTGCCCGCCGCCGAACGCCCCCAGGTGCTGCTCCGCACCGACGCCGGCGGCTGTTCCAAAAAATTCCTCAGGTTCCTGCGCGCCGAGAAACTCGCGTACTCGATCGGGTTCACCCTCTACGACAACGTCAAAACCGCCATCGCCGCGCTGCCCGAGCAGGCCTGGCGCGATGCGTTCAACGGTGACGAACAACCCCGCAACGGCGCCCAGGTCGCCGAGCTCACCGACCTGATCGTCCCCGCCGCCGACCCCACCGACCCCTGGCCGGCCGGGATGCGCGTCATCGTGCGCCGCGAATACCCCGACCCCGGCGCCCAACTACGCCTGACCGACATCGACGGCCGCCGCTACACTGCGTTCGCCACCAACACCCGCGGCACCGGCTGGACCCTGCCGGTCCTGGAACTACGCCACCGCCAACGCGCCCGCGCCGAAGACCGCATCCGCAACCTCAAAGACACCGGCATGGCCAACCTGCCCTTCCACGAGTTCACCAAAAACCAGATCTGGCTCGAAATCGTCTGCCTGGCCGCCGAACTCTTGGCCTGGACCCAAACCCTATGCTGGCCCGAACACCACCCCGCGCGCCTCTTCGAACCCAAACGCATGCGCCTATGCATCCTCGCCGTGGCCGGACGCACCATCCACACCGGCCGACGCCACCTGCTACGACTACCCCGCGGCTGGCCCTACAACGACCTCATCTACCAGGGCTACACCGCCCTGCACGCCGCCTGACACACCACACAGCAGCCCCTGCCCCTCAACCCAGGACCCGAAGAACCGGCGAACACCAGCGCCGGCGATCACCCACACCCACACCACACCAACCCCACACCCAGCCGCCGAAACCCCCAACCCACCACCACATGAAAGATCGAGGCTGAGGAGGTCCGGAGCGCTAGCGAGGGCGGGCCCTTCGTGACGCTCGCAAGCTCGCTCCTCAGGGAGCGTGGGGTGGCCCTTCGTGACGCTCGCAAGCTCGCTCCTCAGCTCAGGGACCGTGGGGGTGACGCGCTCCTCAGGGGCCGTGGGGGGTGGCGTGCGTTGTCGATAGGGTGGCCAGATGGCCGGAACCTCGACACGACTGCTGCCCGGCCTGGTCTACGCGGCGCTATCGACTGCTGTGGTCAGTTCGCTGGGCATGCTGCTGGTGCCCAGCGTGGCCGAAGAGTACGACGTGGCGGTGGGCTCCGCGCAGTGGATGCTCACCATCAACCTGCTCGTCGGCGCGGTGACCACTCCGGTCATGGGTCGGCTCAGCGACGGCCCGCACAAGAAACGGCTGCTGATCTGGGCGCTCGCGGTGATCCTGCTCGGTTCGGTGATGGCGGCGACGGCACCCTCGTTCGGTGTGTTCTTGGCCGGTCGAGCCCTGCAGGGACTGTCCTACGGCATCGTGCCGGTCACGATCGCCCTCGCGCGTCGCTACCTGTCCGACGAGCTGGTGCGACCGGGCATCTCGGCGCTGTCGGTGACCGTGGCGACCGGCCTCGGCGTCGGCTACCCGCTGACCGGAGTACTGGCGTCGGGCTTCGGATTCCGGATGGCGTTCGTCGCCGCGGCGCTGTTTCTCATCACCGCGATGATCACCGTCTGGGTGGTGGTTCCCTCCGGCCCCGACGAGCGCGCGCCGCGGCAACGGTTCGACGTGCCGGGCGCGGTGCTGCTCGGCATCGGGCTCTCAGGAGTGTTGCTGGCGATCAGTGAAGGCCCCGACTGGGGGTGGCTCGATCCCCGCACGCTGGCAGCGCTGGTGATCGGAATCGTGGTGCTGATCGGATGGGGTGTGGTCGAACTGCGCGCCCCACACCCGATGATCAATCTGCGCATCTTCCGCCACACCGACGTCCTGCTGGCCAACGGCACTGCGATCGGGCTCGGCGCCGCACTGTACGTAGGACTCTCGATTGCCAGTCTCATCGCGCAGGCACCCACCAGCACGGGGTACGGCATCGCCCTGCCGTTGCTGTGGGCCGGCTTCGTGATGCTCCCGCTGTCGGTCGGGAGCTTCGGGGCGAACCGAGTGGTGCGACTGTTGGCGGCCCGGATCGGTTTACCCACACTGCTGCGGCTGGGTACTGCGACCATGGCGGTCGCCGCGTTTCTGATGCTGTTCGCCCACGACGCGTTGTGGGAGATCCTGATCGGGATGTTCCTGTTCGGCGTCGGCCTCGGCACGGCGTATGCCGCGATGCCAGCGCTGATCGCGCGCACGGTGGTCACCGAAGAGTTGGGCAGCGCCGTCAGTTTCAACCAGGTTCTGCGCACCGTGGGTGGTGCCGGCGGTAGCGCATTGTCGGGAGCGGTGCTGGCCGCGCACCCCGGGCCGGGCACGTTTCCGACCGAGAGTGGCATCTTGATCGCCTTGGGGCTGAGCGCGATCGGCTGTTCGATTGTCTTCGTCGCGCTGGCAGTGCATTTCGTGCTGCGGTGAGTTGGGCCCGGTGGTCGCCCACAGCGGCGGCCGCGCCCTATGGGCCTGCGGGGCCCACTTCGAGTGTCGCGCCACGAGGCCCGGGTTCTTCGAGGTGATCCACGATCGAGGCGTAGCTGCCGTATTTGTCGCGGTAAGCGCGGTCCACCGAGGCCAGATCGTCGTCGTCGGCCTCTGTGAACGTGACGTCAACGGTGGTGGGGCCGGCGGTGATCTGCCCGGCGCCGGTGGCCAGCGCCCAGGTGAACCAGGACGCAGAGCGCCCGTTGGTCGAGCGGATGAAGACCCGGTCGCCCACCGCGACGATCCAGATGATCCGCGGAGTGCGGAGACTGCCGTCGCGGCGGCGGGTGGCGAGTTCGACCTCTTGGGGCGCGGTGATCGACCGCGCCGTCGCGGTGTCAAAGGCGTTCATGGGATCTCCGATCGTTAGTGGGCGCGGTCAGGGTCACGCAGACGGAATGTCCGTCGGCGCCGCGAGTTCGAGCACCGGAGGAGTGCATGGGTGGCCCTTCGTGACGGCCCTCCGCTAGCGCTCCGGGCCTCCTCAGCCTGGATCTTTCATGTTTGTTTGGGGTGTTCGGCGTGGGAAATGCGAAAGTGCCTACCTGGCAAGGGATTATTGAATCTCCACAACACAATAATTCCTGGCAGAAAGGCACTTCGCAGGTGAAGCATAACCGCTATCCCCGTCTGGTTGTCGATGATCAACGCCGCGAGTCGCTGACGAGTTCGTCGGGGGCGTTGCTGCTGCGTGACGCGGCGCAGGTCGCGGGCCTGGACGAGGCGTTATCGGCGGCGTTGGCGCCGTGGACCTCGCCGCGGGCCACCCATGATCCGGGCCTGATGCTGCTGGATCTGGCGATCGCGTTGGCTCTGGGCGGTGACTGCGCGGCCGACGTGGCGATCGTGCGAGCCCAACCCGACCTGTTCGGGCCGGTGGCCTCGGATGCGACGTTCTCCCGGCTGATCAGCGTGTTGGCCGACGACCTGAGCACGGCGCTACCGGCGATCCGCGCCGCGCGTGCCGCGGCCCGCACCCGGGTATGGACGCGGGCGCGCCCGCTGGCCGGAACACCCGGCACCCGCGATGGGGGGCAGGTGATCGTCGATCTCGACGCCACCACCATCGGTGCGCATTCACTCAAAGAACACGCCCAACTGACCTACAAACGCCAGTTCGGGCATTCCCCGATGTGCGCGTTCGTCGATCACGGCCAGTACGGCACCGGCGAACCACTGATCATCGATCTACGCCGCGGCGGCGCCTCCCCACAAGGCGCCGACCTGCACATCAACACCACGACCGCCGCGCTGGCCCAACTGCCCGCCGCCGAACGCCCCCAGGTGCTGCTCCGCACCGACGCCGGCGGCTGTTCCAAAAAATTCCTCAGGTTCCTGCGCGCCGAGAAACTCGCGTACTCGATCGGGTTCACCCTCTACGACAACGTCAAAACCGCCATCGCCGCGCTGCCCGAGCAGGCCTGGCGCGATGCGTTCAACGGTGACGAACAACCCCGCAACGGCGCCCAGGTCGCCGAGCTCACCGACCTGATCGTCCCCGCCGCCGACCCCACCGACCCCTGGCCGGCCGGGATGCGCGTCATCGTGCGCCGCGAATACCCCGACCCCGGCGCCCAACTACGCCTGACCGACATCGACGGCCGCCGCTACACTGCGTTCGCCACCAACACCCGCGGCACCGGCTGGACCCTGCCGGTCCTGGAACTACGCCACCGCCAACGCGCCCGCGCCGAAGACCGCATCCGCAACCTCAAAGACACCGGCATGGCCAACCTGCCCTTCCACGAGTTCACCAAAAACCAGATCTGGCTCGAAATCGTCTGCCTGGCCGCCGAACTCTTGGCCTGGACCCAAACCCTATGCTGGCCCGAACACCACCCCGCGCGCCTCTTCGAACCCAAACGCATGCGCCTATGCATCCTCGCCGTGGCCGGACGCACCATCCACACCGGCCGACGCCACCTGCTACGACTACCCCGCGGCTGGCCCTACAACGACCTCATCTACCAGGGCTACACCGCCCTGCACGCCGCCTGACACACCACACAGCAGCCCCTGCCCCTCAACCCAGGACCCGAAGAACCGGCGAACACCAGCGCCGGCGATCACCCACACCCACACCACACCAACCCCACACCCAGCCGCCGAAACCCCCAACCCACCACCACATGAAAGATCGAGGCTCAGGGAGCGGAGTGGACGGTCTCTGCTAGCGCTCCGGGCCTCCTCAGGGAGCGAGGGTGGAAGTCCGATTAGTTCGTAGGGTCACCCTCAACGGGCCAGGTACTCGTCGTCGGTGACGTGTTCGAGCCAGGTCGTTGTGGTGGCCGGGTCGTCGGCGTTGTCGAGCATGGCGAGGTGCTCCATGAACGAGTCGCTACTCGCACCGTGCCAGTGTTCTTCTCCGGGAGGGCAGTACAGGGTCTGCCCGGGATGCGCCTCGACCTTGGCGCCGCCGCGGGACTGGACCCAGGCGACTCCCTGGGTGATGTGCAGGGTCTGTCCGCGTGCGTGCGAATGCCACGCGGTGCGGGCGCCGGGCGCGAACCGCACCTTCGCCACCACCATGGTCTGGCCGGATTCGCGTGGGAACGCGATCGGGTCGAGCCAGACGTCGCCGGTGAACTGTTCGGGCGGGTTCTTGGTGGTGGGGGTGAGTGGGTCGATCTCCATTGATTTCTCCTCTTTTCAGGTGCCGATCATCGGATGCTCACGCCGGCGATCACGGACGAACCGCGACCTTCAAGGCCTCGCGGGCGTCCATCGCGGTGTACGCCTTGGGGGTCTCGGTCAACGACATCGTCCGGTCGAACACCTTGCCCGGAGCCACGGTGCCGTCGAGCACGGCGGGCAGCAGCTGCTCGATGTAGGCGCGGACCGGGGCGGGACCGCCGGTCAGGGTCACGTTGGGGCCGAAGAGGCTGCCGAAACCGACGGGCGCCTCGTCGTACTGCGGTACGCCGACGCGGCTGATGGTGCCGCCGGCGCGGACCGCGCCGATCGCCTGGTCGTAGGCGGGTCGATGTCCGACGGCTTCCAGCACGATCTGGCTGCCCAGACCGCCGGTGAGGTCGCGGACCTGCTCGATGCCCTCGTCGCCGCGTGCGGCGACCACATCGGTGGCGCCGAACTCACGGCCCAGATCGGTCCGGGCCCGGTGGCGACCCATCAGGATGATCTGTTCGGCGCCGAGCTGCCGAGCCGACAGCACCGCGAGCAGTCCGACGGCGCCGTCACCGATCACGGTGACCGAGCTTCCGGCAGTCACCCCGCCCCGCACGGCCGCATGCCATCCGGTGCCGTACACGTCCGAGAGAGTGAGCAGTGAGGCCAACAGTGCGTCGTCGGCGTTGGCATCCACGGGCGCGGTGACCAGCGTGCCGTCGGCGAGCGGCACCCGCACGGCCTCTGCCTGGGCGCCGGCGGTGCCGAGCTGGGCATCGCTCCAGAATCCGCCGCGTACACACGAGGTCTGCAGACCGGCACGGCAGAACTCGCAGGTCCCGCAGGAGACGGCGAACGGGGCGATGACGAAGTCGCCGACGCTCAGTGTGGTGACGTCGGCACCCACTGCCTCCACCACCCCGATGAACTCATGGCCCATGGGCGAGCCGTCGGGGGTGGCGGGCATCGAGTGGTACGGGTGCAGGTCGCTGCCACACACGCAGGCACGGGTCACTCGGACGAGCGCGTCGGTCGGTTGCTCAATGATGGGATCGGGGACGTCGATGACGCGGACGTCGCCGGCGCCGTACATGTAGGTAGCTTTCATGACATCCATCAGACCGCGTTTGCACGGGCGTGGGGAGTCACGGTCGTTCCGGGTACTGCCAGTACCTCCCTGGTGTGCGGCACCCTGCCTACCCTGGGATCCATGGATACCACCGACCTGCGCACCCAGATCCGCGAGTTCCTCAGCTCGCGACGCGCTCGCATCACCCCTGATCAGGCGGGGTTGCCGGCGTACGGCGGCAACCGCCGGGTGAAGGGATTGCGTCGCGAGGAGGTGGCGCTGCTCGCCGGTGTGTCCGTCGACTACTACGTCCGGATGGAGCGCGGCAATCTGGCCGGCGCATCAGAAGGTGTGCTGGCCGCGCTGGCCGGCGCGCTGCAACTCGACGAGGCCGAACGCGATCACCTGTTCGCCTTGGCACGCCAATCGCAGGCGGGCGCCGGGACGCGGCGAATCCGCCCGCCGGCCACCACCGTGCGCCCGGCCATTCAGCAGGTCCTCGACGCCATCTCCGACGCGCCCGCGTGGGTGCGCAACGGTCGTCACGACATCGTCGCGATGAATCAGCTTGCGCGGGCTCTCTATTCGCCTGTCCTCGCTCACCCCCGGCGGCCCGCCAACACGACCCGCTTCATCTACCTGCATCCCGACGAGGCGGAGGAGTTCTTTGTCGATTACGACCAGATCGCCCGCGACGCCGCCGCGATGCTGCGCCTCGAAGCCGGGAGAAATCCGAACGACAAGGCGCTGATCCAGCTCGTCGGTGAATTGTCCACGCGCAGTGAACTGTTTCGTCAACGCTGGGCGTCGCAGGATGTGCGATTCCACCGCAGTGGCCGCAAACGTCTCCGGCACCCGGCCGTCGGGCAGCTCGACCTCGACTTCGAGGGGATGGAACTGCCGTCCGAGCCGGGGTTGTATCTGAACATCTACACGGCCGCGGCGGGCACACCGACCGCCGATGGTCTCAAGCTTCTCGCCTCGTGGGCGGCGAGCCAGGAGACGATCGACACCGAGGATCACGCGATCGGCTGAGGTGCCGTCGCTTGAGGTTTCGCGTCAGGTGTTGCGTCCGCCGTTGACGCCGAGGATCTGCCCGGTGATGTAGCCGGCGTCCTCGGAGATCAGGAATGCACAGGCCGCGGCGACATCCTCGGGTTTGCCGACTCGACGGACAGGAGTCCGCAGGATGTGGTCATCGACGGATCCGCCCAATCGGTTGAGTTCTTCATCGCGGCGAAGTAGGGGTGTGTCGACGAAACCGGGTGGTACCGCATTGACCGTGATGCCCAACGGGCCGAGTTCTAGGGCCAGCGCCTTGGTCAGCCCGTTGACGGCGGATTTGGCGGCAACATAGTGAGTCATGTACGGCTGACCGGAATGCGCACTCGACGACGAGATGTTCACGATTCGACCCCACTTGCCGCTGAGCATGTCGGGCAGGACCGCCTGGGTGCAATGGTAGGTGCCGTGCAAGTTGACGTTGATGACCTCCAGCCACGCATCGAAGTCAATGTCGACGAACCGTGCGTTGCCGACGATTCCGGCCGCGTTCACGAGGACGGTGATGGGGCCGAAACGGTTGCGGATAGCGGCGAGCGCGCCGTCGACCTGTGAGCGATCGGTTACGTCGGCGACCTCGGAGTTGTCGTCGTCGTTGGGATTTCGATCGATGGTCGCCACCTGGTAGCCCTCGGCCACCAGTCGCCGGGCGACTGCTGCGCCGATTCCGGACCCGCCACCGGTGACGACCGCGGTCCTCACGCCCACGCCGGCGCTCCTGTGCTGTTGACTGATCGGTTCACGGTTGTGATGGCCTTTCTGATGATCGGGTGGTCCGTTGACGTACGCACCAACGGAGTGTGCAGGTGATCGTCGCCGAGCGTCAGGGGACTGGCTCGATGACTGCGTCCATGGTTGCTGCGCCGGTGTCGGGCACCCGGGGTTGATGCCATGCCTCGATGGGAAATGACACACAGATCAGCGAATAGGTGAGCAGCAGAAGCTGATAGGCGTCGTCGGGCAGCTCGTCGAGCGGGTACTGGTCGAGGTAGGTGGCGGCGTCGGCGAGTCGTGGGAATGCGGCGGAGTAGAAGGTCTGCAACTCGACCATCGTGCTGGACAGTCGTTTTGCGTAGCGTTCACCCTCGGACTGCAGTGCCCACTCGGCGAATGGTTCGAGATCGGCGAAGGCGGCGGGAAGGCTAGGGCGTGTCTCGTAACCGTTTGGTCGTTGGTCTGTCAGTGTCGAGGTGTGGCGCGGATGCAGATGTTGTCGGATGAGATGTGGGCTCGTATCGAACCGTTGATGCCACGGGCGTCGGCCAAGGGAGGCAGGCCGTTTCGAGATCATCGCGTGGTGGTTGAAGCGATCGTGTGGCGCTACCGTACCGGGTCCCCGTGGCGGGACCTGCCCGAGCAGTTCGGTTCCTGGAAAACAGCGTGGCGACGACATAACCAGTACAGCAAGGACGGCACCTGGGATCGGATCTTCGCGATGGCGCTCACTGCGGCCGAGGACGCCGAGCTCATTGACTGGGCGGTCAGTGTCGACTCCACCGTGAACCGCGCCCATCAACACGCGACGAACATCGCGCGTGACACAGGGGGACCCGTCGAATTACATGAATCTGCTCGAGGAGCCGCCTGACCACGGTGTTGGCAGGTCGCGGGGTGGGCTGAGCTCCAAGATTCATCATCTGGTCGACGGTCACGGGATGCCGTTGGTGGTGGTGTGCGGTCCGGGCCAGGCCGGGGATGCTCCGATGTTGCCGGTCCTGACCGGGCACCTGCGCGTCAACAGCAGCGGCCCGGGGCGTGCCCGAACCCGACCCGACAAGCTCCGTGGCGACAAGGCCTACTCGTCGAGAGCGATCCGCGAACAGTTGCGCTCACGCGGCATCGAGGCGGTCATCCCGCAACCCGACGATCAGCTGCGAAAACGCAAAGCCAAAGGCTCCAAGGGCGGACGACCACCAAGCTTCGACGCCGAGGACTACAAGGGCCGCAACGTCGTTGAACGTAGCTTTCAACGCTGCAAACAATGGCGCGGCATCGCCACCCGCTACGACAAACACAACCTCAACTACCGCGGCGGCGTCGTACTCAACGCCATCATCACCTGGCTCAAACGGTTATGAGACACGCCCTAGCGGACACTGTCGATCTCCTGTCGATCATTGCCGATGGTCGGCGAGCCGGTGGTGGTGTCGGAGCGACGCTGGACCCTTCTCGACGTAGCGTCGCGCTGAACCGTGCAGATGTCGGAGCAGGACTTCCTGGTCGTTGAGCGGAAAGTGGGTAACGGCTCGGGTCTCGAGCATCGTCTGTGTCGCCTCCAAGGTGTTGCAGTCCTGGAGTCCGAACTCCTTGAAGGTGACCGCAGCCAGTTCTTGCCGCATGCGGTCAGACGGTGTGGTGGGTGGTGCCATGTAGAGCGTGCCCTCGAAGATGTGCTCGTTGTAGGCAAGTGGCCAGTAGTGATATGTCAGATACCACCCCGGCTCCCACACCACGATCATGAAGTTCGGGAAGAAGACGTAGGAGTCCAGCCCCCACGACGTGTGTCCGGTCGGGTTGAGGCCGGAGGGCAGCATGGTGAGTTCGGGAATGTCGGGCTTGTCCCACGGACCGAAGTTGCCGCTCCGTAAGACGCGTTCGATCGGCTTGACCATCATGGGGTCTTTGGGCGGTGCCATGCCGCCCCACGACGACACCATGCCGTGCGGGCCGTCGATGTCATAGTGCAGCGCTTCGAACCCGTGGTTCAACAGTTTTCGCGACTCGTCGGACACATACTGTTTCGCGTGCAGCACCGGCGCGTGATAGAACTCCGCGAACGCATCGATGTAGAGCTTCCAGTTACTGCGCACATGCGACTGGAATTTGTAGACGTGGGTGAGCTTGTCGAAGGGATACCCCGTCATACCGGCCGCGAACTTCCCGAGGTAGTCGTCCAGGGTCGTGGTGTTGTCCGCGTCGAAGTTGACGAACAGAAAACCCTCCCACACGTCGACGTGCAGTGGGGTCATGTAACTTTCGGCATCGGCCGGATCGAATCTGTCCTGCCGGAGAGATGCGGGTAGGTATCGAAGCGGCAATGTCCACGCATGCCATCGGGCGCCATCGCCTCGTACGACCAGGACGGAGGCATCGAGGGCGTCGATCGGCTTCGTGAAGAACGTCCCCGTGGTCGGCGCCTGCTCGACGCGTCCGACGTTGAGCCACGAATGCCCGAAGATCGCGTCGCGCTCGACGTCGTAGTACTCAGGACTGATCGAGTCGTCATACGACATCGGTCGCGTGTCGATGCCGAAATGCTCCGTCCAACTTCCTTCCGGCGGTTTCGGAAAATGTGGCATGCGTAAACGTCCTTCCGAGAGCTCGGTGACGGCAGAGGTGTTGTGCAACAGAGTCATAGCGCGTCGGGGCAGTGATCGAACCGCCACTGTCGAGCGCCGCCCTAACCTGACCGTCGGTCCACTTAGAGTGTGCTTGTAGCATATGGACCACCGGTCAACTTGTCAATGAGAGGGACGTGGACGTGAGCGAGCAGGGTGTGAGACGAGAGCGCAGTGATGCCGCACGCAATCGACGTGCCATTCTCGACGCGACCGACCGGCTACTCGCCGCGCACGGTGCCGAGAGCATCTCCGTCGACCAGATCGCGGCGGCCGCAGGAGTGGGCAAGGGCACGATCTTTCACCGCTTCGGTAGTCGGGCGGGGCTGATGAGCGCGCTCGTGGTTGAACGCGCCCAGACTCTGCGCGATGCCGTGCTCGGCGGTCCGCCCCCGTTGGGTCCGGGCGCGCCCGCCGCCGACCGGCTCCTCGCTTTCTTCGACGCCATGTTCGCGCTGATCGTGGACAACGTCGAACTCATGATCGCCTACGACAATGCGACATCCGGTTCGCAGGCCGACGAGATCAACGCCTTCTGGCATCGTCACATCGCCGAGCTGCTCACGGAGGCCAGGCCGGGTGTCGACGCCACGATTCTCGCCAGAGTCCTGCTGAGCACGCTCGATCCCGATGTCGTCCTGCACCACATTCGAACCGGTCACACCGATCGCCTGGCGGCAGCGATCCACGGCCTGGTGGCGGCGGTTGTCACGCACGTCGACTGAATCTCCCGGTGCACCATCGCGTCTCCGCGCGGCGGTGCACGCCCGACGAAGGCGTCGCCATCGGAGGCGGTCACGGCTCGTGGGCGGCGAACTGCTTTCGGTAGGCCCTCGGTGAAACCCCATATGCCGCAGCGAACTTCTGCCGAAGGGTGACGCTGCTGCCGAAGCCGCATGCGGTGGCGACGGTATCGATCGTCCAGTCCGTGGTCTCGAGCAGGGCGCGGGCCTCGTCGAGTCGCCGTTCGAGTATCCAGCGCGCGGGCGTGGTGCCGGTGGTGTCGCGGAAGTGTCGGACAAAGCTGCGTCGGCTCATCCGTGCGCGGCCGGCGAGGGCGTCGACGGTGAGGGGCTGGTCGAGTCGGCCCAGTGCCCAGTCGAGAACGTCGCCGATGGCGCCGTCGTGTGCCGGTCGGAGCAATGGCCGCTCGATGTACTGGGCCTGTCCGCCCTCGCGATGAGGCGCGACCACCAGCGATCGTGCCACCCGGGTGGCGGCGGCAGAACCGAGGTGGGTGCGAACGAGGTGCACACAGGCGTCGATCGCCGATGCGGTGCCGGCCGAGGTGAGGACGTCGCCGTGGTCGATGTAGAGCACCGTCGAGTCGACCTTCGGGCCCGCTCGCCGCTGCGCCAGGCTATCCATGGCCTCCCAATGCGTGACGGCGTCGCGTCCGTCGAGCAGCCCGGCATCGGCGATGGGGAAGGCGCCCAGGCAGAGTCCGACGAGTGTGGCGCCACGCTCATGGGCATCGGTGATGGTGTGCCGCAGTTGCGTGTCCAACTCCGGCAACGACATCGGCCAGGACGGCATGATGACGATGTCGGCGCGCCGGGTGGCGTCGGGTCCGCTGACGCCGTCGATGGGGTAGCCCTCGGCAGTCCGCACCGAACCGGCACGGTCCGACCACACTTCGGTCGTCCAATCCGCGGCGAGGCCGAGGCGCCCGACCTCACCGAAGACCATCAACGGTGCGGCCAGATGGAACATGGTGATCCCGTCGAACGCGTAGATCGCGATCCGCATACGCCCTCCTGCGTTGACCGGCCCGCTGAAGCCGAACCGATGGCCCGAACTCATCGAAAGTATGCATTCGTGCCACTCGTGCGGCAAGGTGTCGACACGAAGAATCGAGGACGAACACACATTCCGTGCGACAACCAAGGAGTCACCCAATGACCGCACCGCGCCGCGCACTCTTCGTCGTCGACGTCCAGCAGGAGTACTTCGACGGCCCCCTACAGATCCAGTACCCGCCGCGTGAGGAGTCGCTGGCCAACATCACCGCGGCCATCGACGCCGCGACCGCCCACGACGTGCCGCTGGTCATCGTGCAGCATCGCATGCCTGCCGGTGCGCCCGTCTTCGTCGAGGGCACCGTCGGCTGGAACCTGCATCCGGAGATCGAGAAGCGCGTCGGCCCGACCACCAAACGCGTTCACAAGGTCCACGGCAGCGTTTTCGCCGGCACCGACGTCGCCGACTGGCTGCGCGACAACGAGATCGACACGATCACGATCGTGGGCCACATGGCCAACAACTGTGACCTGGCCACCGCTGTGGAGGCCGAAGGTCTCGGGTTCGCCGCGGAGATCCTGTCGGATGCGACCGGTGCCATCCATCTGGCGAACGAGGCCGGCTCGGTGTCGGCGCAGGACCTGCATGCGACTCTGATGGTGCTGTTCCAGTCCAACTTCGCGGCCGTCACGACAACCGACAATGGATCGACTCGGTGACGTCGGGCGTGGCCGCCGAGAAAAGCAATCTCGTCGTCTCGGCGTTGCAGGGGCGAGAGGTTTCGTCGGTCTGACGCTCGAGCGGTGGAGGCAGAGCGCCGTCACTCGGCGGGGTGGGAACGGTTTTGGTCGAGTCGGAACACGTCCTGCCGCGTGCCACGCATCTCCCTGTGCACCCGGACTTTTCCGAGCCTTTGTGGGCGGTCGAAGGATTGGTGCGAATGCAAGCACTCGCGTGAGCTGACGACCGTCATCGGTGGCGGGCGTCTGATTGCTGGAAGCGCCGGAGAGCCCGCACGACCTCACCGCCTCCCGAGCTTGGACAGCGGCCGCCCGGCCAGGAACCGGATCGAGCGGGTGAGAATCGGGTTGCCCTTGGCGCTCTCGGGGTCGACCAGGTCGTTCTCGGCGAGTTGACTGTCTTCATCCTCGACCGTCGAAAAGTCGAAGGGCACCAAAGTCTTTCCCTGACCGCGCAGGGCGTCCACGGTTGCCACGAGCGTGCCGTGCTCGCCGATCTCGGAGCGCAGTTGCTCGACGGGCACGGCAAGGTGCTCGGCCAGGAGCCGATCACGGACGGCGAGGATGTCGCGGCGGTGTTCGTCTGCTTGTGGGTCGTCGGCGGTGACCTCGACCGCGAGGTCGCATTCGCTGTCGAGGCCGAGCGAGCGATTGTTGAGGTTAGATGAGCCGACCCGCAGGAGTCGGTCATCGACCACCAGGACCTTCGCATGCACGTAGATGTCCTCGCCCGACGTCGTCACCGGATGGTAGGCGCGAAAGCGGTTGTGGGAGTCGGCCTGCCACAGTTGGTGCAGGAGGCGGCGGCGGGCGCCGTCCATCGCCTTCTGTTCGAGCCAGCCCTCGGCGTGGCGGGGCAGGACGACGATGATCTCAGGGCCGTCGGGTTCGCGTAGCCGCTCGGCCATGGCGTCGGCCAGGGTGCGGGCAGCCAGGTACTGGCTCTCGATGTACAGACTGCGCCGCGCCGCGCGGATCGCGGTCAGGTACAACTGCTCGATCTCGCGGACCTCGTGTCGGTCGGGCAACTCGGGCAGGGTGCGTGCCACCGCCACGTCGACAGACCGCATCGTCGGTTCGAGGTCGGCGGGCCAGGGGTCGTCGTCGACGTCGGTCACCTCGGCCAGTTCCTGGCCGGTGGCGGCCAGCCATCGGTCGCGTGCCACCGCGCCGACGACGCGTGCGGCGTCGCCGTCGACCGCGGTCGTCGCGTCATGCCAGGGTCCGTACCGTTTGCCCGTGGGCGTGGTGCGGCGTTCGTCGTTGTCACGGTGCTCGGAGGTGTCCCAGCGGTCGACCGTCATGTCGATTCCGCCGCAGAAGGCGATGCGGTCGTCGATGACCGCGATCTTCTGATGGTGGGCGGCATGCAGCGGGTGATGCGTGTCGATCTCGAGATGGACGTTGCGCTCGGTCATCAGGTTGGTGATGAACACCGGCGCCATCCCACGAGTGATCGCGGAGAACGCGCCGACGCTCCACTTGAGCAGATAGACCTCGAGTCCGGGCCGGTGCTTGGCGAGCCAGTTGAGGAACGCGCCGAGCTCGTTCGGGCCGTCGAGCTTCTCGCCCTCGGGTTCCAGCTGAATACGGGTGTCGAAATCCCAGCCGATCAGGATGATGCGGCGTTGCGCGCCCAGCATCGCCGCCTTGGCGAGGCGAAAGTAGTCGCCTGCGTCGATGATGCAGGCGAGCCGGTCGGCGCGGCCGATGTCGTAGCAGTTGCGGCCGCGCTCGAGCAGCGGATCGTCGATGTCGGTCATGATCGGGCCAGCCTATCCGGACGACGATGCGACGTCGCCCCCGGAGAGTTCGGGCTCGGTCCGGGGTCCGGATTGAGGACCCCGTCCGGAGCTCAGCGGGACAGGCCGGCCCGATCTGACGGAGCGGTCGGACCTCACTCGCGATCGCATCGCGTCCGCCACGGTCAGACGACCAAGATGTCACCGCTGACACTGTTGGTCTGGCCGTCGGGCGTGGGTTGACCACCTCACGCTTATGGTCGTACCATTTGCGAAAGCTGATCTGATGGAGGATTCTCAATGGCCGGAGTGTGGTTCGACGAACTGACGGTCGGACAGACGTTCGAGCACCCGATACGGCGTACCGTGACCGAGACAGACAACGTTCTGTTCACGGCGATGACCCACAACCCGGCGCTCCTTCATCTCGACGAGGAGTACATGAAGGGCACCCAGTTCGGTCAGCGCATCGTCAACAGTGCGTTCACGCTGGGGCTCATGGTCGGCATCTCGGTGGGGGACACCACATTGGGTACCGCGGTGGCCAACCTGGGTTGGGACGAGGTGAGGTTCCCCAAGCCGTTGTTTCACGGCGACACGATCCATGTCGTGACCGAGGTGATCGAGCTGCGCGAGTCGAAGTCGAGACCCGATCAGGGCATCGTCACCTTCTTGCATCAGGCGTACAACCAGAACGACGAGCTCGTCGCGTCGTGCAAGCGTTCCGGCCTGCAGCGGAAGAATCCGCAATGAGCAGGCCACTCCGCTCCTTCCTGTTCGTACCCGGTGACAGCGAGAAGAAGCTGGGCAAGGTGGTCGGGTCCACCGCCGACGCGGTCATCCTCGATCTCGAGGACGCGGTCAGCAGCAACCGCAAGCCGCTCGCGCGGGAGCTGGTCTCGGAGTTCATCGTCGCGCAACTGGGGGAGATGCACGGTCCGCAACTGTGGGTGCGCATCAACCCCATTGACACCGAGTACGCGCTCGCCGACCTGGCTGCCATTGTTCCGGCGGTGCCGGCGGGCATCATGATCCCCAAGATCAATGGTCCCGACGACGTGCGGCGAGTACATCACTATCTCGAGGCGCTGGAAGCCGCGCACGGAGTCTCCTCAGGTGCCATCCGCGTGCTGCCGGTCGCGACCGAAACGCCGCGCGCTCCTTTCCATCTCGGGGAGTTCGCGGATGCGGGGCTGGAGCGTCTGTACGGACTGACCTGGGGCGCGGAGGATCTCAGTGCCGCCTTGGGGGCGACAACCAACCTCGGAGCGTCGGGGGAGTGGGCAAGCACCTATCAGCTCGTCCGATCGATGACGTTGATGGGTGCGCGTGCCGCCGATGTGGAGGCGGTGGAGACGCTGTACGTGGACATCCGTGACGATCGCGGGCTGGCGGAGACCTCCCGCCGGGCGCGCGCCGAGGGCTTCAGTGGACGGATTGCAATCCACCCCGCCCAGGTCGACACGATCAACGCCGCGTTCACGCCGACCCAAGACGAGGTCGCGTTCGCCGAACGAGTTGTCGAGGCCTTTACCGACGACGTCGGAACCGTCGCAATCGACGGGAAGATGCTCGACCTGCCGCACTTGAAGCAAGCGCGGCGTGTGCTGGCTCTGGCAACTGCAACGTAGGAGAGCGCGACTGCCTGATGGAATGTACCCGGCCCCACGGCGGGGCAATGGGGCCGGGTACCTCATTCAGATCGGACAGTTCTAATCGGCATCGAACACGAGGACCGGCTTGACGATCGAGCCATCGTGCTGGGCTGCCACGGCCGTGTTGATGTCATCGAAGCGGAAAGTGCTGACGAGCTTGTCGAGGGGTAGTCGACCGTCCTTGTACAGCTCGACCAGCTCTGGGATGAATTCATCAGGCACACTGTCACCCTCGATGATCCCGGTGACGGTCAGCCCGAGGGTGAGGGCGGCGATGATGTTGAGGGTGATGGCGCCGGTCGGATCCGACGGCACACCGATCAGTCCTACGGTGCCGCGAACCGCTGTCGCGCCGATCAATGCTTCGACCACGGCGGGGATGCCGGTGGTGTCGACCACATAGTCGACACCCTTCGGTGCGATCGCCCGCACCTGCTCGGTGAGATCGCCGACGGCGGGGTCGATGGCATGCGTCGCGCCGAGTTCGATGGCGAGGTCGCGGCGCTTCTGGTTCGGCTCGACGACAATGATGGTGGCGCAATCCTGTATCACCGCGCCGATGGCGGCTGAGAGGCCCACCGATCCGCCACCGGCGATGGCGATCGTCGATCCTTTCTCGGTCGCCAGCGAACGCATGACCGCTCCGACGCCCGTCTGCACGCCGCATCCGAGAGGTGCAAGAAACTCGAACGGGATGTCGTCGTCGATCTTGACGACGTTGCGTTCGTTGGCCGACGAGCTCCGGGCGAAGGACGACTGGCCGAAGAACATCCCGCCCACCGGCTTGCCGTCCACGCTCAGCGGTGTGCTGCCGTCTTTACGGACCCCGCTGTAGTTCATCTCGTTGAAGTTCTCGCAGTAGGACTGGCGTCCGGTGGTGCAGGTGGTGCACTCACCGCAACTGTTGAAGGTGACGCCCACCTTGTCGCCGACGGCCACTTTGGTCACTCCGTCGCCGATGGCCAGCACGGTGCCTGCACCCTCGTGACCGGCCACGCCGGGGAATGCCAACGGGAGGACACCGTCGCGGGCCGCGAGGTCGGTGTGGCAGATACCGACCGCGACGATCTGTACGAGCACCTCGCCGGCGCGCGGTTCGTCGATGTCTATGTCGGCAATCGTGAAGTCGCTTCCGGGCGCGGTCAGCAACGCGGCTTGTGTTTTCATGGCTTGCTCCTGTTGTTGGTGTCTTGATCCCGATCGAGCTCCCGGACCGGGTGTGTGTATCTCCTGCTCCCTGAGCAGATCGGACCGAGTGTCTGAATCCCCTGCTCCGTGAGGGCGGTGTGTCTGAATTCCTGATCCCTGAATGGCCTCCGAGTTCGAGTGTCTGAATCCACGCTCTCTGAAGAGCTTCCGAGTTTGAGTGTTCGAATCACGCTCTCTGAGTGTGAGGAGCTTTTGAGTGTGAGTGTTTGCATTCACGCTCTCTGAGTCTGAGGAGCTTTTGAGTGTGAGTGTTTGCATTCACGCTCTCTGAGTCTGAGGAGCTTTTGAGTGTGAGTGTTTGCATTCACGCTCTCTGAGGAGCCTCCGAGCTTGCGAGGATGCGTCACGAAGGGCCGCCCTTCGTGACGCTCGCAAGCTCGCTCCTCAGGGGTCGGGTTGTTCGCGAGTTCGCTCCTGAGGGACCGGGTTGTTCGCGAGTTCGCTCCTGAGGAGTCGGGTTTTGTGTGCGGGCTCGCTTCTTCGGGGGTCGGGTTTTCTTCGCAAGTTCGCTCCTCTGCGGTCGCGTGGCGGCGTTTGTGGCTCCTGCCGACTAGCCGGATCACGGTTCAGGTGATCGCGGCCGGCGTGGCAACGATGTCGCGTAACGACACGGTGGGGTCCGCTAGCCGGTCGGGATCGACTGCAGTCCGCGCCGAGATGAACTTCCTACCGGCCATGAAGTCACCGGGTGAGTTCGCGGTTTCCACTGCAACCACGGTGTTCTCGGCGTTGACGTGGAACAACCCGAACGAGTCCGGCTTCTTGCCGGGGCGGGCGACAACCCGGCAGCCCGGTGCCATCAGGCCGGCGATCTTGAGCTTCAGATCGAACTGATCCGACCAGAACCACGGGACCTCGGGGTCGGGGTGCTCACTCCCGAGGAGGGCGGCGGTGACCTGGCGCGCCTGCTCGGTGGCGTTCGGGATGGATTCCAGCCGAACCAGATCCGCTGCGCCCTGCACGGGGCGACGGGCGACATCGCCGATCGCGAACACCGTAGGATCACTGGTGCGGCACTGGGCATCGACGATGACCCCGTTGTCACAGGCCAATCCGGCCCGGTTCGCGAGCTCGTCATTCGGGACGGCACCGACCCCGACGAGAACCGTGGTGGCCTCGATGAGCGTGCCGCCGGCCAGTTCGACACCAGACGCCGAGCCGCCGTCGGCACGAATCGCCGAGATCTGCGCGGAGACCCGGATGTCGGTGCCGTGATTGCGGTGGTAGCGACTGAGTCGTTCCGACAATTCGGGGCTGGCAACGCGAGCCAACACACGGTTCTCGCGCTCGACGATCGTGACCGGGATGTCCACCGACCGCGCGACCGAGGCGACCTCCATGCCCACGTAACCTCCACCGACGATGGCCAACGGTCCCCGACTGTTCAGAGCGCTGCCGAGAGCACGTGCATCGTCGAGCGTCCGCAACGTCAGTACCCCTGCGGCCTCGACACCCGGAATCGGAAGAAGTCGGGGTGTTGATCCGGTGGCGAGCACGAGTGCGCGGTAGCCCAGCGTCGACCCGTCCGATAGCTCGATGCGCATCGACGGTCGATCAATGCTCACCGCGCTGACCGAGCGCCGGAAGTCGATAGCGTTCTCTGCGTAGAACTCTGCGGGCCGCAGTAGCTGGTGCGCCTCGTCGCCACCGAACTTCTTCGACAGCGGCGGGCGATGGTACGGATGGTGCGCTTCGGCACCGACCAGTACGACCGGCCCATCATAGCCGGACTGGCGCAACAGAGCGGCGAGCCCTGCTCCGCCGTGCCCGGCGCCGACGACGACAATCGGGTCCGTGATGCTCATCGACTGCTGAACTCCAACTCGACCGGCATGTTCTTCAGCCCGCCCACGAAGTTGGTCTGAATGAACTTCGTGTTCCCGGCGAGCTGCACGTTCCTCAGATGGGGAAGCAAAGCCTCGAACATGATGCGCAGCTCGATCTTGGCGAGGTGCTGTCCGATGCACATGTGCGGTCCGTATCCGAAGGCGATGTGCCGGTTGGGACGTCGGTCGATGTTGAACACATCGGGCTCGTCGAACACCTCGGCGTCGCGATTGCCGGACTGATACAGGAGCATGAAGCGATCGCCCGGCTGGATCGAGCGGCCCCGCAGCTCGTAAGGTTCGAGCGCGGTACGCATGAAATGCTTGACCGGCGACGCCCATCGCAGGGACTCGTTGACGAGGTTGGGCACCAACGAGAGATCGCCCTGCAGGCGTTCGAGAAGTCCGGGGTTCTGCGCTATCGCGTGGATTCCGCCGGCCATCGTCGACGACGTGGTGTCGTGGCCCGCGGTGGCGATCGCGATGAAGTAGCCGTAGGCGACCTCTTTCGCGAAGTACTCGCCGTCGGCGTCCTTTGCCACAGAGATGATAGACGCGAGATCGCCGGTGGGATTCGCACGCCGATCCATCAGCAACTTGTCGAAATAGGCGTAGAAGTCCTGGATCGTCGCGACCCACTGCTTGGCGGCGGCATCGGGTGTCAGCGGTTCCACGTCGGCGCGGGCGGCATCGGGGTCGGCAGTACCGAAGAACTCCTGCGTCAGCGCCATCATCCGCGGTTCGTCGGATTCCGGCACGCCGAACAGACTCATGATCACGTGCAGTGGGTACTGCAGGGCGAAGTCCTTGACGAAGTCGATCTTCCCGTCGGTGGTGAGCAGTCGGTCGACCGACTCACGTGCGAGGGTCCGGATCGTGTCCTCCCACTGCTTGAGGTTGTTGGGACGGAACCAGTCGGCGGCGATGTCCTTGATGGCCGTGTGTTCCGGCGGGTCGAGGTAGGTCAACGTCTCCAGGATTCGCAGGCTGCCGTTGTTGATCGACTTGGTGAACGCGTCACCGGCCTGGTTGGCCAGGATCGGGTTGAACTTGCCCTTGTCGTCACCCCCCGCGCTGGTGAAGATCTGCGGTTGCCGTTCGATCTCCATGATGTCGGCGTGCTTGCTCACCAGAAAGATCGGGTCGTAGCCGTCGACCTGTGCAACGCCGAGAGGATTGTTCTCGCGCAGCCAGCGGTAGGCCTCGAAGAGGCGTGCGTCATCGCGATGTCCTTCCGGGAGCACGATCTGTTGCGCCACGTCATCGGGAATGATCAGGTCGGCGGGGGATTGCGCGGTGGAGGTCATGAGCGTCCTATCTCGTGCGTCACACTGGGCGGGAACGTGATCCAGTGTGTGCGCTGGGTCACGCTCCGCTCATCACCCTGACGGGGTAACCCGGCTGTCCAAAGAGGTATCTCTCAGCGAGACCTCACTGCGGCACGTGCGTATCCCTCTGACGGGCAGACGATTACACCGAAGTGGTGATGCGCCCGAGCCGGTGAAAGGCCGACGATGAGCGTGAGGCCACACACCTCGCACAGCCTTCACAATCGAGGAGACAGCCATGGCACGCGTCATCTACCATCTGCCGGACGGCACCGAAGAGACCATTGATGTCCCGGCCGGCCAGAGCGTGATGGACGGATCGGTTCGCAACAACCTTCCCGGAATCGTCGCCGAATGCGGCGGAAGCTGTTCCTGCGCGACATGCCATGTCTATCTGGATGATTCGATGTCGGATGGCTTCGACCCACCCACCGATGAGGAGATCGAGCTGGTCGAGTTCCTCGAAGCGGTGCGCCCGAACTCGCGGTTGTCGTGCCAGCTGATCGTCGCCGATCAGGACGAAGTGCATGTCGAGGTCGTCGACTCGTCCGCGTAGCGGTCGATCAGCCGGACCTGGCGATGAGTTCGGCACGGTTGCTCGCCCCCATTTTCCGCAAGATGTGCTTGACGTGGGTCTTCACCGTCTCGACCGACAGCGTGTGCGCTTCCGCAATGGTCGCGTTGGACGCGCCGCGAAGCAGGTCCTCCAGGATGTCACGTTCACGATCGGTGAGAAGTGCTGCGGTGGAGGCGAACTCCGCGGCACGGTCCGGGCCGTCCGCCCGGCTCTCGCTGCTTCCGAGTTGTTTGATCTGGTCGCCGAGCGACCGGAGACGGGACTCCTGCTCATGCAACCGCTCCTCACTCTCCATCCGCTCCGCGGTCGCTGCCGCGATGTCGATGAGGAGCAGCACGGTCTCGTGGTCGGCTTGTTCGACCGAACCGTCGATCACCACCAAGTTCCGAGAACCGGCGGTGGGGAGATCGACGACGGTCACACACCCGTGCCGCACGGACCCGTCGATGCCCGTCACACGATGCCACGTGACCATGTCGGTGGGCCCCGAAGACATTGCGACGGCCACCTGCTGGAGGCTTAGCTGCGATGGTTGTCCGCCGGACTCGTGACGTGCGACCTCGCGGATCGCCGTATGGTCCACCTCGGCGAGGAGGACGGTGCCCGACCCGGTGATGACACTCATTGCCCGGCAAAAAGAACCGGCCAGGTCGTTGCGGTCCGTCGCGTCCATGACCGCTGCCAGGGCGCGTTCGACGCGCTCCGGCAGAACGGGGTCTGCGCTCACGCCTGCTGCAGGGGGCCGGGCCGACGCTCTCGAAAGAGGGCGGCGGCCTGGGCCCGTGACTGCACCCCGAGCTTTGCAAAGATACGTCGGACGTGGGCTTTCACCGTGCCATCCGAGATGAACAGTTTCGCTGCGATCTCACGGTTGGTCGCGCCGTCGGCCAGCAAGCGCAGGACCTCTTCCTCCCGCTCACTGAGCAGTTCGCGGACGGGGATGTCCTCGCTGCGAGAGGAGGTGTTGTCCTCCTCGGCTCCTCGGTGAAACGTCGGTCGCGGACCGTCGTCGACCGTCATCACCGCGCCGACCAGGTCACGCAGTGCGTGTTGTTGCAGGTCCATCTGTCGGCGATGCAGTGTGGTGGCCATGATCAGGCCGGAGATCCGGGCCGCCATGAGAAGCGCGCGAACGTCCTCATCGGTGATGCTGTCACGGTTTCGATCCACATGAAGAATCGCAACCGTCCGCCGGTCCACGAGAATCGGCGCCGCCGCGTATGCGGCAGGATCTGACAGATCGATCAGCGGACGGTACGCCTCACGGTGATACGCCCGTCGATTCAGGACATAGGGCCGACGAAACCGCACGAGGTCCGCCTCGCGCGGCGCGCGGAGCAACGGCACCGGAGTGCCGTTCACCGCGTTACGCAACTCGCGATAGCCGTCCTCGAGCTCGGGCGACACATGGACATACTGCGGCGCCCACGACGAGCCATCGACCCACGAGAACATCGCCTTCGAGAATCCCAAGCCGGTACAGGCTTCTTCACAGGTCACCGACGCGATGGTGGCTTGATCTGCATCGCGCAACCGTGACAGAAATCGGCGAAGTCCCCCCGCGGGGGACGCATCGCCATCGGTATCGATTGCCATCATCGGTTGACTCACTCCATTGACCTCATGCTGTGACGCGCACCACAGTCTAGCGGATCGACAGTAGTCAACGACGGCCTCAGCCGACCGGCGGCAGGTACACCGTGTGCAGGTGCTGGAAGGTGTGCAGGCCCTCGGGTCCGAGTTCGCGACCCATTCCGCTGCTCTTGATCCCGCCGAACGGGGCGACAGGGTCGTTCGAGTAGTGGTTCACTCCGACGGTGCCGGACTTCACCCGCGCGGCCAGATCGGCGGCGCGTTCGACGTCCGAAGACCAGACCGAACCGCCCAGACCGTACTCGCTGTCGTTGGCGATCGCGAGTGCCTCGGCCTCGTCGGCAAACGGGATGACACTGAGGACAGGGCCGAAGATTTCCTCACGCGCGATCGTGGCGGTGTTGTCCAGGTCGGCGAACACCGTCGGTTCGACGAAGAATCCGGTGTCGAGACCAGTCGGTCGCCCACCGCCGGTGGTCAGTCGCGCGCCCTCGCTCTTGCCCTTGGCGATGTAGCCTTCGACACGATCGCGCTGTCGGGCCGACACCAGGGGGCCGATCTTGGTCTCCGGGTTCAGGGGGTCGCCGATCGTCAGCGACTTGGCCAGGTCGGTGATGGTGTCGACCACCTCGCCGTAGCGTGACTGGGGGGCGAGCACGCGGGTGTTGAGCCAGCAGATCTGACCGTTGTTCAGGAACGTCACACCGAAGAGCGACTCGAGTGAGGCGTCGAGGTCCACGTCGTCGAGCAGGATGGCTGCGGACTTGCCCCCGAGCTCCAGGGTGACCGGACGTAGGAGTCGACCGCAGGCCTCGGCGATCGTTCGTCCGGCGGCCGTCGACCCGGTGAACGACACCTTGTCGACACCGGGGTGTTCCACCAGGTAGGCGCCGATCTCACGCCCGCCGGGGACCACGTTGAGGACGCCGGCCGGAAGCCCTGACGCAACTGCGGCCTCGGCCATGAGGAAGGCATCGAGGACCGTCTCCTCGGCCGGCTTGAGCACCACTGTGCATCCGGCGGCGAGCGCCGGGGCGAGCTTCAGGAAGGAGATGGCCTGCGGCACGTTCCACGGCACCACCGCGCCGACAACGCCGACCGGTTGACGGGTGACCCGTGCGGTGCCGCCCAGCATCCCGGCCCGCTCGTCGACGGCCGGCGAATCGACCATCATCTGGCTGAAGTAGCGCAACAGGACGGCCGGGAAACCGCCCTCGAACTGTTCGGCCAGCCAGATCGGCATGCCGTTCTGGATTGACACACGTCGCGCGGTCTCGGCCGCGCGGGACTCGAGTTCGGTGGCGAAGCGATCCAATGCTTCGGCGCGCTGTTTGGGGTGCCAGGTGGACCATCCGTCGGGATCGTCGAAGGCGCGACGGGCGGCGGTGATGGCGTTGTCGATATCCGCGGTGGATGCCGCGGGCACGCTGCCGATTCCTTGCTCGGTGGTCGGCGACGTCACGCTGATCGTGCTGGTGGTCGCCGGGCTCTGCCAGGCCCCATCGATGTAGAACTCGCGATAGTCGATGGTTGTCATCTCGCTCCTCGTCTGGTCTGCGACGCGCCGTCTGTTCGGTGGCCGATGGGTGTGAACGGCGTCACTCATAGGTTTGCCCAGGACTCACGAAATTTCAATGGTTAGTTTGGTCGTACCGATAAATATCACTCCTCCGATTCGGCGGTTACCCCGTCGGGGTGATTTCCACTGACCTTCGGGTGCCCGTGCCACGCCGCGTGTCCAATTGAATGCGCGAAGCGGTTGCATTATTCGGTCCGACCATTCTAACCTTTGGACATACACGTGATCGATGTGACGGAGGACACCATGACCGGCGAGCGGAATCTCGGCAGGTACACGCAGGAGCGGATCGATGAGTATTACGCGGCCGGACAGTGGGCCGACGAGAACTTCACTGAGCTCCTGCGCTCACGGGCCGCGGCCTACCCTGGCAAGATCTTCGTGACCGACGGCACCTACTCGCTGACGTTCGCGGACCTCTACGACACCTCGCAGCGACTCGCGCTCGGCTTGCATCGGCGTGGCTTACAGGCCGGTGACCGGGTCGCGGTTCAACTTCCCAACTGGGCGGCATTCGTGGTGGTCGCCGCCGCACTGGCGCGCATCGGGGTGGTGATGGTGCCGATCATGCCCATCTACCGCAAGGACGAGGTGTCGCATGTGGTGGCGGACGCATCGATCCGGATGGCCATCGCGCCGGCCGAATTCAAGGGGTTCGACTACGCCTCCATGTTCGACGAGATCCGGGGCGAATCTGCAAGCCTGGAGTCGATCGTCTCCGTACGCGCGGCAGAGTCCGCGCGTACGTCACTGGCCGAGCGTGGCATCGACGTCTTCGAGGATCTGCTTGTCGAGGACGTCGACTCCGCTGACGTGGACGCGGAACTGAACTTCCGAGCCCATCCCGATGATCCATTCGTCATCGTCTACACCTCGGGCACGACGTCTCGACCGAAGGGCTGCGTCCACACCTTCAACACGTACGCATCGGGAGCTCGGGCCCTGGCCGTCGCTTTCGGGCACTCCGAGGCCGACGTACAGTTCGGCCCGTCGCCGATCACCCATACCACCGGGCTGGTGACCAGCGTCCTGATCCCGCTGTTGGCCGGCGCGGCCACCCACGTGATGGCGGAATGGAATCCGGCGAAGGGTCTCGAAGAGATCCAGACATACGGTTGTACCGCGGCGGTCACGGCGACCACCTTTCTTCAGACGCTCATGGCCGCGGCGGACGAGCATCCCGAGGCAGATCTGTCGTCGTTACGGGTGTGGACTTGCGCGGGCTCGCCGATCCCCGCATCCGTTGTCGAGAACGCCAAGTCGAAGCTTCCTGCCGCCGCGATACTTTCGCTGTACGGGCGTAGCGAGAACCTGTCGACCACCACCTGCACCGTTGAGGACGATCCGAAGCGCGCGATCACCTCCGACGGCGCGGCGTTACCGGGGGCCGAGGTGCAGGTGGTGGGGCCCGATGGGCTCGAGGTGCCGCGCGGGACCGAGGGGGACATCGCCTACCGTGGCCCGTCCCACATGGTCGAGTATTTGAACCGCCCGGAGGAGACGGCGGAACTCTATACGCCGGAGGGGTTCTCGCGGTCAGGAGATCTCGGTGTCATGGACGCGGACGGCTTCGTCCGGGTGACCGGTCGAACCAAGGACATCGTCATCCGCGGCGGAATGAACATCAGCGTTCGCGAGGTCGAGGACAAGTTGGCCGACCATCCGGATCTGGTGGCCTTGGCGGTCGTCGGAATGCCCGACGAGAAACTCGGCGAGAAGGTGTGCTGCTATGTGGTCGCCAAGGATGGGCATGCTGCGCCCAACGTCGACGAACTGCGTTCATATCTCACCGATCGCGGCGTCGCGATCCAGAAGACTCCCGAGCGCGTGATCGCGATTGACGAGTTGCCGATGACCGCGACCGGTAAGATCCAGAAGCACGTGTTGCGCAAAAGGGTTGCTGCAGAGATCGATCAGCCCACGGCTGCCGGCGCGCGTTGAGCCGGATGCCGACACAGACGGCCGAGTTCGTCGTCTCGGGAGCCGAGGCGCTGCTTCGGGTCAGACCGGTCGAGCTGAGTGCGGATCGGGCCGAACTGTCGATCGGGTCGGGACCGTGGTTGCGTGACCCGGTGGCAGGTTTGAGCCGCGGGTCGCTGGGTGTGGCCCTCGACGACGCAACCGGGTACGTGGTCGCATCCGGGACCGAAGAGGGCAAATGGCCGGTCAGCCTTTCCATCCGCGTCGACTTCCTCGCCGACCCTCCGGTCGACGGGTCATCGATGGCCGTCACCGGCGAACTGGTTGCCCTCAAATGACCGGGGCGGCACGACCCGAGGTGCTGTAGTAGATCACGTCGGCCGTCCACTCGCCCTGGTCACCCAGCGCTCGCATTTGGTGGCCGTCGACTCGCGTCCGACAAGTTCCGGGCTGAACTTCGACCTGCCGTCGGACGACGTGACGGTGCGGGATGCCCTCGGGTTCAGGGGCTCGACCGCCGGTGTCGTCGAGCTACCTCCGTCGTCTCTGGCGGCCAACGGCATGGGCAACGTACATGGCGGCGTCCTTATCTGCGGAGCGGAGTTCGCGGCCATGTCCGCGATCGACGCTGGGGGTGTCCTCCGCACCACCAGCATCGACATCGCCTATATACGACCCGGAGATGCAAGCGGCACAACGGTATTCCGATCCGAGGTCCTCCACCGAGGGCGATCACTGGCGGTGTGCCGAGTCGAGGCCGTCAACGAGTCGGGCAAGCCGTGTGCAGTCGCGACCGTGATCGTGCAAAGGTGAGGGCGTGAAGGCGATAGTCATGGCGGAGTTCGGTGGACCCGAGGTCCTGGTTCCACGGGACGTCGAGGAGCCGGTCGCGCGACCGGGCTGGGTCACCATCCGGGTCCAGGCGAGCGCACTGAATTGGCACGACGTACTCGTGCGCCGCGGGCAGTACCGTTCGCCGCTGCCGCACACACCCGGCGCCGACGGTGCGGGCACTCGCACGGACACCGGAGAAGACGTGGTGATTCTGCCGTCACTCTTCTGGGGCGACCGACGCGATGCGCCGTCGGCGGAGTTCGAGATCCTAGGGGATCACACCCCGGGAACCTATGCGGAGTATGTCAGTGTGCCCGAGGAATGCCTGGCTCCGCGCCCCGACGGCTACTCGTGGGAGCAGGCGGCTGCCCTGCCGCTCGTCGGGGTGACGTCGTATCGCGCACTCGTGACCCGGGCCGGCCTGCGCCAGGGTGAATCGTTGCTGATCATCGGTGCCGGTGGAGGAGTCGCGACGATGGCACTCTCGCTGGCGAATGCACTCGGGGCAATCACGACCGTCACGGGATCGACGCCCGAGAAACTCGACCGTGCGCGCGCCGCCGGTGCTGCCGGCGGGGTCCTGCACACCGACGAGGACTGGCCGCGGCTGGCGAAGGGACTCTCGCCCGACGGTGCCGGATTCGATGTGATCCTCGATCCGGTGGGACTCTGGAGCCACTCGGTGCGTGCACTTCGGCCGGGAGGCAGGCTCGTCGTTCTCGGGGCCAATGTGGCCGAGCACGTCAATCTTGACGTCCGGTCATTCTTCTTCGGTCAATACAGCCTGCTGGGGACCACCATGGGTGGTCCCGGGGACTTCAGTGGGCTGCTGGAGCTGATCGCCGGTGGTGGCGTCACGCCGCCGACCATCGCGTCCACTCTTCCGCTCGACGACGCAGCTGCCGCGCATCGACGTCTCGAAGCGGGCGCAGAATTCGGGAAGATCGTACTGGTCCGATAGGACGGGCCGTCAGGCCGACCGGTCGACCAGCCGTGCTTGCAGCCACCCGAGCAGATCGCCGATCACCTCGTCACGGTTGGTCTCGTTGAGCACCTCGTGGCGCGCATCGGGATACACCCTGGCCGTGACGTCGGTGAATCCGGCCCCACCGAACCGCTGGACCAGCGGATCAAACAGCGCCAGACCGGCATTCACCGGATCCTTGTCGCCCACGGCGAGGTAGATCGGCAGATTCCTGCGCACTCCGCCGAGCGCATCGGATGCCGCCAGCGCTCGCGCTCCCACGAACATCGCCCGCGTTCCGTCCTGATCGAGACCGAAGCCGCACAACGGGTCCGCGATGTACTCGTCGACAATCGCATCATCGCGACTGAGCCAGTCGTAGTCGGTGCGCGGTGGCTGGAACGGGGCGTTGAACATCGCCAGATCGAGCGGCGAGTCGAGGTCCAGTGCAGGCTCGAGGAGATCGAGGGCCGCGGTGCCGGTCAGGACGACCGCGTCAAAGAGCGCGCTGTCGTTCAACAAGGCCTGCTGCGATGCGAACGAACCCATACTGTGGGCGATCAGTGCGAGCGGCAGACCGGGCTCACGATCCCTGATGACACGCGCGAACTCACCGATGTCGGCCACCAGCGCGGGCCATCCGTCGGCACCGACGTGCCCGGGTTCGCCCTGCCCGATCGTCGCGCCGTGTCCGCGCTGGTCATAGCCGTACACAATGTAGCCGGCGTTGGTGAGAGTCTCGGCTACGTGGTGGTAGCGGAGGAGATGCTCACCCATGCCGTGCACCAGTTGGACGGCGGCGCTGGGAGCCTCTCGAGGCTCCCACACGTATCCGACCAGCGTGTCGCCGGTGCTGTCGGTGAAGTCGAAAGTCTTGCGGGACATTGCAACATCCTTGAGTCGGGGTGCTTCCTTGCCAGACGTCCGCAGACTACTCCGAGACCGCGGCCCTGACTCGAGCTTTGGCGGAGATGACGACGCGATCGGCAGATGATGCCATGAGGTCGAGCTCCGCGCTTCCATCGGCAGCGTTGACCGATACGACTGTTCCGGTGAGCTCGATGGTCTCACCGATGGCCAACGGCGACGCGAAGCGCACCGAGAGGGACAGCAGATGCTCGACGTGGACCGCGTCGGCGACCCACGCGGCCAGCATCCCGGCCTGCATCTGGCCCATGGATATGACGCCCGGCAATCCCGCACGCCGTGCGTAGTCGGCATCGTGGTGGAGGGGGTTGAAATCACCTCCGGCACCGGCGAATCTGACGATATCGGTCTGGGTGATGGGACCGATCGCTCGTGGCTCGAGCTCGTGACCGACCGTGAATGTGGTGAGAGAGCGGGTCATGATGCACCCCTTTCGATGAGCACTTCGCGTTGGGTGACAGCTCGTGCGCCGGCGGCGTCGACCCAGGAGGTTTCCAGGGTCACCAGACGCATGGTTCCGCCGCGCTTGCCCTCGCGGGTGGTGTCGTCGACGACACGCCGTGTGCCGGTGAGGTGATCCCCGGCAACCAGCGGTCGGTGATACTCCCACTCCACCGAGCCGACCACCACACGCTCGATCGCCAAGCCGAGTTGCCTGACGAACTCCTGCTGATTGCGGTCGTGCCCCGCGACGACCACATGCGTCGGCGTGGCCGGGATGCTGGTGAAGCCCGCCGACAATGCTGCGTCGGCGTCTGTGTGCACCGGGTCGGCGCTGTGCGTCGCCCGTGCGAACTCACGTACCTTGCCCGCTTCGATGTCAAAGGAAACCACGTCGAGTACCGGGTCCTTCGCCATCTCCTGTACCGGAGCCCTCGTCATCACGCCCTCCTAGATTTTTTGGTCTGACCTATTGTACCGTTGGTCCGTAACGAAGTGGAGGTTCAGATGGATCTGAGCGATTCGCCCGAGGAGGCCTTGTTCCGGGCTCGTGTCCGGGAGTGGTTGGTCGACACGCTGCCGGCACTGCCGTGGCCGGAGCCCTCGCGACTCGAGGACAAGCGCGGCTTCTGGTCTGTGTGGCAACAGAAGTTGTTCGACGCCGGGTTCGCGGGCCTGTCGTGGCCGACCGAGTTCGGCGGCGCCGGGGCCGATGCGAAGGTCAAGGCGATCTTCAACGAGGAGATGGATCGTGCGGGGGCTCCCGAGCGGCTGAACATCATCGGTGAGGATTTCGCGGGTCCGACGATCGTCGCGTTCGGCGACGATGAGCAGAAGCAGCGCTATCTGCAGCCGATCCTCACGGGCGAGGAGATCTGGTGCCAGTTGTTCTCCGAGCCCGAGTCCGGCTCTGATCTCGCATCACTGCGTACCAAGGCGACCAAGGTCGACGGCGGATGGAAGATCCAGGGCCAGAAGATCTGGACCTCACGGGCGCAGATCGCCGACAACGCGATCCTCTTGGCGCGCACGGGGGGCGGCGATCGACACAAGGGCATCACCTATTTCCTGCTGCCGATGGCCTCCGACGGGATCACGGTACGGCCACTCGAGCACATGCTCGGCGAGGCCGAGTTCAACGAGGTCTTCCTCGACGACGTGTTCGTGCCCGATTCGGCGGTGGTGGGCGAGGTCGATGGCGGATGGAAGGTGGCGATGGGCACCCTCGCCTTCGAGCGGGTCGGTATCGCCACCGGGCGTGTCAACACCACGCGTGCCGTCGGGGACCTGATCGAGCAGGTCAACCGCACCACCGATGACGACGGGAACCCGTTGACCGCACGCCCCGAGATCCGGCAGCGGATCGCCGACCTCTACGGGCGGGCACTGACGCACTATCTGATCGGCCAACGCGTGATCACCGGAGCGGCCTCCGGGCAGCCGCCCGGTCCGGTCACCTCCATCGGCAAGCTCTACTTCTGCCCGCTGGTCGAGGACATCGCCGACTTCGGACTCGAGCTCAGCGACTTCGGCGGTCAGTTCGGTCTGGCCGACGACGAGAGTGCCGACGCCGATCAGCAGCGGTGGCTACGGCTCGCCTACCAGGCCCGCGGCACCGCCATTGCAGGTGGTTCGACCTTCATCCAACGCAACATCGCGGCCGAGCGTGTGCTCGGAATGCCCCGCAGCTGAGAAAGGCGGCGTGATGAGCACCTACACGTGGAAACCGAGCAGCGACTACATCGAGAGCGCCAACGTCCTGCGGCTCGCCCGCAGCCATGGCATCGATTCCATCGACGATCTTCGTCGGCGGTCGACCGCCGACGTGTCGTGGTACTGGGATGCCGCGATCACCGACTTGGGCATCCCGTTCGCCACACCGTACGAGAAGGTTCTGGACACCTCCCGAGGTGTCGAGTTCCCCGACTGGTTCGTGGGAGGCACCTTCAACGCCGTCGACGCCTGCATCACCCGCTGGCTCGCCGACGGTGCCGACCGAGCTGCCATCGTCCACGAAGCCGAGGATCAGACCGTCCGCACGATGAGCTATCGCGAGCTCGCCGACCAGGTCGGACGGGTCGCCGCGGGACTGATCGACCTCGGTGTCGGCGAGGGCGATGCGGTGGCGATCTACCTGCCGATGATCCCGGAAGCCGTCGTCGCGCTGTATGCCGCGGCAGGCATCGGGGCCATTCTGGTGCCGCTCTTCTCCGGATTCGCGGCGCCGGCGATCGCGTCCCGACTCAACGACGCCCAGGTCAAGGCGGTCGTCGTCGCGGACGGCACCATCCGACGGGGTCGCACTGTCGGCATGTCCGATGAGTTGGCCAAGGCGCTGCCGAACACTCCGTCGGTCTCATCGGTCATCACCAACGACAACGTCGGCGGAGGATTCGACTTCGGCGACGCCGACGTATCCACGGTCTCCTGGGATGTCCTCGTCGACCCGGCGCGCGAACCGCACGACTTCCGGCCGTTCCCCGCGATGCAGACGCTCATGTTGGGGTACACCTCCGGAACCACGGGAAAACCCAAGGGCGCGGTGCACACTCACAGCGGCTTCACGGTCAAGGTCGCAACGGAGGTGGCGTACTCCTTCGACATCTCGGCGGGCGAGACGTTCTGCTGGATCACCGACATGGGCTGGGTCATGGGACCGTTGGCGGCCTTCGGCACCCATGCCAACGGTGCCACGCTCCTGCTGTACGAAGGTTCACCCGACGCGCCCGACACCTGTCGGCTGTGGGACCTGGCGCAACGTCACGGCGTGACCATGCTGGGCGTCTCGCCGACCCTGATTCGCGCCATCCGATCGACCCCGCAGGAGGAGATCGCGCAGCGCGACCTGTCCTCGGTGCGAGTGCTGGGTTCCACGGGTGAACCCTGGGATCCCGACTCCTATGACTGGCTCGCCGCCGAGGTGTTCGACGGACGGGTCCCCGTGATCAACTTCTCCGGCGGTACCGAGGTGGGGGGCTCGTTTCTCGCACCGTATCCGGTGGAGCCGATCCCGAGTTGCTCGCTGGGCGGCCCGTCGCTCGGTATGGACGTCGATGTCGTCGACGACGACGGAAAACCGTTGCGCGGCAGTATCGGTGAGCTCGTCTGTCGGCAGCCGTGGCCGGCCATGACCCGCGGGGTGTGGCGTGACCGTGAGCGGTACCTCAAATCGTATTGGACTACTTTTCCGGGGATCTGGTGTCACGGCGACTACGCCCTGATCGACGACGACGACCGGTGGTACATCCTCGGGAGGTCCGACGACGTGATGAACGTGGCGGGCAAACGACTCGCGCCCGCCGAGGTCGAATCGGTGCTCACGACCCATCCCGCCGTCGCCGAGGCGGCCGCGGTGGGCGTCCCGGACCCGAAGAAGGGCGAGACCGTGTGGGCCTTCTGGGTTCCGCGCGCCGGTGTCGCCACCGACGGGGTCTCCGACGAGTTGCGACACCTGGTGGCCACGGGCGTCGGGAAGCCGTTCGCGCCGGCGAAGGTGTGGCCCGTCGAGGCTTTGCCGAAAACCCGTTCCGCCAAGATCCTTCGCCGCGCCGTCCGCGCCGCGGCGATGGGCACCGATCCGGGCGACCTGTCGAGCGCGGAAAATCCCGAGGCCGTCGATGCCATTCGAGATGTCGTGCACGGCGCCGATCGAGAAGCCGTGCCGGGCACGGTTGTGAGCTGAGGAAAGCGCATGCACTGGGAACTGTCTGACGAACAGGAACTGTTCGCGTCATCACTGCGGGAATGGATCGCCGCGAAATTCCCCACCGACACGGTCCGTGAGCTGCAGGCGGCGTCTGACTCCACATCGTTCGCCGACGCATTGATCGGTGAAGGCTGGTGGGGGGTCGGATACTCCGAAGACGTGGGAGGCCAGGGCGGTGGGGTCCTCGAGCTCGCACTTGCGGCGCGCGAGTTCGGACGAGCCGCGGTCACCGACTCACGATGGCTCGCCGCCGCTCTGGTGGCGCCCTTGCTCAGCGACGACGAACTATCCGCACAACTGAGTGGTCAGCGCAGGTTCGCGGCTGTGGTGCGGGCCGATCGCATGCCCACATGGGCGCCACTGACGGTCACGGGCTCGACGATCACCGGTACCGTCCGGCACATCGTCGGCGCCGCCGACGCCGACGTCCTGATCGTCCCGGTCGACGGACCCGACGGACCGAGCTGGGCCCGGGTGGCTGCTGCGGACGCATCGATCTCAGCCGAGAATCTCCTCGACCGGTCACGCGCAGCGGCCATCGTCGAGTTCGCCGACGCTCCGATCGCCGACATCGTCGCGAGCGATCACACGGCGCTGTCGAGGACGTCGACGCTGGCGGGGGTCCTCATCGCCGCCGACGCGTTGGGCAGCGCCGAACGTATGCTCGATCTCGCCGTCGAGTACAGCAAGCAGCGCAAACAGTTCGGGCAGTTCATCGGTGGCTTCCAGGCGGTCAAGCATGCGGCGGCACAGATGTTGGTCGCCGTCGAGTCGTCGTACTCGATCGCGCTGTACGCCGCGGCTGCCGTGGATGCCCGCCTCGACGACGCCGACACGATTGCGGCGGTTGCCAAGGCGCAGGTCACCGCAGCGGTGGCCGATCTCGCCGAATCGGCGCTCACGGTCCATGGGGCCATCGGCTACACGTGGGAACACGATCTGCACCTGTTCTACAAGCGCGCCAAGCTCGACCGCACCCTGTACGGGACGCCGGGCACCTGGAACGAGCGGGTGGCCGCAACCCTGCTCGACGAGGCCGCAGAGATCAGCTGAAACAGCTCTTGGTTATTTGGTCAGTCCATTGGTATGGTTATCAGGACTGAGGATAGGGAGAACCGACGTGGATTTCGAACTCACAGAGGACCAGATCACGATTCGTGATGCGGTCGCCGAACTGGCCGCCAAGTTCGACGACCAGTACTGGCAGGAAAAGGACGAGAAGCACGAATTCCCGACGGAGTTCTACAACGCGTTCGCCGAGGGCGGCTGGCTGGGGATCACCACCCCCGAGGAGTACGGCGGCCACGGATACGGCATCACCGAGGCGTCGATCCTGCTCGAGCAGGTCGCGGCCTCCGGTGCAGGCATGAACGGCGCGAGTTCGATGCACCTCTCCATCTTCGGGATGCACCCCGTGATCGTGCACGGCAGCGAGGAACTCAAGCAGCGCACCCTGCCACGCATCGTCAACGGTGACCTGCACGTCTGCTTCGGCGTGACCGAACCCGGCGCGGGCCTGGACACGACCAAGATCACCACCTTCGCCAAGCGTGCGGGCGACAAGTACATCGTCAACGGTCGCAAGGTCTGGATCTCCAAGGCGGTGGAGTCGGAGAAGATCCTGCTGCTGACCCGTACCCAGAAGTTCGACGAGTCGCCGCGGAAGACCGACGGCCTGACGCTGTTCCTGACCGACCTGGACCGCGACCACGTCGACATTCGGCCGATCAAGAAGATGGGTCGCAACGCGGTCACCTCCAACGAACTCTTCATCGACAACCTGGAAATCCCCGTCGAGGACCGCGTCGGCGAGGAGGGCAAGGGGTTCGCCTACATCCTCGACGGTTTGAATCCGGAACGCTGCCTGGTGGCCGCCGAGGCATTGGGCATCGGCCGGGCGGCGATGCGCGCGGGTGTCCGTTACGGCAACGAGCGCGAGGTGTTCGGTCGGCAGATCGGTAAGAACCAGGGAATCCAGTTCCCGCTCGCCGACTCGCTCGCGCGCCTCGACGCGGCCGAGTTGATGCTCCGCAAGGCAACGTGGCTCTACGACAACGGCAAGCCCTGTGGGCGCGAGGCCAACACGGCCAAGTACCTGTGCGCCGACGCAGGTTTCGACGCTGCCGATCGAGCCTTGCAGACCCATGGCGGCATGGGCTACTCCGAGGAGTACAACGTCGCCCGCTACTTCCGGGAAGCGCGCCTGACCCGGATCGCGCCGATCAGCCAGGAGATGATCCTGAACTACCTCGGCTCCCACGTCCTCGGCCTACCAAGGAGCTACTGATGAGTGACCAGCCGACCACCGAATCCGCAAAGCCCCATGGGACCAGTGTCTTCGGGCTGACCGGGCGCACCGCCCTGGTCACCGGTGCCGGCGGTGGCGTCGGCGCGGCGGTCGCCGAGGCGTTCGCGGCTGCGGGCGCAGCGGTGCTCGTCACCGACATCAACAAGGACGCCGCAGCCCAGGTCAGCCAACGGATCACCGCCGCAGGCGGAACCGCCGAGCCGTTCGCACTCGACGTCTGCGACGCGGACAACGCGCGGGACGCGGTGGCAGCCGCGGCCGCGTTGGGAAACGGAACCCTGAACATCCTGGTCAACAACGCCGGGGTCATAGCACCCGCGATGTTCCCCAAGATGGACGAGGCGAAGTTCCGCAAGGTGCTCGACACCCATCTCATGGGCAGCTACCACTGCAGTCACGCGGCACTGGACGTCCTGCCGTCCGACGGGACGGGCCGGATCATCAACGTGACGTCGGCGGCCGGCCTGACCGGCACGATCGGCCAGGCCAATTACGGCGCAGCGAAGGCAGCCATCGTGGGCCTGACCAAATCGCTGGCCCGCGAGTTGGCCCGGCAGTCGGTCACCGTGAACGCGGTCGCCCCGCTGGCGGCGACTGCCATGACCGAGAACATCCGCAGCAACGAGAAGCTGGCAGCCAAGACCCTGGCACGCATCCCCTTGGGGCGCTGGGCGTATCCCGACGAGATTGCGCCCAGCTTCGTGTTCCTGGCCTCCGATGCGGCGGCCTACATCACCGGACAGATCCTTCCCGTCGACGGCGGGACGGTGATCTGACATGGGAGCAACTGTGACGGGCCCGTTCGCCACCTCGGGCCGAGAAGTCGTCATCGCCGAGGCCGTACGAACCCCCATCGGTAAATCACATCCCGAGAAGGGGTGGTTTCGTGACACTCATCCCAACGCCATGCTGGCGGCCTGCTACCAGGATCTCGTGACCCGCACCGGCATCGACCCGGCGGTGGTGGAGGATCTGATCATCGGCTGCACCGCGCCGTTCGGTGAACAGTCGCGCAACATCGGTCGCAACGCCTGGTTGCAGGCCGGCTATCCGGCAGAGGTTCCGGCGACGACGCTGGACCGGCGCTGCGGGTCGGCTCAGACCGCTGTCAACTTTGCCGCAGCACTGGTGGCGTCGGGTGTTCACGACGTCGTCATCGCGGGCGGCGTCGAACACATGGGGCATGTCCCGATGAACTCGCCCGCCAAGATCAGCGAACTCTACGGCGAGCCCTGGCCGGCCGAACTGCGTGAACGCTATGACTTCGTCACCCAGGGGGAGAGTGCCGAACTCATCGCCGAACGGTGGGACATCTCCCGCACCGAGATGGACGAGTTCGCCGTCCGTTCGCACACCTTGGCCGCGGCCGCCATCGACTCCGGACGCTTCGTCGACGAGATGGTCAAGATGGAACTCGACGGCGAGATCCGCACCGGGGATCAGACCGTACGTCCCGGCACCACACTGGAAACACTGAGCAAGCTGAAGACGGTGTTCCGCCCCGAGAACGGCCGGATCACCGCCGGTTCGTCCAGCCCGATCTGCGACAGCGCGGCGGCGGTCGTGCTGTGCACCCGGGAGGCGGCGCAGCGGCACGGCCTGCGAATCCGTGCGCGCATCGCAGATCAGACCACGGTCGGGGTGGACCCGATCATCATGCTGACCGGACCGATCCCGGCGACGCACAAGATCCTCGATCGGAACGCGTTGACCATCAACGACATCGATCTGTTCGAGGTCAACGAGGCATTCTCCTCGGTGGTGCTCGCCTGGCAGCGCGAACTCAAGCCGGACGAGGACCGGGTCAACGTCAATGGCGGAGCAATCGCCCTCGGACACGCGGTCGGCGCCACCGGTGCCCGACTTATCGCCACCATCCTGAGCGAGATGGAGCGTCGTGACAGCCACCTCGGACTGGTGACCATGTGCTGCGGCGGTGGCCTCGGCACGGGAACCCTCATAGAGCGGGTCGACTGATGGTCGACTTCGGCGGGCTGCTCAAACCCGGCATGGGTGTCTGGTGGAGCCAGGCCGCCGCCGAACCACGCCCGCTGGTCGACCAGTTGCTCGCCCAGGCTCCCGACCTCGGTCCGCTGCGACTCTTCACCGGGTTGAGCTGGAATGACCAGTTGGCGCAATCCATGTCGCCGACCGACACCATGGTGTCCTACGGCGGTCTGGGTGCGCTCCGCGATCTCGGGGCCACCGATCGACTCGAGGTCGTGCCGTGCCACTATTCGGCGCTGCCCCGGATGTTCGCCGAGCACCGACTGCCCTGCGACGCGGGACTACTACAGGTGGCGCCGCCCGACGCCGACGGCATGTGTTCGCTCGGCATCGGCGTCGACTACATGGCGGATGCCATCGCGCACACATCGATGCTCTTCGCCGAGATCAACCAGCAGATGCCCATCGTTCCCGGTTCCCCGCGAATCCCGTTGGGGCGCTTCGTGTCCACCATCAACACCGATCGACCCCTCCAGGAGGAAACGACCCGCCCGGCCGGTGACGTCGATCGCGCGATCGCCGCGCACATCGCCGAGCTTGTCGACGACGGCGATACCCTGCAGGTCGGCATCGGCTCGACCGGTGCCGCGGTGTTCGACGCGCTCGCCGGTCACAAGGACCTCGGCGTACACACCGGCATGATCACCGACGGCGTCCTACGCCTCATCGACAAGGGCGTGATCACCGGCTCCCGCAAACAGATCGATCCCGGACTCGCGGTGGCGGGCACCGCATTGGGGTCCGACGCCATGTACAGCCGTATCGCCGATGCGCCGGTGCTGTTCCGTCCGACCAGCTACACCCATGCGCCCCAGGTGTTGTCACAGCTCGCATCGCTGGTCGCGGTCAACTTCGCGATCGAAGTGGACCTGACGGGACAAGTCGGCGCGGAGATGAGCCGGGGCACCTACCTCGGCGCTGTCGGCGGTCAAGTCGACTTCGCTCGCGCGGCAGCACTCACCGGGAAGCGCTCGATCATCGCAGTACGCTCGACGATGCGCGGACGATCGTCGATCAAGTTCGCGCTCGACGAGGGAATCGTCACCACGGCACGCGCCGACGTGGACTGCGTGGTCACGGAATTCGGTATTGCGCACCTGCGGGGTCAGCCGCTGGCCGAACGGCGCCGCAGACTCATCGCGGTCGCGGCCCCGGAGTTCCGGGAGGAACTGGCCACCGCGGTGCGGGCAACGTCGTGAACGTGCACATCATGTCCATCGCATACTCAGAGAATCACCATCGAAAGGAAACGACCTCATGAGCAATCGAGTCGCACTTGTCACCGGCGGGGCCCAGGGAATCGGCGAGGGGATCTCTCGCAAGCTGGGCGAGGCCGGGTTCCGGGTGGCCGTAGCCGACCTCAATCTCGAGGTGGCGCAGCAAACGGCCAAGGAGATCGTGGCAGCCGGCGGGGAGGCGATCGCGGTGCCGATCGACGTCACCGACACCGCTTCGGTGAAGTCTGCGATCGAGCAGGTCTCGAAGGAACTCGGTCCGATCGATGTCGCGGTGAACAATGCGGGCTGGGACGACTTCATGAAGTTTCTCGACACCGACGAGGACTTCTGGAACAAGATTCTCGACATCAACTTCAAGGGCGCGCTGCGCGTGAACCACACCGTCGTGCCGGGCATGATCGAGCGGGGCTTCGGCCGGGTGATCAACATCGGTTCCGATGCGGGACGCGTCGGTTCATCGCTGGAGGCCGTCTACTCCGGCGCCAAGGGCGGCATCATCGCCTTCACCAAGACCCTGGCGCGCGAGGTCGCGACGAAGGGCGTCACCGTGAACACCGTGTGCCCCGGACCCACCGACACTCCGGCGCTGCGTAAGTTCGCGAACAACTCCGGCCAGGACGCCGACAAGGTGCTTGGTGGCATGACCCGCGCGGTCCCCATGAAACGCCTGGCACTGCCGGCCGACATCGCTGCCGCGGTCGCGTTTTTCGCCTCCGACGAGACCGGCTACATCACCGGTCAGACCTTGTCCGTCAGCGGCGGACTCACGATGGCCTGACGGTGACCACGGCAACGGTCGAGTGGTCGACGGTTCGTCGCTACGATGACGTCGACTACTCCCGAACCGATGACGGGATCGCCAAGATCACGATCTGTCGACCTGAGGTGCACAACGCCTTTCGGCCACAGACTCTGATCGAGATCTCCGAGGCGCTCACCCACGCACGAGAAGATCCGAGCATCGGCGTCATCGTCCTGACCGGGGAGGGCGACAAGGCGTTCTGCTCAGGCGGTGACCAACGCGTTCGCGGAGATACGGGCTATCTCACCGAACCAGACCGACCTGACGCGGTCGGGCGCTTCCACGTCACGGACCTGCAGGTGCAGATCCGGCGACTGCCGAAACCGGTTGTCGCGATGGTCGCCGGGTACGCGATCGGGGGTGGTCACGTTCTGCAGATCGTCTGCGACATGACGATCGCCGCCGACAATGCTCGTCTCGGTCAGGTCGGCCCCCGGGTCGGCTCGTTCGACGGGGGCTTCGGTGCAGGGCTGCTCGCCGACATGGTCGGTGTGCGCAAGGCCAAGGAGATCTGGTTCCTCTGCCGCCAGTACAGCGCTGAGCAGGCGCTGGAGATGGGCTTGGTGAACACCGTGGTACCGCTCGCGGATCTCGAGCGCGAAACCGTGCAGTGGTGCCGGGAGATGCTTGAACTCTCACCTATGGCGCTGCGCCTGATGAAGGCCAGTTTTCATGCGGCCGAGGATGGGCTCGCGGGTATTCAGCAACTCGCCCACGACACCAATCTACTGTTCTATGCCAGCGAGGAAGCCAAGGAAGGGCGCGAGGCCTTCAAGGCCAAGCGCACGCCCCAGTTCCACCGCTTCCCGCGTCGCGCGTGAGATTCTCCGCGCTACAAGAGATCTCGATGAAAGGATCACTCACGATGACGACCTTCGGTGTCAATGCCTTCGGTGTGGGAACTGGTCGGCGTCGCTTCGATACGATGACCGAGCTGGCCCGCGAGGCGGAAGCGGTGGGATGCGCCGCGGTCTGGACGAGCGAGCTGTACAGCAGGTCCGCGACGATCCCGATGGCAGCGCTGGCTGCCGGTACCGACACCATCGCGATCGGAACCAACATCGCCTACGGCGTGGGCCGCAGCCCACTCATGTGGGCAGCAGAGGCTCGTGACCTCGACGAGCTCTCGGGCGGCCGAATCATCCTGGGGCTCGGTAACGGCACCCCGAAGATGATGGAGGCCTGGCACGGGGTGAGCGGGGAGGCGCCGGCAGCGCGCATGGCCGAGTTGTTGACCGTCCTCAAGGCGCTGTGGCGCCTGCACGAGGGGCCGGTGGATCACGACGGCCGGTTCTACCACGTACACATCACGCCGACCTCCGATGTGCCGGAGCCGGTTCGGCCGACGATCCCGCTCTGGATAGCGGGCGTCAACAAGCTGATGTTGCGCACCGCAGGCGAGCATGCCGACGGACTCGTCGGGCACCCGATGTTCACCGCGGAGTATGTGCGCGGGCCCGTTGCCGACGAGATCGCGATCGGCGCCGAGCGCGCGGGGCGCGACCCGGATGAGGTCACGGTCATGGGCATCCGCATGTGCGCGATCAACGACGACGTCGAACTCGCGCGTCGGCAGGCCGCCTTCGCCATCGGCCAGTACGCGGCCTCACGGGTGTACGACCGGCTGTTCGAATTGCATGGCTGGAGTGCGGAGCAGCAGGTGATCCGGCAGGCAGCCCGGGACCGCGACACCGAGGCACTCGTGCGCGCGGTGAGCGACGAGATGATCGACACGATCGCCATCGCCTGCCGCCCAGCCGATTTCGCGGATGCACTGGCCCGGATTCCGGAGGGCTTCGACCACCTCGATCTGATTGCCCCGCCCTGGGGACTCACCGATGAGGAGACACGGCAGATCAACTCCCACATCCTGTCCGGTCTGCGGCGACACCTGTCGGTAGCGGCACCGGCCTGAGTTTGGCAGTGACTCCGGCCGCCTCGCCCGCTCCCGCAGAGCGAGTTCGCGTGCGAAATCATTCCGATCCCGGACGGGGGAGCTTGTGCCGGTCCCTGAGGAGCCTCCGGGCTTGCGGGAGAGGTCATGCGGTCCCTGAGGGGCCTCCGAGCTTGCGAGGATGCGTCACGAAGGGCGGCCCTTCGTGACGGCCCTCCGCTGGCGTCTTGATCCTCAGGGGAGCGGGTCCGTAAATCAGGGGCGGGGGTTACTACAGGCGCAGAGCTCGGTTGCGAACCACGGATCCTCGCGTGTCGAAACCGCTGCTCACGCCTCGCCCAGATCGATCTTCGTGCGCTCCTCGACCTGCACGACCGCCTCGGCATAACCGTGGACGTGCTTGGTCATGCGGCGCATGGCGGCAGCGGAATCGCCCGCCTTGATCGCATCGGTGATCGTCTTGTGCGCCTTGTACGTGGTCTTACGCACCTCGTCGTCGACGAAGGCCTTGTTCTCGGTCGAGGTGTAGATCGCGTGCGACAGCGCGCTCATGAATCCGGTGAGCAGCTCGTTGTGGCTTGCGGTGGCCACCGCGAGGTGCCAGTCGACGTTGCCCTGCAGGAATGCTTCGAGGGGCAGATCAGGATCGCCGATCGCGGTGTTCGCGGCGTCGAGGGCAGCCATATCGTCGTCGGTCCGATACTTGGCGGCCAGGCTGGCACACGCCGGTTCGATCGCCTCACGGGTCTCCAGCAGAGCGGTGAGTCGTAGTTGCTGCCCCCGGATGAGCAGGCTCACCGACGTTGCGAGCGCATCACCTCCTGGTTGCTGGACGAATGCACCACCCGAGCGACCCGTCTTGATGGTGACGAGTCCTTGGACCTCGAGGATGCGCAGCGCCTCGCGGACGGTGGTCCGGCTCATCCGGGTCTGCGTGACGAGCTCACGCTCCGGTGGCAAGGCCGTCCCCGAGGGGAATTCGTTGCGGAGGATGCGTTCGCGGAGGTCATTGGCGAGAACGTCTGACGCTTTGGGTACCTGCATCGGCTGCAGCTGTACCGGGTGTCGCGCGACCGCGCTCGACGAGGGCGACTCGGGCATTGCCACCTGCTTTCTGTGCATTTGGTCGTACCTAATTTAACAGCAACGCGCCTGCCGTCGCGACCCCGTACGCAGGGAGTGTTGCTCAAACGTATTTTGGTCATACCAAAATAATGGTTGACTTGAACGGCTGGAATGGATAGCTTCCAAGGAGAAGATTCTGGCCGCCCAACGGTGGTCAACAGGCGAAACGTGAGGACGCATGGCAGACCAAGCGCAAGATGTCGTCACCTGGAAGACGGTCAAACCCGGCATCACCGCCGTGACGTTGGAGCGTCCTCCGGCCAATGCTCTTGGAATCCCGTTGCTGGATGGCCTTCATCTGGCGATGGACGCCGCCGAGAAAGCTGGTGACGTCAAGGTCATGGTGATCACGTCGGCCCGGGCGGGGTTCTTCGCTGCTGGCGCCGACATCAAACATCTGTCGTCGATCGACGCCGAGAGCTTCACGGCTTACGGGGACAAGATGCGTGCGGTCAACGATCGCCTGGCCGCTTCGCCGTGGATCTCGATCGCAGCGATCGACGGCATCGCGCTCGGCGGGGGACTCGAACTTGCATTGGCCTGTTCCTTGCGGGTCGCCGGCCGTAACGCGAAGCTCGGACTACCTGAAGTCAAACTCGGACTGATCCCCGGCGCAGGTGGAACCCAACGCCTGCCGCGTCTCGTCGGTCGCGGCCGCGCGCTCGACATCATGCTGACCGCGCGGCAGGTCGCCGCCGAGGAGGCCTACCGGATCGGATTGGTGGAGCGGTTGACCGACGGTGACGCGGTCAAGGCCGCACTGGCCTTCGCCGACGAACTCCTCGGCCCGTCGCTGTCGGCCCAACTCGCCGTGGTGCGCACCGTCGACGCCGCGTTCGATCTTCCCCTCGATGAGGGTGCGCGGGTCGAGGTCGAGCAGATCCAAGCCTTGTTCGAGGACGGTGAAGCCGCCGAGGGCATCAGCGCCTTCGTCGGTAAACGCGCACCACAGTTCCGCTGACCAGCGCAGCAGAGTACCTCACAATCCGCCACGAAGGAGTTCGGTGATGAAAACCCTGGACCAGAGATTCGAGACCCTGCTCGCCGAAGAGGTCAAGCCGGGCATCGTCGTCGTGACGCTCAATCGGCCCGACCGCTTCAACGCGATGACCAACACGATGTTCATCGAACTCGAACAGCTCGCGTGGGGGCTCGAGACCGAAGACGACTGCCGCGTCGTGATCCTCACGGGTGCAGGCAAGGCTTTCTGCTCCGGCTATGACCTCGCCGATGCCGACGAACTACCGAACCTGGGTGCTCTCGGCATGCTCGATCAGCAGGAGCGGGCGGCACGCGCGCTGTCCGCCATTCGTTCGCTGCGTGTTCCGGTGATCGCGGCGGTCAACGGTGCCGCGGCCGGAGGTGGGTTCTCGCTCGCGCTCGCCGCCGACATCCGTTTGGCCGGTACCGCAGCCAAGTTCAACGCGGCGTTCGTGCGCATCGGGCTGTCGGCCGGCGATCTCGGTACGTCGTGGTTGCTCACCCGCCTGATCGGGCCGGCCAAGACGAGCGAGATCTGCTTTACCGGCCGCATCGTCGAGGCGGCGGAAGCCGAGGAGCTCGGACTGGTCAACTCGATCAGCCCCGACGACGTTCTCGCCGACTCGCTCGCCCTTGCCGAGCAGATTGTGGCCAATTCGCCAGGTGGAGTGCAGCTCTCGAAACGCGCGTTGCAGGCCAACTTGGAGGTCGGGTCCTACGCCGCCGCGCTCGAGCTGGAGAACCGAGGGCAGGCGCTGCTCACCCGAAGCCCCGACATGGCCGAAGCCCTGTCCGCCTTCAAGGAGAAGCGGGCGCCGGTCTTTCAGGGCCGGTAGCACGCCACCAGACATCACCACGGTTAGGTACATCGAGACATGACCATCGCATTCCCCGACCTCGAAACGCTCACGTTCGAGGAAGCCGAACCGGGCATCGGCATTCTGCGCATCAATCGCCCCGAGCGGATGAACTCGCAGACCGTGACCATGTTCCACGAACATCTTGCCGCCGGGCGCGCGCTCCGGGACAGCGGATTGCGCGCACTCATCCTCACCGGAACAGGCGAGCGCGCCTTCTGCGCGGGGTTCGACCTCGACGAGATCCATGTGATCACGGAGATGGGTGTCCGCGAGTTCCTGAAGTTCCAGGAGACCGCCACCGGAGGAATCCAGTCGATTCGCCACCTACCCTTCCCGGTCATCGCAGCCATCCGCGGTCCGGCGACCGGCGGTGGGATGGCGCTCGCGCTGGCCGCCGACATTCGTCTCGCCGCACCGACGCTCAAGATGAGCGCGGCGTTCGTCAAGGTCGGTCTCTCGATCGGCGAGCTGGGGACCTCGTACAACCTCGCGCGACTCGTCGGGCCCGCCCGAGCCGCCGAGATCGGTTTCACCGCACGTATCGTCGAGGCCGATGAGGCCCTCCGCATCGGCCTGGTCAATCAAGTGGTGCCGTCCGAACAACTCCTCGTCGAGGCGTTGGCGATGGCACGCCTGATCGCGCAGAACTCGCCCGGTGGTGTCCGAATGTCCAAGCGCGCGATCCAACGCAACACCGAGATCGGTTCGTACGAGGCGGCTCTGGAACTCGAGAATCGAGGGCAGGCGTTGCTGACGCGCACCGATGACATGCCCGAAGCGCTGGCTGCGTTCAAGGACAAGCGCCGGCCCCAGTTCACCGGTCGGTGATCGGCGATGGCATGGGACTGGGACGCGGAGACAAGGGGCGCCCTGCGGGAGTTCCTCGAGAGCCGCGGGATTCTGTCGGGACCGATCACCACGAAACCGATCGGTGACGGTCACTCGAACCTGACTTTCCTGGTGAGCGACGGTGACAACAATGTCGTGGTCCGGCGGCCACCCCCGCCACCGATACCCCCGGGCGCGAACGACATGCTGCGCGAGGCGAAACTGCTGACGGCGCTGTATCCGACAGCCGTTTCGGTTCCGCAGGTTCTCGCGGTGGCGCGCGACGGTGAGGTGCTCGACGTCCCCTTCTATGTCATGAGCTTTGCACCGGGTCCCGTGGTCACCGATCGCACACCGCCGCCGTTGGACGCGCCGGGGCAGCGTCAGCTGATCGGGCACAGCATGATCGACACCCTGGCCGACCTCCATGCCGTGGACTGGCAGGGCGTGGGACTGGACCGGATGGGCCGTCCGGAGGGTTTCAACGCCCGACACCTGCAGCGGATGCGCCGACTGGTGGCCGACGACAACGGCGAGCCGCCGCCCGACTTCGCCGACGTCGATGCCTGGCTGGAGGCCAATGTCCCGCCGGAGTCCGGTGCGACACTGATCCACTGCGATTTCCGTATCGGGAACCTGGTTTTGGCCCCCGACGCACCTGGTCGCGTCGCGGCGGTGCTGGACTGGGAGTTGGCCACCGTCGGTGACCCGCTGCTCGACGTCGGGTACCTGCTGGCGACCGTCCCCGACCCCGGGGAGCCGATGAACCCCACGGCGGAGCTGAGTGCGGCCCTGCTGGAGGACGGCTACCCGACAAAAAGCGAACTCGCACAGCGATATCACGAACGCACTGGCCGCAACCTCGGCAATCTTGCGTGGTACACGACGCTCTCGCTGTGGAAACTGGCGGTGCTGTACGAATACAGTCGGCGTCGCGTTGTGGACGGGATCGGCGACGACTACTACTCGGATCCCGCTCTTGTGCCGAGCTTCCTGCGGGACGCACGGCGCGCGGCGGGCTTGGCGGTTGCCGGCACCGCCCGCTTCTGACCCGCAGCCGACGACACCAAGGAGTACTCGAGATGACAACTCGTAGTGGCGCTACGACCTTCCACGATCCGCTGATCACCGCCGACGTCACCGACCTACCCGCCGGCTTCTTCGACCGACTGATGTTCAACATGCATCCGAGCATCGGTCGGGCGCCCTCGGTCATCATGGGATTCGGCATGTACCCGCCCAAGGACACCGTCGACGGGTTCGTGGTGCTGTCGCAGCCCGGTGAACAACGAAACCTGCGCTTCTCCAGCCTGCTGAGCGCCACCGACCGCACCGGCGCAGGCCCGTTCCGGTTCGAGATGCTCGAGCCGAACGAGCTGTGGCGACTCCAGCTCGGCGCCAACGAGATCGGAGTCGAGTTCGACATCACCTGGCGCGCTCGCACACCGGCGTGGTTCGGTGAGGTCGCGGTGACCAACGAGTCCGCACAACGGACCTCGTTCGATCACCTCTTCCAGTCCGGCCGGTACACGGGCGAACTCATCATCGACGGAGCGTCGACGTCGGTCGATGGCTGGTACGGCCAACGCGACCGATCGCGGGGAGTGCGCACCATGTCCGGCGGGCAGGGCCTGCACATCTGGTATCAGGCCCAGTTCCCCGATTTCTCGATCGGCTTCCTGCTCGTGGAGACCCGCACCCATGAACGGCTCCTCTTGGAGGGCGCGGTGATGCATGAGGACGGCCGGCTCGATCCGATCACCGACGTGCGGCACGCGTTGGTGTTCACCGATGGCCTCGACCTGGCCGAAGGGGAGGTCGAGGTGTCGACCGCGTCGGGTGAGCGATATCGGGTACACGCCGACGCCTCGGCCGGAGGCGGCTTCATGGCAGGCGCCGGTTACGGCGGCCACCACGGGGTTTCGCACGGTGTGGACCATGTCGAATCCGATCGGTACCGTTTGGACGGCTCTGTCTCGCCCCGCTCGCTCGACTCCGCGCTGACAGACCGTCTCTGCGCATTCGACCTCGACGGCGTGAGTGGCTCTGGAGTCTTTGAGTTCGCGTTGACCCGCAGTCGCAGGTACGAGTACCGGCCCTCGCTCTGATCGGAGGAAACGCCCCGCATGGATGAGTGTGTGTTCTGCGGCATCGTGGCGGGAACGATTCCCAGCTTCACGGTGGCAGAGGATGATTCGACGTACGCCTTCATGGACGTCAGCCCGGCGTCCGAAGGGCACCTGCTCGTAGTCCCCAAACGCCACAGTCGGGATCTGCTGGAGATCGCTCCCGACGACCTGAGCGCCGTGACCCTGGCGGCACAGCGAGTTGCGCGGACTGTGATGACCGCGCTCGACGCGGACGGGGTGAACTTGCTGAACTGCTGCGGAGCCACCGCGTGGCAGACAGTTTTTCATTTCCACCTTCATCTGATCCCACGGTACGGCGACAAGAGCAAGGATCGGTTGGCTTTGCCGTGGAAGCCGGGGATCCCAGGGGACAGCGACGCGATCGCCGCAACAGCGCAACGGCTTTCCGCAATACTCGACAGCTAGTGGTGTGTCTCAGAGATAGGCGACGGGTCTCCGGCGTTCGATCGACGCCTGGCCGCGTTGTCGTCGGTCGAGATAGCGCCGCTTTCACTCCCTCCTCCGCCTTGCCAGACGCCGATCGCTCCACCGGATACCGGCCACCTATTTCCGAGACACACCACCGTGCGTGTCCAGGCTCCGGCCCATGCACGCATAGATGAGGGGCGCATCCACTGGATGCGCCCCTCATCTATGCGTGCGAGGTGGATTCACACGCTTCGCTGCGCCTTGCTCGATTCCGAGGCGGCCTTGCTGGTCTCCCTGATCTGCTGCCAATCGGCGTCGGTGAGGCCATTGAGTCCGGCAAAGGTCCCCGGCCCGGCCAGCATCTGCCCGCCGTCCATTGCGATGGTCTGCCCCGTCAGGTAGTCACACGCATCGGAGAGCAGGAACATCGTCAGATTGGCGAGTTCCTCCATGGTGCCGGTCCGACCGGCCGGGATCTGGTCGGCCTGGGTCGCGCCGACCGAACTCTTGTCGGTCGGGTTGAGCATCTCCCACGCGTAGTCGGTCGGGATCGGCCCGGGAGCAAGGGCATTGAGCCGGATGTTGTGCTTGGCCCATTCGACGGCCAGCGACATCGTCATCGAGTGCACCGCCGCCTTGGCCATCGCGGACGGCACGACGAACGCCGATCCGGTCCAGACCCAGGTGGTCAGCGTGGACAGCACGCTGCCGGGAAGGCCGTCGGCGATCCATCGCTTTCCGGCGGCGTGCGTGGTGTGGAAGGAGCCGTTCATCACCGTGCTCGTGATCGCCTGGAACGCGCGTGGACTCAAGTCCTTGGTCTGTGCGATGAAGTTCGCCGCAGCGTTGTTGACGACGCTGGTCAATGGCCCGAACTCCGACCAGATCCGGCCCATGGTCTCGTCGACGTTGTCGTAGTCACGAACGTCGACGGTGTGATACTGAACCGAGCCGGGCCGGGATGCGGACGCTTCCTCGGCGGCCTCGGCGAGCACGGCTTCACGGCGCCCCCACAGATGCACTTCGGCGCCGTGCTCGACCAGGTGACGCGCGACACCGCGACCCAGCCCCGTACCACCGCCGGTGATCAGTACTCGCTTGTTGGCCAATAGTTTCGGTGAGAAGGTCGTGTCGTCGGTCATCATAAACCTCGTTGTCTCATGGCGTGTGGCAGGAACTCACAAGCCGATGTTCTTGGCGATGATCTCGCGCTGAATCTCGTTGGTGCCGCCGTAGATCGGTGGTGCCAGGGCACGACGGACCTGGCCTTCCATGCCGTACTCGCGTGCGTAGCCGTAGCCGCCCATCATCTGCATCGCCTCGAGAGTGGTGTTCTTCGCGATCTCGGTGCACCGCATCTTGGCCATCGCACTCTCGCGGGCGAGGTCGTCCTCGAGGCCGGCGTCGATCTTGGTGGCGACGTCGTAGACGAACACACGGGCGAGCTCGATGTCGGTGGCGAGGTCTGCCAACCGATGTCGAAGGGCCTGATAGGACGCCAACGGTTGACCGAACTGCTCGCGCTCCTTGGTGTAGGCGACGACATCGTCCAGTGCTCGTCGGGCGCCTCCGATGCTCATCGCAGCGATGATGAGTCGCTCGATGCTCAATCCGCGCATCAGTTGCTTCCACGCGTTGCACGGCTGTCCGACGACGGCGGAGACCGGTACCTCGACGTCGGTGAAGAACACGTCGTTACACGTGCGGGCCTCCATCGTCTCGATGCCACGGATGGACAGACCCGGGGACGACGTCGGCACCATGAGCAGCGTCATCCCCTGATGCTTGGACCCCGAGGAATCCTCACGGGCAAGAACCAGGATGTGCTCGGCGACATGGGCTGCGGAGATCCACGTCTTCTGGCCGTTGATCAGATACCGGTCACCGTCGCGGCGTGCACTCACCCGGAGACCGGCGAGGTCGGAACCGGCGCCCGGCTCACTGAGGGCGATCGCCTCCAGGCGCCCGGCGGTCAGGTTGGTGACCACCGTCTTCTTCTGCTCGTCGGTGCCCCAGCGCAGATAGGTCTGAGCGGCCGTCAAGCCCGTCGAGTATCCGGTGATCGGTGCGAGACCGCGCGTCGATTCCTCCAGGAAGATGCACTCGTCGACGAACCCGGCACCGCCCCCACCGTATTCCTCGGGAAGTGACACCCCGAGCCAGCCGTGGCGCGCGAGGTCGCTGAGTACCTGGGGGCTGTTCGACAGTGTTCCGCCCTCGGTCAGGGCATCGCGCTGGGCAACCGTGGCCAGTTCGCGGCGGCAGTACTGCGCAACCGCCGCCGCGAACTCGCGCTGTTCGGGTGAGAACTGCAACTCACTTACCCCGGTACGGCGTGAAGTCGGGCTTGCGCTTCTCGTTGAACGCGGTGATCCCCTCGCGCGATTCGGGCGTCTCGCCGAAGATCTCCAGTGTGGAGTAAGCCATCTGACCGATGCTCACGAAGTGTTCGGTGTCGGTGTTCAGAGACTGCTTGAGCACCTTGAGTGCGGTGGGGGAGAAGTCGAGCATCTGGTCGGCCCACGCGCGGACCTCCGCCTTCAGATCGGCGGCGGGGACGACCTTGTTGACCAGACCCCAATCGAGAGCTTCATCCGCCGAGAGTCGGCGAAGCATGAACCAGATCTCGCGCGCCCGCTTCTCGCCGACGACACGGGCCAGGTATCCGGAACCCAGACCGGCGTCGAACGAGCCGACCCGCGGGCCGTTCTGTCCGAACTGTGCGGTGTCGGCGGCGATGGTCAGATCACACAGCACGTGGAGCACATGCCCGCCGCCGATCGCCAGCCCGTTCACCGCCGCGATCACCGGCTTCGGGTTGTCACGGATGACGCGGTGCAGGGATTCGACCTCGAACAGGCCACTCTGCGATGGGCCGTAATCCCCGGTCTCCATGCGCTGCTTCTGGTCGCCGCCGGCACAGAACGCCTTGTCGCCCGCGCCGGTCAAGCACACGACGCCGACCTCCGAGCTGGCCCATGCCCGCTTGAACGCGAGGATCAGTTCGTCGACGGTCTGCGCACGGAAGGCGTTGTAACGGTCCGGCCGGTTGATGGTGATCCAGGCCAGCCCATTGTCGACCTCGTACGTGATGTCGGTGAATTCGGCCATCAGACTTCGGTGTCCTTTCCTGTTGTGGGCTACTTGCCCACCTCGTCGTTGTGGTCATTAGGACTGACCATTTGCACAACAGTAGCGCCGCGATCACCCGATCGGCAATACCCGCGTGTGGGGGAAGTGTCTGAAATGACGATTTTAGGTCCGATATTTACTTTTGGACTGTCCATATGGTCTGATTTTGTGACGCCGGACACTGTGGTGAGTGGGGGAGGTTCGGCGCATGTCCCAAGTACCGCGACAAAAGGAACCCGAATGATCTCCACAGCACCTACTGCGCAAGGTCGCCAACTGAACAGATGGTGGTATGCGGCAACAGGATTCCTGACCCTTCTGTTCGGCACCACGGCGGTCAACGTACTGTTCAACGTTGTCGGCAAGCCGATGTCGGAAGAATTCGGCTGGGATCGGAGTGTCATCTCCAACGGGCTGTCAATCGAGACGATCCTCGTCGGCGTCTCCATCGTGGTCCTCGGGATGCTGGTCGATCGGTTCGGCCCGAGCCGCCCCTCGGTACCGATGGTGTTCGCCTTCGGTGGGGGTCTGATGCTGATGGCTGCGGTCCCGAACAGTCAGATGGCCTTCTACGCCCTGTGCGTGCTGATCGGTGCCGGGGCCGGCGCTCTGAACCCGATCGCGCATGCGACCGTGGTGACCGCATGGTTCAGTGACCGAAGGGGTTTGGCCCTCGGCATTCTGATGGCCGGTCTGGGTGCCTGTGGCGTCGTGATGCCCTACCTCGCCAACTGGATTCTCGGACTGGCCGGGTGGCGCGCCGCATTCCTCGTGATCGGTGCCCTGTGCACGGTAGTCCCGGCCTCCGTGTACGCGTTCATCACACGCATGCCGGCCCGGGACGAAGCGGAACGCCGTGAGGCCCGCGCCCAGGGCCGTGTCGCGGGAGAGTCGCTCTGGTCCATCGCGAAGGGCTACCGGCAGTTCTGGCTGCTCGCAGCCGCGATCTTCCTGGTCTCGTCGGCGACTTTCGGTCTGATGTCGCAGATCGTGCCGATGACAACCGACAAGGGCATCGGGCGGGGGACGGCCGTGGTCATCCTGTCGGTGCTCAGTCTCTCGTCGGTCGGTGCGCGACTCGTGGTGGGTTATCTCCTCGACCGGGTCTTTGCGCCGATCGTCGGCGCGGTGATCTTCGCGCTGTGCGGACTGGGGGTATCCCTGTTGATCCTGCCGACCAGCACGGTCCTGCTGTTCGCCGGAGCGATCCTCGTCGGCTTCGCCCTGGGCGCCGAAGGTGATGTGGCCGCATACATGACGAGTCGATACTTCCCGAAGCACTCGTATGCCCGGGTCCTCGGCTGTGTGTACTTCCTCTACGCAATGGGTTCGGCGTTCGGCATCTTTCTGCTGGGTCAGGTCTACGGCGCCACCGGGTCCTACGTCGCGGGTGCGTTGCCCATCGTCGTCATGGTCATCGGTGGAATCGCCTGTCTGCTGGGAATGGGCTCGTATCGATACTCGCTCGATCACCAAGAACTCAGTAGGTCGGATGCTGTTCCCGCCCAGGCGCGTGTGGCGGCGTCGTGACCCAGTGCGCGGGCGAGCCGGCGATCCGGTCCACAAGTTTGGCTATGCCCTTCGGGCGGCGCAGGGCCATTCCTTGACGATCCACCGGCGTTCGCGCAGCGAGCGATAGGAGCCTGCCGAACCCACAGGCTCCGATCCAGCGACGGTCGTATCCGACAGGGGCCGCGACGCTGTACACAGATCGCCGCGCGTGTGTGAACCCGGCGTCGCATATGGATCCTGGGCGTGTCCCAGGCTTCGTGCGCCTCATGGTTGATGCCGATACGGCTCGGACGTGATCCTTTCGATGGATACGGGGATGTTCGTCATCCGCGGTTGCCCGGTGTACCTGTCGAAGACGTCAGATACCGAAACGAGCCGGCTCGGACTGCTCCCGACTGCCCACACGTCGTTGTCTCGGTCCGCTGGGCCGTAGCCGAAGGCGATCGAGACCACCCCCGGTCTGAGTTGGGCGTCCGCATGGACCACAGCTGTAATTGCCGATCGATCGGAGGTGATCCGCACTAGGTCACGCTCCGAGATGTCAAGGGCTGCCAAGTCGTGAGGATTCATGTACGCGGGGTTGTAGGGGTTTCCCCGATTGGTCCGCTCGATGTTGCAGGAAGAGTTGTAGACGTGCAGATGCCGGCGGCACAACAGCCGGAAGGGTCGGTTGGAGCGGTCGTTTGTCGTGGAGACGTCGAGGTGCTCGGAAAGCTGGTCAATCATCAGCGGATTACCGATGTCGAGGCGATCGGTCACCTCAGGATTCCCCTCGTCCACCCGCTGTAACCGGTCGGACCGGGTCAATCCACCGGGATGTGACTTCACCTCTGCGAGGGGAATGTATGCGTCTTGGGAGAGGATTTCGATGAGTTGGTCGGTGGTGGGCTGACCGCTGATCGTGTAGCGCGGACCTTGCGGCCCTGTCCCGAACGGTGACACCTCGACGGGATATCCCATGCGTCGCATCAGGCCGAGGAAGAACTGCCATTCCTCGATGAGATCGGACCCTGGGGGTCGTTCCGCGACTGCGGGCGTGTATTGACCGTAGGCCTGCCCGATCCCGTAGCCGGTGCCTCGGGCTGCAAGGTAGTCGAGAAAGACCGTCGTGGACGGCACCTCCAACGGCATCGTAGGTGCGATCACGTAATCGGCAAACCGAGCCGAAGCCGAATACCACGGATCGATCTGAACAAACAGGTCCAGCGACTCGAGCGCCTCGATTGTGCGTTGTTGGTCTGGAAATGCCACGGCGGGGTTGCCGCCCCAACTGATCAGCGCGCGGACCTGGCCCTCACCTGGCGTGAGGATTTCGTCTGTCAACGCGGCTGTTGGCATACCGGCCTTCGTTCGTCGCAGGCCGCGTACCCGTATCCTTCCGGGTAGCGCCCACTCGCCCTCAGATGAACTAGCCTGCGCCACATAAGATGTAGGAGGGAGAAAGGTCGGCGTCGCGGCCACCGTCTCACCGGCTCGCAGCCAGCGACCACACAGCGTCTCGAGGACCAACACCAGGTACTCGGCCAGAGTTCCGTCCCCCGCCATGTTCGGTCCGGTCCCGGCCATCGTGTATCCCCGCGATGCTCCTGCATAGCAGCGAGCAGCAGCGACGAGGTCCGTGGCGGCTATTCCGGCACGTCGGGCCACCTGATCGGGATCGAATGCGCCGACGGCAGCACGAAGCTCTGGAAGACCTCGGACGTGGCGATGTACGAAATCGCGGTCGAAGAGCTCATCGTCGATCACGGTGCGAATCATGGCGGCGAGAATCGGGACATCATGTCCGGGGGCCACGTGCAGATGGTGGTCGGCAAGCCGAGCAACCTCGGTGCGCCGTGGATCGATGACGATCAATCTACAGCCGGCCGCAAGCGTATCGAGAAGCCATCGTTTGGGTGGGCCCGCCGGAAGACCGGTGCACGTCACCACTGGATTGATGCCTATCAACATGATCGCCTCAGGGGATGCGAAGCCCTGAGAAGGAGCGCCCCAGGAGCCGAGCAGCGATGCGGCGACTTGCTTCCCGCCCTTGTCGATGGTGTTCGGGTCGAACCGCATATCGGAACCGATCGCATCAAACAGTGCGTCATGCACCGGGGCTGCGGTCGGTGCGGTGGTGATGTGGGCCATCGTGCCGGCGTAGCTGGCGATCGCCCTGGGGCCATGCCGATCACGGATGTCCGCCAACCGTTCGGCTATCTGGTCCATGGCCGTCTCGACCGGCATCGGGCGGTGACCGTCGGAACTTCGAGCCAAAGTGTGCACAAGACGGTCTGGGTGTCGGAGGTAGTCGGGTTGCGACCTTCCCTTGACGCATGTGTACCCGCGGTAGAGTTCGTTACTGCTATTGCCGTGCACAGCAGTCGCAATACCATTCTCGGTCTTCACGAGTATCGAACACTGGTTGATGCAGATCCGGCAGAACGAATGCCGTACTCGTTCCACGGCGTCCTCCTTGTCCTCTGTGCGCAGACGTGCGATATCAATGGCATCCGGCCGCTATGGCGGGTCGCGAGCGTGTGGACCGCGAATCTATGAAGCTCGAACCGAAGGCATCGGCAGCGGGATCGACCCAGCGCAGTCCCCACACGAGTGGGACGAGTCGGTGCCTGCTCCGACCTCGACGTCCTCGACCGAGTTTCTCGTTCCGTACGTTTCGAGTGCCAGCAGGGCGGCACCGTAGGCACCGGTGATCTGCGGATCCGGCGGCACTGTGACGGGAGCATCGAGCGCTGAACTCAGGTAGTGCACTGCTGCGGCGTTCTTGGCGACTCCGCCGGTCATGACAATCGGCGAGCGCTTGCCCACTTGGGCGACGAGACCAAGCGTCCGGGCCGAGACTGCGCGGTGAACCGAAGCTGCGATATCTGTTCGTTCGCAGCCGCTCGCGAGCAGCGACACGATCTCGGTTTCGGCGAACGTGGCGCACATACTGCTGACCTCGAGATTCCTGTCGCCGGACATGGCGAGGGCAGCGAGTTCATCGACCTCGCACTCGATCGCGCGCGCCAGCACTTCGAAGAAGCGCCCTGTTCCGCTGGCGCATCGGTCGTTCATCGCGAAGTCCTCGACAAGCCCATCCGGATCGACGGCGATGACCTTGCTGTCCTGTCCGCCGACGTCGACGATGAGCGCCACGCCTGGGGACAGCGCTGCGACGCCTCTCGCGTGACACGTGATCTCGGTGAAGGTGCGCCTCGTGTCCGGGACGAGTCTGCGTCCATACCCGGTGCTGATGGTCGCCGTGATTTGTGCGTGGGTAAGTCCCGCCTGTTTCAACGCATGATCGATGGCCCGCCGCAAACCGGCTTTGCTGACGGCTCCCATCTGTATTGCACTGGAGGCGCACAGCCTCCCGTCGCGGCCGAGGATGACAGCCTTCGCCGAGGTCGATCCGAGATCGACGCCCATGAAGTAGTCCGCCATGGTCGGTCAGACCCTGTTTCGGCGGACATCGATGCCTTCGAGCATCGCCGCGAGCCGGCTTTCGAGGATCTCGTCCTTGTAGAAGGATGCATCGGCCACGTCTCCTTCGAAGAACATCGACGGGATGCCGAGTTCCTTCTGCGCCGATTTCGCGAGCAGGTGCTGGGGGTTGGTGAACGCGCGGCAGGTGCGGGATGCATGAAAGACGATGCCGTCGATCCCGTAGTCCACACAGTCCCGGTTGGTCAGGTGCTTGAGCGTCTTGACGCCGTGATTGGTGGGGCAGAGCAGGTAGTGCTGGGCCATGCCGAGGATCGGATCGTCGGTGTCGATGAGATGCGGTTCCTGCCAAAATGCGTTGTGGGTATACCGGCCACAGACCACGGCGACGTCGGCATCGGCAAATTTGCGTGAGAGCCAGCCGAGTTTGTTCCAGTTCATGATCCCGTCGAAGTAGAGGCGATAGCGTTCGTTGCGCACACCGGCGATGCCGTTGTCGACACGACGCTGGACCTCGGCTTTGACGTCGGTGAAGTACTGGACCAACTCAGGGCCGGCCGGCATGAAGTTGATGTGCGCGATGCTGGCGATCCAGTCCCAATATGTCGCCGGCGTTGGGGCTGCCCGGCACAGAGCCATGGCCTCACGCCGGAGTTCGGATGCCCGCTTGATGTAGGACATGTTTTGGCGCAACGCATCCCAGTCGAATCTTCGACCGGTCATGGTCTCCAGGAATTCGACCAGCTTGTAGAGTTGATCGGCGACGTAGCGCGATGCCTGGTCCCATTCCTCACCGCTCAGGTAGCCGGCATCGGGTTTGTTGCCGGGAAGGAACGGCAGGGAGACGTTGAAGATCGGGACCTGCTTGCCGAAAACGCGGTAGGAGATCTCATCCCATTGCTGGCCGGTGCTGCACCCGGCGTAGGCGTTGACGAAGAAGTCGGGGGCCGGCAGACGTGACGCCAGTTCTTGTTGATCGACGAGTCCGACGATACCGGTCTCGTCCTCGGACCTCGCCTGCTTGGTCAGGACTGCGCAGCCGAGGTGCGTGCGCGCGTAGGAACACAGTTCGCCGATGTACCCGTACTCCTCACCGGCGAGCTGCGCGGGTTTCTCGAGTTGTTGGGCCGCCAGCCGCGCCGAAAAGGCCTCTCCATGACACCATTCGAGGCCAGCTGCTTGAAAGAACGGGTTGACCGCAGAACCGTTGTACCAGACCACCTGCTTGCCGCGCTCCTTCGCGGTGAAGAGGTTGTCCCAGTAGTCGCCCACCATGTTGGTGGCGGTGGGAATCACGATCTTGTTCGAGTTGGCGAGCGTGGGAACTGACACAGTTGTCCTCCGTGTGGTGATCGGGTTGGGCGTTATACGGTGGTGAGCTGCGTGCGCCGGATCCGCTCGACCAGCGCCTCGACCCGGGTCCGGATGGACTCCATCGGTAGACCTTCGTGCTCGGTTTCGATGAGTAGAAGCGGAATAGATCTGGCTTCCAATGCTTTTCGAAGTTCCGGGTAGAACAGCATGTGTGGCTCGCAGAATTTCGCCATCAACACGATGACACCCTGTGCGCCGCTGGCGATCACCGAATCGACCAGAAATCGGTCCCAGTCGACATCGTGCTGGACGCGGGTCGGGCAGGGAACGGCACTGTTGCGACGCAGATATACCGATGCCAGCGCGCCCATCGGATCGTCGGTGTTGCCGACGTCGGTCGAGACATATCGAGTTCCGTGGAACAGGTCGTCATCGACCACTAGGGCGCCGCTGTCCTCGATGACCTCGAGCAACTCTGGCTTGGGTGCGTGGCAGAAGTGACCGGACAGGTGGACGCGAACCCTCTCGTCGCGGGGAACGGGACCGTGAGCCGAGATCACCTCGCGGAGCAACTCCGTGTGCTCCTGCTTGTCCATGATCATGCCGGACTTGACGAGCACCTGTATCTGATCCGGCGCGAGCGCGGCGTCACCGTGCCGCCGCTTGTCGAAGATGGACCGCATCAATCGTCGATTCTCGTCGAACACGTTGATACTTCTGGCTATATCGGTATCGGAAATATCTCTGTTGGTGAAGTTTTCGAGCTCTCGACGGAAGTCGTTCATCTTCTCCAGCACTTGCGGAAACGTCCACTCGTCGCCCATGGACGACATCAACTGGCCGAAGTAGACAGGCCTGTCGGATTCGTCTTCACGCACGACGTCAACCGCGCCCAGTAGTTGAATACAGTGGTCGGCCTGAAAGAAGCCGTCATAGACGTCGAGCCGGCCCAACGCTGCTTGATCGGCCAGGTTGCGTGTGTAGCCGCAGTTGAACTCGCCCAACAGGTTTCGTCCAGCGGTGATGGGTTCACGATCTTCCTGGATGATCACGGGCAGCGCACCCGCGGCGTGGGCCAGTTCGGCGGGGAAGTTCATCGGGAACACCCCGATCGCCTTCCGTCCAGTTCGGTATTTCCATTGTGCAACATAGTCATTGGGATTATCAACGGCAGCACTCATCGTGGTCATTGCCTTTGTGAACATCGACGGCATGGGTTCTCGCCCGTCCTTCTCTCGTGTAGCGATGCGTCGGGTGTGGGTGCCCTGGGCTGTGATTCACCTGACGGTTTGATCATGCTCCGACTTTATACGAAAAGCAACTCAAAATATAAAAAAGTGTACAACGTTGCAGCTAGGCGCTATGCTGGCACTACGCCGAGCCTGGCCGATTCGGGCACTATGCGAGTTGCTGACGGCTCGACCAGGGCGAGACACGGCGCATCGTACGCGGGTGCCGCGCGCGATCAGTGACACTGAATAAGCTGGCGCACAATGCTGTTCGTTGAATTCAAGATCCAACGGGTCTTGACGAGACGAACATCACATTCTATGGTCGTACCATTCGTCGCTCAGCCGCAACGATGTCGCGATCGTTTCGCTCGTCACACCAACCACCGCCTCAGGAGTTGAAATGCCCACACCCCCACCAGTCGTCGGTGCAGCGACGTCCACGAGAGCGACGTCGCGTCGCGCGTCCCTTGCGGCCTTCTCAGGGTCGGCGATCGAGTACTACGACCTCGTCGCGTACGGAACCGCCGCAGCGCTCGTCTTCGGAGATCTGTTCTTCCGCGACGTCAGCACTCACGTGGCACTGTTGCTGTCATTTGCGACGTTCGCCGCGGGCTACCTGGCGCGGCCGGTCGGCGGTCTGCTGTTCGGCTACATCGGCGACAAGCACGGTCGCAGGACGGCCGTCCTCCTCACCATCACGATCATGGGCGCCGCCACCGTGTGCATCGGTCTACTCCCGACATATGACACGATCGGGGCGTTCGCCCCGGTTCTGCTGGTGGTGCTGCGAGTGCTCCAGGGCCTTGCCGTCGGTGGGGAGCTCGGCGGCGCGGTCCTGATCTCGGTCGAACACGCCCCCCGTGACAAGCGAGGGTTCTACGGCAGCTTCTCGACCGCAGGTGCTCAAGGTGGCACTCTCCTGGCGACGATCGTCTTCGCGATCGTGACCCTGATGCCGGACGCGCAGTTCGACTCGTGGGGATGGCGAGTTCCATTTCTCCTGAGTGCCGTCATCGTGTTCGTCGGTATGATCATCCGCCGAGGGTTGGACGAGACGCCCGATTTCAAACAGAGTCAGATGGACCGTGCGGCTGTCTCGACCGCGTCTGTCGAGGTGAAACAGCGGCCGATCCGCGACGCGCTCATGAAGTATCCGATGACCATCCTGGGTATCACCTTCATCATGGCCGGCATGATGTCGATCTGGTATGTGATCACCGTCTACAGCCTGAGCTATGCGGTCGGCAATTCGGGAATCCCCCGTACCAGCATGTTGTGGGTGGTCTCGGCGGCAACGCTGGTCGTGGTCCTCATGAACCCTGTGTGGGGTGCGCTCTCGGACCGGGTCAGTCGCAGCCGACTGATCGTGTTCGGCCTGCTCGCAGAGTCTCTGTTGCTGTTCCTCTACTTCGCGATGCTCGGGGTGGGCAACATCTTCCTGGTGTTCATCTCGCTGATTCTGGTCGCAGGCCTGGGCCATGCGGTGGTCAACGGAATATTTCCCGCATTCGTCGTCGAGAGTTTGCCCGCCGCAGTGCGGTACACGGCGGGTTCGTTCGGAATGCAGCTGGCCGCGTTGGTGGCCGGCTTCGCACCGCTGGTCGCCACTGCCCTCGAGCCCACCGCCGGTGGTGTGTGGACTGTCTGCGCACTGTGCCTGGCCATGTGCACACTTGGCGCCGTGAGTGCGACCTACATCGTCAAGATCTATGCCCCACAACATGACATGACGCCGGCGGCGGCACCGACCGTCGCTCCCAAGGAAGCGAGCAGCGCCCAATGACCAACGCACCCAACACAACCGCCCTGACCCCTCGGGACGGGTACGACTTCCGTGATACCGGCGTACTGATCGCCGGCGGGACATCGGGCGTCGGGCTCTCCACCGCGCGGTTCTTCGCGGACTGCGGAGCCGTGAAACAGGTGATCGTCGGACGCAACGAGGCACGTGGGAAGGACGCGGTGAACGCGTTGGCGTCATCGCACCCCGGATGCGACGTGCAGTTCATCTCCGCAGACCTCAACGAGGTCGGCGTCGCCGACGACGTCGTCCGGCAGGCACATGAGCATCTGGGTTCTGTCGACGTTCTCGTGAACTCCACGGTTGCTCAGTATCAGCCGACGTTGCTGCACGACATCACGCCGGAGAATCTGGCGGACATCTTGGTCCAGCAGGCCCTGGGACCGATCCTGATGAGCAAAGCAGTCCTGTCCGGGATGCGCGAACAAGGGCACGGATCGATCGTCACGATCGCGTCGGACGCGGCGAAGGTCCCCACTCCGGGTGAAACCGGGATCGGAGCGGCGATGGCCGCCATCGTCACCTTCTCCCAGACACTCGCCGTCGAAGCCAAGCGGTACGGGGTGCGGGTCAACGTCCTGACGCCTTCGCTGATCGTCAACACCGGCTCGTACGACCGCGCGATGAGTGCCGATTTCAGCAAGAAGATCTTCGACAAGATCGTCTCGCAGGCCCAGCTCGGATTGACCGAGCCGGAGGATCTCGCCAACGCAATCCTCTTCCTCGCATCACCGCTCTCGCGGTTGATCACCGGACAGGTGATCAGTGTGAACGGGGGGATCTCTGTTGTCTGAAACGCGCGCGCAGCGTGCCGTTGTCCGGCACCGGGTTCGCTCTCAGGGGGATATCGTCGACGTCGAGCGCCGTGGTCACGAGCATTTGCTGCCCGCTGCGACTGTGTACGGATGTCTCGTCGAATCAGCCCGTCGCTTCCCCGACAAGGCGGCGATCGTGCACCTCGAGACTCCCGACTTCATGACCCCGACACGAACGGTGACCTACCGTGAACTCGCGGAATCGGTGAACCAGGCGGCATCGATGTTCCTCGAACGGGCTGCGGGCGCGCCGAGTGTCGTCGCGGTCATGTTACCGATGCTCCCCGAGGGCCTCATCGCGACATGGGGGGCGCAGCGAGCGGGTATCACAGTGCCGCTCAACCCGTTTCTCGAGCTCACCTCGCTCGTCAACACCCTCCAGCGCACAGCGGCGACGGTGCTGGTGACGACCAACGAAATCCTTGCCGAGCGGGATACGGACGTCTCGGCGATGAGGAGAGCGGTTCCGACGCTGACGGACATCCTCCTCGTCAGTGATGATCACGACACGTTCGGTGAGACACTGGACCAACATCGTGGTCGCAGCATCGACGTCGACGACGATCCCGACCGCGACTGCATGGTGATGCCCACCGGCGGCACGACTGGCGCACCGAAACTGGTGCGGATGTCGCAGCACGGCCAGTTGGTCATCGCGTGGAACGTCGGTGCGCTGATGGGCTCGGAAGAAGACACCGTGATCGGGCACGGCATGCCGAACTTCCATTGCGGAGGCAGCATCGCTCTGGCCCTTCGGTCCGTGGTGTACGGGCAGACGTTGCTGACGCTCACGTCGGGCGGCTTCCGGTCCCGAGATGTCGTCGACAACTTCTGGGACATCGTGGAGCGGTACCGCATGACCTCGACAATGGCCACCCCGACCACCGCATTCGCGCTGTTCCACGGCCGATCGGCGCCGAACGGCCCCACGACCTTGACCGACTTCAACGTCGGTGGCAGCACCGTCTCGACGGCGCTGATCCGCAGCTTCCACGAGCGGTTCGGCATATGGCTGCGAGAATGCTGGGGCGGCACCGAGTTCCATGGCACGATCACCGGGCATCCCAACGACGGTGAAGAACCCCGGATCGGTTCTGCCGGACGGCCGCTACCCCACGCACGGGTCCGCGCCGCGATCCTCGAAGGCGACGGGTCCTGGGTACGCGACTGCACGCCCGGTGAGCGTGGGGAGCTGCTGGTCGGTGGCCCGACCGTCAGCCGGGGCTACCTCGACGAGCAGATCAACCGGCAGTTCTTCGCGCGTGGTGTACCCGGTGACGGTATGTGGGGCCGAACCGGGGACATCGGTGCCGTGGATGACGACGGATACGTGTGGGTGTCCGGTCGCAGCAAGGACCTGATCATCCGCGGCGGGCACAACATCGATCCTCGAGATATCGAGGAAGCGCTGGGTACCCATCCGGCCGTGGAGATGGTTGCCGCGGTGGGCAGACCCGACAAGGCAAAAGGAGAGATGCCGGTCGCGTACGTGCAACTGGAGGCCGGGTGCCACGTAGAACCGGCCGATCTGTTGACGTTCTGCCGGAGTTCGGTTCAGGAGAAGGCGGCAGTGCCGGCGAAAGTGGTGGTGCTCGACAGACTGCCACTGACACCGGTGGGGAAGATCGCGAAGCCCGCTCTGCGCCACCTGGCCCTGGAAGACGAAGTACGACAGGTGGTGTCGAGCTGTAGCCGAGCACCAGTCGACTGCGTCATCGATATCGATGAGACCGGGCTGCGACGCGAGGTCACGGTCCTCCTGTCCACGGATGCGGCGTCGCACGTCGACATCGAATCCTTGGCGGACGAGCTGAGTGCCTATGAGTTCCTGTCACGGGTCGAAGTGGGTAAATTGGTGGGCACACCGTAGGAGGATTCGTGATCGCGTACAGCCGCTTGGCTCAACAGCCACTTCCGCCACCGAGTGCGCGGTCGATGCTGTTGACGGTCATCGGTGAGTTCTTGTTCGAGTCGGACGACGGTGCGTGGACCGCAGCCCTGATGAAGCTGCTCGGTGGGATGGGTATCGAGGAACACGCTGCCCGGCAACTTCTCTCGCGTGCCGCATCGGCCAAGTGGATCGAGCGGGAACGAATCGGGCGCGCAGTACGATGGCACCTCGCCGATCATGGTCGGGCGCTAGCCGCTGACGGCATCAAACGGTCGAATGCCTATCTCGCGGGGCCGTCGCCGTGGGATAACGAGTGGCTGATGTTGACTGTGACGGTGTCGCAACGGAAGAGCACCGTGCGCAACCGACTCAACGGAGGTCTGACCTGGCTCGGCATGGGCAATGTCACGCCGGGGGTGTGGGTCACGCCCCATATAGATCGCGCGCGGGAACTCGCTGAATTGGTGACATCGCTGGGTTTGTCCGACACCGCGCTCGTGGTGACCGGGGGTGTCGCAGCCGGAGGTCTCGACAATGAGGCGATCGTGTCGCGAGCGTGGGACCTGACGGATCTGGCGGCGAGCTATCGGACGCTGCTCGCCCAGGACGGGGTGACCGAGCCCTCCGACGGTGCCGAGGTGCTTCTCGCCTATGTCGAATTGGTTTCTCTCCAACAGCGATTCATGCGGTTGGATCCACAATTGCCAAAGGAGCTTCTGTCGGAATGGGTCGGCCGTGACGGCGCAGCGCTTTTCCGGCAACGGCGCGAGCAATGGTCGGCACAGGCGCACGCGTACTGGGCCCTGCTCGTCGAGGAGTCTGCTCCTCGCTAGCGGAGCTCGTGGTGTGTCTCGGAAATAGGCGACTGGTATCCGGTGGAGCGATCGGCGTCTGGCAAGGCGGAGGAGGGAGTGATAGCGGCGCTATCTCGACCGACGACAACGCGGCCAGGCGTCGATCGAACGCCGGAGACCAGTCGCCTATTTCTGAGACACACCACTAGGGCGTACCGGCGTCGAGAGACGTTCGCGCCGCCAGGGCGGTTTCCACAATCGCGGTGGCCAGTTCGTCCGGCGCGCGCCCACCGGAGAGGTCTATCGCGCAGGTGTGCACGCCTCCATCGATATTGTCACCGTCGGAAGCGCCGCCCCGGATCACGACTCCCTCGCTCCGGTCGACCATGGTCTGTCTGATGACGTCACTGACCACCTCGGGTGCTGACCCGAAAGTCACGACGATGTCTGCGTCGCCGAGCGAAGCTGAGAGTTCGTTGACCATCCGCTGCGCCTCGGACCCCGACGAGAGATCGCCCGACGCTGCCACCGCCCACATGCCCGACGCCGCGGCGAATACCGCCTGGGCGGTGGCCTCTGCGCGTGCGGCATCTGCACTCACGATGCCGATGCGTTGCGACCCGGCCCGGACGAAGTGGAGCGCCACGAGACGCCCGAGCGGGGTGTCGTCGTCGACGACGACGACCGTGGAGTCGTTGAGACCCACAGGCGTCACAACTTGCTCCGCAGGGTCAGCGGGACAGGCTCGTGATCGTGACTGTGGCCCAGGCTTCCGTCGCATCCCTGGCACTGCGGAACAATCCCGTTCGCACGGTCGGTGAGTTGCCCTTTCGCTGCCGAGTCACGGGTCTCGGTGTGACCGAGCGAGCCGAGGTACCCGTCACGTGCGAGCAGTCCCGCGCCGTAGGCGCCGGCGATCTGCGGTTCGGCAAGTAATTCCACCGGGTGCCGAAGCGCCTTCTCGAGGTAGTGGCGCGCCGCCTCGTTGCGAGCGACCCCACCGGTCATCACCGTCGGCGTGGCCTTGCCGACCTGCGACACGAGTCCAACCGTGCGCGCGGCGACGGCCTTGTGCACGGATGCCGCGATATCGGGCTTCGCCTGGCCCTGGGCCAGCATCGAGATGACTTCGGTCTCGGCGAAGGTCGCACACATACTGCTCACCTCGAGACCGTCGGTTCCGGACATGGCCAGCGCCCCGACCTCGCTCACATCCACTTCCAGGGCACGTGCGAGAACATCAAAGAAGCGTCCGGTGCCACTCGCGCATCGATCGTTCATGGCGAAACGGTCAACCAGGCCGTCGTCGTCGACGGCAATCGCCTTGCTGTCCTGGCCGCCGATGTCGATCACCAGACGAACCCCGGGATGCATGGCGGCGGCACCGCGGGCATGGCAGGTGATCTCGGTGAACGAACGATCAGCACCCGGTACGAGCTTGCGCCCGTAGCCGGTACTGATGGTGCGTTTGATCTGTTGCGCATCCACGTGCGCCGCCGCCAACGCCCGATCCATCGCTAGGACGACTGCGTCGCGGCTGACCGCGCCCATCTGCACAACGCTCGATCCGACACGTCTGCCGTCCTGATCGACGACGACCGCCTTGGCGGTCGTCGACCCGAGATCGACCCCCATCGTGTACCAGGTCATCAGACCAGTGATTTCGTGCGTTGCACGTCGATCGCCTCCAGCATCGCCTCGAGGCGGCTGTCGAACAGCTCGTCGTTGTAGAAGGATGCGTCTGCGACATCGCCTTCGAAGAAGAACGACTTCACACCGCGTTCACGCTCGGCCGTCTTCGCCAACATGGTCTGTGGATTCGTCATGGCCCGGCAGGTTCGAGTCGAGTGGAAGGCGATGCCGTCGATCGCGTACTCGTCGAGCCGGCGCAGCAACAGCTCCTGCAGGTTCTTCAGCCCGTGGTTCAACGGGCATAGCAGATAGTGTTGCGCCATGCCGCGCAGCGGGTTGTCGACATCGATGAGTTGTGGTTCCTGCCAGAATGATTCATGGGTGTAGCGGCCGGCCACGACCGATACGTCGTACTCGGCGAACTTCCTCGTCAGGAAACCGAGCTTGTTCCAGTTCATGATCCCGTCGAAGTACACGCGGTAGCGCTCGTCTTTCACCGCGGACACGCCGTCCCGTAGGCGCTGCTCTATTTCGGCCTTCACCCCGGCGAAGTAGTCGACGAGAGCCTGATTGCCCGGCAGGAAGTTGATGGGTGCGATGCTGGCGACCCAATCCCAGTATGTCGCCGGCGTCGGTGCGTGAGTGCACAGCTGCATCGCCTCGAGTCGTAGTTCGGAGGCGCGCTTGATGTAGGACATACTCTCGCTCAACACATCCCAGTCGAACGGACGACCTGTCTGGTGCTCCAGGAAGCTGACCAGCTCGCGGAGCTGTCCCTCGGCGTAGTCGCTGACCTCGGTCCATTCCTCGCCACGCATGTAGCCGGCGTCGGGCTTGTTGCCCCACAGCATCGGCAGCGAGACGTTGAAGACGGGGAGCTTACGATCGAAGACGCGGTAGGTCATCGCATCCCACTGCTGACCGGTGCTGCAGCCTGCGTAGCCGTTGACGAAGAAGTCCGGTGCGGGCAGTTTTGCGGCGAGTTCTTTCTGGTCCAGTAGGCCGACCACACCGGTCTCGCTTTCGGTGCGACTCTGCTGCGTCAGGACCGCGCATCCCAGATGTGTCCTGGCATATGAACACAATTCGCCGATGTACCCGTACTCGGCGCCCGCTGCCTGCGCGGGCTCTTCGAGATGCTGCGCCGCCAGGCGCGCCGCGAATGCCTCGCCGTGACACCACTCGAGACCCGCCGCTTGGAACAGGGGGTTCATGGCGGCCCCGTTGTACCAGACGACGTGCTTGCCGCGTTCCTTCGCGGTGAAGATGTTCTCCCAGTAATCGGCGGTCATCTTGCCGCCGACTCGGGTGCTGGACAACTTGTTGGTCTTGTCTTTCTGGAACAGTTCGGTTTGCACAATGCACTCCTTGGGTTCAGACCGCGACCGGCGCCACGCGGCGGCGGATTCGCTCGACGAAGGTCTCCATCTGCGTACGCAGTTTCTCGACCGGGATTCCCTCATGTTCCGTCTCGATCAGCAGTGAGGGAATGTTGTGGCTGTCCAGTGCCTTGCGCAGCTCTGGGTAATACAACATGTGCGGTTCACAGAATTTGGCCATCAAGACCAGCACGCCGGAGGCTCCATTGGCCGCAATGGAGTTCAGAAGGTAGGTATCCCAATCGACTTCGCTGGTCACGCGAGTAGGGCACGGTGTCGTGACATTGCGCTCGAGGTACCACGAAGACAGGGCCGCGAGTGGATCTTCGCTCTCGGGAACATCGGTCGAGATGTACCGATATCCGGTGTAGAGATCGTCGTCTACGACGATCGCGCCGGACTCCTCGATGACGTCGAGGATCTCTGGTCGCGGGGCGTGGCAGAAGTGGCCCGAGATGTGCAGGCGGACGACGTCATCCGGCTCGTTGTCCGGAACTGTCAGTTCGGCGAGGATGGTCTGCAGGATGGCCGTGTGCTGGTCGATATCCATCACCATGCTCGACTTGACCAACAGCTGCATCTCGCTCGCGGTGATGCGCGCACGACCCGACCGCCGCAGTGCGTAGAAGTGACGGAGAAGTTGTCGATTCCTGTTGAACGCCTTGATACTTGCCGAGAGTGTGTCAGTCTCGACCGCTGTCCCGGTCACGGTTTCGATCTGTGACTTCAGCTCATCGATCCGGCCGTCCACCCGCGGTTTCGTCCACGCGTCATCCATGGCGCTGGTGAACTGTGCGAAGTGGACGGGCTTTTCCGGCCGGGTATATCGAATGGCGTCGACCGCGCCCAGCAGCTGGACGCAATGGTCGGCCGCGACGAGGGCGTCGAACACATCCAGTTCGCCGATGGCGGCCTGATCGGCGACGCTCCGCGTGTATCCGCAGTAGAACTCGGCGAGCAGGCTCCGGCCCTCGGTGATGGGCGTCCGGCTCTCCTGGATGATCACCGGCAGCGCGCCGGCCGCGTGGACCAGCTCGACGGGGAAATTCATCGGGAAGGACCCGACCACGGGGCGCTGGTGGCCCGTTTTCCAGTCGTGGGCGTAGGTGACGGGGTCGTCGGCGACCGTTTGCAGCATCGCCATCGAGGGTGCGTGGAGTTCGCTCACGGGATTCCTTTGGCTGTGGATGAGACGCGGTGGCTGTGGACTGGGAAAGTCTCATCGTGGCGTCGATCAAATACTACATCTACAGGGTGGAGATGTCTAGAAATGTAAAATGTGCTGCGGGCAGGATTCAGCAGGGCGATGAGTCCTGGAAAATTCAGTCGAGGCGGGCGATCGTCAGCCAGTGTGCATGCGCCGCGGGTGCGCGTTCGGCACGCAGGGCCTGTAGCCGATGGACGACCGTGAGGCCGGGCCAGTCAGGCAGGAGCTCGTGTGGCAGTTGCGGATCCATATAAGGGGTGTGGCGCAGGGCGTCGATCAGCTCGATGTGTGCCACCAGGGCCTCCTTGCCCGCGAGCTGTTCGGGGTGGTCGAATCGCTCCCGCAACTCGTCGTATGCCGCCGAGACCTTCTCGAGGTCCCATGACCGCTCCACGAGTTCGGCCTCGGGTATCCCGATCGTCGCGGTCGATCCGATGAACGAGATCGTGTTGGTCGACAACCCGAGAGACTCGATCGCTGCCTGGGCTTCAGGCAGTCGTTCGACGTGGGGAGTGACCCAGATTCCCGCGCTCGGATTCCCGAAACCGGCCCACCGTAAGGCCGCGTACAACTTCTTGCGGGTCGCGCGATGCGATTCGGGAATCGGCACGATGATCACCAGCCACTTGCCATCCCAACGGCGGCCGGCAGAGGCATCGGGAAACACCCGGTTGACGCCCTCGCGAAAGAGCTCGTACGTACGCTCGGTGACCGCCCACTTCGTCTCGCGTCCATCACGCTCGGCGGAGATCAATCCGGACGCCCCTGCCCGGGCTATTGCCTGCCGACTCGCCGACTCTCCGAAGCCCACACCGGTGAGCGCGTAGAGCAGTGCCGCTGTGTGTACCGGTTGGCGGTATGGCGCGACGAGCTCACCGAGGATGGAGATCAGAGCAGATCGAGCGCTGCCGATCGAGGTCGCGGGCCTTTCCGCCGACTCGGCGGCACGATCGGTCATGAGCGACATCGTAGCGACTGCCCCTGCCGCTCACGCCTGAGCGGTCACGCGGAAACCGCCGGTGTCCGAACCGATGAAGCGAGTGTGCGGAGGATCTCCGCCGCACCTCGGGCCGTGCTCGGGACGAACTCCGCGATGTCGATGATGTCGTCGATCGCCGAAGCCACCTGCCCGGCCAGGACCAGTCCGTGTTCCACATCCCCGTCGGTCTGTGCACGCTGCATCGATTCGATCTTCCAGCGGGTGAGTTCAACGGCGTCGACGATCTCGCCGGAGTCCTGACCGCCGTGATCCGAGAGCTGTCGGGATGCCGTGTTTCTGAGGCCTCGGCAGGGTCCGTACACACCGTCGAAGGCGACGTCATCGCCTTCCTTGGCGTCGATGAGCGCCTGAATGTAGGCCGGATGCCAATCGGTGTTCGCAGTGCTGGTGATGAATCGGGTGCCCATGGCAACACCGGCGGCGCCCATCGCCATGGCGGCCGCGAGACCGCGGGCGTCTCTGGCGCCACCGGTCAGCAGGACCGGGACGTCGACGGCCTCGGTCACGCTGGGAACGAGAACGTAGGAGTGCACGGCCTTACTCGGCGCATGTCCACCCATCTCGAATCCGGCGGCGATGATGACATCGACGCCCGCCTCGGCGGCTTTGACGGCCTGCCGCGTCGAGCCGACCTTGTGCTGGTGGATCATTCCGGCCTCCTTGATCAACCCGATGTAGTCGCCGGGGAACCCTGCCGAGGTCGTGAGAACGGTCAGTTGGCGGGCAAGCTCGGCGTCGGCGCGGCGCGCATCGAGCACCATCCGGATGTAGACGTCGGTGAACGGCAACACGACCCCGTTGCCGTCGACGCCAACCGGAATGTTCACCGCGAACCGGCGGTCGGTCAACGATCGGCATTCCTCGATGTGCTCACGGAACATTCGTGCGCCGGCCGCCAGGTCTGAGGGCATACCCGGCATGGAGACCGTGCCCAGTCCGCCCGCGTTCGACACGGCGGCGGCGAGCTTCGGCGTTCGGAAGGGGCCGAGCCCTTCTTGAACGATCGGATGGTCGATCTCGACGAGCTGGGTGTAGCGGTTGACTATGGGGTTCATGTTGTCTCCAGGACGTTGAGGGCCGGCGGCCCCGCGGATGCTCGACGAGGTTCAGACGATACAACTATAGATAGAAAGTTGTCTATGGTGTAAAACTTGAGGGCATGCACGCGCGATCGGCGCGTGCGAGTCGTTGATTGTTGTCTTGAGAGGTGAAGCGGATGTCAGAGCCCCCACTGGTTCGAAAGTACGAGGAATCCGGCGCCATCATCGTCGGCGGGACGTCGGGCGTCGGACTCGCGACAGCTCTCGGCTTCGCCGATGCAGGAGTCAGGCGGATGGTGCTCGTCGGTCGCAACGAGGAGCGTGGAAAACAGGCGCGGAAGACGGTGCTCCACGGCCACCCCGAGGTCGACGTCAGGTTCATTGCGGCCGACGCCTCCGACGAGGGCGAGGTCGACCGCGTCGTCTCTGTCGCGTACGAGGCGATGGGGTCGGTGGACATCTGTGTCAATTCGACCACGACGGCCTACAAACCGGAGTTGCTGCATCGGACGCCCGCCACGTCGATTTCCTCCATTCTGACCGGGCAGGCGCTGCCGCCCATGCTGTTCACGCGTGCGGTCCTTCCCCTGATGCAGGCGCAGGGAGGGGGGAGCATCATCAACATCGCCTCGGATGCCGCGAAGGTCCCGACACCGGGGGAGAGCGCCCTGGGTGCTGCGATGGCCGCAATCGTCATGTTCTCGCGCGTCGCCGCAGTGGAGGCCAAGCGAAATGGCGTGCGGGTCAACGCGGTCACGCCCTCCCTCATCGAGGGAACCCGCACCGCGGACAATGTGCTGAGCGACGGATTCAGTCGGTCGCTGTTCGAAAAGGCGGCGACCCAAGCGCATCTCGGTGTGGCCGTGCCGGAAGATCTGGCCGCCCTGATCGTCTTCCTCGGTGGCCCCGCCGCAGCTCGACTGACGGGCCAGACCATCAGCGTCAACGGTGGAATATCCGCGTTCTGACGATGTCTTACGCAACGGTCGGGCTTCACTGGGCGCGGGAGGTGCACATTGGCCGTCGTCATCGAAGACCGGGACGGTGCGCCGGCGGTCGATCCGCCGATCACCGCGGTCATGGGAAATCCCGAGGCGGTGTTCGGCGTCCGTTCGGTGACCGGGACCGCCGGCAGCACGGTGGGGGCGATGACGGCCGGCGACTGGCTCCGCGGTAGGGACGGTCGGCGGGCTTATGGGGCACTCGGCGTCTTCATCGACACCTCGATCGGCAGTCCTGCGGTGGCTCACCGGCCGGAGGCAGCGTGGCGGTGACAACCGACTTGTCGATCACCTTCTGCGGCGTTCCGGACGTGGACGGTACTGAGCTCCGATCAGCGAGCCGCACCGTTTCGGTCGACAAACGATCAGCCGTCGCCGACGGCGAGGTCGTGAACTCTCGCGGTGTGATCGCAGCCAAAGCCGTTGAACGGGTGATGTTCACGCCCGATCAGCCGATAAACGGCGTGCAGATCTCACCTGACTCCATCGACCGCGACAGCGAGGACGTGATGGCACTGTTAGGAGGGCGATGTCGAGACGATGCGGTCCTGCTCGATGTCGGTCGACTCAGTCTCAATCCCGCCGGGGCACTCCATGGTGGCGTCGCGGTTTTCATGTCGGAGCGAGCAGCAAGCTGGACTGTGGGTGCACGCGTCGATGGACTGACACCGACTGCACTGCAGATGTCGTACATCCGGCCGGGACGTGCGGGTGCCCGGCTGGTGTTTCGTTGCCTGCCAGTACATGTGGGCAGGAACTCGGCCGTGGTCAGGGTCGAATCGCGAAGCCGGGACGGCAAGCTGTGCACCGTCGCGTCGATGACCTACCACTGACGGTGAAGGTCCTGATGATGCGATCGAACCCATTGCAGCACAATACTTCCGTCGCCATCCGGGCAGAACGGCGCAGTGCGGAACCCGGTTGCGGACCAATGGTAAGACCGTTACTATGTGACCTAGAGCACGCCAGGGCCGATCCATCCCGACGGCCGGCTGACGGATACTCTCGAACCTCGTATAGGAGAAATCATGGAGCTCACGACATCTGATTGGCCGGCCGTACCGAGCTCCGGCGTCAGGGACATCACGTTGCCAGGGCTGCTGCGGGAAGCAGCAGCGGCCGAACCAGACCGGGTGGCGCTGGTGGACGCTGTTCCGGACCCTGCCGGCCGTCGTTCGTGGACGTACGCGGAACTCCTGCGGGACACCGAGCGGTATGCGCGAGCGCTGTTGGCCGACTTCGAGCCCGGGGACCGCATCGCGATCTTCGCGGCGAACAGTGGCGACTGGGTGGTCCTGCAGCAGGCGATCGCGATGGCGGGAATGGTGGTAGTGGCCGCGAATCCCGCATACCGGCGAGATGAATTGGTATACGTTCTGCGGCAGTCCGGGGCCGTCGGGATCTTCTATCAGCGTTCCTACCGGGGTGCGGATCTGGCCGAGATCGTCGAGGCCGCCGGAGTGGACGTCGACACGGTGCACAAGACCATCCCCGACGACGAATGGCAGACATATGCCCAAGGCGGCGACCCGGCAGCCCGACTACCCCGCGTCGCGCCCACCGATCCAGTCCAGATCCAATACACGTCCGGAACGACCGGATTTCCGAAAGGTGCGTTGCTGCACCACAAGGGGATAGTGAACGAGGCCACCTTTGTCTTCGAGCGCGCTGGGATGGGCGATGGGGGCGTCTGTGTGAATGCCATGCCGATGTACCACATCGGCGGTGGGGCGGTCACCGAACTCGGGACCATGTCGGCGCACGGGACCTATGTGGTTCTGCCCGGTTTCGATCCGGCAGGTGTCCTCGAGGCGTACGAGACCTATCGCGGGACGCATGGCCTGCTCGTGCCGACGATGCTGATCGCACTGCTCGATCATCCCGACAGTGCCACCCGTGACCTCTCCAGTATGCAGACCGTGTTGTCGGGGGCCGCCACGGTGCCCGAGGCGCTGGTCCGCCGGGTCACCGAAACGTGGAACTGCAGCTTCTCGATCCTCTTCGGCCAGACCGAGATGCACGGGGTCATCAGCCAGACCAAGGTCACCGACAGCGCCGAAGATCAGGCGACCACTGTCGGGCAGCCACTTCCGGAACTGGAAGTTCGACTGGTGGACCCCGTCGATGGGCGAGTGGTCGCACTCGGCGAGCAAGGTGAGATCTGCTGCCGCGGTTACCAGAACATGATTGGCTATTTCGACATGCCGGAGGCGACGGCCGCCACCATCGACGCCGACGGGTGGCTGCACATGGGTGATCTCGCGACCATGGATGAACGGGGCTTCCTCAAGATCGCTGGACGACTGAAAGAGATGATCATTCGTGGTGGGGTCAACATCTATCCGCGAGAGATCGAGGACTTGCTCTTCGAGCATCCCGAGGTCCATGACGTGGTGGTTGTCGGAGTCCCCGACGATTATTGGGGCGAGCAGATCGGCGCGGTCATATGCTTGATCGACCCGGCTGTTCGCCCCGACCCCGATGAGTTGAAAGCGTGGTGCCGCGAGCGGATTTCGGCTCACAAGGTTCCGTCGATGTGGTTCTTCACGGATGCCCTCCCGATGACACCCTCGGGGAAGATCCAGAAGTTCAAGATCCGTGACCGGATCGTCGCCGGTGAGTTGGTTCCGGACAAGGTGACCAGTAGGACTGCTCCCGTTTCGGGCTGAGCACCACAGGGCTCGCACAGGCGATCAGTCGTTCCGAATCCGTCTCGGTGTCAGGGCCGCCGAAGTCACTTGGCAGTCTGTACACCGTGCTGCGTGAGAGCCGTCAGCGCGATGGTCACCCATGATGTCGCCGGTGTCTTACGGGCCTGCGCGTCCCACGTCGAGTGTCACGGCGCGGGACCGGGCTCATGATCGGGCCAGCCTATCCGGGCGACGATGCGACGTCTCCCCGGCGAATCCGGGCTGTTCGGATCCGATCCAGGTTGGGCCGGTACCGTCCGGTCATCCGAAGGTCAGCGGGGGAGTCTGCCAGACCCCCACACCACCAGACACGAACGGTCCGCATCGGAATCCGATGCGGACCGCTCAGCGTGTGCTTCAGATCACTGTCGTACCCGACGGCCACGGAGCGAGAGGTAGACGGCGATCAGGCCGATGGCCACGACGATGCCGACGATGAACGGTATGATCTCCCATCCGCCGTTGCTGTTGCTGTAGCCGACCTGGTAGGTCAGCCAGGTACCGATCAGAGACCCGAGCGCACCCAACACGATCGTGATGATGATGCCCATGTCCTGCTTGCCGGGCATGAGCAGTCGTGCGAGTGCGCCGACGATCAGACCGACGACGATCGCACTGATGATGGTTCCGATCATGCTTCACCTACTTCATGGTTGAGAGTGTCATCCAAGAGGATGTCACCGAAGAGAGCCACGGACTGCGCGTTGACGCACCGATCGCGGGTCAGTGCCCGGTCAGCTTGTCCTTCACCTTGCCGGCGGCGTCCTTCACGCTCTCGACGCCGTCTTTGACGGCCGACGACGCCTGGTCGCCCTTGCCCTCATTCTTGAGTTCGTCGTCGCCGGTGGCGCGACCGGTGGCCTCCTTGGCCTTGCCCTTCACGTCTTCTGTCTTGTTCGAGATCTTGTCGTCGAGACCCATATCGTTCTCCTTGAGTTGTCGGGTGTGGTGGCTACCCCCGCGGCGCGGGGATCAAACATCGAAACCATCACCGTCCTGTGGCGGGCAGTCTCAGCCGCCGTCGAGTGGCCACACCGTGCACGCAGGTGTTGCGGTTCGTACCGGGGATCGGTACGAACCGCAACACCTCGCGAGCCTGCGGCGCAGGTCAGGTCGGCGGCATCAGTCCGTGCACGAACCGGATCTTCTCGAGCACCTGTTCCGGCAGCACGAACGGGTACAGGTCGGGGTGACCCATGGACCGGTTGATCTGGTTGAGCGACCAGGTGAGCGGAAGCCACCACTCGATGACCTGGTCGAAACCCACATCGCCGGGCAGCACGCTGTCCAGCGTCGAACCCGCCGGTGCCATGGCGAATGCGGCGGCGGTGTCGAGGGTGTCGCGGATATGCAGGTAGTGCGCGAACGTCTCCGCGAAGTCTTCGGCCGGGTGCATCGTGGCGTAAGACGACACGTAATTCTGCTTCCAACCCGCCGGCGCACCCTCGGAATAGTGACGGTCCAACGCTGCCTGGTAGTCCTCGTCCGGGTCGCCGAACAGTTCTTCGAAGCGGCCCCGGACATCGTCGTCGATCAGGACGAGCTGGTAGTAGTGGCCGATCTCGTGCCGGAAATGGCCGAGCAACGTCCGGTAGGGCTCGTCGAGCTCGACACGTAGTTGCTCACGGTGCACATCGTCGCCCTCGGCGAGGTCCAGCGTGATCAACCCATTGTCATGGCCGGTGATGACCGACTCTTCGGAACTGGAGAGGAGGTCGAAGGCCAAGCCGGTCTCCGGATTCTCGTCACGTCCCTCGATCGGCAGCCGCAGTTCGTCGAGTTCCATGATCAGTCGGCGCTTGGCCGTCTCCGCGCGCCCGAACTCGGCCATGCCCTCGATGTCGGTCTCCGCGGGGTGGGTGCGGGTGAGCCGGCACGAGGTGCAGAGCGTCGCGACGCCGGTCCACGGAACCAGCCAGTTACATTGGGCCAGCCGGAAATTCTCGCACCGCTCGAGGAGCTGGCCGTCCACCTCGGCACGGTCCTTGTCGTCGAGCACGTACATGGTGCGGGTGGCCAGGTGGAATCCCAACGAACTCTGGCAGTGCAGGCATTTGCTGTTCTCGAAGGCGAGTCGTTGACCGCACTTCCGGCAGACGAAATCTCGCATGGATGTGGTGCTCCCTGTCCCTGGCTATTTGACGATCGCGTCGATGGTCTTCTTCAATGCTGACGGCTGTGCGGGGGAATGTGGGGCTTTTGCCTTCAATTCGAGCAGTTCCTCACCGAGTTCCTGAAGTTCCTTTCGCCCCAATGCCTTGCGCACCTCGGGGAACCACTCGTTCTCCTCCTCGTCGATGTGGTGTTCGACGTTCTCGATGAGGACGGTCGTCTTGGCGTCGAATCGCTCGTCATCGGGCTTCATCGTGACGAGTTCCATCACCAACAGGTCGGCGACATGGTGTTCCTCGTAGGACTCGAGGATGTCGGATTCGACATCGGGCACAGCCTTACGGACCGCCGGGTACATGCCTTCGTTCTCGATGTAGGTGTGTACGGTCAGCGCTTCGATGATCTTGGCGACGATGTCACCCTTGGTCTTCGTCGCGTTCGGGCCGGCGTTTCGGAAATCGCTGAACAGCTTCTTGATCTGCTTGTGGTCATCTTTGAGGAGCACGATGGCATCTGTCGACATCGGGGACCTTTCCCTGGGGCTTGGGATCGCACGAGCTTCATCGCCCGGCGACGCTGTCGGCCACAGAGTGCCCACACGTGGCGCGGGGTAAACCTCCCCGCACATCCACGTGGTCAGTCGGCCGCGGCATCCCGGGCGTCGCGGTGTATCGCTGTGCACTGTCGACCCGATGTCTTTACCTCGGGCGGCCGCCACGCGATGCCCCACTCCGCCTCCTCTCGTCGAATGACGATTCCCTCGATCTGGCGGTCGGGGTGTGCGAAAATCGATTCGGAGTCCGCCCCGGAAAGGCAGGTGGCACGACGCGGGCCAGTGAGCCAATTCCTTAGTGTCCCCAACGAAATGACCCGTCGGCTCCGCGACTCGTATCAGCAGACAATCAGTGGTCTGATTTCAATCTCGAGCTTTCAGAGGAGAGCAGCCATGGCCACCAGAATCCGAAAGATAGCGGTCGGCGTCACCCTCGGGGCGGCCGCCGCGCTGGCCCTGGCGCCCACGGCGTCGGCAGCGCCGTCACAGGCCACCGTCATGCAACCGAACCAAGCGGCCACCATCTACGTCCCCGACGTCCCGGTGCCGATTCTCCCGGTGCCACTACTCCCGGTCCCGCTCGTCCCGGTACCCGTGGTCCCGATCTTCCCGATCCCCGACGCCCCGAAGACGGTCTGCATCACGATCGTCTGCGTACCGGTCGACTGAGACCGGGACCGTTCCCGGCCGTCAGTCGTCCTGCCCGTCGTCGCTCACTTGTTGGGCGGCGCCGTCGTCCGGCTGTCGCCCCGGAACTCGGCGACAACCTCGTCGCCACGCCTGACGGTCACATCGTAGAGCCCGTTGCGTCCGAAACGAGACCGCTCCTCGGCGGTGGCGACGAGCCGGTCGCCTGCGTGCGTGGGGGTGAGGTAGCGGATGTCGGCGCGGGCGGCCACGGCGTAGTCGTCGTGGCTGTTGCAGGCGAGCGCGAAGGTGGTGTCGGCGACGAGGAACACATATCCGCCGTGCGTGATCCCGTGGCCGTTGACCATCTGATCGGTGACGGTCATCGCGGTTCGCGCGTAGCCGTCGGAGAGCTCGAGCAATTCGATACCGAGCGCGCGCGATGCGACATCCGAGTCGAACATCGCCCGGGCGATGGAATGGGTCGTCGACGACTCGTCGATGGCGGTCATGGTCCGACCTCCTCCTCGTCGTGGATGAACATGGTGGCACCACCGGTCGCGAAATTGGCGACGTCTTTTCCGGCGGCCCCCATCTCGGGGGAGGCAAGGGCCGTCCGGAGCGCCGCCGTGTCGTCGAAGTACAGACTCGCGATCGCATAGTGGGGTGGCTCGGAGCCGTCCATCGACGTCACCTTGCCCCAGGTGAACTTCCGCAGACCGGGCACCTGATTCGCGAGCGGGACGTGCACCCGCGTGTAGTAGTCGTCGAATTCGTCTGTGTCCTCGGGCTTTCCGTAGCATACGGCAACTCGAACGGTCATGATTGTTCTCCCTTGGCAACGAGTGTCAGCACGTCGTAGGTGGCGACCGGGTCGTCGTTCTGATTGGTCACCACCGCATCCCAGCGCACCTCGCCGTAGTCGGCGCTTTGGCGGGGCGTGATCTGCTTCGCGGTGAGCGTCACGGTCAGGCTGTCCTCGGCCTTGACCGGTGTGAGGAACCGCAGACCGTCGACGCCGAAGTTGGCGAGCACGGGGCCCGGAGCGGGGTCGACGAACAGGCCCGCGGCGAGTGAGACGACCAGGTATCCGTGGGCGACGATGCCGCCGAACAGGGGATTGGCCGCGGCTGCCTCCGGGTCGGTGTGTGCGTAGAACGTGTCTCCGGTGAACTCCGCGAAGTGGTCGATGTCGGCGCGTGTCACCTGTCGGGGACCGCCCACGATGGTGTCGCCGATCCGCAACTCCGCCAGATTCTTTCGGAACGGGTGAACGTCGGTCTCGATGCGCTGGGCCCCGGTGACCCACTTGTGTCCGATCGCTGTCAGTACATCGGGCGTGCCCTGGATCGCGGTGCGCTGCATGTGATGCAGCACGCCGCGGATGCCGCCGAGTTCCTCGCCGCCGCCGGCCCGTCCGGGGCCGCCATGGACGAGCACCGGCAGGGGTGATCCGTGACCGGTCGACTCGCGGGCATCCTCGCTGTTGAGCGCCAGGACACGGCCGTGGTAGGGCGCCAGGCCCAGGACGATCTCGCGTGCGATCTGCGCATCCTTGGTCACCACGGATGCGACGAGGCTGCCCTGTCCGCGCGCGGCGAGGTCGATCACGTCCGCGGTGTCGTCGTAGCCGATGACCGTCGACACCGGGCCGAAGGCCTCGATCTCGTGCGGCTCGGGTGCGGTCTTGTCGTCGGCGTGCAGGAGGATGGGGGACAGGAACGCCCCCGCCGACTCATCGGCGTCGACCACATCGACGTGCTCCGGGTCGCCGAACACGACCGTCGCCGACTTCGTCAGCCCGCGAAGCGATTTGAGCACCTCGTCGCGCTGCTCGACGCTCGCCAGGGCGCCCATCGTGACCTGCTCGGACGCCGGATTGCCGACGACGACCTTCCCCAGGCGCACGCGTGCGGCCTCGATGACCGCATCGACCGCCGACGCGGGCACCAGCGCACGGCGGATGGCCGTGCACTTCTGGCCGGCCTTCACGGTCATCTCGGTGACCAGTTGCTTGACGAACAGGTCGAACTCGGGATCGTCGGGCGTGACGTCCGGGCCGAGGATCGACGCGTTGAGCGAGTCGGCCTCGGCCGTGAAATGCACACCGAGGTTGACGACGCTGGGGTGCGACCTCAAGGTGGCGGCGGTGTCGGCGGAACCGGTGAACGCCACCGAATCCTGGCCGCCGAGGTGATCGAGCAGGTCGCGGGCGCCACCGCTGATCAACTGCACCGAACCCTCGGGCAGGATCCCGCTCTCGATGATGCGGCGGAACACCAGCTCGGTGAGATAGGCGGTCTGGCTGGCGGGTTTGATGATCGACGGCACGCCCGCGATGAACGCGGGTGCGAGCTTTTCGAGGAACCCCCAGACCGGGAAGTTGAACGCATTGATCTGGACGGCGACGCCGCGGCGCGGTGTGTAGATGTGCTGGCCGAGGAAGGTGCCCTTCTTGCCGAGCTGCTCGATCCCACCGTCGAGATAGACCGTGTCGTTGGGCAATTCCCGCCGGGCCTTGCTCGCATAGCTGAGTACGGTGCCGATGCCGCCGTCGATGTCGACCGCCGAATCCCTCGTGGTGGCTCCGGTGGATGCCGAGAGCGCGTAGAACTCGTCCTTCCCCGCCATCAGCGTCATCCCGAGCTGCTTGAGCAGGGCGGCCCGCTCATGGAAGGTCAGGGCCCGCAACGCCGGACCGCCGACGTCGCGTGCGTGATCGACCATCCCGGCCAGGTCGAGGCCGGCGGACGAGATCCGGGCGACCTCACTGCCGTCGACTGCACTCAGCAACGGTGTGCCGGCATCCTCCGCGGCGAACCAACGCCCCTGTGTGTAGCTCTCGAGTAGTCTGCTCACGTCAACTCCATCCACCGTACGTTCGGTCGGTAATTACCATCGCTGCGGACGGTGGGAGTTGTCAAGACGGCGACCGCGATCAGGTTCGGCGGAGCCCGTCGAAGGTCAGTGCGACGACGGCGTCGCCGAGTTCGGCCGCCGAACCGCCGGTGCGCGGGCGGTACCACTCGATCAGTGAGTTCACGGTGCCGAAGAGCAGCCGCGCGACCAGGGCGGGATCGATGCCCGGGTTCAGGTCGCCCTCCTCGGCGGCGGCGGTGACCAACTCGGAGACGAAGTTGTCGAACTCGCGCCGACGGGCCAGGGCGCGCCGCTCCACCGCGGAGTTACCGCGTACCCGTAGGAGCAGGGTGACGTACGGCAGTTCGGCGACCAGGATGTCGACACTGCGTCTGACCAGGTGTTCGAGGCGGTCGATGTAGCGACCCTCGGTCGCCTGGGTCTCGAGCGTGACGGCGAAGAGCGCGTTCATCGCACGGTTCAGCGCGAGTTCGAGCAGCTCCTCCTTGCCGGACACATGGTGGTAGATCGACGACTTGCTGATGCCGAGCCGCTCGGCCAGCACGTCCATGCTGGTGCCGTCGTAGCCCTTGTCGTTGAACACCTTGACGGCGACCGCGAGCAGCGAGTCGAGGTCGTACCCGGGGCGGCCCGGGCGGCCGGTTCGGCGGGGTGTTCGCGCACTGGTCATGTTCGCCATCCTCTCACCCCGGGCCGCGCCCGCCCAACACAAAGTCCACCGCAGGCACTTGATTACCGACCGAAAGGTTGGTTACTGTGAGCGGGACGACACGAGGAGTGATCGGTGACAGACTGCAAGACCATCGAACTCGAGGAGCGCGACGACCGGTTCGTCGTGACGCTTGATCGGCCCGACCAGCGCAACGCCATCAATGCGGCGATGATCGACGATCTCCATGACGCCTGCGCCCGGATCGAACGCGATCCCAAGCCGCTCATCCTGGTCGGCAGGGGTGAGCACTTCGCCGGTGGTGCTGACATCGGGGAGCTGCGCGAACGTCGGCGGGCCGAGGCGCTGGCGGGGATCAACCGCACCCTGTTCGATCGCATCGCCCGATTGCCGCTCCCGACGGTCGCCGCGGTCAGCGGCTACGCGCTCGGTGGCGGAGCCGAACTGGCCTACGCCTGTGACCTGCGGGTCGCCACGCCCACCGCCGTGTTCGGCAACCCGGAACCCGGCCTGGGCATCCTGGCCGCGGCCGGCGCGAACTACCGGTTGCCGACGCTGGTCGGTGCGTCGGTGGCCAAGCAGGTGCTGCTCGCCGGTCGCCGGCTTGATGCCGACGCGGCGCTGCAGACCGGGTTGGTGCTCGACATCGTCGACGACCATCTGGCCGCGGCCCATCGCGTGGTGGACCGGATCGTCCGCCAGGCTCCGCTGGCGTTGCGGCTGACCAAGACCATCGTCGACGCTCCGGGATCGCATCCCTGGGTCGACGACATCGCGCAGGCGGTGCTGTTCGAGACCGACGAGAAGCAGCAACGGATGACCGCATTTCTGGAGAGGAAACGATGACCGCAATTCCCCATGCCGTGGCCGTGGTCGGCGGTGGCCGGATGGGTGCCGGGATCGCCCAGGTCTTCGCCACGCTCGGCTCGACGGTGACCATCGCCGAGGCGGCGGACCAGAGCGCCGCCCTGGACCGGGTCAGCGCCGGTCTCGCCCGCGCGCACGAGCGGGGCAAGCTCGGTGGGCAGGGCGTCGATGCGATCCGGCAGCGGGTGAGTACCGTCTCCGGGCCGCTCGACCTGCCCGCCGACGTCGCGCTCGTGGTCGAGGCGGTCCCCGAGATCCCGTCGCTCAAGATCGACGTGCCCTCCGCCATCGAGAAGGCGGTCGGGCCGGCGACCACCATCGCCACCAACACCAGCTCGATCTCCATCGCCGAACTCGGTGTGGCGCTCACGGACTCCACCAGGTTCATCGGCATGCACTTCTTCAATCCGGTGCCCGCGTCGTCGCTGGTGGAGATCGTCCGCACGTCTACCACCTCGGCCGAGACCGTCGGGCTGGTCCGCGGCTGGGTGGAGCGGCTCGGCAAGGCGGAGGTCCTGGTGAACGACTCACCGGGTTTTGCCACGAGCCGTCTGGGCGTGTGCCTGGGACTCGAGGCGATCCGGATGCTGGCGGAAGGCGTCGCCGACGCCGAATCCATCGACCGTGCGATGGAACTCGGATACCGGCACCCGATGGGCCCACTGCGCTCGACGGACCTGGTGGGCCTCGACGTCCGCCTGGCCATCGCCGAGCACCTCGCGGCCACCCTCGGGGACCGCTTTACTCCGCCACAACTACTGCGCGACAAAGTGTCTCGCGGTGAACTCGGACGCAAGTCCGGCCGTGGCTTCCACGACTGGGAAGGATCGACATCATGACCGTCACCCTCGACATCTCCGACGGACTCGCCACCATCACGCTCGCACGACCGGAGGCGCACAACGCGCTCGACGCGGCCACCAAGACGGCATTCGTCGACGCCGTGCACGCCGTCGGTGCCAACGCCGACGTGCGGGCGGTCCTGCTCACGGCCGAAGGCAAGAACTTCTGCGTCGGACAGGATCTCGGCGAACATGTCGGTGCGCTCGAATCGAATCCCGCGACCGCGATGAACACCGTCGGTGAGCACTACAACCCGCTCATCACGGCGCTGTCCGGGCTGCGCGTGCCGGTGGTGGCGGCCATCCCGGGTGCCTGCGTCGGCGCCGGATGGGGGATTGCTCTCACCGCTGACGTACGGATCGCCGGCACGCGGACCTCCTTCGCCACCGCCTTCAGTGGCATCGGCCTGGCCGCCGACTCCGGCCTGAGTCACTCGCTGGTGCAGAACCTCGGTGCGAGTCGCGCCGGCGCCCTGCTGCTCCTGGGCGACAAGGTGACCGCGGAGCAGGCGTCGGACTGGGGTCTGGTGCATTGCGTCGTCGACGACGCGGATGTCCGCGATGTCGCCCTCGACGTCGCCCGCTCGCTGGCGAACGGACCGACTGCGGCCTACCGGGAGATCAAGTCGTTGGTCGCCGCATCCGCCGACGGTCTGACCGCCGCCCTCGGCCGTGAGCTCGAGGCGCAGGTCACGCTCGGATGCAGTGTCGACCACAAGGCTGCGGTCGCCGCGTTCCTGGCCAAGGAGAAGCCGACGTTCGTCGGTCGCTGACCCGGGGCCTTGTGCTCCGGCGCGCCTTCCCGCATACTATTTACCAACCGATCATTCGGTATTGAAAGTAGGACAGATGCCCACGTCACAGCCCATGGACGTCGATTCCGCAGCTGATGTCGAGCAGTACTTCGAGCAGACCATCGCCGACGACCAGCGGATCGAACCCCGCGACTGGATGCCCGACGGCTACCGCAAGACCCTCATCCGGCAGGTGGCCCAGCACGCCCATTCGGAGATCATCGGTATGCAGCCGGAGGGGAACTGGCTGACACGTGCCCCGTCGTTGCGGCGCAAGGCGATCCTGATGGCCAAGGTGCAGGACGAGGCCGGCCACGGTCTCTACCTCTACTCCGCCGCCGAGACCCTCGGCGCCGACCGCGCCGATCTGACGACGAAGCTGATCGAGGGCAAGCAGAAGTACTCCTCGATCTTCAACTACCCCACACTCACCTACGCCGATGTCGGCACCATCGGCTGGCTGGTGGACGGTGCGGCCATCTGTAATCAGGTTCCGCTGTGCCGCAGCTCGTTCGGTCCGTACGCCCGGGCGATGATCCGGGTGTGCAAAGAAGAGTCCTTCCATCAGCGCCAGGGCTACGAGCTGCTGTCGACGATGATGCGCGGCACCGACGAACAGCGGGCGATGGTCCAGGAGTCCGTCGACCGGTGGTGGTGGCCCGCGCTGATGATGTTCGGTCCGCCCGACGACCAGTCGCCGAACACCGCACAGTCGATGCACTGGAAGATCAAGCGCCACACCAATGACGAACTGCGCCAACGGTTCGTCGACATGAGCGTGCCGCAGGCGCAGGCGCTGGGGGTCACCTTCCCCGACCCCGACCTGACCTGGAACGCGGACCGGCAGTCCTACGACTTCGGGGAGCCGGACTGGAGCGAGTTCACCGAGGTCATCAAGGGCAACGGCGCGGCGAACGCGGAGCGGATCGCCAACCGTCGCGCCGCACACGAAGAAGGTGCATGGGTCCGCGAGGCGGCCACGGCCTTCGCCAACCGGAAGCAGGAGGTGGCGTGATGAGCGATCTGACCGCCGAGGGCGGCCACGGTGCCGTGCCAATCGAGAACGTGCCGGTGCAGCCGGCAAGCGCACAGGTCAAGGCCGATTGGCCGTTGTACGAGGTGTTCCTGCGTGGCAAGCGCGGACTGAACCACGTGCACGTCGGTTCGCTGCATGCCGCCGACGACGAGATGGCGCTGCGCCACGCCCGGGACGTCTACACCCGTCGCAACGAGGGTGTGAGCATCTGGGTGGTCCCGTCCAATCGGGTCGTGGCGTCGAGCCCGTCGGAGAAGGATGCGTACTTCGCGCCGAGCGGGGACAAGGTCTACCGGCACCCGACGTTCTACGAGATCCCCGACAACGTCCCCCACATGTGAGGCCTGGACATGACTGATCACGACAATGCCTATGACGGGCTGGTCGACGAGGACTCCCACGGGCAGTGGGCCTTCGGCACCAGCTTTGACGACCCGCTCGCGGGGGTGGACACCACAGTGCCCGACGACGTCGATCTGACCGCGCTCGCCGGGTACTGCCTGATGCTGGGCGACGACGCCCTACTGAGCTCACAGCGACTGGCGCAGTGGAGTACCCGCGCACCCGAGCTCGAGGAAGAGGTCGCGCTGGCCAACGTGGGACTGGATCTGCTGGGGCAGGCCCGCCTGCTCCTCGCCCGAGCGGCGGCCGCCGACAGTTCGGTGGTCCCGTACATCTCGGACACCTCGCCGGTACCCGCCGAGGATGCGTTGGCGTTCTTCCGGGACGAGTCCGGATTCCGCAACGTGCGGCTCGTCGAGCAGGACAACGGGGACTTCGCGACGTCGATGGTACGACTGCTGATCTTCGTCACCTGGCGGTTGGCGATTTTCGATCGGTTGCGCACATCGCGCGACCCGGTGCTGTCCGCGGTCGCCCGCAAGGGTGTGAAAGAACTGACGTATCACCGCGACTACGCGGCCCGCTGGGTTGTCACACTCGGGTGCGGGACGACCGAGTCCAAGCGTCGGGTATCCCAGGCACTGACCCGCGTGTGGCCGTATGTCGAGGAGCTGTTCCGGCCGACCGCCGAGGAGATCGCATTGGCGCAGCTGTCGGTCGGCGTCGATCCGCGCGACGTCCGCACGGAATTCGACGCGGTGCTCACCCAGGTGCTGCATGCCGCGGAGCTCGAGACACCCACCGTCGGGAACGTCGGCACGGTCGGCGGTCGGGGCGGCCGCGACGGTCTGCACACCGAGGCGATGGGGCTGCTGCTGGCCGAGATGCAGTCCGTGGCACGGGCACATCCCGAAGGGGTCTGGTGACGATGCCGACAACGGTCCAACGGACGGCCCACGAGCTCGCCGCGTCGGTTCTCGACCCCGAGATGCCGATGCTGACCCTCGACGACCTGGGTGTGCTGCGCGACGTCGCGGTCGACGACAACGGCGGCGTGGTGGTCACCATCACCCCGACCTACTCCGGCTGCCCGGCGATCGCGACCATGCGCGACGACATCGAGCACACCCTGACCCGACACGGCTACCGCAGCGTGGTGGTCCGCACGCAACTCGCCCCCGCCTGGTCGACGGACTGGATCTCCGCCCAGGGCCGGGCCAAGCTCGCCGACAACGGGTACTCCCTGCCCCGGCCCGCGCCCGCGCGCACCTCGGGCCCGATCCCGCTCACGCTGACCCCCCGGCCGCGGACGCTCACCTGTCCCCAGTGCGGTTCCGATGCGACACAACTGGTCTCGGAATTCGGCGCAACGCTGTGCAAGGCCCACTACCGATGCCTGAGCTGCTCGGAACCCTTCGACCACGTGAAGGAGATCTGACCATGACCACCACCGCCGAACCGGTGGCCACTCCACCACGCAACAGGCCGTTTCACACGCTGACCGTCGCCGACGTCGAGAAGCTGTGTGACGACGCCGTCGCCGTACGCTTCGACGTGCCCGCAGATCTGGCCGGCGAGTACGACTTCCGGCCCGGACAGGCACTCATGCTCAGTCGCACCATCGACGGCGTCGAACACCGGCGGTCGTATTCGATCTGCGCGCCGACGGGCTCCGCGCCGCGGGTCGGTGTGCGCGAGGTGAGCGACGGATTGTTCTCGACCTGGCTGGTCCATGACGTACGGCCGGGGGACCGGATCGACGTGCAGGCGCCCACCGGCAGCTTCGTCGCCGACCCCACCGCCGGCGGCCGGCACGTCCTGATCGCCGCCGGATCGGGGATCACGCCCATGCTGTCGATCGCGGCGTCGGTGCTCACCAACCCTGATGCCGAAGTCGTTCTGCTCTACGGGAACCGGCGATCGCGATCGGTCATGTTCGCCGAGGAGATCGCCGACCTCAAGGATGAGTACGGGGAGCGACTCGACGTCATCCATGTGCTCTCCCGCGAACCGCGTGAGGTGGAACTGTTCACCGGCCGACTCGACGCCGATCGGCTGCGCGCGATCTTCGAAACCGTCGTGCCGACACCGGACATCGACCACTTCTGGCTGTGTGGGCCGTACGGCATGATCATCGACGCGCAACAGGTCCTCGCCGACCTGGACGTGCCGAAATCGCGGATCCACCACGAACTCTTCTACGTCGATGACGTGCCGCCACCACAGGAGAAACATCGGGAGCCGGGCGTCACCGGCCCGAGCAGCGACGTCACGATCGTGCTGGACGGCCGATCGGTGACCGGACGGCTGCCGAAGGACGAGTCGATCCTCGACGCCGGTGAACAGTTGCGATCGGATCTTCCCTTCGCGTGCAAGGGCGGCGTCTGCGGCACGTGCCGGGCCAAGGTGACGTGCGGCGAGACCGACATGCGACGCAACTACGCACTCGAAGAAGCCGAAGTGGCAGAAGGATTCGTCCTGACCTGCCAGACATTCCCCGTCGGGGACAGCGTCACCGTCGACTTCGACGCCTGATCACGATGCCCCAGAACACAATCATCCCGAACACATCCCCGGAGTAGAACGATGACGAGTACGTTGCCCCGACCGACGGCCGGAAGTCCCGAAAACCTGGAGTTCGCGTCGCGTGACGAGATCGCCGCGACCCAGCTCGAGCGGCTGCGGTGGTCGCTGGCCCACGCGTATGCGAACGTGCCGCACTATCGGCAGGCCTTCGACGAGCGGGGTGTGCACCCCGACGACCTGCACGAGCTCGCCGACCTGGCGAAGTTCCCGTTCACCGCGAAAGCCGATCTGCGGGGAAACTATCCGTTCGGGATGCTGGCCGTGCCGCAGGATCAGGTGTCGCGGATTCACGCGTCGTCGGGCACCACCGGCCGTCCGACCGTGGTCGGCTACACCGCCGGCGACCTCGACAACTGGGCCGACCTCGTGGCACGCAGCCTGCGTGCGGCCGGGGTGAAACCGTCGGACAAGGTGCACGTCGCCTATGGCTACGGGCTGTTCACCGGCGGTCTGGGCGCACACTATGGTGCGGAACGACTGGGCTGCACGGTGATCCCGATGTCCGGCGGGATGACCGATCGGCAGATCCAGCTCATCGAGGACTTCCGCCCGGACGCGATCATGGTGACGCCGTCGTACATGCTGACCATCGTCGACGCGATGCTGGCCAAGGGGATCGACCCGGCCGCGACGTCGCTGCGGACCGGGGTGTTCGGCGCCGAGCCGTGGACCGAGCAGATGCGTCGGGAACTGGAACAGCAACTGGACATGGATGCCGTCGACATCTACGGACTGTCGGAGGTGATGGGTCCGGGTGTGGCGATGGAATGCGTGGAGACCAAAGACGGCCTGCACATCTGGGAGGACCACTTCTACCCCGAGATCATCGACCCGATGACCGGTGAGGTGATGCCCGACGGTGAGGAAGGCGAACTCGTCTTCACCTCCCTCACCAAGGAAGCCATGCCGATCATCCGCTACCGCACACGGGATCTGACCCGGCTGTTGCCGGGTACGGCACGGTCGATGCGGCGCATGCAGAAGGTCACCGGCCGGACCGATGACATGATCATCCTGCGCGGCGTGAACCTGTTCCCGACCCAGATCGAGGAGCTGATCCTCACCGTGCCGGCGTTGGCGCCTCAGTTCCAGTGCATCCTCGATCGACCGGGCCGGATGGATCAGCTGACGGTGAAAGTGGAGTACCGTCACGACGTACCGGCCGAGCATCGGGGAGCGGCCGCCACCGAGCTGCAGAAGCTGATCAAGGACCGGATCGGGGTCACCGTGGCCGTCGATGCGGTGGAACCGGCCGCGCTGTTCCGCTCGACCGGGAAGGCGAAGCGACTGGTGGACAACCGGCCCCAGGACTGACGAGGAGACCAGATGCCGCGTTCTCACCCCGACGGCGATGCCGGACGAACCCGGTCGGCCGACGTCGGCGTTCCTGCCGCAGTGGGTTTCGACGAGTGGCGTGAGGCGATCTCGTCCGCGTTCGTGCCGTTGGACGCCTCACCGGATGATCGTGCCGGCGAGTTTCGCGGCTTCCTCGACTCGATGGCCCTCGGCGAGCTTCAGCTTTCCGAGGTCATCGGGGACCGCTCACGGGTCCGGCGATCGGCGTCCATGATCCGCCGGGCCGATCCCGGCGTGATCAAGGTGGCGCTCCAGCTCCGTGGACACAGCAGGGTGCACCAGCGTGGACGGTTCGCCGAGCTCGGTCCGGGTGATCTGTCGGTCTACGACACCAGCGTCGAATACGACCTCGACCTCGAGGACTCGTTCGACATGTTGGTGGCAGTGATTCCGCGACAAGCACTCCGAGTCGCCGACCGCGAACTCGGCGACGCCACCGCCCGCAGCATCGGGACCGACCGGGGCACGGCCGGTCTGCTCAAACCACTTCTCGTGTCGCTGCGGTCCGACGTCACTGGTGCCGGTGTGGCTGCGCCATTGGTCCAGGACGCCGTCGCGGATCTGGTCAGCGCGGTCATCCGATCGTCGGCGCCGACCGAGTCGCTCGGTGCCGGCGAGACCGTCCTGCTCACCGCCCGAGCCTATATCGAGGCACATCTGGGCGATCCTGACCTCACCCCGACGACGGTCGCCGCGCATCATCATGTGTCGATGCGGTATCTGCAGAAGCTGTTCGCCTATGACGGACACTCCGTCGCCGGATTCATCCGGCAACGTCGCCTGGAGCGCTGCAGACGTGACCTCGCCGACGCCGGCCAGCGTCATCGCAGCATCGGCGCCATCTGCGCAGCGAACGGACTGGTCGACGCCTCCCATTTCTCGCGTCTGTTCAAGCAGGCGTACGAGATGTCTCCGCGGCAGTTCCGCGACGCGCAATCGCTCGCCGACTGATCGTGCCGAACCCGCCCTGCTCGATGGTTCACAGGGCGAGTTCGGCACTCTCACAGAATGTTCGAAACGTCAGTACATGATGACGCCACGCACGTTCTCGGCGTTGCGCATAGCCGCATATCCCTCGTTCACCTGATCCAGCGAGTACGTGCTGGTGATCATCTCGTCGAGCTTGAGATGGCCTTCCATGTACAACCGGAGCAGGTGGGGGATGTCGAAACGGATGTTGGCGTTGCCGAACCATGCTCCCTTGAGGGTCTTGCGCATGGCAGTCAGATCGAACAGGCTCATGCTGACCTCGGTCGAGGTGATGTCGCCGACCGAGACCTGCACGCACACACCGCCCTTGGCGACCAGGGACATCGCGGGTGCGATCAGGGCGCCGTCGGCCACGTCCACCGTGATGAGGACCTTGTCGGCGAGCTGGCCCCAGGTCAGATCCTGCAGGAGCGCCAACGCCTCGTCGATGGACGCGACGGCATGGGTGGCGCCGAACACCTTGGCCTGATCCCGCTTGAACGGCGACGGATCGACCAGCACGACGTGGCGGGCGCCGGCGAGTGCGGCGCCCTGAACGGCCCCGCAGCCGACCCCACCCATCCCGAGCACCACGACGGTCTCCCCGGCGGACACCTCGGCGGCGTAGACCGACGATCCCCAACCGGTGGTGACACCGCAGCCGACGAGCGCGGCCTTGTCCAGCGGGATGTCCTTGGTCAGCTTGACGCAGGACGCCTCGTTGACGACCGTGACCGGGGCGAACGTGCCGAGCAGACACATGAGGCCGGCATCCTGGCCGTTGACGTGATGCCGTGCGGTGCCATCGGAGAGTTGCACGCCGGCAAGAAGGTTGGCGCCGAGGTCGCAGATGCTCGACTTTCCGGTCGCGCACGACGGACACCGTCCGCAGGCCGGGATGAACCCGAGGGCGACGTGGTCGCCGACCTCGACCGTGGTCACACCGGGGCCGATCTCGGTGACCACACCGGCGCCCTCGTGGCCGCCGATGTAGGGATACATGCCGACCGGTACGCTGCCGTCTCGTACGTGTTCGTCGGAGTGGCACATTCCCGACGCGGCGAGCTCGACCTTCACCTCACCGTACTTCGGGGCGTCGAGAACGAGTTCCTCGATCTGCCAATCCTGTCCGGGCTCCCAGAGCACCGCAGCTTGTGTCTTCATGGATACTTGCCTTCCTCGTTCGTGGTGGTGGTGGTGGTCGTGGTGGTCAGAGAACGACGGTGACGACCTTCTCCTCGGTGTTGGCCTCGATTCCGGCCCAACCCAGTTCGCGGCCGATACCGCTGGTCTTCATGCCGCCCCAGGGCAATGCGGGGTCGATCGCGGCCCATCCGTTGACCCAGACCGCGCCGGCCCGCACCTTGCTCGCGAGGGTGTGCGCATAGGAGACGTCGCGGGTCCAGATGCTCGCAGCGAGGCCGTAATCGGTGTCATTGGCGATCCGGATCGCATCGTCGACGTCGTCGAACGCGATCACGGTGCCCACCGGCCCGAAGATCTCCTCACGCGCGATCGTCATCTCGTTGGTCGCGTCGGCGAAGATGGTCGGCTGCACGAAGAACCCGTCGCCGTCGATAACCTCGCCACCGGCCACGACCCGTGCCCCCTCACGTTTGCCGGCATCGATGTAGGACAGGACTGTGTCGCGCTGTTTGGCGTTGACCAGCGCGCCCATCGTGGTGGTCTCGGCCAGCGGATCGCCGAGCACCTGCGCAGATGCAGCGGCAGCCAAACCGTCGACCACCTGCTGGTAGAGCGACCGGTGCACCAGCACGCGGGTACCTGCAGCGCACACCTCGCCCTGGTTGAAGAACAAACCCATGGCGGTGCCGTTGATTGCGGCCTCGACATCGGCGTCGGCCAGGATGATCTGGGGAGACTTGCCGCCGAGCTCCAGCGTCGTTCGCTTGAAGGTGTCCGCGGCCGCCTTCGCGATATGTCGGCCGACCCTCGGACTTCCGGTGAAGCTGATCTTGTCGACGTCGGGATGCGCCACGAGCGCTTCGCCTGCGACGTTCCCGAGACCCGGTACGACGTTGACCACACCGTCGGGGAGCCCGGCCTCCTGCAGCAGGCGGGCCAGATGCAGGACTGACAGCGGGGCATCCTCCGGTGGCTTGACCACGACCGTGTTGCCACACGCGAGGGCAGGAGCGAGTTTCCAGGCCGCGATCATCAGCGGCGTGTTCCAGGGAATGATGGCGCCGATGACGCCCACCGGCTCGCGAACGGTGTAGGAGTGGGTCGGTTGCCCGAAATAGCCGGCCGTCGGGATGGTCTGACCGGTGATCTTGTCCGCCCACCCGGCGAAGTGGCGGAATGTTGCGGCGGCGTTGGGGATGTCGAGCATGGTGGGCTGCCCGATCGGCTTGCCGATGTCGAGTGCCTCGAGGAGGGCGAGCCGTTCCCCGTCGCGTTCGATCAGATCGGCGATCCGGGACAGGATGCGCCCGCGGGCGGCGCCGGAGAGGTTGCCCCATTCGCCGTTCAACTGCGCGCGGGCGGCACGCACCGCATCGTCGACGTCCTGCGTCGATCCGGCTGCCACCCGGACCAGCAGTCGCCCGGAAGCGGGATGCAAGTCGTCGAAAGTGGCTGCGGTGGCGGACTTTCGCCAGACTCCGTCGACGAAGAGGTCCACCGCGGTGTCGGGCGGGAGGAGTGTCCCGGCGTCGAGGTCCTGTACGGATGTCATGTTCGCTCCCATCGCTCGGGCCGGAGCCTGCGATGAAGTCCGGCCGTCAGGCATCTGCCTGCTCTGACCAGCCTCGCGAAATGTGACGCCGGTTACTTGGACACGGGCGCACGGTTTGTTGACGATGCGGGTACCGCATCATCCGGGCGCCGGATTGTGTCGGCGCACCGAGCGTCTCCGCCGATTCGCGACTCGACGTTGCGATCGTTGCGCGAGAACCCCAATCGCTTGTTGAGCCGAGGGGGTTGCGATGGTTGCGTGAGAACCCCAACGCTTGTTGACCCGAAGGGTTGCGATGGTTGCGTGAGAACCCCAACGCTTGTTGACCCGAAGGGTTGCGATCGTTGCGCGAGAACCCCAAACGCTTGTTGACCCGAAGGGTTGCGATCGTCGCGCGAGAACCCCAAACGCTTCTTGCCCCGAAGGGTGTGATCGTTGCGTGAGAACCCAACCCGCTCCCTGAGGAACGAGGCGCTAGCCGAGTGTCACGAAGGGGCGGCCCTTCGTGACGTGTCCTCGCAGGCTCGGAGGCTCCTCAGCCTGGATCTTTCATGTTTGTTTGGGGTGTTCGGCGTGGGAAATGCGAAAGTGCCTACCTGGCAAGGGATTATTGAATCTCCACAACACAATAATTCCTGGCAGAAAGGCACTTCGCAGGTGAAGCATAACCGCTATCCCCGTCTGGTTGTCGATGATCAACGCCGCGAGTCGCTGACGAGTTCGTCGGGGGCGTTGCTGCTGCGTGACGCGGCGCAGGTCGCGGGCCTGGACGAGGCGTTATCGGCGGCGTTGGCGCCGTGGACCTCGCCGCGGGCCACCCATGATCCGGGCCTGATGCTGCTGGATCTGGCGATCGCGTTGGCTCTGGGCGGTGACTGCGCGGCCGACGTGGCGATCGTGCGAGCCCAACCCGACCTGTTCGGGCCGGTGGCCTCGGATGCGACGTTCTCCCGGCTGATCAGCGTGTTGGCCGACGACCTGAGCACGGCGCTACCGGCGATCCGCGCCGCGCGTGCCGCGGCCCGCACCCGGGTATGGACGCGGGCGCGCCCGCTGGCCGGAACACCCGGCACCCGCGATGGGGGGCAGGTGATCGTCGATCTCGACGCCACCACCATCGGTGCGCATTCACTCAAAGAACACGCCCAACTGACCTACAAACGCCAGTTCGGGCATTCCCCGATGTGCGCGTTCGTCGATCACGGCCAGTACGGCACCGGCGAACCACTGATCATCGATCTACGCCGCGGCGGCGCCTCCCCACAAGGCGCCGACCTGCACATCAACACCACGACCGCCGCGCTGGCCCAACTGCCCGCCGCCGAACGCCCCCAGGTGCTGCTCCGCACCGACGCCGGCGGCTGTTCCAAAAAATTCCTCAGGTTCCTGCGCGCCGAGAAACTCGCGTACTCGATCGGGTTCACCCTCTACGACAACGTCAAAACCGCCATCGCCGCGCTGCCCGAGCAGGCCTGGCGCGATGCGTTCAACGGTGACGAACAACCCCGCAACGGCGCCCAGGTCGCCGAGCTCACCGACCTGATCGTCCCCGCCGCCGACCCCACCGACCCCTGGCCGGCCGGGATGCGCGTCATCGTGCGCCGCGAATACCCCGACCCCGGCGCCCAACTACGCCTGACCGACATCGACGGCCGCCGCTACACTGCGTTCGCCACCAACACCCGCGGCACCGGCTGGACCCTGCCGGTCCTGGAACTACGCCACCGCCAACGCGCCCGCGCCGAAGACCGCATCCGCAACCTCAAAGACACCGGCATGGCCAACCTGCCCTTCCACGAGTTCACCAAAAACCAGATCTGGCTCGAAATCGTCTGCCTGGCCGCCGAACTCTTGGCCTGGACCCAAACCCTATGCTGGCCCGAACACCACCCCGCGCGCCTCTTCGAACCCAAACGCATGCGCCTATGCATCCTCGCCGTGGCCGGACGCACCATCCACACCGGCCGACGCCACCTGCTACGACTACCCCGCGGCTGGCCCTACAACGACCTCATCTACCAGGGCTACACCGCCCTGCACGCCGCCTGACACACCACACAGCAGCCCCTGCCCCTCAACCCAGGACCCGAAGAACCGGCGAACACCAGCGCCGGCGATCACCCACACCCACACCACACCAACCCCACACCCAGCCGCCGAAACCCCCAACCCACCACCACATGAAAGATCGAGGCTCAGGGATCGACAGGTGTGACGCATCCTCGCAGGCTCGGAGGCTCCTCAGGGATCGACAGGTGACGTGTCCTCGCAGGCTCGGAGGCTCCTCGGGGATCGACAGGTGACGTGTCCTCGCAGGCTCGGAGGCTCCTCGCAGGCTCCTCAGGGGTCGAAGGTGTCGTGAACATGGCTTGCGCCTACCTGTGGGACGCAACCGACTTCGTCGAATGTTCCCCATCGCTGCCAACTGCTCGGCGGATGTCGTTCGCGTGGCCGAAGTTCCGAGTCCGCCCTCGATTCGGTTCGGGCTGCTGCCATACAGTCGCCTCGAATCGACCACCGAGACGAAGGCGAGATACCAATGCGGGCTTCGAGATCCATGACATTGTTGATTCGCTCGGTCATCACCGTGCTGGCGATCATGCTGATCGGTGCGCTGCCGGCCACACACGCGATCGCAGCGTCGCCGAACGGGATGGGTGCGGGGCATTCCTCGACGCAGTCCCCAGACAACAAGAGCGGGAAGAACAAATCCTCACCGACATCGCCCGGCACAGGTGGCGGCGATGCGCACACGCTGAGGCCGCGAACTCCGCAGGCCGGCCCCGGCGGCAACGCACCCGGCTCGCCCGGCTCGCCGGGCCGGTCCGCCCCAGACCCGGCCAAGCCCTCGACGCCGCACTCGCCCGCTCCGAAGCCGGATCGTGGTCCCCACAAGTATTCTCCGAACACCAGGGCACCACAGGGTGGTGATTCGAACTCCTCTGGTCGCGACAGCGGGGAGGGTGCGCAGGACAGGTCCGGCGATCGACGCTCCGGCACATCGCCGAACCGAGGTCCCAACAAATACACCCCCAACGCCACGGCGCCTGGTAGCGGTGACCGCAGCTCCTCGCACCGCGACAGCCGCGAACCGGGAGACAGCAAGCGAAGTCGATCCCATGACCGCGAGAATCGGTCCACTGACCGCCCTTCCGGACCGACCGCCGGCACACGACCAGACCAGGACTCGCAGCCGAGGGTCGCACCGCGGCCACAGACACCCGGCACATCGTCGCCCGGGGAATCCGAACGAACCGACCGGACCCCGGCGCCGGCGCCACCCGCGGTGCCGGACGACCCGCCGTCAGCGTCGCCGCCGAAGCCGAAGCGCGACGACACGAATCCGCCCGCCCGGATCCTGTCGCCGCCACAGCAGAAGGCCGAGCCCGGGGAGTCGACACCACAGTCACCCGACCTCGACGGCCGGAGGAGGCCGGAGACCCGCCGGCCGGACACGACCTCTCCGAATAATCCACCGGCACAAGCACTGCGCGGCTGGGGTGACTACGTACGGATCATCGACATCATCGGCCGGACCCTGGAGACGATCGTCGACCTGTTCGCGCCCGACCCCGATCAGCAGGCCCCGGACCAGCCCGCCCCGGCACCCGACGAGGCACCTGCGCCGAGCGCTCCGTCACCGCCGCGGACCGAGCAGGTGCCGCCCCCACCGCCTGCCACACCGCCGTCTGCGGTCCCGGCCCCGCCGGCTGCTCCCGCCCCGTCGGCCCCTCCCGCCGGACCGTCGGCACCACGCGGCCCACCGGCGCAGACATCACCGGCACCGACAACACCGGTTGTCATCCCACCGGGCACTCCGCCCCCGCCCGGGGTGGACCGCTTGCCGGACGGTAGCTATCCGCGCAACGGCCGCTACGCGGGAAAGGTGATGGAACTGCCGGGAACACTGAAGGACAAGTATCCGAACGGGGTTCGATTCACCGACAAGGGATATCCCGACTTCGGCCCCTACGCCAAGGAGACCGTGCAACTGCCCGACGGGTTCACCAACCGCGCCGCCGACAAACGTGGAGCCAACGCAATTGTTCGCGAACGACTCAACGATCCCAACTGGAACCCGCCTCCGGACTACGCCTGGCACCATAGCGAGGACGGCACCACCATGCAGCTGATCCCGAGAGACCTGCACGAGGGCGTCGGTCACACCGGTGGCGCGAAGAAGTAGAGGACTCAGCCATGCGATTTCTGAGTGAACCGCGACTGTGGACCTCCGAGGAGGTGGCCATGCTCGAAGCACGCATCGACCAGCGCCTACCCGCCGACTACCGCGACCACCTTCTCACCGTGGGCGCCGGCCCGATCCCCGAGCGCATCGTGCCCGGCACGGGCGGTAACGGTCTCGTCCACAACGTGCTCACGTTCGACGACGCGCAGATCCTGTTGGATGCGACCTCCACCCACTATGAACTGATCCCCGAGCGGTACCGTCCGGCGGTCAACGGTGACGGCGGCGCGTTCTGTGTTGGACTCCGTGACGACGTAGTCGGCCGGATGTTCTGGGCCGACTTCGATCTGGCCGACACGCTCGGTCTGGACGAGGGCACACGCTCCGAGCAGATCATGTCGTTGCGCTACGACACCTGGAACGAGTTCATCGCCGACCTCGAGACCTGGGAGCTGGTGTGACAGGCAAACCGTCAGACCAGCCGCCCGGCCGACGAGCAGGCCACGAGGTCAGGCGATGGCCTGCCCGTCCTCGTCGTCGGGAAGCTGTCCCAGACGATGTGCGACGACGGCCCGGATGGCGTTGCGCACATCCGGGTCCAGTGTGGTGTCTCCGTCGAGGGCGTCGCGAAGGCGTGTGAAGTACACGAGCTCGGTGAGTCCGAACTCGACCATGATGTCGTCCGGATCGCCGCCGCCGTAGCGGTACCAGCTCTCGGCGAAGGCGACCAACTCAGTCGCATTGTTCATGTCGTCCATCTTGGCCGAAGATTGTGAACTGCAGGTTGCAGGTTCGTGCGTGTGAATGACAGGCTCCGGTGTGTTGTCGGCGAGTCGGGTGTCAGACCTCGACCGAGGTCGACCTGATTCGCAGCTCGGGATCGAGCAGGGTCACCGTCCGGGCTGATCGTGGATCGTCGATGCGGCCGATGAGCCGTTGCACGGCAAGCCTTCCCATGTCGGTGTAGTTGTTGTCCAGTGTGGTGAGGCCAATGTACCCGAGCCGCGCGAGGTAACTGTTGTCGTAGCCGACGACGCTGAGGTCACGGGGAATGTCGAGACCCACCTCCTTGGCGATCGACATCGTGATCACAGCGGCGTAATCGTTGTTGGCGAGAATGGCGGTCGGCCGGGGGCTGCCGGCCAGCAACGTGGTGGCGGCGGCCCGGTCTCCGCCTTCAGATCGGTCACTGATCTCCACGCGGATGTACTCGTCGAGGCCGTTGCGTCGCATCGCATCGCGGTAGCCGTCGGTGCGCAGGTCGGCTGCACGGCCCGTACCGGCGAGATGCGCGATCCGTCGGTGGCCGAGACCCACCAGATGCTCCACGGCCTGTGCCGCACCCGAGCGGTCGTCGCCCGTCACGACATCGACGTTCGGTAGATCGGGTTCTCGCCCGGCCGCCACCACGGTCGGGAGCGTCTCTGCCGTGGAGAGCAATTCGCGGGCCGGTGGCAGGGTGCCGAGGCAGAGGAGTCCGTCGACGCGCGCCTCGATGAACGCATCGAGCACCGAAGCGTCGCGCTCGAGCCCGAAGTCCTCGGACAAGAACAGCGTCAGACCGTGTGCGGTCAGCTCGGTGCGAACCGAGGCCAGCAGATCGATGAACCACGGGTTGCGCATGTCGGAGAGCACGGCCCCGACGGTATGTGTGCGTTGTTGTGCCAGCGATCGGGCGGCGGCGTTGGCGCGGTAACCCAGTTCCTCGGCGGCCCGCAAGACCGCGGTCCGATTCGCCTCGCTGGCGCCCGGCTGTCCACGCAGCACGAGGGAGACCAGCGATTTGGAAACCCCGGCGCGTCGAGCCACGTCGACGATGGTCGGGCGCGCCGAGCGGCCGGCCGCGTCGCCAGCTGTACCCATCGTGACCCTTCCCGGGAGTGTGAATTGTGTTGGAGCGATCCAAGGCTATCACCTGGATCTGTCCAGGGCGATGCGGTTCCTATTGGGTAGCAGCGTGAGGCAGGTGACTGCGAGTGCTGAGCAAATGAACAGAACGCCTTGACCAATGACTGAGATGCAGATTACAGTTTGAAGCCTGGAACGCTCCAAGTCATCTATTCGATAGGAAAGCAGGACCACCCATGTCACCTCGTCGCACTCTTCGGGTCGCCCTCGTCGGGGCGGGCGCCGCCGGGCAGGCACACGCATTCGGGTTTCGCAACGTCTCCATGGCCGCCGGCCTGGAGGCGGTGACCGTCGACCTGGCCGTCGTGGTCGACCCGAATGTCGAACTCGCCCGCCGTACCGCCGACCGATACGGCTACGCCGAGGCCACCGCGGATCTGCGGGAGGTGCTCGATGATCCGACGATCGACGCGATCAGCGTCGCATTGCCGAACAGCGTGCACGCCGACGTGCTGCCGGCGATCCTGCGCTCTGGCAAGCACGTGCTCGCCGAGAAGCCGATCGGACGCAGCGCAACCGAGGCCGCCGCACTCGTCGACCTCGCCGAAGGTTCGACCGCGGTCACCGGGGTCGGCTTCTCCTTCCGGCGACTACCCGGCCTTGCCGCGGTGCACGACGCCGTCGCCGACGGCGCGATCGGTGCGGTCCGCAGCTTCACCGCGTGGTACAACGCCGACTACGGAGCATCGAGCGATGCGCCGTTCTCCTGGCGCTACTCGAAGGAGTCGGCCGGCGCCGGAGCCCTGATCGACATCGGGACCCACGCGCTCGACACAGTCCAGCACGTGGCCGGCCCGATCCGTCGCATCGTCTCCGCGACGCTGCACACGGTGATCACCGAACGGCCCATCCCGGGCTCAGAGAAGACCGGGGCCGTCGACACCGACGACATCGCTCTGCTCACGGTCGAGCTGGAAAACGGGGCCATCGGCCAGATCCACGTCAACCGTGTGGCCGTGGGCATCCCCAACTCGCTCGGCATCGAAGTGCACGGCGACAAAGGCCATGCCCGGTTCGATTCCATCTCGGCCGGCGAGTTCCACATTCATGTCGACGAGGGACCCGCGACGATCTGCGGCCCGCGCCGCGTCTTCACCGGTCCGCAGCACCCGTATTTCTCCGATGTCGCCGCGATGCCGGGTGGCGGGGTCGGCACCGGCTACGCCGAGGCGTTCGTTGCGGAGATCCAGCATTTCGTGCGCTGCATCCTCGCCGACGAGCCGATGGACACCAGCTTCTCCTCGGCGCTGCGCGTGATGCGCGCGGTCGACGCCGCACAAGTCGCGGCCGCCACCGGCGCGCCGACCGACGTCGACACCGCGCAGCCGGTGAGCAGCCTCGCCTGAGTACGCGCAGACACCACAACGATTGGACCACCGATGAACTCACCCGTCACCGACGACCACACGGTCGCCGCCGATCCGACCTTCGCCCGCCTGAGTCTGGGCACCGCCCCCGACTCGTGGGGGATCTGGTTCCCCGATGACCCGAAACAGCCGCACTGGAGTACGTTCCTCGACGAGGTCGTCGAGGCCGGCTTCCGGACCATCGAACTCGGTCCCTTCGGATATCTGCCGACCGAGCCCGAACAGCTCAAGGACGAACTCGGTAGGCGGGGGCTCTCGCTGACCGGCGGTACCGTCGGCACCGCGCTGCACCGTGGAGCCGATGCATTCGAACAGGACCGCAAGGATGCCTTCGACGTCTGTGAGCTGTTGTCGGCCATGGATGTCGGACACCTCGTGGTGCTGCCGGAGCAGTACACCGACCTGCACACCGGTGCGTTGACACAGGCCGCGGAACTCTCGGCAGACGAATGGCGCAATCTCACCGAGGGTCATTCCAGGCTCGGCAGGCTCGTCGAGGACGCGTTCGGGATCACGCAGGGCTTCCATCCGCATGTCGACACCCACGTGGACACCCAGAGTTTCATCGAGAAGTTTCTCGACGACACCGATCCCGACACCGTGTCCCTGTGCCTCGACACCGGCCACGTCTCCTATTGCTCCGGTGACAACCGCGAGATCATCGCGCGAGACCCCAACCGGATCAGCTACATCCACCTCAAGCAGGTGGACCCCGGTGTCGCCGCGCAGGCTCGAGAAGACCACGTCGGTTTCTACGAGGCGGTCCAGCGCGGCGCCATGGTCGAGCCGCCGTTGGGTGTGCCGACGATGGAACCGCTGCTCAAGGACCTCGCCGCGTTGAACCGCGACTTCCGGCTCATCATCGAGCAGGACATGTACCCGGCCCCGCCCGGTAGCGCAAAGCGGATCGCGATCCGCACCCGTGAGTATTTCGCGAGCGTCGGTCTGATGCCCGCGGATCGATGATCCCTTCCACCCTTTCAGTACTCGTCAACCAAAGGAGCGAGACGATGAGAACATCGAGACGACGCCACCGCGTCCTGACCGGGGCGGGAGCCATCGCGGCTGCATCGATGTTGTTCCTGTCCGCCTGCTCGAGCACCGGGGGCAAGCCCGACAGCAGCGGCTCCGGCATGGGTGCGGGACAGGCCGACACCCCACGTATGACCGTCGCGATGGTCACGCACGGTGTGCCCGGTAACGCCTTCTGGGACCTGGTGCAGAAGGGAGCGGAGACCGCGGCGGCCAAGGACAACATCGACCTGAAGTACTCGGCCGATCCGCAAGCACCCAACCAGGCCAATCTGGTTCAGGCTGCGGTGGATTCCAAGGTGGACGGGATCGCGGTGACGCTGGCCAAACCGGAGGCGATGGCGCCGGCCGTCTCCCGGGCATTGCAGGCCGGCATCCCTGTCGTCGGGCTGAATGCCGGTTTCGATCAGTGGAAGAAGCTCGGTGTCCAGCAGTACTTCGGTCAGGACGAGACCATCGCCGGTGAGGCCGCGGGTAAGCGTCTCTCCGACGAGGGTGCCAGGAAGGTACTCTGCATCATCCACGAACAGGGCAACGTCTCTCTGGAATCCCGATGTGCCGGTGTGCAAAAGGGATTCACCGGTGGTCAGGTCGAGCTGATCAACGTCAACAGCGCCGACATGCCGTCGGTCGAGGCCGCGTTGACGGCCAAGTTCCAGCAGGATCCGAGCATCGATCACGTTGTCGCACTGGATGCCTCGATCGCCCTGACCGCGGTGGAGGCGAAGGGCACCGCCGGGAGCAAGGCGGAGATCGCGACCTTCGACACCAACGCTGCTCTGGTCGACGCGATCAAGAAGGGCGAGGTGATCTGGGCGATCGATCAGCAACCGTTCCTGCAGGGCTACCTCGCGGTCGATTCCCTCTGGCTGTATCTGAACAACGGTGACACAATCGGCGGCGGCGAGGCGGTGCTGACCGGCCCGGCCTTCGTCGACAAGTCCAACGTCGATGCGATCGCTGAGTACGCGAAGGCCGGAACGCGCTGACGCCTTCGCAGTCAGTCTGGTTCGAGGCGGTCGTGCCGTGGCACGACCGCCTCGGCGTCGAACGCCGTGGTCGCGACCGAGTGGGTACGCCCGACAGCGGCCGTTATCGAGCGCCACGCTCCTCGTCGTCGACCGCATCGAAGGTCTGTTGCACCGCCCGCATCGCCGACAGTGCGGCCGGGGCACCACAATACCCCGCGGTATGCACTATGGCCTCGACGATCTCGTCGCGCGTGACGCCGTTGGTCAGCGCACCGCGGACATGTCCGGCGAGTTCCTCGTGCGCCCGCAGGGCGGTGAGAATGCCCAGATTGAGCAGACTGCGGTCACGGTGGGCGAGTCCCGGACGAGTCCAGATGCCGCCCCAGACATGTTCGGTGACGAATCGCTGGAGCTCGGCGGACTCGGTGCCCTCGGTCCGTGTCAGGGCGCGGTCGACGAACTCGTCGCCCATCACCTGACGCCGCACGGCCATACCCTCGTCGACAGGAGCACGGTCGGACGGATCGTGGTCGTTGTTCGCCATGACGTCATCGTGTCAGAGCCGCCGCCGCGCGACGCGCCGGCCTCCGGATTCGCCGACGTGGTCGACGGCGACCGGTTCACCGGACATAATCCGTCGTGGTGAGGCCGTGTGGCGGACCGGACCGGCGAGGATGTCGTCGACGCCACGCGGTAGGGAGGGACAAGGATGACCTCGAAACGGACAGTGGTGATCACTGGTGCCAGTGACGGGATCGGCGCGGTGGCAGCTCGGGAATTGGCAGGGCCCGACGTCGACCTCGTGATCGTGGGACGGTCCGCCGACAAGCTGGCGCCGGTCACCGCCGACACCGGGGCTACCGGATTCACCGCCGACAACGCCCGACTCGACGACGTGCGTGCGCTGGCCGACAAGATCCGCGACCGCGTCGGGCACATCGACGTACTGCTCAACAACGCCGGCGGCACCTTTGACCCGAAGCAGCGCACCGCCGACGATCACGAACCCAACTTCCAGATCAATCACCTCGCCGGGTTCCTGCTCACCCACCTGCTGCGCGATCGGCTGACGGCGGCCGAGAACGGAGCGCTGGTGCTCAACACGGCGAGTGTCGGCAACCTGTTCGGTCGCGTCGATCTGTCCGATCTCGACTACCGGCGGCGCAAGCGCACGCTGGAGATGCGTGCCTACGGCACCAGCAAACTGATGAACATCCTGTTCACCCGCGGCATCGCCGCCCGCTGGTCAGACGACGGGATCTATTCCGCTGCAGTACATCCGGGACCCGTCGGCACCAGCTTCGGCCGTGACTCGTTCTTCGTGGGCCTGGCCTATCGGACACCGTTGCGCCACATCGCGACGATCAGTCCCGCCAAAGGCGCCGAACCGCTGATCGAGTTGACGCGCCGCGGGGCCGACCCGACGATCAACGGCGTCTACTTCGACCGGCACCGCGCGAACGGCCGCGAGAACCGGCAGGCCCACGACCAGCACATCATCGACGGATTGTGGTCGGCCTCGGCCGATCTCGTCGGGCTGGGCTGACGCGGCAACACCGTTTTGGAGGGGCTGGTTGGGGAGCTAGCTTGTTTCGCCACACTTCGTCGGCAGGCACGTCACGACCAATCGCGATGAAAGACGTCACTCTCGACGTGACTGGGTACTCCCATTCTCAGGTTGGGCAGGATATTGATACATATCGGTCAGGTTTGCTTCGACATGCGTGTCGCAACTACCAAAGGTCCGCACAGGCTAGCTGGTTATGTCTCCCGGGTAGTGATCGCCGAACGCATAAGGGTTTACCCAGCCCAATGGCCCTCGATATCGTCCGTTTCGTATACTCCGAGCCAGTTCGGATGGGTCGGTCCCGAACTCAAGACCGTTGTGGTGGAGAGTTTCCGCAGCCTGAAGATTTCAAGCCGCGATTGCAAGTTAGTCGGCCAGCTGGCTGGTTGAACTCATTCTGTACTCATCTGCTTCGGCTGCCTCGACAAATTCGATGAGCTCGACCTGTCCCTCGAGTTGAGTCTGTATTACTTCTCGTACCTCGGCGGGGGTCGCGTAGAAGAACTCTCGGCGTTGGTTTATCCTATTGACTCGACGGTCTTCAAAGGCTTTGTGGAGTTGGTTCTCGACGGAGACGGCGTCGTCTGCGAAGAAGAGCGCGTGCGTGTCGAACCGGAACGGCACTGAGGCATCACCGAGTTCACGAACTCGATCAGTTGGATCGAGACGGCGAGTCATGCCGATCTTGACCATACGTTCACCGAACGCGCCGACGTTGGAGATGACGTAGACATGCCCTGCGCGGGTATTGGCCATGCGGTAGTCGACATTGGAAAGTCGGGTGTCGACATCGTCGAGGCGTTCTTGCATGCGTTTGAGGCCAGCGTCGTCGCCACGTGCACGCAACGACTCGATGGTGTTGAGATAGTGTTGGCGTTCCTTGTCGAGTCGATCGCGTTCGGCCTCGAGTTCTCTTCTCGCCTTTTCTTGTTCCCGAAGCTCCGCGCGCCGTTCCCGCTCCAGTTCCTTTTCTGCTTGCTTGGCAATCAGGTGGCGGGCGGCCAATTCGAGTTCTTCCATCCTGAGTTCGTGATACTCAGCAGAGACATGAAGCTCGATCATCTCGCCGTTCTGTGCGATCTGGTCAGCCGCTTTGCGTAGCCGTGCCTGCGCGGTAGCAAGGTTCCCGGCTGTAACGGTTTTCACGCAATTCTCTGCCTCGGCATCGTAAGCGCGAAGCAGGAGTTTGCTCATCTGGTCCACAAAGCGGCGCCCTTGCGCGAGTGAACCGTTGAAGGTGAAGCTCGAGACGGCGGTCGTGGCCTGCTTGGCTCGAGCAAGCTGCTTGACTCGGTGCCGCACATTCTCTAAGCGGTTCGACAGTTCGACGGAGTGCTCTGCCGGGTGTTCATAGTCGTAGAGACCGACATCCTGAAGTTCAATTTGCCCTCTGAGTTCGATGAGTTCGGATCTTGCCAGTCGGATCTGTTCGTTCAGGTCATCGAGCTCAACGGTCTTGGCGGCGGCGATCCCGGCATCCTCGACGTGCCCCCGAGCCGCCTCGCGCTCTCTTGCAATTCGCCGGAGCCGATCATTCTCCGCCCGAAGATCATCGACCTGACGTCGCAACCTCTCCGCCAGGTCTTGCAGCTCCGTCACCCGTCCTCGCAGAGCGTTACGCTCCTGATGCGCGTGCTCAAGCGCAGAAGCAAATGAGTCCTGGTCCGGTGTCTCAGCCTCGACGCCTTCCGCGTGGCTTCCGGTAGAGGGACCTGCAGGTTGCGGTGGCGGCGGAACGTGTGTCGTTGGCGTTGGAAACGACGGCGCCATCGCAGGCGTGGGACGGGTGTGTTGGGTCCACGTGGTGCCGTCCCACCACCTCAGTTGATGCTCGCCTGAGGGATCCTGATACCAACCGGGCGACGTCATCGCTCGCGGACCTCCTTGGTAATACGGGAGTATGTCTGTTGCTCTGACTCTAGAGTGACACCGGTAAACATTTGTGATCGGAGGAGACGATAGTGGCTCGACGGCGTGGTTTCTTTGCCGAACTGCAAAGGCAGCAACGACTCGCTGAGCAGAAGCAACGACGACAACAGGCCGCTGCGGTTCGCGCGCATAATCAAGCGGTCCGTGAATCGGAGCGGGCGCAGCGCGAACACGAGCGAGCCCAGGTTCAACTGCAGCGCGCCCGCGAGGCGGACAGAAAAGAAGCCGAGAAGCGGGCTCTGGATCGATATCGAGAGACGATGCGCACCAAGGCCGAGGAACGCACCGCATACGCCAATGATGTGAATGAGCAGATTGACGGGTTACTCGCGGCGACACTGGGCGTCGACGACTACGTGGATCTCGCGCTACTGAAGCGGACCGCAGAGCATCCTCCGTTCGCCCCAGGCTCCCTCGCTGAACCGGTGCCGGAACCCGAGTGGGCACAGTATCCACCGGAGCCCGCATTTGCACCGCCGGCTGATCCGACGGGGCTGGCCAAGTTGGGATCGAAGAAGAAGCACCAGCACGCCTATAACGCTGCGGTTCATCAGTGGCAGACGGAACATGCGCAATGGTCACACCAGGTGACCGTCGACATACCAAAACAGAACGAGGAACTGCAGCGCACGACGATAGCAGCCGAAGAAAAGCGGCAAGCTGACCTGGAAAATGCGCGCAGAGAGTACGAAGAGGCCTGCCAGGAAAGGCAGGCAGCCGTCAATGAACACAATGCAGAGATCGACGACTTCATATACCGTCTCGGGCAAAATGATCCGGCTGCAATAGATGAGTACGTCGGCATCGTGCTTGCGAACTCTGTTTACCCGGATGCCTTCCCCGTCGCTCACGATTACACCTTTGACGGTGATCTGAAGGAGTTGGTGGTGACTGTGTCTATCCCCGCGCCATCAGAACTCCCGACTGTAAAGACCGTGAAATTCGTTGCCAGCACTGACGAGCTTCGCGAGTCCACTATTTCGCAGAAAGACCAGCGGCTTCGCTACAACGCTGCGACCAGCGCAGTCGCGTTGCGAACCCTCCACGAGGTGTTCGAGGCCGACCGCAGCGAACGGATCGAGTCGATCGCATTAAGCGTGGTCACAAACGAGATCGACCCTGCGACCGGCCGCCGTGCGGAAATCCCGCTTGCTGCAGTCGCATGTGATCGTACACAGTTCTTAGGGCTGAATCTGGCGGCAGTTGATCCGGCGGCGGCACTAGCGGGACTCGGTGCATCCCTGTCGAAAAACCCCTTTGCTCTCGCACCGATCCCGCCGACGACAGGTCTGCGGCAGCGGTAATGGGCAACACCGTACATCAGCGAATCCGTCGTGGGCGGACGCGTGATCCACCTACGATCGACTCGTGATGACCGACACCGCGCTGCGGATCGCCACGATCGGGACGAGTTCCATCACCCGCCGCTTCATCGACGCCGCGGCGGCGGTGCCGGCGGTGCGTGTCACCACCGCGTATTCCAGGGACGGTGAACGGGCGGCCGGCTTCGCGGCCGAGACGGGACTCGAATCTTCGAGCGACGATCTGGCAGCACTACTGGCCTCCTCCGACATCGATGCCGTCTACATCGCTTCTCCCAACGGGATTCACGGTGAGCAGACCCTGCGCGTGATCGCGGCCGGCAAGCATGCGCTCGTGGAGAAGCCTGCCGTGCCGAGGGCGGCGGAGTTCACCCGCCTCGTCGAGGCTGCGTCTGCTGCGGGTGTGGTGGTGCTGGAAGCGATGCGCAATTGCTACGACCCGGGCCTGGCCGCAGTCGCCGAGCTGATCGGTGAACTCGGGGTCCTCCGCCGCGCATCGTTCTCCTACTGCCAGCGATCGGCGCGTTACGACAAGGTGCTCGCGGGGGAGCGGGTGAACATCTTCGACCCGGCGCTGGCCGGCGGAGCCCTGCTCGACCTGGGTGTGTACACCATCGGAGCGATGGTGGAGTTGTTCGGCGAACCCGATCGCGTCCTCGCGGCGTCGGTGCCGATTCCCGGCGGTGCGGATGGTGCGGGCGCGGTGCTGGCGGTCTATGAAGGATTCGTCGTCGACCTGTCGTATTCGAAGATCACCGCATCCGACCGCGTCGACGAGATCCAGGGCGAACTCGGCACCCTCACGTTCTCTCACGTCACCCAACCGGTCTCGGCCCGGCTGACCATGCTCGACGGCACCGTGACCGATCATGTCTTCGAGGGGCCGGAGAACAACATGGTGCACGAGGTCCGGCGGTTCGCCGACCTCGTGAACGGAGTGGACGATCCTGCGGCGGATCAGGCGCGCACGCTCGCCGTGCTGCGGACGGTCGAGGCCATCGAGGCAGCGGCACGAGCCGGTTGACGGCCGCTCGGCTGGGTGCACGTGCGGCTGGGACTCAGGACGGCTGACCGCCGAGATCCCGGAGGATCGGAGGCGTCCATTCCGGCCACGCCACCGCGCCGATCAGGATCCCGTCGGCGAATTCCGCGACGATGGCAGGTGCCACACCGGAGGCGGTGTCGTACACGGTGGCCTCGTCGGCGAGACGGATGGCGGTCACCGCAAGTGGCCACAGGCGGCGGTGGCGAGTACGGATCTTGTGTTCGGGCACCGAATGTCCGCCGGCGGCGACCCGGTGCGCGACGCGCAGAACTGCCAGGGATTCGGGAACGATCAGAACATGCAGGACCACGATGAAGCCGGCGTCGTGCGCCCGCTCGATCAGTCCGAGCTTCGACTCGTGTGAGAACACGGTCTCGGCGATGAACGATCGACCGTCGTCGATCAGATGATCCCGCGTTCTCGCCGCAACTCGTGCGGCCTCATACGATTTCGCTTCGGCGTCGTCAGGCCAGCGCTGTCGCGCAATCAGATCGGCGTTGACGAAGGGGCTCGCCGGCAACAGCGGCGCCAGGGTGAGCTCGACGAACGTGGACTTGCCGGCACCGTTCGGGCCGATGACCAGGTCCAGGCGTTTCACTCGGCGTCGACGACGCGAGTAGTCCCGTCCGGCCGGACCTCGACCATCCGTCCATCCTCGTCGAGCGAGACCGTCGTGACGCCGCGGGCCGAGAGCTCCTGTCGGTAGTCGGCGGACGCCAGGCTCTCATCTATGCGTGCCCGGATCTCGGCGTTGAAGACACGTCCCTCGTCGGCGGTCAGGTCGGTGGTCGGTTGACGACCCGTCACCGCTTCCTCGACTCGCTTGAGCGACGCGGTCTCGTGTGCGGTCATCGCGCGACCGACCCGTGCCCAGTATTCGAGCTGCTGGCGCCCGGTGCGGTGTTGGCGACGGCCTTCGGCGATCGCACTGTCGACCAGGCCTGCGTCGAACCGGGTGACCTTGTCGGCGGAACGGGTCATCATGCCTCCTGGTCAGTATCCACCGAGTGTAGCAACCTGCTACACGCCATGTCCGGGTCGGCGGACCCGCCGGGACCAAAACCTGGACGATGGTTGTTGTGCATGGTGTCGCCGCAGCCAGCGGCGCCAGAAAGGGAGTAGTGAGCAACCAGTATCCCAAGACCACCGAGGCCGTGCGCGGCCTCACCGACGCGCAGTACCGCGTCACCCAGCAGGACGGAACCGAGCCGGCCTTTGCCAACGAGTACTGGGACAACCACGAGCCGGGCATCTACGTCGATGTCGTCTCGGGACAGCCCCTCTTCTCATCGACCGACAAGTACGACAGCGGAACCGGGTGGCCAAGTTTCACCAAGCCGATCGACGCCGACGCGGTGAGCACCAAGACCGATCGGAAGTTGTGGATGCGTCGCACCGAGGTGCGTTCGTCCGGCGCGGACAGCCACCTCGGCCACGTCTTCGGCGACGGCCCGCGCGACGCGGGAGGGCAGCGCTACTGCATGAACTCGGCAGCACTGCGCTTCATCCCGGTCGCCGACCTCGAGGCAGAAGGCTACGGCGCCTACCGGGAGCTGTTCGGACCGATCGAGAGCGCAACCGACACCAGCACAACCGACACCAGCACGGAGGAGAACGCACGATGACCACCGACACCGGACAGATCACCCGTCGCCCCGGCACCGAGACGGCCGTCCTCGCGGGCGGTTGCTTCTGGGGGGTCGAGGACCTCATCCGCCGCCAAACGGGTGTGCTCGACACCCGGGTCGGCTACACCGGCGGTGCCAACGACCACGCCACCTACCGCAACCATCCGGGTCACGCCGAGGCGGTCGAGATCGTGTTCGACCCGACGCAGACCACCTACCGTGACATCCTGGCGTTCTTCTTCCAGATCCACGATCCGTCGACGAAGAATCGTCAGGGCAACGATGTCGGCACGAGCTACCGGTCGGCGATCTTCCCGCTGACCCCGGAGCAGGAGCAGGTCGCGCGGGACACCATCGCCGACGTCGACGCGTCAGGCCTGTGGCCGGGTAAGGCGGTGACGACGATCGAACCCGCCGGGCCGTTCTGGGAGGCCGAGCCGGAGCATCAGGACTATCTGGTGCGTTACCCGACCGGCTACACCTGCCACTTCCCGCGGGTGGGTTGGGTGCTGCCCAAGCGGGACGAGGCCACAAACCGCTAGATGCGCTGTGGCGCCGGCTCTCGCGTCGCGGGCATCACCACACAGCGTCGCTGACTGGACGATCCAATCGGCGAGCCGCTCAGGTGATGCCCGCGGACATGAGCGTGGAAATCTGGGGCTGCATCCGCCCCGGTCCCTAGGGAGGGTCGGGGCTTGTCGCCCCGGTCCCTCAGGAGGGCTGGAGCTTGTGGGGGCTTGTCGCCCCGGTCCCTGAGGAGGGCTGGAGCTTGTGGGGGCTTGTCGCCCCGGTCCCTGAGGAGGGCTGGAGCTTGTGGGGGCTTGTCGCCCCGGTCCCTGAGGAGGGCTGGAGCTTGTGGGGGCTTGTCGCCCCGGTCCCTGAGGAGGGCTGGAGCTTGTGGGGGCTTGTCGCCCCGGTCCCTGAGGAGGGCTGGAGCTTGTGGGGGCTTGTCGCCCCGGTCCCTGAGGAGGGCTGGAGCTTGCGGAGGCCCGTCACGAAGGGCCGGCCCTTCGTGACGCTCGGCTGGCGCCTCGCTCCTCAGGGAGCGGGGGGTGGCGGTGCTGTGAGCGCGGGGTGTGCGGGGGTGGCGGTGCTGTGAGCGCGGGGGTGCGGGGGTGGACCGTGCTGTCAGCGCGGTGTGCGCAGGGTGGCGGTGCTGTGAGCGCGGTGTGCGGGGGTGGCTGAGCGGGGTGCGCAGGGTGGCGGTGCTGTGAGCGCGGTGTGCGGGGGTGGCTGAGCGGGGTGCGCGGGGTGGCGGTGCTGTCAGCGCGGTGGGCCGTCCGGCCGGATGCCGTGTCACCCGTTCGCGATGATTCGTGTGGCGGTGCGGACCGCGCGATCGATCGGCACGGCGAAGCCGATACCGATGTTGCCCGACTCGGCACCGCCGACCGTGGCGATCGCGGTGTTGACGCCGACGACACGTCCGGTGAGGTCGGCGAGCGGGCCACCGGAGTTCCCCGGGTTGATGGGCGCATCGGTTTGGATCATCGGCGCTTGGAGCTGCCCCGGTCCACGCAGCTGGGCCGGTCTGTCGACCGCGCTGACGATGCCGGCGGTGACAGTGCTCGACAGACCGAGGGGTGACCCGGCGGCGATCACCGGCTGGCCGATCTGCAGTGACGCACTCACTCCGAGGTCGGCCGGGGGCGGGGCGTACCCCGGCAGGGCGATCACCGCGATGTCGGTGGCCGGATCGCTCCCGACGACGCGGCCGGTGACAGTGCGACCGTCCGCGAGTTGGACCTCCACGCGCCCTGCGCCGGCGATCACGTGGTGGTTGGTCAGGACATGCCCCTCGTCATCGAACACGAAGCCCGACCCGCGTGCCTGGCCGGTACGGATCTGCACGACGCTCGGCAGCAGCGTGGCCGCGCCCGCCCGGGCATCGACCCCACCCGGCGCGGTGGAGGTCTGCTGCGCAGGCGTCGGGTAGACGGTGGCGGCGATCAATCCGGCGGTCCCTCCCGCGATGGTGCCGGCCAGCAGACAGCCGACGGCGAGCAAGGCGACACCGCCGGACCGAAGCGGGAGCGCATGTCGGTCGGGTGGCGAGGTCGTCTCCGTCTGTGCGTGTGCATGGTTCACCACCGCGGGTGGTCGCGGATGGATGTCACCGAGTCCGGTGTGCTGAACACGCGACGGAACCTGCCCCGTCGGTCGCGGCACCGTCGGTGGAGGTGGCGCGGGCGGGCGTGGGATGGACGCCCTCGTGTCGGGTACGACGAAGTCGGGGCCACTGGGTTGTCCGAGGTGCAACGGTGAGCGGGTCATGGGTGTCCTTCTCAGACGAGTCGGGAGAACCAGCGCAGCGAGAATGCCGCCGCGACCAGCCCGAACAGCAGTGCCAGCGCCGCCACGAACGGGGTCACCTCGCGCTGTTCGGTTCGCCAGCCGATGGAGGAACCGATCTCGCGATAGACGTCTTGGAGTTCGTCGCTGCTCTCGGCGCTGTAGGCGCGGCCGCCCGTGGCGTCGGACAGTTCGGCGAGGGTGGCGGCGTCGACAGGCACCGGGATCGAGTAGGGGCCGGCGGCCAGGGTGCCCGAGGCGCTGCCGTAGGCGATCGTCGACACCGGAACGCCGGCCGCCGCAGCCTGTTCGGCGGCGATCGATGGTGACCGGCCGCTGGTGTTGCTGCCGTCGGAGAGCAACACGATGTGCGCGGGCAGCTCTTCCTGACCGGGGCCGACGATGCTGCGGACCTGGTCGAGCGAGGTGAGCACGCCCTCGCCGATGGCGGTGCGTGACTCGGTGGTGACCGCGCCCAGGCTGGCACGGGCGGCATCGTGATCGGTGTCCGGGGGATGGATCACCGTGCTGCTGCCGGCGAACGTCACCACGCCGACGTTGAACGTGTCGGGCAATTGCTCGATGAAATCGCCTGCCGCATCGAGGGCTGCGGTCATCCGGTCGGGCGTGACATCCTGGGCCCGCATGGATTCCGACGTGTCGATGGCGACGACGATCGTCGCTCGTTCATAGGGGACCCGGACCGGCAGTTCGGGCCGGGCGACCGCGAGTCCGGTCAGCCCCAGCGCTGCCAGCAGCAGGCCGGCAGGTAGATGACGCCGCCATTTCGGTTTCTCCGGGATCACGCTGTCCAGCAACGGGAGTGCGGCGAAACGCACGGCATACCGCTGCCGCCGTCGCAACATGACGACGTAGGAGATCGCGAGCACGGCGACGGGGACGAGGACCAGGAGCCCCAGGGGGAACAGGAAGGTCATGGCACTCCTCTACTGTCCGCGCATTCGGCGTCCGCGCCGATTCAGGGTGCGGCGCCGGGCACGGAGGAAACGGGCGAGATCGCGGACCCAATCACGGCCGGTGTCCACCGACAGGTGTTCGGCGCCGGCCGCGGTGATCGATCTGTGGATGGCCGACCGCCGGGCGACGGCGGCCGCGAGGTAGCGCCGACGCAGGTCGGCATCGGCGGTCCACACCGTGCGTTGCCGCCCGGATTCCGGATCGACGAGGACCACCGAACCGACGTCGGGTAGCGACATCTCACGGGGATCGGACACCTCGACCGCGATGACGTCGTGTCGGGCGGCGAGCTGTCGCAGGGGGCGCTCCCAATCGAACGGCCCACCGAGCCGCCCCTCGGGATCGATGAAATCGGAGATGACGATGCGCAACCCGGTCCGGCGATACCGTCGGGCGAATGCCTCCAGCGAGGTACCCAACGGCGGGGCCTCGCCGCTGCGCTGATCGAGGTCGGTGAGCAACCGTGCACACCGGTGGCCGGTGACCCGGGCACGATCGGGGCGGTGCCATCGCACGCCCTGCGTGGACAGTGTGGCGATCCCGAGCCGGTTGCCGGGCGCATCGGTCAGCTGTCCCACCGCCGACACGACCTGGGTGGCGAGTTCGCGCTTCTCGCCGGTCGTGGTGCCGAACGCCATGCTCGGCGATAGGTCGAGCAGCACCCACGTGTCGAGCTGATTGTCGGCGCGCGGACGCCACACGTGCAGATCCGCCGAGCGTGCCGTGATGTTCCAGTCGATGTGGCGCACGTCGTCGCCGGGCTGATACCTCACCACCTCTTCGCGTTCGGAACCGGCGCCGAGCCGGACTCCGTCACGATCGCCGGGCACGAGGCTGTCGAGCCGCCGTCGCAGAGCGAGGTCGACCGAGCCGAACGGGTTGGTGCTCACGACGCGAGCTCGGAGTCGTCGTCGCGGTGCGCGATCTGCGGCGCAGCCACCCCGGCGAGGAGCTCGTCGACGACCCGGCGCGGCGACACACCGTCGGCGAGGGCATCGAAGGTGAGAACGATCCGGTGCGCGAGGACGTCGGCCGCGATGTCACGCACATCGTCGGGCAGCACATAGTCGCGACCCCGGATCAGGGCGAGGGCACGGGCGGCGGCCAGCAGCCCCAGTGAACCGCGTGGACTGACGCCGTACTCGAGCACGGATCCGATCCCCGGCACCCCGTAGGTCGCGGGATCGCGGGTCGCCATCACCAGGCGCACGATGTAGTGGGCGACGGCGTGATGGACGAAGACCTGTTCGGTCGCGTCCTGCAGCGCGGCGACATCCTCGATCGCCAGGATCGGCGACGCCTGCGGCGGCCGCGTACCCATCCGGGCGAGGATCTCCATCTCGTCGAGCTCGCTGGGCAGCCCGAGGTCGATCTTGAGCAGGAACCGGTCGCGCTGCGCCTCGGGTAGGTGATAGACGCCGTCGTTCTCGATGGGGTTCTGGGTCGCGAGCACCAGAAACGGGTGGGGGAGGCCGAAGGTCTGTCCGCCGATGCTGACCTGATGTTCGGCCATCGCCTCGAGGAGAGCCGACTGCACCTTGGCGGGTGCGCGGTTGATCTCGTCGGCCAGCACCAGGTTGCCGAACACCGGTCCGAGTTCGATGTCGAAGGATTCGGTGGACGGCCGCCAGACCCGGGTGCCGACGATGTCGGCGGGCATCAGGTCGGGCGTGAACTGCAGCCGACGGAAGGTCCCCCCGACCACGGTGGCAACGGTCCGCACCGCCAGGGTCTTCGCGATGCCGGGCACGCCCTCGAGGAGGATGTGTCCACGGGCCAACAGGCCGACCAGAAGCCGTTCGAGCATCCGGTCCTGGCCGACGACGACCTTCTTCATCTCGAACAGGGCGCGCTCGATGACCGCGCCGGATGCCAGGTGGGAGACCGGTACCGGCGCCTCGGAGGCGGCGGTCGGCAGATCGGGTGGAGGTTGTCGGTCATCGGGTGAGGTCATGGCCTCAGCTCAGCATGCACGTGCGAAAACCTGTGGAAGACAGAACGAAAGATCGCCGAAAGCCGCGTGGCCGCATGTGCCGGTCCTCGCTACTCTGGGGCGATATGCGCATGCTGATCGTGGAGGACGAGGAGGATCTCGTCAGTGCGCTGCGTATCGCCCTGCAGCGGGAAGGCTACGCGGTCGACGCTGCGCTCACCGAGCAGGACGCCCGGGACCGGTTGACCGTCAACGAGTATGACGTCGCACTGATCGATCTGACCCTGCCCGACGGCGACGGGCTGGAGCTGGCGCGCGGTATTCGCGACGGTGTCGTTGACTCGCGGTCCGGGCGCGACATGCGCATCGTGATGCTCACCGCGTTGGGGACCCTGCCGGATCGGGTGCGCGGCCTCGACGCCGGCGCCGACGATTACATCGTGAAACCGTTCGCACTCGCCGAACTCAGTGCGCGCCTGCGTGCGGTGCTCCGTCGGGAGATCACCGGGGACTCGTCGCTGATCCGGGTCGGCGACATCACGATGGACACCGCCCGCCAGATCGTGCGCCGCGGGTTGCGCGAGGTGGATCTCACCCTGAAAGAGTTTGCCGTTCTTCGGTTCCTGATGTCGCGACCCGATCACGTAGTCTCCGCCGAGCAGCTGCTGGAACATGTCTGGGACGAACACGCCGACCCGTTCACCCAAACCGTCCGGGTCACCGTTGGAACCCTGCGCCGCAAGCTGACCGTCGACGACGAGGCACAGGTCATCCACACCGCGATCGGTCGCGGGTACCGGTTGCGATCCGCCGACGCCCCACCCGCCGCGCAGAGCTCCTGAGCCGATGACGCGCCGCTTCGTGGTACCGGGTGCGTTGCGCACGATCCGGGTACGAATGGCGCTGACGACGTCCACGTTGCTGTTCGCGATCACCGGACTCATCCTGCTGGCGGTCTACCTCGCGCTGCGTCACAGCATCGATGCGCGGCCGCTGGACCCGCTCACGGTCAAGAAGTTCCTGCGCCAGCCCGACGGGACACTGATCTACAAGTCGGGCGAGACGTTCCAGGCGGCCGACCTGGAGAGCGTGCAGCAAGCGGTCAACCAGTCAACCCTCGACACGCTGCGCAACTATTCGCTGATCGCGCTGGCGGTCATCTTTTTGATCAGCCTGCTGGTGGGCTGGTTCGTCGCCGGGCGGATGCTGCGGCCCATCGGCGACATCACCACCACCGCGAACCTCATCCGTGTCACCGACCTCTCGCAGCGCATCCGGGCAACCGGACCCCGCGACGAACTCCGGACGCTGGCCGACACGCTCGACAGTCTTCTCGAGCGCCTCGACACCGCGTTCCGCGCAGAGCGTGCGTTGGTCGCCGACGTCTCCCACGAACTCCGCAACCCCGTCGCGGTCATCCAGGCGAACGTCGAGGCGGTACTCGGCGACGACCGTGCGACCCAGGCCGAACGGGCCGAAGCACTCGCGATCGTCTCCCGGCAGACCGCCCGGATGGGGCGTCTGCTCGACGATCTGCTGGCCACCGCCCGGCGTCGATCCGGTTCGTTCGCCGACGAGCGTATCGACATCCACGACTTCGTCACCGACGTCGCGCACGATCACACACTCCTCGCGCGCGACCGTGGCCTGCACCTCGCCGTTCACTCTGCGGCGGGCCCGGTTGTCTACGCCGACCGCGAATCTCTCAGCCGCGCCCTGGTCAACGTCCTCGGCAACGCTTTGCGACTGGCCCCGGACGCCTCGACGATCACACTCGCCGCCGGCAGCGTCGACGGGTGGGCGTGGATAGCGGTGCGCGACGAGGGGCCGGGCATTGCCGAGGAGGACCAGCAGCGGGTCTTCGAACGGTTCCGGCGGGCCGGAGACCAGCGGCCTGGCGCGGCGGGGCCCGGAGCAGGCCTGGGCCTGACCATCGCTCGCCAGATCGTGGAGTCACACGAGGGACGCCTCGCGCTGCACAGCGCGCCCGGCGTGGGCAGCACCTTTGTGATCTGGCTGCCCGATCGTGCCGACGCCACCCGGCCCGGTCGAAGCGGCCGACCGCCGGAGGGCGATCCGCTCGGACTGCGGTGACACCCGTCGGGCGTCGGCTCAGTCCAGGCGCGGTATCGCGGCGGCGAAGAGGTCGATGATCCGCTCGGGTTCGGTGATGCCGGAGGCGTAGACGTAGGCGGAAGTGAACCCGGCGGCGGCCATCTCGTTGGCCGTGGTGACGATGTCATCGACCGTGCTGCCCGGATCGATCCGGAAGATGGTGGTCTTGTCGATCTCCTCGTAGTCGCGTCCGACGGCGTCGCAGTGCCCGCGGAGCACGTCGAGCTTGTGCGCGGCCTCCGGCCCGCCGAAGATGTTGCAGGCGTCGGCGTATTGCGCGACCAGGCGCAGCGTCTTCTTCTCGCCCGAGCCGCCGATCATCAGGTACGGGTGTGGCTTGGTCAGTGATTGCGGCGAGTTGAGGGTCCGCCCCAACCGGTAGTGCTCGCCGTCGAACGGCTCCTCGGAGTCCGACCACATCTGGAGGCAGATGCGCAGGGTCTCCTCGAGTCGCTCGAATCTCTCCGCGGTCGGCGGGAACGCGAAGCCGAGGCCGTCGGACTCCTCGTCGTTCCAGGCGGCGCCGATGCCGAGGCCGACCCGGCCGCCGGAGAGCACATTCAGGGTGGTGACCGCCTTCGCCAGTAGCGCCGGTTCGCGGTAGGTGACGCCGGTGACCAGGGTGTGCAGGAGCGCCTGCTCGGTGTGGGCGGCGATGAAGCCGAGGGCGGAGTAGGCCTCGAGCATCTCGTTCTCGGCCGGCCCGACGCCGCGGATCTGCCAGAAGTGATCCATCACGCTGATCCGGCGCACCCCGATCGCCTCGGCGTCACGGACATGTTTGACCAGTGCCGGGCCGAGCTCGGTGGCGCCGCCGGTCCAGGTGAAGTCGGCGATGTGCAGTGCGAGTTCCATGCGGTTCTCCTTGATCGTTGCCCCCGGAGATCGGTGGGCGGCGGAAGAATCGGTTTGTGTCTCAGCCCTGGTCGTCGAGGCCGGTACGGCGTCGTGCGGCCGGGGTGAGTTCGTGGGTGCCGTAGCTGTTGTCGTCGGGGTTGATGGTGACTCCGGGTGCGACGAGGGTGTCGATGCGGTCGAGCACGTCGGCCGGCAGCGTGACGTCGGCGGCCGGCAGATAGGACTGCAGCTGCTCCATGGTGCGCGGCCCGACGATCGCGGCGGTGACGCCGGGATGGTTGATCACGAAGGCGATCGCCAACTCGATCAGGGTGATCCCGGTCTGCTCGGCCAGTACGGCGAGCTCCTCGACGATGTCGAGTTTGCGCTGATTGGCCGGGGTCGACATGTCGAAGCGGGCGCTGGGACGCGCGCTCGAGGTGGGGGTGGAGGCGGCGTCTTTACGCCAGCGACCCGACAGCCAGCCGCCGGCGAGGGGACTGTAGGTCAGTGTGCCCATGCCGTGGCGTTGCACCGTCGGCAACACGTCCTCTTCGATGCCGCGGACCAGGATCGAGTACGGGGGCTGTTCGGTCACGAACCGCGCGAGATGATTCTGTTTGGCGGCCCACTGGGCCTCGACGATCTCCGAACCCGAGTACGACGACGAGCCGATGTAGCGCACCTTGCCCTGACGGACCAGGTCGGTGAGCGCGCCGAGGGTCTCCTCGACGTCGGTGTCGGGGCTGGGCCGGTGCACCTGGTAGAGGTCGATGTGGTCGGTGTTCAGGCGACGCAGTGAATCCTCGACGGCGCGCATGATCCACCGGCGGGAACCACCACGCTGGTTGGGGTCCTCGCCCATCGGCATGAAGAACTTCGTCGCCAGGAACACGTCGTCGCGCCGACCGTGCAGCGCCTGGCCGACGATCTCTTCGGAAACGCCTCCGGAGTAGACGTCGGCCGTGTCGACGAAGTTGATGCCTGCATCAAGGGCGGCGTGGATGATGCGGATCGAGTCCTGGGTGTCGTCATTGCCCCAGGGGCCGAACATCATTGCGCCCAGGCACAGCGGGCTGACCTGGACACCGGTTCGGCCGAGCGGACGGTACTGCATACAAATCCTCCTTCGTGTCTCAAGCAAGGCTAGAGACCGCCGACGGTGCGAGGGAGGGTCTGTCAGTACATGCTTCGCCGACGTGCTTGGTTTTCGACGCCCGATGACGGGCGGGCTCGGTCGGCGGAATGTGCAGTGGTGATGGGGACGGTCCCGGGCAATGCGCCTCTCGGCGAGTGGCCGCTCGAAGCGGCGAAAAGGGATGGGGCCCGGGGGCAGAGATCCCGGGACCGTCGCGCTGTTCAACTGCGTGCCGCCGCGATCTATTCCACCAGTCAACACTGACCGCTACTCTCGTCGC